>NZ_CP051514.1:1243039-2486079 GCF_012689525.1 Paraburkholderia aromaticivorans
GCAATGAGGCGCGTCGGTGTGTTGAAGAGCTTCGCGGAGAAGTTGATCTGTTCGGCGCGTTGCGGTGTCATCGACATCGACGACAGCACGCCGTCGAACTTCTTAGCCTTCAGCGCGGGAATCATGCCGTCGAAGTCGTTTTCGACCCACACGCACTTGGCCTTCAGACGTGCGCAGATCTGGTTGCCGAGATCGATGTCGAAGCCGGTCAGTTTGCCGTCGGTACCCTTCGATTCGAACGGCGGATAACTCGCGTCGACCCCGAAGCGGATGGTGGACCAGTCTTTTGCATAGGCGCCGGTTGCGATGGCCGCGAGCGCGATACACAGGGCGAGCTTCTTCATGACATCTCCAGAAAGGTAATTCGTGACACCGGGTGTTGGGATTCGAGTCACTCGCAGCGCCCGGTATTCGATGTGCCTATGTTGTCTAGACTTATCGAATTAAGGTACATGACGCGCTGTTCTGCTCAACTTGTATATACAAGATATCCGATCAATATTCTCCGAAACAACTGGGGTTTTCTCGTACATGACTGGTTGAATGTAAGGTTTCGACTCGTTTTTAGCGCTTGCTGGCTAGATTTGACCGTCAAGCGTGCATCGCAGCATGACGTGGTATGTACACCTTAAAAGTGATGTATGCGCGCTAATGTCTATACAAGATGACGATGAGATCGAGAGCGTGCAAAACTTGGGGAGGTCGATTTCGTCAGGACTCGCTGCTCACGGCGTGGTTGCACGGTCTGCGCTGTCTGTTGTTCAGAGCACGCCCGCTGAAGGAGAGCGTGCAAGGGCTGGGGAGATCGCGTTCTTTAGAGAATGAAGGCCTTCCCCGGTCCGCTCCTGCGCCTGCTTGGGGTGTTCAACGCTTAAGGCGCGATTGCATTTGGGTCAACGTCCGTCCGAGGGAGTGAATATTGGTCCGCAGTGAGCGTTCCCCTCACCAGGATAAGCAGCGCTCCGCCCTGCGCCGGCCCTGCTGCCTTAAGCCCTTTCCTGTACGCCCCGAGAGAAATTCGTCAGAGAGCCGTTGCCGACATCCCGCCTTAGGGCAATGCTGATTAAGTCCACCGCTTGTGAACCTCAGGCGTTATAGAGCTCAGGATTACCCACAAGTTGAGTGGCCATGTTATCCGCTTTGCCTGAAGAGCTGATACATCTTCGTGATCTCGTGCAGGAGGAGGAACCCGCGCCATATAACGGTTGGTCCGGGTGGCCGGTCATGTTTGCGATTCAGGTAGCCGCCCAGCATGCCTATCCACAATACGGTCAAACCAGCTGAGCTGAAGGGCCGACGTCGAACCGGACGCCGGCGCTTTTTGCATCGGGAACAGCAATGAAGTCGACCAATAAGTATTTGCACAAAGCGGGCACGGTGGTGCTCGCCCTCCTCATGACCGGCACCGCCATCGCCGCGTACGAGCATTTCAGAGGCCCCGCTCCGCTCACCGTGGGCGACGGCATAACCGGCCCGTCGGACATGGTGTGGATTCCGGACGGCGAGTTCGTAATGGGCAGCCAGCATCCGCGTGCGCTGCCTAACGAACGGCCCGCGCACGAGGTCAAGCTGCATGGCTACTGGATCGACCGGCACGACGTCACAAATGCCGAGTTTGCCCGTTTCGTCGCCGCGACCGGCTATGTAACGACGGCCGAACGCAAGCCGCGCTGGGAAGACCTTGCAGTGCAACTGCCGCCCGGCACGCCGCGCGTTGACGACGCCACGCTAATCCCCGGCGCACTTGTCTTTACCGGCACCGACGCGCCTGTTGCGCTGAACGATTACTCGCGCTGGTGGAAATTCGTACCGGGCGCCAACTGGCGGCATCCGAGCGGACCGGACAGTAGCATCTCCAGCAAGGAGAATCATCCCGTGGTGCAAGTGTCCTACGAAGATGCGCTCGCTTATGCGCACTGGGCGCACAGGCGGCTGCCGACCGAAGCGGAATGGGAGTACGCGGCACGCGGCGGTCTCGAGCAGGCCGACTATGCGTGGGGCAACGAATTCGCGCCCCGTGGCAGGAAGATGGCTAACACGTGGGACGACGCGGCGCGTCCATTCCCCGTCGTCGACGATCGCGGCAGCCACGAGAAGGTTCAGGTTGGGACCATGGCAGTGGGCCGCTTCGCGCCGAACGGCTATGGTCTCTACGACATGGCCGGCAACGTCTGGCAATGGGTCGCCGACTGGTATCGCGCGGACGCGTTCCGCGTCGAGGCGGCATCCGGACGTGTCATTAGCGATCCTCAAGGACCCGCGTCTAGCTACGATCCCGACAACGGCCCAACCGCCTCGGCCCCTGAACGCGTGACACGCGGCGGTTCGTTCCTGTGCAGCGAAACTTACTGCATCAGCTACCGAACCAGCGCGCGGCGCGGTACGGACCCGATGAATGGCATGTCGCATCTTGGCTTTCGGCTGGCGATGGACGAAGACGAGTGGGAGCGGGAATCCCGCCATTGAGGCGGCGCTTCGCTCAAGACGACGACGCATCGGATGGCGTCGAAGTACAAAGACTTCCAGCGGACTTCCGATACGCCATGCGGGAGTGGCAGATCTAAAGGTGAAACAGGCGTTTGTCTACGAAAGATCACCGAATCGTTCGCCGACCTGGGAATGTCAGAAAAGCGACCCAGCCTGGGTGAAAACATGCTGATCGGCTAAACCAAAGCAACGCATTCAGGTAGGGTGGGTACCTGCAACGATTTGTCGAAGGCGAAGACCGAAAGCAGATGACCGTGCTTCCAGAATGCCTTGATAACTTCATCGTCGAGGCTATCGGTCCGATGATGAACTCCCGTAGATATCCACAGCAGTCGACGCACCACACGCGAATGCTGGACGTTTTGACGACATTGTCAACCGTGTGCACAAGCATGGTCGATGCTGTCCAGCCCGACCCAGTTATAGGCGTCGACGGCGATCCTGACCATTGCCGACGAAGGCATCACTACTGCAATTCGCGCGATATTCAGCCTGTCAATTTCTTCGGCGACAGTCCGCGCATTTCGCTGATCGCGGTATTACCGTATTCCCGCAGCGTCGGCGGTGCATGAATATTCGGATCACGCGTTGATCGGCAATTAATCGATCGCAACCGATAGCTGCCTCTGATCACGCAGCGCGAAAGTCCGCGGAATCCGCTGCCGCTTTCAGGTAACACGTATGCACCCGTCAATGCGCGGGCCATCGGTGATCTCTTCGACTCGTTCCAATTCGACCGAGGTCAGGACGACCATCAGAACGGCAATGGGCAGGGTAATAACGGCGGCTTTGGCTACTGGACATTCCGAAAGGATTTGAGCCGAGCAAGCAGATGACAACCTTCGCGGAATAGCAAGTGACTGTATTGCGGAAAGATGTCACGGCTCAAGTCGCGCCGAATATAGCACCGACTGCGGATGCCACGCCCATCGACAGCGCGCTCCAGAAGGTAACCCGCAATACGCCAGGACCCACTTTAGCTCCTCCGACGCGCGCGGCAAGTCCGCCAAGGATTGCCAGGGAAACCAGCGCCGTCACCGCGATACTCGGGGCCACCCATCGCTGCGGGGCGAACGCCGTGACGATGAGCGGCAAAGCGGCTCCGACCGAAAAGCTGCAGGCCGACGCCAGCGCGGCCTGCAATGGATTTGCCGCGGTCGTTTCCGAAATACCCAATTCGTCGCGGGCATGCGCGCCGAGTGCGTCGTGATCCATTAAAGCCTGCGCAACCTGTTTGGCAAGCGCCATGTCGAGGCCGCGCCGCACGTAAATCGCCGCCAACTCTCGATGCTCGCGCGCGCCATCCGCATCGAGCTCCGCCTGCTCTTCGGCGAGCGCCGCAGTTTCTGTATCCGCCTGCGACGAGACCGATACGTACTCGCCTGTCGCCATCGACATCGCGCCGGCTACCAATCCAGCCAGGCCGGTCAGCACCAGATGGCCATGTTCGGCGTGCGCGGACGCGACGCCGATTATCAGACTTGCCGTCGAAATGATGCCGTCGTTTGCGCCAAGCACCGCAGCGCGTAGCCAGCCAATCGCCTTGATTCGATGCGGTTCCTTGTGAGCCTTGGGCATTGGCAGACCCTAGCGGTCTCGACCCTGATCACGCGACGGCCCTGCGTGGGGCAGCATCCGTTGCAGCACATGGTCTTTCAGAACAAAGCGGTGGAACAGCGCTGCGACGACATGCAGACCAATCAATGCGAAGAGCACCCATGCGAGGATGCCGTGCACATCCCCCATCTCGTGGCCGAAGGCCGAGCCCGGTTCGCTCAGCGCAGGATAGGACACCACGCCCAGCATGCGGACCGTCCAGCCGCGTGAGGACGCGTTGATCCAGCCGAGCAGCGGCACCAGCACCAGGGCGGCGTAGAGGAGAACATGCGTTATGCGCGAGACGACGCTGAGTAGCGGCGGCAGCTCATCCGGCGTGGGCCAATGCGTCAATCGCCAGATCACCCGGATTGCCATCACGGCGACGAGCGTCGCGCCCACGCCAAGATGCCAGGCGATCAGATTCACCGGCTGCGTGTCTTTGTGGACATCCGGCATCGTCCAACCGATCACAAATTGCATTGCGACCAACAGGACGGTTAGCCAGTGCAGCGTGCGCGCGACTGCGTCATATGCCGGACGCTGCATTTCGTAGACCTTAGCCATTCTTGCTCCTCAAGTTGTCACGACTTGATGAATTGATGAGGCGCGCAGCCTGCGGATTTTGAACTGATAGCCCGAAAAAAGCACTGCACAAATCTCACTGATGCTAGCGACCTTACCTTAAGGAAACCTGACGCTGGGCAGGGGCGATCCGGATGCTCGACTCCGCTGCTGTTTCCGCACAGCCGCCAACGTAGCGTCGGCAAGACCGGGATGCCGGGAGGCCGAGGTTTTCCGCTTGAATCACGGGAACAGTTTGCGCCTTAGCAGGCAACGTCACGGGCCGGCTTCTTGCTATTCCTCCCATGCATCATCAATTAACGGTCTTCGCTGGGAACCCACATGCGCCTGCTAAACCGTCTGGCTATTTCAATGGTTTTGCCGCTGGCCTCCTGCGCGGTCGGACCATCAAGTTCAAGCGACGCGGGCTTCGGCGCGTCGCCCGCCATGTCGGCTCCGGAATCGTCGTTGGTTCCGATGGTCAACATCGCGCCCGTTCAGGCGCGCCCTGACGGCTTCATGCCCACTGCACCCGCTGGCTTTCTCGTCACCGAGTTTGCCGGTGGCCTCGCGCACCCGCGCTGGCTTTACACGCTGCCCAATGGTGACGTACTGGTAGCGGAAAGCGACGCGCCAAAAGAACACGATGAAGGCAGCGGCCTATTCGGCTGGGTCAGAAAGCAGGTCATGAAGCGCGCAGGCGCCGGTGTGCCGAGCCCCGATCGCATTGTGCTGTTACGCGATGTGGACGGCAGCGGCGTCGCGAGGACTCAGACCGTATTTCTGCGCGGCCTCCGCTCGCCGTTCGGGATGGCGCTCATTGGCAATCAACTCTACGTTGCCGATACAGACGCTCTGCTGCGGTTCGACTATGTGACGGGCACCACCCAGATTGTAAGCCCCGGCGTCAAGATTGCCGACTTGCCGGCCGGGCCGATCAACCATCACTGGACCAAAAATATCCTGGCCGATCGCTCCGGCAAGCATCTGTACATCACGGTGGGATCGAACAGCAACGCAGGGGAAAATGGAGTCGACGCCGAAGAAGGTCGAGCGCGCATCCTCGTGTTCGACATCGACACGGGCCATGTGCGGCCCTATGCGGCTGGATTGCGCAACGCCAACGGACTTGCCTGGCAACCGGACAGCGGCGCGTTGTGGACGGCAGTCAATGAGCGGGACGATCTCGGCAACAATCTTGTCCCCGACTACATGACCGCCGTGAAAGATGGCGCTTTCTATGGCTTTCCCTACAGCTATCACGGCCAGCACATCGACACCCGCGTCAAACCGCAACGCCCCGATCTGGTTGCAAAGGCCATCGTGCCGGACTATGCGCTCGGCAATCATACGGCTTCGCTAGGTCTGGTCTTTTACGACCGGACGCTTTTCCCGCTTCATTATCGTGGAGGCGCATTTGTTGGCCAGCATGGATCATGGAACCGCAAACCGCGTACCGGCTACAAGGTGGTGTTCGTGCCGTTTGTCGATGGAAAACCTGCTGGCGTACCTGAGGATTTCCTGAGCGGCTTTCTGACGGCAGACGGCTACGCCGTGGGTCGCCCCGTTGGCCTCGCACTGGACGCGCATGGGGCCTTGCTCGTGGCTGACGACGTCGGTAACGCCGTATGGCGAGTAGCGCCGCGTAACAACGACAAATCGGCTGACATCGCGCCGGCAGGTAAATGACACGGCCCTAGTCGCTTTGCTCCGAAGCCGGGCGGACGCAAGGTTATCGTGCCGATTAGAAACGCTTCATCAGTCAAAGCAGCACGCCCGTGGCGTCACCTGAAAAGACGGGGACCCGCAACTGGATCCCGGTGACGCTCCGCAGGGTAGAGCCAGCATTGTCGTGATTCGGCAGTTTGCGGTAATTGATCGGAACATCCGCGCCGGTTGACCGCTCCGTCGCCGAATTATCGAACGGCCGCTAACTCAACAATCATCGGCCCCTCGCAACAACTCATTGACCGTCTCTTCCTGGCCGTCACCTGCCCGCCTCGGTCTTCCGAAATTGGGCTAACCAGTTACTGAAAAAATGATCACCTTAATTATGTCAACTTCTAGCGTATAGAACTGCGCTGCCGAAGGGATTGATAACGTGTAGAATGTGGATAGATATGCGCATATCCATCCACATGGAGGTTCACATGGCACATCCAACTGCCGCCGTCTCACGTAAGGCAACCAATGTCACGCTGCCTGTCGACGTTTATGAGCGAGCGAAGGAACTGGGCATCAACTTCTCACGTGCGTGCGAGCAAGCTTTACGCGACGCAATCAAGGCCGAGGAAGGTCGTCGCTGGGCGCAGGAGAACGCAGAGTTCATTAAAAACACCAACGACTGGGTCGAAAAGAATGGCGTTCCACTCGAATACCGGATGTTTTGATGGCGCGATTTGAAGTTTATGCCAACCCCGGCAAAAGCAAGGCAAATACGCCGTACCTTGTCGACGTGCAGAGCGACTTTCTTGATGGCCTAACTATTCGGGTCGTTGTCCCGCTGATTCGTGCTGACTCTTTCCCTCCCGGCAAACTGCCGGCAGATTTCACGCCGTCCTTCGACATCGCTGGCGTCAAATGCCTGATGCACCCGGCATTCATTGCATCTGTTCCGTTAAACGAGCTTGGTCCCTCGATCTGTTCATTGCAGGAGCATCGGGACAAGATCACGGCAGCGCTTGACCGTCTTTTGGGTGGCTTCTGATCGATCAACCACTGCTGCGGGGAGACCGCACCAAAGCGGGGGCTCTATGCCGCGATATCGTGAGCGTGCTCGTTGACCGCGAGTGCGGGATACCATCGCTCGAAGCACGATCGCAACTGCTCATTCAGGACGGCCGTCCTCACCTGCAGAAGGCCTTGCATGAATCGGTCGCCATGCCATCCGCTGCCGCTTCACAAAACGCTTGCTGACCACGCGGTTCACGGCCGACTCGACGAAGCTCGACGTGATCGGCTCACCATGGCGGTAGCGGTCGCCGTATTTCACGATTAAGGGCTGGTTGTTCTTAAGGTAACCGATGAACTCCTCGAGTCTGGCCAGCAGCCTGGCCTCCTCGAGACTGCCGTCCGTGGCGAGTTCCCAGCCCAGGCGTTCGAGCCGCTGCAGCGCCGGATAGGGCCAGCCGTGCCAGAGGCGCCACTTTGCACGGCGCAGCCCATCGATCAGCACGTCAGCACGTGGCCGTTCGTCGCGGTCCGGCAGCCCCTTGATCATCTGTTCGAGATTCTGTACTCGCATGGCGACGTGAAACCAGTCGAGTACCCTATCGTTAAAGTCGAGTTGTGCACGGCGAACCGTGTCGCCGCCGTCAGACAGGAAAGTTACCGGCTGGTCCGCGCCGACGCCTTTCTGCGCAAGAAACGCCAGCATCCGATCGGCAGCCTGTCGATGGCGGTCTAAATCCGCGTAAATCTGGCGGCGTCAGGTTGACAGCGGCATTTCACATATGGCAGCGGAGGCTGCGTCGGTGCGCTTGGCAGATAGGGATGGGGCGGAAGTTGATACTGTGTCGTGAAGTCCTCCTGCTGCGTGGCTTTGTTCGGAAGAGACAGAGTTTCCTTGCTGCGGGCGCAACTATGCATTTTTGAGGCAAACAGGTCTACCAAATGAATTCCACAGGTTCACAAGGTTGGCGATGATGACGCCTTCGCTGTGCTGTGACGCAATTTTCTGCGTCAGCAGGGTGGCGCCAATGCATCGCTTGATGCGCGAGATCTGCGCTTCGACCAGCGAGCGCAGGCCATAGCCGTATTTCTTGTGGAACGCATAAATGCCCTTGTCCTG
This sequence comes from Paraburkholderia aromaticivorans, assembly GCF_012689525.1. NCBI lineage: Bacteria > Pseudomonadati > Pseudomonadota > Betaproteobacteria > Burkholderiales > Burkholderiaceae > Paraburkholderia > Paraburkholderia aromaticivorans. The sequence continues at coordinate 1,251,477 of NZ_CP051514.1, forward strand.
AATGAATCCGACGATCTGGTCATGCCAGCGCGTATCCTCCATGCCGTGCGCCACGGCATGAGCCGGAGGTGGAATGACGGGCGTCACTCCTGCGAGTGAGAAAGCCTCCGTGCGCTCGATGCTGTAGTACGCGCCGTCGGCAATCACCCGGTCCACCGGTACATCAGCCGGCAGCACAGCATCCATGCCTTCGCTGTCCGACACTTCCGTGGTCGTGATGCTGATTGCGTGAATGTTCATGTCCGCACCGATCGCCAGGTGCATCTTGCGCCACGGCGTACGCGTGGCTCTTTGGCCGTACTTCTGTTCGTACCACTCACTGGCGCGACCGAAGCTCAGTCCCGTGCTGTCGACAATCACGCTCACAGCTTCGCCGTCAGCTAGCCGTCTCGCCAGTTGCCCGCAGTGCTGCTTGACGCTCACCTCCAGCGCGGCAAACCGGTCGCACAGGTGGCCAAAGCTGGGCACCGCAATGTCCAGCCCTCGGGTAGCCCAATAGTCTGCCATGTAGCCGGTGATCTGCCGCATGCCCCAGCCGAACAACCGGTAGAACGTGTAGATCAGCTCGATATAACCGGCCGTATAAGTCGGCTCGCGTCCCGGGATCCCTTGGGGGTAAGGCCTCGCATTGATGAACTGCGCTTTCAGATCGCCGCCAGGGAAATACAAACTGATCATGCCGCGCTTTTTCAGGCTCTGATTGTATTCATGGCTGTTCGTCACCCGATAGGTCGGCTTCTTGCGTTTCCCCCCGCGTCAGAATACTTGTCGTCCCGATAGAATCGATGAACCGGGGGCGATGATGAGAAAACGAATTGGCAAAATACGGACAAGCATTCAAGGACAGAGCGGTTGCGCGGTTGCTGCCGCCGGAGAGCGCGGCGTTGGAAGACGTTGCACGTGAGGTTGGCGTGGGCGTGGGGACGCTGGAGCGCTGGCGCAGTGATGCGCTGTCCAGACCCGCTCGCGAGCGGGCCTGGACAGCGGCGGCCCGATTCGACGCCGTGCTGACGACCGCTGCGATGGATGAGGCTGCCAGGAGCGCATGGTGCCGCGCCAACGGTGTGTACCCGCACGAGCTGGCTTCCTGGCGGCAAAGCGCCACGCAGGCGCTGGCCGAGTCTGAGGAGGCGCGTGCCAGCCCGCAGCAGACCCAGCAGGACCGGCGTCGCATCAAGGAACTCGAGCGCGAGTTGCGGCGCAAGGACCGTGCGTTGGCTGAGACGGCCGCGCTGCTGGTCCTGTCAAAAAAAGTCGCGGCGATCTTCAGCACGGGCGAGGACGAATGATCGGCCTCGAAGATCGCCAGTCGCTGGCTCATGATATCCACATCGCACACAAGGCCGGCGCACGGCTGCGCCTGGCCTGCGAGACGGCCGGCATCGACGTGCGCACGCTGCAGCGCTGGAATGCCGGCGTGGGCCTCGTATCGGGCGATGGCAGGCCCCATGCGGTACGCCCGCAACCGGCGCATGCGCTGAGCGCCGCCGAGCGTGCCGAGGTGCTGCGCGTGGCCAACGAGCCGCGCTTCGCCGATATGCCTCCTGCGCGCATCGTGCCCATGCTCGCTGATGAGGGCGTGTACGTCGCCAGCGAATCCACCTTCGCCCGTGTGCTGCGCGAGCACGGGCAAACCACACATCGCGGCCGGGCCAAAGCACCCAGGGCGGGTCGACCGCCGACCACGCACATCGCTGGCGCAGCACGGCAAGTCTGGTGCTGGGATATGACCTATTTACCCGCTGAGGTCGTCGGTCAATGGTTTTACCTGTACCTGATCCTCGATCTGTACAGCCGCAAGATCGTCGGATGGGAGGTGCACGAGCGCGACGATGCCAGCCATGCGGCCCATCTGGTGCGGCGCACAGCGCTGGCCGAGGGCATCGCCACTCTGGCGGACAAGCCGGTGCTGCACGGAGACAACGGCTCCACGCTCAAGGCCACGACCGTGCTGGCCATGCTTCACTGGCTTGGCGTGAAGCCTTCGTACTCGCGCCCACGCGTCAGCGACGACAACGCCTTTGCCGAGGCGCTGTTCCGCACGGCCAAGTACCGCCCGGAGTTCCCCAACACGGGCTTCGCCGATCTCAATGCTGCACGCGACTGGGCAAGCGACTTCGTGCATTGGTACAACTTCGACCACCGTCACAGCAGCATCCGCTACGTCAGCCCGGCGCAGCGCCATGACGGCAACGATCACGTGATCCTGGCGGCTCGTCACGAGGTGTATGTCCAGGCACGGGAACGCAACCCGGCACGCTGGTCACGCTGCACGCGCGACTGGACGCCAATCGGCGCCGTCACCCTCAATCCGGAGCGCGAGTCAGTCGTCACGATGGCCTCGCACGCCACACTTAAACAGCCTTTGGCTGCATGACTGAGGCGACAAGTACCTTGACACGCGCCGGTTTGCGCTCCGCGCCTTCCTGGAGTCTGGCTTTGTATGGCATCCGCTTGAATCCAATTCTTCTCTGAAGCCTTGCTTATATCGCAGCCGCAACGCACCCACAACACCCCTTCCGAACAAAGCCCTCACGTATCGCGTCAGATTCGTTCCGCAGAAACCAAGGGACTGCATCCACGCCTAGTAGTACCAGAAGATGCTGAAGAGCCGCCCTAACACCCACCACGTTTCTCGGAATGGGATCCGGGCACGAACAGTGTGGGAGATGGTTGGCTACAAAGCAGTTGATCAACCGATAGTCGACACCCGCCGCTGATATCCGGCGCTTCGCGATCCAGTGGGCAAAGTGTGCAACGCATCTGACGTAGCGGTTGACGGTACTTGGCGCATAGCCCTGCTCCAGAAGATACTCACAGTACCGCTCTGAAAACGGGGAAAGGACGCTGCGCCACAACCACGCCTGAGGTTGCGGTCGTAGAGGAGTCAAGCCGATCATGATGATTCTCCTGAAATTGTGGCGCGACGATCTGGATGAGAGACGCGCGACAAACAAGATGAGAATGTCGCGGCGAGGTTGATGATGACGCGGTTGATTGACGCTGGCAAGCGTTGCGCGTCAGTCGGTCAAGTCGATGCCGTAACGCGTGACGATGGTGGCCAGGATGCGTTTGAGCGAGTTACGTCTGGCCTCGATCAGGGTTGCCGGAGTGGTGCCGTCGTCCAATGCCGCCAACTCGTAGCCGAGCAGAGTCAACAGCGTCACGCGTGACGCCGAGGCTTCCTCGCCGATGGCATCAATAACAGTACGCTTGCGCCGCAGACGGTACGCGCGTTGTCGTTGGGCGGCGCTACGTTGGATGGGCGTCGCGGGTTCCTCATCGTCACGCGTGTCGGTCTTGAATTGCGGGTCGCTGGTCATCACTGATCCTCCTGGTGCGGCGCCACGTCGACATTCTTCGGTGTGGCGAAGCTGGCCGGGCGTCCTGGTCCTTGCTGCTTGCGCTGCAGAGCGGTGCGCCGTCGGTAGCTTTCGACGTTGAGTTCGAAGATGGTCGAGTGATGGACCAGCCGGTCGACGGCGGCCACCGTCATGGCCGGGTCGGGGAAGACCTTGTTCCACTCGCCAAAGGGCTGGTTTGCGGTCAGGAGAAGCGAACGGTGCTCATACCTGGCGCTGATCAGCTCGAACAACACTGATGTCTCCGCCTGATCCTTGCTGACGTATGCAAAATCGTCCAGGATGACCAGATCGAAGCGATCCAGCCGGTTGATAGCAGATTCGAGAGCCAGTTCGCGGCGCGCGACCTGTAATCGTTGCACGAGATCGGTAGTGCGGCTGAACAGGACCTTCCAGCCCTTCTCCAGCAGACTCAGGCCGATGGCCGACGATAAGTGCGACTTGCCGCCGCCTGGCGGTCCCATGAGGATCAGATTGGCGCCGTTGCGCAGCCATCCGTCGCCGGCGCACAGCGCAGAGACCTGTGCTCTCGACACCATGGGCACGGCGTCGAAATCGAAGTTCTCCAGCGTTTTGCCCGGTAATAGCCTGGCTTCCTTGAGATGGCGTTCGATACGACGTCTATCGCGTTCGGCAATCTCGTGTTCGGCCAGCGCCATGAGCAGACGCGCCGCGGGCCAGCCTTCCTTGTCGGAGCGCTCGGCGAAGCCCGGCCAGATCTGCTTGACGGCGGGTAGCCGCAAATCGTTGAGCAGTAGCGACAGGCGCGTGGCGTCGAAATCGTTGCTCATGCTGTCGTCTCCATGTCGCGGTCAAGCAGGGCCTCGTAGTCGCGCAACGAAGCCAGTCGCACGTGCACTTGCGGCACAGTCGCTGGATCCGGCGCGAAACGTGAACGCAGTTCGTCCAGATCGGGCAGTTGCCCATCTGTCAGATACTGCCCTAGCGCGCGGGCCAGTTGCGCCTCGCAGGTGCGCTCGTGGGCGAGGCTCAGCAGTTCGACCATGGTCTTGCACGCCGCGCGCGGAGACAGTTGCTCGCATAGGCGATCGAAGATCAACCGATAGGCCTCACGCGGGAAGAGCTGGTCGCGGTACACGAGGTTCAGCAGCGCCATTGGCTTGCGGCGCAGCGCGTGGATGACGTGCCGGTAGTCGATAACATGGCCGTGCTTGCCGTTAGCGCCCGGGCGGCCGCGCCGCAGTGTCATCAGGGCCGTGCCGCCCAGGAACAGTTCCAGCCGATCGTCATACAGCCGTACCCGTATCCGGTGACCGATCAGCCGCGACGGGACGGTATAGAAGACCTTGCGCAATACGAAGCCGCCCGTGGAGGTGACGTACACACGCGTTTCCTCGTAGTCGCTGGTGCGGGTATCGGGCAGAAACTGAAGGAAGACACCTTCGGCCTGGATACGTTTGCCATTGCGCGCGTTGATGCGGCTGACGATCTCGTCGATGAAGCAGCGATAGGCCGCGAGGTCGGCAAACTCCGCGCTACCGCGTAGCAGCAACGCGTCACGGATTGCGCTCTTGAGGTGGCCGTGTGGACTTTCGATGGCGCCGTTCTCGTGGGCGATTCCGCGGTTGTTGCGCGTGGGCTGCATACCGTAGTGAGCACATAGCGCTTCGTAACGCGTGGTCAGATCGTCACGCGCATCGCGATCCAGATTGCGAAACGCGGCCGACAGGCTATCGCTGCGATGCTCGAGCGGTGCTCCGCCGAGCGCCCAGAGCGCGTTTATATGGACGCCGCCCGTTTGCAAAGGGACTTCGAGGGGTCTGACGTGACAGGAACGGCTGCGGGTTTATATCCGGCCTTGTTGCAGCGGGTGTTTTCGCTGCGGGCCCCTATGGATTCAGCTGACTCGCGCCTCATTTCTGCACCGAGCTCAAGGCTCTTCGCGCTCTCCAGGTTTGGCGAGTCCCGGTCCGACCTGTTTTGCCATCACTCTCAAGTACCTGCGCAACCTTTTGACGTTCCATCCTCCGACTACAAAGTTGACTTCACCTACGTTTGGAATTTGCTCGTGCTCATTTATGCCGGCTTGGCGCTCACGTATCCCCCCTGATAGGAGCGGCTGTGGGCCAGGACGGCCCAGATGGTGCGGGCCATCTTGTTCGCGAGTGCGACGATCACGACATTCAGTGGTCGCCGCTTCTTCATCTGCTCGATCCATGGATCATGCTGTTTTGGACTGCTGATAACACTGCGGGCGCCGTGAATAAGGAGCGTGCGAAGATAGGTATCGCCCCGCTTGCTGATGCCCAGCAACATAAGCTTCCCGCCGGATCCCACCTGCTTAGGCACCAGTCCGATGCAGGCAGCAAACTCGCGCCCGGAGCGGAACATCTTAGGGTCGCCGATCGTCGCGACGGCGGCTGTCGCGGTCAGCAGGCCGACGCCAGGAATCTCGGCGATGGCCTTGACGTCCTTGTCTTCCTTTTTCCATTCGCGCATCCGTCGCTCGATCGCGGCGATCTGCCCGTCCAGTACGCTTAGCCCGTTCCACTGCTCACGCAGCGTGTCGATTAGCACGGCCGGCAGGCGGTCGGCGACCCGGGCCAGCACGTCCGGTATTGCCCTGTCCAGGGCGAGCCGCCCCTTGCCCATGACTTCGCCGTATTCGGTGAGCAGTCCGCGTAGTGAGTTGATCTGCATCGTGCGGAATTTGACCAGCTGCTCACGCATCCGGTGCAGCGCCAGCATCGCTTGCTGCATCTCGGTCTTGACCGCGACCGGCTTGCCCGGTTGCTGTACCGCGAGCCAGATCGCCCGGGCGTCGGCGGGATCGCTCTTGTTGCGTATGTTGAAGGCCTTCACGTATTGCCCTGGCATCAGCTTGACTTGATGCCCCATCTTGATGAGCTGCCTTGCCCAGTGCTGCGCACCGCCAGACGCTTCCATGCCGATCAGGCATGGTGCGCGATTCGCAAAGTAGGCGAGAAACTTCGCCCGTTTGATCGGCTTGTTGACGATTTCTCCGGTCTCTTCGTCCACGTGGTGTACCTGAAGGACGTTTTTCGCGATGTCGATACCAACTGGCGTAAGTTTCATGATCGGCCCTCCGGTTTACGTAGGAACGTGTGGATGATCCTCCAACCTGGATTTTTTCGCCCGCCGGTCTGTGCGGGTCCACCTTCCTTGTCTCTGCTCATTCCGGCGACCTCCCGGCTATCCGCCTGGTGGGCGGCGTCCATACCATTTCTGAAGCCCTTCGGCGAGCGCGACATAGCTCTCGCCGCCGAGAATGACATGAGCGTGCTCAAAGCCCGAGCAGGCCAGGCGAAAGTGATACAGGCGATGGTCCAGCGCAATACCGGCCACGGTGACGCCCAGGGCTTGCATCTCGGTAAAGTCGGATAGCCCGAGGCGACCGGGTTCGTGCACCTGACGGAACATGACCTCACGTTCCTCGCCATGGAGTGCGCGCCAGACGCGGATGCGTCGCTCCAGCGTCCGGCGCACGCCGCGCGACAGATGCGGATGGCGCCGAAGCATCTCTTCCAGTACCGCAACCGGCCGGATGCCCGGAGCGGACGTCAGCAATGGAACTATCTCCGTGTCAAATATCTCGGCAAGCGGATCCGCGCGTCGGCGCTCGCGCGGCGCCTTCTTCTGCGATGGTAATTGTGGATCCTCTTCAATGCGGTAGGCAGTGGCGACGCTAAACCCGGCGCGCGCAGCCGCCTTGGGCGGCCCTTCCTTGAGTCTGTGCTTCATATAAAGCCTCATCTGGTGGTCGTTGACGTGTCGTCCGGGCACCGCGGCCTCCCCTGGCATGGAAGGCTCGTTCATACCCGATCCACCGCGACCACCGACAAAGCTCTCCACTGACGGGAGCCTCCCGGCGCGGCGTGGCGGCAGCGGTTCCGGGCTACGCCCGTTCCCGCTGCCGCCACGCCACTCTTCTCATCCTGATTGACGCGCTGTTCTCATCCTGAATGTCGCGCAGCATGAAATGGATAACTACCCATCTAGGAGACCACCTTTTTTATATGCAGTTTGCTGCGGCACACAAACCTCATGGAGGTCCGTAGAACCGATCCCTGTTGCGTTTGACTCGATGCAACTTTGCATAATTCCCGGCTACGCATAACGCCGACAATGCACATATTTGCATTGAAGGCGCAATTTTATGTTCGCGGGCTCCGACAGCGGTGGTGAGCGAGGTCAAAATTCAGTCGGCGTGGACACTTAAGGTTCCAGGGTCGCCCTGACGATCATTGCAAAGAGGCGGCCGAGATCTGCCTCGGCCTTGACCCCGGCGAACGGATCGCGGTTTGTTCCAAACGCCTCATTCAGTTCGTTCCAGTCCACCTCCGTCAGCCATTGACGCGCGGAAGGCAGAATTACATCTTCCTCCAGACGCTTGTGATTTGCGGAAAACGCGGCGTATTCATCGACCATCTCGCGCAATACCGGGAGAGCGGACTCGCCCGCCAGCTCGTATCGGGTCAACGCATGTGCGATGTCTTGCACTCGTGCTTTGCCTTGAGCGTGCTGTTTCTCTAGCTCGTCGATGGTTTTGTCGAGATCGTTAGCACGGTGCCGCAAGCGCGCGAACAGATAGCGCTCTTCCTTGGGATTATGTAGCTGCTCAGGATATTCGCTAATGTAAAACAGCATGGACCGAAGCATCATCGGCCTAGGCGCCTCTACGCCGACACCGAGCAGCCTGACAAAGCGTTGCATGCCCGTGATGACCATTGATAGCTGCTGGTGTTCCCTGAGGATTACCTTTATGGCACTTTGCGGAGCCAGCGTTTGCATATCACCCTCTCTTACTCGTGGATGCGGCATCTTCAATCTGCGATCGCCTCAGTCCCATGGAACAAAATATAGAGGGCGCGACGAGTAACCCTATGATCTGCATCAAAGGCAGTGCCGATCAGGAGCGCAGCCCACTCAGCCACTACGAAAGCATTGGCGAACGCGGCGGAAGGCGATCATGCAGGAACTGTACGTTAACAGCTTCTCGGCCTCGGCGAGTTCCGCAATTAACGAGGGACTGGACGTAACGCTGGCGAAGTTCGCGCACCGGCCGCTGGAGGAGTCGTATCCGCACCTGATCGTCGACGCGCGCTATGAGAAGGTGCGCGGGTCAGGGACAATCCGTTCGAAGGCGGCGCTGATCGCACTGAGGCCAATGGCTCGCAGCACGAATGGCGCATGGGGAACCAGTCGACTGGTGACGACCGGCGAACAGCCGAGTCCTGCGGGGAGATTCGCAACCCGATGTTCGAAATCGTGATCCCGGCATTGGCCATTTGGCGCGAGAACCTTGGGACATGTTTTTGAATACGACACGCCGTCATCGGTTGCCATCATGGCCGCGAGAAATTGCGCCGTCGATAAATCTCTCAGCCAATCCAAACGCGTGGCCAAGTACTTCCTCCTGGCGACCGCTCCGTTCCTCGCGTGTGTCAATGTGAATTCGCTCATACTTCATCTGGTCGCGTGTCTCATCGGTATCCGGAGTAACGGCCCACTCAATCGCATATCTTTCCCGCGAGAGTTCCACGCACGAAACGCTGATCTTGAACCCCCGATACACACGGACGTAGTCGGACATGATCCCCTCCTTCGCCTAAAGCGGAAACCTAAGTATGAGCGATTTACTAAAACTCTTCGAAACCGAAAATGTGTCCTGGCACCGTCAGGAAGCGGACCTCCAGAATACGACCTCAGCGTTCCCGCGACGCTGAAGCATAGGTCCTTTCGCATCGGCCGTTATGCGAAACCGCGAGTCGACTACGGCGCCAGGCGGGTGCCAGACAAGCCTAACGGTTCGGCTCTGCAAACCACACGCTACAGCGCGTACTGCAAAGCCAGGTCGAAACCGATGACGACTAGCGAACAGCCGAGACCCGCGAGGAGATTCGCGACCCGATGTCCGAAATCGTGATCCCGGCTCATCCACGCTTCAATCAGAAAAATGCCTTCAAACACGACCTGGAGCGCAACGAACACAAGCATCAGCAGAAACTCGTAACCCATGAACCTGAAGTTCGCGAAGTTCAAGCCGTAATCGAATATCCACCTGCCCACCCTATGCATCTCATACGCCAGCAACAGGATCGGGAAGAGGTAACTGGCAACATAAGTCGGCACGCTTGCGTGCCGCAGTTCCAGGTGAAAGTGACGAGCAGCTTGCATATCCCCTCCCGCTTTGGCGTTTGGTGCTCAAAAAACGCTTTGCTCAACTACGTGGCTACGATCCCGCCGATCCGCAGTTGCATCACGTGACCGGCCGCCCATCGCAACGCACAGCGGAACTGCTAACTTTCCGTCTCAGGGATCGTTTTGACGATCATCGAGAATAATTTTCCAAGATCGTCTTCAAGTTTTACCCCATCGAACGGATCGCGATTTGCTCCAAAAGCGGCGTCGATTTCCACCCAGTTTTCCTCTGTCAGCAGACGTCTGGCGGCTGGCAAAATCAAGGTCTCTTCCATACACCGATGGTCTGCATAGAATTCGGCATACGCATCCGCCATGGCTCGCAGTTCCCGAAGTGCGGGCGCCCCCTTCAATTCATACCGGGTCAGCGCGTGCTCGATATTCCTCAACCGCACTTCACCTTGTGCATGCTGGGACTCCAGTTCCGTGAGGACGTGATCAAATTCATCCGTCCGATCGCGCAGCGGCGTGAACCGGTAACGATCCTCTTTAGGATGGTGCACCTGCTGAGGGTACTCGCGGATGTAATAAAGCATCGCCCGTAACACCATGAGGCCCGGAGCGGGCGTACCTGCTGCCAGCAGACCCATGAAGCGCCGCATGCCCTCTACCACGGTCGACATCTGCTGGTGTTCATGAAGGATGACGGCTATGGCACTACGCGGTCCCAAAGACTGCATATCAAACTCCGCAGCAGAATATGAAAAGCATTGGCGAATCGATTTTCTGCTTCACACCAACGGCATGAGCAAGACGCTGCGCCGATACCTTAATGCTAGTCATCCGCCGCTCGACATCAAAGCGCGTTAGCGCCACCGCTTTGATGGAGATCAACAGCGGTGCGGACATGGTGGTCCATGGAGTCAGCGCCCGTCGATCGCAGGAATTGGTAACCGCTTATCTGGATTGCAGATAGGCGGCAACGGCCTCGGCCTGTTCGGGACTCAATGTATGTGCGATTGCGGTCATCACGGGTGCGTTGCCGCGAGTACCGTTTTTGAAGACCTCGATCTGGCGCAGCAGATACTCCTGATGCTGCCCGGCGAGGCGCGGGAAGGTGCCGGCTCCCTGCGCCTGCGCGCCGTGGCATGAAGCGCAGGCTGGCACCCCCTTGTCCGGCACACCATGTTCGAAGATTTCGTGCCCACTGGCCAGTAAGGCGGCATCACCCGCTGCGCCTGGTATCGCTTCCTGACGTGAGAAGTAGTCAGCCAGTGACTGGACCGTGGCGTCATCCAGTTGGGACGCAATGGCCCACATGTATGAACGGGCGTCTGTCTCGGCACGCGCGTGCTCGCGGAACCCCTTGAGTTGAGCCACAAGGTATTCCGGCGTCTGGGCATTCAACCGCGGGAACATTGGCGACTCGCTGTGGCCATGCACGCCGTGGCACGCCGAACAAAGCTGTGCGGCGAGGCGAGCGCCATCCTCGGCCCACGTCGAGGATGGCATTAAGATCAGCCCAGATACCGCCAGCAACGTAACCAACGGCATCCGTGAGGTAAGCAACATCTTCATGGGCGTTCTCGTCAGACTGTGGGGGGATGACATTCCGGCTATGGCTCAGTGCGTCAGAATACGAACCATCCGAGCATATACAACGTGTTGTTGTCACTGGCATTCCGTCCGGTGCCGTCATAGTTGAAACGCGCGCCGTTGAACTTAAGGAACCAGGTGTACTGCAACGATAACTTCACCTGTGGCAGCGGCAGGTAGTCGAGTTCGAAGATCACACCCCGCGTGTCTGGAAGACCATTGGCGCTACCCGTGACGGGCACCGCCCCATACAGGCCAGGATCCGGATTCCCGGTGATCTGAAAGTACGCCAGCGTACCGCCATACTTGCGCTGGTAAATGTAGGACGTCTTGATCTTGAAGGTGTCAAGGTGATCGGTCGGGTTAGCCGGTGTAGGTCCTGCGCCGATACCGCCGCTCGGGTAACTGGCGCTCCAGTTCTGCTTCTCGTGAATCCAGGTGGTTTGAGCCGTGATCGCGTGTGACAGTGTGATGAACTGATATTGCGCGTCCAGCGCGTAATCAGTGAATTTGTCCGTTGGTGAGACCGGTATGGTGTTGTCAGGGAATTTGTTGGCTATCAGGCCATACGTTCCCAGCATCAGCGAATGCGGGCCCCATTCAGCGTTGTACGCGACCCGCCAGTAAGGATTGGTGCCATCCAGGCGCGCCACACCGCCAGGCGTGTTGATGTCCTGCCCGGTACGGAACAACGAAAACATCTGGTCGGCTGTGCGGTAAAACCCCAACTCAGCATAAATACTGCGTTGCCAGAAGGCGTATCCGGTTACGCCAGCCACTTGTTGGGCCAGGCTTCCATCGATGAGCGTGTGCGCGATAGGGGTGAGCGATACACTGCTTGACGCGTAGGGAAATCCGAAGGCCGGCGTGCTGTTCCACACGTCTGAAACGGTCGGATTGTTATTGACGGTCACGCCGTAGATGAAGTCGACATCGTTCTGTGTGAAATGTCCGGCAGCCCGGATGTCGGTGTTGTCGATCCCGCTATGATGGGCAATGCCGTCGTAGGTCCATTGCGCGAAGGCGCCGATTGGGCCTGCTATACGTCCGCCATAAAAAATGCTTGCCTGTTGCAGCGCTATATCCTGATTGCGCGCGAAGTCGTAGTAGGTATTGTTGACCGAGCGGGTGTTGGTTTGCGAAAGCTGCACCATCGCCGCTAGCGGAATAGTAGGGTTGTTCGCCAGCGTATAGCCCGTCATCTTGAAGAAGCGGCCGAACGGCGTCAGTTCGGGAAAACTCACGTGACACGCGACACAGGCAAGCCCGGTTTGCCGGGCGAATGCGGGCACCGCACGAGCCTCAGAACAAAACAGCAAAGTTCCAGAAAATAGCGCCAGCAAGGAAACGATAACGCTTCGCGTACGGATTGCCATACCGTCCCCTTCGTCGTTTTGTTTGTGTGCCGGTCAGCATTTACTCATACAGAGTGAAGGCGCTTTCCGTAAACTTTGTCATTAGTATATCTACGGATTAGCTTGTATTTTGAACTGAAGAACGACGTGTTTTTTTTGTCGGTCAACAGATCAACACCAAAACCTCCGCTCAGGCCTTCTTCACGTAAGCGCTGCACCAGCCCTTCGCGCTGACCTGTTTACCGGCGAATACCGCACACGGCCCCAACGCATCTCCTGGCTTGCCCTGGTAGAGCTGACAATTCGCGCAGGCTTGCCCTGCCAAATACTTCGGGTACTTCGCAGTATCTATGTGTGCCGCGTCGGATTTGTAGCCGAGCGTTTGGGCCGTTGGATCGCTCTCGGAGAGTTCGGGGGCGGCTGCGCGTGACTCAGATTGGAGGAGTACCGTTGATGCAAGCGATGCGGCGAGAATGATGAAATGACGACGGGAGGTTTGCATCATGAACTCCATTCCACAGGGAAAATGCGGATACAAGGTGCCAGCCCGCAGAGAAAAACGCGGACGCTCACCGCGTAACTGCTTTGACCATTATCGCCATCGCAGATCAGGCTCATTTGATTTCCGTCAAAAATCTGTAGAAGAAACGGGGTCGGGCCTGAACCGTCAATGGACAGATCTTTTACTTTGGCTCGGCATGCGCGAGCCAGAGAGTCAGGAACATCCAGCGGTGCGACAGGGGATCGTTGACGATCAACGTTTCTGATAACGATATTCCAGATCAGAGGCCATCCGATGGTTGCGGCCGCGTGGGTCGCCGAACGTCCGAAATAGACGGAGGTATGGTAATTCGAAGCGGCGTCGCCGACTGCCCCTTCATGGCCGGCGAACACGGCCCGATGTAACCGCTGCGGAATGTTGCGGCGTAGGATAGGTTACGTCGGACAGAAGACGACCCTCTCCGGCCATACGCGACTGCGCCAACACGACGACCGCTGCCATGGGACAGCCGCCATCCGTGCTGTCATGTCGGCTGCCTTGTACCCGGCCGAAGTGCGTGTGGCGCACAAGTCAGGCCCCAGCCGTCTGGTCCAGCAGGATCTCCGCGCACCGATGCCGCAGTGGATTGATCTGTGTCAGTCCTTCCCGGGTTGCAACCAGTAGTATTTCAATTGCACTGATCGTGCTGGGTGCTGTCGACCGCGCCATAAGGAATGCATGTGCGCTTTGGTCCAGACGGTCTATTGTGTACCTGATCCATTTCAATGGAGCACGCCATGGCCGACCCGCTTGCCGTATGGCACACCGAGCACATTAATTTCGCCCGACTACTCGACATTCTGGAAGAACAGGTAGCTGAGCTCCGCCGGGGTGAGAGCCCAAATTACGCTCTCATGGGCGATATCCTTTACTACATGCGGAATTTTTCCGATCGTGTTCATCATCCGCGGGAAGATGTTGCGTACGCGCGGCTTGCAGAAGAGGATCCCGGGACTCAAATTGTGGTGAACCGCCTTCTGCAGGAGCATCGCGTGATCGCCACGGCCGGCGATGAACTCCTGATTCGCATCAATGAAGCCGCGGGAGATGTTGTAATCCCGCGCGCGGCTCTGGAGGCGGCCACGGCGACGTATCTTGTGTACTATCGTCACCACCTTTCCACTGAGGAGCGAGACGTGATGCCTCGTGCTGCGCAGGTGCTGACAGAACACGACTGGGCTGCAGTCGATGCGGCCGTACCGGCTAGCCCCGATCCGCTTTTCGGAGACAATGTACTGGAGCGCTTCGAGGCGCTTCGCAGGCAGATCGCTTTAGACGCGCAGGTGTCAAAGGACTTGAGCCAACCAGCAGACACCCATTGATTGACGCCGGCTAAGGGTACTGTTCACACGCATCAGCGATGCAACAGCACCGGGCTCACCCATCCGTGGAATAATGTTTTGGCGCAGGCCGTCGACTTACTTGGAAGAGAGTACCAGGTCCGCTGTCAGGGCGTAACGACGCTCGAATGTCCGCAAGCGGGTTTGGGTGAACGACCCGAGCTGGCCGCGAGGCGCCGCACGTCCCTGCTCTTACTCCAACCGAACGGTAGGCTATGCAGCGACACGTGTCGCACGGGCGGGAAGATGGTAACGGGGCGGGGCCGTCAGCGTACTCCAAACGGCGTTAAACCTGGCTAACCGAGCCGTGTGAAAAGCGGTATCGTGAAGAAATTATCGAACGCTAGCAGGCTCATCCGCGCTGCGCCTGAGCGTGTAACGTCTCCCTAGTCAGGCGGTCTTACCATGATCCTGTATCACACCGAACCCGATTCCCCTGTCATCGAAATTTCCGTCGAAGGCAAAATCACCGACCACGATCTGCGCGAAGCCATTGAGCGCATGCGTGGTGATCTCGAACTGAACGGCAAGACCCGCGTGCTCGAACGCATCGGGCATTTCACCGGCATCGAGCCGAAGGCGCTGTGGACCGATATAACGCTCGGCGTTTCCGTGGCCCGGAAGGTCACGCGCGCCGCCGTGGTGGCCGATGCGGGCTGGATCCGTGCCTCGACGCATCTGGCGCGGTTCTTTACGAAGGCCGAAGTCAAGGCGTTCCACGTCAACGAGATGGAGCAGGCGCGCGTCTGGATCAACACCTGAGCGCCGCCTGGCGAATTTCGTAGCAGTCCGGCTGCACGTCGGAGCGCGTTTGACCTGCGCAATCAAGATGCCATTGGCATTCGCGCTCTTGCTTGCACTGGCGGCAAAATGGGCGTTAGCCCCTGTTCGATTTTTCTGACACCGGTCATTCATAATTGGCCAAATACTGAAAGGCTCGAATGACCGGACTGGCCGACAAGCAACGCTTCAACATTGCGAATTGAATGGCCGGTTCCCAAGTGGAGCCGACGCCAGAATGTCTGAGCGAAGTTGCTCGCGAACGACGCTTCATGGCCGACACCTGTCTGATGCGGATCCCCGCGACACCCGAAGGTTGCCAACTCCAGCAAAATTCGTGACCCGTTGCGCGGAACACCACGCCCTTTCAAGGGTGGACTCTCCGTATGTGCGCTCCGTACCTGGAACCGCGACGGGCACAGCCGGGATGCGCTCTAGCCGCAACGCGACCTATCGCACATACGAGTTGACTTGGATCTGGTATCAACAAAGCAGCGGTTGCAGACTTATCAGAGACGGCCATGTCAGACGCAAAGTCGAAGTTGGAATTGCTTGCCACTACGGTCCAAGTGGTCAGCGTTGTGGCTGGAGTTGCTATTAGCGTTCAGCAATTCACCGACGCGCGCAAGAAGGAAGCAGAAGTAAAAAAAAAGAAACGAGAACGAGGGAAATCGAGGCAGCAAAACCCTTCTATATCTTGCGTCAGAATTTATACGCAGAAGCTTTGAAAACAGCTGCAGTCCTGTCGACTCCCGACGCGCACTCAAAAGACGAACTGGAAAAAGCACGCATGCGGTTTCGCGAACTATACGTTGCCGAACTCAGCATGGTGGAGCCTCCGCAGGTGGAATCAAAGATGGTTCAACTCGCGCGACAAATCGATCCATCTCTGCTCAATCTTAATCCGGCACAGAAGGCAACTTATGAGCTTGCACACGCACTCCGCGACTCGTTTGTCAGTTCATGGACTCCTGACAAGCATCACCAGCACGGTCCGTAGGCGCATCGGGAATAAATTCGAATACGGCCTCGACATCGGGTCACTAATAGAGCCATCGTCTGATGGCAACGGATACGCCCGATGACGACAACGTCTCGGTCGCCCGTTCTGCCTGAACGGCCCAAAGTGGCCGCGACTTGCAAGCTGCCGAAGCGCTTGCGACCAAATGCTGATTTACCTGGTTACATAAAAATTGATCATTTCTTTTCTGTGGTGGCCTCAAATCTGAAGTGCAACACCGTTTCGTATAAGGTGTTGCGATGCACGAAAGAACTCAGTACCAGCAACTTCAACCGGAAGAGCGCCTCATCATTGCAAGTCTGCATCTGCAGGGTTCGAGTATCCGGGCCATGGCCCGGATACTCGGGCGCTCGGCGGCCACCGTCAGCCGTGAACTGACGCGAAACAGCTCTCCGGCTGGCTACGCATCGGTGCCGGCTGAAGCGGCGCCATGGTCACAGCACGCGCATGCCGCGCACACGGGGCACAGACCGACGCGGACAGATTCCGGACATGGTCAGTATTCATGTACGGCCGCCCGAAATCGAGGACCGGCTGCTGCCTGGGCACTGGGAAGGCGACTTCATCAAGGGCGCGGGCAACCAGTCCTCGGTAGGCGTTCTGGTCGAACGGACCAGCCGACTGGTGCTGCTCGCAAAGATGGAAGATGCCACCGCAGCGTCGGCGCTGGCGGGCTTCTCCACCAAGCTCAATTCGATTGT
Source organism: Paraburkholderia aromaticivorans (assembly GCF_012689525.1). NCBI lineage: Bacteria > Pseudomonadati > Pseudomonadota > Betaproteobacteria > Burkholderiales > Burkholderiaceae > Paraburkholderia > Paraburkholderia aromaticivorans. The sequence continues at coordinate 1,268,296 of NZ_CP051514.1, forward strand.
CGCGCCATTACGGCAGAGCTTCACCTACGACCAGGGCAAAGAGATGTCGCGCCATAAAGAGCTCACCGCCGCGACCGGCGTGAAGGTGTACTTCTGCGACCCGCACAGTCCATGGCAAAGGGGCACCTGCGAAAACACCAACGGGCTGCTGCGACAGTATCTGCCCAAAGGCACCGACCTTTCGGTCTACAGTCAGGACGAACTCGACGCCATCGCCGACAGTCTGAACAGCCGGCCTCGCGCGACTCACGACTTCCATTCACCATTCGAGGTCTTCGCCGCGACCCTTGCATCAGCAAGTCAACCTCAAGGCTCTAAACATTAATCTCGCTGTTGCACTTCACCCTTGAAACCGCCTGTCAAATTCAAAAAAAACGAGGATGAAGCCAATAATCGGATTCCCGGGCGGGTAATGCGGTGACCGCGCCGAGACGCCTTAATGTGTGCGCAGTCTCGCACGAAAACCGTATCAGGGCCTTTGGCAGATCCGGTCTTGCAATGAGTCTTTTGGTACGGCTGCAGCCTTCCATGTTTGTGCGCTGCCCTTTCTAATTCCCGGCGGCGGCGCTCTCGCCGTGAAAGCCTTCAGCCGAGCGGATCCGCTAATCTGCTCACGGTCAAACTGTCTGCTTACGTGGCCGCTGCAAGGCGGTGGTGCGTCACTTTGCGCGATCTTCACGATGCAAATCGAGTGTTCTAGCCAAAGTCACGACCCGGCGCCATTCAAGTACCACCGAACAGAAGGGCAGCTCCTCCAAGCCCCGTTCCTAGGCAAACTGCAGTATGGCGTCGAACTGCTGGCCAGAGCATCGAAAGGCTTCACGCAGGGCGAGGGAGACGGTTCGCGTAGCCATGGCAATCCTTTTTCTATGCAATTTCACTTGGCAACGAATTGCGCTTGCAGACCACGTTTTGTCCGCGTGCAGGCCGATTACGCCATGCGACCATTGAAGCGACTGCGCGGCATCGAACATTTTTAGACAGACATTCGGCAACGCGAGCACGCGTTTATGATCGACGACAGAGGAACGGATGGGGATCTTGGTGACTCGGTCGGATCATGGGAGTCCGTGAGCAGTTGTAGCACAGCGTAGGAATCGCATTCGGTGAGATGCGTCATCGTGAAGGGCGGCTCATCATGTGCAGCCGTGTCGCTGGGAGTTGCGAGTCAACAAAGACGATCCTGATTCGTTACTGGAGTGAGTAACCTCCTGTTCCACCAGCGTGCACATTTATTTATATTGGATTGCTAAGGATTTCCAGTATGCTTGGTTTCGTCGCGGCGTTGCGCCCCCAAGTGGTTGCCGGTTGCAACCAAACCAAGCGGGTTTGAGAGTCCCTGTAGGTGAGGACGGCCGTCTTGAATGAGCAATTGGGATCATGCTTCGAGCGATGGTATCCCGCGCTTACAGTCAACGAGCACACTCACGATTTTGCAGCATATAGCTGCCTTTGACGCGATATTCTGCTGCAGCTCGCGATCGACCATGATAATTGTCCAATGATGGCTAATCCAACATCTCATCGGGCCATAGCTGCGCGCCGTGCAATACCCTCAGGATGCGGACCGTTTCCCCCTTGATCTGATAGGCCGCGATATACGGTGTCCGGCTTATAACCAGTTCACGAGTACCATTGATCCGCCCCGGTCGGCCAGTCTCGGGAAACTGCAGTAGCTGCCTGACTTGCACGCGAATCCGATCATCCACGACGACGGCCGCATATGGACTGTCATCTTCGATGTAATCAAAAATCGCGTTCCGATCCTCAATTGCGAAAGCGGACCATTCAAGCCTCACGCGTCACCTTCGCCGGCTTTGTGACGGGCTGCGGCGCGGCGCCTGGCGAAATGAGCTTCGACTTCTTCGTCCGGGGTAGCAGGGCGCGGGTCGTCCAATGCTTCCTGCACCTTCGCGCGGAACCAGGCGTCGTGTACGGCCGGGTCGGTCGCGAAGGCGAACGGCAACGCACCTTCGTTGGCAACGCGCGTCAGGAGGATTCGCACGGCATCCGAGACAGTCAGTCCCATATTGTCGAGCACCGCAGCCGCGCGCTCTTTCAAAGCGGGGTCGATGCGTGTTTGCACCAATGCAGTCGCAGCCATGGCGTTTACTCCTACGTGTCGTCACTCTAGATGCCACATTGTAATTCATTTGAATTACAATTGCACATTCGTGAGTGATGGGCTGGACGACGATCAAACTGGGCATCGCCAGCCACCCTCTTCGGTAGCAGTCGAAAGGACAAAAGCGCCGCTGGCTTTCAGCTGGCTATCGTCGTGGCGCGAACAGGTGCAAAAGCACCTCTCGAAGCTCCGATACGTCCAGCATGTGTCTCGCGGGCTCTGTCAGGTTGACGGGCAGGCGGCGGTAAAATGAAGCGATGAAGAAAACGAAATCGCTTTATCACGGCCACCGCTTCCCTGCCGTCGTCATCAGCTGCGCGGTTCGCTGGTATTTCCGGTTCAGCCTGAGCCTGCGTGATATCGAGGAGTTGTTGCTCGAACGTGGCGTCGTGGTCACGTACGAAACAATTCGTTGCTGGTGCGACAAATTCGGTGCTGAATTCGCCCGTCGCGCCAAGGCGGCGCGGCCCAAACCGGCAGTACATGGCATATGGACGAGATGTTCGTGATGCTGCGCGGCGAGCCGTACCTATTGTGGCGAGCGGTCGACCAGCATGGTGCCGAACTGGACGTGCTGGTGCAAAAGCGGCGCGACAAGGCTGCGGCAAAGCGCTTCTTCCGCAGAGTGCTGCGTTCAAACCCGGTGCCGCGCAGGATCGTTACGGACCAGCTGCGCAGCTATCGGGCGGCGAAGGCTGAAATTCCCGAACTCGCGCATGTGAAGCACGTTTTCGTCAAAGCGGCTGCACAGGTGAACAACCGTGCCGAGAACAGCCACCAGCCGACCCGCAGGCGCGAACGCCAGATGTGCGGCTTTCGCGATGCGCGTCGCACGCAGGCGTTTCTCTCAAGCTTCGGCCCGATCCGGCAGCACTTCGCGTTGCCCAGACATCAAATGAACGCGGCACATCATCGTGCCATACTGAAACAACGTTTCGCCACATGGCATAGTTGGAATGTTGCCGGCGCTGGCGAGAAAATTATCTGATAAGCATAACTACTCTTGAGCTGCGCACGTAGACTGCGCCCACCAACTTGACAGAGCCATTTCCTCGACTTCGCTCAGGTCTACCACGCACTTCATCCGCTACCCCGGCTTCAAAAGGTTGCCAGGTTAGCCAAATCCAAACAGATTTACCAAGAATACTTATCAAGAGTAAATCACGCCCGTGAAGGTGAGCTGTTACGGGCGCCGCCGGTGAGTCTTTTCAGGAGAATCTGCCCGATGTCTTCCCCGTTGTCCCCTAATCACCGGCACGCAGGAGGCGTGCTCGTCTCGACAACGACATCCCGGCCTGGTTGTTCAATGCTCGAACCACGGATCTGAGATGCGGCGGCCCGAAAGACCACAAAACATCCGTCAATATCACTATGCTGGGTAGGTCAGCGGAGCTGGGTACGCGCAAGTACTCGCAACGTCAGGTCAGCGCGAAGGCCAGGTTAACTACCCGACCACGGTATGGCTCACCGATATTGTCATAAATCTGATTTATCAATATATGAACGATCGTGCTTTTTCAGGCCGCACAAGATCCCATCCTTCGCGATCGCGGGCGCCCATGCAGGGGAAATCGGCGGTTTGCGACGCAAACGTCGTCTGCGGGCGGCCTGGCGTTTGCCGAGGAAGTTAGCGGTTGTGAGCCGGACGGGCTGATCCGGCCGCGCCCGCATTTTTCTCTCCGCGACCGCAACGATGCGATTTCGACCGTCGTCGAACGTTTTGAGAAAACGACTCGCATCGGCGCGTGGAGACAGCCAGAAATGGACTTCAAGCTCCTCGCGTGTAATCGCGCAGTCCGTGAAGCCAGTCGCATTGGACAGGCGGAAATCGATCCTGCTTCCGTCGGCCGCCACGCTTGGGGCGAAATCGAGTACGTCTATCACACACCTCGTAAATTCATTGGCGAGCTTTTGATCTGCTGTCGCTGTTCCCAAATTTACCAGGACAAGCCTTCTGGCCATCGCAACGGCGGCCGCCGGCCGGGAATTCGGGCAAATGATGCAAGATGAGCCCCAAACTTATAGACGTGGTTTTGACGGTTGTGGATTGTGAGGCGATCAGCGACGGCTAGTCGAATTTTTAAAAAAGCAACGTTCAAAGGTGAAGTCTTTCGGGAGTTGCACAGGCCGGAGACATAGGAGTCAAAAAACAATCTCTGTCCAACGCGCGGCGCAGCTAGGCCGTGGGCCGTCGCCAGTAAGAGTGCTTACCCCGCAACCCCGTGCCAGCATTGACGTCACGCATTCCGGTGAGTTATCTGCTCGGCGGCGCCGACGCGCGAGCGCGTCGACGAGCAGCACGCGCGTCTGCACAGACTAGCAACGATTCCTGGCTGACTGTGCCGTGCAACTGCCGTCGACGCCGCGGCGATAAAATCGACGATGCGGTCGCGATCAATTCCCCGGGATTTCAGGAGGTATCAGTTATGGAATGGATAGACACACGACCCGTAGCGCCGGGTTACTACTGGGTGCGATTTACGGACGACCGGTCGCCGAAGCAAACAATCGGGGAGATCGCAGACGTGCCCGGGAACGGTTCACGGCAGTTAGTCGTGGTCCTTCTCGGTGACGATGAAATATTGGAACTGGACGACCCGTTCTTCGACCGAGCACTGTTTGCTGGACCGATGGAATCGCCGTCGATGGAATGACCGCCGTAGCCGGACTTGCTGCCACCAGCTCCCCATAGACACTCGCGATCGGATTGCAGCGCTCAATCACCGGACGAGAGGACCTCGTCACAATGACCTTGGTCGTGGCCAGGCTCTACGTCTTCGTCCAAACCCTGGTGATGATCCCACTGCTGCACCGGCTGGGTGTTATGAGCCCAGGTGTTTAGGGTTTGGCAAGGAAGCGGTCTGGGCGACTACGTTGCCCAGACCGTCGATGACATCGATTGACGTGGCAAACGTCGGTCGCCCCGGAATCGCTTATCGAAGGTCCGTTGGCCCGCCTGGCGACTGGCAGATGGTGGGTGAAGCCGGTCCAATCCTGAACCAACGAGGTGCTCCGCCGGCGACCAGACTACATCGTGGCCCTGTTTTAAGCAGCGCAACCCTACACGCCAGGATCTGCTAATCTAACCAAACAGGCATTCACCATGAAATCGGGAGAGGCCATGAGTGATCTTCAATCACCCTCAGTTACAGGGCGCGATCACGCGCTGAAGATTGCGTCAGAGGGAGAGTTCCTGGATGGTGTCTTTCGTGTCGAGCGCTATAACCATAGCCTCGTCGACACACCGCTGGGATCTTCATCATCCTCCGGGGCCATCATTGTTTCGGAGATCTACCCGAACCAGACCCTGCAACAGATAGACGAGGCGATAGCGCGTGTCAGCCGTCTGAACCAGGACGCACGGACATATGTCTCGGCAGCACTCGACAAGCGTCCTGATTGCGAAACCCTGGAGAGAAAACTGCTGGATGATAATCCCGGATTCAGCGAGGTAACGTATAACCTGGCTATCAACGACGCCTTCGCGGCCCAGTCGACCCAACTTGCTCAGAGGTAGGAAATACAGGCTATTGTCCTGAATAGCTGCGTCGAACTTCAGATTCAGAGCGCCGCGTTTGCAGGACTGATGCCCGGATCATTCGGATCGGCCCCGGCGGTCGCCGTGCAGCAGAACATCACGCACAGGCTCGCCTAGTTTCCACGAGGGCGCTTCACACGCGCGCGCAATGCGTCGATCTCGTCGAGCAGATCGAGGGCTAGCGCGATTCCGGGAGGGTTGATCTGAAAGTCGTGTGCCAGCCGTTGTGCGGTCCGGACGCGCCGCAGCGCCGCGCCGCTGAAGCGCCACTCCTGCGGCCGCTCGCCTCGTGGCTCAAACACGCCCTCAGACACCCAGAGCGTCAATTCCTCCTCCGATGCCCCGCTCACCCGGCTCAATTCAACCAAGGTAAACTCGACATTCTCGTCGACAATCTGCCCTTGCAAATAGGTCGTTGTACTCGTCTCTTTCACGATGATCACCGATAGAAGTGCGCGCGAGGATTGAAGTTGAACGCCTGCCGCATCGCATCGTAAGCAGCCTTCGCAGTGTCGCTATCCGACGGCGGCAGCACGATGTTCAGAATCACATACAGATCGCCAGGCGGGTTGCCTGGAATGCCCTTGCCTTTGAGCCGCAAGCGCCTGCCGCCGGCAGAATCGGCTGGCACCGTCATCTCGACCGAACCGTGAGGCGTCGGCACGGTAACCTGCGCGCCGACGCCCGCTTCCCACGGCGCCACCGGCAATTCGAGCGAGACGTCGCGCCCGTCCACGCGAAAGCGCGGGTGTTCCCGAAAGGCGATTTCCAGGTAGAGGTCGCCGGCAGTTCCGGGCGTGGCGCCTGCGGCTCCCTGCCCGCTCAGCCGCAGGCGCTGCCCCGCGCGAATCCCCTTTGGAATGGATACATCGAGCGTACGCGTTTCTAGCGAAACATGGCCTTGTGCATCGATCACCGGCATTTGCAGCGAAATCGAGCGCTGGGCGCCGCGATAGGAATCTTCGAGATCAATCAGTACCTTCGCGTGATGGTCTTCGCCGCGCACATCGAAAGGCCGCTGCCGCCGATGCGCGCCACGCGCGCCGCCGAACATCTTCTCGAAGAGATCGTGGAAATCGGCTTGTTCGCCGGCCTCGTTGCCCGCGCCGCGGAATTCGAAGCCCTCGTCCCAGTTCGGCGGCGGCTGGAAGTCCCGGCCGTTGCGCCATTCGCTGCCCATGCGGTCGTAGGCCGCGCGCTTCTCCGGGTCCTTGAGCACCTCGTAGGCTTCACCCAGTTCCTTGAAGCGATCTTCGGCGTCAGTGTGCTCGCTGAGGTCCGGGTGGTACTTGCGCGCGAGCTTCCGATACGAACGTTTGACGTCCTCCTGAGACGCGCTGCGCTCGAGACCCAAGGTCTCGTAATAGTCTTTATATTTCATACTGGCGGCAGACTCATGAGGAACGGATGCTGCGATGCGCATCCATCGCTTGGCGGTCAAGGATTGACGTTATACCAATCCGGATAGGCCGGCAAAGTTGCACGGTTGGTACGCGGCTTCACTGTGACAGGCCTGTCTCGGATCGGATCAGCATGACTAGGCGAGTCGGCATGCACAGGAGCCGGTCGGCGACGCTGCCAAGCACGACCGTGCCCACGCCACGTCTGCCTTGCGTGCCCATCACGACAAGGTTGCCACCCTCACGTCGCACGCAGCGCCGCAGGCGACTCGGGATGTCCTCCGCCGCCCTTTCTGTTTCGTCGATTTCAGTGCCACCTGACATGCCGCGTTCGGCCGTCGCCCTACATGCTGCGGCTAGGGTAATCCGGCCGTATTCCCGCAGCACACTACGCTGGGCCTCGGCGTTGTAGTAACCGGCCTAAGGCGACGCACGCCACGGATGGACAACCTGGACGGCATGAAGCTGCGCCTGAGCGAGTTCGGTGATGCTGAGCGCTTCGTGGGGTTATCGTACCTTCCGTGCAAATTATGGCGGTAGTCGCGCGCGTATGACTGTGGGGTTGACCTGGATCAACCGGTGGTTGGCGGGGAGCAATAGATTAGAGTCGTGGCCAAGCGCTCGGTTACGCGCCGCTCCTGAAGATCGACCGGAAGCAGGCTGAGCGACGCACAGCCGGCAACACATGCAGTTTCTTCACTTCGGCGAAGTCGATGTGGATAAAAAAATCCAGCATATTCTGAATCAGATCAGCACACTGGAAGATGATCTGAGAGCCGAGTTGCATCAACAGGAAACCACGCTCTTCTATCGGGCGAGCGGCAAACGAGTCGAATTCGACGCGGCGGTCAGAAAGCTTCATCAGGAGTCGAAAACCAGCATCGGCCGGTGGCTTCTTGACAGCGCGCCGCTGAACTTTGTGGCGGCGCCGTTCATCTACGGGCTGATCATCCCACTTGCATTTCTCGACATCTGCCTATCTCTTTACCAGACGATCTGCTTTCCGATCTATGGCATGGTGAAAGTCAGGCGCGCCGACTACATCGTGATGGACCGATGGCAATTGCGATACCTGAACGTTATGGAAAGATTCCACTGCGCGTACTGCGAATATGTCAACGGGCTCATCGCCTACGCGACCGAGATCGCCGCACGCACCGAACAGTACTGGTGCCCCATCAAGCACGCTCACAATGTGCTCGGTACGCACGCGAGGTACCAGCGCTTCCTGCTCTATGGCAAGTCAGAGCAATATCAGGCTCGCCTCAAGCAGTTTCGCGATGCCCTGCGCAAGCAGAACGACTGACGGCGTAGTCCGGGAGGCTGTCCGCTTGCCTTTGCAACCTGGTGGGCAACTTACCACGCCGAATGAGCTTGAGAGCGCCTCCGGCCATGTAGTCGAGTGGACGACACGCGGTCAGGATGGCGGCGTGTCGCCGGTCACGGCAACGCCTCCGTCAAAGGCTTGGTCGAACGCGTGCATGAAGTCCCTCAGGCGATCATGCGGAAGCCGACCAATGCCGGCCGCGCCGACCCGGCCGCTGCCACTTGCGAACCGTCTGCATAACTCATCCGCGCCGTAAGGATTGGCGAGCGGCGCACGCACGCTCACCATATAGTCGCCCTGCACATCCACGGTAAGGACGGCATGGGCACGATCAGGTGACATTCTCGCCAGAAAGTTGGAGAAACTGCCGCGCACCCTTCGAGCCCATCCCTCATTGGGCAACACATACATTGACCCGCCAGAGAGGACAGCACTGGGATACTGTCCCAGCGCCAGTTCCATGTCGTGCCTTCTTGCGTCGCACAGCGCCTGCACAATCGGCTCATTCTCCACGAACTGGAATGGGTCGGCATAAGCGTGCAGCGTTTCGTAAAGTCTCGCAGGTGGGATCAGGAGGTCCGCCTCACAGTCTCCATAGGCGTTGTAGTTGATCGCCTCTCCCAGTTCACGCAGTTGTTCGACCTGGCCAGGTTGGAGCCTGCTGCTAGCGGCAAGTGTTTGTGCCGCGTGCGCGAGGTTGTCGCCATAGGCACCAACAATAGCCCAGAGACGGTGTTGTCCTCCCAGATGACGGTCCACGAGCATGCTCGTGCAGATATCGGGTGTCGTCTCGATGTACGTGCTCAGGTCAGAATGTTCGGGAATCGCGCCGGCAAAGTGATGATCGAAGTATTCAACCTTGACGCCATGCTTAAGCAATGCAAGCAACGCGGTTCGGTTGGTTTCGAGAGAGATGTCCAGTACCGTCACCGATATGCCCCGTCTGACGGGAACGCGGCTAAGGAGCGTCACGTCGCGCTTGACACCCGTGATAAGCAAGGACCGCAATGGCTTCGCGAGACGCAATTGGTGCAGCGCGCAGATTCCGTCGGCGTCACCGTTGAACACATCGAAATGCTTCATGCCCGTTCACCGATTACGAATTGGGGTCGCCACACCGTGGCTGTGTGAGGTCGATTCCGCGACGCTGAGCGTGCGCGCCAGCAATGGCCGCAGTTCTGCGAGCGATCGGGAATTGAGCACGTCGCCCTTCTCCGGTCGGCCGCGCCGGGCGTGACCGATTCCAAAGCGCAGGTCATACGGTGAACGCAACCAGGAGCAAACTACGGTTCGTCGAGTTCGTCACCGTAGTTTCCTTAGATTCCGATCCTGCCTGTGGTGCATGTGTCCCTGCACGATAGCCCGCTCAAGGCCCAGGCTCTTGACCCATGTCAAGCAGATACCGCACCAGCGACTTCGACTGGATGATGAGCGAATCTCGCGTGCTCAGTGCGTGTTAGCCGGGCGTACCGACCTCTGGAGGTTGATACATGTCAATCCCTAGCCTCTGCGCTAAACCTAGTCTGGTTGTACCTCAACCCGCATCGGGGATACCGTGCTTTTCCCCGCACACCGATGCCCTACTATTTCAATGCCGATCTGCCTGCGCCCGTACGCAATCATCTTCCCGGGCATGCGCAGGACATCTATCGCAACGCGTTCAACGTTGCCTATTCAGCGCATGCCGGAGAGTCACGTCAGGAAGAAATCGCTCATCGGATTGCATGGGCGGCGGTTAAGCGCTCGTACGTCAAACAAGCCGATACATGGGTGCCGCGCGACCCGCGCCCCGGCAAGATGGAGGATTGAATGGCCACCGAACTTCTGTCGGCGCAAAACACTGATCATTTCCCTTTGGACCGTGGCTATCTGTTCTCGGGGAACGGCGTGGGCCGCGAGATCGACGCGAACACAGCCGTCGAATGGTTAAAGCATCGTGACGAAGGCAGTGCGGAATTCATCTGGCTGCATTTTCACGACATCCCTACCGTGCTGCAGGGTTGGCCACTGCAACATGTGCAACTACCCGAGGCGTTTGGCGATACCCTTAGGGAAGGCTCTCGCTCGACACGAATTACGCATGTTTACCAGACCCTCATCGCCGTCCTTAACGATGTCGAGTACGACCTTGAGCGGAAGAAGCCGCTCAAGGTCGCGACGTTATGGGTGAACGTCGGCGTACGTTGTCTCATTAGCGTGCGCAGTTCCCCGCTGCGTTCAGTCAGCCAGTTAAGACAGGCGGTCGAGGCTGGGGAAACTTTCCGCAGCCCGATGGCTCTCCTGATCCATCTGTTGCAGGAACAGGCCGATGTACTTATCAGCATTGTTCGCACGGCAGCGCAGGCCGCCAACGACGTGGATGAAACACTGCTCGCCGGCAAACTGCCAACCCTGTCGGGCCTCGGTGGCATTCGCCGCGATCTGGTGCACCTGCGCCGTCGTCGACTTCGACACCCACATGCTTCAACTCGCGATCGGTATGGCGCTGGATGGCTTTGCGGATGTTGTATTCGATGTCGAGCGGGGATACCACGCCACGAATCCTGATGTTGTTCGTGACGCCGGTTACGCCACGCATGTGGACGATATTTTTCTCGGCCATGTGACTACGGTAACCATCCTCGACTTCGCCGCTCAATGTCACCCAACCCTTCTCGACCTTGATCTTGATCGCACGCTCTTCGAGGCCCACGATCCAGTCGAGAACGGCGCTCACGCTCAAGGCAATGTCCTCGTCAGTGCGTTGTTCAGACTCGCGAAGTTTCACGTCGATGCCGACTACCACCGCGACGACACCGGCGATTCTGAGTCCGCACTTTTCAGCCGCGACTTTCTTCGCATAGTCGGGAACGTGTCCGGTGAGGGTTACGATGCCGTCGACCACGGCAACGCCTATCCCGTTTGCGTCGGCGGCCGCGTTGCTCATTAGTTCGTCCTCGACTTCCTGCTTCAGTTGACTGTCCGACTTCATGGAAGTTGTCCTCCAAAATGACCGCGCAGCGTAACAAGAGGCTGCTGCGAGGTTGATTCAGCGCGGCAAGCATCCCGGAGGGCAAGTCCTGTCCCAACGTATATGCGCCACATACCCAGCCTATTACGCCCCTGCACGATGCGATTGATCGCGGTCAAGCGTGCCGCGATTGGATCGAATCCGCGCCCCAGGCGCGACGTCTCCATACGCTCACGACGATCAGGGCGTAGCGACACCGCAGTGACGGACGGTTCCGCAAGCGCAGAGCAGTTTTCATCACACTCGCAGCGAGCCGCGCAGCGTGCCGAAATCGGTGCGCGGCGGCCGCGTCGCCGTCACGGCGGCAGCGCTGAATTTAGGCCGTTCGTGCAGCGCCAGGATGCGCGCCTCGACATCATGGGGAAAGGCATGCAGGCTGACGTTATAGCGATCGACTGCCTCGTCGTACGCTTTCTGTGTGACGGCGATCTGCCTGTCCACGCCGCCCAGTTGCCTCGACAGCGACCTGAAGCGGGGGTCTTTGTGAAAGTACCTGTCATTGCCGGACTCGACCAGAAGACGTGATAGCGCGTCGCCCAATTGCCGCTGTGCGATCTTAAACCGCTCGAAGGCAACCTGCTCCACCAGCGCTCCCGGGGCTATCCGGATGCAGTCCAGATCGGCTTGCGCGGCCATCACTGCCGCGACAAGCGTATCGTTTCGACTCGCCGCGGGCTGCACCAGCATGATCAGGTCTCTGGTGAGTTCGGCACGCTTCTCGTACTGCTGAAGGACCTCCTTCAGCGCGGTACTCACGTCGAAATCGTCCACCGGCACGTAGCGAGGCAGGCAGCCACTGAGCAAAGTGACAGCGACGAGCGACATGACTGCCCATGCGATAGTTTTCCACATGTCTCGACCTCGTACTGAGCCATTGCGCGGGAATGAGCTGAGCCCATCGCGCCTCCCATGCTGAATGCCGAACCGTTTCCGTCGCCGTCCGCTAGTGTCCCGAGTTAGAAATTCGTAGACAAAATCGCTTGACGCTGGCAAGGATGTCGTCGGCCGATTTGGTCCAGTTGAAAGGTCTCGGATCAGTGTTGTTGATCTGGATGTATTGGCGAATAGCCTGTTCGAGTTGCCGGGTGGAGCGATGAGTGCCACGGCGGATGTATGTCTCGCTGAGCGTGGCAAACCATCGTTCGACCTGGTTAATCCACGAAGCAGAGGTCGGGGTGAAATGCGCATGGAAACGCGGATGGCGAGCCAGCCAGGTATTGATCGAGGAGGTCTTGTGCGTACCGTAGTTGCCCATCACCAGATGCACGTCCAGTTGGGGCGGCACGTTGGCCTCGATGGTGCGCAGGAATTGCAGGAATTCACTGCTGCGATGACGTCGATGCAGTTCGCCAATGACTTCACCCGCGGAGATGTCCAGCGCCGCGAACAGTGTGGTCGTGCCGTGGCGCATATAGTCATGCGTGCGTCGCTCAGGGATGCCCGGGGCCAGCGGCAGCAGAGGCTGGGTGCGGTCCAGCGCCTGGATCTGGCTCTTCTCATCCACGCACAACACCATGGCCTTGGGCGGCGGGTCCAGATACAGCCCAACGATATCGCGCACCTTGTCCACAAACAATGGATCGCTGGAGAGCTTGAAGGTCTCCTGCCGGTGTGGCTGAAGTCCGAAGGCACGCCATATGCGCGTCACGGCCGTCTGCGACAGCCCCATCTCGCGGGCCATTGTGCGCGTGCTCCAGTGAGTCGCTCCTGTGGGCACGGACTCAAGCGTGCGCGCAATGAGCGCGTCTACCTGGGAGTCCTCGATCGTCCTCGGCGCTCCCGGGCGCGGTGCATCGAGCAACCCGTCCACGCGGTGATTGATGAATCGCGAGCGCCACTTCGAAACCGTATGCGAGGTAACACGCTGTCTTGTCGCGACCGCCTTGTTGTCGATGCCCTCGGCGCAGGCCAGCACAATGCGTGCGCGCGAGGCCAGCGCCTGCGCGGTCTTGCGCCGCATCGTGAGCGCCGTGAGCTGTTCGCGTTCCGCTTCACTCAACACCAGTGGCGCCTTCGGTCTTCCTCTCATCGTCGCCTCGCTTATTTGCGAACCCTGCAACCCAGGTTAGTACACAACGCAAATAAAGTAATGAATTTCTAACTCGGGACACTAGATGCCTGGCATCACCGGATAAGGCTCGGTGTGGTCCTCCACGCGCTTGACGCCAGGTATGCTCTGCGCCGCCACACGAACCGCGTCGACGGCTTCGATCGAATGGAAGATGCCCCACAGATGTACGACTCCGTCGGTGACGACAATATTGCGTCCCGCGAAGCTCCACTTACGACCCGCCAGTTCGCCCATCAACATGGCGCGGATCTCGGCGTCCGAGAGCGTCACATCCGTTGACGGCTCGTCCGGTACACTTGCCAGCGCCTGCACGAGATTGGCGCGGCTCACGATGCCCACGAGCCGCCCCGCTTTCATCACGGGCACGCGCTTGATGCGCCGCGTCTCGAGAATGCCGGCCACTTCGCCGAGCGGTGTTTCGGGCTGAACGCTCACCACGCCGGGGGTCATCACGTCGCGCACTTTCACCGCATGGGTCTTGATGTAATCTCGTGCTTCATGGCTCGCGGACCAGACATCGAGCCACGAAGTTCGCGTGCGCTCCTCGGTGCCGATTTCGCTGCGGCGAAGCAGATCGCCTTCGCTGATCATGCCGGCAACATGGCCGTCCGGATCAAGGACCGGCGCGCCGCTGATGCCGTTGTCGACGAAAATTCTGGCGACCTCTTGCACGGTCATGTCGGGTGTGACCGATATGACGTTGCTGGTCATGACATCTGATGCACGCATGGTAAGCCTCCTGAACGGTTAGGATCCTTGAATTCGTGGGACCGGCCCGTCTCGATCGTCAGTGTCCGGACGCCGGCAAGCCCTCATGTGGTTTGAGATTAGGCCGGCACGGCGTCCTGTCGTTTGACATGGATCATCTCGAAGGCCGTTGCGTGCACCTGTCGATCGATCCACCGTGACAACGCCCTGCGAAGTGATAGATAAGGAGGGCGTGACAGCATTCACTCCGGCCCAACAGACGATTCGCCAGGCTGAATCGAAAACGTGTTCGACATTTTGAGCCTCACCCAGTCCATGCCTTCGCGAAAACCGCCAAGCACGGCTTCGCGCTCCGTGGGAAATACATTGCTGTGCATGAACTCATGTTTGAAGATTCCCTCTGGCGTGTGATGGCTGAACTGGATCGAGCAATTGAAGCCGCCTGCTGTGCGATGTGTGGTTGCGGCAACCGACCAGTCGCCGTCGCTCACGTTACCCGAGATTGTCATGCGTCGCTCCTTGTTGATGCGTCGTCATCGTGGATCGAGTTTTCTCAACGGCTAGGACACCTCGATGATGACTTTCAGTGCATGCGTCTCGGCCGCGCGGCCGAAGGTGTCGTAAGCACTTGCGACATCTTCAAGTTGGAAGCGGTGCGTGATCAGCCGGGCGGGGTCGATGCGGCCCGAACGAACGGTTTTGAGCAGCATCGGCGTGCTCACGGTATCGACGAGGCGCGTCGTAATCGCGATGTTGCGATCCCACAGTTTTTCAAGGTGCAGATCGGCTTTCACGCCGTGCACGCCCACATTCGCAATCACGCCGCCGGGCGCAATGAGCCCCTCACACAACTCGAACGTAGCCGGTATGCCGACCGCCTCGATCGCGCAGTCAACGCCCGTCTGCTCCGTCAGCTTCATCACAGCTGCAACCGGATCGGCGTGGGCGTTATCGATACATGCGGTGGCGCCGAAGCGCTTCGCCACTTCAAGACGGTTCGCATCATGGTCGATCATCACGATCTGCGCCGGCGAATAGAACTGTGCGGTCAGCAGTGCGGCGAGTCCGATCGGGCCCGCCCCGACAATCGCCACCGTGCTGCCCGGTTGCACCTTGCCGTTCAGCACGCCGCATTCGAAGCCGGTCGGCAGGATGTCCGAGAGCATCACGAGCGCTTCTTCATCGGCACCGGCCGGAATCGGATACAGACTCGTCTCGGCGTGGGGAATGCGCACGTACTCGGCCTGGGTGCCGTCGATCTTGTTGCCGAGAATCCAGCCGCCGGTGGTGCAATGCGAATATATGCCGCGCCGGCAGTAATCGCATTTTCCGCACGACGAGATGTATGAAATCAGCACCCTGCCGCCTGGTTTGAACGCCGACACGGCCGCGCCGACCTCCTGCACGATGCCTACCCCCTCGTGGCCGAGAATGCGTCCCGGCTCACAAGTCGGCACATCGCCCTTCAGAATATGCAGATCAGTGCCGCAAATCGTGGTACGTGTCATCTTGACGATCGCGTCGCCAGGTGCGGCGAGCTTGGGAATGGGCCGATCGTCGAGCGATTTCTTACCGGGACCGTGATACACAAGCGCTTTCATGGGGGTTGCCTCCGTTGATCGACACGAGCCTGCTGTACGATCGACTTTAGGCGTGGCTCACGCAGACTCGATTAATATGAATCCAGCGATACGTATCGGCGCTCACGCAGCGGAATGAATGACCTCGGTCAATTTCCGCCAACCGCGCGTAGTGAGGCTGGCGTCCCCTCCTTCAGCCCATATGCATGCCGCCATTGATCGCGAAGTTCGCGCCTGTGACGAAGCCCGCGTCGTCAGAACAGAGAAACGCGATCAGCGCAGCGACTTCGTCAGGCTGACCGAGCCGGCCCACCGGAATCTGCGGCAGGATCCTCGTTTCCATCACGTCCTTCGGCACGGCTGCGGTCATCGCGGTTTCGAGGTAGCCAGGCGATACGGTATTGACCGTTACGCCGTGTTTCGCGACTTCCAGCGCCAGCGACATGGTAAAGCCGTGAATCCCGGCTTTAGCCGCCGCGTAATTGGTCTGCCCGAAGGCGCCGCGCTCACCGTTCACCGAGCCGATATTGACGACGCGCCCGAAGCCTTGCGCAATCATTGAGCCGAGCAAGGGCTTGGTCATATTGAACAACGCGTCGAGATCGGTGCGCAGAACCGCATCCCAGTCGTCTTTGTTCATTTTGGCAAAAGTCGAATCGCGCGTGATGCCGGCATTGTTGACGAGAATGTCGACCGAACCAAATTCATTCAGGACGCGCTCGGCGCAATGTGCGCACGAGTCGAAACTGGTCACGTCGGCTTCGTAGGCATGAAAGTGGCGACCGGCGTCGCGTTCGCGCATCAACCAGGTGGCGACGTGATCGTTACGTTCCGAGTGCGACATAGCGACCACCATGCCGGCGGCATGGAGACGCCGGCTAATGGCGGCGCCGAGTCCGCCCATGCCGCCGGTGATGAATGCAACGCGCTTAACTGACATGCTGATCTCCTTGAGGCGAACGGCTCTGTGCCGCAGCGGGTGGCGCCGCCATTGATCGCGAGGCAGCAGTCCGTCCAATGTATGGGGTGCCGGCGAAAGCCCGTTGACCTGTATCAAGCGCGCACCTGCCCATACTTATCGTCAGCGTGCCCTGCCCCAGTTGAGCTGTGCTCAGGCGTCGGCCCCGGTCTCCCGAACCAGCAACACAGGGCACGGCGAATGGCGCACGAAGCGCTCGGCGACGCTGCCGAGCACCATGCGCCGCATGCCACGCCGTCCATGGGTGCCCATCACCACGAGATCCATGCCGCGCCGCTCGACACAGCGCGCGATACAGCCCGCGATGTCCTCGGCGATACCTTGGGTCTCGAGAATCTCGGAATCGCCTGCCACGCCGAGTGCTTGCATTTTCATGAGTGCGTCGTCCAGCAGGCTGTGTCCGACCTGGCGCTCACTGTCGGTCAGCAGATGGGGATCGCACGCGCCAGCGTAGGTGAACGCAGCCGACTGATCGAGGACGTACACCGCCGTCAGTCTGGCGCTCGCCAGTTTGGCCATGCGAATCGCTTCGTTGAGCGCCCGTTTCGACGCTTCACTGCCGTCCACAGCCACCAGAATGTTCGCGTACATGATTTCCTCCTCGTAGCACCTTGCAAAAGAACCGGAGCGGCCTCGGAACCGACTCGGGACGATCAGGAGCGAGTGCGCGCAGAATTCCGTTCAAGTTGCTGCTCAGCGGAATCGAATGCCGCGTGTATCGCAGCCTTGGCATCGGGGTCCAGACAATGTCCGATCGGGACGAGCTCGCCATTGCGCATGATCAGATCGAGCCGGGCGTCAAACACCAGACTACGCCTGTCACCGGCCAGCCCGTCGGCCCCGAAGCGCTCGGGCGCGGCACGAATGGATTCGATCGCCAGATGGCAGCCCGAAATAGACTTGCTGAAACGCTCAAGGCGCACCAACTGCGAAGCCGCCTCGGCTTCGATTTGCGACGTCCCGGCAAAGCCGAGATAGACGATTTGCATACCGACTCCCATGTCGCTTCTCCCAGGCTTGCAGTGCTTTCGCGCGGGGTCCGTCACGAAATCGCCCGCCGCAATCGCGTCGCTAGTCCGGCAAGATACAGCCGCGGGATGATTGGATGATCGGCGTGAATGGCCGAGGCCATTTGACTTGTGTCAAGACATCAGGCGGACGGCTGCCCCCAATCGCCTGATTGATTGGAAGCGGCGTGGCGTGGCGGCGAGTTGGGCCCTGCGTCGGCCGCTGCCAACTCCATTCCAGAACGCGCCCTGTGCGCGGGTGCTAACCTTTCGGCAAACGGCGTAACCTACCGCCATATGCCGTTCTGAAGACAGCATTCGGGAGGTGTGCAACGTGGAACGGGAGATAACGGTGGATTTCAACTGGAACGATGCAAAGCACAAGGCTGGCTCGGCAAACGACTCCAAAGTCCCGTTGGAGGACCGCTATCAGTTGCTGATCGATGCGGTGCAGGATTATGCGATTTTCATGCTGGATCCGGACGGCCGCGTGGCGAGTTGGAACAGCGGCGCGCGCAAAATCAAGGGCTATTCCACCGACGAAATCATCGGCCGTCATTTTTCTGTTTTCTATACGCCGGAAGACGTCGCCTCGGACAAGCCCGGGCATGAACTTGCCATTGCCGCCGCCCGTGGCCGGGCGGAAGACCAGGGCTGGCGAGTGCGGCGGGACGGTTCGCGCTTCTGGGCGGACGTCACGATCACCGCGGTGCACGATCCGTCCGGCGCGCTGCTCGGTTTCGCCAAGGTCACGCGCGATATGACCGAGCGCATGCGGCTGGCCGACCTCGAGCACAGCAGCGAATCGGCGGCGCAGATCCAGAGTGCGCGTGAGGACGAACAGAAGCGTATCGCTCGCGAATTGCACGACGATCTTGGTCAGCAACTGACGGCGCTCAAAATGGGCATTGCCGCGCTGGAGGCGCAACTGGCGGCGAGCGACCCGCACCCTGCCACGCTGGCCGCAACGACCGAACTGCAACGGCAGATCGACGTCATGATGGCATCGCTGCGGCGTCTCGCGTCCAACCTGCGACCGCCCATGCTGGACGACCTCGGCCTGGCCGCCGCTCTCGAGTGGCTTGCCGACGACTTCACCCATCGCTACGACTTCGAGACCGTCGTCGACACCGGTCTCGATGAGGCGAGCTTCACGCCGTCCGCGTCTACCACGATTTTCCGTATCGTCCAGGAAGCGCTGACCAATGTCGCGAAGCATGCCGAAGCAAGTCACGTGCTGATTGCGATATCGACCAGCGCCGACACCTGCACCATAAGTATTGAAGACGACGGCCGTGGTACGGAGTTCGACGATAAGCGCAGGCCGTGCTCATTCGGCTTGCTCGGCATGCGCGAGCGCGCGCGCCAGCTGGGCGGTTTCGTTCAGATAGCAAGCGCACCCGGCGCCGGCTTCCGGATTGCTGTTCATCTCCCCCTCAGCGCGATTCAGGAGGACGATCGCGCGCAATAGCCCCCTCGTCGACGTGCGCCTGGGCGCCGATGCGGCCCACCTCCCGTCGCAGCGCCGCGATTTCCGCCTGCAAGGTCTTGATGTCGCGATGCATTTCACGGCGCAGCAGGCGCTCTTCCTGTTCGACGAAGATCGCCGCAATGCTCGCGAACACCAGCGACAGCAGACCGTAGCCAAGCAACACCACGAAGGCCGCGAAAACCCGCGACGCCGGCGTGGTCGGCGCCATGTCGCCGAAGCCCACCGTCGCGCTACTTTCGAACGCCAGCCAGACGCCCTCGGCATAGCTGTGCACGCTCGGCTCGAGCCAGTAAAAACCCGCGCCCGCCGACGCCAGCAGGACCGCAGCAATTGCCAACAGCAAAAGTAAGCGATTGGGCGAAAAAAACGCCCGCAGCGCCACGGCGATGCGCGCCGCCACCAGTCCCACGAACAGAATGCGCAGCACCCATTCGAGCGACGACCACGTGGACACGCCCCACGCGACGCTGGCCGCCGCGCCCATTGTGATCAACAGGTCGTAACGGTTTCGCATTAGAAACCGCCTGGGATGGCGGCTCAGATGGGCCATCCAGGCGAGCGAAACGGCAAACCCGGCCGCCATACAGGCGTAGAGCGCCCGGCCCGCCGGATGCAGCAGCGGCAAATCGACGGCCAGTTCGAAGTAGAAAGCGGGAATGGCTAGCAGGCTGAATCCCAACAGCACCCACTGTAGCCAGCGCCATGCACGCACCGCCCGCGCGGTGTCATGGGGATCGACACCGCCGAGGCCCGCAATGCGAAAACGCTCGTTCATTTCGCCACCGAATTCGAGGTTAGGACGCTGATTTGGCCACGCGGACGACGCCCTGTGGTGGACCATCGTACGAACGTGCTTTCAGGTGTTCTTGATAAGGATCACAAAACAGCGAAATGCGCCGGATTTTCGCCGCATGAGCAGCCGCAGCGAATGAAGCAAATCGGCCCGTGTCCGCCCCGATCAAAAGTGTTGCTGCGATCGCGGGTCGATCCAACTCAATCGGCGCGCCGACACAGCGGGTATGTTGGAGCAACGTCCGCAATACGCCTCGGAGCGGTGCGACTGCATTCGAATAGTGGCGAACATGAAAAGGAGATCGACGTGCAAAACTCTGACCCGATCCACGCAGCAGCACTGCGCGCGGACGCCGACCTCGACGTCCACGACCCTGCAAGTGGCAAGTTCTACCTCGTCGGCGGTGGCATCACTTCGTTAGCGGCAGCGGCGTTCCTGATTCGCGACGGGCATGTGCGCGGTTGCGACATCACCATTCTGGAAGCGCCCGACAAACCCGGCGGCAGCCTAGACGGCGCCGGCACCGCGGAAGGCGGCTACATCGTACGTGGCGGGCGCATGCTCGAAAGCAAGTATCTGTGTACCTATGACCTGTTCTCGTCGATCCCGACGCTGGATGACAGCAAGAGCGTGACGCAGGAGATCTTCGATTGGAACGAGACAATCAGAACCTCATCGAAGTCGCGCCTCGTCAGGAACGGCAAACGCGAAGACGCGCCCGAATATGGACTCGACGAAAAACATCTGCTGGCGCTGGGCCGCCTGTCGATCGAACCCGAAGTGATGCTCGGCAATAGCCGGATTTCGGACCACTTCGATTCGTCCTTCTTCGAGACCAATTTCTGGTTGATGTGGTGCACGACCTTCGCTTTTCAGCCGTGGCATAGCGCAGTAGAACTCCGGCGCTACATGCTGCGCTTCGCGTATGTGTCGGCCGGGTTCAACCAGTTGCATGGCATCATGCGTACGGTCTACAACCAGTACGATTCGATGGTCCGGCCATTGCGCCGCTGGCTGGACGACCACGGCGTTGCGTTCCGGCCGGACACCCGGGTCACGAATCTGCTGTTCGACGAAACCGGTGCGGAAAAGCGCGTGCGCGGCATTGTCTGCGAAACCGCGCATCAGCGTATCGAACTGCCGGTAGGGCCGGCAGACAAGGTCATCGTCACGCTCGGCTCCATGACAGCCGCTTCCAGCCTGGGCGTCATGGACCGCCCCGCGGCTGTGACCAGCGCCGACGACACCGGCGCCTGGCGCCTCTGGAAAACCATCGCCGCGGGCCGCCCCGAATTCGGCCACCCGTCCGTCTTCGCGGATCACGCCGACGCCTCGAAGTGGCTATCGTTCACCGTGACCTTGCGCGACCCGACCCTGTTCCGGCTGATCCGCGACCTGACCGGCAACGTGCCGGGCGAAGGCGGTCTGACTACCTTTTCGGAGTCGAGCTGGCTGGCGTCGATCGTGCTGCCGCATCAGCCGCATTTCATCGACCAACCCGCGGACATGCAGGTGTTGTGGGGCTACGGCTTGCGGGTCGACGAGCCCGGCGATTTTGTCGGCAAGCCCATGCAGGCCTGCACCGGCCGCGAAATCCTGACGGAGATGCTTGGCCATTTGCAGGTGGAGACCGGAGTCTGCCCGAATCCTCGAACACGCCAACTGCATCCCCTGCCTGATGCCATTCATCACGAGCCAGTTCCTGCCGCGCAGCCGTGGCGATCGGTTTGCCGTGGTGCCCGAAGGCTGGCAGAACCTCGCCTTCACCGGGCAGTTCTGCGAACTGCCCAACGACGTCGTGTTCACCGTCGAATACTCGGTGCGCTCGGCGCAGAACGCGCTGTATGCGCTGCTCGGACTCGATCTCGCGACGCCCGAGGTCTACAAGGGCCAGCATGATCCCCGGGTCGTCTACAAGGCATTTTCGACGCTACGGGACCGTTAGTCCGTGCCATGCGCAGCGCGCGGCTGACGACTCGTACGGCGTCGCAGGAGGCATCGCTGCTCAGACGGCCGTACCTGCACTCGCCGCCAGTTCCACAATATCCGCCGTGATTTCATCCTGACGGACCTGGCGGTAATGCTGCGTCAGAGCTTCGAGCGTCTCTTTCACATTGGCGCGCGCGGCCAGCATGGCGCGCACGCGCGCTTCGTTTTCCGCGGCGAACGAGAGCATCAATGCCTCGCACAACTCGACATAGATATACGCTTCGACCAGTCCCGCAAGCAGGCGGTCAAAAGGCAAGGTGAGCAACGGCGGCTGACTGCGCCGCACGACCTGAAAGCGCGAAAAGTCAAACGTAATCAGGCGATGCTCGACGATCTCGCTATGGGCCGCGATACCTAGCACCGCGTGGATGACCGAGACTTCGGTGACCACCCGTTGGTCGAGACGTAGATAAAGTGCGTCGGTAATACGGCTGGCGAGTGCGGGCACATCGTCGGCATGGGAGGCGGCCGGCGAACGCTAGGCAAATGCGAGGCGACGTTCGTTTGCCGCGATCTCGCCGCGTGTGCCCACGAGCAGACACTCGCATGGCGCCGACGCGAGTCGGGACTGTACGCGGTTAAGGATCTGCTCGTTGAATGAGCCGACAAAACCCTGCTCCGCGCACAGTCGGATGACGATCTGCGTGCCGCGCTCCGGCACGCGCATTGGCGCCCCGGCACCGTGCGCGAGTAAGGCGCCGATCGCGGCCCCGACTGTCGAAGCCGAAGAACGGATGCCGGGCAGCCGCCGTTGCGTTTCGCGCGAGCGGGCTGCCGCGATACCGCGCATTGCCCCAATCACGGCGTCGAGTTGCCGGGCAGTGGCGCTGCGCGATTCGATTTGGCTGAGTTTGCCGCTCATCGCGCGCTCCCTGTGCCCGACGTGCCGCTGGTGGCTGGGAGCGTCAACTGCTGAACCAGTTCGCGAACCGCGGCGACCAGGGCGGCCTGCGCATCGGCGTTAAACGGTGCGGACGTCGAGCCCGCGTGCGCTTTCGCCAGTTCGGATTGCACGCGCTGGCTCTGCAGTCGTGCCGCCAGTTGCGTTCGCACCTGGGCAACGATCCCGGCCGGCGCCGCGTCGAATACGCCCTCCGACAGTGCGGTGAGCAGCGCGATCTCGTCAATGGTACGCAGAGCGCTGAAGCGCGGCTGGGCAATCAGCGCACGGATGCGCTCCCCGCGAGCGATCTTGCCGGCGACACGCGCGTCCGTCAGACCGCCGAAGCGGCTGAACATTTCCAGCTCGAGGAACTGCGCGTAATCGAGGAGCAAGCGGCCCGATACCTCGCGTAACGCCGGATGCTGCGCCTTGCCACCGACACGGCTCACGCTCAAGCCCACATCGACGGCCGGCCGCTGGTTCGCGGCGAACAGTCCGGCATCCAGCACAATCTGGCCGTCCGTGATCGAAATGAGGTTGGTCGGGATATACGCGGACAGGTTGCCCATGTCGGTTTCCGCAATCGGCAGCGCGGTCAGCAAACCGCCCCCCAGTTTTGCTGACAGCTTCGCCGCACGCTCGAGTAGACGGGCATGAACGTAGAAGATGTCGCCAGGATAGGCCTCGCGTCCCGGCGGTTCGCGCGTCAGGAGCGCCAGTTCACGATGCGTCGCAGCATGTTTGGTGAGATCGTCGATGACGATTAGCGCGTGCTGTCCGCGATCGCGAAAGTACTCGGCAATGGTGAAGCCCGCAAACGGTGCGATCCATTGCAGCCCGGGCGCCGATGCCGCGGCGGCGACAACGAAGATGCAGCGCTCGGGGGCACCATATTGACGCACGGATTCGATCACCCGCTGCACGGCGGTCGTGCGCTGGCCGATCGCGACATACACGCAGATCATGTCCGACTGCTTCTGGTTGACGATCGCATCGATGGCCAGGGCGGTTTTGCCGGTGGCGCGATCACCGATGATCAGTGCCCGCTGCCCGCTGCCCGCGGCCGATCGCGAACAGCGCATCGACGAGGAGCACACCGGTTTCGACCGGCTCGCTGACCAGATCACGCTCGATGATCGCCGGCGCCGGCCGTTCGACTGCCATGCGCATTGCCGCCACGATTGGCTTATCACGGTCGAGCGGCCGCCCGAGCGGGTCGATCACGCGCCCGAGCAGCCCTTCTCCGACCGGCACCTCCAACACAGTGCCGGTGCGTGTCACGCGCGCGCCCGCTTCGACCGCGGTCCCGTCGTCCAGCAGCACGACGCTGATCAGGTCAGCGTCCAGCGTGTGGGCAAAGCCCGTCGCGCCGCTGTCGAAATGGAGCAGTTCATTGAGGGCCGCGTCCGGCAGGCCCGAGACAAACGCGATGCCATCGCCGCACCGCTCGACCCGTCCGAGCGTCTCGGCATAGGGGGTCACAGCGGTGCGGGCCAGCGTGTTGCGCTGCGCCGCGAGCCACGGATCGTCGGCCATGTCAGCTGGGCACATGCTCGCTACCCAGCAGCGCCGCCTTGATCTGCGCGAGATCGGCGCCGAAGTTGTTGCGCACCACGGCGTGGGCGGCCCGCAGTTCCAACCCGGCAATCAGTTGCGGATCGACCTCGATCGCAAGAGACACCGCCCGGTTCAGGCACGCTGCGAGTGGCGTGGGGCAATGCTCCAGCTCCTGCGGACTCAGCGCACGCGGCGCGGCGAGCGTGAGCGCCACGCCGTCTGCACCGAGCTGCAAGCGAACCGGCTCGGGGAGTTGCGCAATGGCGTCGGCGAGACCGCCGACGAAGCCGCTCACGCGCACGTTCTCCGGCAACTTCGCGAGCAGCTTTGCCGCGATGTCGACGGCGAGCTGGGTGGCCTGGACCGCGACGAGTTTGTCCTGTTCGACGCGCGCGGCCTCGGCTTCGGCGTCGGCGGCCGCGCGCAGCCTGTCCGCATCGGCTTGCGCGGCAGCCAGTAAGGCGGCCTTTTCCGCCGCGCGTCCGCGGCCACCGCTTTCAGGGCGTCGCCACGCGCGGCGACCAGCTGCTGCGTCTCGCGAGCCGCTGTATCTCGCTCCAGAACCGCCGCGCGCTTCGCCGCGTCGGCGTCCGCGCCGCTTTCTGGCGCTCGGCGATGATCCCCGCGACCGGGCGGAACAGGAAGCGCGCCAGCAGCCAGATCAGGACCAGGGCATTGATCGTCTGCAGCGCGAGCGTCGACCAGTCGATTCGCATGACCGCCGCCTATTTCACGAACGGGTTGGCAAACAGCAGGAGCAAGGCGATCACGAGGCAATAGATCGCCATTGTCTCGATCATGGCAAGCCCGACGAATAGCGTGCGAGACACGGTGCCGGCCGAGTCGGGCTGCCGCGCGATGGCATCCATCGCGGCTGCGACGGCGCGGCCTTCGGCAAGCGCCGGGCCGATCGCGCCGAACGATACGGCGAGCGCCGCGGCGGCGATGCTGACGATTTCAATGAGGTTATTCATGAGGCTTCGCCCTTTTTCACACTAATGGGATGATGGGTATCGCTGATCGCAACACCGATGAACACCATCGACAGAACGGCAAAAATATAGGCTTGCACGGCGCCCGTAAGCAGGTCCAATGCGCAGCGGAATGGGGACGAGCAGGCCAGCGAGCGAGAGAATGATGCCGATCACGAACACACCGCTCATCACGTTGCCGAACAGGCGGACCACGAGAGAAAACGTGCGCGTGATCTGTTCGACGACGTTTAGCGGAATCATGACCCAGCTCGGTTCGGCAAAAGCAGCGAGGTAGCCCGCCGTGCCGCGCGTGCGAATGCCGTAGAAAATCGTCGCACCCAGCACGATCAGAGCGAGCGCGGCATCCGTCTCGAGGTGCGCGGTGGGCGGCGTCACACCCGGCACCAGGGCCGACCGGTTGGCGATCAGGAAAAAGAGAAACAGTGTGCCGATCAAAGCGCGATAGTTGGCGGGACCGGTTTGCATTGTGTCGCGGATCTGCTGATCGATCGTCTCGACCAGCAATTCCAGCACGCTTTGCACCTTGCCCGGCGTGAGCGACAGGTTGCGGGTCAGCTAGGCGGACACCGCGGCCATCAGGACGATGATTGCCCAGGTCGCCAGCACAGGCTCAGTGATGGACAGCGGACCGAGATGCAGAAGCGGCGCGGTGGCCAGCGGCGAAGCGGTCATGGCTGGCCTCCGTGGCGCCGCATTGCGATGGCGCGTGCGAGCAGAAAGCCGGCCATACCCGGCAAGCAGCGCCAATGCGCCGACGTGCGCGAGCATGAACAGCAGCGCACCGCTGAGCGCGAAGCGGGCAAGCTGCAACGCCAGCGCCGCTGCCGCGCGGCCCTCGGCGAAGAGCGGCCAGTTCCAGCGCAGCGACATGAAGTGCCACGCGCCGGCCAACGTGCCGAGCGCGAGTCCCATGGACAACTGTGCGATCAACGGCAACAGACTAGTCATCGCGCCCCCGTTGCTGACGATGCATCCATTTCCATGCCGACCAGAAACCGATCGCAGCGCCGATCATCAGCAACGGTGCCGAGAAGAACACGCGCGTGCCGAAGGTCCGGTCCAGCCAGTGTCCGATCGCGAGTCCCATCAGCGTCGGCAGGACAATGGCCCAGCCGAGAATGCCAATCTGGCCGAGCCTGCTACCCAGCGACGGCTCCGGTTCAGCGCGTCCGCGCGAATCGAGCTCGGCCGCCTGGCGGGCCGCGCCGGCCATCCTGTCGTCAGGCCGTTTGCGCTCGTCGATCTGATGTGGATTCATCGTGGGTTGGCTCCCATACCGGGTCCGTCGGCACCGTCGACGCCCGGGCGTGGCCGTAGATAGCGCAACATCTGACGCACGGCGCGAGCATGCAGTTGCAATTGCTCGACACGGGCACGCCGCGCCGCATCGTCCTCCTCGGCATGACGGCTGCGGACCCCCGCTTCCAGACTTTCCAGCGAATCGCCGGAGATCGCTTCGCGGCACTCGATCGATATCTGAACGCCGCGCGATACCAGCAATACGCCGCCATCGACCGCGCAATAGCGCGTCGTACCGTCCGCGCAGGTCCAGCGGACCACCGACGGCGACAGCAGCGTCACGAAATCGGCATGTCCGGCGCGGATGCCAAACGAGCCGCTTGCGTCTTCGGCGCGCAGAGACACGATCTCGACAGCGTCGAACCATACCCGCAACGGTGTCGCCACAGTGAGGATCAACGGCGCGGCGCTCATTGCACTGGCTCCGCGCCGTGCGCCGCCACGTCCTGCGAGGCGGCAGCCTCTTCCTTGCGAAGGCCTTGTGCCGATCATGTAGAGCGAGCTTTCCTGCCATGTATCGCACTCGCCGGCGAGAATCGCCTTGCAGCCGGCGATCGTGTCGGCGACTGCCACGGAGCGGCCTGCTTCGCCCGTGAAGGCTTCGGTCACGGCAAACGGCTGCGTCAGGAAGCGCTGCAGGCGCCGCGCACGCCCTACGAGGGCGCGGTCTTCGGCGCCCAGTTCCTCGATACCGAGCAAAGAGATCACGTCCTGCAATTCGCGGTAGTGCTCGATGATCCGGCGCACCTCGGTCGCGACTGCCGCGTGTTCCTCGCCGACCACGAGCGGATCGAGCAGGATCGAAGACGACTCGATCGGATCGATGGCAGGATACATGCCTTCGGCGGCCATCGAACGGGACAACACGACCATGCTGTCGATATGCGCGGCAATCGCGGTCACGGCAGGGTCGGTGAAATCGTCGGCGGGCACGTACACGGCCTCGATTGCCGTGACCGATACGTCGCCGACGGACACGATGCGCTCCTGCAGACTGGCGACTTCGCTCGCCAGTGTCGGCTGGTAGCCGACTCGCGAAGGCATGCGCCCCAGCAGGCCCGACACCTCGGCGCCCGCCTGCACGAAGCGAAACACATTATCCATCAGCAGCAGTACATTTTGCCGGCGTTCGTCGCGGAAATACTCGGCGATCGTCAATGCCGTAAACGGCACGCGCCAGCGTGCGCCAGGCGGTTCGTTCATCTGGCCGTACACCAGCACCGTGCGCGCCAGCACGCCCGATGTGCGCATGTCGAGCAGCATCTCGTGCCCTTCGCGCGAGCGTTCGCCAACGTCTGCGAACACCGAAATCCCCTGGTAGCGCTCGACCATCGCACGGATCAATTCCATGACCAGGACGGTCTTGCCGACGCCCGCACCACCGAACATCGCCGCCTTGCCACCCTGGGCGAGCGGCGCAAGCAGGTCAATCACCTTGATGCCCGTCGAAAACAGCGTAGTGGCGCCGGTCTGCGCGGCGAGCGGCGGCGCTGCACGATGAATCGGACGGCGCTCGATCGGCGCGGGGAGCGCCGCGCCGTCGGCGCGGGGAGCGCCGCGCCGTCGGCGCGCGTCGCGCCCGTGACGTCGAGCAGCCTGCCGAGCACCGCCTCGCCGACCGGTGCCTCAATGGGACCGCCACAGACCCGCACTCGCGCGCCGCGCCGCCATCCCGCCGTCGATTGCAGCGCCAGCGCGCGCACCGTTGTTTCGCTCAGATGGGCTTGAACTTCGGCGAGAACCGGCGCGAGATCGTCCGGCAGGATAAGGAGCGCGTCGTCGATGGCCGGAAGCTGATCACCCGCAAACCTGAAGTCGACGACTGCACCCCGCACAGCGACAACGCAGCCGTCGCTTACGGCGGGCTGTCTCGCTGGCAAGGGTGCTATTGAATGAGTCGACATATCGAGGATTCCTTGCGGCCGCTTTTCAGATAGCCCCACGATACCGCCGCGATCGGCCGATAAGGTAACTTCCATCAAACGCATGAGAAATGACGCCTCGCAATACCTGAGCGGAAGACCGACTACTCCCTGCAAATTGTCACGAAGCGCCGACGAACGAACGGAAATTCATTTCCGCCGCGCGGATCTGCTCGGCGCAACTTTCATACAACCAGCCCGCGTCGCCGTCTGCGCGATACATCCCCCGGCACATACCTTTGATGCTGATTGTGGAGGCTCCACTATCGTCGGTCGTTCTCGTCGCCCACACATAGACGGCGCCGAACACGTGCGGCTCGGCGGTTTCGATCGCCGTTTCGTCGGCGCGGCGGATCGGCGTCACTGAACGCTGGGCAACGTACGTCTTCGTCAGGCTCCAAAGGCGATCGCAATCTGCGTGTGTGGAACATTCCACCGACGCGTGGGTGCGTGCCTCTTCGAGTTGGATCTCGGTATCGCGAAGCGCAGCAACGCGTGTCTGCGTAGTGCATGCCGCAAGCCCGGCGATGGCACAGGCCAGAATCAATCTATTGTCCATGTGCGCTCATTCCCCCGATGAATCAGCACATCCATTCGAGATTCTGGGATTTGGCGATGTGCCGCTTAAGTCCACTGACAAAAGCCGAAAGCGCGATGTGTGCGCCGTGATGAACCTCGCTCGCAGTGACTTTGCATTCGGCGACGGCCGGTTTGCCCACAATCTGCTGCATCTCACGCAGGACTTTGTCAGCGCCTCGTCCACCGAAGCTGCAAAAGAACGCCACTTGCGGCAGCCGCGCCCGATTCTCGATGAGGTAAGAACGCACCGGTGCCGATACCGAACCGGCCCAGACGGGCGATCCGATGACCACAAGGTCGTACGCCAAGACATCCAGCCCCGCCGGTCCGATTTCAACGTGCCGCTTGCGGATGGCATCGAACAGTGAGCGCAGATAGCCGCCAGGCCCTTCACGATTGCTGCAATCGCAGATCTCTTCAAGATCGGTGGCCAGCATCTTGGCGAGCGCCGACGCGAGCGAACGTGTGGTGCCGGTACGCGAGTAATAGACGACAAGAATTTTCGCTTCGGGCATTTTCGATCTCCTGAGCGCACGCCGCCATGCGCTCACATGCGGGATTCGCAGTGCATGCCACGAGCATAGGTGCGGTTGGGCGCGTTCTCATGATCCATGTCAAGCGATGAACTTGAGTGTCATTACCACGCCGTGGCGTGTAGGAAATCCCCGACAAGAGCGCGGGACACCCTACGTAAGGCTCAGCGCCGCCTGATTTCTATCGGCCATGCAGTGACCGACACTTAATTTCAGGACAGAAGCAATCGAAAGCCCTCGCGACGCCCTCGATAAGCGCGCCGAGGTTGACCTGTAAGGAGACCAGCCATGCCGAACGATACTTTTTCCGTCCGCGCCACGGCGCTGGTCGGACAACCGCAAGACACATGCGACGCCGCCAGTGAGTTCGATGAAATTCTTGCGCTGGCCCGCGAGTCCGGGATGCTGATCACGCTGGATGGGCAAATCGGCCGGGAGAAATACCAAAGCATCGCGGGCTCGCTGCACGCCTTCAGACGCTTTGCTGAAGCGCTCTGCAACAACTTCGGCCAACGCGCGGCAATGTGACGGGCGGGCGGCTCATCCGCCAAAAGAGGTGAAGCCATGAAGCTGACTTTTCTAGGTGCGGCAGAAACCGTCACCGGCTCGCGGTATCTGCTGGAGGGAGCCGGCCTTCGGGTGCTGATCGACTGCGGGCTCTTTCAGGGCACAAAGAATCTGCGCCTGCTTAACTGGAGCGCGTTCCCGGTTCCGGTCGAAACACTCGATGCGCTGATCCTGACGCATGCCCACCTGGATCACAGCGGCTATCTGCCAGTCCTCGCGCGGATGGGATATCGGGGACCCGTCTATTGCACCCGTGGCACCCGCGACCTGTGCGAAGTGTTGTTGCGCGACAGCGCCAATCTGCAGGAAGAAGAGGCTGCTTTCGCGAACCGGCATGGATTTTCGAAACATCATCCGGCGCTGCCGCTATACACGCTCGAAGACGCCGAAAACGCGCTGCAGTTGCTCGTGCCACGTGAGTTCGATGTACCGAAGCAACTGAACGAGCAAGCGTGCTTCCGGCTGTTGCCGTCCGGGCACATTCTCGGCGCCGCCAGCGTCGTGGTGTGCATGGAAGGCAAGGTGATCGCGTTCTCGGGCGACGTTGGCCGTCCGAACGATCCGATCATGCGCGCACCCATGCCGCTTGCGCACGCCGACTATCTGGTGGTCGAGTCCACCTACGGGGATCGTCTGCACGATAGCGCGGATCCGGCCACCGAACTCGCCGACATCTTCGCGCGCACCTTCCAGCACGGTGGTGTGGTCGTGATTCCATGTTTCGCGGTCGGCCGTGCGCAATCCATTCTTCACTACATCGCCCGCCTGAAGGCATCTGGCCGGATGGCCAATGTGCCGGTTTTTCTCGACAGCCCGATGGCGTCGAGCGTCACGCAACTGTACCGGCATCACGTGGGAGAGCATCGCCTCACGATGACCGAAGCCAACGCGATCAGCAGCGCGGCCGAGATGGTGCGTACCGTCGACGAATCCAAAGCCGTCTCGGCCCGGCACGGTCCGATGGTGGTGATCGCCGGCAGCGGGATGGCAACCGGCGGGCGGGTCGTGCATCACTTGAAGGCGTTCGCGCCCGATAGCCGCAATGCGATCGCGCTAGTCGGCTACCAGGCGACCGGCACACGCGGCACGGCACTTGCCGCCCATATGCCCGAGATCAAGATTCATGGCGGCTATGTGCCTGTGCGGGCTTCAGTCGTCACGCTTTCGTCGCTGTCCGCGCATGCGGACTACTAGGAACTGACGACCTGGCTTCACTCCATCTCAGTGCCGCCGGAACGAACGTTCGTCACCCACGGCGAGCCTGGCGCCGCTGACGCGCTGCGGCGTCATATCGAAGAAACGCTTCACTGGCGCTGCGAGGTACCCACCTACCTCGAATCCGTCGAACTGCCCGGAAAGGCTGGCGATGCAGACATTCATCCCTGCGCGGCAACGGCGATGTCCGACCCTGAAATGGCTGATCCGGATCAATCGGCCAGCCGTCCCGAAGTGACCTAATCAACGTATCTCGTAAGCAGCCGGGAAAAGACAAGGAATCGGGATCATCAAGGAATGCGTCGATGGTGTTTTTGCAGGCTGAAAACCGCATGCACACAATCAAGGCGGTACTCATGGCGACACTCGCTTAAGGAATCATCATGCGCATTCTGATCGCACTGGGCGGTAACGCGTTGCTTCGGCGCGGCGAGCCGATGACGATGGCCCACCAGATCGCCAATATCCGCCGCGCCGCACAGCAGATCGCGCGGCTCGCAGACGGCAATCAATTGATCGTCGCGCACGGTAATGGACCCCAGGTCGGCCTGCTGGCATTGCAGGCCGCCACCGCGGGTGCGGCTGGTGCGACGCCCCTCGATGTACTCGACGCCGAATCGGAAGGCATGATCGGTTATCTGCTCGAGCAGGAACTGGCTAACGCCTTGCCGCCGCAACGGCAGGTGGCGACGCTGCTGACGCGCGTCAAGGTCGACGCAGACGACCCCGCCTTCATTCACCCCACCAAGCCAATCGGTCCGCTTTACACAGAGGCGCAGGCGGAACGTCTGGTGATCAGCACCAGCTGGACCGTCGCTCGGGACGGCGCCGGTTTCCGGCGCGTCGTCGCGTCGCCGAAACCGCGACGCATCGCGGCGCTTCAGCCCATTCAATGGTTGCTCGACCACGATACCGTGGTGATCGCGGCCGGCGGCGGCGGAATTCCGGTCACGGTTGCAGCGGATGGCCGCACTCGCTGCGGCGTGGAGGCTGTGATCGACAAGGACCTGTGCAGCGCGCTGCTTGCGGCTGAGATCGACGCCGATCTGCTGTTGATCGCGACCGATGTCGATGCGGTTTATGCCGACTGGCACACGCCCTGCGAACGTGTACTGCAAGAGGTATCGGTGACGGGACTCCGGTCGATGCCTTTCCCGGCCGGCTCAATGGGACCGAAAGTCGAGGCAGCATGCGAGTTCGTCTTGCGCACCGGCCGGCCGGCAGTCATCGGCTCACTCGGCCGAATCGAGGCAATGGCAAACGGCACGGCAGGCACGCGTGTCTTGTGCGCCTAAACAGCGTTCGGCGATCGGTTAGCCCGCGCCTCCGAATTCCGATTGACCGAGATCAAAGGCCAAGGCCTGCGGGCGACTAAGTGCCCAGACATCCGGAAACTGTTGCGTCGCACAACTCCCGTGCGGTCGAACGCACGTTGGAAGGCCCGATCCGATCATGAGCACCCCACTCCTGCTGACGTTCAATCCCGGTTCCTCAACCATCAAGATAGGCCTATACAGCGTACTCGACAGCGCGGCGTCGAGAATCGCTCATGGGTTAATCGATCTACGCCATCAACCATTGTGGCGTCTCGTCACGATTGGGGAGATCGGCCGGATCGCCGTCGGCGCACCCAGATGAAGGGTTTCGCGCTACCGCGCTGTTGATCTGAATCAACGCGCGCGACTACCCGGCTCCTAGACTCACATCACGCGTTCACGCGCCACTCACCCACTTCTGGAGCGTTGCAATGACCTACAAGACCATTGTCGTTCACCTGGATACAAGTGAGCGCGCGCATCCCAGGCTCGAACTCGCGCTGCGGCTCGCCAAGCAGTTCGACGCCCATCTGACCGGCGTGTTTGCCGTGTTCACGCCCGATCCGCGCTCGCTCTACGTGATGGCGGGAACCGCCGAATACTACGTTACGCACAAACAGTTGCGCGAGGAACGCCGCGGCGCTCTCGAACGGCTCTTTCATGCGGAACTGAGTCGAGCCGAGGTTGCCGGCGAGTGGATCGCTGTCGACGCCCCGGCCAGCCTCGCCGTGTCGCATCGTGGCCGGTGCGCCGATCTGATCATCGCCAGCCAGGACGACCCGAAGGATCCGGAATCGTACGTCGGCGATTTTTTTCCTGAAAACCTGATCATGTCCGCAGGCCGGCCGGTGTTGCTGGTGCCGTACGCCAGCAGCGTCACGTCGCCCGGTGCGCATGTGATGGTCTGCTGGGACGGTAGCCGCGAAGCCACCCGTGCGGTGCACGACGCGCTGCCATTCATGCGCGCGGCGAAGACCACCACGATCGTCACCATCAACGGCGCGCGTGACGAGCCGCGCCCGCGCATTCCGGGCGCGGATATCGCGACGCTCATCGCACGGCACGGCGTCAACGTCGAGCTCAAGGATGTTGAAGCCTACACGGACACGTTGATCGGCGACGCGCTGTTGTCGCAGGCATCCGCGATCGGCGCAGATCTGCTCGTCATGGGTGCTTACGGGCACGCTCGCTGGCAGGAACTGGTGATGGGCGGAGCGACCCGCACGATCCTCAAATCAATGACCGTGCCGGTACTGATGTCGCATTAATGAACTGAGGCTTCGAGTCCGGTCCATTCAGGAGAGTTCACCATGTATCAACAGATTCTGGTTGCCGTCGACGACAGTGAAACGTCCGCGCACGCCCTTGACGCAGCATTGCAGCTCGCGCGCGATGCAGGCGCAAAACTACAACCTCTTTTTGTCGTGGACGTCCCGATGCTGGTATATGACTTGCCCGGTTCCGACCTGACCCATGCCCGCGATGCGCTATTGGAGCAAGGCGCAAGTGTGATCGAGGACGCCGTTGCGCGCATGAAGCTGGCCGGCCTGCAGGGCACGCCGCGCATCGCCGAAACCGACCAGGCGGGTAACGACATCGCCCATTGCATACTGCGCGCGGCAAGCGAGTTCAAGGCTGACCTGGTGGTAATGGGCACGCACGGGCGGCGGGGGGTCCGGCGGCTGGTGCTCGGCAGTGTCGCCGAACGTTTTCTGCGCATCGCGCAGTGTGCCGTACTGATGATCCCGGCGCACAGCGCCAAACCTGTGACAAGCGACGCACAGGCAACCGAACCGATCAGGGAACCGTCATGAACTGCAAAACGTTGCTGGTGCATCTCGACGACAGCACCCATAGCGCCGCACGGATCGAATTCGCACTTGAACTGGCCCGCCGGCACGACGCGCATCTGATCGGGCTGTACGTCGTTTGTCAGGATCTGACGCAGCCGAAGTTTCTTCACGGCGAACGCGCGTGGTTCGCGACTCGCGAAGCGCAACACGATGCCAACCTGAAAGGCGCGCAGACGCGCTTCCTGGCGGCAGGAGAACGAGCCGGGCGCAGCGTGGAATGGCGGGCGCCGGAAGGGCCTGCGATAGAAGCCGCGATCCTGCACGCACGTCATGCCGACCTCCTGATCCTCGGTCAGGATGATCCGGACGACTCTTCGTCCTATATCGCGCGCCACTTTGTCGAGGACGTGGTGATGGCCTCGGGCCGCCCCGGCATCGTGCTGCCCTATGCCGTGACTGTCCGTTCGTTCGCCGAAAACGTGCTGATCGCGTGGGACGGTGGCCGCGAGAGCGCCCGGGCAATGGCCGATGCCTTGCCGCTGATCAAACGCGCGAAATTCGTTACCGTGATGACCCTGCAGCGTCACCCGGATAGTGAAGCGCCAGCCGGCATCGACGTCGCCGCCTGGCTTGACCGGCACGGCATCCAGGCGGGATTTACGGCCGCGCCCAAGGTGGCCGGCGTCCCCACAGGCGCGCTGCTGCTGAACATGCTGGCCGATCGTCATATCGATCTGCTGGTGATGGGTGCGTATGGACATGCGCGCGTGCAGGAACGGCTGCTCGGCGGCGTCACACGAACCATGCTTGAGTCTATGACCGTGCCGGTGCTGATGTCGCATTAATCTGACAAGTCGCGAATTGCGCGAAAAAAGCCCTCGCGCAAATTAAAGCGCCCAGTTTTCAGGGCGCTTCTTTTTTGGGAGCCTCGGTTTCCCGGGCGCGCCACCGCACAATTACAGGTATGACGGTATTTCGTCGATGTCGCGTTCGCGCCGAACCACCAGAACAGGCATCCCGGCCCGCCGTAAAAATGCCTCGGCAACACTACCGAGCAACATCCGGCCGATGCCTTGACGCCCGTGCGTGCCCATTACAACGAGATCGGCCTCGCACTCTTCTGCCAATCGGCAGAGGACGGTGACGATGTCTTCGCCGTAGGCGTCAATCGTCCGGGTCAATCCACGCACGTTGCACTGTTCAAAAAGCGCGCGGGCGTCTTCGAGCGTCGCCATCGCTGCTGCAACCGCTGTACTGGTTGCCTGCTCCTCGACCAACCCGGTTCCTACGTCGACCATTTGCGCAACATGTTCGTCGACAAATACCGCCGTCACCGTCGCTTGCGCGGCTTGGGCGATTTTCAGCGCTTCGCCGAGCGCGAGTTGCGCGGCCTGGCTGCCATCGATTGCTACGAGAATCCGTTTGTACATGACCTTCTCCTTCATTCGCCCCCGTCCCGAATGGCTGCGACTATCAGGCGGCGGCACACTTTCAGTCTGCGATTCGCAGCCCAGAATGCGCTTGATAAGGATCAAGCGCCGACGGCTCGCTATCCGTCAACATTCGTGCACGGCGAGGCTTCCGGGGTGAGCTGGCTGCACTGGCACGATCCGTGCGTATCGCGCACAATAGGCGGCGCACGCCTTGTTCCGGCTGGCCGCAATTAATAAAGATCACGGTGATGTTTCCCGATCCGCGCCGCACCAGCTCCATCTGCCAGGGTGGCGGATTGCCCACCATCCAATGAGGCGCACATGCCCTTTCGCGGTAAGACGCCCGTCGCCAGGAAATCTCTTTCGCCCATGCGGGTTGTCCCACCTGAGCGACGTGCTGTGCTTGTCGTGGCGGTCACATTTGCGGTTGTTCTTGCGGCTGCGCTCGGTGCGTGGCGCTGGGTCGGCGAGCAGTCATTGCGCGCCGCCAACAGCCGCTTTGATCAGAATACTGTGCGTATCACCGCTGATCTGCAGCGCGAGTTCGCCACCGGCGGATCGCTGCTACGCGGCGCGCGCGGTTTGCTCTCCGTCGCGCCGGTGGTTGATGCCGACGCCTGGCGCCGATATGTCGCGCAACTCGATCTGGACGAAACGTCATCCGTGGTGCGCGCGCTTGGCTATGCTGATGCTGACGCCGCCGGTATCCCCCGCCTGACGGGCGGCACCGGTAACGTGGCCGGACAAGCCGCTGCGCCGCGACCGGTCGCGCCGGTGACCCAGATGGCGCCGGCCACCATCGATGCGATGCCAGTCGGCTATGTCCTGGCTAGCGCTCCCGCGAGCCGTACGGCGTTGCTGGACGCCATCGATACGGGAGCAGGCGCGCTCGACGCCGACACAGCGCCGTTCGGCGATATCGGCTCGAGCCCTCACGCTCGTCTTTACCTCTATTTTCCGGTGTATTCGGACGCCGGATTGCCGTCGACTCCGCAAGCGCGCCGCGCGGGCATCAAGCGGCTGCTGGTAGCGGCGCTGGACTCCGGCCGTGTTTTCGATAACGCCCTCGCCCCGCAACGGCACATCGATCTGCAGGTGTTTAGCGGAACCCCTGCCACGCTGCTTTATTCGTCCGCTGCGGGAGACGACGACCTGGTGGACACGGCCCCGGTCATCCGTAGAACCGATACCTTGCGCGTCGGCGGGGTGCCTATCACGCTTTCCTACACGGCGAGCGGTCGCTATCTGCGCGCCGGGGAAGAATTTGCAGAAACCACGGTGCTGATCGCCGGCGTTGCGGCAGCATGCCTGTTCGGCGCCATGGCTTTCCTGATAGCCCGCGAACGCGGCGGCGGATCTGTAGCGACGAGCAAGGCGCGCAGCCAGTCGACCCTGAACGAGGCACGCATGATGGGCATCATCCGCTCTTCGATGGAAGCCATCATTACCGTCGACGAACGGCAGAACATCGTCATCTTCAATCCAATGGCTGAACAGGTTTTCGGATGCTCCGCGATGGACGCGGTCGGCGCCTCGCTCTCGCGATTCATTCCCGAGCGCTTTCGCGCAGGACACCAGCGGCATGTCGAACAGTTCGGCGTGACCGGTGTTTCCGACCGGCAGATGGGCAAGCAGCGTGTGCTGTTCGGCTTACGGAGCAACGGCGAAGAGTTTCCTATCGAAGCGTCGATTTCGCAGATCCACGACGGCGATGGCAAGCTGTACACGGTCATGCTGCGCGACATCACAGAACGGGTAAAGGCGGAAAATGCGCAGTGGCAATCGCGCGAGGAAGAGAAAACCCGCATCGCACGCGAGCTGCACGACGACCTTGGGCAGCAATTGACCGCCCTCAAGATGGACATCTCTTCGGTCGAACAGGAGCTTGAAACCACGGCTGAAGCGCGCCTGCTGCAGCAACTGCGTGGGATGCGCCGGCTGATCAATGCGACGGTCGCCTCGGTGCGCCGGATCGCTGCCGATCTGCGCCCGGTCATGCTCGACGATCTCGGTCTGATTCCAGCGATCGAATGGCTCGCCAATGACTTTACAAACCGCTACGGCATCGACGTGGAACGCCGAATCGAAGTCGGCGACACCAGCTTTACGCCGACGGGCGCAACGACGCTATTTCGTATCGTGCAGGAAGCGCTGACCAATGTCGCCCGGCATGCGGAAGCGACGCTCGTCACGCTAACGGTGCACGTCGAAGGGGGCGTTTGCGTGTTGCAGGTCGCGGACAACGGCCATGGCGCGAACCGCTCACCGAACCCCGGCGAGAAATCGTTTGGCCTTCTCGGTATCCGCGAGCGTGCACACATGCTGGGTGGCACCGTCGAAATCCATACTTCCAATGACAAGGGCTTTGCGCTGACCGTTACTTTTCCGGTACTGGCGGTGCAACAGCAGGAGATGCAAACATGATTCGAGTGCTAATTGCCGACGACCATGCCCTCGTACGCGACGGTCTGCGCCATATCCTGCAAAGCACCAGTGGCTTCGAGGTGGTCGGCGAGGCCAATGACGGCGTCAGCACGATTGCACTGACCCGCTCGAACGCGGCCGACGTGCTCGTGCTGGATCTGTCGATGCCGGGACGAAACGGCGTCGAGCTGATCAAACAGATCAAGGAGGAAAAGCCGGCGCTGCGGATCCTCGTGCTCACCATGCATGCGGAGCAGCAGTATGCGGTACGCGCTTTCAAGGCGGGAGCATCGGGATATTTAACCAAGGAAAGCGCCAGTGCCGAACTGGTCACTGCGGTCACCAAAGTCGCATCCGGGGGCGTCTATGTGAGCCTCGCGATGGCCGAGCGTTTCGCCCAGAGCCTGAACGAGCCTGCCGACACGTTGCCTCATCAGCGCCTGTCCGACCGGGAGTTCGATGTGTTCCGCCGCATCGCCGCAGGGCAGACCCTGACCGGAATCGCCGCGGAGTTGTGCGTCAGCAGCAAAACGGTGAGCACCTATAAAACTCGCATCCTCGAAAAAATGCAGATGCCACACGAAGCCGCGCTGGTGCGCTACGCGCTGCGCCACAAGCTGCTCGGGGAAGACGACGAAATCTAGCTCCAAGGCGGTGCCCGGGCCGCAGAGCCCGATCGAATCGTCACATCAATTCACCGGTCGCGCTGCTAGATCCACCCTCCCATTCGCCGCGTGTAGGAAATTCCCTACACACCTTCGTGCTCGCCTACCCGAAGTTCGTTCGCCGCCGATTTTATTTTGAGACGGCGCGGCCGATACTTCGAGCCATGAACTCCAGCCTGTCCCAGCAAGCACTGCGCGTTTTCCTCGTTGAAGACACGATCCGATCAGACAACGGATGGCGGCCCGCTTAGGCGCAATCGATGGTGTCGAGATCGTCGGCGAGGCTGAGGAAGCAGGCGCCGCGCTCTCCGGCATCGACACCACCAGAGCCGACGTCATGGTCCTGGATTTGCGCCTGACTGTCGGCACCGGTATCGAACTGCTGGTTAGTATCGCGAAGATCATGTCGCCGGCGATCACGATCGTGCTGACGAATCACTCAAGTATGTGGTTCAGGCAGGCATGCCTCGCGGCTGGCGCACAGTACTTCTTCGACAAGACCAGTGAGTTCGATCTTGCATGCGACACGATCACGCGGATTCCCCACGCGCGTTGTGCACGTGGCCTCAATTACACAGGAGCACATCATGTCTGACGTCGCCGAATATTCTGAAATCATGCCGCTGCAGCGTGCCCCACTGCCGGCCTCAGGCCATTCCGCGCTCGCACCGTCAGTACCGGCCCGCCCCGCGCTGCTCGAGCTGCTCGCTGCGCTCGATCTGCATGCCACAAGGCTTAACGCCGGCAGAACTGGAGCGCATGGAGTCGCTGATGTGCGTTTCCCGCACGATCAAAACCGGTGAATCGCTATACCGCGCCAACGATTCATTCCAGAGCATCTATGCGGTCCGCGCCGGCTCGTTCAAGACCGTCGTCATGCATCGCGACGGCCGGGAACAGGTCACCGGCTTTCATCTGGCCGGTGATTCACTCGGTCTCGACGGCGTCTGCTCAGGGCAGCACAGTTGCGACGCGATCGCCATCGAAGACAGCAACGTCTGCGTCATCCCGTTTCATGTGCTCGAAGCCATGTGCCGCGAGGTGGAAGTCGTGCAGAAGCATGTCCATAGTCTGATGGGCGGTGAGATCGTTCGCGAGGCGACACTTATGATGCTGCTCGGCACGATGTCCGCCGAGCAGCGGGTCGCCGCATTCCTGCTGAACCAGTCAGGAAGGCTCAAGACACGCGGCTGCTCGCCGGCAGAATTCAATTTGCGCATGACGCGCGAGGAGATCGGCTGCTACCTCGGGATGAAACTCGAAACCGTCAGCCGCATGTTTTCGAAGTTTCAAAAAGACGGTTTGGTCGACACGCGTGGCAAGCAGATCAGGATTCTCGACCTCGAAGGCCTCGCGCGCGTGTAGTCCCGGACGTGAAATGCATGGTGCCAGACGCGGCAGCTTCAGTTGACAAGGCGTTTTACGAGCGAACCCTCGGAAGAGGCGTGCTCAGGCGGCGCAGTTAGCCGCCTTTTTTTCGCGCTGCTGCAGCGTTTAGCGGATCGATAGCACCGAGGTTCCGTCATTTATTTAACCGCAGTATCACCACCAGCGCTTGATCTGAGTCAAGCCATGCATAAAGTCATCTGACACGATGGCTTAACGACGTGACCCGACAACCGGCAGCGCATGCCCGGTTCGATCGATCCGGAAAAAGCGCAGGAGGCCCCGAATGAACGCACTTCCCCAGAACACGGCTTGGTCCATCGACGAACATCAACTGGACCCGAATGCCGACGTCGAAGAAAAACTGCGGTTTGCACTGCGATACGCAGTGCTGGCGCCATCCAACCATAATACGCAGCCGTGGCACTTCATCGTCGACGGTGACTGCGTCACGCTGTGCGCGGACCGTATGCGGGCGCTGCCGGTGGTCGATCCGTTTGACCGCGAGCTGATCATCAGTTGTGGCGCGGCGCTGTTCAATCTCCGCGTTGCGCTGAGCCGCTTCGGTCTGGCTTACGCGATTACGCTGTTTCCCTCGCCTGCGGACGTGGACGTGCTGGCGCATCTGCGGATCCTGCGCGATGGCCATTGCGACGCCAGCCTTGCACCGCTATTCGACGCAATGCCGCGGCGCGTGACGACCCGTGAAACCTTCGTCGACGAGCCCATCCCGGTCGAACTCCAGTTGCGGCTCGAGGAAGCGGGCGCCGCCGAGGGCGCGGATATCGTCTGCGCCGGAAATACGGTCATCCGCGAGCGCCTCGCCACGCTGATCGCTGAAGCCGATCAGGCGCAATTCCAGGATCCGCGCTTCAGGCGCGAACTCGCGAGCTGGATTCATCCGAAACGCGGTCAGGATGGCATGCCGGCGTTCTCGCCGGGAATGCGCGTCCTGCTCGATCTCGCGGTGCCCTTGGTAGGTTCGGTGATTCGCACGTTCGACCTGGGTGGCGGCATGGCGGCCGCCCATCACACGCTGGCCGCCGGCTCGCCGCTACTTCTGTGTATCGCCACCGGAGCGGACGATGCCGTTGCGTGGCTGGTGGCAGGTCAAGCGCTTGAACGGGTGCTGCTTACCGCGACGGACGAGGGTATTACGGCATCCTATCTGAATCAGCCGATCGAAGTGGCTTCACTGCGCGACACATTGCGTGCCGCCCTGAATCTGGACGGCGTGCCGCAATTGCTGCTGCGTATCGGCCGCGGTCGGCAAGCTGCTCATTCGCGACGGCGTCCGCTGGCCGAAGTCGTGTCGTAGGGACGAAGCGGCCCACTGACGGCCGCTTCAGTCGCAAAAGCGGAAGTAGCCGCTGTGCAGCATGACCGGCTTGCCGCCCACTTCGTCCAGCAAACGCCGCGCGGCCTGTTCGATCGGATAACGATGAGTATCGAACGCGGCGATCAGGTCGTCTTCACGTAACGATGCTGCGCCAAAGTGATCTTCGAGCGCCTCCGCGGTAATCGCGCACTGAACCCGCACGCCGCCGATCTCTGCTGGAAAGGCGATGACCAGATCGCGAGCGCAATATTCCGGACGTTCCTGGGGAAAATGAATATTCATGACCGCAGCCTGAAGATAGGCGTGGCTCTTAAGGCGCCGTCATGCGAGCGACTGTAATGCCCGCGGCGGCAAAGCGAAGAGAGTGCCGCCACGCGTGGCACCCGTCTGTGAACAGAATAGGCGCCGTTTGCGCGCCGCCATATTTTCGCCAGCGATCTGGCTTGACTCAGATCAAGTGACCTCGTCGGCCGCGCGCCGGCAAGCCAACGTCTGCGCGCATGAGAAAGGCGATTGATTTGAGTCAAGCATCGAATATGACGGAAGCGCACGATGACGCTGCGCAGTCGCCGTCCTGGCTTGCATTACCTGATTCCGCCTAGCTCGTATGAGGCTGGAAAGCAACTGACCATGGCGGACAGTCGAACGCAAGGCGAATCATGGGCTTGATATGAGTCAATCGCGCGGGCGGCACTGACCCTACACTGAACTCAGCACCTGTACTGGAGTGTGTCTCGTGAATGCCCCGCACCTGCACTACCTCACTGTAAGAGCACTTGCGCTGCTGCTGGCAAGCGGCTCAGCGCTTGCCCAGTCCGAACCGACCGCGCTAGTCGATCAACAACATTGCATGTTCTGCCATACCCGAGACGCGCCTTTCCTCGCGCCTTCGTTCCAACAGATTGCGGACCGTTATCGCGACGTGCCAAACGCCAGCGTGATGCTCGAGCACAAGCTGCGACTCGGCGGCAAGGCCCACTGGGGCGACATGTCAATGCCGCTGCCCGCGGATCGCGGCGGTCCGTTGACACCAGAAGATGCTCACACGTTGGTCCAGTGGGTTTTGAGTCAATAGCCACCCAGTTCGTTTGCACATGTTCCTGGAATGTACGGAGAACCTCATGCGCCTCACCATCCATCTCGACACGTTCGATCGTGTCAATCCGATGGCATTCGCCATCCTGTGGCTCGACAATGAAACACGTCAATGGTCACGCGAGGGGCATATGGGGCTCGAACTGCCCGAATGGGGCGCCTTGCACGTCGATTGCGGCAACACGCTCATCTGCGGACCGCACGATTCGACGCCCTGCTGCGTACTTGAAGGGCTCGATCTGAACGTCACGTCCGGGCCATTCGAGGGCGAAACCGGACGCGCACAATGGTGCTCCGATGCGGGCAGATCGCTGATGGCAGGCCATTGGCACGTGCAATGTGTCGACAACGAGAACACGGAGCCGGAAGACGGCATCTTCGCCGCCGACGACAACCCGTGAGGCTTGTCGACACTGCCACCGGTATGAGGTGCTACTGTGGGAATGACTGTCAATCTTGACGGCGTGCGTCACGCGTATGGACTCTGCTTCGTGCGCGCTCCCTGGGCCTATTTCACGCGTATGACGCTCGACCAGCAATGGGGCGATGGCTGGGAACGCGTGCCTTATGAACAGCACGCCGGCCCCCCTTATACCAACAGTCCCGAGCAGATCCTGACCGTCGCCTTCGATGGTCCGCTGTATACGCCCGATCTCGGCTACGACGGCAAGGAGCGCAGTGTCAACGAAATCAATCGCGGCGAGATGCCCTGGCTGCGTACACAAAGTTTTGTCGGCAATGCACCGATTCACATCATGGCGGGCATCACGCTCGAGTCATTTGTGGAGCAGGTCGAACTCGCGGGCGGCCACGTGTTTGCGCCGCTCGGCTGGGGCGCTTTGCGGCTCGAACCGAGTGAGCGCGCGGCGTCATCAGATACGCCGGCTCGGGCATGCGGCACGGTCAAAGCCTGAAGCGGGCAACAACACCGACGTAGGCACGCGGGCTCTGGCGCAAATAGCGCGGGGGCGAATCGGTTAAGGTGTCGGTCTGAACGAATTGAGAACCGCCGATGAGTAAGCTGAAGAGTCTGGAGGAACTGCTCGCGGGCCGTCATTTTGACCGCGATGTGATCATTCTGGGTGTTCGCTGGTACCTGCGCTACAAGCTTAGCCTGCGCGATCTGGTCGAAATGATGGCGGAACGGGGTCTGTCGCTGGCGCACACGACGATCCTTCGCTGGGTGCGTCGCTTTGCGCCGGAATTCGTCAAACGGTGGAACCGCTTTTGCAGGTCCACCGGCCAGTCGTGGCGTGTCGACGAGACTTACCTCAAGCTGCGCGGCAAGTGGGTCTATCTTTATTGGGCGGTGGATCGGGCTGGTCAGACGGTCGACTTCATGCTCAGCGCCAGGCGCGGCGTGAAGGCGGCAAAGGCGTTTTTCAGGAAGGCAATCAAACATCAAGGCCAGCCACTGAAGACTATCATGCTCGTTGGCTACGCCGCCTCGCACCGCGCCGTGCGCGAAATGAAGGCCGATGGCTTGCTGCCGGAGGACACGAAGGTCCGATCCTCGAAATATCTCAATAATATGGTCGAGCAGGACCACCGCAACATCAAGTCCCGGACGAAAGTCATGCTCGGCTTCAAACGTTTCCGGAACGCGGCGATCACTCTCTCCGGTATTGAACTGGTACAGCGTATTCGCAAGGGCCAATTCAGCCTCGCGAAACTCCGCCTCAAAGATACCGCTGCGCCCGCAGTCAGGGTGGCCGTCCTGTCTGCCTGATCAGGTGTCCTTTATATAACAAAATATCTCGTCCATATCGCCTATTTGCACCAGAGCCTATGGTAGCGCCTTTCCCGGTCGACCGCTGAACGTCGTGAGCACGTTGACCGAACTGGAGCCGATCAAC
This sequence comes from Paraburkholderia aromaticivorans, assembly GCF_012689525.1. Classification (NCBI taxonomy): domain Bacteria; kingdom Pseudomonadati; phylum Pseudomonadota; class Betaproteobacteria; order Burkholderiales; family Burkholderiaceae; genus Paraburkholderia; species Paraburkholderia aromaticivorans. Next base: position 1,313,172 of record NZ_CP051514.1, read on the forward strand.
CCGAACTCGCAAAACAGCGCGCGTGACCTTTCGTGGCAGCACTAAGAAACGCGCACCGGCGGCGCTCGACGCATCCGAAGCAACGATAAGCAGGAGACAGCATGTGGTACGCGTGGCTGGACGCAGAACGCAACCTGATGCAGATGCTCAGTGAGTGGGCGACACGCGCTCAAAGTGGCAGCGCACCGGCGCAATCGCGAGATTCACGGGTGGCCGCAGCCGGTTGGGACTGGATATACCGTCTGATTCAACCGCCTCTGGAGCCACCGCCTTTCGGCATTTCGACCGTTCAGATCGCTGGCGAGGAAGTGCCAATCGTCGAACAGGTGGTCGATAGCACGCTGTTTTGCGCACTGCGCAAGTTCACGCGCGCACAGCCCTCTGCCGCGTCGACAACTACGCTCCGCGCTCCGGTGGCTCCGGAGATATTTCTCTGTGCGCCGCTCGCCGGGCACCACGCCGTCATGTTGCGAGAAACCGTTGAAACACTGCTGCAGGACGGCAACGTGTACGTCACCGACTGGGCCGACGCACGCGACGTGCCGGTTGCAGCAGGTTCATTCGGACTCGACGACTACGTTCTCGCCATCCAGCGCTTTCTGCGCACCGCGGGCAGTGTCAGCCTGCATGTCGTTGCGGTCTGCCAGGCAACCGGACCCACGCTTGCGGCGACAGCAATCTCGGCGAGCGCGGGCGAAGCTCCTCCGCGCAGCGTGACTCTGATGGGAGGACCTATCGACGCTCGTCTCAATCCGACCGCGATCGACCGGTTTGCTCAAACCCATAGCCGCGACTGGTTTCGCACCACGGTGATCGACACAGTCCCGTCCCCCCACCCTGGCGCCGGACGCCGCGTGTATCCCGGGTTCGTCCAGCATGCAGCGATCGTCGCCGCGCACCCCCATCGCCAATGGGCACTCGAATCCCGCTACTGGGCGAGCCTGTGTTCGGGCGATGCACAAGCGATCGCCGGTGATTTGCGGCGGCTTAACGAGTATTCCGCGGTACTCGACATGGCCGAAGACTACTTTCTCGACACGATTCGCGTGTCGTTTCAGGAACACAGGCTTGCCTGCGGAACCTGGAAGGTCGGCACGAATCCCGTCCGGCCGCAGGATCTCTCGTCTACGGCGTTGTGCACCGTTGAGGGCGCTCGCGATGACATCACCGGAGCCGGTCAAACCCATGCTGCGCAGACACTCTGCAGCGCGGTCCCGGCGGCCCGGCGGCAAATGTTGACGATCGCGGATTGCGACCACTATGACCTGTTCACCGGACCGAGATGGCAGGAGGTCATCCACCCTGCACTCGCCGCTTTCTGGCGCGCTTCCGGCTAGCCGTGCTTACGCGCTCTGCAGACAAGGATATGGCAGCAGAGCGATATCAATGTCGCGAACGCGCCACCGCCGCGAGCGCTGCCTGATAGCCGCGCTCCTGCAACTGCTGCACGGTGGTCGTCGAAAAGTCGTAGTCCCGCGCGAACGAGGTTGACGCTCCCTCGCACAATTCGATTCTTGAGACGTGGATCGGCACGCGGTTTCCCATCAAGCGGATGTAACGCGGATTCTGGCGGATCCGCCGGGCCTCAAGCGGATCGACATGGCGCAGGATGTCCTGAACCAGTTCGCTGAAATCGTTCGCGTATTCCTCGAAACGCAGGTCGTTGCGCACGCGATCCGTATAGACAATCTCATCCCGCCTTAGCATAACTTCGAGGAGGTTGGCAGGCATCGCCCTCCTACCGGAAAACAGGTCGACCGCGAATACGCGCTTGCCGATTGAGCCGCATCGCTCGATCACGAGATCGAGCGGTGAATTGCTCACAATCCCGCCATCCCAGTACTGCTTGTCGTCGACCGTCGTCCAGGGCAAACCGGGCGGCAGACTTCCACTGGCGAGCAGATGCTGCGGCGTCAGCCGGTCGACGTAACTGTCGAAAATGCGCCGTTCTCCCGTTGCCACATCCACTGCGCTCAGCAACAGGCGCACCGGACTTTGGCCAAGCGACTCGAAATCCACGTAGCGCGTGATCAGCCGGGTAATCGGCGCCGGGTCGTAGAAACTGGTCCACCACGGAACGAATGCCTCCCGGCCGATCTGCGAGTTCCACCAGCGCGGCTGAAAAAAGTTGGGCACGCCCATGCACAGCACGTACCATGACAACAGCGCCTGATGAATGCACGGATCGGGCATGGCCGGCAGCGCGATCGAGAGTTCGCGCCAGAATTCGGCAAGGGGCGCCGCCGCATTGCCCGGATGGCTCGCGACGATCGCACCGTTGAACGCGCCGATCGACACCGCCGCCACGACGTCCGGATGCACCCCGCGCTCCTCGAGTCCGCGCACCGCACCGCATTCAAACGCGCCGAGTGCACCGCCGCCCTGCAGGATCAGCACGGTTTGCGACGGCAGCGTATCGAGCAGGAACGCCTCATCGCGCAGGCGCGCCTTCGACGCATGCAGGTTGACCCGCCGCCGAATCAGTTCTTCGGCCGCCGCGGTTTCTTCCGCGGTGCGGCCCACCGAGAACATCGCCTGCAACACGTCGTTTTTCAGATAGAGCAGCGAGTAGCAGTGTGAGTCAAGCGTTCCCCGCTCGACCGTCTGCGTGATGTCTTCCGCGCGGCCGAGAAAATTGTATGAAACGTCGAACACATCGCCATAGAACATCGACACGTCCCGGTACGGAAAACTTCCGCCCACCATATTGCGCGCGGCGACCCGTCCCTGCCGGATCGCGTTGTCCCAATGCTCGATGCGCCGGCGCACGCCAAATACCGCATCGGGGAAACTCGCCACATCGCCAGCGGCGAACACGTCGGGGTCGCTCGTGCGCAAGAACTCGTCGGCAACGATGCCGCCTTCGAGCACGAGGCCACTGTCGCGCAGAAACTCGCAGTTAGGCGTGACACCGATCGCCACCACCACGAGGTCGCATAGCATCGATTCGCCGCGGTCGGTCATGACCGCTTCGACGGCACCGCTCCCCACAAACTCGCGAATGCTCCGATCGAGCAGCACTTCGATGCCCCGCTCAACGCATCGATGCATGAAGTAGTCTGACAGGATTTGCGTGCCTAGCAGCGGTAAAACCCGCCGGCCACGCTCGATCACCGTGACGTTCAACCCTAGCGTCCGAAGAGATGCCGCCACCTCCAGTCCGATAAAACTCGCACCGAGTACCACGGCGCGCCCGGCACCTGCGGCGGCTTCGCGAATCGCCGCAGCGTCGGCGACGCTATGCAGACAATGGACCCCGCGCAGCGTCGCGTTCGGCAAATCCGGCACGCGCGCGGATGCCCCGGTGGCGATCAGCAACTTACGGTAGTGGAATGCGCGCGCGTCGGAGGTATGCACGGTGTGGGCGGCGAGGTTGACGCTGACGGCGCGCGCGCCGAGGAGAAGCTCGATGTGGCGCTCCGCGTAGAACCCCGGCGCATGAATCGCCATCTGTGATGCGTCAAGGGTGCCGCCGAGGAACCCTTTTGTCAGTTGCGGGCGCTGATAAGGCGCGAGCATCTCACCGCACAAGATCGCAATTCTGGCCACCGCGTCTTCGCTGCGCAGCACACGAGCCGCAGTTGCGCTGGTCGCGCCCCCACCAAGCAGCAGATAGTCGATATTGCGCGTCGTCATCCAGGATGCCCCGTGTAACTTTCAGCATTGCTCACTGCCGTTATCCGGCTCGTCCCGCGCTCTGGCTAGCCGCTTGACGACGTCGACGTCAAGCCTCAAGGGGCGGCACAAAGAACGCGCTGTGGCAGCGCTGCCTCTTGCGAGCGATGCCAACCGAGTGAAGTCCTGCCTAACCCGCATGCTCCTATCGCAACAGCCATCGCGCCCACCCTTAAAGCCGCCTCTCGACCGGTGCCTCCCATTTTGTGCAAACTCGCCGCCCTGTGGACTGGCATCTTGCCGAGCCGGGTGCCCCTTTGCGCGAAACGGCGCCTGCCGGATGATTTCTCGACCCACGCGTGCCTGATTCCGACTTACCGCGGATACGCCGTTCCGGCACAGCCGTCGACGTACGTCGAAACATGGCCAGCGGCAGCACGAGTTTCGGGCCTAGACCTTGAGCGACTTCGACATCTTCAGCTCAATCCACACCATGCCTTCACGCAAACCAGCGAGAACCGCTTCGCGCTCGGTCGCAAAAATGCTGCTGTGTTTGAATTCATGCTCAAACGGACCTTCTGGCGCACTGTGGTGGATGTGGATCCGGCAGTCGAAGCCGCCAACCGCCTGGTTCGTTTCTACCGAAACCGACCAGTCACCTTCGCAAACATCACTCGATACGTTGATGACAATTACCTCGCTGCGATATTGATCGATACATCATGGTGGCTGGACACAACTCGCGCGACAGGATATCGCCCGCATAACATTCAGGCCCCGGGTTATGCCCTATTTACCCAGATCGATGCCAATTGCTCAGATGTGAATCAGCGACGCTCTGATCCCCACCCGTAGTGCGTCGACCTGATGTGACAACAGGCTTGCCGCTTTCATACCCAAGCTCCTCGATTTCGCCATCCCCCCTATTCACCTTGCGTCTCCATCTTGCCATCGCTTCTCACCAGCCGAGTGATGTGAATCAAGGTTTCATCGTAGTGCCGTGCTGCCACGAGTGGGCCGCTCCGAAAACAATGAACCGGAACGCAATTGCATAGATAAATGAGATGGTCGACGTCTTGATGGACGAATCCCGCCATCGCCGTGACCCGGGATGCGGATGAACTGGGATAAACCGCCTCATCAGCGCACTTCCTATTGCTCCTGGCGGTTACCTCGCATTTAGCGATACAAGAGCGCAGGCATGGCCAGCTCATTTTGAATCGGATGGGATCAACACCCGGAGGGGAACGTAGCGCATGCAGTTTCTTCTCAACCTGGCGGGCAACGTCGCTGCCCGCAAACCGCGCGAGCAACAGGTAACGTGCTGGACCCAAATCCTGAAGCTGTTAGTCCCTTGATCAGCGTCAATGTGAAGAAAGTTAAGCGTGACACCCTCGTTCATGGACGATTGGAATGCAGACACACGAGAAGGCCACAACCTTCATTCGTTAGACGATTTTATTCAATCAGGCACACTCCTGGTCATAGGCACGCGTCGCGAACGGAGATGTTCAGCGAATCGATTTGCGGTCCAATCTAACGTCGCTCACCGCCTTCGCCCTGAAGCTGTTGTCCGAAGCAGAGTATTCGTGTTCGTTCCAAACCACCCGATGCGAGGCCATTGCGTACCACCCACCATGCCGATGACACGGTTATGCCAGCGTGGATGTCTGAAGCCCTGGTCAATTCGAGTCGACGTATCGAAAAATCAGGAGCTTAGAGTGAAAGTCAATGAGATCCATAGTCCACGCTAACGCGCCCCGGTTTCTTGCGCCACCTATCGGTGGCACGCGTCTATCACCACAGTCGCATCTGATCTAGCCGCTGATCTTCCTGCTCCTGATGCTTGATGTACTCGCGAATCAGCTGCTCGTCTCGTCCCACCGTGGACACAAAATACCCACGCGCCCAGAAATGTTGACCCACGAAGTTCTGCTTGCGCTCGCCATATACCCGAGCCCGGTGGATCGGGTTTTGTCGCGATAAGGAAGACGAGTCAAACAAATGTCGATATGATGAGGACTACTCATGCGACCAAAGAGTAGAACTGTTGGGCGGGAGTTTGCGCGATGCCCCCGTCCTTCATCTGGCCTTTGACGATCATGTGCATGAACTCGCTGCCGCCAAGAATGATGCGTGCACAACGAAAATTCTTGAAGCCCAGCATCGGTCGGGTGCGACGCTTGATGGCACGGTGGTCCTGGTCGGGTAGCAGCAGCGCATTGCTGCGCTGCTGCCCCCTAAGAACCGTACGTGCGCCTTTAGGAGCATACGGCTCAAGCCTCTGCAAAGGCATCTGTCGACACCCGGTAGTACAACTTCATTTTCCGGCGTACTGTGGATTTCTACGGCAATTGAGATGGTTAACCTGGAGGTTGCTTGCTGCATCCGTGCCGCCGTCAGTTTGCTTCACAATATGCGTAACATCCCAGCGGGTGTTCATTGTGATGGGCTGCTGACAGTTGGAACACATGCCATCTTGCCTTACCCAGACACGGTACAGCTTACGGCGACCGCGCGTCGAGTTCAGTATCTTCTGGCCCCATCGGGATTCGAAGTATGGTGCCCATTGCGGATCGTGCGGATTTGCGCCCGCTCGGATCTTGATGTGCCGTTTTATTGGCGTGTCCGATTCCTTCAGCAAGGTGACCTCTCTTGTCGTGCCATCCTCTTTTTTTTCTGTGGCGGCAAATACCCAGTCCCGCAGACCTTTGGCCCTGAAGTATTTGCTTTTTATCCATGGGGCGCCTTTTTTGGGGTGCCTTCTGGCCGCCCATCGCCATAGCATTGACCAGACCTCGTGATCAACCCGATCGAAGGCTTTCTTGGCGACGACATGGCTATGGTAATTCGCCCATCCTCGTAAAACAGGATTGAGCAGCTTTACCAGGTTCGCCTGTTTAGCCGTCTTGTTGGCCTTGATGATTTCACGAATTTTGTCAAGATGTGCCTTGACGTTCGCTTTCGACGGCTTCATCAATAGCTTGCCGTTGTACTTGCGAATGTTCCATCCGAGGAAATCAAACCCATCCTTGATGTGCGTTATCCTGGTCTTTTCTGGTGATAGGACCAGCCCGCGTTCCGCCAGGAATTCAGCTACTGCCGGCCTGACTTCATGTTCCAGCCACTCCTTCGAGTGGCCGGTAATAATGAAGTCGTCCGCGTAACGCACCATGTTCATTTTCAGTCCTCTCTGCTTCGCTCGCGGGAATTTTTCCGCGAGCATAGCTTCGAGGCCATCGAGCGTCATGTTGGCTGCCACCGGGGAAATAGCTCCGCCAACAACATAGCAAACTCGCGAGTAAAATGGGGTCTGCGCATTTCAAGGGAGTGTCTGGCGCCGTGGTCCAGAGGATGTCCTGACGTCGATGCGGTTCTCGTCCTTGAGACCATCGCTCCCGCGGACAGGGAGGCGCGACAATGACCCGAGGACGACGTAAGAACTGGCGTGTCCGTCTTGCCTTTGAACCGAACCGATATGCCGGCGAACAGCTGCAGAAGGCGTACGAGCAGCTCAGTCCGATAGATTCACGCGCTACGGCACAGCCATCCGCTGTTCGGCCCGTGGAGACACGGCGAGCGGCTATCAAGCGAGGTAAGCGATGAGCAACGCTGCAATGGTCGCGCTCTACGCGCGGGTGTCCTCCGAACAACAGACCAAACGCGGCACCATTGAAAGCCAGATTGCCGCGCTGAGGGAGCGCATTGCGGCTGACGATGCGCAGCTTGTCGACGACATGTGCTTCATAGACGCCGGGATAAGCGGCGCGACGCTGATCAGACCGCAGCTAGAGCGACTCAGGGATCGTGCTGCACTCGGGCTGGTTGATCGGCTGTACATCCTGTCTCCCGACCGGCTGGCGCGCAAGTATGCACACCAGGCATTGCTGATGGAGGAGTTCTCTGCGTGTGGCGTGCAGGTGGTGTTTCTCAATCATGAGATTGGCACGACACCGGAAGAGTCGCTGCTGTTGCAGATGCAGGGCATGATTTCGGAGTACGAACGGGCAAAGATCACCGAGCGTAATCGACGCGGTAAGCTTCATGGCGCAAAGCGTGGAAGCGTGAATGTGCTATCAACGGCTCCCTATGGTTACCGTTATATCCGCAAGCAGCTCGATGGGACACCGGCCCAGTACGTGATTGAACTGCCGCAGGCGGCGACGGTAAAGACTATCTTCCAGTGGATCGGGATGGACCGGCTGAGCATAGGCGAAGTGGTTCGTCGTCTTGCCGAGGCGGGCACGGTGACGGCATCCGGCAAGCTGTACTGGGACCGTAGTGTGGTATGGGGAATATTGCGTAATCCCGCTTACATGGGGCGAGCGGCATTCGGTAAAACCCAGTCTCGTGATCGCCTGCCGCATGTCCGCGTGCGTACCCAACGCCACAGCGCCGAAGTGCCCAGGAGGACATACTCGACAACAAGCACAGACCCGCAGCAGTGGATCGAAATCCCGGTGCCGGCGATTGTCAGCGAAGTGATGTTCCATTCAGTCCAGGAGCAGCTTGCCGAGAATCGCAAGCTGGCGCGCCAACGCCGCCAGAACGCGCCGCTCTACCTGCTTCAGGGGCTGACTGTTTGTGGGCAATGCCGTTACGCGTACTACGGCAAGAAAATCAGCAAGGCGGCGGCCAAGGGGCATCAGCGAGATTATGCTTATTACCGCTGTGTCGGAACCGATGCCTATCGCTTCGGTGGTCAACGCATCTGCGACAACCTGCAAGTGCGAACGGATCGGCTCGATGACCTCGTATGGCAGCAGGTCGCGGATCTGTTGAGGCATCCAGGTCGGCTGAAGAAAGAATACGAACGACGACTGGAGACGATGGAACGCAATGAAAAGAGTGGCTTCGACACAGCCAGCCTGGAAAAGCAAAGGTTTCAGTTGGAGAAAGGCAAGTCGCGGCTCATCGACAGCTATGCCGACGGTATCATCGACAGGACGGACTTCGAGCCGAAGATACAGCAGTTGAAGAACCGGCTAGAGCAGGTCGATCAGCAGATCCAGGAATCCCGGCAGCACGGGGTGGCTCAAAGTGAACTGTTTCTGGTCATCAACCGGCTGGAGGAATTTGCAAGTGCCGTTACGGACAAACTCGCTACGATCGATCTCGAAACGAAGCGCAAGATCGTACTGGCTCTGGTCAAGCGTGTCGAAATCCACAAGGATGAAATCCTCGTCGTATTCCGGATCGATCCGCAGCCCGGAGGTCTTCTCGCAGGCGAGAATTCGAATGATTCAGACGATGGAGTGAAAAGTATGCAACATTGTAGGCGGCGTAATAATTCCCCCTTGCGGGGTGCCGGCGTCAGTGGGGAAGAGTTCGTTTTGATACACGTATCCCGCTTTGAGCCACTTCTTTAGAATCACCTTGTCCGTGGGGATATTGGCGATCATCCAGTCGTGGGAAATTTTGTCGAAACAGCCTTGGATGTCGGCCTCCAGCACCCATTCCGCACTCGCCTTTTTTGCCAGAGAAATGAAGCATTGTCCTCCAGCGTCAGCAGTAGAGCGTTCCGGTCTGAACCCATAAGAATTCAGATCGGCGGTGGTTTCCGCAACGGGTTCCAACGCCAGCAGATGTAACGCCTGCATGGCGCGGCATTTCATCACGGGGACGGTTAGCGCGAACTGCACCAGCGCTCAACGAGTATTTGGGATGGGCTGAGATCTGCCATCCATTCCATCCGTTAAAAGGTCAACGTTTTCCAGTACTGAAGACCCGGCGCGTCGGCGGGGTTGATACGCTGCTTCTGGGTCATGCAGAACGCGGCAGCTTCAGCATTGCCCGCGAATGGACCGACTGGGGCATGCCCTCTGTTCACGACGGTGCTGGCGTCACCGCGTGCCGCTTCGATCTGGACATGCTGCTAGAGCTGATCGACCTGATCGACCAGCTTGCCGTTTCGGCCTCGAAGAAGTCATCCACCAAAGGAGCTTGATCAATGGATATTCTTGACCTAGTATCAGACCAGTTAGATACGTGGTCTGATCATGCAAGACACACCATCGTCGACTTTGCGCAGGCGTCGTGCCCAGTTGCTGCGGCAAATGCCGGCTCTGGACACGCTGCTCAGGGGCTCGCTCATCGAGCGCTACAAGCGCTGCGGCAAACCTGGCTGCAAATGTGCCGACGGCCCCGGTCATGGCCCCAAGTATTACCTGTCGGTGAGTTTTCCCGGCCGCCGGCCACAAATGGACTACGTGCCGCAAGACGATTACGCCGACGTCACCGAGCGCCTGGCGAACTATCACCGGGTTCGCGAGATCATCGAGGAGATCTGCGAGATCAACCGCGAACTACTGCGCCGCCGCGAGGCGATCTAAGGGACGTCGGTGAGCCAGACGCCATCGCTCACCGACTGCATCGATCCGCACCTGGCCGGCGTACTCATCGCCAACATGCTCGAGGCCTGGCTCACCGCCGGGTCCGCGCTGGAACCGAGTGAGGAGGCCGTCGATGAACCCCAAGATCACCCCGCAACATCTGGGCAAGCCGGCGTACATTTATATCCGCCAGTCGACGCAAGCCCAGGTGCTGCACCATCAGGAGAGCACCGAGCGCCAGTACGCGTTGAAGGACAAGGCGCTTGCATTGGGCTGGACCGAAACGGCGATCCGTACGCTGGACCGGGACCTCGGTCACTCGGGCGCGCAGATGACGGGCCGCGAGGACTTCAAGACGCTGGTGGCGGATGTCTCGATGGGGCAAGTGGGTGCAGTACTTGCCCTGGAGGTGTCACGCCTGGCACGCTCGAACCTGGACTGGCATCGCCTGCTCGAACTGTGTGCGCTCACTCATACCCTCGTGATCGATTCCGATGGTTGCTACGATCGGTCATGTTGATGCCCTCATGTGTTTGCTCGCGGGGCGATAACGAGATGGTTTCGCACGCCCGATTTGAGCTCATGGAGAGCGGATATGCTCTCCGGGGTATTGGGAAACAGGAAACGTTTGTCATGCGAATCGCGCTGGACACAGATGACGCCGTCGCGGATGCGTCGCTTGATCCACGAGGTCGAAACCTGCAGGGATTGCGCGACATCGGCAACGGTCAACCATCCAGAGATGTGCCGCGCACGCATTGATCTGGCGTCGTGCAATACACGATGACGCTGCCGGATGAGCTGTACGGTCCGTGCCGGGACATGGCTGCATCGGGCCGAGTGATACCCCTCCTGGGACAGTATTCCGGCTATTGTGGCATCGTCGATGCCCTGCCGGGCAAGTTCAAGCACGCGGGCTTCCATCTCGGCGCCCCTGGTGAGTGCCCGCGCGGCATGCACACGCGGCTCGACCTCCAGTTGGGAGATCTCACCACCTCGCCAGACAACACGGATTGCGATCCGATCACGCGTTACCCGGTGCAGGATCACTTTATCAATCAGGGAACGCAGCAGGGCCTTCTTGCTCTCGCGATTGACTTGCGGTCGCTGCCAGATTTCCGGTAGCTGGGTACCGAGCGCAAGAAAGTCATTTTGCTCTTCAGCACTGAGCGCCTCCGGTTTGCATGCCTCAACCTGATGACGGGCAAGCGCATCCTCCGCCTGTCGCAGTTCGCGCAGCGCCGTTTCCCACCGCCGTTCAAGCTCGGCAGCAATCAGACGGTTATCCGGATCGACGCGATTGTATTGGCGCTCGGCCAGGAGCGCCTGATAGCGTAGCCGTTCGACCTGCTGCACCTCTGCCCGGTTGGCGGCATCACGGGTCTGCTGTCTTGCATGGTTTGCACCCGCCCACGTTTCGAGCTCCGCGGGTCCAACTGCCGCGAGGAAGGCCTCCACGACCCGCGCATCAATAAGGTCAGCAGGGAGGTGCTGGCATAGTTGGCCACCCTGACTACGCAGCAGATAGTTACAGACGTACCTGTTCGCATTCTTGTACTGCACCGCCATCTTGTGACCGCATTGCCCGCACCAGACGATGCCCTGGAGCACGGCTGCACCGTCGCGGGGTATCCCGCGCGTCTGGTTTCGCTGATATTCCGCATGGTTATCGCGCAACATGGCCTGGACCTGTTCGAAACGTTCCCAGTCGAGGTAGACAGGATAACGGTCTTTCACGACGATTTTCCATTCTGACATAGGACAGCGTTCTGTGATGAGCTTGCCGTTGGCATAAGTCGAATGGCACGACCGGGTTCGACCATAGACGAACGCACCCGCGTAGGCAGGATTCTTCAGAATCGCCGTGAGCATATTGGCCGTTGGTGAACGCCAGATGATGTCGCCAAACCGGTCGCGCCGCGGCAAGGTCAGCGCGTGATCGCGGAAGCGGCGCATTACTTTGCCCACCGACCCAAGACCCAGAAACGTCGTAAAGATCAGCGATACCCGATCCTGCACCTCCTGGTTCGGATCTTTATGCACCATGCCGTTGGTGTCGCGCTCGAGTCCTGCGGGTAGCAGCAACGCCAGTTCACCGCGCTTTGCCTTGTTCAGCAGTCCGGCCGTCAGGCGGCCACGCAGGGTGTGCAACTCGACCTCGGAAATCGTGCCCTTCAAACCCAGCAAAAGGCGTCCGTTCGCAGAACCCGGATCATATACGCCATCGCGATCGCCGATAAGACATTGGCGAAACCCACACAGATCCAGCAAGGGATACCAGTCCGTGCAATTACGTGCAAGCCGGGTTACTTCGTACGAGAGGATGATGCCGACCTCGCCCAGGGTCACGCGGGCAATCACATCCTTGAAGCCCTCACGATGCGAAAGCGTCGAGCCACTTAGGCCAAGATCCATGTCGACCACCTCGATATTCGCATCATCCCAGCCCAGATCGCTTGCCCGCTGGCGCAGCGCATACTGCAATCGCAGGCTTTCCTGATTGGTTACTACCTGGTTCGGAGTGGATTGCCTGATATAGATTATTGCCTTACGGCACAGATGTCGGGCCGTTACAAGTTCCGATGTCATGGCTTGTCCCTCGAGGCAGCAACCGTATTCTGTAAATCGCAATTCCCATCTATTATCAAGCACTCCTTATTTAAATAGAAGACTGATCCATGATTTTCTGGTGACTCCAGCTCTCTGGCCACACGAACCAGTTCCCGGACGCTATCGGCCGATAGTTTGCTCGATGGTAGACGCTCAGACGTCGGACGGAGAGAAGTCGCCACCACCGGAATTTTTAACAGGACGTCGTCCCGATAAGCGACGGTGACTTGACCATATGCGCCGACCGTGGCCGCCGATGCCACGACAGCAAAGGTGCGGCCATACAGCGGATGGGCGGGATCAGTGACAGTTACCTGTTCCAGCCGCCCTGTTGGCAGCCGAACAGGGGTACCAAGATGTGTCCTCGTACGACCCGGGCGACTTCAACGACGGCCTGCTTCTCGGTCTCAAAGGCACGATGGCTCAGGCCGAACTCCATTTTCTGCGCGGGCGCCTCCAGGGCGGCAAGCTCAACAAGGCGCAGAAGGGAGAGTTGCGCTTTCCGCTACCAGTCGGCCTGTGCTATGACGGTGAAGACCGCATCGTCCTGGATCCTGATGACGAAGTGCGCGGCGCCGTGCAACTGGTATTCCGTCTGTTCCGCGAAACCGGTAGTGCGTACGCTGTCGTCAAGCGGTTTGCCGAAGACGGGCTACGCTTTCCGAAGCGCGCCTACGGAGGAGCCTGGGCGGGCAAACTCATCTGGGGACGACTGAGTCACGGACGTGTGCTCGGATTGATCATGAATCCGTCGTATGCAGGCGTCTACGTCTTTGGGCGCTATCAGTACCGCCAGCGCATCACACCACAGGGAGAGGTGCTCAAGCGCGTGCAGCCGGTTCCGAAGACCGACTGGCGCGTCCATCTGCCCGGGCACCACGAAGGGTACATTACCCCGGAGGAGTTTGAGCAGAATCAGGCCCGCCTGGCGCGCAACCGGACGAACGGTGAAGGTACCTGTTGAGTGGCCCGGCGCGCGAAGGGCTCGCGTTGCTGCAGGGACTGCTGGTGTGCGCACGCTGTGGCCGGGCAATCACGGTACGCTACCAGGGTCACGGCGGCATCCGCCCGATCTATCTGTGCAGCAAGCAGCGCCACCAAGGTTTGGCGACCAGGGATTGCGTGTATGTGCGCAGCGACCTGCTCGACAACGTGATCGGCGAAGCGGTGCTCACGGCGCTGCGCCCGGCCGAACTCGAACTCGCCGTCACGGCCCTGCAGGAGCTTGAGCAACGCGACCTCGCCATCATGCGTCAGTGGCACATGCGCATCGAGCGCGCCGAATACGAGACTGCCCTCGCCGAACGGCGCTACCAGGAGTGCGACCCCGCCAACCGGTTGGTCGCAGGCACCCTCGAACGACGCTGGAACGACGCGTTGCTTCGTCTCGAATCGATCAGGACGGAAGCCACCCAATTCCAGAGCCAGAAGGCGCGCGTCGTCACGGCGGAGCAGAAGGCCCAGGTCCTCGCATTGGCGCGCGATCTGCCACGCCTGTGGCGAGCTCCGACCACCCCGGCGAAGGAGCGCAAACGTATGCTGCGACTCCTCATCAAGGACATCACGGTGGAGAAATTGCTCGACCAACGGCAGCTCGTTCTGCATGTGCGCTGGCAAGGCGGTGCCTGCACCGACATCACTGTCAATCTGCCCAGGCCGGCTCCCGAAGCGATACGTTGTCCGGCGGAAATCGTCGAGCAGGTCCGCAGACTGTCTCAGCAGCTGTCCGATCTGCAAATCGTCGCACACCTCAATCAGGAAGGGCTGCGCAGCCCCCATGGCAAGCCTTTTACGCTCGCCATGATCAAATGGATCCGCTACAAGTACGCCATTCCAGCGACTTGCCTGATACGCCCTGACGAACTCACCGTGCAGCAACTCGCCGGGCGCTTGCGGGTCAGCATGCACGTCGTCTATTACTGGATCGAGCGCCGTATCGTCGAAGCACGTAAGCTTGATGATCGGAGGGGGTGGTGGATTGCGCTGGACAGCACCAAGGAACAAGAACTTCGAGACTGGGTGCGTACTTCAGCGCATCTGAAGCCGCAACATTCCAACACTTAACTGTGAGAGTGCATTATGAAACCACCGTCGGTATGCCGAGCGGCCTCGTCTTGCCGTTTTTCTTCAGAATAAAAACTCTCCGAAGTGGAAGGGGCGAATAATCCCGCCTCTTCAACGACGCAATCGCGTTGGCCTTTGCCGCCGGTGTTTTCCACGTTACCTTGTCCACACCGGGGGTGTTCCTGCCTTTGTTTTCAGTCACCCGCTTCACGGCTAATGCACGGCCGCTGAACGAATGGGTCAGCAGCCATTGCAGTGCTTTCACCCTGTTATGGCGGCCGGCCTGTACCGCCTTCACCATACGCGATTGCAGCCTCCTTACCTGACGTTGAACATCGGCCCAATTGATGCCGTTCCACGCCACGCCCGAAGGTGCACGCGCCCGTGTTGCTGCGCTCATTTGCTTTCCTTCCGTTTGGATGGTTCTGCAAACTCTCTGGTGAGGAGAGACCACGAGGAAGTCTGCCCGCTGTCGCGTCGGGTGATGTTGCAACCCGTATCCCGTCCATTACAGCCGGGCATTCGCTTTTTCCCCGATCCTGTGCCCGCACCGCCATGGGCAGACCTCGCAGCCTGCTGTCCCGAAGGGAGCGATACGGGGTTTCCACGTTCCGCTTATGGAAGTACGTCGGGTTAGGTGCCTGCTCTGGGCCGGGAGGTATGCGGGTCACGAACGCGTAATCGAAAGACGCTGTTCCCACCTCCAGTACCGTTTGGTTCGAGCGCAATAGCCATTTCCGCTCGTTCAACGTAACGACCCTACTGCAGATTCAAATGTTTTCACCATACCGACTATCTGGCACTCATCCGGCGTATGGCTGCCAGAAGGGTACGCCTCTCGCGATTGATACCCCGCGCCTTGCGGCGCTTCGTTACGTTGTCAGAGCCGCTCTTGATTCAGGCCCCTAGATTCACCGGGTGACACCGGTGGTTCTCTCCTTCGATACGGCGAGAAGGGAGAACAACTTCTGTAAGCGACCTCGTGTCGCACTTCGACCACGTTGTTCAAATACTTGACTTGGCGAATCTTGATGGGCGTCTCGCGCTCGGCATTCACCGTATGAAGCGCGGCCAGATTGGAACCGCTCTTGTCGATGGTCACCGTCTCGGGCGAGCCGTTCTGACCGATTGCCTTCTCAAAAAACCGCCAGGCAGCAGCCTTGTCGCGCTTGGCTCTGAATAGAAAGTCGATGGTGTTGCCAGCCTTGTCCACGGCGCGATAGAGATATTTCCACGAGCCCTTGACCTTGATATAGGTTTCATCCATGCGCCAACTCCTGCCCACCGGGCGCTTGTGCTTGCGAAACATCTTCTCGAACAACGGCACCAACTTGATGACCCAACGATGCACTGTTGAATGATCCACGCCAATGCCGCGCTCAGCCATCATCTCCGCAAGATTCCGAAGACTTAGCGAATAGGCCACATACCACCGCACGCACAACGACATCACGTCCAGCGGATAGTGCAACCGCTGCAGCACCTTGGCAACGCCAGCAGCAAGGGCCGTTCGTGGTGTTGCAGTCTTCTTCATCGTGGGCCCAAGCAAAGTTTTGGCAACCCGAACTTTACTGCAGCATCGCTAATGCGACAAAACCGTTCAATTGAAGTTGATGGTCGATATCCCTTGTCTGCCCCTGACCGTCGGCCGCGCTGCTGACATTGACTCTCCCGCCCAAGGTGGTCCGTTGACCATTTGTTCTATCAGTCACCGGTACACCTGTCACAGGGCTATTTCGAACTTTTTGTCTCCGCGTCGGGCTGAGGCTAGAAAAGGGCCCCTCGAGCGTGACCCCTGCTTCTTGTAAAGAAGAGCGGCTGAGCGACCACACGCGGTCGAATCCCAGTCCGCATCTGGATATCGCTTTCCTCATCGTGAGCATGTCCTGCGTATTCGAGATGCCGTAGACTTGTCGGCATGCGCGCATCAAATGCGCTGATGAGAGTGGCAAAGCGCGCAAACGCGATGCGTGAGCATCGTTACAACTGGAGGACGGCAATGCCATTTATATACATGTGTGCATATCCGCGCAGCCAAGGCCGAACACAGGTCATCGTCGGCCTTTCAGTTCTGCTCAGTCTCATGTCAGCGCCGTCATTCGCGGACGACGCGCAGAACTGTTCTGCAGCTGGCGGGAAAATGCTCGTCGGCCAGGTTGTTTCCGCTCCGAGCTTCAAGGACGGCATGTTCCGGAAGGGTGTAGAGCTATCGCACACGCAGTTGTCGCTGAAGGGTGAAGACGGGAACACGTACGACGTCGCGATTGATAACGTCTTCGCTTCCGGCTACCAGCGCAACACGAAAGGTGTACCCGCACCACTGAACGCAATCGCGGTCGGCGACAAACTCGAACTCTGCGGCATACCGTTCAGCGGCGGCATTCATTGGGTTCACAATAACTGCGGGGACGCGCCGACTGCATCGGATCCAAATGGATGGCTCAAGATCATACAACCGGGCGGGACTGTCGGACCGAACCTCGAAGCTAGCCAGAAGTACTGCTATCTCTGGCCACGCAAGTGAGGTGCTCTTTGGCGTTACGGTCCCTCGGTCCAAGTTGCGTGCTGCAGATCCATCCATGGGGCTGCTGAAGACATTATTTCGAGCGGGCATCGGTGATTGCAACCATTCCGCTATCGGCGTTCTTCGGGCTGTGATGGATTGCTTACCAGGCGGTCTCACACTTGCGGTCGCGGATTTCCGGTCTCAGGGAAAAGAGACGAATTGACCTGAGTTTTCAGCAGCAACAATCTGACGTGGCACGAGCGCGGGTCCTCGGTGCCGTACCCCAGGCCACGGTTAGAGCGTGTTAGGAACTCTGAAGTACTGGCACCGCGTGAACGAGCATGAGCATTGCGAAGACCACGAAATGAAGCCCGGCAAGGGTTTCGGGTAGCCGCTCATAATCACGTGCGAGACGACGGAAACAGTTGAGCCAGCCGAAGCTGCGCTCGACCACCCACCGCCGGGGTAGCAGTACAAAGCCCTTTTTCGCTTCCTCCAGCTTGATCACCTGCAGTTCAATGCCTTCGTCGAGTGCGGCCTGCGCTGGGTCCTTGCCCGTGTATCCCTGATCCGCAAATGCTATCTTGACGGTGTGTCCCGTTACCTGCTGAACCTGACGTGCAAGCTCTGCTACTTGCGCGCGCTCCTGTTCATTGGCCGGTGTTACGTGCACCGCCAGCAACTGCCCCAGGGTGTCCACCGCAATGTGGACTTTGCTACCGCGTTTGCGCTTATAACCGTCATAGCCCGCGCGTGGACCACTCTCGCAGGTTGACTGTAGCGTGCGACCGTCCAGAATCACGGCGCCGGGTTGTCCTTGCCGACCCTGCGCCACGCGTATCACCGAGCGCAAGTCGCAGACCATGTGCTCAAAGCAGCCTGCCTGTAACCAGCGTTGAGTTTGCTGATACACCAGCTCCCAAGGTGGGAAATCATGGGGCAGCATCCTCCAGGGCGCGCCGGCCTGAGCCATCCAGCGCAACGCATCGAACATGTCGCGCAGTTCGTATTTGCGCTGCGGCGCCGTGACGTCCATCAGCGTCAAATAGGGAGCCGCGAAGCTCCATTCTTCGCCGGATACATCGGTCGGATACCCTTTGCGGTCTGCTCTTCTCATCCCGCCAGGATACCAGGTCTCACACAAAGTGCCTAACACGCTCTAATGCAGCGTTCATCGCGTGCCCCTCAGCCGGAAATCACCGGAATCGGTTCGGGACTGTCACCGGGAAGCAGCAGTTCGCACACCTGGCTGAATCGATAGGCGTCGCTGGTCGCGTTCAGATCGAACACCCATACCACGTCGAACCGGTCAACGGGCCACGTTTGCGGTGCGCTTGTATTGCCGAGTATGGCGTTGGCGATCAGCGGAATATGCTTGTGCTCCCAACCTATCAGCACCACGCCGCTGCATGACATTGCGGCCGCCGCGAGTTGTGGCTCCTGACCGACCGAATAGGTCGTGTCGACCTGAAGCTTCAACTTCTGCGCGACGACGCTCACTGTCTCTTCTGGCCGTTTGCTCGACTTGCCCGCATCGTCCGATGCTGCAAAGACGGTTTGTGGCTGTGCTAGCTCCGGGCTTTGCAGTGCGCCGCGGCTCGGCGCGAACAGCACGGCAAGCGCGCCGGCGCGGGTCCAGCCCGCAACGAGCAACGAATTGACGTCCTGCTCACCGTCGACCGTGACGCCGTATGGCGGTATCGCACCTTGAGGCTTTTCGCCGTGGCGAACCACCATGATTTTTTGCGCACTTGCCATGTTTTCCTCCTGACGGTTGATGATGACAGTCATGAAGTCGCCACAGGCGATGCAGAGGACACGGACGCTACAGGCGATGGTGCACCTGTCGACGGCGACAGGGTTGCCATGATCGCATCGAGCAGGGCCTGCCCATCAGGCGTGCCCCAACCCGATACCGCATCGTATCTGGGGCCGGCGCTATAACCGCCTACAGCCGCCGTATTGTTGTTGCCCGAGGTCACGTCGGTACAGCCAACCGCACCGACCGTTTGTCCCGCCGCAGAACCCGACGCCTGATACAGCATGGGCGTCAGATAACCGACGCGCTGCCCGCTGCCGAGCTGGCCGTTCATCAATGCGATCAACGCCGCCCACAGCGGGCTCGCCGCGCTGGTTCCGCCATTGGGCTCGGCGTGGTTATCCACGACGAGCAGATAAGGCGAGGCAACCCAGTCCGCGTTGGCAGCGACGTCGGGTATGCACCGGCCAGTGATCGCGCCCGGATTGACTGACTGGATCGTGATAGTGCTTTGCCAGTCAGGGCGCTGAAATACGTCGCTGACCGCGCCACCCGTGCTTCCACCGGAGTCGGCCCGCAAGCCGTCTCCCTCCATCCATACGACGTCCGCCTTCGTGCCCTCAATATCGACGATCGTCGTTCCGCCCACAGAGAGGACGTAGGGACTCGAGGACGGAAAATCGGCGTGCGCGTGGCCATCGGCGAGTCCATCGCTCGAACCATCGTCGCCCGCGGCGACGCATACCGTAATGCCGAGGTATGCCGCCTCTTTCAGCGTTTCGTTGATCTGCGACATCGCCTGATCGGACCAGATATCAGTGCCCTCGGGCGCGCCCCAACTGATCGACAGCACGCCGGGATTGTTGGTCTTGTCCTGCATCGCGGCGTCCAGCGCGCCAATCATCCCCTGCTCTGTCCACGCGGCGAAATAGACCACGATGCTGGCGCGCGGACACAAACCCGCCACGACTTCGATGTCGAGCATTACTTCGCCTTCGGCGCCGTCCTTGCTCTCGGTCGATGTCCCGTCCGTGCTGATTGCCGTGACCTGCGGTGCAGTCACTTCGGCCTTGGCGCAGAATTTGGTCAGATCGTTCGGGAAATACCCACCGCCAAATTCGAGTATGCCGACCGTCTGGCCCGAGCCGTCGCCAGATGGAAAGTGATAGTGCGCGCCAAACTGCTGAGGCAGATACCACTTCGGCGTCGACGACGAAAGCGCCTGCCGCTCGCCCGTGTCGCGAACCGGCTGACGACGACGCCTCAGGGTGCGTCGATTGTCGAGTCCGAACACGCCCTGCACCACATCCTTCAGTTCGTCGGGGACGAACAGATAGCCGACGCGCCCGCGATAATTCCCGCTCGCGTGCGAGTAATTAAAAAGCTTGACGTTGAATGCGGACTCCATCGCGCTGACCGGTCCCGACAATCGGACCGCGCGCGCGCCAGCGCTTGAACTGACCGTCTTGATGCCGAAGCCCGACATGACCCGCGTCACCTTGTCGATGTCGTCCTGGGACGCACCGTAGCGAGCCGCGAGTTCGTCCCGGGTCAGCGGGTTCGTTGGGCGCGCTTCCAGTTCCGGCAGCGCCTGCTTGCGTCGGAGCTTCAGTGTCACTTCGATGACACCGTGCAGATTGGCCTGCCCCAGTACTTTTGCACCCGGCATGGCGCGTCTCAGGCTGCCGGGCAGCTTACGATGCGATACGTTCATGATTGCCTCACCCTGCGATGCTGCTGACTGTTCTGTGAAAGGTTCAGTACGGCGTGCGGCTCGAACGTTTGCGATATTTTGCTGCGCCCGTTATGGCCTTCTGCTCAGGCTTGATTTTTGCCTTGATCGCCTCTACATGCGCCTGCGCATTCCCATAGAACGACGAGAGATCGGCCTTCATGGCCGTTCGTGATGCATTGTCGAGATAGACCATATGGCCTGAGGGATATTTGTTGAAGGTCAGATTGCTCTGGATCTGTGCGCTATCGAGCGGCATGTTCTGGAAATTGATCAGGGTCTGGAAGAATGGCGTCACCGCATCGTAATAGCCATTCGCCGAAAACACCCTCAGGTAAGGATTGACGGCCATCGCAGCGGCCAGATCGCCGGCGGTATAGAGACTTCCGGCACCGCCCCGTTCCGCGCCCGTTGGATCGACGTGGCTGAAGTCCCAGTTTTCGAAAGCCTGGTCATTCAGGTCCATGAACGGCGAAATCGATGTGTATTGCAGTTCGTCGTTGAGGTACACGTTCCACATCGCCGTATAGACGCCACTCACGGCCGCCATCGTGGGATCGTTACCGCCGGAGTCGGGCGCGATGAACTCGGCAATGCCCGTGTCTTCGCCCGTCACGCGTCCGTCATAAGCGCCGACGGCCAATCCTTCGTCCAGCAGCAGACTCGTCAGGAACGCCGAGCCATTTCCCATTGACGGATTGAGCTGCCAGTACTTCAGAACCATTGGTGGAATGCCAAGCATGTCACTCATCTGCTGGAGGACGTCAGGCGCGACATTGGGGAAGTCATTCAACGCATTAACATAAGGCCCCGTCGCGAATGCCCCTACCTGCTCCATGAAGCCGGGCAGATCCGCCGGAGCGGGCGACACGGTTACCTTTTTGTGGAACAAGGCATCGGCTGCAAACGTCGGCAGGACGCCAATCGGGTTGCTCGCCTGCGAATAATCGAGAATCGACGATTGCAGGACGATTCCGTTCAGATCTACGCCGTCTTCGTGCAGCATCCATGTGAGCACGCAGGTACGCGGTGTTCCATACGATTCCCCAAACAGGTACTTCGGAGAATTCCACCGGTTGAAGACAGTCAGATAACGCTTGATGAACTGCTTGATACAGCCTGCGTCTTCATCGACGCCCCAGAAATCCTTGTTGGTGTGTGGCTCGATCGCGGTCGAGTAGCCCGTGCCAACGGGATCGATGAACACCAGGTCAGTGTGATCGAGCAGGCTGTCCGGGTTGTCTTCCAGCGTGTAAGGCGCTGGCGGCGTGAAGTCCGGCATGCTCGTTTTGATCCGCCTCGGTCCGAAAGAACCCAACAGCAGAAAAACTGACGACGAGCCTGGGCCGCCGTTATAGAAAAAGGTTACCGGTCGCGTCGATGGCGTCGCATCGTCGGCCGTGAACGACACGTAGAACAGTTTCGCGCCTGATCGCGAGCTGTAGGTATCGGTCGTCACAAGGTGACCGGCCCGCGCCGTGTACGCAATCGACTTTCCATTGAAATTCAGTGTGTGGTGCGTGGTCGCGGCGTTTTCAGTGGCATCGCTGATCGAATCGTCCGGACCGTACCCGTAAGGGGTGGTGTCGGCAAGGGGTTCATCGGGAGGGACTTCATTCTTCGCACCTGTGCTCATCGCAGCTCTCCGTATTCACGCCCGTTTTCGGCCTGGAGCGAAAAACGGACGTCCGAACACATACCGGGTTATCGACGAATTCGCGTCGAAACCCTCTCCTGCGTCATCAGTGACACGACGTGCATTGAGCAATGCGACGGGTTCTCCCCCTGATCGCGATGATCCGTGACTCGCCGTTGCGACGTTGCCTTTGACGTACAAGTCGGGGCGATCTGGATTCAATTTATTGAAGGTTTTTCTATTGTGGGAATGTCCCAAAGTATAGGAAAGCGCGCGTCGATTCCAAGGGGATTTTCGTCGGTTCTGTTGCAATAGCGGAGGCTGGTATGCTGCGATACCTTACAAAATGATGTGAACGACAATGAAACGTTGAGTCCGACGGTAGCTAAAGTGCTGAAGCGGTTGCACTATCCGCTGGAGATAATGTTGGTGTGCGTGCGTTGGTACGTTGCCTACCCGCGGAACTTGCGCAATCTCGAGGAAATGATGGCCGAACGCGGGATCACAGTCGATCATTCGACCGTGCACCGGTGGGCCATCAAGCTTCTGCCGGCTCTGGTGCGAATGGCGATGTGAAATCAGTTAAGGTGTAGGACTGAACGAACTGATGGTCGCCGATGAGTAAGCTGAAGAGTCTTGACGAGTTGTTCGATGGGCGACACTTTGATCGCGAGATCATCATTCTGAGTGTCCGCTGGTACCTGCGCTACAAACTCAGTCTGCGGGATCTTGTCGAGATGATGGCTGAACGCGGATTGTCGCCCGCACACACGACGATCCTGCGCTGGGTGCCGCGCTATGCGCCAGAGTTCGTCAAGCGCTGGAATCGTTTTGGCACGTCTACGGGACAGTCGTGGCGCGTCGACGAGACCTACCTGAAGATTCGCGGCGAGTGGGCGCCCTCTACAGGGCGGTTGACCGGGCTGGTCAGACGGTGGACTTCATGCTGCGCGCGAAGCGCGACGTGAAGGCGGCCAAAGCCTTTTTCAGCAAGGCCATCAAACATCAGGGCCGACCTGCGAAGACCATCACGCTCGATGGTTATGCAGCCTCGCACCGCGCGGTGCGCGAAATGAAAGTCGACGGCCTGCTGCCAGGTGATACCGCGATACGATCCTCGAAGTATTTGAACAATGTGATCGAACAAGATCATCGTAACGTCAAGTCCAGAACGAACGTCATGCTCGGCTGCAAACGTTTCGGGAACGCTGCGAGCACGATTTCAGGGATAGAGTTGATGCATCGCATTCGCAAAGGACAATTTGGTCTTGCCAGCTTGCGACTCAAAGATACGGCTGCTCCCGATGTCTGGAATGCCGTCCTCTCTTCTCAATAAGATATCCTATCTATAGACATAAGATCGTCCCCACCGGCTATTTTCACCGAAACCACTTGGTTCGGTTCAACGGCAGCGGCGCGTCAGGCAGTGAACCGGTGGACGAAAACTGACTGGTGGACGTCGACAAATGATAGGTGCAATCGCTTGGTGACGATACGAACAATGACAAACCTGCCATCTGAACAATATTTTTATTTGCGCATGAGGCATGCCGCATGTCCGGCCACTTCTTTACTGGTGAGCGCGGCGATATCGATATGGATGGCACATCGCAGCGAACTATTTTTTTTGCAGAATTTTCTAATTTATTGGCTGCCTCAGGCGTTTGCGATTGGTGTTTTCGTTTCGCAGAGGAGCCAATGGGCCGTGACGAGCGGCGCATCGACAGCTCTCGCATGTCTTCTAGCACTGTGTGCGTTGCGGTTTCAGCACGCAGACGACTGGCTGCTCTATCTATATGCCGTCGGCGGAGCGACTATCAGCGTATTAGTCGTGGTTCGCCTCGGCCCCGCTCAATTGGCCGGCTCCATCTGGGGGGTTCATCCTCGGATTTTTGGCAGTAATCCTGGCCTCCATGGTGCTTGTGCTGATCATTTTCGGACAGGTTATGCTGGGCACCATGTATACAAGTCGTTAGATTATCTTCAGCCCGATACGCCAACCGCGCACTTGTTACCAATTCCTGAGCATCGATCGAATGTCGCCTGTTGGCCGGCAATACGCGTTCACCCAACCCGCCGGAAAGCTGCCGTTGAAGACTCCACCGTGCGCTCTGTAGCACGTTCATCGAACTGGTGCTATCGGCCACAACCTGCCGTTCAGCGAGCGGGGAAACCGGCCGTTGGAATGGCTGCATTACTCCGGAACCTGACGGACGAGCTCCGCGCACGATTCGGCCATTGCGGTCGTTGGACGACCTGTTACTTCGAATTCCAGCTTTTCGCCCTGCCAGAAGACCGCACTCAAGCGAGAACGGTCACATCAAGGGCTCGGCGCATCCCCAACGGGCTGTGGATGTGTGGCCCTATCCATCCTCCGATTCGCAAAACATCAAGGGTTTGCGATCAGCGTACCATCCCGCTTAAGCCTAATAGGCGCAATGCGGAGACGGCGTCGCATCGGCCTCCTATGTCTGCATCAATCCGGCGAACATGAGCCAATCGGGAAGCGGTCCGCAAGTGTACGATCCGAGCAGCTATCCGGATTCGGGACAGAGCTTTCCGGTGAAAAACGGCGGCGGGACCCAGGACGAGCGGGCGGTAGTCGACGGCGGGTTGCTTGAACTGGTGCGCATGGGCGTGAAAAGGGCCGACGACCCACAGTCGCCGATACGATAGCCGCCTACGACACCATCCTCGCGACGACTATCAAGAACGGCAATTAGGCCTGGTTCCGCTACAACTACGACGGCCACGGCGAACACAATGACGGGAGCAACTTCGACGGCACCGGTGTTGGCCGCGCATGGCCGATCTTTACCGCCGAGCGGGGCATGTACAGCATTGCGAAGAGCGGCCGGGCAACAGCGGCGCCCCTTACCTCGCTGCCATCAAGACTTACGCGACGCCGGAGGGCTTCATCCCCGAGCAGATCTGGACTCCGACCACCACGTTGCCCGACAGCTGGCAAGTCGTGACTCCGCCACCCTTCACTTTCGGTACGCCGACCAAATCGATGGCGCCGCTAAACTGGGCGATGGGCGAGTACATCAGTCTGCTGGCGTCGACCCAGGCGGGCAAGGTGGTCGATATTCCGTCCATCGTGTGCGCGCGTTATAGCAACTGCGTGATAAAACCTGCCGCCGGGCAGGTCGGCGTCACGATCAGCGTCAACGCAAAGACGCAGCCCGGGCAGTACATGTATGTGATAGGTAGCACCGACGCCCTCGGCAACTGGAACACCGATCTTGGCTTGCCAGTGGACTCCGCCAACTATCTGGTGTGGAACAACACGGTCAATCTACCGGCGAGCGGCAGTGTCCAATACAAGTACTACCGCAAGAATGCGGTCGGCAGCGTGACGTGGGAGAACTTGCCGGGCAACGGCAATCGCACGCAGAATGTGCTGCCTTCGGGCAGCACTGCGTTGAATGATACAGTGGGCGGGCAAACGCTGCGCTCGGGCGCGAGTCTCGTATCTGGTTGCGGACGCCGGAAGCTTCATAGCCCTCCTTTCCCGGCGGCGAGCCTCTTCTCCGACGCAACGAATACAATGCGCAAAGAAGGATTTTCCGCACTTGCGCGCCCGGGTTTCGAAACGGGAACGGCCTTCGACAGCCACCTCAGACGGCGCGACCTCTCCTATTCAAAATCCACAGCCCGCGCCGTCTTGTCTAAAGGAGTGCGGCACCCCGCTGCACTGGCCATGCGGCAACCCACATGAAGCAATCCATCCGTGACTGACTCGCTGCGAGACAGGCGTCGCAGAGCGTATTCGCCTGCGGTACATCGTAGACAGTCCCCAAATCCATCATGCTGCAGATATCCAACTCGTTGGTGCCGCACAACGGGAGCATCCCGCCGTGGTGCCGCGTGCTTGTCGTAACGTTGATAAACAGGAGGCACTTATGTTGGCAACAAAAGTTGGACTCGTCGATACGACGGGCGAGGTGGATTCACAAACGATGGCGGCGGTGGCCGCGGCCATCAATGTCCAGGTGACGAGGGACTTGCCGCAATTCTGGTCGGTGAACGCGACGGTCTCGTATCTCACCGACCCCAGAAAAATCCCGCAGGGCGTATGGCCGGTTCAGCTCGTCAAGTCCCTGCCGCCAGGCGAGGGCGGCTTCCATATGACGCGTCATAACCAGCCCTACGCAAAAGTGATCGCCACCCCGAACAGTGAAGAATGGGCCGTCGACGCAAGCCATGAAATCATAGAAATGCTGGTCGACCCGAACGGCAACCGGCTCCAAACCTCGACCTCGATCGGGATCGTGGACGGCCGGATCCAGGACGGCACAGGCCGCTTCGAATACCTGATCGAGGCCTGTGACCCGTGCGAAGCCGATCCCTATACCTATACGATCGACGGGATATCGGTGTCCGATTTCATCACCCCGCACTTCTACGACCCGCAGGTCACCGCCGATGCGCGCTACAGCTTCACGGGCGCGGTCAAAAAACCGCGCGAGATCTTGCCTGGCGGGTATATCAGTTGGATCGACCCGAGTACTGACATGATGCAGCAGATTCTCTGGGTCGACCCGAGCAAGCCACCGGTTCAGCGCAATCTCGGACCCGCATCGAGCGGCAGTCTGCGTCTTTTTGTCGAATCAAAGACGTACCATCTCTCACGTCAAGACCGGAAGCCACCGACGGAAGAAACAAAAGCGAAGAGGGCAGCCTATCGCGAAGCGTTGGCCGCAGCGGCCGCGAAGCGTGCCCAATACTATAAATAGGGCTGCTCCGGCCTGACGATGATGAAGCCTGGTGACGCAGGCGCCTGGTGGTGAAGAAGAATCTAACGAACGACGCACCAGCAACATGGCTGAATGTCACGACGGTGCGGTGGTCACCGTCGATCTTTAGTATTGTAGAGAAGGCGCTGCGTACTCTGCGTTGCGCAACACCCGCAAAAACATGGCCATTAAGATCCTTCCTATCACGACAGCGGAATTGTGTGGCGTAACTCGGCCGATTCAGTCGGCTCTGCGTAGCGCGCCCGCGTGGGCGACCATCTTTGAGACGGGCGCAGGACCGGATGCATTGTCATCTATTTATGGATGACGTCATCTGGCCCATCTTCCGGTTGCTGCTCGTGACGCATCGCCGCATTACGCGCATGACTCGCGCTGGTTGGCGAAAGAAAGACCACGTTTGAGAATTACCGCTAGGAAGTCGAGCGGTTGCTGCTCTGGGCAATCGTTCAACTGGGCAGAGAGAAAATAATCATCCCCCAACGGCCGAAGTCCAGCAGGGCAAGCGCGGCCGGGGACGGCCAAGGAAAGAAAATGCGTTGACCGGCGCGCAGCGGCAAGCAGCTTACCGGCAGCGTAAGCTCGTCGAATCGATAAAAGTCACCGTAGCGGAAAATAGCGACTACACAGAGAAGGCAGAGAGCCTGCGCGAACCGCACGCGCGCCAGGTTTCGGCGCTGCGAAAGCAACTTGCGAAGCTCGAGGCAGAATTGAGTGCACTAAGGGCTGCGACAGCGAATCAAGAAGGTGCGCCCCACTTTGAGGTAATGCTACGCCTGCTGGCCATGGCGTCCGCCCGTAAGCCAGTCAAGGCCCAGCTTGCCATCCGCGAGTCTGACCTGTGGCGCGATAACGTGGCTCGAGCATCTGACGTTTCGGACAAACAGATGAAGCGCATTGTTGCGGCTCTAGCCGGTAGACTGGTCTAGCCACGCGACTCTCGCTTCCGTTGCCATCAAAATGAGACTGTGTGGCGAGTGGCCAGAGCCTCGCGCCATGCCTTGCATGGATCAGTCTTCATCAGGCCAAACGTGCGAAATCTGATGCCTGTCTCGTGCGGGTCGCTGCCCGCCTGGCCTCGTAAATTGGCGTCCGCGACACCAGGCCCCGCCCGACAAATAGGAAAATAATTAGGTATCTTTATAAAATCGCTGGATTTTGCGTTGGCATCGGTTCAGGGCAGGACAATTAATGTGTCTGCTCTACCCATGAATGTTCCATGTTGCGAGTCCCCTGCTCGAAGAGGGATAGCAGAAAGTCTGTCTTCTGTTCGAGTCTGCTCAACGCCTGGTTCTGCGCAACCTCGCAGGCATCCGCGCCCGGTGCCGGACGCAATTCTCTGGATCATCGCTATTCGCTAAAAATAGCATCGACTTCAGTCCACGTTTCGCCCGAGTCAGCCCTGTTATGCAAAGTGGCTTGAATGGAACCGCGACGGCATCATCCGGAATATTCTGATCGAACTGGGTCCCGTTTGTCCGACGCTGCAAGGCCGGTAGTCCATCCGGGGAACGTGCTGTTCTGGCTGAACGTTGACGACCACAAAGTTCGGCGCGGGACCGGGACACATCAGCGACCGCCTGGTAGGTTTTTTGATCGCTTTCCGCTATGCGCGCCGCCAGTCAAGCATCCATACTACGGATCGATCGTTGGGTTTGTTCTTGTTTGTCGTCAACCGTGGTTGCCAAAATTGGATGTTACGGAATGGGAGAACTCGACGTTCCCCTCAGGAAGGCAGCGAGCCTTTGCTCTGCATCGAGAACTGCATGCAGTGGGGCATTGGCAAGCTGTAGATCGTAAAGTGCCAGCAATGCCTCAAAATCGGCGACCGTGTCGGCTGGCAGCGTCCACTGCCCAGATTCGTGAGCGTGCATCAATGTCGCTTCGACCGCGCACTCGGCGATCTTGAATTGCTCGACCGGACACGACCCGTAACCGGCGCGCTGCAAAAACCAGCTGACATACACCACGCGCATCAATTCGTTGATGAGATGTCCGCTGCCATGGCCACTGCGACACGCGACCAGCGTGAGATGATTTGCGAGAGATTGATCGCGAGCCGTCGTCCGGTCCATCGGCAGTAAAAGTGTCTTGGTTAGCGGCCTGAAAGGGCGTCCGCTGCGCGATTTGCTTTGTCTGGACGACACAGATGTGGAATTGATGAAAGTTGTTGAATGACGCAGGAATTATAGGCGAGGCACACACGCCACTCCTGATTGTTCTCGGGGAAATTGCAACGGCGTCTGCTCTTGGCATGCGCAGGATCAGGGAGATTGGTATCCGGCAGGTGAACGACAAACCTATGTTTGAATCGAAATCAATGACGGGTAAACGACCTGCACCGGGCGAATTTCTCATAGCTGCTTCGGCGATCGCGGTCAGTGGCACCTGGCGGCCCCTGGACATTTCCCTGGATGAGTCGCCCGGCGCCAGTCCTTGCAGATGGATCCCGCAGATCCCTTCGAGCGGTTCGTTCACGTGATGGATGCGGTGATTGCGATCAAACGGGAGAAGACGCAGTCATAGGCGCGGTCGATGTTGGCACAAAGCGTTATGCAACGGCTGGAGCATTGCCTGCGTGCAGCCATTAATGCCCCCAGACAGGCCAGCGAAATACGTTGCCCCTGCGCATCAAGTGGTTCGATCAAAATTGTCCGAAATTTGTTAACATTTTTCGGACACAAATCGTTTGCAATTTGTCCGAAAAGCATATACAAATATCGGACAAGGAGTTCTTTATGTCCGACGCAAGCGCCCGCATCATGTCGCTCATTTCCGCCGCCGGGCCAGCCGTCGTCTGGGTACCCACCGATTTTGCCCATCTTGGCTCGCGCGATGTGATCGACAAGACATTGCAGCGACTCGTCTCAAGCGGAAAACTGCGCCGGATTGATCGTGGCCTTTACGACCTGCCAGCGATCAACCGCCTGACGCGGCGGCCGACCGTGCCCGATTACCGCGCCGTGATCGATGCCCTCGCCCGACGCGATCAATTGCGGCTCCTGGTCGACGGCATAACTGCCGCCAACGATCTTGGTCTGACTGACGCAGTGCCAGCACGGGTCACCATCCATACCGATGCGCGACGCCGCTCGATCCAGCTGGAAAATCTCCTGATCGAGTTCAGGCAGACTGCGCCGAGCCGTCTTTACTGGGCGGGGCGACCCGCCATGCGTGTCGTCCAGGCTCTTCACTGGCTCAAGGACACATTGCCGGGGGACGCAGACCGGATCCGCCAGCGTCTCCACAATGTACTGACCGACCCGAACCAGGGATCCGCCATTATCGAGGACCTGATCCAGGGTTTTTCGCACCTGCCGATCTGGATGCAGGCGTTCCTGCGCACTATTCCGGGGTTTGACCCAAGCGTTGTCGATACAGATACTCCGCGCCGGTTCAAAAGCGTCGCGGGGACTGACATGGGTGTGCTCAAAAGCCAACCGGGACGGAGATCACGATGAACGACTGTTTACGCCGACCGAAAATTAAGCCACTTGTAGGGATCGCGCCGACTGAAAATTGAGCCGGGCAATCAACCTATCCTGCTAGTTTTTCTGGCAGGGTGTTTGGGGATGATCCCGATGACGATGATTGGCAAGGTGCGGCGGATGTTCCACCGCCAGAACAAGTCGGTACGCGAGATAGCGCGTCTCACAAGCCTGTCGCGCAACACGATTAGTAAATATCTGAACATGGATGTTCAGGAGGAGCCGAAGTATCAGCGGCGCTCGCAGCCGACGCGGTTGACGCCGTTTCATGAGGTGCTGGTGCAGGCGCTCAGTGTCGACGCGCGGCGACCGAAGAAGGAACGCCGCACCGCCTGGATGCTGTTCCAGGAGATCAAGGCTGGCGGCTACGACGGCTGTTACTCGCGGGTGACCGATTTCATCCGGGCCTGGCGGCAAGGCGAAGGCAAGGCGGTTTCGAAGTCGGCGTTTGTGCCGTTGCGATTCGAGCTGGGCGAGGCATTCCAGTTTGACTGGTCCGAGGAAGGACTGGTTGTCGGCGGCATTTACCGCAAGCTCCAGGTGTCGCACATGAAGCTGTGCGCGTCGCGGGCGTTCTGGCTCGTGGCCTACCCAAGCCAGGGTCACGAGATGCTGTTCGACGCCCATACGCGCTCGTTCACGGCCTTCGGCGGGGTGGCCCGCCGGGGCATCTATGACAATATGAAAACGGCCGTAGACAAGGTGCACAAAGGCAAGGGTCGCACAGTCAATCCGCGTTTCGCAGTGATGTGTTCGCACTACCTGTTCGATCCGGACTTCTGCAATGTCGCCAGTGGCTGGGAGAAAGGCGTCGTCGAGAAGAACGTGCAGGACAGCCGCCTGCGTATCTGGATTGAGGCGCGTGGGCAACGCTTCGGCAGTTTCGCTGATCTGAATGCATGGCTGGCGAGCCGGTGCCGGTCGTTGTGGGATCAGGTGAAGCATCCGGACTATCGTGAGCTGAGTGTCGCCGACGTGTTCGAGCAGGAACGCGCCCATCTGATGCCGATGCCAACACCGTTTGACGGTTATGTTGAGCGTGCGGCCCGGGTGTCGTCGACCTGCCTGGTGGTGATCGGACGCAACCGCTACTCCGTGCCATGCGAATTTGCCGGCCAGATGCTCAGCACGCGGCTCTATCCTGGCCGTGTCGTGGTGGTTGCCGACGATGCCGTGGTGGCCGAACACGATCGACTGGCCGACGAAGGACAGGTGCGATACGAGTGGCAGCATTACATCCCGCTGATCCAGCGCAAGCCAGGAGCCCTGCGCAACGGTGCGCCGTTCCAGGATATGCCCGAGCCGCTGCAACGGCTGCGTCGGGCGTTACTACGCGAGCCAGGTGGTGACCGGGTAATGGCGAAGGTTCTGGCGCTGGTCCCGGAAAGCGGTCTGGATGCCGTAGTGGTTGCAGTCGAACTCGCATTGGAGCAGGCGCCGCCCTCCGGGCGCGTGAGCGTCGAGCATGTGGTGAACGTGCTGTCGCGCATGCGCAGCGTGCAGATGCCGCCGAAGATCGATACTGCGCTACAACTGACGACACCGCCGCTGGCCGACACCTCGCGCTACGACGGGCTGCGCCCGGCACTGCAACAGCCGGAGGCCGGTCATGCGTGATCTGATTGTCGAACTCAAACACTTGCGGCTGCACGGCATGGCTGCCGGCTGGGCCGAACTGCTCGAACAGGTGAATGTCGAGGCGGCGTCTTCGCAATGGCTGCTCGAACGGCTGTTGCAGGCCGAGGTCGCGGATCGGGCCGCGCGTTCGGTCAGCCACCAGATGAACGCGGCGAAGTTCCCGGTGCATCGCGACATCGCGGGCTTCGACTTCGATGGCTCGCCGGTCGACCGTCAGCTCGTCACGCAACTGGCCGGCATGACGTTCACCGAGGGCGCGCACAACCTGGTTCTGGTCGGCGGCCCGGGCTCGGGCAAGACGCATCTGGCGACCGCCATAGGCGTGTCCGGCATCATGCACCACGGCAAGCGGGTGCGCTTCTACTCGACCGTGGATCTGGCCAACGCACTGGAGCAGGAGAAGGCGCAG
Source organism: Paraburkholderia aromaticivorans (assembly GCF_012689525.1). Taxonomy (NCBI): domain Bacteria; kingdom Pseudomonadati; phylum Pseudomonadota; class Betaproteobacteria; order Burkholderiales; family Burkholderiaceae; genus Paraburkholderia; species Paraburkholderia aromaticivorans. Next base: position 1,345,718 of record NZ_CP051514.1, read on the forward strand.
GGACGCGCCGGGAGGATCGCGGCGAGCCTGCTTCGCCTCGACCTGGTCATTCTGGACGAACTCGGATATCTGCCCTTCAGCCAGGCCGGCGGGGCGTTGCTATTCCACCTGCTGAGTCGCCTGTACGAGCATACAAGCGTTGCGGTGACAACGAATCTGGACTTTGCCGAATGGTCCAGTGTGTTCGGCGACGCGAAGATGACCACGGCATTGCTGGACCGGCTGACGCATCACTGCCACATCGTGGAAACCGGCAACGAAAGCTACCGTTTCCGCCATAGCAGCGCCAGTGCAAAAAAGCGTATTCGCACGCGCGAAGCAGCGCGCAGAGTCGACGGTGCGAGCGCGAACGAATCGGCCTGATCGTCGCTTGCCGCGCGGCGGAAGCAGCTACGGGCTACGCCCTTCGCAGCTTCCGCCGCGCAATGAGGCCTCACACGAAGGAGGACAAGCACTCTCGAAACCCATACACTTATCCACACCCGGTCCTGCTGCAGACCGGTCTCCACCCCGGCTCAAAACTCGATCGGCGCGGTGGCTCAAAATTCAGTCGGCGCGGACAGAACGACGCTTTCAGGGAGGTCATTGAAGCCAGGGAGAGCGATCGGCGTGACCTCTTCGTTGCGACCGCCGCACGCCTCGGTACGGCCGTGCAGAACGTCGAGAAAGACTTCTGGGTCTGCTGGACCCTCGACGCACTGTTCAACGGACTGCCTCCAGAGGGGCCCCGCCTTCTCTTCAAGGGCGGGACTTCCCTGTCCAAGGCGTTCGGACTGATCTCCCGTTTTTCGGAAGACGTCGATATCACGGTCTTTCGTGACGACCTCGGCCAGCACGCAGAGCCCGCTGAACTGGAAGCACTAACCGGCAAGAAACGCCGCGGTCGGCTCGACGCAATACGAAACGCCTGTTCAGCGTTCATTCAGGGCGAATTCACTACCAGGCTGAGGGCGTGCGCGAGCGAATGTATCCCGCAAGGTTTCAGGCTCGAAAGCGATCCTGACGACGCAGATGGTCAGAGCCTTCTGCTATGGTATCCAACCGCTACGGCACGGGCTGATGAGTACATCCGGTCTGCCGTCAAGATTGAGTCTGGTGCGAAGTCGGCGCTTGACCCGCATACAGCAGCAATCGTCACACCCTACCTGGCGGACGACTTGCCTCATCTGGACTTGCGGGTCAGGAATGTCACAACTGTCCAGCCCGAAAGAACCTTGTGGGACAAACTGATCATCCTGCACGGGTTGCGCCAATGGTACGAGCGGCGCGGCGAGCTGCGTCACGGTGGCCAACGGGTTTCAAGGCATTACTACGACGTTCATCAACTACTGCTTAGCGCAAACGCAGCCGACTGGTTGGCGAACAGGGCGTTGGCTGAAGATTGTGCGCGCCACGCGCGGTTGTTCTTTGGCAGCACGGACCTTGGACTGGATCTGGCCAAACCTGAAACCTTTACCCTGATGCCCTCGCTCACGATGCTTGACGCATTGAGGCGCGACTATACGGCCATGGCCGGGATGGTTTTCAACGACGTGCCCGCATTAACCGACGTCCTCGCGAGCGCTGAGCGAGCCGAGGCCACGATCAATACCTGAGGCCACGAGCATTTGCTGTGGCGTCTATTTAGTGCTAGCCCGTGCGGAAATTGCTGCGGTTGAATTTTTGCTCACTCGCCAGGAAACCGGTTCAGCGTTCAACTGACGAACAGCTGCAATCAATCTGTTATGAGTCGCCGAGTCGGGACTGACCGTTATCCGACTGCGGAGTCAACCAGGCGTGCCTTCGAATGCATCTGGCAAGGTTTCGCCCGAACCTGATAGCAACACAAAACCGCGGCACTGTCGTGTTCCCCCAGCATGTGGAAGCCGCGGTCGAACGGTGCGCTCGCGAAAACCAGCGCGCGTGAGACGTACTGTGCGAAGATGCGCGTCCGGACGCGGCACCTTTCGGAGCCGCAATCATACGGTTCGCAGTTTATCCGCGAGGTCAAGCGCCGCCCTTCTGTGTCATTTTTTTTGACATCTAGCCCGGGTTATCTCCGGATAATCCGATTCGCTTTCGGCCGCAACCATGAATCACCGCGAGATCACACAGGTCAGGTTCGGAACCATCGAGGCTTATGCAAAGCGGCGCATGCGCGCGGTAGCATTGCCAGGCAGGCCGATTACGCTGTCGCTGCAGGAACCGGGCGATGAGCGTTCGCATTCTTCACCTCTTCTTTTTCTTGAGGAAGGAGACACGTTGAGCGTCGACATGCTGGACGCAATCGTGCCGTCGCTTGGTTCCGTCGTCTGGACTTTCAGCCAGTCAACGCCTCACACCTACAGACTGACGACGATCGCCGACAACATCGAAGTGACATTAGCGATGCCAGCCGCCGACGGTGGGACCGCATTTGAGATCGAGGGTGTACTTCGCGGGATTGCCGCGCGAATCGTTGTTGCAATCGGCTACGTCTCCCAGCACTACGAGTAAAAATCGGCGTCCTGTTTTCCTGAGGAGCCAGAAGATAGGTCCGCCCACGGACCTTGCGCACGGGCTTGGGCGTCGTTGCGTTGGGTCCTCAGACCGTTGCCGGGTATCCGGTCATACTCCCTGCCTTGTCGCGATAGGTTCCGGACCTTCTACCGGGCTACGTGGACGGGTGCTTCACGTGCGCCGACACGCAGAATATTTCCCTCGGGAGTTATCTGTCGCGGAATATCTGTCACCTCGGGTTCGGTCGTTTGCAACCGGTCTTCAACCTTGCCGTGTCACGCTGTCAGTTTCGGCAACGGTACAGCATGCCGTCGCGTGTGAAACCGGATCGGCCGCGGCGAAGCGGCACGGGGCATTGATCTTCTACGCAACGGTGCGGCGTGCTGCCCGGCACCCCGCGCTTCAGGCGGATTCCAGACTTTAATATAGCGCTCACCAGCCATCACCGACGAAGCAAACATCAGCAGAACTGCCCCCGCTCCCAGAAATCGACGCATGCATTCTCCAGAGTTGTCGTTCGAGTTACGTCTTGCACGAATTCGCTGTGCCTACGCACGAGCCATCGCAGCCGGCGCAATAGTGCCGGTCACGTAAAGAACAATCAACTGGCCAGATGTTGGTCCGATGAGGCGTTAGCGTCCCCACGGTAAGGCCGTTTTCACGCGCGTAGACGTCGGTTCCCCCGCCTTGCCGCGGCGAATTGCGTCGTCAATTTCTCTTGCGCCAAACGCCGCCTTCATATCCGCGACAAACTCCGCAATCTCTGGCATGGGATGCCCCACAGGCTTTCGCACGCGTACTTGCATTCCGCCCACCTGTAAATAAGTGTCTGTTCATCGCTACGGAAAACCGTGTAGGATACTGTATATATGTACAGGTATTTCCACAAACATGAACTCCGCCGCACCACCTCCGGAAGCCATTCACCCGTCCCTGTGGCGGGCGTCGCAGCTTGCCCGCGGCCGGGGACGTGTCGTCGATACGGGCTATCCGGCCCTGTCAGAGGAACTGCCAGGTGGTGGCTGGCCGGTTGGCGCGCTGGTCGACCTGCTGGTGCAGCAGGCCGGCGTGGGAGAGATGCGCCTGCTGCGACCCGCGCTCGGCACGTTAGGCAAACGGCCGGTTGCCATGGTGCAGCCGCCGCATGTTCCAAACGGGCTCGGTCTTGAGTACATCGGGCTGGCTCCGGAACAATTGCTCCACGTCCGCGCTCTGAAGACCGCGGATGCATTGTGGTCCGCAGAGCAGATTTTGCGAGCCGGCAGCTGCGGCGCCCTGCTCTTCTGGTCCCAGTACGTCCAGGCGTCCTCACTGCGACGGCTCCATCTGGCCGCGCAGTCGTCCGAGACACTGTTTTTCATGGTGCGGCCGCTGGCTGCGGCACAGGATGCATCGCCTGCCGTCTTGCGGCTGGCGCTACGACCAGAGCGCGACGGCTTAACCGTCGACATTGCGAAGCGACGAGGTCCAGCACGCGCAGAACCTCTGTCCATTCCCCTTCAACCGACACCTGTCCTGTTTTCGCACCATGCGCGTATTTCTCGCCGTCCACCTGCCCCGGTTGCAACTCGAGGTCTTCCGGCCAGGGTGGCTGCCTGAACCCGCGCACGGCAGCGTCGTCCTCGACAGGGACAAGGTACTCATCGCGGACGGAGTCGCAAAAGCCGCCGGCGTGCGGGTTGGCATGAAGCGCGGCGGCGTCCTGACGCTGGCACCCGAGATTGAGATGTATGAGCGGGATGCCGGGCGTGAAGACGCAACGCAACGCGAGGTTGCGGTGGCGCTCATGCAATTCTCACCGGACGTTGCCTTGCTGGATGAGGCCGTCGTGGTGGCGGACATCGGCGCCAGCCTGCGGCTCTTTGGCGGACTGCTCGGAATTTGCCGTCAGGCCAAAGGAATCCTCAAGGCGATTGGACTCACCGCGCGGATAAGCGCCGCCCCAACTGGCCAGGGTGCGTGGCTGCTGGCGAAAAATCGTAGCCGGCGCGTACTCAAGCTTGATTCACTCGAGCGACAATTGTCAGTATTGCCCTTGCTATCCGTACCGGAAGTCCGGCGATTCGCCGACTGGTTCACGGGGCTTGGCTGCGAGACGATTGCCGACATCCGGCGGCTGCCAAGGGCCGGACTCCAGCGCCGGTGCGGCGAGCACCTGCTCGATTCACTGGACCGGGCGTTTGGTACGGCGCCCGAGCTTTTCGACTGGCTGGAACTGCCGGCGACATTTTCCGCGCGTATCGAAATGCCGGATCGCGTTGAGCACGCGGATGCAGCGCTCTTTGGTGCCCACCGTCTCATCGTGCAGCTATGCGGTTGGCTGTGTGCGAGACAATTGGCGCTGACAGGCGCAACCCTCTCGCTCGAACACGAGCGCGGCAGGCTCGCCATCGAGCCGACCGCCATTCTCATTGCTCTGGGCGAGGCGACATGGCGGGAAGAGCACCTTGTGCGTCTCGTCAGGGAGCGGCTTGGCCGGATCGAGCTGACCGCGCCTGTCATCGCGTTGCGACTTGATGCGACTAACGTCCAGCCAGCAACCCCCGCATCTGACACGCTGTTCCCGGAACCCGGCGGAACTGTCGAAGACCACGCGCGTCTGCTTGAACTGCTTGTCGCCCGGCTCGGCGAAGGAAACGTTCTACGCCCTGCCCCGACCGCGGATTATCGCCCTGAGATCGCAAATCGCTGGTTGCCGGTCGCGAGTGCGTCGAAAAGCACCGTGCTGCCTGAGAGACTTCCGCGACCGACCTGGCTGCTGGAGAAACCTGTGCGGCTCCTGATGCGCAAGCATCGGCCGTTTTACGGCTCGCCGCTGCGTATGGTGTCGCCGGGCGAACGGATTGAAGCCGGCTGGTTTGATGGTGAACTGGTGACGCGCGACTACTTCGTCGCACAGGGTGAAGACCAGAGCTGCGTCTGGATCTACCGCGAGCGAGTCAGCAGTCGGGACGCTGAGGACGACCAGAGGTGGTTCCTCCACGGCCTGTTTGGATGATGCGCGATGGACGCCACCTTCTCCACGCTGCCGGATTACGCCGAGCTGTTCTGCTTTTCAAATTTCACGTTTCTGCACGGCGCCTCGCATGCGGAGGAGCTCGCTGAGCGCTCAGCACAACTGGGTTATTCAGCGCTCGCGGTCACGGACGAATGTTCTCTCGCTGGTGTCGTGCGCGCGCACGTCGCGGCAAAAAAGGTCAAGCTTCCGTTTATCGTCGGTTCATACTTCAGACTGGTGAACGCCGACGGCTTGCCCGCGTTCGGACTGATCCTGCTCGCCAGGAATCGCGAGGGGTACGGCAACCTGTCCGAACTTATCACGCTCGCTCGCACGCGTGCGCCGAAAGGCGAATACCGGCTGACACCACAGGACCTATCCCGCCCTGAAAGGGAGTATCGCCATCTGCTCGGCATGCCGGACTGTCTCGCGATCCTGGTGCCCGACTTCCCCGCCAGAGAGGAGGTGCTGGACGCACAGGTCGACTGGCTCGATGACACGTTCACAGGTCGGGCATGGGTCGGTCTGGTGTTGCATCAACGGGCCATGGACGACATTCATCGCGGCGCGGTCGAATTTATCGCGCGTAACCGTGAGGTGCCGGTGGTTGCGCTTGGCAATGTCGTCATGCATGTGCGCTCGCGCAAGCCGCTGCAGGACACCATGACCGCGATCCGGGTCGGCAGACCGGTTCACGAGTGTGGCTATGATCTCGCGCCCAATGCTGAACAGCACCTTCGCTCGCGACTCAGACTCGCCAACCTGTACCCGGACGACGCGCTCGACGCTACCGTCGACATCGCCGCCCGCTGCACGTTCTCGCTGGATGAACTGCGCTACGAATATCCTGACGAACTGGTGCCGGCGGGCTTCACGCCCGCTGCGTATCTTCGCCAGGAAACGTACATTGGTGCACAGCGCCGTTTCCCATCCGGTATTCCGCACAAGGTCCAGGAACAGATTGAACACGAACTGGAGTTGATAGCGGAGCTGCAGTACGAGCCATATTTTCTGACGGTGTATGACATCGTGCGCTTTGCCCGCGGTCAGCACATCCTCTGTCAGGGGCGCGGCTCGGCGGCCAATAGCGCGGTCTGCTATTGCCTTGGAGTCACGGAGGTCGACCCCGCACGCGGCAATATGCTGTTCGAGCGCTTCATTTCAAAGGAACGGGGAGAACCACCGGACATCGACGTTGACTTCGAGCACCAGCGGCGTGAAGAAGTCATCCAGTACATCTACCGCAAATATGGCCGGGACCGGGCAGCCATTGCGGCGGCCGTGTCGACCTATCGGCCACGGGGCGCGCTGCGGGAGACGGGCAAGGCGCTGGGCGTCGATCCGCAGATCGTCGACTTGGTGGCGAAGTCGCATCACTGGTTCGACACAAGCCAGGACCTGCTCAAGCGCTTCGCGGAATCCGGCCTTGACCCGGAGAAGCCGCTGATTCAGGCCTGGGCCAGGCTCGCCTCGCAGTTGCTGAACTTCCCACGCCACCTGTCGCAACACTCCGGCGGTTTCGTCATCAGCCGCGGCAAGCTCACACGGCTGGTGCCCGTTGAAAACGCGGCGATGGCAGACCGCTCAGTTATCGAGTGGGACAAGGACGACCTTGAATCACTGGGTCTGCTCAAGATTGACGTGCTCGCACTTGGCATGCTGTCGGCCATCCGACGCACGCTCGACCTTGTTTCGGAACAGCGTGGAGAGCGCTTCGAAATGCAGGACATCCCCGCCGAAGACGAGGCCACGTACGACATGATTTCGGCGGCGGATACCGTCGGCGTCTTCCAGATCGAATCGCGCGCGCAGATGAGCATGTTGCCGAGGATGCGGCCACGGACTTTCTACGACCTGGTCATCGAAGTTGCCATCGTGCGGCCTGGTCCGATTCAGGGCGGAGCCGTCCATCCCTATCTGCAACGTCGGCAGGGATTCGAACCGGTGACCTACCCGAGCGACGCACTCAAAACTGCCTTGGGACGAACGCTGGGTGTGCCGATCTTCCAGGAGCAGGTGATGCAGGTGGCCATCCTGGCCGCCGGGTTCACTGCCGGCGAGGCAGACCAGTTGCGCCGAGCCATGGCTGCATGGAAACGCAAGGGCGGCCTTGAAAAATACTATGACCGGATCGTGCTCGGCATGCAGGAGCGCGGCTACCATCTGTCGTTCGCAGAGGCCATCTTCGAGCAGATTAAAGGTTTCGGTGAATATGGTTTTCCGGAGAGTCATGCGGCCAGTTTTGCCCTGCTCGTCTACGCCAGCAGTTGGCTCAAATGTCACGAGCCCGAGGCGTTCCTGGCGGCAATGCTCAATAGCCAGCCAATGGGTTTTTATTCACCCTCGCAACTGGTGCAGGACGCGACGCGGCACGATGTCAAGGTAATGCCCGTCGATGTGACGATCAGCGGATGGGATTCGGCACTTGAACGGAACACTGATTCGCGCCGACCCGCCGTCCGGCTCGGCCTATCGCTGCTTCGCGGCATGAAGGATGGTGCTGCAGAAAGGATCGAGAACGCCCGGGCCGTGCGGCAGTTCGATAGCGTGAATGATCTCGCACGCCGGGCGCAACTCGACAGGAAGGACCTGCAGGTACTGGCGGATGCCAACGCGATGGTGTCACTCGCGGGGAACCGCCGCGAGGCACTCTGGCAGTCTGTCGCAGCCGTACCCGACAGGGACATGCTTGCGCCAGCGGCTATCCAGGACGAAACGCCCGAGCTTGGCGCGCCGACTGAAGCACACGACATCGTCGCCGACTACCGTTCGGTCGGGCTAACGCTTGGCCGACACCCCCTTGAACTGCTCAGGCCTCGGCTAAACTCGAATCGGCTGATGCCGGCGTCGACATTGCGCACCTATCGCGATGGGCGCCTTGCCCGAGGCTGCGGACTGGTGACGGTCCGTCAGCGCCCAGGAACGGCCAAAGGCGTCATGTTTATGACGCTCGAAGATGAGACTGGCAACGTCAACGTCATCATCTGGCCGAGTCTGCTTGAGAAGCAGCGAAAAGAGGCGCTTGGGGCTTCCCTGCTAGCCGTTTATGGAACATGGCAGTGTCAGGGAGAGGTCCGGCATCTCGTGGCACAGCGGCTTGTGGATATGTCACACCTTCTGGGCGGTCTGATCACAGCGAGCAGGGACTTTTGCTAACCAGGCAGAAGAACTGCGTATCATCGGAACACCAAACGGAGGCATGCATGTGCTACTCGGCCCAGATCCAAGCTGACTACCGGAAATTAGTGCGTACCTTCGGCGCCATTATCGACTTGGACGAATTCGCGCGGCTATTTTTTGAGCGTGCCGAGGGTGTCAGCAAGGCGAAGGAGCCCAAGGCAATGGAAGATGCGTTTGCCGACCCGCAATCTGACGCCGAACGGGAAATCAAAGCCACCATCGACCGGTTCAATGCAATTCAGAGTTCGAAGCTTGAGCAGGATCTGTTCAAACAACGTAAGCGACTGGCCGACGCTGAACGCGCGCTTCAAACGAAGGTCACAAAAGCGGCCACAGAAAATCAGCGAATCGCAACCGACAAGATTGCCTGGAGTCTCGGCAAGCTCGAGGACATGCAGCGAACCGTGCCCAAGCCACGCGACTCGCGCATTTTTCCGGGTCACTACGCGCCTGTGATGGTCGTGGAAAACGGACAGCGCGTTGTCAGGCCTGCGATATCAGTGCCGCGTTGCTGGCAAGCCTGCGAGCCATGATGTGAAGTACCCGGGCACCTACAATGCTTTGAGAACGTTACTAACAGTTAGGGCCGTAAATTTCCCTTCATATCAGGCACATAAGCCAGCTAAGTCTTTTTTGGCATTTCATCGTTGACTTGTCATCTTGCAGCATTGAAAGCATCCGTGATGCAACGGGCTGCCAGGTGTCGCAGTACGGCAAGTGCGGCCAGAAGGCGACAGTCGCCAAGCGCTGCCGAATGGCCGGTCGTGGCATCGTCTACTGAAAGGCAGTGATGTCTCGAGATCAGCGGGAGAGGTAATGAATTCTTCGTTTGATGCTCAAAGTGCTAATGATCCGCAAGCTTGATAATTGTCCTCTCAACGCCAGACGCGTTTTCGTCGCACGCTAGAGAAACAATGTAGGCAGTGAGACGCTTCTCGATAACGGTGCTAGATTCCTGAAAACTCTTATCAGCCAATGCCACTATTGAATAACCACGAGCAAAATCTGCTACCTCGATACGATAGGAATGAGCCCAACTCCCCGCGTCTTCGAACCACACTACATTATTGTTGGAATCGGTGAACAGCCGCACGGTATCAACATTCCCCGTCTTCGTATCGAAATCAACAAAGGTTTGCGAGCCTCCCAACGCTGATTGAAAGACGTAGTTTCTAAACATTCCTGAGAGCAGAGCTTGCGCTCTAGTGCTTCGTGGCGGACGTGGTGAAGGGCTGAGCCAAACGGGAATTGCGGGCGCCTTGAGAGCCGAATTGGCATGCAATGCCAATTCGGAATACGGTATTGCAAACCGCACGGCGTCGCCTCCCGCAGGCTCTGGATATAGTTTTGGCGGAATACAAAACGATGAGCTTTTCGACCCTTTGACGATACGTTCGAACGGCATGCGTGTTGCCACCGAGCATTTGTGTTCGAGGACAGCTATGCAGGCGAGCAAAGCGGCCAACCAAGCTATCGACATAACCTTGTGCAAGATATTAATCCCTGGGCGGTTGCGACCGGATAAGATCGACAATCGTATGCGTTGAACGAATCACGCGCCTTCGTACCCGTCCCGCATTCGACCTCCATGCATTAACGGCGCGTTCCGTGTATTCCTTTAACGACGGGTGACACATATTGCTTTATCGCCCCGACTGATTCAGGGAGCAAGCAAATTAGATTGATGCTCCTTTCGGGCGGAGCAACCGGCTTGCTCGGCAAGCGGACGTTCCAACGTGATCTGCAATCGTCCGAGATGGGTCGCTATGCAAAGCTTTACATAGTGCAGAGGGTTTTTTGATTGGCGATCGCGGCCCCTCACGCGTGAGCAGGCCGGTCGGGGCCAGTCCGCGAGCGGTAATCAAAAAACCCTCTGCAAAATGTGCCTGCCGAACGATCCAGCTTAGCGCGCCCATCTTTTGCAACGCGGCAGAGAACGTCCGACATCAATCAGAAAATGCTGAACCCTTCAGCTTCGTTCGTGTATCGGCACCACCTGAGGGTCGCCTAACCTAGCTCGCAGCACGGCGTTCTCAGCCAGCAAAACCTCATTGATCGACGCGAGTCGACTCACATCGGAGCGGAGGCTCGCGGTCTCCTGGCGAAGGTCGCGGGTCTTATCGCGCTCTGTCTTGAGTTCCAGTCGCTTTGCGTCCCGCTGTGCCGGGCTGCCGCGCCCCTGGGCGAGGCGGATTGCCTCGGCGATGTCTGGATAATGGTTGTGGATCAAGGAAGCAGAGATCCCAGCCTCCCTGGCAACGGAGGAGATACTAAGCTTCTCCACGTCGGTGTGCGCCCGGCCTCGCTGGATTCGGAACATCGCCAGACGCAGGTCCTTCTCTCGTTGGTCGGCTGGTTTCCGTTGTTTGCTCATACTGTCGTGGGCTCTTCCGAAGCATTGTGGCCCAGCATCACCAGGACATCGCGGCAACGCTGCATGTCTCGACGAACCAGGTTTCGCCCGCCTTCACCGATGTCATCGCAGGCTAACACCTCGTGCAGATGGTCATGAAGCCCATGATAGAGTGGCGCGTGCTGAGGCCCGATGACTGCGTTGTCGCAGCCGCTGCAACGCGTGCGCTCAAGGTCGTTACCGATACAATTGTTGTCCTCGGCCGTGCACCACGCATGACCATTGCTACGAATGGATGCGCTCTCTGCCAGGGACCGCACCATCTGTCGATGATCCTTGAAGATCGTCACGGCATGGCTGCCGCGCCACTTCGCAATGTTTTCGCCATAGCCGCCGGCTAAGGCGGCTCCGGGTTGTAGCCAGCCGTCTACCACCTCTTCTTTGATATCGTCGAGTTCTATCTGGATATCGGCGTAAAGCGCAACCTCCTGCGAGGCGTTCAAAGCGTAACCCAAGGTCATGTCCATCGACCAGTGTTTGAAGTGAGAGCGCAAGTACCGAAGATCTCCGAAGTGACTACGAGCGGCATAGTTCGCAAACTTACGGCGAAAGTGATGGCTGGCAAGGTCCCACTGCAATCCGCAGTTCCAGGTAAATGTCTTCAACGCCTTGTTCCACATTTGACCCGACATCGTGCGCACTTGGTTGCCCTTGTTCGGCGTCATCGCTAGGAAAACCGCGTTTAGGTGAAGTTGCGCCTCGGCAATCTCCGGATCCGACGGGTTCTCGGCGACACGGGTTTCGATCTCGGCCTCGATCAGGGCTCGATAGGGGGACGACCACCGCTCCATGACCTTCAGCGCAACCGCCACAGCTTCAGGAACCACCCACTCTGTATTCCCTTCGCCTGTCTTCGTAGACTGCGAACGCATCCACCAGTAGGTATTTGTCTCGTCATCGTTATCCACGGCTTCTTCCGTGCAATAGCAAGCCCCCCTTTGTACGAAACCAAGTTCATGGTTGCGGCACCCAGAAAGGGCCGCCGCGACGATGTAGCAAGCCGTTCGCAACTCGAGCACTGCTTTGTTGAACTCGAACATGTTTGCCCATCCTCGACTCCGTACGTAGACGGCTTCGGCAGAAGTCTTTCCACCGGCGGCACGGCGGAGTATGAGGATCTCATCACGAACATCAAGGACATCATCTGCTGCTTCAACCAACGACCACGCGCGCTGAAAGAGAGTGATGAGCACCTCGTCAGGCATAAGCGGAGTTTTGCCTCCCCGATATCCAGTTCCGTGGCCCGTCAAGCCGGCCAAGTGAGTAGCTGACGTACCGGGCCAGGGATGCACGAGCATTGGATCGTCCGTGTACTGACTCAGCTCGTGGAGCGCCTCGACAGCGCCGAACAGGTGTCCGAGCGACGCTGCTTGCAGCGGCTTGCCCGCTCTGGCGGAGCCCCGCTGCCGGTGTTGTCTGCAGAAGTCGACGAACGACGCACACACGAAGGGCGTGACATCGGCCAGTCTGGTGATGTTCAATCGTCCCAGGTGCTGCAGGAATGGTTGGCGTCGCCAAGTAGCTTTACCACCGCGCGACACGACGGCCGCTTCTTTCCCTCGCGTCCGCGGAGCATGTAGTGCTACAAGAGCGCCTTCATCGTTGTCTGCCAGCAGGTCGGTATCGGATTGAAGTCCACGCAATGTTCGGATGCCCCTTTGTTCGTGGGCTGCCCGACGAGACGCCACGTCGGGTCGCCGTATCGACTAAGAATGACGATCTGACCATTGATCTTGCGCGGCGAGATGATGGTGGTCGCGAGATTCTTGTGGGCGAGGACAGGATGGTCATCAGGCTGCTGCGCTGGTGCACGCAAGGGTACGGACTTCATGCCAGTGAGTTCAGTTCGTCAATGATGGTGGTACTTGCCCAAAAGGGATGAGGATCGAGCCGCGCCCGTTCCCTGGCTGCGTTCACCTGCTCAGGCTTGAAGAGCTTTCGGCGAAGGCCAGCCTGCACGACATCCCGCTCGATCAGGCGAGGAATGTGGGCGAGATGGCGATCCCACCGGCGCTTGTCCACGCGCGGCCGCTCGCGCAAGATGCGGAAGTAAAACGAGAACAGCCGCCACAGGTCGTCACCGGTCACCGCATAACTTCGGCAGCGAAGACAGTTCAAAAAACTCTGGCAAATATCGCCATTTCGCTTGGGAGCATACTCGCCGGCTGTGGTGTCCGAGCATCGGCCAACCGGTGTTCGCTCAGATGCCCCGAGCGTGTTCGTCAGCAGTTCCTCTACGAGCAAGATACCCATAAAACGCCAGTTTTTGCGGGTCTCCTCGCTGGGTCGCAAGTAATTTCGCATAGTTACGACAGCGGAATTCCCGGCTGCCGTCGCAGTGGCGACAACGTCGCCGTCCAGGATCTCGTACACTCGGTTGACGAAGGTCTTGCGCAGCCGGCTAACGTTGACCCGCATCGGATCGCCGTTATCGCCGCGCAGATCGTAAGTTTTGACCAGCTTCTTAATCGCCTCCTCGAGCGTGCCATATGTCAGTGCACTGACCCGGCGCTCACTGTCTCTGCTTCGCCGATACAGCCATATCCGATCACGAATGTCGGCCGGCGCCTCACGGCGCAAGTCAGCCGTCAGATCGACAACACGACGTATCAGTTGTGCCACTGTGGCGCGCAGTGTTGGCATGGATTCCACGATAGGATTCACGGAGCTGGAAGTCCGAAGAGCCACTTTGCTTGAGGTAAAGCCTCTGCGCTTGAACACCACCAGGAATTCGATTCCCTCCTTTGGATGAGCGCGAAGGCAGTCCGTTCGCATCTCCAGCAGCGGGGTGGTGTTCCGGCCAGTATGCAAAGCCACGACCAGTAGGGCGTATGCCGCTAGCGTCGCTGAGGGTTCCTCGTCCGTTCCAAGCAGTGGTCGCACCGCCGCTCTCACGGCAAACGTGAAGGCCCTCTTCTCAGTGACAGAGAGTGGTCGCACCCCCTTGTCATGGCGGGGCGAACCTGGAAAGGGGTTCCTGGGGAAAGTGGCTTCACTGCCGCGCTCGATCACGTGAAGTAGACCCCTTCGTCCCAACGCTTGCAGGACAGACTTCGTGTAGCTGTAAGCCGTTCGCTGCGAGTCTGTGGCGATCCCTTGGTCGCGCAGGAAAAGCAGATAGCTGTCTATGGTTTCGCGAGTGACGTCGTTGAGATGCATCGGTCGGCCGACTGCAGCACTGAGCATGGTCATGTGCGTCAAGAATTTCGCGAGACCTTGCGTGCAGTACCCCACCACAGTCGTCGGCTGCACATCGGCGTCTTGCTTGTCGAGAAAGCGTTCAATCTGCCGCTGGCATACGTATGTGAGCGGATCAATACCGAACCGAGTTAAAGTCAAATGTGGTGTACGGGCGGCAGGCATGATCAGGCGGCCAACGGTTGCTGGGCCGGTGTGCTGTCGGTCACCGGTACGCCATCCTTGAAAGGGATTCCTTCAAGCAGCGAGGCGATCTTCTCTGGTGCGCGAATGCGTCGCCACGATTGCTCGGCCGACTCGATCAGCTTGAATGCCAGACCGAGAAAGGTCGCTCGCGAAACACAATTGCGCGTGCGCGTCGTGCGATGCCGGACGGTTGCAAACGTCGATTCAATGGGGTTTGTGGTCCGCAAGTGCTGCCAGTGCTCCCCGGGAAAATCGTAGAAGGCCAGCAACTCATTGCGATCGTTTGTGAGCTTCCCGGCGGCTTTCGGATATTTGGCCGAATAGACGTCGACGAAACGGTTGAAGGCCGCGAGCGCGTCTTCGCGCGTGGCGGCTTGCCAGATTTCCTGTAGTCCTTCCTTGGCCCGGCTGTGCTGCGATTTCGGTAATGCGTTGAGCACGTTGCCGGTCTTGTGAAACCAGCAGCGCTGGTGCCGCGTCTGCGGGAACACTTCGGCCAATGCTGCCCACAACCCCATGGCACCGTCCCCGCTTGCCAGCATCGGGCCGCCTTGCAGGCCACGCGCCTTCAGATCAAGCAACACGTCGCGCCACGCGTCCTTCGATTCGCGATAGCCGTCGGCGATCGCCACGCGCTCCTTCGTTCCGTCCGGCTTCACGCCGATGATCACCAGCAGGCACTGGCCCTCGGAATCGTCGCTGCGCAGTCCGGTATGAATGCCGTCAGCCCACCAGTAGACCCAGCGCGCGTCTGCTAGGTCGCGTCGGTTCCATAACAGGTGCTCCTCGGCCCATTGCGCCTTCAGGCGGCTGACTACGTTCGGCGAAAGCCCTTTCGCCTGCTCGCCCAGCAGCACGCTGAGCGCCTCACTCATGTTGCCGGTCGACACGCCGCGCAGGTAGAGCCACGGCAGCGCCGCCGACACCCGTGGTGACTTGCGGATGTAGGGCGGCACAATGTTCGAATTGAACTTCACGCCCGAGCCTGAGCGGTCGCGTACCTTCGGCACTTTGACTGGGACCGGACCGATCGCCGTGACGACCTCACGCTCCGGCAGATAGCCGTTGCGCACCACGGCGCGCCGGCCGTCGAGTGTCTTCACGTTCCCGTACTGTTCGAGCAATGTTGCCAATTCTGCCTCGATCGCCTGCTGGATGATCTGTCGCGCGCCTTGCTGGATCAGCTCATCAAGGCTACCAACGCTTGCTGCTGCTTTACCGTCGTTCGTTTCTTCCGTAAACTTCTTCATGGTGGTGGATTCCGGTTCGCTGGTTCGTTACTCTCGACAAGCAACATTCTCAGCTAACCGCCGCCGCCTTCTCAAATCCCCGACTCATCCCCGTACACCACTTCTGACGATAACTCTACCGAACCCATACCAGGGTGCGAAGTCGAAGGTTCGGTGTTTGGTGGTGTTCCGACCGAACTTTACTTCGGTGCAGGCCGGCGGCATCACCGCAGCGATGACGATCTCTCCCTTGGCGTCGCGCTCGTAGTCCACCTGAGGCGTTGTCAGGTCAGTCTTGGTGAAGATCTTCCGCTTGCCCATTCAATTTGTCTGCCAGATCATTAAGCTCGTCGTCATATGTCAGCACGGCGTCATCCGCCAACTCGTTGACCAAGTGCAGGTACACCATCGTGGTCTGCACCGATGCATGCCCGAGTTGTCGCTGTAGGAACACCAGAGGTTCGATTCGGTAGCGATCTCGCGATCGCTGAAGCGCGACTAGGGTATGAGTCGCGTAGGTATGCCGCTTATATCGCCGAGTAGATAAGCGTCACACCACCGCGACGGCGCTGCTACGGGCGGGCGTCGATATCAACACGATCCGCGGCTGGCTGGGCCACGTCTCACTTAACACGACGAACATCTACGCCGAAATTGATCTGGAAACCAAAGCGAGAGCGTTGGCGACTTGTGCTCCCGCCGATAGCGGCAAATCCAGAAAGCCCTGGCGAGAACAGCCAGGATTGATGGAGTTCCTGCGTGGACTATAGCGGGAAATATATGTGGTGGCCGATCCGACATTCTGCCCATTTCAACGGTGTACCGAGGATCGGCGCCACATATGGACGACCGCCACATTCCGCACTGTATGTGGGTAAGCACATACAGTGCGGTGAAAGTCGCATGCTGCGTTCTTCGGGGGCCGCGTTTCCGAGAGGGAATGTGGCTACCCTCTAAGGCCGCCGCGGGACGGGCGAGCTCCGCTGGGGCAAACACAACGCGCCGACGCGCGGGTCTATGGCTCAATGTTCGAGAAATTGCCGTAGCTTCTCGGCGCGACTCGGGTGCATCAGTTTTCGCATCGCCTTGCTTTCGAGCTGCCGGATCCGTTCGCGCGTCACGTCGAACTGTTTGCCCAGCTCCTCGAGCGTATGGTCCGACGCGGTATCGATCCCAAAACGCATCCGCAGCACCTTCGCCTCACGTGGCGACAGCGCATCCAGCACGTCATCGATCGCGGCGCGCAGGTTCGCATGCACGGCCGCGTCCGCGGGCGATGCCGCCATTGGATCTTCGATCATGTCGCCAAGCGTCGCGTCGGCGTCCTCGCCCACCGGCGTTTCGAGCGACACGGGTTGCCTCGCGACCTTCAACATACTGCGAACCTTCCCTTCCGGCAGTTCCATGCGCTGGGCGAGTGCCGCGGGGTGAGCCTCGCGTCCGGTCTGTTGCAGAATCTCGCGCGAAATCCGGTTGAGCTTGTTGATCGACTCGATCATATGCACGGGCACGCGAATCGTGCGCGCCTGATCTGCAAGCGAACGCGTGACGGCTTGTCGCACCCACCACGTCGCGTAGGTTGAAAACTTCAAGCCGCGTCGATATTCGAATTTGTCGACGGCTTTCATCAGGCCGATGTTGCCTTCCTGAATCAGATCGAGAAGATGCATGCCGCGGTTCACGTACTTCTTCGCGATGGAGATCACGAGACGCAGGTTGGCCTCGATCAACTCGCGCTTCGCCTGCCGCATTTTCGACTCGGCCGCCATCATCCGCCGGTTGATCTTCTTCAACTGTTGCAGCGGCAGTCCCACATTCGCTTCGATATCGATCAGCTTTTGCTGTTCGGCCTGAATGGCGGGCAGACTGCGTTCGAGCGCGGCTCCATACTTGCGCGACACCGCGGCGGCTCGGTTGGTCCAGCCGGGATCGGTTTCGTGCCCCGGAAACGACTCGATGAACTTCTCGCGCGGCATCGCGCAACGGTTAACGGCAATCTGCAAAATACGCCGCTCGACCGCGCGCACCTGCGCCAGCTCTTGCTGAACGCCGGCACACAGCCGATCGATGGCTCGTGCTGTGAAGCGAATTGGCGCCAGTTCGCGCTGGATTGCTTCGCATATGCGTGCGAAGGCGACCTGCCCCTTGCCTTGCGCGGCGTCACCACGCGGAATCTGAGCGAACAACTCGCACACTCGAGCAAATATCGCGAGGCTGTCGCTCGTGAGCTGTTTCAGACGCGCCTCGTTGGCCTTCGCCGGGTTCCCCTCCTCGACCCCGCTGTCGTCATCGCCCTGCCCGTCGTCGGCGGCGGTGTCCGCGTCGATATCCGGTGCATCATCTGAGTCCGGCACCGACAGCCCGGCCTCTGCGGAGTCGTCGTTGAGGCCGTCGACCAGTTCGTCGATGCGCAGTTCGCCGGCTTCGATCTGGTTCGCACTCGCAAGGATCGCGGAGACAGTCGCCGGGCTGGCCGCAATCGCCTGGATCATTTCGTGAAGGCCGTCTTCGATGCGCTTTGCGATCTCAACCTCACCCGCGCGCGTCAACAATCCGGTCGCGCCCATTTCACGCATGTACATCCGTACGGGATCGGTGGTGCGCCCGATTCGGAATCGACCGTGGAAAGCGCGACTTCCGCTTCCTCATCGGCCTGGTCGTCCGACACGGCTGCCGGCGCAGCATCGTTCAGGAACAGCGTCTCCGCATTGGGCGCCTGCTCGTAGACCGCTACGCCCATGTCATTGAAGGTGACGACAATGGTCTCGATGGCCGCGGTCTGCGCGAAGTTGTCCGGCAAGTGATCGTTGATTCGGCGTGAGTCAGGTAGCCGCGCTCCTTTCCTAACTGGATGAGTGCGCGCATCTGACGCTGCCGCTCTTCGTCCTGCAACGCGACAGACACTGTGTCGATCGACAGCAAGGCCGCGGTAGCCTTGCCCTTCATTGCGCGTCGACCCGCAGCTTTCGGCGCGGATGCGACGGTGTTTAGCCTGGAATCTTCCCGATCAGAACGTGTCAATAAATTTTTCTTGACAGACTTGCCCAGCGATAGCGAGACCAGCGGCTACCCGCACTGCGGCCGGCGAGCCACGACATGGATGGCTGAAGGCGAACACGAATGATAGATCGCAGCGAGCAAAAGACGCGGCCTGCCTGAATGGGCGGACCGGTTGGAACAGCGCGAGAAACAGCGCATGGAAACTACAGTCTGACACTATAACACCGATTGCTGCACCGCATCAATCCAACCCATTCGTCCCGCTTCCCGCCGGCGCGGTCTGCGCCCCAGATCGCCGCTGAAATCCAGGAAGCACTTTGGACATTCGCGGAATGGTGACCGGCAAACACACGGGTGCAACTCATGCACGAATAGACCAGTCGCAGTGTTGCGATAAACTGTCCCTCACACAATTCGAAAAAGTAAAAAGCACATGAAAACAAAAATAGCGTTCGTTGGACTGACCATCCTCGCTGCATGCACAACAGTCTCCGAAGTTACACCTGCCGGCGACGGACACTACACTGTTACAACACACATCCGCGGCGGGATGACGCCATGGGGAGAAGTCAAGGCGTCAAGCCTCAAACGTGCCGATGAATACTGCACACAACAGGGCAAGCAAATGCATCAGGTCGAGATGCAGACGCATGGTGTTCGCGGGTGGACGCCGCAGGAGGCTGAGCTCACGTTCGGGTGCAAGGATACCGTGGCAGGAAAGTGACGGTCACGTACCACACGCTCGTCGGAGGTTACAGTGACGGAAAATCACGCTGAATGATCCGCTGAGGACCGCTGTCAGGCAGCGGCCGTAATTGACGAAGGACGTAGCCCGCAATCCGCTTTTGCGCCACCATGATGGATGCGGCCGACACCATCGACGCATATGACGAACTGTGTGAGATTCGGGAAGCCATCTTGCGGCTCCGTGTAGATGCCGAGTTAAAGTCAAATGTGGTGTACGGGCGGCAGGCATGATCAGGCGGCCAACGGTTGCTGGGCCGGTGTGCTGTCGGTCACCGGTACGCCATCCTTGAAAGGGATTCCTTCAAGCAGCGAGGCGATCTTCTCTGGTGCGCGAATGCGTCGCCACGATTGCTCGGCCGACTCGATCAGCTTGAATGCCAGACCGAGAAAGGTCGCTCGCGAAACACAATTGCGCGTGCGCGTCGTGCGATGCCGGACGGTTGCAAACGTCGATTCAATGGGGTTTGTGGTCCGCAAGTGCTGCCAGTGCTCCCCGGGAAAATCGTAGAAGGCCAGCAACTCATTGCGATCGTTTGTGAGCTTCCCGGCGGCTTTCGGATATTTGGCCGAATAGACGTCGACGAAACGGTTGAAGGCCGCGAGCGCGTCTTCGCGCGTGGCGGCTTGCCAGATTTCCTGTAGTCCTTCCTTGGCCCGGCTGTGCTGCGATTTCGGTAATGCGTTGAGCACGTTGCCGGTCTTGTGAAACCAGCAGCGCTGGTGCCGCGTCTGCGGGAACACTTCGGCCAATGCTGCCCACAACCCCATGGCACCGTCCCCGCTTGCCAGCATCGGGCCGCCTTGCAGGCCACGCGCCTTCAGATCAAGCAACACGTCGCGCCACGCGTCCTTCGATTCGCGATAGCCGTCGGCGATCGCCACGCGCTCCTTCGTTCCGTCCGGCTTCACGCCGATGATCACCAGCAGGCACTGGCCCTCGGAATCGTCGCTGCGCAGTCCGGTATGAATGCCGTCAGCCCACCAGTAGACCCAGCGCGCGTCTGCTAGGTCGCGTCGGTTCCATAACAGGTGCTCCTCGGCCCATTGCGCCTTCAGGCGGCTGACTACGTTCGGCGAAAGCCCTTTCGCCTGCTCGCCCAGCAGCACGCTGAGCGCCTCACTCATGTTGCCGGTCGACACGCCGCGCAGGTAGAGCCACGGCAGCGCCGCCGACACCCGTGGTGACTTGCGGATGTAGGGCGGCACAATGTTCGAATTGAACTTCACGCCCGAGCCTGAGCGGTCGCGTACCTTCGGCACTTTGACTGGGACCGGACCGATCGCCGTGACGACCTCACGCTCCGGCAGATAGCCGTTGCGCACCACGGCGCGCCGGCCGTCGAGTGTCTTCACGTTCCCGTACTGTTCGAGCAATGTTGCCAATTCTGCCTCGATCGCCTGCTGGATGATCTGTCGCGCGCCTTGCTGGATCAGCTCATCAAGGCTACCAACGCTTGCTGCTGCTTTACCGTCGTTCGTTTCTTCCGTAAACTTCTTCATGGTGGTGGATTCCGGTTCGCTGGTTCGTTACTCTCGACAAGCAACATTCTCAGCTAACCGCCGCCGCCTTCTCAAATCCCCGACTCATCCCCGTACACCACTTCTGACGATAACTCGTAGATGCCTCGGCAGTACTTAATGAGGCGAACAGGATGCGGCAGAACTGGGACCCGCCGACACAACTTATTCGACCAGCTCGGATGACGACGCCCGCGTCGAGCTACTGTGCTACCTCGTTATCGCTCAGCTCGTCGCGGTGACACGTACTGGCGAATGGCTGCGCACGACCACCTGGTTGAATCAGGACGCATCTGGTGCAAGGCAAATGGAGCGCTCTTTTTGATTGGGAGGAACGCATCCCGCTTGGACAGAGAGCGGCAGACCTTGCGCCGCAAGTTATGGAGACGTTCGGGCTCAGTATGGAGCAATCGTTGGTGCCGCTCTTCATTGACGGCGGGATGCTCGACTATGCGTCGCCGGTCGTTTGTGGCATCCACGAAGTTTGCGCGGCCAGGTTGGCGCAATCAGCGTAATCGCCGCAAACACGTCGACGATCCGCGGGATCGGCGGCGGCCGCGCGACGGCTTACTCCTCAATATACATTTGTCATTCCAGGAAGTACTCGCAGAAGCTTTCGCTCACGTAGACGATATACAGAATCGGATTACCAGCATGCCCATCCGCTACTCTGTCGCCGATCATAAATGTATCTTCGCGCTGCCCGATGTCTGTCTAATATGTTCGGTGTCGCGCAGTCGCTTCAATGGTCGCATGGCGTAATCCGTTTGCACGCGGAAATAATTTAGTCGGCAAGCGCAACTCGCCGCCGCGTGAAATCATAAACAAAGGATTGCCATGCCTACGCGAACCGCCTCCCTCGCCTCGCGTGAAGCCTTTCGATGCTCCGGCCAACAGTTGGATGCCATACTGCAGTTTGCGCAGGAACGGGGCTTAGAGGAGCAGCCATTTTGGTCGGTGGTCGTTGAATGGTGCCGTGTCGTGACTCTAGCTAGCTCGCTCGATTTGCTTCGTGACGGTCACCCAAAGTGACGCACCGCCGCCTCGAGGCGGCAGCGTAGCCAGATCGACCCTTACCAGGAAAGTGGATAAGTCCGGCTAAAAGCTTTCGCGGCGAAGCGCGGCGCCGCCGGGAATCAAAAGGACCGCGTACAAAGCGTGGGAGGCTGCAGCCGTGGCACAAATTGATTGCACGACCGGATCTGTCAAAAGCCAGGGTGCGCTTTTCGTGCGTAACTGCGCATGCCTATACAGCGTGCCCCGGCGGGGTCACCGCGTTACCTGCCCGCGCATCCGCTCATTGGCTCATCCGCGTCATTCCGAATTTGACAGAAAAGAAGTGACCAACATTTGAGCGATCATGCTTTTTTATATGGCAATCGTGCATCGATCTGGCAGTCGTTGTCCGGTGACGTTCGGTCACCGCGTCACGAAGTCGCTGGCGGTCAACCACAACGGCTCGACCGGTCGCGCAAGCAGCTTTCTTTGTGCTACCGCGACAATCCGGTCGCGACCGTTCGCGAAAGTCTTGAGCAGGCGTGCCGCGTCGGCGTCAGGCGGAAGCCAGAAATGTTCTTCGAGAGCGGCACGGGCAACCGTGCCTTCAAAGTCGCGTCCGCGGGCGGACAAGATGAAAACCACAGCGCGTCCGTCCGGCGAGACGGCGGGCGCGCGATTAAGAACTTCCATGACACACCTCAACGAGATCATTCGCGGTCTTTGTATTTGTACCGCGCCGCGTAACGATAAATTTACCAGAAGTGGCAAGCAGTGCGGTCGTCGCCGGTTTCACGATTCAGCTCGGCCCGGCGTCGGTAACGAAGACTATCATGGAGTGTTCGTTGCGCGCCCCGGCCCCCCGTAACCCCTCTGTCGTAACCGGTTTTTTGGATTACTGCGCACTCAGCCGGCATTGACGGGTAGTCTCCACTTGAAAGTCGACATTCCTCATGACGGCGAGCTTCTCGGGGACGCCGTGTGACCGATCCCTGGCGAGCACCCCGGCATGGCACCTTGAAAACATAGCCGATCCTGTGTTTATCAGCGCGAACGCAGTAGTCGCTTCTGAAGAAGCGTACTCAAATCGCGGCGCGTATTCATCAGTCCGATCGCGCAGCGGTGTGGACAGGTAACGATCCTCTTTAGGGTGATGCACCTGCTGGGGGTACTCGCGGATGTAATAAAGCATCGCCCCGTAACACCATAAGGCCCGGAGTGGGCGTGCCTGCTGCCAGCAGATGCACGAAGCGCCGCATGCCCTCTACCACGGTCGACATCTGCTGGTGTTCATGAAGGATGACGGCTATGGCACTACGCGGTCCCTGAGACTGCATATCAAACTCCGCGGCAGAATATGAAAGGCATCGACGAACCGATTTGCTGCTCATCCCAGCGGGATGAGCAGGAAGCTGCGCCGATACATTAATGCTAGCCATCGGCCCATGGACATCAAAGCGAGCAACGCCACTACCTTGATGGATATCAACGGTGGTACGGACATGGTGCCCATCGGGTCAGCGCGTGCATCGAGCAGGCCGTCCACACGATAGATCACGAACCGCGACCGCCACTTCGAAACCGTTTGCTGTGTGACCCGCCAAGACGATGCGCGCCCGCAATGCCAGGGCCTGCGCGGTCTTGCGTCGCTCCGTCAGCGACTGCAGGTCTTCGCGCTCCGAATCGCTCAGCACGAGCTCCCCTTTGGACCGTCCACTCATCGTTGCCTCCGCGTATCAAGTGCTACACAGAACACTTTAGTACGTGATCGGCATCATTCAATGAATTTTAATGATGTCGTGCAAGGCATTCGAATTGAATGGATGCGCGGATGCCTGACGCTGTGCGCCACAAGGCGTACGGCAGAACCTGCGACGACAGTCAGCATTAGTGTCGCAGGCTGATCATCGGTAGACGGATAGGTCCGGCCGCCATAGACGGCTAGCCGAGGATGTCGCTTGTCGAGAGTAACAACCGGCTCAGTGTTCAAACGGATTTCAAATCTGGGCCATAGCCGTCGAGCAGTTTCCCGATCTCGGCATCGATCGTTTACTTGGTCCAAGCGACGAAGCGTCGCCAGTGGTACCGAGCTTGTAGCGCAGATACCAACGCCCGCAAAGGGCGATGACTTCGCGGTCGAAATGACGCGCGTTGAACTGCCATTCGAGATCTTTCAGCTTGCGCATTGGCTCGTGGTTGTCAAAAGCTCAAGGGTAACAGACTGACGCGCCGCAATAGCACCATACCCCCGCAGCACAACATAACTGAGCGTTGTTCCCGAATCTTGCAACAGTCCCCTCCAGAGATGGTCCTTATTCTAAAGCTTCTGCCTACCTAGACTATAGCCACTGATCGCGAACAGGGCTGTTCGTAGCAGGACCAAACAGAATCTGGAGGTAAGTACCATGAAGTCCCTAATTCAAGCTGTTGTCGTTGCAGTTGCCCTTGCTGCTCCGCTTGCCGCGTTCGCTCAATCGAACCAGCCTCTCACCCGTGCGCAGGTGCGTGCTGAACTCGTTCAGCTTGAGCAGACTGGCTGGCGTCCCGCTGCCGGTGCCGATCCGCATTATCCGGACGACATCCGGGCCGCCCTGGCCAAGGTCGCTGCACAGAACGGCGCAACAGGCGTCGGCGGCGTCGGGAGTGGCTCGTCCGACGCGGGACGCCCGGCCGTTTCGAAGGCCGACTCGGACGCGATGTACAGCCACCCATAATGTTTTGATGCGCAGATGCCGGCGGGACGGGTTGCGCGTCAGCCGCATTTTTGCGACGACGCCGCTGATCCGGCGCCGTAAGTGCAGATTGCTCGAACGACCCAACCTATGGCCGCTGCGCAGACGCGCGGGTGAATGAACAAGAAAAGCCTTAACTTCCTGACGCACCAGGAGATCTTCAACCGCGCGATTCAGCATCTCCTCGTGCAGGGGCGGCCGCCCTGTTTCCTCATGGCGGCGCCGCGTATCGCGGATTGTGGCGGCTGCCCGGTCGGCTGCTTCATCAGGCTGTGCGACTGTGTCGCCGCGATGGAAGGCGTGCCTATCCGGTACATCGCGAAGCCGCCCGGGCAGGTTCCCGCATATGGACGTCGGCCTCGCCGTGAATTGGCCGAACTCGCCCAAAATCCGCCGACTACCTTCTGAACGGTCGTCGCAGCTGCCGTGTGCCGTCCCACCGTCGGTAAGTTGACATGCCCACGTGACGTATGTCGCCACATCATCACGTCGCAAGCGTCTTCAGAACCGCTGCACGATCCCCGCCCGCCCGACAAACTGGCGATTGTTGCTCGACGGCGTCATCAACTCGATGTTCGCGACGGCTCGCTGGCCGAGCGAATCCGTCCCACTTGCGACCTGGTAGACGCCGAAGAGATAAATCTCCGTCCGCTTCGACAGAAAATACTGCACGCCCAGAATCCCCTGCTGGTAAGTCGCCCCATCCTGCCCGCTAACGCCGCCGCCTCGCGTATATGTGTACGCACCACCCACCTGCAGCGCGGGGCTCACCCAGTATGAAGCGGTTGCGGTGCCATTGTTGAATACCGCAGTGCCATGATAGCCACGCGGATTCGGTCCGGCCTCCAGGTCGCCGATTCCCTTGAATGCCGAGTGGCTCAGCGACAGCGCGAGGGTTGCCTGACCGATCTTGTAGCTCGCGCCCCCGGAATAGATCTCGAACGTGTGAGCGGAAGCGTATCCGGCGTAGATCGGATTCGATTGTGCCAATTCTGCGGACCCGAACGAGCCCAGGTTGTTCGAGGTCGCCGGACCGGAATTCGGGTTGTTGCCGAATGAAGCGAGATTCGGGTCGCGTCCGTTGTAATAGCCGACACCGATCGAGAAGCTGTTCGCGGAGTAGCTTGCGCCCAGCGCCCAGATCTGGCTTGCGGTGAAGTTCCCTGCGCGGCCGCCGAGCGAGTACATGCCGCCATACGTCACTCCACCATAGGATGTGCTGACGTACTTGATCGCGTTGTTGGTGCGTCGCGTATGTCCGAGGCCATCCACATCGCCGGGAAGCGAGCCGGAGATACCGACGATCAGGCTCGGCGAATACGGCGCGACGAAGTCCGACTCCGTATCGTACTGACGGCCGGCTGTCACCGTACCGAACGGACCGCTCAATCCGACAAAAGCCTGTCGCCCGAATTCCGCGCCGCCCTGGGAGAGCGTGCCGTTATTCAGGCTAAAGCCATTTTCCAGCGTGAAGATCGTCGATAACCCCCCTCCAAGGTCCTCGGAACCCTTCAAACCCCAGCGACTGCCAGTAATTCCGCGCGCGCCTCCGTCGCTCATCGAAACCAGTTGCTTGCCGGCGAGACTGCCATCCGCATTACGGCCAACCTGCGCGTTGCTTACGTAGTTCAGGCCGACGTCAATCAATCCATACAGCGTGACGGAACTTTGTGCGTAAGCGTTACCGGTTGCGAGAAGGACCGCTGGACCAAGCCAATAAAGCTGTTTCTTCATGACGTCTCCACTGTTTTTTCTGCCGCCCGGTCTGACGGCATGGTCTTTTTAATGATTCGTATACCGAAATATATCAATGAGATTTACATAATCCCCTGTCCGAAAAGAGTTGCTCAACAAGCCTCGCTGCACCGATGTTTTGCCAGTTCAACGCTGAAACCAACTCGGGTGTTAGCGAAAACAGATCGCCGACCAGTCCGTAATCGGCGACGCTAAAGATCGGCGCTTCCGGGTCCTTGTTGATCGCCACGATCACCTTTGAGTCTTTCATCCCGGCCAGATGCTGGATCGCACCCGAAATGCCAACAGCCACATACAGCTGCGGCGCGACGATCTTGCCTGTCTGGCCGACCTGATAGTCGTTCGGCACAAAGCCGGCGTCCACCGCTGCGCGCGACGCGCCGAGCGCCGCGCCGAGCTTGTCCGCCAGCGGCTCCAGCACCACCGCGAAATTTTCCCCGCTGCCCAGCCCCCGGCCGCCCGACACGATGATGTTCGCCGACGTCAGTTCCGGACGGTCCAGCTTCGTCACTTCACGGCTGACGAACTGCGAGAGACCTGTGTCCGTCGCCGCCTCGATCTTTTCCACCGCTGCGCTGCCGCCTTCTGCTGCAACCGGGTCGAAACCGGTCGTACGCACCGTGATCACCTTGATCGGATCCTGGGATTGAACCGTCGCGATCGCGTTGCCGGCGTAGATCGGGCGCTCGAACGTGTCGGCGCTACCCACTGCGATGATGTCGCTGATCTGCGCGACGTCGAGCTTCGCTGCAATGCGCGGGGCGATGTTCTTGCCATACGCGGTCGCCGGCGCGAGGATGTGCGTGTAGTCCTTCGCCGGGTCTTGCACAACCGTCAGCACCGTCCTTTCGACGTTTTCCGCGAGACCGGCTTCCAGGTGCGGCGCGTTGGCCAGCAGGACTTTCGAAACACCTGCGATCTTCGCTGCCGCATCCGCTGCACCCTGCGCGTTGTGACCTGCCACCAGCACGTGAATGTCACCGCCCACGAATTTGCCAACCGCGTGCGCAGCAGCCACCGTATTGAGCGTCGCCGCCTTGATCGACGCGTTGTCGTGTTCAGCTATTACCAGAGTCGTCATTTGCTCTTTCTCCGCGTTTTACTTAAAGCACCCTGGCTTCGGTCTTCAGCTTCTCGACCAGCGTCTTCACATCCGGCACCTTCACACCGGCGGAGCGCTTCGGCGGCTCGGCAACCTTCAGCGTCTTCAGGCGCGGCTTCACGTCAACGCCAAGGTCTTCAGGCTTGAGCGTTTCCACCGGCTTCTTCTTCGCCTTGATGATGTTGGGCAGCGTCACGTAGCGCGGCTCATTGAGACGCAGGTCAGTGGTGATCACCGCCGGCAGCGTCAGTGACAGGGTTTCCGCGCCGCCATCCACTTCACGGGCGACGGTCGCCCGCATTTGTCCTTCGCTGTCGGCGATGGTCACCTTCGACGCAAACGTCGCCTGCGGAAGGTTCGCCAGCGCAGCAAGCATCTGCCCGGTCTGGTTCGAGTCATCGTCGATGGCCTGTTTGCCCAGAATCACCAGCTGCGGCTGCTCCCTGTCGACCAGCGCCTTCAGCAGCTTCGCAACCGCCAGCGGCTGCAGCTCCTCATTCGATTCGATCAGGATTGCACGGTCCGCACCGATCGCCAGCGCCGTGCGCAGCGTTTCGTGACACTGCGTGACACCCGCCGACACTGCAATCACCTCAGTCGCGACGCCCGCTTCCTTCAGACGCACCGCTTCCTCCACCGCGATCTCGTCGAACGGGTTCATCGACATCTTCACATTCGCCATGTCGATGCCCGTACCGTCTGACCTCGCCCCAACCTTTACGTTGGAGTCGACCACCCGCTTCACTGCAACTAGAATCTTCATAGTCGAATCTCTCTCTAACCAATCAACCGGCTCTTGTGCACAGCGCATTAGCACGCTTCCTGCCAATGCAACGTGCTGTGCAGCCCCCCACTACGACCTCGTCGCCACCACAGGCGCGGTGCCCGTCGACGTGCGCTCGTTATGCGCGGCACTGCGTCCCATTACCACGAGCGCAAACGCA
Organism: Paraburkholderia aromaticivorans; assembly: GCF_012689525.1. Taxonomy (NCBI): domain Bacteria; kingdom Pseudomonadati; phylum Pseudomonadota; class Betaproteobacteria; order Burkholderiales; family Burkholderiaceae; genus Paraburkholderia; species Paraburkholderia aromaticivorans. The sequence continues at coordinate 1,374,194 of NZ_CP051514.1, forward strand.
GCAACCAGCGACGGCATAGCAAGCAGACTGAAAATCGACGCAAACTGCCAGCTCAACCCCATTAAGATCGCGCCGCCGAGCGCGCCCACCACCGCGCCGACCCGCCCGATCGCCAACATCCACGCGACGCCTGTAACGCGGCTCGTCGTCGGATAGAATTCCGCTGCCAGCGGCGCCATCGATGCAGCCGCACCGGAAAGCGCGACGCCCGTCATCGCGATCAGCGCGGTAAGCCACGCGTCGTGCGCGACGTTACGGCCGATCACGAAGACAATCGCCGCCGTCAGCACGTAGAAGAACGCGACTAAGCGAATGGCGCTGAAGCGATCCATCAGCCAGCCGGCGAGCAGAATGCCCACGCAACCGCCGACATGGAACAGCGAAGACGCCATCGCGGATCCGTGGAGCGTGAAGCCCGATGCCTTGAACAGGGTCGGCAGCCAGTTGGTCAACAGGTAGAAAACCGTCAGGCACATGAAATAGCTGAGCCACAGCATCATCGTGCCGAGCAGATAGCGCTTCGACAGCAGTTGCAATACTGGTGACGTCCTGGTTGTATCAGCCGGATCCTTGGCTTCGCAGATGAATGTGCAGCCATCGAGTCGGGCCTGCGGCGCGAGCCGTTGCAGGATTCGTGCGACGCGTTCGCGCGATCGCCCGTTCGCGACCATGAACTTGACGGATTCCGGCAAGAACGGAATCAACATCGCCGCAAGGACGAGCGGAGCAACGCCGCCCGTCATCAACACGCTCTTCCAGCCAAACACGGGGATCAGCCACGCGGACAGCACGCCGCCCAGCGCGATTCCGGCCGCAAACCCCATGAACATCGCGTTGACGACGAAGCCCCGGATGCGCGCCGGTACGTATTCCGACATCAACGTAACGGCGTTGGGCACGGCAGCGCCGAGCCCGAGTCCGGTGAGAAACCGCATCGCCGTGAGCGCGTCCATCGAATTGGATAATGCGGTCGCACAACTCAACGCCCCAAAGAAGAATACCGATGCCACCAGCACTGCCTTGCGGCCGATCCTGTCGGCGAACGGGCCCACCAGAAGCGCGCCGATACCGGCGCCGACCAGTGCGGCGCTCAACACCGGCCCCAGCGATTCGCGCGGCACCTTCCAGTCCTGAACGAGAGACGGGGCGATGAATCCCATTGCGCCCGTATCGAATCCGTCGAGCGCGACAATCAGAAAACACAGCACGAACAGCACACTGTGAAACACGGAGAAGCGCTGTCCGTCGATGAACTCCTGCACATCGACCGTGCGCCCCCTGTTGATTGGCTCTCTCATCGATCGCCTCCGTTGCTGATCGCACAGTGCGTCGCCTGAAAGCGCCGCAAGCCGCCATTGCCTCTTTCCATTTTCGTCTGCCTCCACTCTAATAATCAGTTACGCTAGATAACAAAAATCAGGCGCGGCATACGCCGCCCGTTCAGCTATGAAGCCATTCGCAGGTCTGGCTCACGCGCTGGCGCCCTTGCCTGCTCGGCGATGTGCCGCCCCGCAATGAATCCGAACGTCATGATCGGCCCCAGCGTGATCCCCGCACCCGGGTAATTGCCGCCCATCACGCTCGCGCGGTCGTTGCCGACTGCGTACAGACCCTCAACCGTCAGCCCGTTCGCCAGCACCTGACCGGAGACATTGGTTGCGATGCCATCGAAGGTCCCAAGATCGCCCATCTCCACCTTCAGCGCGTAGTACGGACCAGGACCGACCGGTGCGACGCATGGATTCGGCAAGTGATCGGGGTCGCCAAGGTACCGGTTGAACGACGTGCTACCGCGCCCGAACTCTGTGTCAACGCCGCGCGCGGCGTCTCCATCGTAGCGGCGCACGGTCTCTTCGAGCTGACGCGCGTCGATACCCGCGCGCGTCGCCAGTTCGGCCAGCGTGCGCCCCTTCACCAGGTAGCCGTTGCGCACCAGCGGCCCGAGCGGCACCGGCGCGGGCTTCGCGTAACCGAGGCCGTATTTGCGAATCGTTCGTCGATTGCAGATGAGCCACATCGCTGTTTCATGTTCGCTCTTGCACGCTTCGATCATCGCGACGCCGACGTCGTGGTACGAATGGGATTCGTTTGTGAAGCGGCGGCCGCCACGCGTGACGCCGATAATCCCCGGCTTGTAGCGATCGACGAGATGCGGGAACACGCCGAACTTGCCGTCGCTCATCGGCACGCGCGATACCGGCATCCAGGCCGCCGGCTGCGGATACCGGAGGTCGACACGTCCGCCGACCTGCTCGGCCAGCCGGCCGCCGTCGCCCGTATTGCCGACCGGAACCGGCGACACATGCTGACCTCCGCGCGCAACGTGCGGATACGCTTTGCGAATACGCTCGACATCGTGCGAGAAGCCGCCGCATGCCAGTACGACCGCGTGCCGCGCCGCGATGTTCACCGTCCCGTTCGCGGTTCGTGCGACGACGCCGCATACGCGTGTGCCTTTGACGATAAGCTCCAGTGCGGCCGTGTTCGTCAGGATCGGAATGTCAAGATCGAGCGCTGACTTCGCGAGGCGCGCCGCGAGTGCGTTACCGCTCGTGATCTGTACGCCGCGGCGATATAGCGCGAGATCCTTCAAGTGGCTCGCGAGGCGTCGCGTCACATACCAGGCCGACTTCAGCGACTTCGTCGCGTTGAAGAAGTGCTTCAGATCGGCGTTCGATGAGTTGAACATCATGCCGATGAACGTGATGGTCTTCAGTGGCGGCCGTAGCCGCATGATGTCCGCGCCCAGCCGCCGGGCATCGTACGGCGCGGCGACCACCGACCGGCCGATGTCGACGCCGCCATCGACATCCGGGTGATAGTCCGGATACAGCGTTGGCAGGAATTTGACTTCCGTTTCGCGCTCGAAGAAATCGAGCATTTCCGGACCGACGCGCAGAAATGCGTCGACCGCCACCTCGTCATAAAACGCACCGGTTTCATTGCGCATGTAGCGACGCGCGGCCCCGGTCGTGTCCTCGACGTGATTCGCCGCGGCGTGCCGGTTGCCGGGAATCCACAGCACGCCACCCGAATAGGCCGTGGTGCCGCCGAACCACGGCTCTTTCTCGATGACGACGACGTCGAGTCCCTGTTTGCGCGCCGTGATGGCGGTGGACAGACCGCCTGCGCCCGAGCCGATGACGAGCACATCGCAGGTCCGCTCCGGTGAGAGCATCGTGTTAGTCATAACGTGCATTCCTGGTTGCCGCTCGCACTCACAGTCCCATGCGCTTCGCGAGCACGTTGCGCTGGATCTCATTGCTGCCCCCGCCGATCGGGCCGACGCGCGAATCGCGGAAGAACATCTGCATGTCATATTCCATCGAATAGCCTGCCCCGCCGAGAATCTGCAGTCCTTCGTCCGCGCAGCGGAAGTTGTTATCGGTGCAGACGATTTTCGCTATCGACGTCTCGTTGATGGCCGGGTCGCCGCCATCGAGCAGCTCCGCCACCCGATACACCGACTGACGCGATGTCTCGGCCATGATCGCCATGTTGACCAGCTTGTGCTGGATCACCTGAAAGCTCGAGATCGGTTGGTCGAACTGGATGCGCTGCTGCGCATAGTCGCGCGCATACTCGGTGATCCGGAAGCAGTGGCCTGCGGAAATCGCGGCCAGCGCCATCCGCTCGAGGCCGAGACACTTCATGATGTTTTTCCACGCCTGCCCCTCGCCGCCGAAGAGGTTCGATGCGGGCACACGCACGTTGTCGAAGAACACCTCATTCGCATGCGTCGTGCGGCGGCCGAGCATGTTCAGCGGACGAATCGTGACGCCAGGCGCCTTCGCGTCGACGAGGATCGTGCTGATGCCTTGATGTCGAGGCGCATTGCGATCGGTCTTTGCGATCACGACGATATAGTCCGCGACGTGCGCGCAGGTGATCCAGACCTTGCTGCCGTTCAGCACATACTCGTCGCCGTCGCGCACGGCCGTGGTCCGGATGCCCGCGACGTCTGAGCCGGTACCCGGTTCGGACATCGCAAGCGACAGCTTTGCCTTGCCTGAAATGATCTTCGGCACGATTTCCTGCTTCAACGCATCCGAGCCGAACTTTGCCACGTGCATGCCCGCGTAGATGGCGGTCGTCGTGATGCCCTGCGCGATTCCCGTGTAGTAGTAGCCAAGCGTCTCCAGCAGAACCGTAATGTCCTTGTAGCTGCCGCCACTGCCGCCGAGTTCCTCAGGATAGAAGAGGCTCAGAAAGCCCGCTTCGGCGAGCGCCGCATGCGCCTCGTGCGGGTACTCCTTCGTCTCGTCCATCTTGCGCACGCGATCCCACGGCAAGTGGCGCTCAAGCAGCGTGAGAATGCTCTCACGCATCATTTTCTGTTCTTCATTCAGGCCAAACGTGTTCATCAAGGTCATTTCTGTTCCTCTGCGATTCTGGTTGTATTGCGGCGGGCGCTGAGGGCGTCCAGACCCGAACGCGTCAGTACCATCGTGGTCATCACCCCTGTCTGCACGATTTCACCCCGCTGGTTGATCAGTTCCATGCGGCGTTTGAGAACGCCACGATCGGGCTTCGACGTTGCTCGCGCCGACATGACGGTCGTGCGCAGATGCACTGTGTCGCCGAGGAATATCGGGGCGAGGAAACGCCATTCGTCGACGCCCAACGCGGCGATAGCGGTTCCGATCAGATGGCCCATCTGTGCGCTCATCCCCGTGACCACGGACAGCCCGAGTGCCCCGTGCGCAATGCGCTGACCAAGGGCGGACTTTGCGCTGTATTCCGCATCGGTGTGCATCGGATTGACGTCACCTGACACCCACGAAAACGTGACCACGTCGGTTTCGGTGATCGTGCGTCCGGGGCTCAGATCGACCTGGCCCTCGGCGAACTCCTCGATACATTTGCCAGTCATTGAATGGACCCCCTCTTATGAGAGGACAAGCAGCGCGTCGGCAGCCACGACGCCGTCCTGTCCTACGATGACCGGGTTCACGTCCGCCTCGGCAAGCGCGTCGCCCATGTCGGCGGCGAACTCGGAGAAGCGGCAGATTGCGTCGATCGCGCTGTCGATGTCGAGGCGAGGCTGTCCGCGGTAGCCGGTCAGCAGCCGGTAGCCCTTCAGCGACGACAGCATCGCGGCCGCTTTGTCCGGCGTCACCGGTGCGAGCGCAATCGACACGTCGCCAAGCAGTTCAACCAGCACGCCCCCGAGACCCACGACGACCAGCGTGCCGAATTGCGCGTCGCGCTGGATGCCAAGCACGAGCTCCACACCAGGCGGCGCCATTTCCTGGACGCTCACGCCATCGACCCGCGCCTGCGGCTTATGTTTCGCGGCAGAGGCCAGCACATCGCGCGCAGCGTCCCGCACCGCCTGCGTGTCTTTCAGGTTCAGACGAATGCCGGATACCTCGGTTTTGTGCGGAATATCGGGGGAGGCGATCTTGACGACGAGTGGGAAACGCAGAGCTTGTGCTGCCTGCACGGCTTCGTCCGGCGTTGAGGCGACGCTTTCGCGCGGCACCTTGATCCCGTACGCGGCAAGCACCCTTTTCGAGTCCTGTTCGCTCAACACCTTGCCCCGTTCGTGCGCTGCCGTCACTATCGCCTGCGCGTTATCGCGCGCGTCGGCGGCCGACCGTCTCGGTGCCGCATCCGAACGCGACGCACGGCGCGCGTGCCAGTCGCACCATGCGCGTATTGCGGAGAAGCAGCGATCGGCGGAACGGAACAGCGTCACATTCGGGTCGGCGTCCAGTACCGCGCTTCCTGGCCCTTCGAGCCAGTCGTTCATCCAGACGGCCGCGATTGCGCTCTTTTTCCGGGCAGCGGACTCGCAGATGATCGGCGCGCGCGCACCCGTCGCTGCATCGTGTGCGAACACAAGCGGCACGACAACCGCGCTGAATGCGGGATCATCGACAAACGCATTCAGGCAGTGCGAAAAGGTCGACGACGTCTTGAGCACTTCGGCGGTCAGATCGGCCGGATTCGCAATCGAGCCAAAATCGGGCACAACGGACACGAGTGCTTCGCGCGTCGCCGGCGAGAGCGCCGGGAGCTCAAGCCCTTTTTGCTCGGCTTTGTCCGCATTGATGACACCAGCGCCGCCGGAAGTCGCCATGATGCCGACGCCGCGGCCATTGCGCGGCGCTCCATTGCGCGCGAAGAAGTTCGCCAGTTCGAGTACGGCCTCGAGGTCGTCGGTCTGGATGGCTCCCACCTCTTCCAGAGCAGCGCGGTAGGCGGCGACGGAGCCGACCAGCGTGCCCGTGTGCGACAGAGCGGCCTTGCCGCTCGTGGCCGTGTTGCCAGCCTTGTAGACGATCAGCGGCTTGCCGGCCGCATCGGCAAGCCGTGCCGCTTCCAGAAAACGCGCTCCACTCTTCACGCCTTCGAACAGGCAGACGATCGCGCCGACCTCCGGATCGTCGGCGAGCGCTGCGACGAAGTCGGCGACGTCCACATCGGACGAATTGCCTGCCGCGAGGTAGTGGCTCATTCCCACGCCCCGCGCCATCCCCTGCAACACCGTGTACCCAAGCGCACCGCTCTGCGACACGATGGCAACGCGGCCCGCGTGTCCCTTCATCATCTTGCCGCAGTCCGACATGAAGTTCATGGCCGCACCGGAACGCACGTTCGCGAGGCCAACGCAGTTGGGCCCTGCGATCCGGATGCCGCCGCGGCGCGCGATGTCGACGAGACGCTCCTGCGCCGCGACGCGATCGGGACGTCCGGTCTCGGCATACCCCGACGCGTAGACAATCGCGCCGCCCGCGCCGATCGCAATCGCTTCCTCGAGCGTCGGTTCGACGAGCGACTGCGACACGCACATCACAACACAGTCCGGCGACTCGGGCAGATCAGCCAGCGTCGGCACGCATGGGAAGCCAACGGTCTCGCGGTACTTGGGATTGACCCCGAACACCTTCCCACCGAAGGCAGCCAGATTCGCGAGCGTGCGCTGACCGAATGAACCCGGCGTTTCCGACGCGCCGACGACAGCAATCGTTCGTGGATCGATCAGCCGGCGAAGATCGTTCATCCGGTACACGGCTCTTTCGTTATGCATCCGTCACTCTCCTTTGCTTCGTATTTCAGCCAAATCTATTGGACCGTCCATTGACTCAATTAAGCATCACGTTCGCACGGCTCGTCCACCGGGCAATTACCCCAATGGACCGTCCATTAGATCGTTGATATTTTAGTTAATCGTTGCCGCAGACGCGGTGGCTTTCGCGGGCCGCACGGTCCGTATTTCGGCGCACGAGGAGGCTGGACAGTATGGGTAGGACAGTGACGATCGTAGGTACTGCGGCATTGCCCGTCGGCAAATGGCAGTCGCCACCGGGCGCTGCGGAACAGACGCTCGAACATGAGGTGCTCGTCAGGCTCGTGCTCGATGCGGTCAAGGACGCAGGCGTGGAGAAGGCGGATATCGGCACACTTTCACTGGCGCAATGCAGGCCTTATACGTTGCAGAAGTACTTCGCGACATTCATGGCACATCATCTGCGGCTGCCATGCACTGGCAGCGTCGCGGAGATTCTTGGCAACGGCATGACAGCAGGCCTCGCGTTCGAGAACGCCGCGAACGACATCCTGCTCGGGCGCTCGAAAGTGGCGCTCGCGCTCGGCGTAAACTTCGAGACTGCAACGTCAGCCGCGGAGCACATGATGAGTTCGATGCGCGCAGTCGGCGACGTCGATTTTCAGGGGCCGTTCGGCATCACCCCGATCGCGTGGTATGCGATGGATGCCGCACGCTACATCTACGAGCACGGCTCGTCGCGCGAAGAACTGGCCAGCGTCGCGGTCAAGAACCGCGCGCACGCGGCGCTTAATCCGCTCGCGCAGTTCCGCAAGCCGATCACGCTGGACGATGTGCTCGCGCAGCCGATGATCGTCGAGCCGCTGGGACTTTATGAAGTGCCGCCGCGCAGCGACGGCGCAGTGTGCCTCGTGCTTGCCGAAGAAGATGTCGCACGCTCGCTCGGGCGTCCTTATGTGCGGATCCGCTCCCGCGGTTTCTTTCATGAAGGTGCACATCAGATCAGCGAAGTGCCCAATGATATGACCGCTTTCATCGCGGCGCAGACTGCCGGACGCGTCGCCTACGAGGCGGCTGGCGTTACGCCGGCGGATATCGACGTCGCCGAACTGTATGCGCCGTGCACGATCGTCGAGGTATTGGCGAGCGAAGCACTCGGTCTCGTGCCGCGCGGCCGTGGCGCGCGTTGCGCGGCCGAAGGTGTGACAAGCCTCGGCGGACGCATTCCGATCTGCACATCCGGCGGACTGCAATCGCGTGGGCATCCCGCATATGTAACGCCGTTCTACAGTTTCGTGGAAATCGCCGACCAACTGCGGGGTCGCGCGGGCGCGCGTCAGGTTCCTAATGCGGAACTCGCGATGACGAGCGCCGAACTCGGTAACTACAACGCAGCGCTCGTTCACATCATGGAGGGGGTCCACTAATGCTCGAAACTCTCAACGTTGCCGGTCCTCGTGCCTATCCGCCACGTGTAACGCCTTTCACGCGCGCCTTCTGGGACGCGCTGCGCGACGGCCAGTTTCGCACGACACGCTGCGACGTTTGTCATGCGTACACGTTTCCGCCCAAGCCGTTTTGTCCGCATTGCTGGTCACAGCAGGTAAGCTGGACCGACCTGTCGGGACGCGGCACACTTTACTCGGCGACAACCATTCACGCAGCGCCAGCCGCGTTTCGGGCCGACGCGCCCTATCGCGTCGGCATCGTCGACCTCGACGAGGGTCCCCGTATCGCGGTCAGCCTCTGGGGCGATGCCCCACTCGCACTCGACGAAGCCGTCGAAATCATCGCATTGCGGCATGACGACGGGCCGCTGTTCGCTGCGCGAGCTGTCCATCTGCCTCGCTAGCAGCCGTCGTTTGAGCGATAGATGAACCGCTCCTCGTGCAGGTGGTGATTCAGCAAAAAAACATGCGCGTGCGAACAACGCTTTATTGATTAAGGAAAATCCTATGCAGACATCTTCCGACCAGTCATCTGCCGATAGCACATCGCTTCTCGATTCACTCGCCCGCTTCGTGACGACGCTCGATCTGGAACATGTGCCAGATATCGTGCGGCAACAGGCCGGGCTGTGCGTGCTCGACACGATCGGCTGCATGCTTGCCGGCGCCGACACGCCGGAAGGTGCCATGTTGCTTGATGCCGAAAGCGCGTCTGGCGGCGGCGGACCGCTCGCACGCGTCATCGGTCACACGCAGGCCCTGCCAGTCGAGGCAGCGGCCCGCGTACATGGTTACTGGGGCGATATCTTCGAGCTGAACGATCTTATTGGGGGCCACGCCGGCATCGGCAATGTCGCAGCTGCACTCGCACTGGTTGAGGGATGCGGGGCGTCGGGCGCCGCGCTGACCAAAGCGGTTATCGCCGGCATCGAGGTCACGTCTCGCCTCTACGCGAGTGTCTATCCGGCGCTCAAGCCCTACACGGACGTCGCGATGGTGACACCTGGCCTCGTGTCCGCGTTCGGTGCAGCAGCTGTCGCGGCCTCCTTACACGGAATGTCGCGCGATGAGACCCGCGAAGCGCTCGCAATCGCTGGCGCGTTGACCACATGGTGCCCGGCCGAGACTATCTTCGGTGAGGGCGGCACGGTCAAGCCAATGCTGTTTGGCGCATGGCCGGCGGCGACCGGCCTGCGCGCAGCCGGCTACGCGAAGCATGGGATGACGGGACCCGGCCGCCTGCTGGAGAGTCGCATTGGTCTGTTCGCGACGCTGTGCCGCGAATACGATCCACGCGTGATCGCGGATGACAGCCGCTGGTTCCTCGCCGAGCCGCGTCGAAAGTTGCATGCGTGCTGCGGCTATACGCATTCCGCAGTCGATCTGGTTGTCGACCTGCGTCAGCAACTGGGTGCGAATGTGCTCGAGGGCAGTACGCTGCAAGTGGCACTGCCGGCTTATGTGATCCCGGCGGTATCGAAGCGGGACTTGCCTCGCACCGCGAACGAAGCACGCTTTCACCTGGAATATTGCACAGCGCTCGCCGCGTGCGGCGCCGACGTGATCGTTCCGCAGCATAGCGTGGACTTCGACGCGCATCTGCGCCGCCCCGAGGTGCGCGCAATGATTGCCAATATCGAAGTGGTCTCGGATCCGGAACTGACGCACTATCACCAGTGTCGGGTCACGGTTTCGAAGCACGGCGCGGATGTGCATCACGCGCGCTCCGATAGCCCACGTGGATCACCGCAGAATCCATTGGTCGATGCAGAGGTGATAGCGAAATTTCAGCGGCTCGCCGGCCACCGGATGTCGGCAGAAGCGAGTGCCGCGTACGCGGCGCGCTTCATGCAGCTTGAGCACGAGACCGGCTGCGGCTGGCTTTTCGATGAGCTGTGCCCGATGTGAGCGTGGCCGCGCAATCCGGCTCCTGGTCTCGTTAACGCCAAGAGCCATGTGAACGCTTAAGCCCCCTCTACGGCAATGAAATCGGCGATCGCCGCACCGCTGCGTGCGGCACGTGCGGCTCCATATTCCCGCGAATGGTAATAGCGTTCGGCCAGCTCCAGCGAATCGAACTCGATCACTACGTTCCGCGCCCGTCCTTCGCCTTCCAGAACATGGCAAGTGCCGCCACGCACGAGCACGCGTCCGCCGTATTGCTCGATGACCGGTGTTGCCAATTTCGCGTAATGTGCGTACGCGTTCTCATCCGTCACGTCAATGCGCGCAATGATGTAGCCCTTTGGCATGGTTCGTTGACTCCCTATTGATAGATGCCGCGCGCGACGAAAGCTGTTCGCTGCCTCGTGCGCGCGGGCAATGGTTGCGTGTGGCTATGCCGTATGGCCGCGATCATACGGTGAAGGGCGTTGCACGCCCCAGGAATCGAAAACCGCCTCCACCTCATCCGGTCCCGATCTGGCAAGCCGCGCGCAGCCCGGCGTCCGGCTAAAGCGCGGTGCCGGTGCGGGCTGCGTCACGCCGCCGAGATCGATGAAGGTGCCCCGGCTCGCGACATGCTCGTGTGCCGGTGCGTCCAGCAAGCCCAGCACCGGGCTCACGCACGCATCCGAATCAGCGAACAGCGTCGCCCATTCGTCACGGGTGCGCTGAAGGAAGCGCTGCGCGAGAACGGCGCGGATCGTGTCCCAGCCGGCGCGATCAGTTCTCGGCGGCAACGCGTCGGAGACGATATCGAGGCGATCAAGCAGCTCTTGCCAGAAAGGTTCCTCGAGCGCACCCACCGCGATATAACGGCCATCGGACGTTGGGTACGTCGTATACCACGGCGCGCCGCCATCGAGCATGTTCGCGCCACGCTGATCCGTCCAGCGCCCCTGCGCATACATCCGGCAATAAAGTGACATGAGCATCGCCGATCCATCGACCATTGCAGCATCGACCACCTGCCCCCTGTCGCTGTTGAGCGCTTCCAGATGCGCGCACAGCACGCCGAACGCCAGGAACATTGCGCCGCCACCATAGTCGCCCACCAGATTGAGCGGCGGCACGGGCGCACCGCCCGCACTGCCGATTGCATCGAGCGCGCCGGTGAGCGAAATGTAGTTGATGTCGTGCCCCGCCTTCAACGCGAGTGGGCCCTGCTGCCCCCAGCCCGTCATGCGTCCGTAGACGAGGCGCGGATTGCGTTCGAGACAGACATCCGGGCCGAGGCCGAGCTTTTCCATGACGCCCGGCCGGTTGCCCTCCAGCAGGATGTCCGCACGCGCAACCAGTTCGAGCGCAGTCGCGCGATCCCGTGACGTTTTCAGATCCAGCGGAACGATCCGTCGCCCACGCAACAGGATGTCGTCCGGATCAGGCTGCATGCGTGGCCGCGCGAGATGGACAACGTCGGCTCCCATGTCCGCAAGCATCATTGCGCAAAAGGGTACCGGGCCGATCGCGCCCAATTCGAGTACCTTCAGTCCCGCCAACGGACCTTGCTTCATGAAATGAACTCTCCATCTGAAAAGTGAGGATGACTAGCTGCGCCAGTCGACGACCTCATTGAGCGCTGCGCGCATCGTACGAAACCGGTTTGCCGGATGTCCGTGGTCTTCGTAACCGAACGAAATACCGCACACGATGACCCGGTCTTCGGGGATGTCGAAATGCTCGCGCACGAAAGGCGAATGAGACGCAAGCGCCGCCTGCGCGATGCACGCGACGCCGTGCGACGCGGCAGCGAGTAGAAACGTCGTCACGTATGCGCCGCAATCAATCGCGCCATACGTGCCCAGCCCCGAATCGGCCGTGACGATTGCGACGTGCGGTGCACCGAAGAAGCGGAAATTCTCCCGAGCCTGTCTGCCCGATGCCTCACGATCGCCGCGCGTGATGCCGACCGTATCGTATAGCTGCAAACCGCACGCTCGCCGGCGTTCGAGATAGGCGCCCCGATATTCGCGGGGAAAGGCAATATCCGGGTCAGGCTTCGATACGGCGGTGTGTTCTAGCAGCTCACGGCGAAAATCTTCTGTCGCATCGCCGCTTGTGATGATCAGTTTCCATGGCTGCGCGTTACACCACGAAGGCACGCGCTGCGCCGTTACGAGAATCCGCTCGATGATCGTCCTGTCCACTGCATCGGACAGGAAAGCGCGGCAGCTGTGACGCAATTGAAGCAAGCGCTCCAGCACAGTTTCGTCAGTTGCAGTGTTCGTGGCTGCGTTCATTACGTTATGCCCGTCAAGCCCGCGTGCTGCTCATGGCGCCGTGCAACGTACCAGGTCACGCGGCGGTAAAAAAGCACGCGATTCCTGTCGCCGTTGTGCCGGTTTGAGCAGCGGAGGCTCCTCGCACGATAACAATACAATGGAAGTGCCATTTCATTGGCGGACGCAGTCATCACACCCTGCAGATCCGGGACATGATCGGCGAAGGCCGCGCGCACATCATGAGTTAAGAATCGCATGGATTACATGTTCGGATAGTTCGGACCACCCCCGCCTTCGGGCGTGACCCACACGATGTTCTGGGTCGGGTCCTTGATGTCGCAGGTCTTGCAGTGCACACAGTTTTGCGCGTTGATCTGCAGACGGTCTTCGTCCTGGTCGTCCTTGACGAATTCATAGACGCCCGCCGGGCAGAAGCGTGCTTCCGGGCCTGCGTATGTCCTTAGGTTGACGGTGATGGGAACACCTGGGTCCCGGAGCGTCAGGTGCGCAGGCTGGTTCTCTTCATGGTTCGTGTTCGAGATGAACACCGATGAGAGACGGTCGAAGGTCAGCTTGCCATCGGGCTTCGGATACACGATCGGCTTGAATTGCGAGGCCGGTTTGAGCATCTCATGGTCCCAGCGCTGGTGATGCAGTGTCCACGGCACGTTGCCACCGAACACCTTCTGCTCGATACCGACCATCAGGGTGCCCAGGTACAGACCCTTGCTCATCCACTGCTTGAAGTTGCGTGCCTTGTGCAACTCCGTGTGCAGCCATGAGGTCCTGAACGATTCGGGATACGCGGCGAGTTCATCCGACTGGCGACCGGCCTGAACCGCATCGAAGGCCGCATCGGCGGCGAGCATGCCCGTCTTGATCGCCGCATGCGAACCTTTGATCCGCGACGCATTCAGGAAGCCCGCGTCATCGCCCACGAGTGCGCCGCCCGGGAATACGAGCTTCGGCAGCGACATCAGGCCGCCGGCCGTGATCGCACGTGCGCCATACGACAGGCGTTGGCCGCCTTCGAGGAACTTGCGGATCTCCGGGTGCGTCTTGTAGCGCTGGAATTCCTCGAATGGTGACAGATACGGATTCGAGTAGCCGAGTCCGACCACAAAGCCGACCATCACCTGGTTGTTGTCGATGTGATAGAGGAACGAGCCGCCATAGGTCTGTGTATCGAGCGGCCAGCCTGCAGTGTGGATCACGAGACCCAGCTTGTGCTTTGACGGATCGATTTCCCACAGCTCCTTGATGCCGATGCCATACACCTGCGGATCGGCGCCGTCGCGCAGCCTGTACCGCTCGGACAGCTGCCGTCCGAGATGCCCGCGCGCGCCCTCGCAGAAGAGCCTGTACTTCGCGTCTAGTTCCATGCCGGGCTGGAAGTTCTCGGTGGGCTCGCCGTCCTTGCCGATGCCGAGGTTGCCCGTCGCGACGCCCTTCACGGAACCGTCATCGTTGTACAGCACTTCCGCGGCCGGAAAGCCTGGAAAAATCTCCACGCCCAGCGCTTCGGCCTGCTGCCCCAGCCAGCGCGTGACGTCCGCGAGACTGATCACGTAGTTGCCGTGATTTTTGAAGTTCTCCGGCAGCGCCCAGTTCGGCGCGGCCTTCGCGCCCGTCTCGGAGAGGAACAGGAAGCGGTCTTCCGTCACCTCGACGTCCAGCGGCGCGCTTTTTTCCTTCCAGCCCGGGACCAGTTCATTCAGCGCGCGCGGGTCCATCACCGCGCCCGAGAGGATATGCGCCCCAATTTCCGAGCCTTTTTCGAGCACGCAGACGCCGATTTCGACGCCTTCTTCCGCCACGCGCTGCTTCAGACGAATGGCCGCCGACAGGCCGGCAGGGCCGCCAACGACGATCACCACGTCATATTCCATTGCCTCCCGTTCGACGGCGAAATCATCATCAAGGACTGTTGAAATGCACACAGAATAACGTCTCCACTCTTGTCAAAACCGGCTAAACACGATTGGTCTGTGCGCCTTCTTCACCTTCGAACCTCAGCTCGTCGCCCGTGATCACGGGTTGACCAACGCTCATCGTCGGGCGATTGTTATCAGCCGGAAACGCAAACCACGAACCGTCCTGGTGCCGGAAGAACACAATCTCGAGCTCGCCAGACGGATGGGAGGTTTTCACGTGCACGAAGCGTCACGCTCTCTCCCGGGGATGGTTGAACCGCCTTATGAGAGCTTTACTCGCCGAATCCGGTCCGAGCCACTTTTCGACCAGGGCGCGCAATGACCTTTCCCGTGTCCCCACCGATTTCTCCAAACTCGACCTGTATGGCCTCTGCTTTTGCCTCTGACACATTTGCGCGGCCGGCTGCAAGTTCGGACGGACTGCAGCGACGGCTCCGGGAAGGACGAGAAAAGATCGGGCACGAGACCATTACCGGTGACGCCGAATACCGGCGCCTTTGGGGTTCTTCGGCCAATCAGGTTTCGCGTCCATTCGCGAGCACAGAAAATCCCTGTCAGACATGCAACCGCCGCGCGGCTGTCCAGTGACGATTCGACAGTGCCGGCCACTTGGCCTATAATAAGCTAATGGACGGTCCATTACAAGATTTTGCCCGCACATGGTCGCTGCGCCTTGGCGATAACGTGCAACTCTGCCTGGCGTATCGCCCCGGTCGGCATGGTACGGGGCCGTATGCGTTAGTATTTCAGGTTCGATCGACCGACAGTGAACGACATGAACACACCTCGAATCGCGCGACGGAATGCCCGTCCCAAAACTGAAGCCTCCGAGAGTCGGCCAAGCTCGGCCACGGGGCGCCAATCCCGATCGGGCAACGATGAAACCACCGTTTCAGCCGAAACGGTCACGCCATTCGGTCCGATTACAACGCGCCGGATCTCCGAGGAAATCGGCGCGCGTATCCGCGAGCAGATTGCGGCGGGCATGCTGCCGCCTGGCGCACGCCTGCCCACCGAGCGCGAGCTGTCCGAGCAATTCGCGGTCAGCCGGATGGCTGTTCGCGAAGGCATGCGCAATCTCGAAGTCGCCGGCCTCATCATTCTTAAAAAGGGACGACACGGAGGTGCCTTCGTCAACGAGTCGAGTGCAAAGCTGGTCACGCAACAGATTCGCGACATGATAGACCTTGGCCGTGCTTCACTGCCGATGCTTATGGAAGCACGTTTTATGGTCATGGACATGGTGGTTCGCCTTGCAAGCGAAAGGGCCACGGCAGCGGACATCCGCGCGATGGAAGCTAACCTGGAGACGACTGAAATCCTGACCGAAGCTGGACGATTTGAGGACAGAACCTTCACCGCCATCACATTCAACAAGCTTTTGGCGGATGCTACCCGCAACTACATCCTTGGCGCGCTCGTCGAAGGACTCAGCGAGGTGCTGCGTCATCTCATCGTGCTTGCGGGCCCTCGGCCGATTGATTCCGTTGTGCCTTTGCGGCGTAAGCTGATCGAGCAGATCCGAATGCGCGACGCAGATGGCGCTGCCGCGACCATGCGCATCTACCTTGAAGAGACTCACAGCCACCTGATGCGCCAGTCACGCAAGCATCGCATGGGCTGAGGATTCGACCTTCCGGGAAATACACAACGAACTCCAGAAGCAGCTGGAACTCATTGATAACCGGCTTGTGGCAGTCCGGCGCGGACTGGCCGAAGTCCGAGAGTTGCGCAAGGACTTGTGCTTCGATCTGGACTACGTTGAAGCGAGGCTTGCTGGCAGTGACGTGACCAAATTGCTCGCAGCAAGTGGAAAATCGACCAGCGGGAGCTTCGCAGACACTGATCAGACGATGCCGGAAGGCGGACCGATAAAACAGGTGCGGCAATAATGAACGCACCAGTTCCGGCACGACCGTCGACAAATACAGCCGTGCGGCCGCTCAGGCCGGCGTCCTATGCATGGGCGCTGTCACTTGTGACCGCCCTCGACTATTTCGACAATGCTATTCTCCTACTTTGCCAGCTTTATCGCCGGGGGAATCAACGCTTCGCCGGATGAACTCGTCTGGTCCTCCAGTTCGTACGCGATCGGTGCTGTGCTCGGAATACTGCAACAGCAATGGTGGGCGGAGCGGCTGGGAAACAGGCGTTATATTGCCGCATGCATGATCCTTTATGCTGCGGCGGCTAGTCTGTCTGCCTTGGCACAAACGTCGTTTCGACTGATGCTGACGCGCGCCGCACAGGGCTATCCTGTCGGCCCCATGATGGGAACCTGCCGCATCCTGCTTCAGGACGGCGGCTTTCTGCCGGAACAAACTCCCCAGCGGCCGACGTCTCTTTCTCAAAGCCATTGTTATGGCCAATTCGCTGGCGCCAAATAGTCGGAGGCGTGCTGCTGTCACACTTCGAATGGCAGGCGCTGTTTGTCTGCACGGCACCACCAGCCCTATTGCTTGCCGGTTTTGTCCTGTATGCAGTGCCTGACTTCGGAAAGGCCGAGGTTCGTGCCGAGACCGGCATCGACCCCAATTCCAACTTTTGGCATATCTGGATTTTGCCGTTTCACAGGGTGCACAGCAGATCGTCCTGCAGCAGTTGCATTTCCAACTCTTCAGTTCGTCGGCCGTCCTTGGCGGGCTCCTGCTGACGAGCCTCGCCGGGCTGGGCTATTTTGTGTATCACAGTGGCATCACCCACGCCCCCTCATGCAGCTCCAAGGCCTGCGGGAAAGAATGTTTCTGGTGGGATTGGCACTGTACGGTTTTATTATTTTTTGACGACCGGCTTTGGTTACCTGACCTTGCGTTTTCTCGAGCACGGTCTGTCATACCCGTTGAAAACGCAGGCTGGTTTGTAGGAGTCACATCACTTTTCTCCGTGCTAATGCTGTCTGCCTATTTCCGCTACTCGTCGCGCGTGGTGCACAAGAAATGGCTTATCGTTCCGGGATTCGGTATCGCGGCGGCCGCAGCCTGGATCATGACGCGCATGCCACCAGACGCGAGCCAGCCAGCACTCCTCGTTCCCCTCGTTCTGCAGGTGCGCTTGTCATGTTCATCGCGGTGCCGGTTGCCGACCTGAAGTTCCGACTCTTTTCGATTGACGAGTTCGCCCACACCTACAGGCTGAAAAATATCGTGCGTCAGCTCGTCGTATCCTTCGCAACCAGTTCCCTGATCGTCATTGAGCGGCATCGCGAAGCACTCCATTACACACGCTTGGCGGAATCTGTCAATTCATTCAACCCCGCCCTCTCGCAAACAATGGACAAGCTGGAGGCCCTCGCCGCTGTCGCGAGCAGGGGTACGTCCCAGTCTCACGCGATCGCTATTGCCTTGATCGATCGCGTGGTGCTGCAGCAGGCGAACTTCCTTGCGATACTGGACGGGTTCTATTTTCTGGCTGCCGTGGCGATCGGTGGTGGGCTCATTGCAGCACTGCCGAAACGAATCAATTGACAAGAATCACCTATAAGCAGAATGGTTCGCTTGTATCGGATCGGCAGGTTTTGTCGCGTTACAGTAATGCGTTCCGGACAGAGACTCCTGTAACTAGAAGCAGTCCTTATTTGCCGCGTTCGTTTCCGCCAAAAGCACTTTTCCAGTATGGGCACCAGTTTCAGTGCCCATTGATGAACCGTCGAATGATCGACGGACAAACCCCGCTCGCATATCATCTCTTCCAGATTGCGCCGGCTAAGAGGGTAAGAGACGTACCAGCGCACGCATAGCAACATCACGTCCAACGGATAGTGCAGCCGCTTTAGCACTCGTCTGATCGCCGAATTCGGACCTAATATAATCGCCAAACTGGCGAATTCCGCGCCTGCCTTTGCCGCGTCCCTGGATCCGGAGTGCTGCCTTCAAACGTGGCCGTGAACGTACAGGATTAAGTATAATGGGCAATTGGTTCCGGATGTTCGCCTGTCCATGCCAACCGAAACTACCCCCTCATCACGGTTCGTAATGCCGCCAAACGGCTCGACGTGACACCCGGACTCTCAAGTATTACGAGGAGCGTGGCCTGCTCACGCCGAGCCGCAGTCAGGGCCGCTACCGACCCTATAGTCGCGTCGCATTCACGATCCCGCCTCGCTGCTGCATGACCGTCTCAAAAATTTCCCTTTCGGAGATCGTTCGCTGTCCTCTCGCCCTGATCGATTTTAAGGCTGCCCGCTGTTCAAAGAGCGAGATGGGACGCCGTCGCAAGTCCGCGTGACGTACCTCTATGTAGCTCTTCTTTCCCGCACTTACGAATACCCGCGACGGGTCTTCGGGATGGTAACGAACAGTCACAGCTCGGCGTGGCTCCCGCCACGCGGCGAACAACGGATGCCAGTACCGGATCCGAAATAAGTTGAGGCCGTCCGCCTGTATTGTTCGTGGCTCGGCTGGCAGGAACCTTATCAAAAACTGCAGTTCTGCATCCGGTGCACTCGGCAAATATCGGGACTCGGCTGACCTGGAAAGTTCGCGCCACTTCTCGGCCGGAGGAAGTTCAGACAGGCCGCGATGGGGGCTTTTTTGTGGTACCGTCTGCCGATTTCGATCGTCAGACATTGTTCGAAAGCTCGCCTGCAGCAAGGGCCGTTCGTGGTGTCGCAGTCTTCTTCATCGTGGGCCGAAGCAACGTTAGTGCAACCCGAACGTTACCGTGACATCGTTATTGCGACAGAACCATTCTAAGTGGCATCGAATTGATGCGCATGATCAAGAAAGGACAGTTGAAAGATTCGGGCAAGACTGCGCTGTCTGTCGCCCAGCAATTTTACTCGTTTGTTTCATAAGCTGTCCTACGCATATCGCCGTTGTTCGATCGGTTTTCCTTACTGCAACAGAGCCCAAAATATTACTCTTAGTCATTTTGCGTGTTTGCCCGTCCCATCTTCTTTACCGTAACACAACCACAAAGCCCATCGGGATGGACACGATCTGTCACAGGCGTCGGCCCTTGCAGCGCCCGATGCCGGATGAATGCGGTGTTGCGGTTCGTTACTACTGGGTCATCTGATCTGTGGGAGCGCCGGCCGCCGCACGCCGCTGCGCCACGATGGCGCCCGCGCGTTGCGCGTTTTCCGGGTAGTTGATCCAGTCGAGCGGATCGTAGCCCGCCTGTAGCCATTCGATCAGGTCGGCGCGCACCTGAGCCCGCGTCAGCGGCACCGACGTATCGTACGGTTGAGCCTGCGCCGCAGCCGACGCGAAACAGCACGCCGCGGCAAGGACGCCGAGCGCTACACGCGGAAGGGAGTTCATGGCAAGGCCTTTTATATCAGGGATATTCCTAGAAATATAGGCGCTATCTGGATAATTGAAAGGCGAACTGAGGCATATTTTCTTCTTGCGTAGCGCACGGGCGGGACGCGAGAAATGTGATTCCGGCAATCATATAGCCGGCTTCCCGCCGTTGCGGTAGCACTGCAGGCGTAGAGCGAGAGTTTCCGATACTGACTTAATGCCCACGAGGCCCGCGTGGATAAATTGAGTGGAATCAATCCTGCACAGCAACAATATCGCGCTCGTGGTCCGCGCTGAAGCGGACCGGATTGTCATCAAGCGGCGCCTGACTCGAGAAGCAGAAAACCGATCCCATTGACACGTGAATTGGAATGAATGCCTCCCGACGTCGCGGCCGCGGGCCGGCAGCACGAAACCACGGTGCGTCCGTCCGGCGAACGGCGGGCGCGCGATCAAGAACTTCCATGACACACCTCGACGATATCATTCGCGGTCTTTGTATTTGTGCTGCGCCGCGCCGCGATAAATCTATCAGAAGTCACTAGCCCATCGATCGCCAACGACGTAACGATCTGGCGCGCGGCCGCCGTCCGTGGTCGCTTATCCATAGCGCATTTGCTTGGATATCCAGCGCCTTTGGCCCTGGTTGCCAAGTGGCTTTTTGTTCTATAGCGTGCTCAGCCGGAATTGACGGTAGTCTCATATTGAAAGTCGACATTCTTCATGACGGTGAGCCTTCTCGGGAGACGCCGTGTGCCGATCCCGGGCGAGCACCCCGGCATGGCACCTCGGAAACACGGTCAAATCAGCGCGAACGCAGTAGCCGCTTCTGAAGAAGCGTGCGTAAATCGCGGCGCGTATCGGTGACGACGTGAATATAAATCGTGTCGCCGCGCACCTCATAGATAACCCGGTTCTGACCGCTCAACGCTTCGCGAAAGTTCAGACCGCCAAAATCTGAAAGCTCCGTTGGAACGTAACCGCTCTGCGGGATTTGCTTGATGTTTTGAAATGTAACCGCAAGCTGCGACGATGTCTGGTTCCACGTCTCGGCACCGAAGCTCCTGAGAATGTACCGGCGGAGATCCTTCATATCCTCCTGCGCCTCTTCAAGTATGAGGAGTTTAAACGTCGTCTGCGCCATCAGCCGATCTGTTCCTTCCGGTCAAGGTCGTCGAGCTCCGCGAGAAACGCATCCGCGTTCTTGAATTTCCCCTGTTCGATGTCTTTCTGACCCAAGGCCAGAATCTTGAGCAACGCCAGCGTTTGCTGTGTGTCCTCATAGCTTTGCACATCCTGAACGACGAGCCTGGCTTCACCGTTCTGCGTGATGAGCAGAGGCTCGCCGGAAGCCGTCAGATCCTTGACAATCTGCGCTGCATCGCTTTTCAGGTAGCTGATTGGCTTTACGTGGTCTGACAGACGCATGTGTGACCCTCCGTTCGTTGCTTCGCTTAGACCGAATATAGACCAAATTCGGTTTTATGCAAAGTGCTTGTCTGAAAACGCGGCTACTCGTGATTTGTCAACAGGATGGTCGATTTGCCCACTGCCAGATACGCTGCAGTTCACAACGTTTGTCCGTCGCCCTGAATTCGCCGCACGCGGCTTCGTCCAGTTGCGCATCGCGGGCGATGCAGCGCGCCGGTCGGTGAACCCAGAGGTCAAGTGCGAAACCAACAGACAAGCGAGCGGCTACCGACAGCGGACGATTTGAACTAAAAAGTTCACGAAGATTGATCACTTAATTATGTCTAGGTGAGTAGCCCACGGGAATCGCACCCGCAGGCCCTCCCAGGTAGGGTCGAGAACTGACGCGCGCACCGCGAGGCAGGCCGATTCCGGGGCCCAACGTACCGTGGAAGGGGCGGCGGCATGGCCGTCGGGCAGACCGGCGCTGGGGCACTTGCTGGAGTCCAGAACAAATCAGTCGCCGATTGTGGGTGGACTTTCCTGATGATGAGTCTATGCGGATTTCCTACGAAGCCATCTATCAGGCGCTTTACATTCAGGGGCGCGGCGCTTTGCGACGCGAACTGTCTGCGTGTTTGCGCACCGGCCGGGCGCTCCGTGTGCCACGCGCCAGAACGCGACAACGAGGTAAAGGCTTTATCACCCCCGAGGTGATGATCAGTGAGCGCCCGGCCGAGGTTGCCGATCGCGCCGTGCCCGGTCATTGGGAGGGCGATCTGATAATTGGCCTTAACAGCACTGCGATCGGTACCCTGGTTGAACGAACAACGCGGTTCACAATGCTGCTACATCTCCCGCCGATGCCGGGCCACGGTCCTGGCGCTCGGGTAAAGAACGGGCCCGCGTTGTCCGGTCACGGCGCCGAGGCTGTACGCAATGCCATAGCTGCGAAGATCATCCAGTTGCCCGAACATTTGCGCAAATCGCTGACGTGGGACCAGGGTGCAGAGATGGCGCAACACGCGCAGCTACAGATCGATACAGGACTGGCAATCTATTTCTGCGACCCACAAAGTCCGTGGCAGCGTGGGACTGATGAAAACACCAACGGTCTGCTACGCCAGTACTTTCCTAAAGGCACTGACATGAGCAGATACTCCGAGCGTGAACTTGATGCGGTCGCGAATGCGCTTAATTGCAGACCCCGCAAAACCCTCGGGTGGAAGACACCAACGGAAGCGCTTGAAGAGTTACTATTCGCAGCATGAATTGTGGTGTTGCAACGACTCCTTGAACCTAAGCAATACACGTCCATTGCCTTTGGACGGCGCTGCCGCGAAGCAGGCGTACAGCCGTCGATGGGCACGGCCGGCGATGCCTATGACAACGCCATGTGCGAGTCGTTCTTCGGCACACTCGAAGCAGAACTGCTCTGTCGCGAACATTTCGCGACCCACGAACAGGCACGGCGGCGTCTGTTCTCGTTTCTGGAGAGCTGGTACAACATACGCGGCCTGCACAGCAGCATCGGCTACTGTTCGCCGCTCGAGTTCGAAAACCGCCCGGCCGTGGACAACCCGCGATTCAACCTTGTCGGGAGGTGCCACACCGCATTAAACTCAACTGCAAATCTATCCGTCTAACCGGGTCAACCTCAGGCCTTCATCACGCGCACGGCGCGGTGCGAGGCGGCGTAGCCATCAAGCGTGATGGTCTTCGGTGGCTGGCCTTGATGTTTGATTGCCTTCCTGAAAAACGCCTTTGCCGCCTTCACGTCGCGCCTGGCGCTGAGCATGAAGTCGACCGTCTGACCAGCCCGATCCACCGCCCGATAAAGATAGACCCACTTGCCGCGCAGCTGAGGTAAGTCTCGTCGACACGCCACGACTGGCCGGTGGACCTGCAAAAGCGGTTCCACTGTTTGACGAATTCCGGCGCAAAGCGACGCACCCAGCGAAGGATCGTCGTGCGCGCCAACGACAGACCCCGTTTCGCCATCATTTCGAACAGATCGCGCAGGCTAAGCTTGTAGCGCAGGTACCAGCGAACACACAGAATGATCACATCGCGGTCAAAATGACGGCCCGCGAACAGTTCCTCCAGACTCTTCAGCTTGCACATCGGCGGTTCTCAATTCGTTCAGACCGACACCTTAACCGATTCGCCCCCGCGCTATTTGCACAGAGCCATTCCTGGCACCTACGGCGAGCTGCTGCGCGACAAAGGGAATGGCCAAAGACATCGTCGACAGATGCACCGTAAGGCGCAGATCTCGTCCGCCCGGGCTGGGATCACCGCCTGTTGCAAGTTATGCAGCAATTGCTTTCCGTCCGCCCATGACAGTCCTACAGATTCGGTATCGAGCGTTTGGCTTGGCCGCTCGATGCGGCCCACCTCGATCGCATTTACATCACCCCAATCGGTAGTCAGTTCGACGCGAACGACGATTTTCATCGCGACCTCGACGTAGGCACTGGCGAGGTTCGATGCTAGCGCAGTCGAAAACCTCACGCTTTTTAACAGTCCCACTAAATCGTACCAACCTTAGTTCGTTTGACAACAATCCAGGGCCGACATTTGCCGTGAGCGTATGCGCGCTCAATGAAGCAAAACTGATGTCATCAAGTAGCGCCCGTGCGCGCTTCGCGATTATCGATTCGACCTCGTCGGCAACTTCATGACGCGGCTGAATCTGCTACAGGATAGCCATCGCCGGCTCCCCAATTCGTTCGATGGATAGTGTCAAAACAAGGTCTCCTGCGCCGCAGAAACCGACCTTAGCGGGCCTTCAACTACGAGACCGGCGTCCCTCAAGAACGCGAGCACGCTTCGTGGAGGCGCATGCAGTTTCCGGGCGAGCATCGAAGCATACTCGCCAACCGGAAAGGCCGGATGACAGTCATCGAACGATTCGAGAAGTTCCTGGGCAAGTTCGATTGGAACCTTAAGCCCCGCTTGTACAGACAGCACGCGTAACTGGCTCGCCGACAGCGTGGCATTCGTCACCCACGTAAGGTCGTCGGCGGCAACAGACGCCTTGATGCCCGTCACGAGATAAGTCGGCTCCTCCATATCCTCGATAAAGGGCAACAGAGCACCACGCTCGGCCAAGCCTTGCAGATAATAAAAGACCGCGATTCTTGCCGCACTTTTCTGGCCCGCCTCGACCCAGTAACGTTCGCTGAGATATCGCAGCACATCGGAAAACGCAACTTCGCGCACCGCTGCACCAGTGCTGGTTGACACGATGAAGCGACTAAACGCATCAGCCTGCCAGCCGCGGCGGTCCATGCCGAACGCGTCCTCCCCGCAAACTTCGATATCGACTTCGGCAGGCCACTGGTCACAATGCAGTGCCATTTGCTTCTGCAGCACCTCCAGCTGTTGCGCGCGGCTCAACTGTCGGAAGAAAGCATTGTCGGCAAAAACGAGAGGCGACGTCCACGCCGAAGACGCCTTGTCAGCGGCGCCCGGAATAGAAGGGGCGTGCCACTCTCCGGCCGGCAACGACGCCGAGCGTCGCGGAGCTTTCTCAAAAGGGGCGAGCCAACTCTTGTTCTCAATCGAGTGAAGCACGTACTGGCGTAAGTCAGCCCATCCGTGGATCCGGGCGGGTTCCGGTAGGCTTACAATAAGCGCCGGCACCTTGAGCTTCCCAACGCGATCGAGAGGCACCGTATGAGGCAATCCAGGGATGGCGATTTCAACGATAAGCTGACCGTCCGCTGTCTCAGCCACAAAGTCGACCGGAACATGAACGACCTCGATGTCAGCTATGGAGTCGGTCCACTGGATGAGGAAGCTCGGAACGCGACCTGCGCCCGGCTCCCCGCCGGCAAGCGGCGCTTTGATGAACCTGCTTTCCAGAAGGATGTGCTGGGCCGCTGCGCGCAACGCATAGTGTGCCGATAGTCGGCATGTTGCCCGGTGTGCGTGTCTGAAATATGGAAAGCCGTTTTCGGGGACTGTGCGCTGCAGTTCTTTGCCGCAGACAACGCAGAAGTAAGCTGAGTGATCGGACGCAAATACATCGCTCGCAGCGGCCACGTTCGCCGCCGAGCCCCTTGCAAAAACGATAGGCGCAGCCTTGGGCATTGGCAGTACCGGTCTGTTTGCACGTCTCGCTTTTACCGCACATGGGTTGAATTTGCCTAACCGATAAGCAAAAAGCGTTGTAAATTGCAGACGCCACTTGTCATCGATTTCTGACACTACTGCGGCATCAGCGAAGCATGCGCCACGCAACCCGGCATTACTTCTCGCTTAGGTGTTGCTGGTCTTCGGAAAGAACACGACGTTTGGCAAGCCCTCGAAATGCCGGTCGCAGGTCAGTAAATCCGCGTCTTGATGTCGCGCCGTTGCGTAGACGATCGCGTCTGCCGTCGCCAGCTTGTATTCCCGATGCAGGTCAGCGGCCAGCAACGCGATCGTCGTGTCCAGCGGGACGACCCGACATTTTTGTGTGTAGGCGATAACTTCGTCGGCTTTCTCCTCCCCGACTTCCCGTACCAACCACTTTGACAGTTCGAGCTGCACGATTGTTGGCACGACGCAGTAGCGCTTGTCCGGCAGCACGTCGCTGAGCCTTTTGCCAAGCACGCTACCCGTCAGCCATTCGATCCAGGCCGACGTGTCCACTACTCGAAACGGAGCCGTCATCAGTACCGGTCCTGCCGGTCACGGTAATCACTCGTGTCGGCCCCCTTCGCCATTCCAGCGAGTTGCCCCAACTCAGGCACGGGCATTAGCAGCACGCCCTTGCCTTTGGGAATAAAAACGAATTCCTGGCCCGCTTCCCAATGCTGTTCGTCGCGAACTTCCTTGGGGATGGAAATTTGAAACTTGCTGGATAACGTGGCAAGCGCTGTCATTTTTACTCCAAGTCGATCGATATGCTAGAGGTAAGAATACACCTTATCGTGCGTACTATCAATCCAGCCGTGGTGGGTAACCAACTTTGACACGTTGCCCGACTTTCGCACCGGACATGCGCGCCTGCGCGACTCCACATTTTGATTCAGCGCATTAGGTGTCGAGCCGGACCCCAATCACTTTGCTGCTCACACTTCTGACTGATCTGTCCCACGCTCCTCGCCGCCCCATAACGTTCACCCGTCACC
This sequence comes from Paraburkholderia aromaticivorans, assembly GCF_012689525.1. NCBI lineage: Bacteria > Pseudomonadati > Pseudomonadota > Betaproteobacteria > Burkholderiales > Burkholderiaceae > Paraburkholderia > Paraburkholderia aromaticivorans. Next base: position 1,400,530 of record NZ_CP051514.1, read on the forward strand.
TCACGCGGTACCAAAGCTCTCTCGCCGCGCAAGCTACGGCCGTTGCCGCATGATGCGCCTCCGCTCAATTCCGATATATGGCGCGGCTTCAGCCTAAGCCGTTCCGCCGCGCGCCACGGCTTGAGCTTGCCCTCGGCGACGTCCTGAATGACCTTGAACCTGTCCAGTTCGCGCATCGTCATCGCTATCCGTTCGGTCGCAGCCATCAAAGCCTCCCGCGCCAAAACGCCGGCAGCCGGTCAGCTTACGCTGCGAAAAAGCGGACATAATAAAATGGCCAGCCCGATCCCAGCGACCGGTCTACGATAGGTAGTTGTCCAAGGTAGAGGAGAGCGCCATGAACGAGGTCACGCTGATCGGCATTGATCTGGGCAAGCACGTCTTTCATTTGCACGCGCAGGATGCAAAGGGTAGCGAGGTGTTCCGCAAGAAGCCTCCGCGCTCGCAACTGCTCCCGTTCTTCAGCAATCTCAAGGCGGTCACCGTGGTCATGGAGGCTTGCGCTGGTTCGCACTGGCTGGCTCGCAAACTCAACGCGATGGGGCACGTTGCCAAGCTGGTTTCGCCGCAGTATGTGCGGCCTTTTGTGAAGAGCAACAAGAACGATTTCGTCGACGCGGAAGCGATCTGCGAAGCCGCATCACGGCCTTCGATGCGCTTCGTCGAGCCTCGAACGGAAGCGCAGCAGCTTCTGGCGGCGTTGCACCGAGTGCGCGAAAGTCTGGTGATCGAACGCACGGCTACCATCAACCGCATTCACGGAATACTGCTTGAGTTTGGAATCGTGATTCCTCTGTCGAAGATTACGCTACGGCGGCTGCCCGACGCGCTAGCGGTACACGACCTGGCGCCGCGGCTGATCCAGATCATTCACCGGCTTCATGAGCACTATCGCTATCTCGATCAGCAGGTTGCCGATGTCGAGCGGGACCTGACCGCACAGTTGCGCGAAGACGAGAACGCGGCCCGGCTGCTATCGATTCCCGGAATCGGGACCATTACGGCGAGCCTGCTGGCTTCAGAGGTGGGTAACGTGGCGCAGTTCGCGTGTGGTCGAAACTTCGCCGCGTCGATAGGTCTGGTGCCAAGGCAGCACAGCACCGGGGGCCGAAGTACCTTGTGTGGAATCAGCAAGCGCTGCGACAAGCATTTACGCCATCTGCTTGTCCAGGGCGCGCGAGCCGTCATACAGCGTGCAGATCAGCGCACTGACAGGCTCGGCGCGTGGATCCGGTCGATGCTGACGCGACGTCACTCAAACGTTGTCGCCTGTGCCGTCGCCAACAAACTTGCACGCATCGCCAGGGCCGTGCTGACAAAGCACACCGCATACGATGCATCGCGTCTTGAGTGCGAGGTCTGAATTTCGTTTCACCAACAAGGTTTTGCGACTGCTGGAAATTTGATGGTCCAACGGCACAGCGACCGGACGAAGAACCTGACAAGTTGTACAGCTCAAAGCAGCTGCCGACATTCTAAGGATCGACCGGTGCGGTTTTCATCGCGGAACATGGATTCCGGATAGATTTGCGCAAGCCACGCGAACGTCAAAACCGGAGGTTGCAAAATTCGGGCTGGCCATAGACTACAACTTAGCATCTACAACCAATGAAATCGATCATTTTTTTGTCAAATTGCATAGGATTGCGAATAATATTACCCCACCAATGAATTGCATAATGTTGCTCCCGCCATCTCGGGCACGGCAAGGCGTCGAGACTAACGAAAGAACAAGTCCCGCCTCGCGTGTTGCGCACAAAACTGTCCCGCCAATACGCAACGCACACGATTTCGTAACCCGATCGGCAACTGCTCCGCACACTGGGTGACCATGGAGCGTGGCTGAACAGACTTACGCTGTGAATGAGGCCAGTTTTCTTTGCAAACGGACAAATCCTTCGCGAGGCCGCGTCGGCGACCGGCAATCTGGCGTGGGCAAGCCAGATTGCCTCGCTTGCCCTGCCGGGCAGTCTGGAAAGCTGGATTTGACGTTGTCACGTACAGAATAGCGGCGGACAGTTAGTTGCCTTTTAATCTCGTACTATCCGGCCGAACGGTGAGCTTTTGCGGGATTGAAAAAGGTGCGGCAAACCGCGACGGGAGTAAGTTGGCCGTCAGAGTTTCCGTTCAACCCGCTCGAATTTTCCGACCGGCCCTCGTCGCGTGTACACGGTAAACCCCCAGCGTCTGGTCAGGTTCCCTAAACATGTTGAACTGGACGCCCGCAGGCGTCCAACTGTGCCAAGCGCAATGCCCAATCGCATTCGATGTGCCGCCCGCAGGCGTGGCGTTCGTGGACAGTTCAGGCCCGTTGGGCTTGCGGAACTTGCCTGCCCCACCTCCACGCCGCACAGACACTGGTCGTGAAAATTCTGGTGGTTCGCACGAGTAATATCCAACACATCAACGAATGGCTCGACATTCACGGAACCGCAAACCCTTGCTGCGCGTCTTCGCAGACCTACTGCCGCCCTTTTCTGCGCAAACGCTACCCCTATTGGCTCGCCTGGTCGGGGAATGAGCCGCCAAAGAGGTCTGAAATCGCGTCGCTCGCCTGTTGCCGCAGCGGCATCGTGCCGCTCCGAACCTGCGAGAGAACATCCGGCGGCAGCCAGGTATTCTCCATCGCGCCCATGCCGCTCTCGATCATCTGCTGCAGGAAAAACGACTGGCTGCGTCCCGTTAATTCTGCCAATAGTCTCAACCTTTGCTCGATTTGCGGGTTGACGCGTACCGCGACTACCTCCAGCTTATTTTCGGCGGTCCTTTTCACCCATACTCCTGTCGTGTTCTTCGTGCCGCAAACGGGCGCGTTCGTGCGGTGCTTCTACCATGCTGAATCGCGGTTCGCAACGCTATTTCGAGGACGGGGCTCCTTTACCCGGCTGCCGCCATCGGCACACCTGGAGCGCAATTCCAAAGGAGCGGTTTTCATTGTCGAGTTCCGCAACGACACACATGGAGACGCCCGGTCGCCGCTGTTCCGACTTTCGACGAAAAGCTGGCGGTCAATGAAGAGTTCGGCTCTCTCGTTGATTCCGCTTACCCGCGGATGACGATTCGACTGCCCACGGCCTGACTGCTCGCGTGGCCGGCGTTGCGTCCGCATCGACCTGTCAGCGCACACGCGCCAAGGTAGCCGCCCTCTCCTGCCCGGATCATCGCGCCGTAGGCGCCCCTTCCGGTCAGCTCATACGTCGTCGCGTCCAGGAGCGACTCCTGTTGCAATGGCGGACAGCTAAAGATTGCACTCGACACCGGCCCTCGGGCTCTCAAGCTCTCGGTATCAGGGGTTGTCGTACTTTCCGTACAAAATCTGGCGCTTTGATGCTGAAATCCATATTGATCAAGAACTTGCGTGGTGCGCGACGATTGGGAAGTCCGCTCGTGTTGCGTGCGAAAGTGCGGCAGCGGTCCGGAAGGCTCTGGGCGCCGATCAAAGCCCAGCCCCGCGCGGTAATGCCGTTCAGTTAAGGTTCTTCTTCAAGTATCGAACGGTGTAACGTTTAGGTCGAGATTTGACGACCCGCTCGCATGCGCGACCGGGTCGTTTTCCGTTGGGTAAAGCCTTGAGCCGTTCACGCAGACGCTGCAGGCATGCGGGCAATTTTGCATAGGCCGGAGTGAGGGCGGCCCACATCATTTCGTGCTGGATCGTGTGGAGGGCGCGCACGAAGCTGATATCGGTCGGCGCGAGTTTCGCCTCCCATGCGGCGCTGGCGATCTCACGGCGAATCAGGTTGTAGGCGATCAACGCACCCCATATCTCCTGGTACACCCCTTCGACCGTGCGACTGCGCAAGCTCAACTCCGAGCCAAGCATCGATTGCTTAAGTTCCCGGTAGCTGGTTTCGATCTGCCAGCGGCGCTCGTAGCAGGCAACGATATCGGCGGGTTTGAAGCGCCGGCGATCCCCCAGCGAAGTCAGCAGCACGCGTTCGCGTCCTCGCGCGTCGATGGTCCGGATCGCACGCGCATTCCAGAATTCGGGCAAAGCCGGGCACTTCCTGCGCGCCTGCGGCGAGACGCGCATGCGCACCGTCGCATCGTCAGCGGTACCGGCGATCACTTCCCAGCAGGTATTGGATTTGGCTGGAATCAGGAAGTGGCGATTGCGTGCTCCCATCGTCAGGCCACACAGAATCTCAGCGGCCAGAAAGCCCTTGTCGAACACGGTCAGCGAGTCTTCCGGTATCTGCGGCAGCAGGCTTTTGGCGTACACCATTTCGTTGGTGTCGTAGCGACCGAAATTGATATCGGCGACCAGATGCGTCGGGATCGCGGTGAGCGTCACTGCGCGCACCTGCGGATAACTGGCCACCTTGCCGCTGGCGTAACCTTGTGCGCCGAAGTGCTCGCGGTTGGCCGGGCTGTCGGCCGTGCGCAGCGTGGTGCCGTCCATCGCCCACAGACTTAACCCTTTGAACGCATGGTGAGCCGCGTCCTGCGTCGTCCACGCACGTGCTGTCTGCTCAAACAGCCAAGCCATCGGCGCCTCACCGATGCGCTGGCGCGCCTGCGCCACTGCGCTCTTGCTGACAAATGGCGCGGCCTCGTTGGGCAACGCCAGATCGAGACTGTCGAGCACCTCGCTGATCGACCAGTGACGGTACATCGCCAGTACGATTACCAGCCACACCACCTGTTCAACCGGCAAGCGCCGGCGCCGGATGCGCGCTGTGCCCGTTGCCTGGAGCGCACGTTCGATCCACTCGTAGGGCAGATGCTCAGCTAACCGCCGCAGGTCGGCTGGCTGCTGCGCCTCGGTCAAGTAAGTGAGGTGGCTGGACAGCATCGTGCCGAAAAGTTAGCAGCTCGGCGCACCGTTTACAACCACTTTCCACGTCAAAAACAACAATGCCGTTCAGCTCTTAACTGAACGGCATTAAGCCCCGCGCGGGGCTTTTTCATATCTGACACCCAAAAAGAAGCCGCAGGCATAGCTGCGGCTCGGAGAGGCACTCGCCGCTGCCTTGATGGAGATCAACGGTGGTACTGACATGGTGTCCATCGGGTCAGCGCCCGTAGACCGCAATGATTCCTGGCTGACCGTGCCGTGCAACTGCCGTCGACGCCGCGGCGATAAAATCGACGATGCGGTAGCGCTCGACTACACGGAATTTCAGGAGGTAGCAGCTATGGAATGGACGGACACACGACCCGTAGTGCCAGGATACTACTGGGTGCGATTTACGGACGACCGGTCGCCGAAGCAAACAATCGGGGAGATCGCAGACGTGCCCGGGAACGGTTCACGGCAGTTGGTCGTGGTCCTTCTCGGCGACGATGAAATATTGGAACTGGACGACCCGTTCTTCGACCGCGCACTGTTTGCTGGACCGATGGATCCGCCGTCGATGGAATGATCGCCATAGCCGGACGTGCGGCCACTCGCCCCGCGGAACTTCAGGCCTTTTCGTAATTCGCGCCACAAGGCGGAGACGTCCCTAGAGCGTGAACGGCTATCCATTGCTCAGGCCTTGCAGGCCGATCTCCCGAGGTTATCTGTCGCAGTGGAGCGCTCGCCCTCCTTTGCGGAGACTGTATGCAATTTGGCCCTAACGGAATCACAGCAGATCGCCTGACGGCGGTGCAGCAGAACATCAGACGCACGCTCACCTAGTGTTCCGAGTTAGAAATTCGTAGACAAAATCGCTTGACGCTGGCGAGGATGTCGTCGGCCGATTTGGTCCAGTTGAAAGGTCTCGGATCAGTATTGTTAATCTGGATGTATTGGCGAATGGCCTGCTCGAGTTGCCGGGTGGAGCGATGAGTGCCACGGCGGATGTATGTCTCGCCGAGCGTGGCAAACCATCGTTCGACCTGGTTAGTCCAGAAAGCCGAGGTCGGGGTGAAATGCGCATGGAAACGCGGATGGCGAGCCAGCCAGGTATTGATCGAGGAGGTCTTGTGCGTACCGTAGCTGTCCATCACCAGATGCACGTCCAGTTGCGGGGGCACGTTGGCCTCGATGGTGCGCAGGAATTGCAGGAATTCACTGCTACGATGACGTCGATGCAGTTCGCCAATGACTTCACCCGTGGAAATGTCCGGCGCCGCGAAAAGTGTGGTCGTGCCGTGGCGCATATAGTCATGCGTGCGTCGCTCAGGGATGGCCAGGGCCAGCGGCAGCATAGGCTGCGTGCGGTCCAGCGCCTGGATCTGGCTCTTCTCGTCTACGCACAGCACCATGGCCCTGAGCGGCGGGTCCAGATACAGCCCAACGATATCGCGCACCTTGTCCACAAACAATGGATCAGTGGAGAGTTTGAAGGTCTCCTGCCGATGCGGCTGCAATCCGAAGGCACGCCATATGCGCGTCACGGCCGTCTGCGACAGCCCCATTTCGCGGGCCATTGTGCGCGTGCTCCAGTGAGTCGCGCCCGTGGGCACGGACTCAAGCGTGCACGCAATGAGCGCATCTACCTGGGAGTCCTCGATCGTCCTCGGCGCTCCCGGGCGCGGTGCATCGAGCAACCCGTCCACGCGGTGACTGATGAATCGCGAGCGCCACTTCGAAACCGTATGCGAGGTAACACGCTGTCTTGTCGCGACCGCCTTGTTGTCGATGCCCTCGGCGCAGGCCAGCACAATGCGTGCTCGCCAAGGCCAGCGCCTGCGCGGTCTTGCGCCGCATCGTGAGCGCCGGGAGCTGTTCGCGTTCCCCTTCACTCAACACCAGTGGCGCCTTCGGTCTTCCTCTCGTCGTCGCATCGCTTATTTGCGAGCCCTGCAACCCAGGTTAGTACACACCGCAAATAAGGCAATGAATTTCTAACTCGGGAAACTAGCTTACACGGGGGCGCCTCACAGGCGAGCGCAGTGCGTCGATTTCATCGAGCAGATCGAGGACTAGCGCGACTCCCGGAGGGTTAATCTGAAGGTCGTGCGCCAGCCGCTGCGCGGTCCGCACGCGCCGCAGCGCCGCGCCACTGAAGCGCCACTCCTGCGGCCGCTCGCCCCTCGGCTCAAACACGCCTTCAGACACCCAGAGCGTCAATTCCTCCGCCGATGCTCCGCTCACCCGGCTCAATTCAACCAGAGTGAACTCGACGTTCTCATCGACAATCTCCCCTTGCAAATAGGTCGTCGTACTCGTCTCTTTCACGATGATCACCGATAGAAGTTCGCGCGAGGATTGAAGTTAAACGCCCGCCGCATCGCATCGTAGGCGGCCTTCGCAGTGTCGCTATTCGCCGGCGGCAGCACGATGTTCAGAATCACATACAGATCACCCGGCGGGTCGCCTGGAATGCCTTTGCCTTTGAGCCGCAAGCGCCTGCCACCGGCAGAATCCGCCGGCACCGTCATCTCGACCGAACCGTCAGGCGTCGGCACGGTAACCTGCGCGCCGAGGCCCGCTTCCCACGGCGCCACCGGCAACTCGAGCGAGACGTCGTGCCCATCCACGCGAAAGCGCGGGTGTTCCCGAAAAGCGATTTCCAGGTAGAGGTCCCCGGCGGTTCCGGGAGTGGCGCCTGCGGCTCCCTGCCCGCTCAGCCGCAGATGCTGGCCCGCGCGAATCCCCTGGGGGATGGATACATTGAGCGTACGTGTTTCTAGCGAAACATGGCCTTGTTCATCAATCACCGGCATTTGCAGCGAAATCGAACGCTGGGCGCCGTGATAGGCGTCTCCGAGATCAATCAGTACCTTCGCGTGATGGTCTACGCCGCGCACGTTGAAAGGCTGCTGCCGCGGATGCGCGCCACGCGCGCCGCCGAACATCTTCTCGAAGAGATCGTGGAGATCGGCTTGCTCGCCGGTCTCGTTGCCCGCGCCGCGGAATTCGAAGCCCTCGTCCCAGTTCGGCGACGGCTGGAAGTCCTGGCCGTTGCGCCATTCGCTGCCCATGCGGTCGTAGGCTGCGCGCTTCTCCGGGTCCTTGAGCACCTCATAGGCTTCGCCCAGTTCCTTGAAGCGATCTTCGGCGTCGGTGTGCTTGCTGAGGTCCGGGTGGTACTTGCGCGCGAGCTTCCGATACGAACGTTTGACGTCCTCCTGAGACGCACTGCGTTCGAGACCCAGGGTCTCGTAATAGTCTTTGTATTTCATACAGGCGGCACACCCATGAGGAACGGATGCGGCAATGCGCATCCATCGCGTGGCGGTCAAGGATTGACTTTATACCAATCCGGATAGGCCGGCAAAGTTGCACGTTCGGTACGCGGCTTCATTGCGACGGGCATGTATGGCAGACATTCGTTGAAAGGTCTGTTCGCTTTACGACGCCGTTGATCGAGACGCGACGTGGCGCCCGCAGGTCGTCCAGCACAACGACGAATCTTCCAATGTCCTGACAGACTCTATACGAAAGCACTGCCGTCGTAGGCTTAGCGATCGCTTAGGTATGCGATTCGCACGCATCGTTTCAACCAGGATGGGGCGACGGATCGTGAGATTGCCACGCGCTGCGTCGTGTACAAGGCCACCCAATCCCTCGCTCACGGCAAGCCGATGAACGAAGGGCAGCGCCCCTGCACGCCGCCGGTGACATACAGCCTCTGCTTGTCAGGACGGATGGTCATTGTCGTTTTGCTCGTGGAGCGGGTCAGGGCTCTTCTGGGTTGAGCGGAGCATGCCGGTGTCGTCGAAATAGAAATGAAACAACTGATACCACACACCGTCTTCCAGATATCGATAGCTCCATACCTCGCGCTTCATCAGCGGGAAATACGCGGTTTCCTCGGGCCGTCCGAAGTTGACGAGCACGTCTTTCTTCGTCCACTTGCCGACCTCCGCGCGATAGAATTCGCTCGGCTGGAGCACCTGGCGGACACTGATCACCTTGCCCGCCGCATCAATGTCCGCAGCCGTGGTCACTTCGCCCATCGGCTGCGTCGGCCACATCAGACGCTTCGCGCCGTTGGGCAGGTCGTACACCTCTCGCGGCTGGCCGAGTTTTGCAATGACATTAGATTCCGGTTCGCCCACCTCGAAACCCTGCCAGGGCTGCGCACAGGCGCCCAACGCGAGCAGCGCCGCGCAGGCCAGCCCGCTGCACCTGCACCTGCACCTCGTCTGACGCAATGTTGGGCTGTCCGTTATCGGACGGTGGAATCTCATGCTGGGCTCCGTGAATCGGTTCAGTTCAGAGTTTGGACACTAAACGCACAACAAGATTCGCCTATGGCTACGTCCGCCGTAACGTCAGTGGCGGCTGCAGACGACCGTCGCACCAGCTTCCGATAACCCCGCATTCGAGCGTCCGGTAGATTTTGTAGAGGCACGGTCAACGTACGATGTGTGGATATTGCCTGGCACTGACGCCTGCGGCTCAAGAACCACTTTAACCACTTCACACGTTACAAGTCCGGCAGGATGGAGGATTGAATGGCCACCGAACTTCTGTCGGCGCACAACACCGATCATTTCCCTTTGGATCGCGTTTATCTGTTCTCGGGAAACGGCGCGAGCCGCGAGATTGACGCAAACACAGCCATCGAATGGTTGAAACATCGTGACGACTGTAGTACGGAATTCATCTGGCTGCATTTTCACGACATCCCTACCGTACTCGAGGGTTGGCCGTTGCAACATATGCAACTACCCGAGGCGTTCGGCGATACCCTTAGGGAGGGCTCGCGCTCTACACGAATTACGCACGTCTACCAGACCCTCATCGCAGTGCTTAACGATGTCGAATGCGACTTTGAGCGGAATAAGCCGCTCAAGGTCGCGACGCTCTGGGTGAACGTCGGCGCTCGCTGTCTGCTAAGCGTGCGCAGCTCCCCGCTGCGTTCAGTCGGTCAGTTGAGACAGGCAGTCGAGGCAGGGGATACCTTTCGCGGTCCGATGGCGCTCCTGATTCATCTGTTGCAGGAACAGGCTGATGTACTCATTGGCATTGTGCGCACGGCAGCGCAAGCCGCCAACGACGTGGATGAAACGCTGCTCGCCGGCAGGCTGCCAACCCGTTCGGGCCTCGGTGGCATTCGCCGCGACGGTGCGCCTGCGCAGGCTGCTGGCACCCGAACCCGCCGCGCTTTTCCGCCTCGTTAACCGGCCGCCACTCTGGATTGTGGAAGAAGACGCTCAATCGCTCAGACAGTTCGCAGAAGAGTTTTCCCTGACGTTGCGCGACATGACGCATCAGCCATTCGACGGCTATTGCCGCGCGCATATCTTTGCCCCGCTAGGCATGCGGGACCCCGGCTTTCTTCCCAACGCGAAACACGCCGCTCGCAGCGCCCCCACGACAGCGGGGCGGCCCGGCATGCGCCGCGGCCAGGTCCATGACCCGTTGGCAAGCTCGATGCAAGGCGTTGCAGGAAACGCGGGACTCGGGCTCAGCACGACGCGGGCAAAACGCGTGCTGTCCGCATCCAGGTCATGGCGGCCGCCGCGTCGCCCTTACGCGCCCGAACCCTGGCGAGGCCTCGGCTGGGCGCTCACGAGCCCTCTGGTGACGAACCGTGACCGCTTGCCGCCGATCGGCGCAGTCGAGCACACCGGATATACCGGCACCGCTATCTGGGTAGATTTCGTCACGCGCCGGTTTGCCGTCGTTCTGACCAATCGCGTCCACCCGAACGATCAGGGCGATGCACGCCCGCTACGCGCGCAGATCGTGGCCGCGATTGCGAGCTAGGCACCGCACGTCACTGCCGCCGATATCCGCGCAGCCCTATCCACTGCTGCGCCTGCGTTGACCAAGGCAAACCGGTTGCCTGCCGCATCGGGCCCGGTCAGGAGCGGCCTCGACGTGCTAGAGGACCAGCAATTCACGCCGCTGGTCGGCCGGCGTGTCGGGCTTGTCACCAACCGCACGGGATTCGATGCAGCGGCCGCCCGCACGGTCGACGTTCTCGCTCACGCGCCCGGTGTCACGCTCGCGGCGCTGTTCTCGCCCGGGCAGGGCCTGAATACCGATGTCGATGAACGCATCGGCGATTCACGCGACGCGGCCACCGGGCTCGCAGTGCACAGTCTTTATGGCGGCACACAGCATTTTCCCGCTGGCTCGCTCGACGGAATAGACGCGCCCGTCTTCGACATACAGGATGCGGGTGTGCGCTTTTTTACCTATGAAACAACCCTTGGCTACGCGCTCGAGGCCGCGGCGGCTTGCGGCATTCCGCTCTTCGTACTCGATCGGCCCAATCCATTGGGCGGGGAGCGATTCGGCGGCCCGGTGCTCGATGTGGGACATCAATCGTTCACCGGCTACTTCGCCTTGCCGCTCCAGCCGGGCCTGACGGTCGGCGAACTTGCGATGCTCTTCAATCGCGAGCATCACATCGGCGCGAATCTGCACATCATTCCGATGACCGGCTATGCGCCATGCGGTTCGCGGACACGGGACTGGGCTGGGTGCCGCTGTCACCGAATCTGCGGACACTGACGCAACTGAATCTGTATCCCGAGGTCGCGATGATTGAAGGCGCCGACGTCAGTCGTAGGCCGCGGAACAACCACGCCGTTCGAACTGGTCGGCGCGCCGTGGATCGACAGTACGAGTCTCGCGGCGGCGTTGAACGCCCTCGATACCGGCGCCCGCTTTGTGCCGGTCGACTTCGTTCCATCTGAGTCGAGCTGGCACGGCCGTTTGTGTCACAGCGTGCGGATCGTGCGCGACCCGAATGCCGCGGAGTCGCGTGTCGGCCGCCTCGGCCTGGCACTTGCCGTGGCGCTGCATGCGCTCTACCCTACGCGCTTCGATGTCTCCGCGACTCGCGACGTGATCGGGTCCAGCGCCGTGTGGCAGGCGCTGCGCGAAGGCGCTGGACTCGATCAGATCGACACGATCGTTACGCAGGAAAGCACCGGTTTCGCTCCCTTGCGTGAGACGTATGTGCGTTATTGACGCGCTGCGCTTTCGCAAGCCAAGGTGCGCTGCGGCTGACTTGCATCAATGGCTAACAGCGATTCGGGGCTAACGTGGAGTGAAGACCGTCCTCGGCAACGCGCCGCCGCGGCCGTCTTACGGTCACACCATAAGGGAGTCCGATATGACCGACATGCCACTTCTCGCGTACCAGGCCGCGCCCGTCTTGCGGCTTTCACCTATCAAGGGCGAGACGCCCGCCATCATTACGCTGCCCAAGGCCGATTTGAACGGCGGGCGCGCCGCTGATGGCCGTGCTCGCGCACCGCGCCAGTTGCCGGGCGTTCGCGCCGACGGCATTGCCGCCCAGTGCCGGGCGGGTTACTCCGGGCCGCCGACGGGATCAACCGGCCGCCGGCAGGCGGCCGCACCGCATCGTCGCCGCACGCGTTCAACGAAATCGACATCTACGCCGCGCTGCCCAACGGTGTCTATCGTTACGACGCGCCGAACCATCAACTTGTCCTCAAACGCGCAATCGATGCGCGCGGACAGACTGGTTACCAGGACTTCGTCGGAGAGGCGCCGCTCGATCTGGTCCACGTGGTTCGCGCATCGCGCCTACTGCCGATGTCCGTCCACCAGCGCGAGCGTTTTTCCGCTGTGACAGTGGAGCCATTGCACAGAACGTCTCTCTGTATTGTGCGTCGGCCGGGATAGCCAGCGTGATCCGTGGCTGGATCAATGCGCGGCTGCTTACGGATGCACTGTCCCCGCTCGATCTGCGCAAGATTGACGACGGTCGCAACGAAGCACAGCACTGCGGGATCATTGCTTCGCGCATCTCGTCCGAAGCCGAGGCCGAGGCCGAGTCGTTCCAGCAACAACATGTGTCCCGGCCCAAGCTCAGGCGCTTGCTGGCGAGTCATTGCACCGAACCCATTCTGCCGCGATGTAGGCGGGCCTCACGACGAGGTACAAAAAGGTTCCTATTCGTCCAAGTCAGTTCCTGAGTTAGCCACCCCGCGCGAACCATTGGACCAGGCTTTGATCGAGGGCGTTTTGTGCGTGCCATCGTTGTCCATTACCAGATGCACCTCCAGGTGAGACGGCACGCTGGCTTCGATGGTGCGCAGAAAGCGCACAAATTCGCTGCTGCGATGGCGCCGATGTACCTCGCCGATTACTTCACCAGTAGCGATGTCCAGCGCCGCGAACAGGGTGGTCGTACCGTGGCGCATGTAATTGTGGGTACGTCGCTCAGGGATGCCGGGTGCAAGCGGCAACACGGGTTGCGTGCGATCGAGCGCCTGAATCTGGCTCTTCTCGTCCACGCACAGCACCATGGCCTTGAGGGGTGGGCCCAGGTAAAGCCCGACGATATCTCGCACCTTGTCGACGAACATCGGATCGCTGGAGAGCTTGAACGTTTCCTGCCGATGCGGTTGCAAGCCAAAAGCACGCCAGATTCGTGTGACCGCCGTCTGCGACAATTTCATTTCGCGAGCCATCGTGCGCGTGCTCCAGTGAGTCGCTCCGACAGGCACAGACTCGAGCGTCTTCGCGATGACCGCATCGACGCGCGTGTCATCAATCGTCCTCGGTGCGCCGGGCCTTGGTGCATCGACCAGGCCGTCCACACGATGGATCACGAACCGCGACCGCCACTTCGAAACCGTTTGCTGTGTGACCTGCTGTTTCGCCGCAACTGTCTTGTTGTTCATGCCATCGGCACAGGCCAAGACGACGCGCGCCCGCAATGCCAGGGCCTGCGCGGTCTTGCGTCGCTTCGTCAGCGATTGCAGGTCTTCGCGCTCCGAATCGCTCGGCACGAGCTCCCCTTTGGGCCGTCCACTCATCGTTGCCTCCGCGTATCAAGTGCTACACAGAACACTTTAGTACGTGATCGGCATCATTCAATGAATTTTTAACTCAGGACACTGGGTGGCGGTCCCCATTCGCACGATGAGCCGTCCGGTATTCGGTCGGCGTCTGCGATAAGCGCCTGCGAAAAACCCGCGAAATATGCTCGCCACTGCCCATCCCGCACCGCCGTGCAATCTTATCGACTGGAAGAGTTGTCTCCTGGAGAAGCCGACAGACCATTTCGAAACGGACATCCAGAAGATATTCAGATGGAGTCTTGCCCGTTACGAGCTTGAAATGCCGCAGAAAAGTTCGCTCACTCATTCCAGCCACCTCCGCCACTCGCGCAATTGAGATTGAGCGCCTGCAATTCTTGCGAAGCCATTCCACCGCCGAATGAACTCTATCCGTCACGCTCACCTCATTGAGCGCGTCCTCATCGACACAGGACAGATCGAGGCTGGGCACAACATGCCGGTTAATTCGGTGTGCGATCTCTATACAAAGGTTCCCTGGAATAAAGGATAGTGCGGCGGCAAGCGAACTGCTCATACCGCAACCAACGATTGACTTCTTATTTCCCGAAGAACCTTGTTCCCGACGACATGATTCGAACCTGCCCCCCGCACCTGCCGAAGGGGGGTTGTAACCTGAAGCCGCGATGATCTCCCATCCCTGCTCGCTCCACTTCACCAGGTCCGCGTTCAAAAGCACTTTACGCAATGCCCGAAGATCCGCTGGGTCGATCGAGGCGGCATTCTCGGAGTCCCCACCAAAAACGAAGACCCCATCAAAACGCTCGAATAAGTGCTCGTCGATTGCGTCGGTCTTGATACGAACCGATAGCGAATTTGTAACGTAGCCTCCGCGCGAGGAAAGCATCGTGACTGAAGCACGATTGTCAATCGAGCGTGCAATGTCTGAAACCTGATTTACTTGCCGAAACACCTCAGCTACAAGACTAACGTCAAGCAGGGAGAAGCCGTCGCACAATACGATTGCCACATTAACTGCCGGCGTCGGCGCGTCGACCACTACACACTGATCCACTATTCCCCGCTGCCCCTTAGGGTTTATTTGTGTCTGCATAAACCGCACTCTCACCGGCAATTCATCTTGTCTTCGCTAACCTGTCGAATGACACGGCGGCCTCAAATCTGAAGTGCAACACCTGTTTCGTATAAGGTGTTGCGATGCACGAAAGAACTCCGTATCAACAACTGCAACCCGAAGAGCGCTTGACCATTGCGAGTCTGCTTTTGCAGGGTTCGAGTATCCGGGCCATGGCTCGGATACTCGGACGCTCGCCAGCCACCGTTAGCCGTGAACTGGCGCGAAACAGTTCGCCTGCCGGCTACGCGAGCGTGCCGGCCGAAGCGCTCAGTACCGCACGCCGCAGTGCGGGTCGTCGCCCAACAAAGCTTTGCCTGCAAAGCGTCTGCTGGCGCATCGTTCTCACTCTGCTCGAGTGGAAATGGTCGCCCCAGCAGATATCGGGCACACTGAAGCGTATGTATCCGACCGACCCGACCCAACACGTCTCGCATGAGACCATCTACACCGCCATCTATGCCCAGCCGCGCGGCGAACTGCGCCGTGCCTGCCTGCGCCATGGCCACAGCACGCGCATGCCGCGCACACGCGGCACAGACCGTCGCGGACAGATTCCGGACATGGTCAGCATCCATGTGCGCCCGCCTGAAATCGAAGACCGATTGCTGCCGGGCACTGGGAAGGCGACTTCATCAAGGGTGCAGGCAACCAGTCGTCGGTAGGCGTTCTGGTCGAACGGACCAGCCGACTGGTGCTGCTCGCAAAGATGGAAGACGCTACTGCCGCTCCAGCACTGGCGGGCTTCTCCGCCAAACTCAATTCGATTGCCGCGCCATTACGGCAGAGCTTCACCTACGACCAGGGCAAAGAAATGTCGCGGCATAAAGAACTTACCGCCGCGACCGGCGTGAAGGTCTACTTCTGCGACCCGCACAGTCCATGGCAACGCGGCACTTGTGAAAACACCAACGGCCTGCTGCGCCAGTATCTGCCCAAAGGCACAGACCTTTCGGTCTACAGTCAGGACGAACTCGACGCCATTGCCGACAGCCTGAACAGCCGGCCTCGCGCGACTCACGCCTTCCATTCGCCATTCGAGGTCTTCGCTGCGACCCTTGCTTCTGCAAGTCAACCTCATGGCTCTAAACATTAAACCCGCGGTTGCGCTTCACTCTTGAAACCGCCCACATTTTCGATCAACCAATAATTGAACGTGGCATTCATTCGGAGTGTTTTGTCGCAACATGCGCGGGCGATCGAGGCGTATCGCGCGACGGGTGTCAAAGAAGGATTTCAAGTCAATGTCGGACTACCCAGTCGTAGCGCCAACAGTTCCTTCTCGCTTGCGCCACGGCTTGCTTCGCCGATTTGTTAGGACGATAACCGAACGATGATGAATGGAATATCGCATCGATTCCCGGCTCAACCAGTAACTTGACCGCCATCTGAGCCACTCGGTCAGAGATTGTCGGTACCCCGAGAGGACGAAACCCGTCCCCCTTCGGAATCAGCACCTCCTTGACCGGTTGAGGAAAGTAGCTCCCCGAACTCATTCAAATCCACAGAGCGTACAGATTTCTTGCCAAACGATTGCGGAAAGTTTCAATACTCTCCCGGTCCACGCCCGGACCGCCTTGATTGGCAGCCACGCGTTTCCAGGCTTCCCAGATCAATCGCTTGGGTATCTCGAACGACTTGGCGTTAACCCCGGAATCATCCCGCGTCGCGGTTGTTCCAGGATCTCCACCAGACAAGGTCATGCCTTCGCTCCGGAAGTCATTACAACCCCTTCAACGCTACTACGCATGACTCGGCCCCTGTGCCTCGCATCGGTACTCTCACTCTCACGGGTTCTCCGCTTGAGTTTCTCCCTTGACATCGAGACGACAGGTTCCCAAGTTCCATATCCACGCCTGCAGGAAGGTCGCGCCACCTCTATGCCGGATGCCGTCAAACCCGCCTTCAGGTTGCCGTTTGACTGATCCCGAGGCGTTGTCGAGTCCTCGGTTTTGACATCATTGCAATTATCGACACTTCTTCGACGGTTCACTTTCGTTCGCCTCCTTACTGCACACCTGACGGGATTCATCCCGCCTTTTCCACAGACGCTCACCACACCCGCTCTTAACAGCTCTTAACGAGTGCAGCTCTGGGTGGTTTGGTATCACCGCCTGATCGGCGACACCGAGGGGCCGGCCCTCATCACGGATACAGCATGTACAGCGACTTACTGTCGCTTTCCTTCTTGGCACACCGACATCTAGCTTGAAAATTTCCGTCCGTGGCCTCAAGCGCTATGACGCAGGAGTCTATACGTCGTTCGACGGCGCAGGCGCCATGTCGTACAGTTCAAATTGCAACTTGATGC
The DNA here is from genome assembly GCF_012689525.1 of Paraburkholderia aromaticivorans. NCBI lineage: Bacteria > Pseudomonadati > Pseudomonadota > Betaproteobacteria > Burkholderiales > Burkholderiaceae > Paraburkholderia > Paraburkholderia aromaticivorans. The sequence goes on from NZ_CP051514.1 coordinate 1,417,584, forward strand.
AACTTGACTCTCTCGACATCGGAGATGGGTTACCGTTTGGCTCAAGATCACAATGCGTATCCCGATTCGGAAACGCCGTTAAGTGCGTTCCCGATTAACTTGAATCAGTTATCGCAATGTTTGCCCTCAACGCACCGGCTCAGAGCAGATGATTGACGCCAACCATCGCGCCCGGCCGGTTCATATCTGCGGCAGGCGTCGTTGCACGAAAGGAATGTCAGGTGTATCAATGCGCAGGAACATCGATCCGGCACGCTCCAATTGGCTCTCGAGCCTCCGGATTGCAGCAAGCAGCAGCTAGTTATTTGCCGCTAATCCGCCTGAAGATATTGTCTGGAATATGCCGCAGCCGCGATGCACTGGTTCGGCACGCCCCCGATACTGCGTGACGCGGCGACCTCAAAAAAGGCCGTACCCTACGCGAGTAGCCACGTCTCGCACACAGGCGCGCGCCGCGCCTCAATGCGCCAGGAAGTCCACCACCATACGGTTGAATTTCTCCGCATGTTCCCACTGCGCCCAGTGCCCGCAACGGCTGAAAATATGCATTTCGGCATTCTGCATGCCGGCAACCAGACGCAAACCCACATCCATCGGCACGAAGCGGTCGTCGCGTCCCCAAATCACCAGCGTCGGCGCCGCGATCTCGCCAAGCCGCGGGCCGTAGTCGTTGAACTGCTTCGGATTGGCCGCAAGACTCTTCACGAAGTTTTCCAGATGATCACGGCGTGCCAGCATATTGGCCAGGCGCGCCTGCATCAGATCGTCGGTCAGCGCGCTGGTGTCGAACACGAAGACGTTCATCATCCGCTTCAGGTTTTCGATCGTCGGTTCGCGATACAGGCCTTGCAGCAGCTTGATGCCTTCTGTTGGCATCGGCACAAACTGGCTGGGGCCGCCCGTGCCGCCGCCCATCAGGACCAATTTGCCGACGCGCTGCGGATTGGCAAGCGCGAACGCCACGGCGCTATGACCGCCCATCGAATTACCGATGATGTGCGCGCGTTCGATATCGAGTGCGTCGAGCAGGCTCTTCAGCGAACGCGCGTTGAGTTCGGAGCGCGAGCCGTCGCACACGACCGGATCGCTCTTGCTCCAGCCCAGACAGTCCATCAGGATCACGCGATAACCCGCCGCCACGAGCGGCTCGACATTGCGGTTGAAGTTCGCCCAGCCGCTCGCACCGGGGCCCGAGCCGTGCAGCATCACCACGGTTTGCGCGCCCTGTCCGGCGTCGTTGTAGTGCAACTGCACTTCACGATCGCCTTCCTTGATACGCACGAATCTGCTGGTCGATGTTTCAGTGATGGCCGATACATTCGAGGTCATGTTGCGTTCCTTTATCTTAAGAGAGTTGATTGACCGCGCACGCCGCCTGGTCGCGCGCGATTGGCATTGCGTGACGTGCCAGCGCTATTGCGCGGCGGCCGATGCATACGCAGGCGCCGGCTTGCCGACGACGAGCCACGCCGCGATCGCCGCAATCGCAATCAACGGAATGCTCGCGCTCAACAGCACGGACGCGCTCTGCCCGATCGCCAGCAACTGCCCGGCGATCAAAGGTCCGAGAATCGAGCCCATGCGCCCCACCGCCACCGCGGCGCCCACTCCTGTCCCACGCACGTGAGTCGGATAAATGCTGCTCGCGAGCGCATACAACACCGACTGTCCGCCGACCAGAAACAGCCCCGCGAGCAAGCCGCCGCACGCCATCGACGCGCCGCCGTTCGCCGCGACAAGCGCCGCCAATGCCGCGGCGATGCCCAAGTACATGCCGGTCACGGTGCGACGCCGACCGATCCGGTCCATCAGGCTCGCGATCACGATTGCGCCGATGCCGCCGCCGATGTTGAACATCATCTGCACGACGCCCGATTGCACGCGCGTGAGTCCGCGGCTCAGCACCAGCGACGGCAGCCAGTTGATCAGGAAGTACAGCACGATCAGCGTGCCCAGATAGCTGATCCACAACGCGACGGTCGTGCCGGCTCGCCCTTCCCTCCACAAGGCCTGCGCGATGCTGGACTGCGCTTCGCCCAAACCACGCGAGCCGCCCACTGCCGAGCGCGCGGCAATGAAGTGCGCCGACTCGCGCATGAAGATCGCCAGCAACGGCAACACCAGCAGCGGTCCAACGCCGCCGACATAAAAGATATGCCGCCAGCTCGCATCACCCGGACTCACGATGCCGATCACCGCCGCGAGCGCGGCACCGAACGGCATGCCGCAATACATCGCGCCCACCGCCGTGTTGCGTTGATCCGGCGACGCCGCTTCCGAGCACAGTGCGATCAGGTTCGGCATCGCGGCACCCAGACCGAGCCCCGTCAAAAAGCGCGCGGCCAGCAGACTGTTCAGGTCCCACACCTGCGTGGTGGCAATCGAGAAGATGCCGAACAGCGCCACCGACAGCATCAGCACGCGCTTGCGGCCGAGCTTGTCGGCAAGCCGTCCACCGATCGCCGCGCCCGGTAACAGGCCGAGTGCGCCGATGCTGAACGCCCAGCCCATCTGCGCAACCGCGAGATGGAATTCGCGCGCCATGCGTGGCGCGGCTACGCCGGTCGATTGCAGATCCAGCCCTTCGAGCAACGCGACGATCAGGCATAGGCCGATCGTGACGGCACCGCTCGCGCGAGTGTTGGTTGATCGCTGCATAAGAAGTCTCCAATGTGTTTTCAGCATCGCTCTTGGCGGCGATAACGCTGGGTGGTGTCGACGGCGGCGCGGGCCGCCGGCAGGCTTCGAAAAAATGTGCTAAACACCGGCCGCGCGTTTCAGGTCCAGCGCCACGTCGACGATCATGTCTTCCTGGCCGCCGACCATGCGCCGCTTGCCCAGCTCGACCAGAATGTCGACGGCTTTCAGGCCGTACTTCTTCGCGGCCACTTCGGAATGCCGCAAGAAGCTCGAGTACACGCCGGCATAACCGAGCGCCAGGGTCTCGCGGTCCACGCGCACCGGACGGTCCTGCAACGGACGCACGATGTCGTCGGCGGCGTCCATCAGCGTGTAGAGATCGGTGCCGTGATGCCAACCGGCGCGTTCGGCCGCGGCAATGAAGACTTCCAGCGGTGCATTACCGGCACCCGCGCCCATTCCCGCGAGGCTCGCATCGATGCGGTCGCAGCCTTCTTCCACGGCGACGAGCGAGTTCGCGACGCCGAGGCTCAGGTTGTGGTGCGCGTGCATGCCGGTCTTCGTCTCCGGCTTCAGCACGGCTTTCAATGCGCGAAAGCGCCCGCGGACGTCGTTCATATTCATCGCGCCGCCGGAGTCGACCACGTAAATACAGGTCGCGCCGTAGCTCTCCATCTTTTTCGCTTCGACGGCGAGGTTTTCCGGTGTGGTCATGTGGCTCATCATCAGGAAGCCGACTGTGTCCATGCCGAGTTCGCGCGCATATTCGATGTGCTGCTTCGAGATGTCCGCCTCGGTGCAGTGCGTCGCGACCCGCACGATGCGCGCGCCGGCCTGGTATGCGGCCTTGAGATCGTGAATCGTGCCGATGCCGGGCAACAGCAGCGTCGCGATCTGCGCATGCTCGACCACGTCCGCGACCGCTTCGATCCATTCGAGGTCGCTGTGCGCGCCGAAGCCGTAATTGAAGCTCGATCCTTGCAGGCCGTCGCCATGGGCGACTTCGATGCTGTCCACCTTCGCCTTGTCGAGCGCGCGCGCGATCTGCTGCACGTTGTCGATCGAATACTGATGGCGGATCGCGTGGCTGCCGTCGCGCAGCGTCACGTCGGAGATATACAGTTTCTTGTCCATGCGAAGAGTCTCCTTAAGCCTGCACGAGGGATTGCGCCATGCGCTCCGCGGTCGCGAGCGCAGCCGAAGTCATGATGTCGAGATTGCCCGCGTACGCCGGCAGATAATGCGCGGCGCCTTCCACCTCGATGAACACCGAGGTTTTCAGGCCGCTGAAGCGGCCAAGGCCCGGTATGTTCAGCGGTGCGTCGGCGGGGATGACGTCGAACTGCACCTTCTGCTTCAGGCGATAGCCCGGCACGTAGACATGCACGGCGGCTGCCATCGCCTCGATCGAGGCTTCCACGCGCGCCTGATCGGCGAGTTCGGACAGCACGTAGACGGTGTCGCGCATCATCACCGGCGGCTCGGCCGGATTGAGCACGATAATCGCCTTGCCTTTGGCCGCGCCGCCCACCACTTCGATCGCCTTCGAGGTGGTTTCGGTGAACTCGTCGATATTCGCGCGTGTGCCGGGACCGGCCGACTTGCTGCTGATCGACGCGACGATTTCGGCGTAGTGCACCTTCGCCACGCGCGAGACCGCGGCGACCATCGGAATCGTCGCCTGGCCGCCGCACGTCACCATGTTGACGTTGCGCGCGTCGAGATGGTCGTCGAGATTCACCACCGGCACGCAGTACGGACCGATCGCCGCGGGCGTCAGGTCGATCAGGCGGATGCCAGGCTTGAGCGCGCGCAGGAACGCATCGTTCTTCACATGCGCGGCCGCCGAGGTGGCGTCGAACACGAAGTCGATGTCGTTGAACACCGGCATACGCGTCAGTCCTTCCACGCCTTCGTGCGTGGTCGCCACGCCGAGCCGCGCGGCACGCGCGAGACCGTCGGACGCCGCGTCAATGCCGACCATCGCCGCCATTTCCAGATGCTCGCTGTGCCGCATGATCTTGATCATCAGATCGGTGCCGATGTTGCCTGAGCCGATGATCGCGGCCTTGAGTTTTTCGCTTGCCATGTCAGTCCTCAATCGGGTGAATGCTTATGCGGAGAAAATTGCGCGAACGCTGCCGAGGCCTTCGATCCGCGCGCTGAAAGTGCCGGGCTGCGTTACCGCGACCATCGGACCAAGCGCGCCGGTCATGAGGACGTCGCCGGCTCGCAGCGGCGTGCCGAGTTGCTGCATCCGGTCCGCGAGCCACACGGCGGCGTTCAGCGGATTGCCCAGACACGCCGCGCCGTTGCCGCGCGAGAGCGCTTCGGTATCGTTCGAGAGGGTCATCGCGCATGCCGTCAGATCGACCTCGCGCAGCAACACCGGCCGGCTGCCGAGCACGAAGCGAGCACTCGACGCGTTGTCCGCGACGGTATCAACGAAGCGGATATTCCAGCCGTCGATGCGGCTGTCCACGACTTCGATGGCGGCGACCGCGTACGCCGTCGCGTGAATCAGATCGGCGTAGGTGTGCTTTTCATGCGTGAGGTCGTGTTCGAGCACGAGTGCGATTTCAGCTTCAACCTTCGGCTGGATGAGTTCGCCGAGCGGGATGGGTTGGCTGTCGCCATACGCCATCGACGCGAACAGCGCGCCGAAGTCCGGTTGCGCGACGCCGAGCTGGCGTTGCACCGCGGGCGAGGTCAAGCCGATCTTGCGGCCGACGATGCGCTCGCCGGCGGCCACTCGCGCCTCGACGTTGATCTGTTGCACGGCGTACGCGAGCTCGGCGGCATCGGCCGCGTTCAAATGGGCGAAGCACTCGTCGTCGCGCAACGGCGCGATGGTCTGACACGTGCGTTCGGATTCGCGCAGCCGCAGGGCGAGCGCTTCAGCGTTGCTTCGATGGTTCATGGCGGGTTCCGTGATTCGTCAAATGGTTTCGGCGATGGGCCGCGCGTGCATCGCGCCAAAGCCCGCGATCCACTCGGGAATCGGCCGGTAGTAATCGAGCGTCGCGCGATACGGTCCGTACGCCTGCAACGCACCGAATGCCGCGATCCACGTGCGCACCTCGTGCGCGGACTTGCCGGCGTCGCGTGTGATCGCGGTGTCGGTGAAGCCATCGAGCGCGGGCAGTTCACCCTCTTCGAGCAGCTTCAGAAACGCGCGGTCCCACTCGGGATTGAGCGGATGCAGGCGGCTGTCGCCCGCCGCGAATGCGCGAGCAGCCGCGACGGTGCGCGCCTGGCGCGCCGCCCGCGATTCGGCCGATGGATTGCGGCCGGCGATCAGGCGCTCGGCGACTTCGTCGGTTGCACCCGCAAGTTCAGGCACGGGAGGTTCGTGCGAGATGCCGCCGGAGCCGATCACCAGCACGCGCTGGTTGGAACGCGCGAGGCGGCGGCCCAGTGCGTCGCCGAGCAAACGCGCGCGGCGGCACGACGCCATGGGCGGTGCGACCGAATTGATGAACACCGGCACGACCGGATAACGATCCAGTGCGCCCGTGAGAATCTCCAGCGCCTGCGCGCAACCGTGGTCGACCTGCATCCGGTACGACACGGCGACGTCGACATCGGCGGCGAGCGCGGCTTGCGCGAGATCGAGCGCGCTGTCGGCGGGGACGGCAAGTTGCCCTGACAGACTTCCGAAGTCGCCGATCGCGCTCGCCGATGCGCCGATGCAGAACGGCGGCATCACGTCGTAGAAGAATCCGTTGTAATGGTCCGGCGCGAACACGACGACCAGTTGCGGATCGAAGGCGGCAACGCGTGCGCGCGCCGCTGCATGAATCCGCCCGACGTCAGCGACGACATCCGGCGCCGGGTCGTAATATCCGCTGAGCGGCGTGTGGGAGAGACATTCGAGCAGGATCGGCATGTCAGGCTCCGGCCGCGATGGTCGCCGCGCTTTCGGACACATCAACCGGCTCACTCGGGACACCCGCCGCCGCAGGCAGTTCAGCAGGCTTAAAGCTCAGCTTGACTGCCAGTTCCTCAATCGAGGCCGACACCTGCTGCGGCGTACACATACCCGCAACGAAACGATCCGGCCGCAGCAACACGACGGACTCCGGCACACGCGCGAACCATTCCTTCAGCCGCCCTTGTACGTCGCCGAGAGCGATCACGCCATTGGGCACGTCGTCATGAAAAGCGAGCTGCGCGTCGGGTTTCGCGAGCACGAAGCAGCCGCCGAGGCGCTGCCACGTTTCGCGCGCCGCTGGCGACATCCCGAACGTGGGATCGGAACCCCAGCCAATGATCGCGAAGCGATTGCCGAGCGCGTCGTCCAGGCGCACGATGCTGCCGTCCACGGTACGCACACGAGGTTGGATGAACATGCGGCCGACGGGCGAATGACACTGCGGGTCACCGCCATACACGAGGCGGCCGAGCAGAGACTCACGTTTCTCGCTCATCAGGCCGAGTAGCCGGCCGGGTGCGGAATGACCGGAGCGTTCCAGCACGCGAGCCAGCACGCCATGCTTGCGTGTGCGCTCCGCCAGCAAGACGACGCCCGTTTCGTAACGCGGCATCGGCTTGAAACGCATTTCCACGAAGTAGCGCTTCATGGCGGGCACCACGTTGAAGGTCCGCACGAAGGCGTCGCGGAATTTGATGCCGAAGCGGCTCGTCGGCGCGAAGATATCGCCGGCCACTTCCGACAGATGGATCATCGAGCGGGCGTGCGCGCGGCGCTCCGCCGTGTACGTGTCGAGCAGCGCGTCGCTCGCGAGTTGCTTGACCACCATCGCCAGCTTCCAGCCGAGGTTGCTCGCGTCGCGAATCCCGCTGTTGTAGCCCTGCCCTTGCCAAACTGGCATGATGTGCGCGGCGTCGCCGGCGAGCAGCACGCGATCCACGCGGAAGCGGCTCGCGAGCCGCGCATTGTGCGTATAGACGCGCTTGCGGATGTAGTCCACCTTCTGCGGATCGGCCACCACCTTGCGGATCAGCGCGGCCATGTTCTCCGGCTTCGACAGTTCCTCCTCGGTTTCGCCCGGCATCACCATGAACTCGAAGCGGCGGATGCCGTGCGGCAAGGCCGCAGACACGTATGGCCGTTGCGGATCGCAATGCATGTAGACGTGCGGCGAGCCGATCGGATCGTTGCGCACATCCACCACGATCCATTGATTCGGTTTCGTGCGTCCTTCGAACGGCACGTCGAGCACGCGGCGCACGAAGCTATTGCCGCCGTCCGCGCCGACCATGTACGACGCGCGCACCGTGCGACGGCCGCCTTTCTGAACTTCCGCCTCGATCGTCACACCCGTCTGGTCCTGCGTGAATGCGCTCACGCTGGTGCCGAACAGCACCTCGACATGCGGAAAACGGCTCAGCCCCTCGTACAACACGCGATCCGCGAGCGGCTGAATGAATGCATTGCGGCGCGACCAGCCGAACTCGTCCGTGCGCGGCTCGATCGACGCAAAGCAATGACCGGTGCGCGTGACGAAACGCATCCAGTGGTCAGGCGTGGTGTGCGGCAACAGGATGTCGGCGAGGCCGACCGACTGGAACACGCGCAACGCTTCATCGTCGAGGCCGATGGCGCGCGGATAGTCGATGATCTGCTCGAGCTTTTCCAGCAGCACCACGCGCACGCCCTGCAAGCCCAGGTAATTGGCGATCATCAGCCCGACCGGGCCGGCGCCGACAATCGCCACGTCGGCGGACACGGTTTCGCTGCGGCCGCTCGCGGCCGCCGGATCATTGGGTGGGAGCATACTGTCTCCTTGCTCGCGAGCGGCACAGCGCGCCGCCGCGTCAGATAGCGGACTTGTTTGAAATATCCAGGGAGAGCACGGCGTGACGATTGCGTATCGCCATGGCGAAAAAGTCGCGCATGGGATGCGGCATCTCGCGTCTCCTCGAATCGTTGATTTGCTTGCAGTCTATGGCGCATGCCGTACAGCCTCAACAATTTGTGGAAAATGTGCATAGAATGCACAGGATTGATTTAATGAGGTTTTTCGGTGACCCAATACACGAGCGTGCGAGGTCTCGCGCGCGGCCTGCAAGTGCTGCAGGCGCTCAATTCCATGGAAAGCGGCCGCGCCACCAGCCAGCAGATCAGCGACCTGACCGGCCTGCATCGCACCACCGTGCGCCGGCTGCTGGAGACGTTGATGGAGCAAGGGTTCGTGCGGCGCAGCGCGTCGGACGACAGTTTTCGTTTGACGCTGCAGGTTCGCTCGTTAAGCGAAGGTTTTACGGATAACGAACGAATTGCGACCATAGCACCGCGCATCATGGGACAGTTGCTGCAGCGGGTTGCGTGGCCTTCGGACCTGACCACGCCGGACGGCGACGCGATGATCATCCGCGAGACGACGCATCGCTTCAGCCCGCTCTCGTTTCACCGTTCGATGGTGGGCCGCCGACTGCCGATTCTGCTGACCGCCGCGGGGCGCGCATACTTTGCAATGTGTCCCGACGGCGAGCGCGAGGACATACTCGAATTGCTGCGCTCGAGTGCAGGCGGGGAAGAACAGAAAGCGCTCGCCTCCAACGACGCGCTGATCAAAAGCCTGGTCAAACGGGTACGCACGGATGGCTTCGGCTCAAATCACGGCGACTGGGCTGCGCAAAGCAAGATCGGTGCGGTTGCCGTTGCGATCGTATCGCGCGAACGTGTGCTGGCGAGTCTGAATGTGGTGTTCCTTTCGCGAGCGGTCACGCTCGCGGAAGCGAAACGGCGTTACGTGCCCGAACTTCAAACGGCAGTGCGTGAGATGGTTGCTGCACTCGAGTCGCAGGGTGACCTGAGCGGAAGGAAGTCGGATTGACGTCCTTATATGAACACCTCCCGTTCCGCAAGGCAGGGGGTTGATGTTTTGGCTAGCAGAAGCGGTTGCAGTCTTATATCCGACCTTCATTGCGAGACGGTGCCCGCTGGCCTTGATGGAATCTGCTGGAAACGACCTCATCTCCCACGGCGGGCTTCACGCCCATGGACGTCATCAGGTTTGCGTTTCCACGGTCCGACCTGGTTTGCCATCACACGTTACCCTTGCTCTGCGCAACTCCTGTGTTCAAAGACTCATCGTTTCAATCTATACCGCGACGGCTGGTCGCTCGCTCACAAATTCCCGCTCATAAGACCGGTTATGCGCGAGCAACGCCCACGCCGTTCGTGCCATCTTGTTGGCCAACGCGACCACCACCACATTGACCGGACGCCGTTTCAGCAACGCTTCTACCCACTGGGGACGTTGTTTGGAATGGGTCACGACCATTCGCGCGCCATGGATCAATAGCTGTCTCAGATAGGGGTCACCCCTTTTGCTGATGCCGCCGAGTCTGACGTTGCCCCCAGTCCCACTCTGACGGGGTACCAGGCCGATACTCGCCGCAAATGCGCGTCCGGAGCGAAATGCCTTTGGCGAGCCCATGACCGCAACAGTGGCTGTGGCTGTCAATGGACCCACGCCGGCTATGTCATCGAGCGTTTTTGCCTGGGGACTGGATTTCAGCCACTGCAGATTTTCCCGCTCGGCTTCGTCAATCCCCTGCTCGACCTGCTGGAGCTGTTCGAGCTGACGCAACAACGCCCGCCAGACAAGCTGCGGCACGACCTCTTCTATCTCGGCCATACGTGCCTTGAGCTCATTCATGAGCGCCTTGCGGCCATATCGGAAGTACAGTCCATATTCCGCAAGCAACCCGCGAATCTGATTGGTTTCGCGGGTTCGTGTCGCCACCAGGCCCGACCGGATGCGGTGCAGGCTCAGGATGGCTTGCTGGTCTACGCTCTTGATCGCCACAGTTCGCATCCCGGGTTGCTGGGCCGCCGTCCAGATCGCCTGGGCGTCTGCCGCATCCGTCTTGTTGGTTTTGACGAACGGACGCACGTATTTCGCATGCAACAACACCACCTGATGTCCGAGACTCTGGATTTTTCGCGCCCACCAGTGCGCCCCTCCGCATGCCTCCAGCGCCACCTTTCCTGGTGCCCGGGTTGCGAGAAACCGGATCAGCTGTTCACGACGGAATTTTCGACTACAGATCTCGCCACTTTGTCCATCTACCCAGTACATTTGAAACACGGCCTTTGCGATATCCAGACCATATGTCGTAGCATTCATTTGGGCTCTCCTTACCTCAAGTGACTCGTGGAACTTTCACTTTGGCACATCGATGCCATCGGTCAAGCGAGAGCCCCTTTCGGCCCTGGCACTTCCCCGAGGGGAGGGAGGTGTTCATACCATCTCCCCGCCCTCAGTCGTGACCGACTGCCGCTTGCGCGGAAAGGGCGGGGATTCCTCCTGCGAGGCGGTCACGTCCGACCGCGAGAATGTTGCGGGCAGCATTGCGATCACGATCATGTGTCGTTTCACAATGCATGCATTTCCACTCTCTTATTCCAGGACCTGCGACACCTTTCGGCCCCGTGCGGCTCGCGCAGCACGAACAGGTCTGGGTAGAAAACGCTTCATCGACTTCATCGAACCATACGCCTGCGTCATCGCACTTGTACCGAAGCATGGTCCGGAACGTCGACCAGCCCGCGTCGAGCACAGACTTGCTGTGCTGTCCTTTCGCGAGGGCCGAAGCGAGCCGGCTGCTGAGTTGATGCAGAAAGTCCTTCCTGCGGTTCGCGATCCGGGCGTGGATCGCCTTCACCCGGCTCTTCCTGCGTGCTCGCTGGGCAGTGGCGAGCGCGGGTTCGAGGTCGCGGTAGAAGCGCTGCGCGTCGACATTGGGAAGACGTTCGTCCGAGAAGCCGGCAAAGGTCTTGAGCCCGAGGTCAATTCCCAGATCCAGGTTGGCTTCATTGGGCCGGGCAGACTTCACCTTGACCGTCACGTTCAGATACCAGCGGCCGCGGCTGTCCTCGGAGATGCAACCGGCGCCGAACTCATAGCCGGCGAGGCCATAGCTGTCCCAGACGCCAGGATGCAGGCCCTGAAAGTGGGCCTGACCATGGCGCCATACGACCGAGCGGGCTTTGAATGGAATCCATCCCAGCGAGCGTCGCGCGCCGGCCGAGGCTGTGTCAAAACGTGCGACTCTGACATCGAGCGCGAAAATCGACCCTCCAGAACGCTCTGTATCGGCTTCGCAGCACGTCGGCAAGGGTAAAGCGACACCCGAAAACCGGGTAATTTCGAGTTTTGACACAGCCTCGGCCGAGCGACGCCATCGAAGCTTTACCTTGCGGTGCTGTTTGCGGCGCGTCGCGTACTCTTCGGCGATCTGCTGAAACACGGCCGAGCCGACCGCCAGGCCTTCTTTCGAGGCCCCGTTCAGATAACGCTGGATCTCAATGCCAGAGGCAAAGCGCCGCTCGCGGCGAAAGATCTGGAGCGACAGGTCATTGCAATAGTTCCAGACGAAGTTCACAGCCCGCGCCATCCCGGCAAGCGACGAAGCATGCCTGTCCTTGATTCTTATGCGCAGAACTCGAACTGGATCCTTGCAACGTGTCACGGGTCGACTCATTCCGGTTTGGCTGTACGGATATACTTTGGCTGTACGGATATACAGTACCAGATCAATACGAAAAGGCAAGTCCCGCGCTCTACCTCACCGCCCTGAAGGACTCAGGATTCCCCACATCTTCGTGAGCGAAGTGATGAATGGCCGCTTGTAAACAGTCGGTGTCGATGTTAACTTTGGCGCATTCTGTTCGCAACGGTAGTCGGGATTGGTCGACGAGAACGAGACGGATGACTGGGCAAGTGCCGAATTTGGCGAGGCGAATCTGGGTGATGCACGCCTGGCACAGCGTCTTGTTGCGCTGGCTCGCCGACTCGCGTGCAGTCCGCAAGGTTCGTTTCCACAATCACTCAAGCCAGCCGAACTGAAGGCAGCCTACCGTTTCTTCGATAATACGCAGGTCGACAAGGACGGCATCCTCGCGCCCCATATTGCGCAAACGCTCGATCGCTTGAGGCAGGTGCCGATCGTGCTGGCGGTTCAGGACACAACGGAGTTCAACCTGTCGCATCTGCACGCGACTGATGGCTCGGTTGGCGCGGCACCGGCAACAATGAGCAAGGCTTCATGATGCACAGCCTGCTGGCAGTCACGCCCGAGGGCTTGCCGTTAGGCGTGCTGGGGATGAAGACCTGGGTGCGCCTCGAAGAGAAGTTTGGCAAGCGGGCCCCTGCGGTCACGCGCCCGATCGAACTGAAGGAAAGCATCAAATGGCTTGAAGGAATCGAACATCTCGCGGCACTCAAGGTACGTTGTGCACAGACGCGGTTTGTCTGCATTGGAGACCGCGAGAGTGACCTTTACGAACTGTTTTCCGCCGAACGCCCCGCCGGAGTGGATTGGCTGATCCGCGCGGTACACAACCGCGTGGCGCGTCATCCGCAAGGCTACCTTTGGGAAGCTGTTCTGGCCACCACGCCCCGTGGCAATACTGAACTGCGGGTGCCAGCCAGTGGCAAAGTTCCTCAGCGTACAGCGCGGCTGACGTTGCGTTGTGCGAGCGTGCGACTGCGCTCTCCGAGGGCGCGCGCAAGCCGCCGCAGCTTGCCTGAGGTCGACGTCTTTGCAATTCACGCCATTGAGAATAATCCCCCGCATGGCGTTGAGCCGCTTGAATGGATGCTGCTGAGTTCGGTGCCCACGACCTCGCTTGATGAAGTTCTCGAACGGCTGGACTGGTACGCGCGGCGCTGGACCATTGAGACGTGGCACCGTGTGCTCAAAAGCGGCTGCCGTATCGAGGCGCGCCAGTTCGGCACGCTCGACCGGTTTGTGAGAGCGACTGCTCTGTTTGCCGTCATCGCGTGGCACATCCTCTACGCAACACTGCTCGCGCGAACTGACACGGAGCTGTGCTGCGAAGTATTGCTGCAACCGGTTGAGTGGCAGGCGCTCTATTGCCACACCCACCGAACCACGCAGCTGCCAGAGCAGGTTCCAACACTGCAGCAAACCATCGTGTGGATAGGCATACTCGGCGGCTACCTGAATCGCAAGCATGACCGGCCACCAGGACCGACGGTCATATGGCGCGGATTTCTCGTCCTGCACGAAATTACGAAGATGTATCAGCTCTTCAGGCAAAGCGGATAGCATGCTTCGCAAAACTGTGGGTAAACCTGAGCCCTGAAGGACGGTGCTTCACGCGCACATTGGTGAAGGCTGTATACACCTTTCTCACTGGTTTGCAGCCCGTGAAGAAGCAGGCGATTCAAGCGAAGCACACCAAAGCGGGTCGTTAAAGAGATCCAGATGTACGCATCACTTGCGCGCCCGATTCTGTCACGCCGACTCAACCAGATCAGGCACAAGTGTGAACAGATCGCCCACCAGACCGTAATCGGCGACGCTGAAGATCGGCGCTTCTTCGTCTTTATTGATCGCGACGATGACTTTGCTGTCTTTCATCCCGGCCAGATGCTGGATCGCGCCCGAGATGCCGACTGCGATGTAAAGTTGCGGCGCGACGATCTTGCCGGTTTGTCCCACTTGATAGTCGTTCGGCACGAAACCCGCATCGACCGCTGCGCGCGATGCGCCGAGCGCTGCGTTCAGTTTGTCCGCCAGCGGCTCCAGAACCTTCGTGTAGTTCTCGCCGTTGCCCAGACCGCGGCCACCCGAAACGATGATCTTCGCCGCCGTCAGTTCCGGACGGTCCAGCTTCGTCACTTCACGGCTCACGAATGACGAGATACCGCTGTCGGCGGCCGCTTCGATTTTTTCCACCGATGCGCTGCCGCCTTCGGCTGCGACAGGGTCGAAACCGGTCGTGCGGACCGTGATGACCTTGATCGGGTCTTGGGACTGAACCGTTGCGATTGCGTTGCCGGCGTAGATCGGGCGCTCGAACGTATCCGGGCTGTCTACTGCCGTGATATCGCTGATCTGCGCGACGTCGAGCTTTGCGGCGATACGCGGCGTGATGTTCTTGCCGTAAGCGGTTGCCGGCGCGAGGATGTGCGTGTAGTCCTTCGCGATGTTCAGCACCGTGGCTTCGATGTTTTCCGCGAGGCCTGCTTCGAGTTGCGGCGCGTCGGCCAGCAGCACTTTGCTCACGCCTGCAATCTTCGCCGCTGCATCAGCCGCGGCTTGCGCGTTATGGCCTGCGACCAGCACGTGGATATCACCACCAATCTTCTGCGCGGTTGCAATCGTGTTCAGCGTCGCGGCCTTGATCGACGCGCTGTCGTGTTCTGCAATTACCAGATTCGTCATTTCGTCCGTCTCCCTTACAGCACCTTGGCTTCGGTCTTCAGCTTCTCGACCAGCGTCTTCACATCCGGCACCTTCACGCCGGCGGAGCGCTTGGGCGGCTCGACGACCTTCAGCGTCTTCAGGCGCGGCGTGACATCGACGCCGAGATCTTCCGGCTTGAAGACTTCCAGCGGCTTCTTCTTCGCCTTCATGATGTTCGGCAGCGTCACGTAGCGCGGCTCGTTCAGGCGCAGGTCCGTCGTGATAACTGCGGGAAGCTTCAAAGACAGCGTTTCCGCGCCGCCGTCCACTTCGCGCGAAACGGTTGCCTTGCCGTCAGCGACGACAACCTTCGAAGCAAAGGTCGCTTGCGGCAAACCAGCCAAAGCAGCCAGCATCTGACCCGTCTGGTTCGAATCGTCGTCGATAGCCTGCTTGCCGAGAATGACAAGCGAAGGCTGTTCCTTGTCGACCAGCGCCTTCAGCAGCTTGGCCACGGCCAACGGCTGCAGTTCTTGAGACGACTCGATCAGGATCGCGCGATCCGCGCCGATCGCCAGCGCCGTACGCAGCGTTTCCTGCGCCTGCGTCACACCTGCCGACACAGCGATCACTTCGGTCGCCACACCCGCTTCGCGCAGACGCACCGCCTCTTCAACCGCGATTTCGTCGAACGGATTCATCGACCTCTTCACGTTCGCGATGTCGGCGCCCGTGCCGTCCGATTTAACCCGGACTTTCACGTTGTAATCAACAACCCTCTTCACTGCGACAAGCACCTTCACTTTGAATTTCACTCCTTTCAATGCGAACAGATTAACGCCATGGCGCCTCGACATCAGACTCCCCACACGGCACCCAATCCTGCCGACGAACATGCGGCTCGACTTCGGGCATCGAAGAAAGACAAGACTTCCGGTCCTTAATAAGCGAAAAAACCCTGACCGGATTTTCGGCCCAGATACTTGGCCTCGACCATCTCCCTGAGCATCGGCGCAGGTCGATACTTCGAATCGCCAAACTCTCGGTGCAACACCTCCATGATCGCGAGCAATGTGTCAAGCCCAATAAGGTCGGCAAGTGCCAACGGACCGAGCGGATGATTCGCGCCCAAGTTCATACCCACATCAATTTCCTCGGCGCTTGCCAAACCCTCCTGTAACACAAAAATTGCTTCGTTAATCATTGGGACCAAAATGCGGTTGACCACAAAACCTGGGGCATTTTTTACAGCGATCGGGGTTTTCCCAACGCGCCTTGCAAACCGCACAGCCGCATCAAACGTGGCATCACTAGTCTGGACGCCGCGAATCAGTTCAACTAGCGACATGACAGGCACCGGGTTGAAAAAGTGCATGCCTATGAAGCGACCAGGGTTGCCCAGCGCTGCACCTAACCTGGTTACGGATACCGACGAGGTGTTGGTCGCAATCATCGTACTCGGGGAGACAACGGAATCCAGATGCCGCAAGATTTCCTCCTTGACCCGAATGTTCTCTGTAGCTGCCTCGATTACAAGATCGCATTGTCCAAAATCACACGCCGCGACGCTGCCCTTGATGCGTCGCAGCGCTGCTTCTGCCTTGTCTGCTGAAATCTTGCCCTTCGATACCATGCGCTCCAGATTCGACGCCGTGCCTTTTATCCCGCGCTGCAAGGCACTTTCATTGACATCGTTAATAACGATTTCCAGACCGGCGATGGCAGAAACGAGCGCAATGCCACTCCCCATTTGCCCAGCTCCGACGATTCCAATTGTTTGCATCAGATGCGTCCATCACATGTTTGAATAGTTCGGCCCACCGCCGCCCTCAGGCGTCACCCACACGATATTCTGCGTCGGGTCCTTGATGTCACAGGTCTTGCAGTGCACACAGTTCTGCGCATTGATCACCAGCCGCTCGCTGCCGTCGTCGTTCTTCACGAACTCATACACGGCCGCCGGGCAATAACGCGATTCCGGACCGGCATACGTCTGCCAGTTCACGTTCACCGGCACCGACGGATCCTTCAGCGTCAGGTGCGCCGGCTGGTTTTCCTCGTGATTCGTGTTCGAGATGAACACTGAAGACAACCGGTCGAACGTCAGCTTGCCATCGGGCTTCGGATACGTGATCGGCTTGCACTGCGACGCGGGCTTGAGCATCTCGTGATCCGAATGCTGGTGATGCAGCGTCCAGGGCACATTGCCGCCCAGCAGCTTCTGCTCGATGCCGACCATCAGCGTGCCGAGGTACAGACTCTTGCTCATCCACTGCTTGAAGTTGCGTGCACGGTGCAGTTCCGTGTGCAGCCACGAGGTCTTGAAGCTCTCCGGATAAGCGGTCAGTTCATCGCTGGTGCGTCCTGCCTGTACGGCTTCAAAAGCCGCTTCTGCAGCCAGCATGCCGGTCTTGATCGCGGCGTGCGAACCCTTGATCCGCGACGCGTTCAGGAAGCCTGCATCGTCGCCGACCAGCGCCCCGCCGGGGAACACCAGTTTCGGCAGCGACATCAGGCCACCGGCCGTGATCGCCCGCGCGCCATACGACACGCGTTTACCGCCTTCGAGAATCGCGCGGATCGCGGGATGCGTCTTGTAGCGCTGGAATTCCTCGAACGGTGAGAGGTACGGATTCGTGTAACCGAGGCCTACCACGAAGCCGACCACCACCTGGTTGTTGTCCATGTGATAGAGGAACGAGCCGCCGTAGGTGTCTTTTTCCAGCGGCCAGCCGGCCGTGTGCATGACCAGACCCGGCTTGTGCTTCGACGGATCGATTTCCCACAGTTCCTTGATGCCGATCCCGTAGACCTGCGGATCGGCGCCTTCGCGCAGCTTGAACCTGTCGTTCAACTGGCGGCCAAGGTGACCGCGCGCGCCTTCGCAGAACAGCGTGTATTTCGCGTGCAACTCCATGCCGAGCTGGAAGTTCTCGGTCGGCTCGCCGTCCTTGCCGATGCCGAGGTTGCCGGTCGCGACGCCCTTCACCGAGCCGTCGTCGTTGTACAGCACTTCAGCGGCCGGAAAGCCCGGGAAAATCTCTACGCCCAGCGCCTCGGCCTGCTGACCCAGCCAGCGCGTGACATTCGCGAGGCTGATCACGTAGTTGCCGTGATTCTTGAAATTGTCCGGTAACGCCCAGGTCGGCACGCTCTTCGAACCGGTTTCGGTCAGGAACAGGAATTTGTCCTCGGTCACGTCCACCGTCAGCGGCGCGCCTTTTTCCTTCCAGTCCGGAATCAGTTCGTTGATCGCGCGCGGATCCATCACCGCGCCCGACAGGATATGAGCCCCGATCTCCGAGCCTTTTTCCAGTACGCACACGCCAAGTTCGACGCCTTTTTCCGCCGCCAGCTGCTTCAGGCGGATCGCCGCGGACAGGCCAGCCGGGCCGCCGCCGACGATCACGACGTCGTATTCCATCGACTCGCGTGGACCCCTATTCACGGGAAAATTCATGTCTCGCAATTCCATTTCAGGTTCGCGATGAGATTGCAGGAGCTGGCCACAATGAGCGTATCCAGTGCGAGGTGATACTCGATCCAGCATCCTCCTGCCGCAAACCGCGACAACAAGCTTAAGTTTCCCAATTGCTCGCTCCAGCGATGACAATCCTTGGCTGAACCGTCAAACAATATTCGTCCTGCGCAATTCCTTGATTTCTGCGTCCGACATATCGAGCCAAGACTGAAGAACTTCACCCGTGTGCTCTCCAAGCGTCGGCGGAGGCTGGCGGTACTGAACAGGAGACTCCGACATCCGGATCGGGTTCGCGGCCAATGCGACATGCTTCGCCAGGGGGTGGGTCATCTCAAGGCGCACTTTTCTCGACAGCACCTGTGGATCCGCGAATACCTGGTCGAGGTTGTTAATCGGACCGCACGGCACGCCAGCCGTTTCCATCACGGAGATCCATTCCTCAGTCGCGCGGCACGCCGTGACCTCCCGAATTTTGCCGATCAGCGCCTCTCTGTGCTTCACCCGCTGCGGATTTGTGGCGAAGCACTCATCTTTTGCCCATTCCGGTCTGCCAAGTGCGGCGCAGAGACTGGTGAACTGACTGTCATTGCCCACGGCGATAATCATGTGACCGTCCGCCGTTGGGAAATCCTGATAAGGCACGATGTTCGGATGCGCATTACCGATGCGACGAGGTATCACGCCGCTGACGAGGTAATTCGTAGCCTGATTTGCGAGGCAGGCAATCTGCACATCCAGCAACGCAAGGTCAATATGCTGTCCCTCCCCGGAGCGTTCACGCCGGGTCAGTGCAGCGAGAATGGCCACCGTTGCATAGAGTCCCGTCATGACATCTGTCAGTGCGACGCCCACCTTCATCGGGCCCTCGCCCTCGGTACCATCCGCTCGCCCCGTCAGGCTCATGAGGCCGCCGATGCCTTGGATCAAGAAGTCGTAACCCGCTCGTCCCGCATACGGCCCGGTCTGACCAAATCCTGTTATTGAGCAATACACCAATCGCGGATTCAATTCCTTGAGGCTCGCGTAATCCAGTCCATACTGGCTAAGTCCGCCGACCTTGAAATTCTCAATCAGCACGTCCGCCCGGGTGGCCAGTTGCTTCACGAGTCGCTGTCCTTCCGGCGTGCTAATGTCGATGGTCATGGACCTCTTGTTGCGGTTGGCGCATAGATAATAAGCCGACTCGCCCGTCGCCTTACCTTCCTCGTCTTCTAGCCATGGAGGTCCCCAGGAGCGCGTGTCGTCACCCATGACGGGGCGTTCGACTTTGACTACGTCAGCACCCAGGTCCGCCAGCAACTGGCTCGCCCACGGACCGGCCAACACGCGCGAAAGATCGAGAACGCGCAGGCCATCAAGCGCTCCCTGTTGCAAGGTCTCGTTCATGATTGGTTAGAAAGCTGCGATGCCGGTAATGGCACGCCCCAAGATGAGGGCGTGAACGTCATGGGTACCCTCGTACGTGTTCACCACTTCAAGGTTCACCAAGTGCCTTGCGATCCCGAACTCGTCGCTGATTCCGTTGCCGCCGAGCATGTCGCGCGCGACACGTGCGATGTCAAGCGCCTTGCCGCAGGAATTGCGCTTCAATATCGAGGTCGCCTCCACCGCAGCGGCGCCTTCATCCTTCATGCACCCGAGCCTAAGACAGCCTTGCAGGCCAAGGGTGATTTCCGTCTGCATATCGGCAAGCTTTTTCTGGACCAACTGATTGGCAGCCAGTGGCCGACCAAACTGCTTTCGATCGAGAACATACTGTCGCGCGCGATGCCAGCAATCTTCGGCGGCGCCGAGTCCGCCCCACGCAATTCCATATCGCGCACTGTTCAGCCAGGTGAACGGCCCCTTCAAACCCCGGACTTCCGGAAATGCGTTTTCTTCCGGGCAGAACATACCATCCATTACGACCTCGCCAGTGATGGACGCACGCAGGCCAACCTTGCCGTGAATCGCAGGCGCGGAGAGTCCCTTCCAGCCCTTCTCGAGCACAACGCCCCGAATGGAGCCTTCGTCATCTTTTGCCCATACGACAAACACATCGGCGATCGGGCTGTTCGTGATCCACGTTTTGCTGCCGGACAGCAGATAGCTGCCGTCAACCTTTTTCGCACGACTTACCATGCTTCCGGGATCGGAACCGTGGTTTGGCTCCGTTAAGCCGAAGCAACCGATCAACTCGCCCCGCGCCAGTTTGGGCAGATATTTCCGTCGGGTAGGTTCTGTCCCAAACTCGTTGATAGGCACCATGACCCGCGACGATTGCACACTCATCATTGACCGATATCCGGAATCGACACGTTCGACTTCCCGCGCTACCAATCCATAGCAAACGGAGTTAAGTCCTGTTCCTCCGCAGGTCTCGGGGATCGTGGCGCCCAGCAAACCAAACTCACCCATCTCGCGGAATATGCCCGGATCAGCGGATTCGTTACGAAAGGCCTCCAGCACGCGCGGGGCGAGACGCTCCTGGCAATACGCGTGGGCACAATCGCGCACGAGGCGTTCTTCTTCCGTCAACTGCTGCTCCAGCAGCAAAGGATCATCCCACCGAAGCGACGGTGACTTGTGCTGTAAGCTCATCTGGGCTCGCTAGAAAAATACTGTGCCGCTAATCTAAAGCTCCCTCTACAGTTCCACAAACGATTTGTTCGCACTGACCTGTGCGAAAATCGCACATCACAACCGAATTAAGTTGGTAATTGCAATGCGCCGAAAAATCCCCTCGACGACCGCGCTATCCGCATTCGAGACAGCAGCGCGGCATCAAAGCTTCACTAAGGCCGCGGACGAACTCGCCGTCACGCAAAGCGCGATCTGTAGGCAGATCGGCTCCCTTGAAGATTTCCTTGGCGTCAAATTGTTTCGACGAGATCGACGCGGCGTGAGCCTGACGGAGGCTGGGCACATCTATAGCCACAAAGTCGCGTCGCGCCTCGATGATGTAGAACGGGATACATTGGAACTCATGGCAAAACGCGGCCACGGCGCAACGCTCGAAGTGGCAGTTGTGCCAACATTCGCCACAAAATGGTTACTGCCTAGAATGCCCCTCTTTATCCGTCAGCATCCGGAAGTTTCCGTCAATCTCACGTCGCATACACGCCCATTTCTATTTGACGGAACGGAGTTCGATGCCGCAATTCACGCCGGGGGCGCGGGCTGGCCGGGTACGGAGGGCGTCTTCCTGATGCGTGAAAGTTTGATTGCGGTCTGCAGCCCCTCGATGCCTGTCCCCGGTACCAGCCTGACACTTGCTGACTGGCGCCGCCTCCCTCTTCTTCAACAGAGCACGCGTCCTTACGCATGGCGAACCTGGTTTACCTCTTGCGGTATGCAGGTCGAAGGAGACATGACGGGTCCAAGATACGAGTTGTTTTCCATGCTCGCCGAAGCGGCGACTCATGGCATCGGAATTGCCCTCATTCCTCGCCTCCTCATCGAAGACGAATTGCAGCGCGGTATTCTCGTCGAGGTCGCGAAGCACGAGCATTTTAGCGACCGCACCTACCAACTTTTTTATCCGGACCACAAATCGAGCAATGCCGCCCTGGCGAAGTTTCGCGACTGGATCGAAGAGCAGGCCCGGGGATACAGGGAACCTATGGGACTCGCATAAATCCCGTCATCTAGAGTCAACCAGGAAGCGCGAGGAGATAAAGAAAATCTCTCCATTCGACCCAGCGAAAGCCGCGAAATGCGTAGTAGCTTGTGCGTGTCACGTGCTCTACTGCGAGATAGCGCGGAGAGAGCGGGCGAGCTGCCACCATGTCAGTGTTGACCGACGAGGAGCGGGCCGAGCTGACGAGGCTGGCTCGCTCGAAGCTCACCACCGTGAGGCCGGCGCAGCGGGCGCATATCGCGCTGCTGCGACTCTCGAATGGGTCGACCGGTTCAATCGTCGGCGCTTGCTCGGACCTCTCGGCTGTGCCTCACCCGCCGAGGCCGACGACGCATATTATTTGCAACCTCAAGAGTCGCGCATGGCCGCGTGATTCAACCAAAAGAGTCTTCGGCATTCCCAGGACGATTTCTCTCCTTCGCGACCCATGCTTTAATAAACAGTCATCAAAACTGGGGACAAACGCGAGGCTTCCGGATTCCTGAACGCGGGCAGGAGTTCCTTTCGAGCTTTGGGTCTTATCTGGCAGCGGTTCGCGCTCACGCGACATCTACCACGCGCTTCGCTCTATCGAGAACTACTGGGTGAAGGCGTTGCCGATGGGCGTCGCTTTACTATACCTGCCCAAGATCCCGTCACTTTCTGAGCAACGCCCCGCCATCCGCGCTTTTTGCGCAATCTACAAACAGGCGTAGCAGAGCCGACGCGGGATACAACGCGGCAGTATGCATAGACTTTCCTCAACAGTGCGGTCGAACTCCCTGCTACTATACCCATGCCATGCTCGACATACCAATACGTTCGCCAAGTTCCTTGAGAGAAGCCAGGTACCGGCCTTCGATCTGTGCAATGCTTTGCGACTCCTTGGCGAAAACGATATTCAATGCCCCGAGCACACGCTCGCCGCATCTAAGAGGCACTGCCACCGCGCTGAATCTCGTCTGACATGAATTTGTACTGACCGCGTATCCTCTTGATCGCGTTTCTTCCAATACGTCGTGAATCGTGCTCAATTCTTCACGACCAATGCCCAGACTCGAAGAACGAGACTCGAGATCGCGCAGCAACGCGTATAGAGTCTCGTCGTCGCACGCAGCCAGATAGGCCCGACCCAGTGCAGAAAGCAGCATCGGCACCCGCTCTCCCAGTAGAGCGTGCTGGTGGGAAAGTGGGCTAACACGACGCGTCGACTCGCGAATCACCATGTAGCCCGCTTGGGCTGTCGCGACGTTAAGGGGCCAAACCAGCCTCGGCGCCGCTTTCCGCAACAAAGGGCCCGTGACTTGGCTTAGCCACTGGTCGTCGACATAGCCGTCACTCAGAAGTCGGGCACCGCCAGTTACCCTGTATTGGCCTTCGCGCTCTCCGAGCGCGACCACCCCTTGGCTCCTCAATGTCTCCAACAGTCGTCGCGCAGTAGAACGGTGCATTCCGCACGAGCGCGCTAGCGCACTCGTCGAGGCGCACCCGTCTGGCATACGGTTAAGCGCCTTGAGAAGCATCAGTCCTCGGGTCAATCCGCGCACTTCTTTTACAGAAGGTTGCTCCTGCTCTTGAGCCAGTTTGGTTTCGGTGTTGTCCATTTCAATACCTCTAACCCCGCAGCCGGGCACTCGCACCGTAGGAGCGCCCCGCAAAGCATTTAATCGTACGAATACATCAACCTGTTCTGTCAAGTACAACCGAAGTCCTGTCGATTGCAGTTTCCGGGCGTCAGACCAAGTTAAAAACCCCGCATTAACCCTGGATCACTGTATCACACCGTGAACAGGGTTTTGCCCGCTTTCCATCTGCAGAACAATGCCCTCAACGAAAGTAGCTGCTGCGTTTGCGGGTCGTATCACGCTACGTCGCTCCCACCAAAGAAATCCGCGAATACATGACGGCGGATGGCTGCAGTCCGGAGATCCGGCAGGGTCGGTGCGTGCAAACCTATTCAACTTACCTCGACGAACGCGTCGGGTACGGAGTTCTCGTATGAGCGAAACAGCTAGCCCCTTGACTGCCTCCCGGCTCGTCGAACAAGGCGATCCTGCAGCGGATGCACGCGCATTTCGTCGTTGTCTTGGACAGTACCCCACTGGCGTAACGGTCATCACGACCCAGCACGGCGACAAACTCGCGGGCATGGCCGTGAACTCGTTCGCAGCGGTCTCACTCGAACCACCCTTGGTACTTTGGTCGATCCGACGCGAGTCCGCTAGCGCGCCGGTCTTCCTCGAAGCAAGCCACTTTGCCGTCAACGTCCTGTCTGCAGATCAAGTCAAAGTATCTCAGTTGTTCGGCGCATCACAACCCGATCGATTCAGACACGTGGCGTGGTCGCCTGGCAGCCGTGGAGTTCCGTTGCTTGATGGCGCCCTGGTCCATTTCGAATGCAAACGTGAAATCGTCTACGAAGGGGGCGACCATCTGATCCTCGTAGGGCGGGTCGAACGTTACTCGCGTTTCGAATGCGAGCCGCTAGTATTCGCTCAAGGACAATATGCGGTGGCCCGAAATCATCCGTGGCTTGCTGCGACTGCCACGTCGCCATCCGGTCCAGTCGCAGAGCGCAACGCACCTTCGTTCCTGAGACTGCTCAGCATGGCGAGTCAGCGTATGTCGGCGCTCTTTCAGGAGCACCGACATGCGTTCGACGTGACTGCCGGCTCAACACGTATCCTGAGTCGCTTGTCTGAAGGCGCTTGCGGAATCGAAGAACTGGAGGAGGCGACCTACCTCGGAGAAGACGCCATTGAAGATACGCTGGACGATCTTGTTGCGCTGGGCGACGTCTTGCGGAACACACAATCGCTCTTCGAGTTGACACCGAAACGGGACGAGAAAAGACGGGCACTAGCCCGGCGCTCGGCGGAGTTCACGGCTGAGAAACTTGAAGGCGTGCCCGCTTCAGACATCGCTATCGCAACACGCGTGCTCATGGCGCTTCAGCAGCAATAAACGGCAGCGCCGCGCGCGTACTCCGAACCATCCATACCCACACGTTTCGATAGAGATGACCATGACAAGCCCACTAAAAGCCACCTTCAAACATGTCGGAATCTATGTCGTGGACCTCGAACGGATGGCCGATTTCTATCAACGCTGGTTCGGCCTGGTCGCGACCGACGGCGGGATGGGTGGCTCCGGCAAGGGCGTGTTCCTGAGCTCGGATCCGACCGAACATCACCAGATTGTGCTGGTAGCGGGGCGCGATCCTGCAAGCAAGCCAACCGTCAATCAGCTGTCTTTCCTCGTCGACAACCTCACTGCTCTCAAAGAGTATTACAAGAAAGCGCAGACCGAAGACGTGGCAATCAGCATGATCAAAAGCCACGGTAATGCACTGAGCCTTTACGTGATCGATCCGGACGGCAACCAGTGCGAGATTTACTGCAATACGCCATGGTACGTCAGGCAGCCCGCCGGCAAGCCCATGGATTTGACTCTGCCCGACGAAAACATCCTCGCGCAAGTTGAACGTGAGGTCCGCGCGGATCCAAGCTTCATGACGCGCGACGAGTGGATGGCGCAAGTTGCGCAAACGATGTCGGCCTGAAACCGCCGACCCATCCAATCCCGTGGCTCCGGCGATCCGTCGTCAGACCGAGCGGAGCGCAGGCGCCGTGCCCCAACCCACTTGCAACCTCGAGAGCATCTATCATGCCGATTCCACAAGGCCACTTTCGTCACATTGGCGTTTCTGCATTCGACCCGGACGAACTGGGCAAATTCTATACCCGCTGGTTCGGCTTCGTTGTGTCCGACGTCGGCACTGGCAAGGCCGATGGCGCGCGTGTCGTGTTTATGACGGGTAATCCCGAGGAGCATCATCAGATCGCCTTCGCCAATCTGCGCCGCGAAGGCCATCCGGCCATGCAACAGATATCCTTCGTCTACGACAGCCTTGAAGATCTCTCGCAACTCGCGAAAGCGTTCCACAAGGCGGGGGTGCCGGTCCTCCAGCAGAAGGATCACGGCAACACCTGGAGCATTTATGTATCGGACCCCGAAGGTAACCGCATCGAGTGCTACACCCCATCGCCGTGGTACGTGCAGCAACCGACGTGGTGGGATATCGACCTCATCAACGAACCCGTCGAGACTATCTTCGAGCGCACCAGACAGAAAGCCCAGGCGCAGCCGGGTTACATGACCCGCGACGCGTGGATGGCGCAAATCGGGTCTCGTATCGACGCAGCCCTCAACGCCGCCTGACGACGCACGCAGCGGCCCAAAGCTGCTCACGTCCCACTTCACACCACGTGCCCTGTCTTTCTCCGAGGACGGGGCACCCTTCGTTTCATTCAAAGGTATTGACGCATGCCCCTGACACGCGAAAACACCAGCCGGTTTGTTCAGGCCGGTCCGATCAAGGTTCATTACCACGAGGCCGGCAGCGGCCCGGTGCTGCTGTGCATCCATGGCGGAGCTCCCGGCGCTTTTGGCTGGGGCAACTTCGGTCGTAACCTCGAAGCCCTGTCGCAGCACTTTCGCACGCTGATCGTCGACCTGCCGGGTTACGGAAAGTCAGACAAACCCGAGATCGACGGGCCGCGTACAAGCTTCTACGCTCAGGTGTTCCGTGACATGCTCGGTGCCCTGGAAATCTCCAGCGCGCACATCGTCGGGCTGGCCACCGGGGGCTCCGTCGGGCTGAAAATGGCCATCGATTATCCGCGCCTCGTGGAGCGCCTCGTCGTGATCAACTCGCCCGGCGGCCTGTCGCTATTTCAGGCGACGCCAGCGAGCTCGGCCTCACACGATTACTACGGCGGGGAAGGTCCGAGCATGGAGCGCATGCGTGCAATCATGGAGCGCATCGTCTACGATAAATCGGTGCTGACCGACGAGGTGATCCGCGAACGCTACGAAGCCAGCGTCGATCCGGAGTTCATGGCCAAGGCGCCAGAGGGCAAAGGTGGCAAGCCGGGCCAAACCCTCGAACCGCTATGGCAAGACCTGCACAAGATCGAGGCCGAAACGCTGGTCATATGGGGGCGCAACAACCTGACCATGAACTACGACAATGCATTGTTCATGCTCAACCGCATCCCTAACGTACGCGTGCACATCCACGGCAAGTGCGGACTGTGGGTGCCCTTCGAAAAGGCGGCTGAATTCAACCAGGAAGTGATCGGCTTCCTCAGCATTAGCCTCTAACGCTCATCTCCCGCTTTAACGACAGACCTTCGGCGTATCTCGCGAAGGTCGATCGCTCACGAAGGTCCGCTTCCCCATACCAAGGTCAACATCGCTCATCGGGTTTGCCGGATGGATTCGCCCGTAGGCGAATCCGGCAAGAGAGAACCTAGTGCAAGTTCTCGGCGATTAGCGCGACATTCTCCAGGGTTTCGAGGCTGTTCAGCGCATCGAGGGCGCGCTGCGCGTTGTCCCGGGAAACCTTCCGTGAGAAGCCAATGTTGCGCCAATACTTCTCAATGACCTGCGCTTTGCTGATCGGGTTTTCGGCCCAACCTAGCGGCAACTGATTGCGCTCGGTCTTGAAGACGCGGCCGTCCTTGAGATAAACGGTGAGGCGTGACAGCTGCGACTTCACCAGGTCCGCCGCCGGTTGGAGCCTCACACGCTCGGTTAAGGCCAACACCGCTGGGTTGTACACCTGCGCGGAGTCGTAGTGTTCGAGCTCAACGCACTTGTTGACCACCGCGTTGGCGATCGCAAAGGGGATGCTGAACAACGAGCGAGCCTGAGCGTCTTCGCCGTTCATCGACTGATTGAGGAAGTGTCTGACGCGATGCGGCGGTACGTCGAGCGTAATCAGCTCCACGTCCTCGCTGCTGAAATCATGTGCAGCGACGATTTCGAGCACACACTCGATCGGATTGTGGTTGCCGTAGCAGGACGGATGCAGCTTGTGCATGCCCTTCACGTAGAAACGCTTGCCCAACTCGGCCACCAGATTCTCCGGCACCGGTTTGTAGGCAAAAAGGTTGTAATAGCCAAGCGGGCTGGTAAGCGCATCCTTGACTCCAGAGAATCCGGCTTGTGAAAGCTGCACAGAAAGGATCGCGTTGTAGGCCGCCAGCGCACCAGGAAGTTTGAAGCTGTCCACGCCATCCCAAAGGGACTGGTAGGAACCGGACACCATGTGTAGCAATAGGCCGTACGCGTTGACGATCTGGGCTTCGTCGAGCTTCATCAGGCGGGCCGCCACCGCCAGCGCACCGAAGGCGTTGGCCGTGCCACACACCTCGAAGCATTGGTCGAAGTTGAACTCCTCTGAAACGGCGATGCGGGCACCGATGTCACCGCCCAGCACCACCGCCACGATCAGGTCTTTGCCGCTGACCCCCAGAAACTCGCCGATGGACAGCGCGGTCGGGTCGGTCGTACTGCACACATGACCGACCATCTTGCCTTCGTTGACACCTTCGGGAGAAGGTCCGCATACCTCGAAATCAAATGAGCGCCCGGAAAGACAATTCATCAGCGCGGCCTGCGGCAACGGCAACTTGTCGCCGTAACCCAGCACCGTCGCCTGGGGTGCGCCTCCCCACGACCGAAATACGTTCATGAACGCATCGTTGCTGGGCGCGACATGGCCACCCACGGAGCAACTCAACGCGTCGATCAACCTCAGTTTCGCCGCCTCGATGACATCGGCGGAGAGGCTTTCGTAGGCAGTGTTGGTGATGTGTCGAGCCAACTGATGGATAAGCATGTGTAGCGTCCTCTGTGGATTGATTCTCGATTGTCGGCGTTCGACAGCCGATGGCAGCGCGCAAGCGCGCGCGATTGCGCCGTGATTCTCGTCGACAGCGCGAGATAGCAACACCCTGTTCACAGAGTGCGACAGGCTTGCAGATCGTGACGCGTCCGCGTTAGCCGCCCCGTTAGCCACCGCGTTTGTTTCACTGTGTGAACAGGGTGTCGCCGCCTCGCCAAGTGATGAAGAATTCCTCCACGCTCCCTCGATACCCCGCTAGTCCAAGTCTATGGACACCCACCATGAAAAAGACACGAGACCGCCGCAGCACGCCGATTCCAACATGGCACGTAAGAGAGGAGACGCGCCCATGCTGACGCCCGACACTATTCAGCGTCTCGCTGCAGAACTCCATGCCAGCGAAAAAACCCGCCGCCCCATCGAGCAATTCTCGAAGCGTTGCCCCGACATGACGATCGAGGACGGCTACGCCATTTCGCGCTCGTGGGTCGCTAGCAAGGTTGCCGAAGGTCAGGTGGTCAAAGGCCACAAGATTGGCCTCACCTCGCGCGCGATGCAGATCAGCAGCCAGATCGCCGAACCGGACTACGGCACCTTGCTGGACAGCATGTTTTTTGCGCAAGGCGATATCCCCATCGATCGCTTCATCGCGCCTCGCGTCGAAGTTGAACTGGCCTTTATCCTGGGTAAGCGCCTGATCGGCCCAAATGTCACGATCTTCGACGTGCTGCGTGCCACCGAGTACGTCACGCCGGCCGTCGAAATCATCGATTCGCGCATCGAGCCGTTCGACCGCGAGACCAGAACGCCGCGCAAAGTTTTCGACACGATCGCCGACAACGCGGCCAACGCGGGCATCGTTCTCGGCGGCCTGCCCGTGAAGCCAGACGCAATGGACCTGCGGTGGGTGAGCGCCCTGCTGTGCAAGAACGCGGTTATCGAAGAGTCCGGCGTGGCCGCCGCTGTGCTGAACCACCCGGCCAACGGCGTCGCCTGGCTCGCCAACAAACTGGCGCCTTGGGATGAGAGCCTGGCCGCGGGCGAAGTCGTGCTGGCCGGATCGTTTACCCGACCAGTGGCCGCCGCTGCCGGCGACAGTTTCCACGTCGACTATGGTCCGCTCGGTTCCATCGCGTTTCGCTTCGTGTAGCGCAATATCATGCATTCCGCGTGTGCAGTTACCTTGAACGTCCCGGAGGCCGCTTCATCGAGGCGGCGCACCCGCCCATCCATCCAAGACCCACACCACGACATGCGACACCACGAAAGTATCTGGCGCCACCTCTTCAGGACTTCGCACCGGCTCGGTTCGATCGACGTGCGAGGCGTTCAGACCCGGTACCTGGAAGCGGGCCCCGCCGACGCGCCCGCCGTGCTTCTACTGCACGGTACAGCGGGTAGCCTCGAGAACTTCTGCGCTAACTACGCAGCCTATGCGCAACATTTCCGCGTCATCGGTATCGACATGCTGGGCTGCGGCTGGACAGACAAGCCAGATTTCGACTATCGGATCAAGGACTACGCCGAGCATGTGCGCGGTGTCATGGACGCCCTGTCGCTCAACACCGCGAGCGTGGTGGGCGTGTCGCTGGGTTCCTGGGTAGGGGCGGCGCTGGCGCACGCCCACTCTGCCCGCGTGAACAAACTGGTGATGGTGGCACCGGCCGGCATCATCACCGACCCGGCTGAAGAGGCACGCATGGCAGAGGGCGTGCGCAAACGCCGGCTTGCTGCCGCGACCGACCCGAGTTGGGAGACGGTGGCGGCCGCGATGACGGGGCTGGTACTCAAGCCCGAGACCCTGATGGACGACCTCATCGCCGTCCGGCTCGACATATACAGCGATTCACGCATGAAAGCCGCCATGCCGCACCTGCTCGCTTTCACCTTGGGCGGGCAAGCGTTGAGCGAAGCGCAATGGCGTTCATTGACACTGCCAATCCAGGTCATCGCCAGTGTGGACGCACCCAACATGTTCCTGAGCAATGCCTATGCCATTGCGCGGACGGCCCCCACTGCGGAACTTGTGGAAATGCATGGCTGTGACCACTGGCCGCAGTACGAACAGCCCGATGCGTTCAACGAAGCCAGCATTGCGTTTCTGAAGAAGGCATAAGACGCATGAGCACGATCCCGACGACGTCCGCCCTGCCGGTCAATCCTTTTAAACGTGCCATTTCCCGACGCGATAGACAGATCGGCCTCTGGACAGCCACGGGGAGTGCCTACGTGGCAGAGATGATCGCGGGCACCGGCTACGACTGGCTGCTCATCGACGGCGAGCATGCTCCCAACGATCTGCGCAGCACCCTCGCCCAGTTGCAGGCGATCAGCAGCGGCGCAGCCACCCTGCCTCCCGGATGGGCGATCCCCCACCCGGTGGTGCGCCTGCCCGTAGGAGATCCCGTGCTGATAAAACAGTACATGGAGCTTGGGGTGCAAACCGTGCTCGTGCCCATGGTGGAGACGCCGCAGCAGGCACTAGCACTGGCGCGCGCCATGCGTTACCCCCCCGAGGGGACGCGGGGCATGGGCAGCGGCCTCGCGCGCTCCTCACGCTGGTCGCGTTACGGCAACTATATTCACGAAGCCAACGAAGAAGCTTGCCTGCTGGTGCAGGTGGAAACGATAGAAGCACTGCACCACATAGACGCTATCGCCGCCACGCCCGGCGTGGATGGCGTATTCATTGGACCTGCCGATTTGTCCGCGTCCATGGGGTTGCGCGGTCAAGCCAACCATCCTGCAGTGGTGGACGCCATCCGGCACGCCGTAGAACGCATTCATCTGACCGGCAAGGCATCAGGCATCCTGGCCACGGTCGAAGCTCAAGCCAACCAGTGGATCGACGCAGGCGTCACCTTCATAGCGGTGGGCGTCGACATCAGCCTGTTCGCACAGGCCGCAAAGGCGTTGGCCGCGCGCTTTCAGCCGGGCTGCCCTTCAGCGTCCGTCGCCACTGCTGGCTACTAGCCTGATCTTTCTCGAGTCCCATGAACCCAGTCCCCGTAACGAATTCCCTCCTTGGAGATCGAACATGTCCGCAGTACTGAACGTCTCAGCCCCTTTTACCCAGGACATCCCCACTCAACGCCAGCAGGCCGGCAACGCAGACTGGTCCGAGTATCGCGAACGTGCGTTGTCCGCCGGTCGTCAACTGATCACCGATGTGCGTCGTGTCGCGCCAGGCATTGGGGCTCGCCGCGCAGAATCGGAGCAAATGGGCAAGGTCCCCGATGCCACCGTTGCCGACGTGATCGAAGCGGGTATTTTCCGTACCTTCACTCCGCTCCAGTACGGCGGCCTGGAAACCGACCCGGCCTCCTTCTTCGAAGCGGTGATGATGATTGGGGAATCCGACAGTTCGGCGGCATGGATCGCTGGCCAGCTGAACTGCCACGCCTTCGAGATCGCGCTGATGGACCCGCGCATGCAAGAGGAATTCTGGGGTGACAACCCCGATGCCCGCGCGTCCAGTTCCTACGCACCGATCGGCAAAGTCCGCGAAGTGGATGGCGGCTACGTGCTCAATGGCACGTGGACCTTTTCCAGCGGCGTCGACCACGCGCAGTGGGTCATCCTCGGCGGTGGTGACCGCAACTTCGTGGTGCCAGTCAGCGATCTGAGCATCGACCATTCCAGCTGGGACGTACAGGGTCTCAAAGGCACCGGCAGCAAGGCCGTCACGTTGGAAGAAGTGTTTGTACCGCTTTACCGCACGCATCACCTGATCGATACCTACAACGGTGCGAACCAGGGCTGGCTGATCAACAATCGGCCGCTCTACTGGATGTCGTTCCTCGGGATCTTCAATGCCACCGCCACTAACACAGTGCTCGGCGTCGCGCGCTTCGGTATCGATACGTTCCTCGAACAGTCACGCGTGCGCCTCACGCGCCAAGGCACCGGCGCGCCAATCGCAAACAACCCCTTTCTGCACCTCAAGCTCGCCGACGCACTGACCAGGGTAAACGGGGCGCGCAACCGTCACCTGGCTAACTGGCGGGATATGTTCGAACTGGCCTGTCGAGGTGAAGAGCCCACACCGTTGGAGCGCATGCGCCTGCGCTTCGAGTCGGCCGATGCCAACGCCGCGTGCTTCGAGACCATGGCTGACTTGTGGCCCATCGCCGGTGCAGCCGCTTCGGCGACCAGCAACCCGCTACAGCATGTGTTCCGCGACCTGATGGCGGCGCGCAACCACGGTTCCGCAGGTCGTGAACTCGCTGCGGGTCAGTACATCAAGGCGCTGTTCGGTGTGGCGCCGGCGCCGTTCAGCGACTTCGGCACGCTGGCCTACTACCGATAAACGCCATCGGTGAACTTTCGCCGCTAAGGAGCAAAACCGTTTTCGGCATAAAGGCGCCGGGGACTTTCCGGCGTTTATACGATCGGATATACGCACAGGTTCTAGGCGACCACAAGGTAGTGGACAAGGGCCAACTCAGCTTCCGGTTTGAACATTGAACGACGCGACGGATCCGTGTTCGGTGCAAGATAGCGCCGACTATGGATTTGTCCTCGCTGCCTGGTGAATTCCATGGAAATTTTCAGAGACCTACCCGATGCTGCCGACCGATCTATGGCACTCACGATCGGGAACTTTGATGGTGTCCACCGTGGGCATCAAGCGATGGTCACGATGTTGAAGGAAGCAGCGCAACGTCGCAGTCTACCTGTCTGCGTATTGACATTTGAACCTCATCCGCGAGAGTTCCTTTTTCCGCGCAACGCGCCTCTTCGACTGACCAATTTCCCCGCAAAAGCAGCTTTGCTCGCAAACGCCGGGGTCGACCGTCTCTATGTCTGCCCGTTCGACGTTCATATGGCGAGCATGTCGGCAGAGTTATTCGTATCGCGAGTGCTCGTGTCGCGGCTCGGCGTGAGCTGGCTGCTAGTTGGGGATGACTTCCGGTTCGGCGACGAGCGTCGCGGCGATCTCGCGTTGCTGCGCAGAATGGGGCAAACATTCGGGTTCGAGGTAGAATCGATGCCTACTGTAAATGTCAATGGCGAACGGGTGTCAAGCACGGCTGTTCGCGAAGCCTGGGCGCAAGATGATGCCGCTAGAATGGCCACACTTCTTGGTCGTCCGCAACTGCTGTAGACGCTATCAGGGATGCGGCCGACTCGAACTTACGCCCTTTGCGTCGAGACGACAAGAAATGTAAATAGATCCTCTCAAGAAACCTATCGGAAAGGATCGGCGCCCTCAAAAGCGAAGTGCAACACCTATCTCGTATAAGGTGTCGCAATGCCCGACAAAACTTCGTACCAACAGCTTCAACCTGAAGAACGCCTCGCCATCGCAAGCCTGCGGCTACAGAATGTAAGTATTCAGACCATGGCTCGAATACTCGGCCGCTCGCCGGCCACCGTGAGCCGCGAACTGACGCGAGACAGCTCTCCTGCGGGCTACGCATCTGTGCCGGCTGAAGCGCTCAGCGCCGCACGCCGCAGCGCGGGTCGCTGCCCCACCAAGCTTTGCCTGCAAAGCGTCTGCTGACGCATCGTTCTCACTCTGCTAGATTGGAAATGGTCGCCCCAGCAGAAATTATCCGACCGACCCGACCCAGCAGGTTTCACACGAAACCATCTACGCCGCCATCTACGCCCAGCCGCGCGGCGAACTACGCGCCTGCCTGCGCCAGAGCCACAGCACGCGTATGCCGCGCAACACGGGGCACAGACCGGCGCGGACAGATTCCGGATATGGTCAGCATTCATGTTCGGCCGCCCGAAATCGAAGACCGACTGCTGCCTGGGCATTGGCAAGGCGACTTCATCAAGGGCTCCCGAAATCAATCGTCTGTCGGCGTTCTGGTCGAGCGGACCAGCCGCCTGGTGCTGCTCGCCAAGATGGAAGACGCCACCGCCGCTTCCGCGCTGGCGGGCTTTTCTGCAAAACTCCGCTCGATTGCCGCGCCGTTGCGACAAACCTTTACCTACGACCAGCGCAAAGAAATGTCGCGGCATCAAGAACTCGGCAGCCACCGGCGTGCGCGTCTACTTCCGCGACCCACACAGTCCCTGGCAGCGCGGGATCTGCGAAAACACCAACGGATTGCTTCGTCAATATTTGCCTAAAGGCACTGACCTATCGGTCTACAGTCAGGACGAGCTCGACGCTATCGGCGCCGCACAGCCAGCGACAAACAGAAAGAGCCGGGAAGATGAATGTCGGTAAACCGGACGTCCTGCTTGACGCCGTCCACTTCAGTTTGAAACCGCCCTTCAATGGTGCGATGCGCTGTTTTATGCGGGGCGAAAGCGCTTGCGCTAAAACCGCGCAAGCGGCGCGGCGGTCCCACGATCCATTCCTACGTCACGTACTATTCAGGCCTTCATAGTACTTCTCCGCCCCGTCAGCCCGGGTCGGAGGCGCGAATGTCTAAAGTGGAGATGCAGAATGCAAACATGTTCTGTGGCACAACCCGTCGGCGAACCTTGCTTCGGTGATCAACCGCATGGTTTACTCCCTCACCGTTGCGATACCGATCAGCGTACGTCGCATGACGCCGGTGCCGCGCCCGGATGCGCGAGCGGCCATCCCTTGGGAGCCTCCCCAACTTCTGCACGCTCTCTTCTCATGTTGCAAAGCGTTCCGCTGCCATCTTCGGACTTTCCGGTTTTGGAGGAAACACACTCCAGCAACATCTTCCATGCAGAAAGAAAAACAACGCATGGGAGCCCGCAGCTTCCAGTGACTCGACGCGCACATATCGGCCGTTACCCGAGCCTGTGCGACCGAATACCGTTACACGCACCGAACTCAGGAAACTCGGTGCCAACCACTTTTCGACCTGCGAACGCAGGGACTGCGCATTCGTTGCTTTCATGGGTTGCTCCATCAAAAACTGTAAGAGAGAGAAGCGGAGATACCGATACGCGATCCGGATCAACAGGCGTCTCATCAACCGACACTCCCGGTACGCCGGGTCGTCGACTTTTCGGTCCACTCGGAGCAAATGGAAAAGTCGCATTGCTGCAGTGAGCTCGCTGACAATGTCTGGCTGCCAACTGCCAAGTGCCAACCTCAGCTTGCCGTATTAAGCCCACCTGCGCTCTCCGTGGGTTTTCTCAAAATGGTTCAACAAGCGCCCGCATACTTCATCGACTGTGGAGATATTTTTGAACGTAACTCGGCGCGGCAATAGACTGTTCACAACGTGAAACACCCGACGCGCGTAAACGCTTGCTCTTCCATCAGGCAAAGAATCCAAGTTAATCAACTGGCTGCGGGTTTCACTCGAGCGTAAGCGGGATGTGAAGGAGCGATGCAGCGTAGGCGTGCAGGAGCGGTTCGAGAGTTGTGAAAAGATTGATCGTTATGCAATTTTTTATCAATGGTTTGTCAGGATTGCAGATGACATTGGCGTGACGCTTCATGGCGCGGGGCGCCGCCGCCATGGTGCTCGTACCGGCGCTGATCGTCAGCTGTAGTGCCGCAGGTTGATCATCGTGCAAGCGAGGGTCTTGAATGCATAGTGAACCGGGCTCAGACGCTCGAAGCGAAGCAGCAGGCGCCGGAACTTGTCATCCCAGGCGAAGACCCGCTCGATGGTCCTGAAGCGCTCCTCGAAAATGGCTGGATCGAAGCGCAGTTTGCGGCCCCGCTTCGGCGCTTTACGTCCACGCGGATTTTCGGGGATGTTGGGAATCATGTCCCGGTTGAAAATCGCCTTGTGGTTGGTCCGGCAGTCGTAGACGCCGGCTAGGCTGACCGTTGAGTCTTGCAGGTCCATGCCAATGGCGCGAGGCATGCGGTTCAGTCTGGGCAGCGCGTCACGCAGCAGCGGCGATTCGTTGCGGTTACCCGGGGCAGATGCGAATGGCGCGATCACGTTGCAGCGGCGATCGCAGAAGGCGACCACCTTGTCGCCCTTGAGGTGTTTGTGTCTGCTGTACCCCAGGTTGTCGCCCCCTTCTTCGCGGCAGTGGTCGTGCCGTCGCCGTGAATGATCGTGAGGTCGAGCAGCCCGTCCTGGTGAAGCTTGCGCACCGAGCCGGCAAAAATACTGTCGATGCAGCCGTAGGTCTGCCACCGCCGGAGTGCCGATAGATGCGCGTGCAGTGGATTTCAGGACCTACCTTCGTCATTCTTTGCGATCGGCAGCGCCTTCCACTGACAGCCCATGTACAGCAGCTGAAGGATGTAGTTGAAGATCTTGTGTAACCCCAACGTCGGTGCCGGTCCGCGCCGACCCGTGCTCAGACCCGGCAAATTGCTCGAACTGCTCAACGCTCAATTTCGTTGGAATCGCTTGCCCGCATTGACTTTCAGCCATCCGTAACATCAGCAAATCCGGACCTTAACTGATCCGGCCGCGCAGACCACTCAAATCCAGTCCTGATGCGGCTCGCAGACAAATTTAGCCGCCTCAGGAAACCCGCAACTAGTTGTGTATCGCAAACAGCTTGTAAGGTTCGTTGCCTGGCGCGAATTCACAGAACTCGCCCAAAATCCGTCGACTGGTTTCTGAACGATCGTCAAACCTTCCAGCGTTTTATCTCACGCTCGGCAAGTTGACAACGCCCTCACAGCACTCGGCGCGTACATCTTCAATCCTTACTGGCTGGCGCCTGCTGCGGCGTTCGCCTTCTTCTGCGCGTCCTGCAATTGCTGCGGATAGTTCGGGTCATTCACCCCGGGCTTGTAGCCAGCACTCTCCAGCTTCTTCAGTTCTGCCGTATTCTTCGCACGGGCCGCCTTATGTTCTGCCCGACGCTCGGCTCGGGCTTGCGCGCGAGCCTGTTTCTTCACTGCCTTGGCGTCCGAAGCAGGAGCCTGCGTGACGGTCACCGGCGCACTCGCGTAGGCTTGCGCGAAGGCTGGTACTGCAGCGCCAATCAGGACTGTAGCCGTGGCCGTGATCAGGGTGAATTTGCTGGCGGAAAAACGCATTCATTACCTCTTTTGGTTGGCGAGGGTGAGAGCGACGCAGCGTGATTCGACCCGCAAACGACGCAGCTACTTTCGTTGAGGATATTCTTCTGCAGATGGAAAGCGGGAAGAACCCTGGTCACGGCGTGATACAGCGATTCAGGGTTAATGCGGGGTTTTTAACTTGATCGGGCGTTTAGAAACGGTTTTGTCGCGATAAGGGCGAGATGACGAAGCATGCGTCGTTATGGTAAGGATTACTTATGCAGCGACGAAGTGGAAACGCTCGGCACGAGTGCATCCGTGAACGGAAGCAGGCCGGCTATATGATTACTACAAGTGTGCTTCATAGTGCCCAACGTCGCTATGTGGTTGAAAAATCTAGAGATCCCTGTTGTGCCGTTGGTAATGTGGGGTGCGCACGCCGGGCGCGGGTACGTGCGACGAACTCGGACACCGCACTGGTTTCCAGCGAATCGCGCTTGAAGATCCAGGGCCCGAGCGACAGCGGATGCTCCGCCGCGATCTCGCCGCGCTGGACTGCGAGCCTAAGCGTTTTGGGACTCACGCCGATGAGTGCCGATGCCTCGGTCAGGTTCAACCATCCTTCGGCTGCACGCCGCTCGCTCGAATAGACGGGAATTCGATGGTGACTGCGCAGCGCAGTGACGCGCTCCTGGGTCCAGAAGTTACCTCGTCCGGTTCGCAGCCCATTTCGATTGAGCATGCTGGCGATCACCAGATCCGGGCAGATGCGAACCAGCACGCGCACTGCATCGATCGCTTCAGGGGATGTCTGGGGGCGCATTGGCCGCGACGCCTGCGTGGTACACGGACCTCAGTATGGACGCCACCCTTCCAGTGAATGACGAGCACGATCTCGCTGGTTGCGTCATCGAGATCAACCACGACCTCGTGGATCAAGGTGCGCACGATGCGCTTCTTCAGGCGGGCGTCAGCCTACGGCCAGATCAACTCGAGCGCTGCGGCAAGGTCGTTGAACTCGTCGGGTTGAACAGGCGATATCTGGCCAGATGCGTGCGAGCGCTGCTCAATGCGCGATTCCAGTTCTTCCACACGCAGCAGCGCATCATTCCATCGGCGCTCCAGCTCGTCGGCAACGAGCCGGTTCGCCGGATCGGCAGTGTCATACTGTTTCTGCGCACGTTGCGCGGTGTATCGGGCTGCCTGCAGATCACGCTGCAATGCGGCAGTACTTCGTCATGCTTATGGATCTCTTCTTCGCGAGCCACGATAGCTGCCTCAATCGCTGCAGGTTGCACTACCCGCAAGACTGCCTGGGCGATTGCCGCATCCACACGTGTGCCACCGAATGCAATACAACGGGGCAGCCCCTTGTCCAGCCACGCGCGATGACAGCTGTAGCGCAAGGCGTCATGCCGGCTACCCGTGTAGTGTACCGTGAGCTTGTTCGCGCAACGCCGGCACCTCAACAGCCCCGTCACAAGTGCCTCTCCATTCTTCGGTGCGCCGGCGTGTGCGCCCATACGCACGTTGGCATGAATGGCGCCCTGGATCCGTTCGAATTCGTTCCACTCAACGTACCCGTCGTGTGCATTGGGGATGAGCGCAAGCCACTGGTCCCGTGGCTTGCGCCGATCGCGTTTGCGCGGTTCTCCAGCCTCATAGTGGACGGTACATTCGGTCTTCCCATACGCATAGGCACCGCCGTACACCGGGTTGGTCAGGATCTGGTGCACGGTCCCGTAAGACGGTCGCTTCCAGTGGACCTCACCACGCGGTGTGCATGCGGGCAACTGCAGGCCGTGCTCCAGAAACCATAGCAACGTCTGCCTTACCGAGCCAATCGCGAGGAACCGACGGAATACCGAACGGATGGCTTCCTGCACACGCAGATCCGGATCCTTCTCCAGGCGCTGATCCTCGGTCTTGCGATAACCAACCGGCGCTATGATGATAAGCTCGCCCCGTCGGGCTTTCTCGCGCCGCGCTTCCAGCGATCGCTGACGCAGAAGATCAAGTTCGTATTCGTTCAGGGTTCCCTTCAGTCCGAGCAGCTGTTAGCGGCGGCGTAAAAGCGCCACTAGATGGCGGCGCAAGGTTGAGTAAAAGCGTCAACAATAGGGAGCGGTTATGGCCCGCTGTTGTTGGGTGATGGTCGTCAGAATGGATCGTCGATGTTGCGAGGGTGGGGATTCTCGGGAGGCGCGCGCTGGTCGTGCAGCAGGTCATTGAGCGGAATCTGGTAGTGCGCGGCGATACGCTCGCGTAGATCGTCGATGAGTTCGACGACGGCGAGCGCCTGATCGGCGGACCAGTTGTCCGGGATCAGGAAGTCGAGCCCGTGAGTGTTGCCCGAAGGCAGGTGAAGGCGCTTCATGATTTCTTCTCCATGCGTGCCGCGCTGCGTTTCTTTGCGCGCTGCTCGGCCCGTTCACGTGCCTCCTTCACCCGGTAGGACTCGCCTTCGATCGCGACGACTTCGGCGCGATGCACCAGCCGGTCAACCAGCGAGACGACGCAGGCGGCGTTCGGAAACACCTCCGACCATTCTGCGAACGGCCGGTTTGTGGTGACCACGGTGCTCGCTGCGCCATACCGGCGGCTGATCAGCTCGAACAGCAGGTCGGCGTGGCGATTCGAGTAGGACAGGTATCCGACCTCGTCAATTACGAGCACGTCAGGCGTGGCATACCGGTGCAGCCGCCGGCGTAACGCTGAGTCACTGTCAAGCGCGGCGAGCTCACCGAGCATCTGGCCAGCAGTTGTGAACAGCGCCGTGTGCCCGTTGACGAGCGCCTGGTAGGCGAGGTTCAGCGCCAGGGTCGACTTGCCCACGCCGTTCGGGCCGATCAGTACGACGTTGGCGGTGTCCCTGACGAACTCGAGCGACATCAGTTCTTCGACGGCGCCCCGGTCGCAGCGCGTGGGCCAGGCCCAGTCAAAGTCGCACAGCGGCTTGAAGCTGCCCAGATGGGCGTCGCGGATGCGTCGCTCGAGCGAACGGCGGGCACGCTCGTCTTCTTCCCACTGCAGCAGCGGCGCAACCCAGCTGGCGTCAGTGAGATCCGGCCAATGCGCCAGCAGCCCGTACAGGCGCAGGGCGTTCGCGCGCTCCTGCAGGTTCTCAGGCGAGCTCATCAGTACCTCCCGTTATCTGGTCGTAGATGTCGAGCCGGTGAGGGGTCACCAGCGTGTCCTTGCTACGCACGTGCTCGGGCAGGTTCACCGCCACTGGCGGCGGTACCTGGCGCGACTCGCGCCGACGCTCCAGCGCCAGACGCACCGGATTCTGGTGAGGCGCGGCATCGCTGGCGAGCGTTTCCTCGATCGCCGCCTGCAGTTCGGCTGCACCATAACGGTCAAGCAGCCGCAGCAGGTGGGCAGTGATATTGCCGAGATTGGCGCCGCGTTCAGCCGCGCGCAGCATGAGTGTGTGACTGGCCGGCGCTGCGCGGGCGAGATGATCGAGGCCGCGATGGTGACGGGCTTCACGTTTGCGTGCAACGAGGGCGTCGATGTGCGCGGCAATCTCGATCTGCGCGCCGCGATCGTAGCTACGCACATGAGTCGCAAGCAAATCGGCGCCCTCGAGAATGCGCACCTGCCGGGGATCGGCCCGGACCGTAAGCACGCGCCGCACGTGGGTATGCGGGATCGTGTTATGCGCAAGAGAAAAACAATGGACATCAGCCTGCAGCTTGAAAATGCTGGTATCGGCAGTCTGCAGGATGTCCATTTGGTTAGCCGAAAAAGTGGACAGAACAACCGTCGGAGTGTCCATCTTTCGCCGCAGGTTTCGCATGGTCGGAAGCCCGATACAGCCGGGCGTCCGAGCATGCTGGAGCGTGTCAAGCCATCGAGCGTCAAGGGTTCGATGCGCCGGGCTGCGCCCGCCCTTGACCCGTTCAGCGGCGTCACAGGACCACGATCGAATTTGATGTGTGACTATGCCTGGGCGACCCGTAACGGGAACCTTCGCGAGCACGAGGTCGACGCAGGCGAAGCAACCCAGGCGCCCGTTTCGAGCGGGGGACGCCCGCCCCGATCTAGCGTGGCTGCAGGGGCAGGACGCTACCGCCACGCAGCGCGACCAGTTCCTTGCGCAGGCTGAACACCTGACGCAGCAGAGCGAGTTCTCGTGCCAGCGATTCGTCGAGCTGTGCCTGCAGATCCTTCGCGTCGCCCTTCGCGCGGTTCAGACGCTCGGTGAGTTCGAGCTTCGGGCGCCCGGCGTCTACGTTGGCCGCGTCGATCGCTGCGATCAGTTCGGTGAACTGCGGGCGCGACTTCTTGATGCTGCCCTTCTTGCGGGCCGCCTCGATCGCCACGGTGTCGTTGTTGATACGCGCACCCTTGCGTTTCTTCAGCCTCTCAAGGGCGGCATAGTAGTCGGTCATGGCGCCGCTCATGCTGCCTCCGGTTTGATCAGTTTCTTCTGCGCATCGAGCAGTCGTTGCAGCGTCTGCGCCTCGATACGGTATTCGACGCTCGTCTCATCGACCGCGCGCAGCTTCGCGACCGTAACCTGCTGCGCCTTTATCACGCGCTGAAGCTTCGACGGCACGACGACGAGATTACGGCAGTTCGATTCAAGGCAATCCAGACGCATCCAGTCGAGTGGCGTTGACTTGCACGGCTCGACGCTGACGCAGCCGCCCAATACCGTCTCGCGGTACGCCAGCTCGCCCTTCCCGAACATCCTCACCGTCTGCTCGCGTGAGTAAACCGATACAGGCGAGGATTGCACGGCACGGCTCTGCGTCCACGCTGCGTGCCCGCCGAACAGCCGCTCGTCAGAGAACAGCACCTGCTCGGCGTATGCAAGGTACGCGGACAGGTGTTGCGCCTCCGCCCATTCCTTCGCGAAGTGGGTCCTGTCGGTGTCGATGAAGCCCTTCGCGAACGCCGAGCCGCGGGCGTAGTACCTGCTCATCTCTTGAGTGATGTGCTGCAGCTGACGCTTGAGCGTCGGTAGCGTCACGAGGCCGCTCCGATGGGCGTAGAGGGCCAGGGTCCTGCGAAGCTGATGGCGCGTGAACGGCCACTGCTGCCCGAGCACGTACTTCGGCTCGTCTTCCCACGCGCGGTGCATGTCGACGCGCTTCAGTTCAGCGATATCCTCGACCGTGATCGTCGGAAAGACGCGCTCACGAAAGGCTTCGATGTCGTAATGTACGGTACTCGCTGCCCGGTTTGCTACGTACCCCAAACGCAGACCCATCCGGCAGAACAGCAGGTACGAACCGTCCGTCGATTCGGCGTAGCCTTGCGCGCTGTGCGCACGGTGTGCCTCGCCCGACAACCGTTGCGCGAGCCTGACGGCACGGGCAGCGAGCGGGCTGGTGACCCAGCATGCGCGCTTGGGTCGGCCGCCCGACAGCTTGGTCGTGACGCCCTCGATGGTGTAGTGCGTCACACCATCCAGCCGGGTCTCACTCAGACAGTTGTACGGCAGGTTCTCTGCTTCTCCCGCACGCATGCCCGTGAACGACAGGATGACAAGCTGGCA
Source organism: Paraburkholderia aromaticivorans (assembly GCF_012689525.1). Taxonomy (NCBI): domain Bacteria; kingdom Pseudomonadati; phylum Pseudomonadota; class Betaproteobacteria; order Burkholderiales; family Burkholderiaceae; genus Paraburkholderia; species Paraburkholderia aromaticivorans. The sequence continues at coordinate 1,460,507 of NZ_CP051514.1, forward strand.
TAGTGCGCCGATCGACGCTACAAGAAACGACGCAACGTAAGGGGAGTCCTTGCACCCGAAGTGCGCAGCAACCCTTACCAGTGCCGCACAGACGTCCGGCCTCTCACCAGAGTACCTGCGTGCGAGGTAGTCTGACAGCATGTCAGCGACGGCCTCTGCGATGCTGAGGTCATGCTCACAGGCCGACAGGAAGTGCTGGTAGATCCGCGTCGGGATGACAGGGTTGTGAGTTTCCAGCACGCTGCGCGAAGCGTTCGAGCAGAGGCTTGTGCAGTTGGGGCAGTGGTACGCGCAGCCCTGTGGTCCGGACGCCCAGACTATGAAGCTTTACCAGAATCGAATGAAGAATCTGGGCCTTCATCTCCATCCCGGTTTGCGCCGCATAGTCCAGAACAACAGCGACAGTGGACAGGCCCTCGTAGAGCGTAAGCTGACGTGAGGCGGCAAAGAACGTGAACGCCCTCAGGTGATTTGAACGAGCGTGTAGCGTACCGGACGCCGGTACCGTATCGGTCACTTCGTGCATCAGAAAGTACATCACCTGCTTCCACTGACGCGTAGTCGCCTCTGAAAGGATGCGACTCACGCCGTCAGGCAGGTGCCCCCTGAAATGGACGTGGGTGCGACGCAGTCCGATCGTATATGCCTGGATGTCCCAGGCGTCGCTACCAAACAGCGAAACAGCGTTCCCGGCCTTGTCGTGCGTGACCACCGTATCGTCTTCGACCCGATACCAGTCGGGACGCTCAGCGATCGGCGCGAATAGCGTGTTGTTCATGCCACTCCCAATTCGTAAAGCTGGTCGAGCTTCGCCGACCAGAAAGCGTCAAGATTGCCTTCGATATCAACGTGCTGCTCGATCTGATCGAACAGCGCGGCGTCGCGCTTACGCAGTTCATCCAGCAGGAAATCAACGCGGCGCAGCACCGCGCCGAACGAGCTGTCGTACTGCTCGATCGAGTCAGCGCGTCCGCTCGCGAGCCTGACGCAGTGACGGCAGCTCAGCAGCTTGCGGATGTCGGTGGCGTCGGCGTGCACGCGATACTGGTCGCAGAAGAGACATCCTTCGGTCGAGCGGCAGTCAGGCTGTACGCTGATCAGGTCCGCGACCGGTGCGGGCTTATGGAACCCGATGCAGACGCCCACCGCGCTCCTGATGCTGCCCGCCGGGTCGTCGCCGGGCTTCAGCACGGTCTTCTCGACCGAAGCGAGGAACGCGCCCATCTCAGCCTTGTGCGCGGCATCCGTACCGTTCGAGTACGAGCGGAGCGCCGTTTCCACCGAGTGCCCCATCAGCCTGGCGGCGACGACAGGGCCGTGGTTGCTCACCGCCCAATCCTGTTTCGCCGCACGCCATTGGCGTGCGGTAATGCGCGACAGCACGATCCCGAGCGTGTCGAGTCGAGCATAAAGCTGAATCAGAAACTGGGGTGAGAGACACACTAGCTGTCGTCGCTGTGAAGAACACCCGACTGCCATGAACAACGCGTCGCAGTCTGCGTCCTGCACCAGATACTCGCGCAATGCCAGATACGCCTTGAGCTTCGGCATGAAGCCCAGCGAGACGGTGAATGTAACGTTCCTCCCGCCTGCACGGTACTTGACCTCACGAAACTTCTGACGTGCAACCGATGTACCCTGCAGGCTCGCGGCAAGCTCCGGGCTCCACTTCATGGCCAGCAGTTGTGCGCGGTTGACGCCCGTTTCGGCCAGAAACAGCGTTGCAAAGCAAAGGACCGCCATCGAAGCGTGTGAGCGACGGATCGATGACTGTGCGTCCTTGTTCGCCGCCGCAAGATGTTTAGCCGCACGCGTGGCGATGTCCCCCGAACGCTTAAAAGGGTTTTTAGCGCCAGCCTCAGCCATGTGCATCGTGAGTTCTTCCCGGGTGCGCGGCTCTCCCGTTTCCAGATTCCAGCCAGCCAGGCTGTGCGAGCCGTCGCCTTCGCGACGATGGTGTCTGTAGGGAACAAGGCAAAGACTCTCACCTCGCGCCGTGGTCACGCGCACCGGGTACGGCTCGAAGTCGAGCACCAGCGTGCTGATGCTGCTAAAGAGCGCGTCAGCCCACGCGAGCAGGGCGGCTTGTGCACCGGCGTCAGGCACAGCCGTCGGCACAGAAGCATCCAGTTGATGGCGTAGCACCCTCTCATCGGCGCAGAAGTCGTCGTTTCGGAATAACTCACGTAGCATCGACAACAGATAACGCTGCTTGGTGCCGACGGAATTGCGCTTCAGGTTGCCCAGCGAAACCTGTTCGCGCTTCTCACGGAAGTAGCGGTGAACGGCCTCCGCCGTAACCTTCTCGTCACAAAGCGTCTGATGCAAGCCCTGCCTGTCGGCCCAGTTGACGAACTCAAGCACGACGCGCGAATACAGGGAGATCGTCTCCGGGCGCCTCGTGCCAGAGGCCATACGCCCGGAAAGCTGGGTCACCAGCAGACGTACGATCCTGGCGCGTTCGCTGCTGAAGCTTATGTGGTCGAAAGTGTGTCGCGTGCGCTGCGGGCTCGACGTGTCACGCGTCAGATAGCAGATCTGACCGATATCGGAACGTTTGCTGACGCCTTCCCACCTGAGCAGCGCCCGCTCCGGGTGCAGGAGCGTTGTGCCCCCCGCGAGCGGCATGCGCACTTCCTCGTACTGGCGGCTCATGCTGCCACCGCAGTGTCGAGGGTGCGCGTGACCAGCGTCGACAGGTGCGTGCCCCAGCCATCCTGCACCGCGTCGAACAACTTGCGATTCTCGCGGTAAGCGACGTAGCGCTCGGTCGTAGACGGCTGTACGTGCCACATCAACTGCCGCAACTGATCGAGCGCCCGGGTGTACTTCGTCTCGCTCGCCGTCATCGCATCGACCATGTTCAGCCCGAAGGTCGCGCGCAGGTCGTGGAAGCTGAACTCGTACCTGGGGTTATCGAGCCGCACGCGCATCATGGGTAAAAGTTCGTCCCTGATGAACTGGCGTACGGCCTGTCCAGTCTTGAGGTGACGGCGTACGCGCGGGCCATTGCTCACCGGGGCGCGCGACGCGCGATCCTCGTAGAGCGACGCACCTCGATGGCTCAGAAAGAGCATCTGGTCGGGATGATCGCCGCCGTCAACACCGTCGGCCAGTTGGCGACGCTTGCGAGCCCGATCGCTGTGCACATAGATGTAGAGCCGCTCGTAGAAACCGCGCGGCAGGTGCAACACGCCCTTGACATCGCCCTTCGTGTCGATGCCCGTACCCGGCCCGCAGGCGAGCCGGATGTCGTCGCCCTGAAACTCGCCCGGCTTGCGCATTGCGTGTTTCGCGCGCACGGTCAGTACAGTCTGGATGCGAGCGCCCGTCAACAGCGCGAACAGATGAATGAGCGTCATCTCGGTGTTGTCGAGAGCGGCTAACGATTCAAGTAGCACCGACTGCTCGGAAGATGGGAGCGGGCGCAAGCGACCGCCGTCCTGAATGTGATCGTCCCACGGGTCTTCGGCGCGCCGACCGCTGATTGACAGGTCGGTGGTCTTGACCTCGATCGCGCTGCTGAAGCCCTTCTGGTCCCTGAACTCGATGAAACGGCCAGATTCGACCCACGGCGCGTTCGCGGGCCTGAAGCCTGCCTCGCTCATGAGCCAGCGATAGAAGCGCACCACGGCGCCCATACGACGCCTGGCGACGCCCGCAGACAGTTCGCCTGCCTGCACGGCCAGCCTGATCGAGGCGCTGTAGCGGTAGGTTGGACGTTGCCGCTTGTTGGCGGGGAACGTCAGCCAGTCGACGCCCTCGTCATCCAGATAACGACGGAATGCCACCAGGTCGTCTGCGATGCTGGCGAACGTGAGCATGTTGGGCGACGACTTCGACTCCATCATATCGATGAGCCAGAGGTTCGCCTCAGCCCACGGCGCGCCGTCAGCGAGCCGGACAACAGGGAAGAGAGGGAAGGTGCCTGCGATCCACTGCGCGCGGGCGTCGCGCCGCCTGCCGGTGTCGGGGTCCGCGAGCGGGACCGTGTGATAGATGGTGCCGCCCTCGGGGGTGGTGATACTGACCGGCGTCGCGCCGGGAGTGTCGCGGTCAACGACCTCGGTCAGCGGCAGTTGCCGGATGGTCGTGCGTCTTGCTGTCATCGTGCAGATCCTCTGCTGTGTTTGTGCGGGTGTCCGCTTTAACACAGGCTGCGAGTATCAGAAAATCGTTACTGACTTGCGCATATCGTGTAGTCATTCAGGTCGAAGCGTACATACGGCTGCTTGCCGACCTTCACGGCCAGTTGCAGTTCGCAGGGGTACGGATTCTCCGGTAACGTAAGCAGGCTGGGCTGCTCGCGGGCGAAGGCTTCGCGCACCGTGATCGTGGGCTCTTCCCGGCAGGGACGATCGGCCGCCATGCCCGCGCACCATTGCGCGGCCTGGATGTTCAGATCGTCGAGATCGGCGAACTTGCGCGCGGCAAAGAAACTCTCGCGTACATATCTGATAGCTCTTTCGACGCGTCCCTTCTCGTTTCCTCTGGCCACTGCCACGGGACGGGGCTCGAAGCGATGATGAGCGGCGAACGCCAGAAGCGTCGGGTTGAAGCGGATCGCATCACCCTGACGCTCGAGCACAGCGCTCCTGAGATTGTCGTAGAGGAGGATCCTTGGCAATCCCGACCACGCCGCAAACGCGCCGGCGTGGCCCGCCAGGAAGCTGTCCATGCGGGCATCGAGGAAGAAGCGCAGATAGATCTGCCGCGACCACGACAGGACCATGACGAAGGCCATCAGCGGCCGGCGCGCACGCCCGATCTGCAGGTGATCGAAATGGGCCCAGTCAACCTGGCCTTGCTCTCCGGGCAAGGTGCGCAGCCGCAGATAAGCCTCTGGTGCAGGACGCGGGCGGTGTAACGCGATCAGATGCCGGAAATGATGAAGGTTGCCACGGTAGCCGCGCTCGGTGACCATCGCGTACAGCCGGCTGGCCGTGAGCGACGGAAACCTCTTGAGCGTGTCATGGATAAACGGCAGGTAGGCATCGATCTGCGAAGGTCTGAGCATCCCGCCGACGCGGGGCAGACCGGCCTGCGCCAGCACGCGCTGGACCGTGCCACGGTGCACGTGCAACTGCCGTGCGATGGTGCCGCAGCGCCACTTCTCGACGTGGTAGTAGCGCAGGATTTGCGCCTCGAGTTCAACTCCAATGGTCATGGGTCACTTCCTGTGTAGTAGGTAGTAGTACGAACATCACGGAAGACCCGACGGCGTAGTGGCCCGAGGCGCACGAAGTCCGGACAGACGCAGTGGCAGAAATGGCAACGCTCAGGCACAACTGGGGCGGTGGCGGACACCGCCGCTGTTGCCGCCGACGTCGTCGAAGTCGTTGCCAGTAGAGCATCGGCGGCAGGTACAGCGGAACCCTGATGCGTCACTTTATTCTGGCGGCTGCGATAGCGGCGCATCCGTTCGGCATGCGCGAAGCGGCCGTGACGACTTCGCTGATAGCGCTGGCCGGCCACGCGCATGCTGGCCTGACGGGCGAGCTCAGAACAGTCACCGTCGCAGTAGATCTGGCCGCGGTCGCAACGGCGGCAAACGATGACCTGCGCCCGGCAGCGGGCGCACACAAACAGGCGGCCGGTGGCCGGCATCGGCAATCCCCGTCAATGCCGAAACGCTATCGACGGGACTAATGGACCGTGCCATACTGGACCGGCACCCGTGCCCCATGCGCGTGTGGGGCTCGACATCGGAGTGAACTTGGCGGTTTGAGCCGGTGTCGGGCCTGTTTCTTCGGCGGTATCCCTTCTTCTACCGCATCTCGACCTGAGCGTCACCACTTCCTGAAACGAGCCGCGTCGGGTGCGTCTGCACTCGCCCTACGGGCTCCTTCCGACGCACCCGGTACCGCTTCCTGCTCTTCGCGCCAACCATTCCCAAACCGCTCAGCAGAGCTGGACCATTCCGTATCTCTGATTGACGCCGCCGTTTAGTGTCGGTTTCTCACAGCCGTTCACAGCTGCAAGCGGTCATTGCTTAACCGCGGGGCATATACGGTCTCCTGATCGATCAGCACAGTGTCGACTACGCGGCAAACCTCAACCAGTTGCTGCCACTCGCGACTGTTGCGTGCGAATCTTGATACTTCGCGGGCAGCCACTGCACCAACACGCCCGAGACAGACCTCAGCCACCATGCGTTCGAAACCTGTGCGCGTCCGCGTTCCGGCGGCAGAACAGCCCAGATCCTCATCGATCACTTCGACTTCCTTCCAGCCCAACTGGCGCAGACGATCCTGCATCGCGTACTGCAGTTTCTGGCTCTCCAGATTGTGGCTGACCTGGTAGGCGGAGGACTGGCGAACGTACAGTACGGCCTTGCGAGCCAGATGTTGAACTCGAATCTTGTCACTCATCGCACACCTCCTGTTCGCGTGCTGCGACGTGCAGTTCGCGTCGGTGTTGCCGCAGCAGTTGCACCAGCAGGCGAAGTGTCTGCTGCCGCACGTCCACCGGCAGATGTGCCCACACGGGCGTCTCTGGGCAAGGCTGAAACAGATCGGGCTGATCGCCCGGATGGGTGCTCGGAACGCGTCGCATCGGCTCCTCCTGTACAGGACAAAGGACGGTGCTCGGCTTGTACCACATTGAGTTGTGAGGCGAGAGATTCATCGGTCAACAGGCGCTTCAGTTCGCGCAGCGCGCCGCAGTCAACGATTGGCACTGTTGATAATCTAGCCTGATAGCAGACAACTGGATCAAACATCCACTGCGGCATCTCCGATACGCTCGCTGTCTCGAGTGGCTCAAGGGCACATCGCAGAATGTTCTCGCCATTCTTCTCGACAACGTTGAAGATCCAGGCCATTCGACCGAACCACGGGTGCCAGCGATAGAGAACCTCTCGTGACTCGGTAATGTGGGTGTTGTGTTTGCGGCTTGTAGAACCGACAAAGGCGGCACACCTGCGCACTTGGCTTACATTCTGCAGGTCGAAGAGACAATTTGGCGTGAATTTCGTTGCGAGTCGGGCGGGCGAAATGCGCGGTCCGCCCGCCGGGTAGCCTGAGCGACTGCCTCTGCAAATCCGTGTGCGGGATAAGACAGCATCAAAAGGCTTTGGCTATTTAGTATTCCTCTTCTAATATATCGGAAGAATTTCAGGCCCGCAAAAACTTTCTCCGCCCAAGGCTCGCTTCATCCTGCACAGCGGGCGACTGGGACCTTTACCCCTTGTCAATCACTTCATCGATTGCATCGGCCTGGCGTCCTTGTTCGATCGGCACGTTCCCTCAGACGCGCGCTGTGCGCTCCCTCACGCCCAAGCCCTTGGCGTGCTGCTGCGCTCGATCATCGTCGAGCGTGAGCCGGTTTACCGCCAGCAGGAGACGGTCCACGACTTTGCGGGCGGGATGTTTGGCATCGCTTCTGGGCAGATGGATCACCTCAGCGATGATCGGCTTGGCCGGGCGCTGGATCACTTGTTTGACGCCGACCGCGCGGCCTTGCTCACCGAGGTGGCGCTGGCCGTTGCAGAGCGCTTCGGCGTGAACTTCGACGAGTGTCACAACGACAGTACGACTATCAGCTTCTATGGCAGCTATCGCGGTGCCTCAGGCCGCAAGATCCGCGGACGCACGACTCCGATGATCACCTATGGTCACTCGAAGTCGCACAGACCCGATATGAAGCAGCTGCTGTTCATCCTCACCATGACCGCCGACGGCAACATTCCCGTCGCGTTCCGCTGTACCGACGGCAACACGAGCGACTCGCGCACCCACATCGATACCGGGAATACGCTGCCCGCCCTGGCCGGCCGAAGCGACTTCCTGTATGTGGCCGACTCAAAGCTTTGCTCGCGGGAAAACATGGACCATGTCGATCGCGCGGGCGGACAGTTCGTCACCGTGTTGCCCGCAATCGCCTGGAAGACGCCGAGTTCCGCCAGTGGATCCAGTCCAACACCCCTGACTGGACCTGTGTGTGGGACCGGCCCAATTCACGTCACAGCGACGGGCCGCGCGACTGCTGGTATGTCTTTCGCGCGTCGCTGCTGTCGGCCGAAGCCTGGCCCGTAGTATGGGTGTGGAGTCCGTTGCTGACCCTGCGCCGGGAGGCCCGGCGACGCAGGAACATCGCCGCGGCCATTGAAGAGTTCAAAGTTACGCGCGCGGCTGGCCGGCACGAAGACGCGGCTGCGTGGCGCTGCCGAGATTGACCTGCAAATCAAGGTGATTCTCGAGAAGCACCACGTCGCCCGTTATCTGAACGTCCGGCGTACCGTGCGTGAAGAACACGAGTACAGGCAGACGCGCCGGGGTCGCCCGGCCCGAGACCGCTTACCGCAAGATCACCAGCCGGCGCTTTGACATCGAGTGGACGACCGACGAACAGGCCATCGCTTGCGATCACAACAGCGATGCCATGTATCCCCTGGTCACAAACGATCGTAGTCTGTCACCGGCTCAGATGCTGGAAGCCCACAAGGGTCAGCCGATGACCGAGAAGCGCTTCGAACAGGTCAAGACGTACATGAGATCGCACCAGTGTTTCTGAAGGATGAGGGCCGCATCGAGGCTTTCTTCACCAATGTGCGCGTGAAGCACCGTCCTTCAGGGCGGTGGGGTAGAGCGCGGGACTTGCCTTTTCGTATTGATCTGGTACTGTATATCCGTACAGCCAAACCGGAATGAGTCGACCCGTGACACGTTGCAAGGATCCAGTTCGAGTTCTGCGCATAAGAATCAAGGACAGGCATGCTTCGTCGCTTGCCGGGATGGCGCGGGCTGTGAACTTCGTCTGGAACTATTGCAATGACCTGTCGCTCCAGATCTTTCGCCGCGAGCGGCGCTTTGCCTCTGGCATTGAGCTCCAGCGTTATCTGAACGGGGCCTCGAAAGAAGGCCTGGCGGTTGGCTCGGCCGTGTTTCAGCAGATCGCCGAAGAGTACGCGACGCGCCGCAAACAGCACCGCAAGGTAAAGCTTCGATGGCGTCGCCCGGCCGGCGCGCGACGCTCGCTGGGATGGATTCCATTCAAAGCCCGCTCGGTTGTATAGCGCCATGGTCAGGCCCACTTTCAGGGCCTGCATGTTGGCGTCTGGGACAGCTATGGCCTGGCCGGCTATGAGTTCGGCGCCGGTTGCATCTCCGAGGACAGCCGCGGCCGCTGGTATCTGAACGTGACGGTCAAGGTGAAGTCTGCCCGGCCCAATGAAGCCAACCCGGATCTGGGAATCGACCTCGGGCTCAAGACCTTTGCCGGCTTCTCGGACGAACGTCTTCCCAATGTCGACGCGCAGCGCTTCTACCGCGACCTCGAACCCGCGCTCGCCACTGCCCAGCGAGCACGCAGGAAGAGCCGGGTGAAGGCGATCCACGCCCGGATCGCGAACCGCAGGAAGGACTTTCTGCATCAACCCAGCAGCCGGCTCGCTCGCGAGTACGGTGCAATCTTTGTCGGCAACGTGAATGCTTCGGCCCTCGCGAAAGGACAGCACAGCAAGTCTGTGCTCGACGCGGGCTGGTCGACGTTCCGGACCATGCTTCGGTACAAGTGCGATGACGCAGGCGTATGGTTCGATGAGGTCGATGAAGCGTTTTCTACCCAGACCTGTTCGTGCTGCGCGAGCCGCACGGGGCCGAAAGGTGTCGCAGGTCTTGGAATAAGAGAGTGGAAATGCATCCATTGTGAAACGACACATGATCGTGATCGCAATGCTGCCCGCAACATTCTCGCGGTCGGACGTGACCGCCTCGCAGGAGGAATCCCCGCCCTTTCCGCGCGAGCGGCAGTCGGTCACGACTGAGGGCGGGGAGGACGTCAAGCTGTACTTCCTCGCTCTGCTTGTGCAGGCGCTCATTGAACGCGAGCTGCCCCTTGCCATGAAGCGCGAGAATCTCGACGAACTGGCTCTTTATCCCGAGCAGCGTCAGTGCGCACGCCCCACGACCGAACAGATCATGCGCCTGTTCAGCCTCGCCCAACGTCACCGGCTGATCGAGGGTGCACACACCGTGCAGGTCTTCGACGTTCCCCTCACGGAATTGCAGCGTCAGCTGCTCAGGCTACTCGGCGTCCCGGAAGACGCCTTTCGGCCGCCGGACTACCGATGAAATTCGCGCCAAATTGGGTCCCCGACGTGCGGAATGTAAGACTTAGGGTTCTGAAGGCAACAGATTTGCGCAAAATATCCCGCTGGCTTGGCCATACGCACATGCAAACGACGGAGATGTACACCCGGGCCGACCCGTCAGTGAGACTGGAAGTCCTTGAATCGGTCGCTCCGCCCAAACTGCGATCCGGACGATTCAAGGCGACAGATGCATTGATCGCCTCGTTGACGCCTACCATTATGCGGAGAGACGGACGTCAGATCTGACGTATGCGCGGGCCTCGGAGAAAGAGCCTCCGCGTAAAAATGGGCCCTCCATTGAATCTCGATCTCAGCGAATGGGGAGACGCATTCCCCGACAACCGCGTCCGCGGCACCGCCGCCCTCGACCGGCTACGCCACGGCGCCTATCGCATCGCCATTGAGGGCGAGAGCCTGATAAAAGGCAGCGGCAAGAGAACCGCCACATGAGCCACTTGGTAAGCGCTGTCGTGCGGCACACGGAGCGAATAGTTGACGCGGTCGCGGATCTCCCTCAAGGCGCCGCGCCGATCGCGAGACATTCAATCCAACGGCCCGGGCAAGTCAGCGGGGCAAGAGCCAGTTTGTGATCTGGTCGAGGTCGGCCTTGCCGCATTCGCCGGCAAACCGCCTCACCTTCTGCGCATTGTCCGTGAAGCAAGGAAATAGTGTAGCGCCGACCACGCAAGCACGACAGTAATAGACAGCATCGCGTAACGAATTCCGGTAGCCGACGCATCTGCGCATGCCTCGACCAAAGCCCCATGAAAGGCACTGACACCGTGACCGCCCGTCACATGAGGCGTGCCGCACATTAGACGGTAATTGCCCTCCGTGAACAAACTCGCCGAGAATTTGTCACTGAGAAACCCGACAACCGCAGGGCCGCCGCCTTGCCCCACGAAGGAGACGAGCAAAAGGACAAAGGCCGCTGCTCTGGCGCGCATCCGCGGAGTGACTGTCCCTTGGATAACAGCATTGGTCGCGCCGTAGAAGAAGCTGAGGAGCACCGTGCTGACGAAAATCAACGTAATCGCTACGGGCCATTCGCGCTGCAAGAACGCAATCGCCATAATCGGAAATCCAATGATTGTTCCCAACGCGGGTACGAGCCCGTACCATTGGACATTTCGCGAGGCCAGTCTATCGGTCAGGAGTCCTCCAAACCCGTTTCCAATCATTCCCGCAACACCGATCGCCACGGCGAAGACAAGCCCGGCCTCCGCGCTGTTCATACCAAACGCCCGCGTGAGATAGACCGGGATGAAGAGATTGATCCCGTACAGCGCAAAACTCCCTACCACGTAACCAAGCACCATCTGAACCGCAGCTTTATCGGCCAGCAATGTTCGGACAACGGCGGCAAAGGACGGAACACCTTCGGGGGCAGCTGCTTTCCCGAGTTCCGATGCGCCTCTGTCCGGCTCGCGCAACGTCATATACGTCAGCATTGCGACGATGAGGCCGGGTAGTCCCATCACCAGAAAGGCAGCGCGCCATCCGTAATGCTGAGCCACCCAGCCGCCGCCCAGAGCTCCAATGAATACGCCCAGCGGTGGCCCCAACGCATAGATCGAAAGCGCCGTTGCGCGTCGTTCTGGGGGAAATTGATCAGCAATGAGGGAATGCGCGGCCGGCGTGCCGCCTGCCTCGCCAATACCCACACCGATCCGGTACATCAGAAGCTGCCAATAACTGCCCGCCGTGCCGCATAACGCAGTCATGATCGACCACCCGGCGATTGCCACGGAGATCAACATCACCCGGCTGTAGCGCTCGGCGAGGCGCGAAATGGGAAGGCTCAAAACGCTGTAGAAGATGGAAAATGCCAAGCCCCCAAGCAATCCGAGTTGCAGGTCCGTCAGGTTCATTTCCGTTTTTATTGCCTGTCCAACCACGGATAGGATAATCCGGTCAACAAAGCTCCATGCGTAAGTCAGCACAAGCAGGGATAACAACCAGACCCGATACGACGCGGTTGGTGTAATTCCTCGCACTCTCAGTGTGCCGCTCTCATCAGACATCGTCTCCTCCATTGTGAAGCCATTCATGTTTCAATATTCAACAAGCCATATGTGGGAAGCAATTTCAAATTCGTTCAAGCCCGTTGCCGCCTGTTTCACGAATTATCATGCTGACCCTCTTACTGTTTGCCGGATACGGATATAAGGGTTGTGTCTCCCGCGTGGACGACCTCGGGACAGATTGTCAATCGTTGGGCGACTTGGCTATAGACTGTTCACTGCGTGAAACACTACATGGTTGTTAACACCGGTTGACGTTAGCCGGTTTGCTTCAACAACGCAAATCGGCTAGGTCCCAAGGCGAAACGGGCAGCGGTTGGCGCGGGCCGTGTCGCGACGCAGGCTCCGCCAGATATTCACGACGCCGCTCGAGCAGGCACGAATCGGTTGGATGAGCAATTGCCTTCTCCGCGACTGTCGTGTCAACAATCACGCGCTTCACGCTCGACACCTTGATCACACCGGCACGCTTTGCTGCTTCAATCGTTTCGGCCAGCTACTCTTCAACGCGGGCTTCGCCCGGTCGTTTGCGCCAGCGTGTCAGGCTCGACGCGTCAATCGGCGGCTCCATCTGCAGGTACGTCTCGCCGGTGAAGACCTGCCGGTACGGGTTCTCCGTAAGCGGTAATTTCGGCTCATCTGGAACCGGTGGGTAACCAGGAAAAAGAAGCTTCCAAAAGGCGTCGGGTCCATACATGCCAGGTGCCTGCAAATCTCACAACACCATTTCGACCTTAGCGCCTGACCGCGCAAGGCTTGGATGATTGTTCAGGCTCGACTGCTTGGCCAGCCAGAGCCTCTCTACCGTTCTCACTGACCGATGCGGCGCCGCGCCTTACTCACGCCGCGCTCCACAGGAAGGCACTTCGCCGTGTGGGCAGCAAGCCGGATACGCCGTCTGTCAACCGCGATGTAAGGAGCGCCCGGCATGCGCCGCACAGCTCACTTCGACGAGCGGCACCGGGCCATGCTCACCGAAACTGAAACCATCCGTCGCAATCAACCGCATCAGAAGTGATGCCTGATGCCCACCCGCGCGGCAAACTGATTTCCGGTCGAAGAGAAGCCCGCAAATGAACCGGGCGTCGCAATTAGAAACATACCTGCTCCCGTGTTGCTATTCGTGTGCTGGAAATTCAAGCCCAGATAGACGTCCGTTCGAACCGACAACAAGTAGTGAATTGCTGCGTTGAATTGATGAAAATCTGAGTGGTTAAATGTTGTGTAGGTGTAGCCGCCGCTATACCGTATCGATGGAGTCAGTGAATAGTCCCCGCCGATTTCGTAATTGTTGATTACAGCATTGCCGTACACCGGCGTATTTGTCACTCGCGTGGTGGTTGCGTTGCCAAAGACCACAAGCTTCGTGAAAGAATACCGAGCGCCCATTCCCATGGTCCGGGTCGCATTCCCACCGAGCGTGATTGAGGCAAGGCTGCCAAATTGGCCGTTGACGTTGGTATAGGCGGCGCTGATAACGAGCGGGCCATGCGAGTATTGTGCACCGAAGCTGACAGCACGCGGCGCTGTTGGGGTCCCGCCAAACGCCCCCGCTACGTTACTGAACCCGTACATACCACCAAAACTGACGCCCCCGATCACAGGCGACATATATTTCACAGCGTTGTTCAGGCGCTCTCCCGCTATTCGGTCGGCGTCAAACAAATGGAAACTATAGGCTGTACCTCCCCGCAAGGCGACGGTGTCTTCTACAAGATAATCAGACATCAAGTCCCACTGACGTCCCAGTGTAAGCTTGCCATATGTTTCGGAAGAGAGCCCCACCACAGCGAGACGCCCGAACTCAAGGTTGCTCATCATGCTTCCGTCGTTAAGGCTGAAGCCGTTCTCAAGCTGGAATATCGCCTTGAGTCCGCCACCAAGATCCTCCGACCCGAGCAACCCCCATCTGTTGGCCTGCATGATACCGGAATCTGACATCACATTATGTGACCCACCCTGGTTGCTAACGTACGTAACGCCGCCGTCTAGAATGCCGTACAGCGTGACGCTACTTTGCGCGTAGGCATGAACAGACGTCATGCCAGCTAGCACAAACAACAGAGGAATAGCATTGAATTTCACCCAGATCTCCTTACCTGACAATTAGCTTTTTGATTTATAACTGCCGTGATTACCGATAGGCACCTATCGAATCGGCCGCCGAACCAATGCACCGCACTCGTGGCACCAGTTCGACGTGGTTCCCATTCCAAACAGCCCTCTATCGGGCTACCTTGGCGGGCGCTATCACTTTGGGAAGTGTCTTCGCACACGTTTATCGAATGGATTGGCGCGTATTTCGACGACCTCAGTGGGCAGTTTGGGGCGGGCGGAATGAGGGCAATAGACTGTTCACGGGATGAAACAGCGAACGTCGGGTAAACGCATGGTGACGAGTCGCTCGGTACGAGTTCAGGAGAGGTGGCCTCGTTCGTTCGGACAGGATCCGCGATTTTTTAAGTGGAATCGCTGAGGCAATCAGGCTGCCGATTTTATCGCTGGCAGCGTGGCGAAGTATGCTTCATCCGGTGTCTGACCGGCCAGCCTGGAACGAGGCCGATTCTGGTTATACCAGTTCAGATAATTGCCGATTGAGCGGCGGGCGTCGCTGCCGAGTCGTAGGCTTCCAGGTAAACCGCTTCATATCTGACGCTGCGCCACACTCGTTCGACGCATACGCTGTCACGCGAGGCGCCCTTTCCATCCACGGACAGAAGAACGTCCCGGCTGCCTGCCTGTAACCAGCGTTGCGTCTGCTGGTACACCAACTCCCACGGCGGAAAATCATTGGGTAGCATCCGCCGCGGCGCGCCGGCTCTTGCCATCCAGCGTAACGCATCAAACATGTCGCGCAGTTCATATTTGCGCTGTGGCGCGCTGACGTCCATCAGCGTTAGATACGGTGCCGCGAAGCTCCACTCTTCGTCGGATACATCACTCGGATACCCTTTGCGGTCTGCTCTTTTCATGCCGCCAGGATACCAGGTCCAAACCAAAGTGCCTTCTAAGGGAGTGTGCCCCCAATGATGTGCAGGCTGGCGGAGCCTCCGTAGTAGTCCGAAGTCGGGAAAGCCGGTCACATGGCGAAGGGAGGCACTCCGAGTGGTTTGCCTGGCAGATTAACTGACCATAGTGAGGTGAAGACCTTTGATAATCAGTGAAATGCAAAGCAAACTGATGAAATGCCGCGTGGAGATCAACGGATGATCGCTGGCTCCTTCGGTAGATTGTCTTCGCTTTGAGCGACACCTGGATGGAGAGCCGGATGCGCTGAGAGGTGCACGTCCGGTTCGGGGAGAAGAGGCAGGGAAATAGTTCGACTACGCCCTGTCTCTTACTCTACTCAAGCTGCGCGGCAGTGGGTCTATCTTTATCGGGCGGTGGATCGGGCGGGTCAGACGGTCGACTTCATGCTCAGCGCCAGGCGCGACGTGAAGGCGGCACAAGCGTTTTTCAGGAAGGCGATCAAACATCAAGGCCAGCCACCGAAGACCGTCACGCTTGACGGCTACGCCGCCTCGCACCGCGCCATGCGCGAGATGAAGGCCGATGGCTTGCTGCCGGAGGACACGAAGGTCCGATCCTCGAAATATCTCAATAATATGGTCAAGCAGGACCACCGCAACATCAAGTCCCGGACGAAAGTCATGCTCGGTTTCAAACGTTTCCGGAACGCAGCGATCACTCTCTCAGGTATTGAACTGGTACATCGTATTCGCAAGGGCCAATTCAGCCTCGCGAAACTCCGCCTCAAAGATACCGCTGCGCCCGCAGTCCGGGTGGCCGTCCTGTCTGCCTGATCAGGTGTCCTTTGTATAACAAAATATCTCCCCCATATCACCTATTTGCACCAGAGCCGCCACATGCGTGCGCATGGCCCAGGGTCGCTTCAACGGCATACTCGACAACCTTGAATTGCTCGGCCGGACAGTTGCCGTATCCGGCTCGCTGCAGAAACCAGCCTAGTGATATGCGTCATAAATAATGCAACTTAACGGCGATTCGCAAGTTTCCTTTACATAGAGGAGAACCCATGAGAATCGCGGCGAAAGTTGAACTGAGCGAAGCACAACGTAAACAGTTGGAGACGTGGGCGACTGGGCGAACGATTCCGGTTCGACTGGCCGAGCGTGCCAAGATGATATTGCTCGCGGCGCAAGGCAAGACGGACAAAGAGATCGGTGCGGACCTTGGTATCTGGCGAGGCACGGTGGCACGCTGGCGCGGTCGCTTTATCGCTGATGGTGTGACTGGGATCGAGCACGATGAGACGCGGCCCGGGCGCAAGCCGAAGATCTCCGCGCGCAAGGTAAAGTCCATCGTAGCGCTGACGACGCAGCAGCGGCCGGATAACGCGACGCATTGGAGTACGCGCAGCATGGCAGCGGTGGCCGGTATCAGTGAAGCGAGCGTGCGGCGCATCTGGCAGGCGTACGGCCTCAAGCCGCATCGGGTAGAGAGCTTCAAGGTGTCGAACGACAAGCGCTTTGCCGAGAAACTCGAGGCCATCGTCGGGCTGTATCTCGATCCCCCGGAGCACGCCTTGGTCTTCAGTTGCGACGAGAAGTCCCAGATCCAGGCGCTTGACCGGACTCAGCCGGGCTTGCCGCTGAAGCGAGGTCGCGCTCAAACGATGACGCATGATTACAAGCGCCATGGTGTGACGACGCTGTTTGCCGCGATGAACACACTCGATGGAAGTGTCATTGGCCAGTGCCAGACGAAACATCGTCATCAGGAGTGGCTGAGTTTCTTGCGCAAGATCGATCGCCACACACCCAAGAACAAGGAGTTGCATTTGATCGCCGACAATTACGCCACCCATAAGCACCCCGAGATAAAGGCGTGGCTGGCCAAGCACCCGCGCTTCCACATGCATTTCACCCCCACCAGTGCCTCTTGGCTCAACATGGTCGAACGCTTCTTCCGTGACTTGTCAGAGAACCAGTTGCGACGTGCGGCCTTCCGCTCGGTACCTGAATTGGTCCGCGCGATCGAACAGTACGTGGAGAAGCACAACCGTGATCCGAAACCGTTCATCTGGACGGCAAAGGCATCCGACATCCTGGCGAAAGTCACGCGTGCCAGGGCCAAGCTGAATAAGATGCAATCCGTTTGACGCACATCACTAGATACACCACTCGCATGAGTTCATTGACGTGGTGTCCGTTTCCGTGACCGCTCCGGCACGCGACCAGCGCAAGATGACTGGCGAGAGACCGTGCGTTGCCGACGCGCGATCCATCGGCAACAGAAATGTCTTCGTCAGCGGCTTATGGGCCCGCGTGTGGGACTTATTTCTTCTGGAAGACACGGCTTCGAAGTTGTATGGAGGGTTTTCAGAAAGCACAAATTATAGCCCGGCATCTTTGGCCAGCATCAGCCGGAAACGCCGGGCAGTAATCCCGATGACCTCGGCGCGAAACAGGGAGGACGTGACATACGCACGGCGGCGATGCTCACGACGATTTTTCCACGTCAACCTGGTTGCGCAATGCACCCTGCGCAGAAGTAAAGATCCGACTCACAAAATCGCTACGGGATCGTCAGCAGGCGTCTGCAAATCGTTGCACATTCCGGCCGTTCAGTCCGCACGCGGCGTTTCTCACGTTATCCGCCGGCGAAATGCCAAGCAGCAGTACATGTTCGCATGTGTTTAGCGCCTTCCGAGGAAATCGGCAATGGTCAACTGGATCGTCTGCTCGGGGCGCGCCCGCATCCTCCTTTCCGCAACTGCGATGATGCGTTGGCGGCCGTCTGCGAACGCCCTCAGCATACGGGCGCTATCCGCGCCAGCGGGCAGCCAGAAACACTCTTCGAGCGTTTCGCGGGTAATCGCGCATTCCACTTCGCGCCGGTGGTCGGATAGACGGAATGCGATCGCGCGTCCGTCTGACGGCGCGCCAGCAGCGAGATCAGCCACCTCCATGGAAAACCTCATCAGATTTGTCCGCGACATCATCCAGTAATGCGCCGCTGATTTCCGAATTGACCAGAATCGATCGAATGCCCCCTCGTTATCGACAAACGCAACGCGACCGGCGTTCGCAGGATGGTCGGACAACCCCCGTTGCTGCCGGGCGGTTTTGACGCTGGGGGTTGATGCTTCAAGTTGATGGTTAGTTGCGTTAATAAACTGTTTTGTTAATGCCAGCGTGCAGCGGCGGTCATCACCAAAACAACCCACGCATCCACTAGCAAGTGGACAATCCACCTTGCACCTGCGCGACTGATCGCCAGGGCAACTTCCGGGGCTGCCAAATTGTTCACACACCGGGTCGAGGTCCACCGAGGTCCGTCCCCGGGGCTTGCCCTCCTGGATATCCTCATGGTGGTAGGGTCGACCGACGCCCAACGGGCACGGCCAGCCGTGCCTCTGAAGCTTCATTTTGCACCCTCCTGGCTACGTCGAGGCGCGACATGCTTGTGTCGCCCACTGTTCTTCCCCGCGCGTAAAAAAACTTTCCCAGATATTGATCGGAATGCGCGTCAAACCCCGGGGTTCAGCCTAAGGATTACCCACATCTCGATCATCGCTTGTAAACTGCGCTGACCAATGTTAACTTGAGCGCGTTCATGGACCGGAATGAACCGCATTGTCTGCAACGGGTGATTTCGATGACTGGGCCAGCGAAGAATTCGGCGCGGCGGCGCTGGGCGACGCCCGCCTGACGCAGCGCCTCGTTGCGCTCGCGCGATGGCTGGCGGAGAGCCCACAGTGTTCGTTTCCACAGTCGCTGGACGGGGCACAACTGAAGGCTGCCTATCGTTTCTTCGACAACCCACGGATCGACACCAACGGCGTATTGGCCAACCACATTGGGCAGACGCTGAACCGCATGCAGCAGGTCCCGGTCGTCCTGGCCCCGCAGGATACGACTGAATTCAACCTCATGCATCTGCCGGCGACGCAGGGACTGGGCCACGGCACGAGCAGTAATGTGCACGGATTCATGCTGCACAGCTTGCTGGCCGTGACACCTGAGGGCCTACCGCTCGGGGTGCTGGGAATGAAGACGTGGATTCGTGCACCCGAGGAATCCGGCAGATCGAAACAACGAAGGAAACGACCTATCGAGGAGAAGGAAAGCGTCAAGTGGCTCGAGGGCCTCGAGCATCTGGCATCGGTGAAAGCGCGCTGCCCCGACACCCACATCATCGGCATCTCCGACCGCGACGGCGATGTCTACGATGTGTTCATTGCTCCTCGGCCAGTGGGCGTTGACTGGCTGGTACGTGCAGCCTGGAGCCGCCGCGTTGCGCATCCGCAGGCATATCTGTGGGACGCCGTTGCGGCAGAGCCCGCTGTGGGCGAAACGGATCTGCTGGTGCCGACCCGGAATGGAAAAACACCGACACGCACTGCGCAATTGACGGTGCGTTGCAAGGCGCTCCGGTTGCGTCCGCCGCGCAGCCGTCAGCACGATAAGTTGCCGGATGCCGAGGTGTTTGTGATCCACGCGCTGGAGACTCAGCCCCCCGAGGGCGTCGAGCCGATCGAATGGATGTTGCTGAGTTCGGTGCCGACACTGACCTGCGATGACGCACTCGAACGTTTGGCGTGGTATGCCCGCCGTTGGACGATTGAATCGTGGCATCGCGTCCTGAAGAGCGGGTGTCAGATCGAGGCCCGACAATTCGGCCACCTGGATCGCTTCGTGCGCGCCACGGCATTGTTTGCTGTCATCAGCTGGCGCATCATGTACGCGACGCTGCTGGCCCGCCTTGATGGCGACCTGTCCTGCGAAGTGCTGCTGCAGCCACTCGAATGGCACGCGCTGTATTGCCGGATACACGGCACTACGCAATTGCCGGCCGAACCGCCAACGCTCGCGCAGGTGGTGCTCTGGGTTGCAAAGCTCGGTGGTTATCTCAATCGCAAGCACGACCATCCCCCTGGACCAACCGTGATGTGGCGTGGCTTTCTCGCACTGCACGAGAGCGCGGTCATGTATCGTATCTTCCGGCAAAACGAGTAGCCTACGTCGGAATCAAATCAAGAGATGTGGGTAATCCTCAGGGTTCAGCCCGGGGAAGGATAGCGCGGACGCCAACGGCGTCCTTCTGTAGCCCGTAAACAGCATGGCACTTTTCCCCTGGTAACCCAGGGGAATCCGGTATAGGATTGCTCGCCATGGAACGCCTTCAGGCCTTCAAATTCGAACTCATGCCGACCGGCGGGCAGGCGCGCAAGATGCGCCAGTTCGCAGGCGCGTGCCGGTTTGTCTATAACAAGGCGCTGGCAGTTCAGAAAGAGAATCACGCCGCAGGCGCGAAGTTCATCGGTTATGTGCCGATGGCGAAGCGGCTCACGGAATGGCGTAATGGCACGGAAACGCCGTGGCTCAAAGATGCGCCAGTCCACACGCAGCAGTGCGCCCTGAAGGCCATTGAGCGCGCATATGTAAACTTCTTCGGGAAGCGCGCCGACTTTCCGCGTTTCAAGCGCAAGGGCGTGAGCGACGGGTTCACGTACCCCGACAGGAATCAGATCAGGCTGGACCGCGAAACCGGCCGTATTTCGCTTCCGAAGCCCGGCTATATCCGCTACCGCAACAGTCGCATGGTGCCCGGCGAAGTCCGCTCGGCAACCGTGTCTCTGCGCGCGGGTAAGTGGTGCGTGTCGATCCTGACGAAGCGTGACGTAGAGCAGCCGGTTCCGCATGGCCCCGCCGTCGGTATCGACGTGGGCGTGGCCCGGTTCGCAACCCTGAGCGATGGCAGTTTCATCGCGCCGCTCGCCAGCTTCCGCCGGCACGAACAGCGCCTGGCAAAGTATCAACGCCGGATGGCCCGCAAGGTCAAAGGCAGCAGCAACTGGAAAAAGTCGAAGGCCCGCATCCAGAAGATTCACGCGCGTATCGCAGACGCACGCAATGATTTTCTGCACAAGGCTTCGAGCACGCTCAGCAAAAACCACGCAATGGTTGCGCTCGAAGACCTGAAGATCAGCAACATGAGCAAGTCAGCAAAGGGTACGGCAAACGCGCCAGGGCGCAATGTGCGCGCGAAGTCCGGTCTTAACAAGTCGATTCCCGATCAGGGCTGGGGTGAGTTCCGCCGCCAGCTGGAGTACAAAACGGCATGGCACGGCGGATATCTCGTCGCGGTCGATCCGAAGAACACGAGCCGCACCTGTCCGTGTTGCGGGCATGCCTCGAAGGAAAACCGCAAGACGCAAGCGCTGTTCGCCTGCGTGTCATGCAGATACGGGAACAATGCCGATCACGTGGGCGCGCTCAACATTCTAGCGGCAGGACATGCCGTTATTGCCTGTGGAGGGATGGCGCAGTCAGGCCGCCCGTCGAAGCAGGAACCCGCCGAGACTACTGGCGCCATCGCGGCCTGGGGTTGTAGGAATCCCCGTCCTTTAGGCTAAGGATTACCCACATCTCGATCATCGCTTGTAAACTGCGCTGACCAATGTTAACTTGAGCGCGTTCATGGACCGGAATGAACCGCATTGTCTGCAACGGGTGATTTCGATGACTGGGCCAGCGAAGAATTCGGCGCGGCGGCGCTGGGCGACGCCCGCCTGACGCAGCGCCTCGTTGCGCTCGCGCGACGGCTGGCGGAGAGCCCACAGTGTTCGTTTCCACAGTCGCTGGACGGGGCACAACTGAAGGCTGCCTATCGTTTCTTCGACAACCCACGGATCGACACCAACGGCGTATTGGCCAACCACATTGGGCAGACGCTGAACCGCATGCAGCAGGTCCCGGTCGTCCTGGCCCCGCAGGATACGACTGAATTCAACCTCATGCATCTGCCGGCGACGCAGGGACTGGGCCACGGCACGAGCAGTAATGTGCACGGATTCATGCTGCACAGCTTGCTGGCCGTGACACCTGAGGGCCTACCGCTCGGGGTGCTGGGAATGAAGACGTGGATTCGTGCACCCGAGGAATCCGGCAGATCGAAACAACGAAGGAAACGACCTATCGAGGAGAAGGAAAGCGTCAAGTGGCTCGAGGGCCTCGAGCATCTGGCATCGGTGAAAGCGCGCTGCCCCGACACCCACATCATCGGCATCTCCGACCGCGACGGCGATGTCTACGATGTGTTCATTGCTCCTCGGCCAGTGGGCGTTGACTGGCTGGTACGTGCAGCCTGGAGCCGCCGCGTTGCGCATCCGCAGGCATATCTGTGGGACGCCGTTGCGGCAGAGCCCGCTGTGGGCGAAACGGATCTGCTGGTGCCGACCCGGAATGGAAAAACACCGACACGCACTGCGCAATTGACGGTGCGTTGCAAGGCGCTCCGGTTGCGTCCGCCGCGCAGCCGTCAGCACGATAAGTTGCCGGATGCCGAGGTGTTTGTGATCCACGCGCTGGAGACTCAGCCCCCCGAGGGCGTCGAGCCGATCGAATGGATGTTGCTGAGTTCGGTGCCGACACTGACCTGCGATGACGCACTCGAACGTTTGGCGTGGTATGCCCGCCGTTGGACGATTGAATCGTGGCATCGCGTCCTGAAGAGCGGGTGTCAGATCGAGGCCCGACAATTCGGCCACCTGGATCGCTTCGTGCGCGCCACGGCATTGTTTGCTGTCATCAGCTGGCGCATCATGTACGCGACGCTGCTGGCCCGCCTTGATGGCGACCTGTCCTGCGAAGTGCTGCTGCAGCCACTCGAATGGCACGCGCTGTATTGCCGGATACACGGCACTACGCAATTGCCGGCCGAACCGCCAACGCTCGCGCAGGTGGTGCTCTGGGTTGCAAAGCTCGGTGGTTATCTCAATCGCAAGCACGACCATCCCCCTGGACCAACCGTGATGTGGCGTGGCTTTCTCGCACTGCACGAGAGCGCGGTCATGTATCGTATCTTCCGGCAAAACGAGTAGCCTACGTCGGAATCAAATCAAGAGATGTGGGTAATCCTCAGCCTCTTTAGGGCGGGGAGATGGTATGAACACCTCCCTCCCCTCGGGGAAGTGCCAGGGCCGAAAGGGGCTCTCGCTTGACCGATGGCATCGATGTGCCAAAGTGAAAGTTCCACGAGTCACTTGAGGTAAGGAGAGCCCAAATGAATGCTACGACATATGGTCTGGATATCGCAAAGGCCGTGTTTCAAATGTACTGGGTAGATGGACAAAGTGGCGAGATCTGTAGTCGAAAATTCCGTCGTGAACAGCTGATCCGGTTTCTCGCAACCCGGGCACCAGGAAAGGTGGCGCTGGAGGCATGCGGAGGGGCGCACTGGTGGGCGCGAAAAATCCAGAGTCTCGGACATCAGGTGGTGTTGTTGCATGCGAAATACGTGCGTCCGTTCGTCAAAACCAACAAGACGGATGCGGCAGACGCCCAGGCGATCTGGACGGCGGCCCAGCAACCCGGGATGCGAACTGTGGCGATCAAGAGCGTAGACCAGCAAGCCATCCTGAGCCTGCACCGCATCCGGTCGGGCCTGGTGGCGACACGAACCCGCGAAACCAATCAGATTCGCGGGTTGCTTGCGGAATATGGACTGTACTTCCGATATGGCCGCAAGGCGCTCATGAATGAGCTCAAGGCACGTATGGCCGAGATAGAAGAGGTCGTGCCGCAGCTTGTCTGGCGGGCGTTGTTGCGTCAGCTCGAACAGCTCCAGCAGGTCGAGCAGGGGATTGACGAAGCCGAGCGGGAAAATCTGCAGTGGCTGAAATCCAGTCCCCAGGCAAAAACGCTCGATGACATAGCCGGCGTGGGTCCATTGACAGCCACAGCCACTGTTGCGGTCATGGGCTCGCCAAAGGCATTTCGCTCCGGACGCGCATTTGCGGCGAGTATCGGCCTGGTACCCCGTCAGAGTGGGACTGGGGGCAACGTCAGACTCGGCGGCATCAGCAAAAGGGGTGACCCCTATCTGAGACAGCTATTGATCCATGGCGCGCGAATGGTCGTGACCCATTCCAAACAACGTCCCCAGTGGGTAGAAGCGTTGCTGAAACGGCGTCCGGTCAATGTGGTGGTGGTCGCGTTGGCCAACAAGATGGCACGAACGGCGTGGGCGTTGCTCGCGCATAACCGGTCTTATGAGCGGGAATTTGTGAGCGAGCGACCAGCCGTCGCGGTATAGATTGAAACGATGAGTCTTTGAACACAGGAGTTGCGCAGAGCAAGGGTAACGTGTGATGGCAAACCAGGTCGGACCGTGGAAACGCAAACCTGATGACGTCCATGGGCGTGAAGCCCGCCGTGGGAGATGAGGTCGTTTCCAGCAGATTCCATCAAGGCCAGCGGGCACCGTCTCGCAATGAAGGTCGGATATAAGACTGCAACCGCTTCTGCTAGCCAAAACATCAACCCCCTGCCTTGCGGAACGGGAGGTGTTCATATAAGGATGTCAACTTCGCCTCATCGCAATATTAAGATATGCACCTTGGCGCGCGATACGCGCCCAGCTGAACCGGGCGCTCCGCGGCCGCCATCCCCATTGATCCTGCTTGTGCAACGAGTACGACGGTCAGGCTGCCAGCGATACGCAGGCGTAGCTAGGAGACGGAGATGCCCAGTCCACGTGAATTCGCCACTCTCATGCTGCTTAAGGACGCGCCGGACCCAACGAGTCTGCATCGTCCAGATCGGGAAGCGCTCTTGAACGACAACTTGTCACACTGGAACAACTCGCCCCCGGTCTACAGCGCCCTCGTATTACCGATGACGGCCAGCTTTTTCTCAAAGCTGCCGCTCGCATGCCCGACGACGAATGACACTTGCTGGGTGGGGATCCAGTTCTTCAGCCAAGGAGCCTTCCATGAGTGGCTTGTGGGCGGGAATTGTCGTGGGGTTTTCCGGGCTGGCCGTCGCCGCAGTGCTGGTCGCCAGTCACTACCGCGGCGAATTGATACGGCGGAGGATGCTCAGGCAGATGGACCCACGCCAGTGTTGGGACGTGATGCATCACCGCCGATGAAAAGTATGTTTTCAAAGTTGCAGATGGTCGCGTCGTAGGACTGCCTCAAGCGCCTTGCGCGAGGACTCCATTTCAGCGGGAGACGTCTGTATGCCCGATCTGACTTTTGCCGAAAGAATCCGCGAGCGCGCCCATCAGCTCTGGCAGCAGGACGGCAGCCTCGAAGGATGTGCTGACGAGTATTGGCAAATTGCCCGAGCACTCGTCGAGCGGGAGCTCGGGCCTCCGACGCCTCCCGGTCCTGTGGAGTCGGATGCCGTAGCGCCTGGCTAAGAACTGCGGCAGGTCAAACGACATTCCGCTCCCTCATCTACCAAAATTGACGTCGGCCACTGCCTCGCCTCAATACGACCCGGCGCGCGCTGCGCGACCGGCGAACTGCTTCACCGCGTGCAAAGCTGGTTTTTGCCTTTGATGGGTTGGGTGAGTTGTCGCAGACCGTTAGTTGCGTCGGAACTCGCACGTACATCGCTGACGGTGAGCTTCTTCAGGAGCGCGCGACGCAGGTGTTGAACGGGCATCAAAGTATTCCATTGCATTTTCTCGCGAATACCGAGCGGAGATGGCGCCGGCCTGCTAGGCAACCGCGCATCCTCGACAAAAGCTGCGAAGACTTCGGCAGCACCAGCGTATTAGCTCCGCCAACAACATAGCAAACTCGCGAGTAAAATGGGGTCTGCGCATTTCAAGGGAGTGTCTGGCGCCGTGGTCCAGAGGATGTCCTGACGTCGATGCGGTTCTCGTCCTTGAGACCATCGCTCCCGCGGACAGGGAGGCGCGACAATGACCCGAGGACGACGTAAGAACTGGCGTGTCCGTCTTGCCTTTGAACCGAACCGATATGCCGGCGAACAGCTGCAGAAGGCGTACGAGCAGCTCAGTCCGATAGATTCACGCGCTACGGCACAGCCATCCGCTGTTCGGCCCGTGGCGACACGGCGAGCGGCTATCAAGCGAGGTAAGCGATGAGCAACGCTGCAATGGTCGCGCTCTACGCGCGGGTGTCCTCCGAACAACAGACCAAACGCGGCACCATTGAAAGCCAGATTGCCGCGCTGAGGGAGCGCATTGCGGCTGACGATGCGCAGCTTGTCGACGACATGTGCTTCATAGACGCCGGGATAAGCGGCGCGACGCTGATCAGACCGCAGCTAGAGCGACTCAGGGATCGTGCTGCACTCGGGCTGGTTGATCGGCTGTACATCCTGTCTCCAGACCGGCTGGCGCGCAAGTATGCACACCAGGCATTGCTGATGGAGGAGTTCTCTGCGTGTGGCGTGCAGGTGGTGTTTCTCAATCATGAGATTGGCACGACACCGGAAGAGTCGCTGCTGTTGCAGATGCAGGGCATGATTTCGGAGTACGAACGGGCAAAGATCACCGAGCGTAATCGACGCGGTAAGCTTCATGGCGCAAAGCGTGGAAGCGTGAATGTGCTATCAACGGCTCCCTATGGTTACCGTTATATCCGCAAGCAGCTCGATGGGACACCGGCCCAGTACGTGATTGAACTGCCGCAGGCGGCGACGGTAAAGACTATCTTCCAGTGGATCGGGATGGACCGGCTGAGCATAGGCGAAGTGGTTCGTCGTCTTGCCGAGGCGGGCACGGTGACGGCATCCGGCAAGCTGTACTGGGACCGTAGTGTGGTATGGGGAATATTGCGTAATCCCGCTTACATGGGGCGAGCGGCATTCGGTAAAACCCAGTCTCGTGATCGCCTGCCGCATGTCCGCGTGCGTACCCAACGCCACAGCGCCGAAGTGCCCAGGAGGACATACTCGACAACAAGCACAGACCCGCAGCAGTGGATCGAAATCCCGGTGCCGGCGATTGTCAGCGAAGTGATGTTCCATTCAGTCCAGGAGCAGCTTGCCGAGAATCGCAAGCTGGCGCGCCAACGCCGCCAGAACGCGCCGCTCTACCTGCTTCAGGGGCTGACTGTTTGTGGGCAATGCCGTTACGCGTACTACGGCAAGAAAATCAGCAAGGCGGCGGCCAAGGGGCATCAGCGAGATTATGCTTATTACCGCTGTGTCGGAACCGATGCCTATCGCTTCGGTGGTCAACGCATCTGCGACAACCTGCAAGTGCGAACGGATCGGCTCGATGACCTCGTATGGCAGCAGGTCGCGGATCTGTTGAGGCATCCAGGTCGGCTGAAGAAAGAATACGAACGACGACTGGAGACGATGGAACGCAATGAAAAGAGTGGCTTCGACACAGCCAGCCTGGAAAAGCAAAGGTTTCAGTTGGAGAAAGGCAAGTCGCGGCTCATCGACAGCTATGCCGACGGTATCATCGACAGGACGGACTTCGAGCCGAAGATACAGCAGTTGAAGAACCGGCTAGAGCAGGTCGATCAGCAGATCCAGGAATCCCGGCAGCACGGGGTGGCTCAAAGTGAACTGTTTCTGGTCATCAACCGGCTGGAGGAATTTGCAAGTGCCGTTACGGACAAACTCGCTACGATCGATCTCGAAACGAAGCGCAAGATCGTACTGGCTCTGGTCAAGCGTGTCGAAATCCACAAGGATGAAATCCTCGTCGTATTCCGGATCGATCCGCAGCCCGGAGGTCTTCTCCCAGGCGAGAATTCGAATGATTCAGACGATGGAGTGAAAAGTATGCAACATTGTAGGCGGCGTAATTTGCTGCCTGCGCGCTAACCAGAGCGACGATGCCCCACATCGCGCGATGGCCGACGCGACCTTCGCTCTCGAACATTTGCTGGGCGTGTGGATCGAAAAACCCATGCACGGTTCTGTGGGAGCCAGGCGCGAGTAACCGCGCTCGGCTACCCGACAGAGTCGTTCCGGCGTCGACGCGCCAGCGGCCCCTCTAGCGAACGCCGCGCCCCCCCACGTCAATTCTGGCGACAACCGCGAGCCGCGCGCGACGCGTGTTGCGCATGCCGATCAAAGAAAAAGTTCGGCGTGCACGTGGAAGCGCTTCGCGAGACGCTTGGCGATCTCTTTGCTCACCGGGCGCGCGCCGCTAAGGATCTCCGAGATTCGGCTTTGCGGGGCGACGTCGTCCAGGTCGCCCTGCTTCAGTCCGTTCTGGTCGATCAGGAAACGTAGCACTTCGCGCGGCTCTGCGTCCGGGATCTGCACGTGCTCATCCTCATACGCTTTCACCTGCGTGGCGATCAGGTCAAGCACTTCAGCGAGCGGATGCGCTTCGTCGTCGCCAACTTCGTCAAGCAGATCGTGGATCAGCGCGATCGCCTTTACGTACTCTGCCTCAGTGCGCACGGACGTGACGCCGATCAGTTCCTTAAACGGCGTCCATGCCTTCAGGATGGCATTCGGTGCGGGTACTCGTTCGGTTGTGGCAATCATCACTTGTTCTCCTTCCATTTGCCGGTGTCGTATTCGGCGTGGGTCAGAACGTGGCGGACATACACCTTATGGCGGTTGTAGTGGATCGACGTGATCAGTCGATACTTGTTGCCGCCAATATCAAACACCGTGAGTGGTGCCACGTAGTCGGCCGCTCCGAATGTCGCCTTCAGGTCATTGAAGTCTCGAAAATCCGTGTTCGACATCACCCGGATCCAAGCCTCAAGCGGCGATTTGGCGTCCGCGTGTTTCGTCCAGAATGCGACCAATGGCGATTTCGAGATTATGTGCACGAGTTGAGTATATACCAATATGGTATATATCAGCAATCCTGCAACAGGAAGGCTGTTGGCGGCTCTGATAGTGGTGCAGCGAGTTTCGACGTCGCGGCGAGAGGCCCCAAGGCAAAGTTAAGATGTGAGTGCGGCGCGTGTCGACGTCGGCGGTCGCGTTATGCGACAAGCTGTACTACTGGTGGTTGTGTCGCGATAAGGTCGGCAAGGGGAGAAAGTTGTGTCGTGGTATGGATTCCTTCATGACCAACGAATAGAACTGCTCGGCAGCAGTTCGCGCGACGCCATCCGCCTTCATCTGCCCTTTTCTGATCATGTGAATCGTTTCGATTCCGGACAGAATGATGCGGGCGCAGCGAAAGTCCTCGAAGTCCATCATGGGGCGTTGTCAGGTTGGCGGGCCGGTCGCGTAAGATGGCGTGATGAAGAAAGCAAAATCGCCTTACCACGGTCATCGTTTCCCAGCATCGGTCATCTGCCATGCAGTTTGCTGGTATTTTCGATTCCAGTTGAGCTTGCGCGACATCGAGGAACTGCTCTTCGAGCGCGGTGTAACCGTGACATATGAAACGATCCGATGCTGGTGTGACAAATTTGGTAAGGGCTTTGCGCATCGGGTAAAAGCAGCGCGACGCAAGCCGGGTAGCACGTGGCACCTCGACGAGATGTTCGTCACGCTGCGTGGCGAACCGTACCTGCTGTGGCGTGCGGTCGACGAGCACGGCGCCGAACTCGACATCCTGCTACAAAAGCGGCGCGACAAGGCCGCAGCCAAGGGGTTCTTCAAGCGTGTGCTGCGCTCGAGCCCGATGCCGCCCAAGATCGTCACCGATCAGCTGCGAAGTTATCCGGCCGCGAAGGCCGAAATTCCAGAGTTGGTGAGCGTGAAGCATGTGTTCGTCAAAGCGGCCGCCCGCCTGAACAACCGCGCGAAGAACAGCCACCAACCAACACGCGAACGCGAGCGTCGCATGCGCGGCTTTCGCGACCCGAAACGCACGCAAGAATTCCTCTCGTGCTTCGGGCCAATCCGGCAACATTTCGCACTGAAGCGGCACCTGCTACGCGCCTCACTTTATCGCAGACAACTCGCAGCCCGGTTCGTTGCATGGCGCGAATTCGCCGAACTCGCCCAAAATCCGTCGACTACCTTCTGACCCGTCGTCGCATCTGCCATCGTGCCGTCTCGCAATCGGCAAGTTGACAATGCCGCCGCAACTGCACCGCCAAAGCCGCTACCGACAACAATCACATCGTGCTCGAGCGCGCTCATGTCGGCGATCTCCTGATATAGCTGCGCCACAGTTCAGATACGAAAAACCTGAAGAACCGCCAGATCGCATGTGCTGCCTGTTGCGAGTTCTGAGCATTCGTGGCGTGGACCGTATGCATCAGTCGAAGCAGCTGGGGCACGCCAAGGTGCAGCACGCCGGCGCCGACCACGGGTCCGCTCGCATCGCTGCCCTGATGCAACGTCGTGTAAAGCGTCGTCGTCTCGCCCCACATCCTGAACGGGCTGCCAATGTTGACAAGCTTCTTGCCCGCAAGATAGTACGGTTGGCCCGCGTGACGAAATCCGATTTCGTAGATCATGCAGGTTAGCCGTGGATCGTCGCTGGGCGTGAACAGGCCGAAGAGGCCCGACTCCGATGGCATCGCGAGTCCAAAGGGGGTGAAATCTATGTGGCCCGTCAGGCCACCGAGGTGACGAGGGTCGGCGATGAAGGCAGCCATGTCGTCGATGTGAATCGTGGCGTTCATGGTCAGCGGGGAAGTATCTGCATCGCTTTCGACGGCAAGTGGATCGGTAGCCCCGATGCGAAAGCCTCCCGCCATCGTCTCGCGGAAGCTCAGCCCCACGCCGGGCTCGCGCATGGCAGATGCGCTCGGGTTCAGCGGCGAAGGAGTACCGAGGCGGATCGTGCGTCGCGCGTCACGGTAGCCCATGTCGATCAGTGTAGCGGCATCGATCCGGCCCAGATAAAAATCGGGGTCGAGGGGGAGAGGGCACTCCGGTTTGATCACATGCACGGTAATGGGCTGGTCATGGCCAAAGACAACCTCGCCGCCCGCGATCCTGCGATTGAAATCCGCGATCGTCTCCAATTCCCGGTTAAGCGAGCCTGTAGCGCTCATCTCGATCATGTGCACGTACTGGTTGAATGCGCCATTGCGGTAGACGGGCGTGTTGCCGATGCACCAGACGAGCCAAAGTTCGCGCGCGCCCCGCTCGACACAACTCAGTAGATTGGCGTCTTTGATCCAGACTGCATCCGTCCAGGTCTTGCCGTTGGCCTTCACGGCGGGCATGAAGATAGGCAGCGAGGCGGCTGCGACTAGCCGCTGCAGGTCAAGCTGCGGGTGGGGGATGGGCACCACGGTCTTGTCGTCGAAACAGCAGGCATTGAAGGACCCATCGATGCCAATCGCCGCGCGGATCAGATCGATGGAGACGCCCAGAGCTGGATAGACGTGCTCCGTCAGGCCGGCAGCGCTACCCAACGCGCTCATGTTTGCTATGTGCAAATATTCAGGTGCCGGCCGTAGCGCGGCAAACTCCTTGACTGGCAGTGCGCGCCAACGAGCGCACAACTCATCGGGCGGCACGCCGGACAACAAGGCAGCCAGGTTGATCGTGCCGCCAGAGGCACCGTCGGCATGACTGAATCGCAGGCCCTCGTCAATCAACGCCTTGACTGCGCCCGCCTGATAGGCCACACGCATGCCGCCGCCGGCCAGCACCAGTGCGCGACCAACAGAGGGATTGTCAGCCGCGATAGGCGGGCAATGGTTTGCGCTCACGACGTCCTCCCGCGCCAGACTACCCCCCACACCAGAAATCCCGTCACAGCCTCCAGTACACAGAACGCGATGAAGGCCTTGGTGGGGATGCCATCGACGATACAACTCAGTACGCGGGCCGCGACACCGGCGCACAGGCCGCCGAGAAATACGCGTGATGCCGTGCGAGGCAAAAAGATTTCGTTCCGAAAAGCCCAACAAAACACACCGAAACCCAGTTCGATCCCTTTGAGAAAGCGATATTGGCTGAGAATGGTGGCCCGGTGCAGTTCGTCGATCGAATCCAGTCGCACTTCGAAGATGTGAGGAAGCTCCCATGCGGCAATGAAGATTCCGCTTCCACCGATGCCCAGAAGCATCAGCATGTAGCCCCAGAAGAAAAGGCGCGCCATTCGTTCCATTGGCTATCCTCCGCGGCGTCGCAACTCAAGATAAAGCAAGCCGCTGGCCCCATCGAACGTGGCCACCAGCAGCGCCGCGGGAATGAAGACGCCATGCGCGACGCCCCACGTTACGAACGCCGACGCCAGTAGCTTTTGGAACGCGCCCCAGAGAAGCACGACGGAAAGGGCTTCCGTGCGCCGCTGTGCGTTTAGCAGAATGCCGCCGAACAGCATCATGAACATGCCCACCGTGGCGAACAGTTGCGCTGCGAGCCGATCGGGCGGCGTGTCCGCGATGAGGGCCAGCAAGGAGCCCGGGGCGATGACCTGGGCAGCTCCCGTCAATACGGTTATGGCCGCTATCACTTTTGTCGCGCGGCGTTCCAGAATCAGGATTTGCATCATCGCCCCAATGCTGAATAGCGGCTACGGTATGTCCAACGCGCGAAATACCAGGCCAACGCAAACCACTGTATGCACCACAACGCGGCACGTATCCGATTGAGCCGCATCCATTCGTTCAGCACCTGGTGCAACCGGGTCGCATCCTTAATGTGACTGGCCATTTCCGCGTTGAGCGGGAAGATCCATTTCAGTGTGAGAAACGTGGCAATGAACACTCCGAGCAGGACGACAATCGGCACCCAGCGCGTGGGCTGACGCCATTCGGCGATGAGCATGATGAAGCCGCTCGCCAGCATCAGCTTCGTCATCGTCGTGAAGAACGCGGTGGCTGCCGACACCTGGGGGACGAATTGCAGGTAGTAGTTGTCCGGGGTGAGCTGCGAGGCAATGGGAAATGAAAACAGCACCAATGAGCCGCCCGTGCCCATGTACATCGATGCGCACAGCAGGAGAAAGACATGGTTGGCGATGAGAAAGCGGCCGATCATGGCGCGGACTCCCAGTCTGCCGGCCGCGCGGGCGGTGCAAGCCACTGCTGGGACTGCCCAAGCGGATACGTGGTCTCGAGGCCCGGCGTCGGGCGGTTTGGAGGCTCAGCGCTGGTAACGAACCAGCACTCGAAGTAGTCATCCAGCACGCCCGCTGTCGACGGGAAGAAGCCTGTGGCGATCGGAGTGGGATCGATATCCAGCGCCTTCAGCCAACCCATGCGCGGATGATCGCCGATGAACATGCGAGCGGACCCGGGAGCGAACAGCGAGAAGCCGAGCTTGCCCTTGAAATAGATGTACGACTTCATGAGCATGCCGCGAAAGGAGCAGTAGTTGACGGCTCCTGTGTTCACGGGCAACCACGCCGACCGTGGCTTCTGCACGTCTATGCGCATCATCATCTCGCCATTGAGGTCGTACTGACTGCTGACCCACTGCTCTCCGATGACGAAGTCGAGGTTCGCCTGGTGCTTCGGCATGCCCCAGATGCCACGACCGCCTTTGACCGAAATCTCGGTCGACACTGGAAGGTCCACCACGTACTGCCCTGTGCCAAAGGTCTTCATGAGAAGGCCCGGCAACAGGCGCGGGGCCGGGCGGCGCCCGTGGGTGCAGGCGATCGCGATGGAGTACTCGATGTAGTGGCCGATGTTGGTGATGACATAGTCGATCACGGTCACGACAAGCAAGCCTCGTCGCCAGAGCTGGAATGGATGGACTTCATTGCCCGGGATCACACTGCGCGCTGCGTCGAGGTCGATTGAAAAGACCGCCATCAGCGCCGGCGAATTCTGGGAAGCGACCGGCATCTCGAATGGAATGTCATCGACCCGTGCATGGCGGCCAGCGAGCCACTTCTGTCGTGCCGGTATCGCCATGACGGGCTCCCTTTGTTGGTCCAGAGTCAGTGCGGGGCGGCCAGTGACGCCATGAGCACGGGAAACACGTCGCGCTCCGCGTTCTTTCCGATGAAGACGTCGAGATGCCCATATCCGCCCAGCACATGCAGACGGTGATAGTTAGGTCGGTGGCGCTCGAACCAGTCGAACGTAGCTTGCTGACTTTGCCACTTGAAGCAGTCGTTGAGCTCGCCGGCGATGAACGTGAAGCGCGCCTGCGTCTTCGGCGGCTGTGCTGTCGGGTCCGGCAGAAGCCCCGGCAACTGTGACACCAGGTGACCTGCATCCAGGCACCGGTTCATCTGCCGGAAGAACGAGATCGGCACATTGGCGAATTCTTGGCGGATCCAGTCGTGCACGGCATCGCTGAGATTTTCATGGCGCCACAGCACCGGAAATCCTATACCGAAGGTGAAGCTGGAAAACCGGCAGACGCCATTGGTGCACTCGTGGTGGGTAAGCAGCACCAGACCTTTGAGCAGGTTGGGTACGACACCAGAGGCGTGCTCGCCCCATTGAGGATTGAGATAGTCGGTCATCAGGCTGACGATGGGCATTGCATAGCGACCTTTGCGATATGAAAGCCAACCGACCTGCGGATGAAGCGATACTGCGTTTGATACGATCGTGTCGACTTGCGGGACGAGCCCGGCAACTGCCGACAAGAGGAAACTGGTTGAGCCCTGGCAGTGCACTACAGCTTTGATGGTTGGGGCCCCCGTCAGATCGACAATTTTCCTTACGGCGGCGGGGTGATCATACAAAGCCGCTTCGTCCAACGTCCATTGGCATGGCGGAAGATCGATGCTCGCGCGCCAGTTTTCCAGCCAGACGTCGTATCCCTCGTCGAGCAATGCATCGACGAAGTTGATGGTGTTGGGCGGGCGAAAGATGTTGGCGCGCACGCCTGCCCCGTGCACCAGCAGAACAGGCCCCTTCGAGGCCTGCCTGGATCCGCCGATGTGAATAAGGTTGCACGCATGCCCGTCGCTGGCGCGAAACGCGACAACTTCTTCGTGGGACATGAGCAACTCCTTTTGAGCGATACGAAGATCTCAACAGTGCGTAGACGTCGATGAATAGCTTTAGCTGAATCACGGAGCTTTTTGTGCTGAGAAACCGGTTCTAACGATCTCCAATGCGCGTAAGTGCCGGGTCGAGCACGACGGTCTGACAACATGAAAACGATTGGTCGGGATTTTCTTTGAAATCAAACTACGTTGAGAAAAAGGGGCACTCAACGAAGATATGACGTGCTAGCTGACAGCAGGTGCTGCGTGGCGTCAAATGAACGAATGCCCCCTACCAGACGGAAGAGGCTGAAAGGAAGTGGACCTATACTGGCCGTCGGCATCAGAGTCCCAGATAGAAGTATGCTAGGAGCGGCCACTTCCGGCCCGTGCGCGAGCAGTCCGTGCAGGCGCAATGCCGCTTGGCGACCGTGCAACGATTCGGGCGTTGTTATCAACGTCTCCGGGAGATGACCCGTTTCCGTGGACGGTTAAGCAGTTGAAATCGAAATGGACCGATTTCCTCAGGGATACAACGCCTTGCGCAGTGCGCATCCGCTGGACGGTCCGCTCCGATATCTCGGGCACGAAGAGCCGGATCTCACGACGGATCCGCCGCACGGTTTTGGCAATCGCTAAAAATCGCCTTATCGATTCCGCACGTGTCCGCGACGCAAACCCACTTCCTATGTGCGACACCACACATTCAACAGCACAGCGCGTTCAGGCCGCGATTTGCGTCGCCTATCTTCTTCTTACAAAAAGGCGCAAGATCGTGCACGCGCCGTCGTGGCCGCTTCCGGGCACGAGTCCGGCGCCACACGTTGATGGACCTGGACAACGGAAGGCCGAATTGAATCCGGTTCACAGCGTCGATCAGCTCTATGTCATTTCCGATCTCCATCTCGGCGGAACCCCGGGCTTCCAGATCTTTGGCTCCGCCGGCGAACTCGCGTGGCTGATCAATGACCTCGCCACGCGAGATCCCGAACGGGAGATCGCGCTCGTCATTAACGGCGACTTCATCGATTTCCTGGCAGAACCGAACGCGACCTACTTCGACCCGGAAGGCGCTGTCGCGAAGCTCGAGCGCATCGCGTTGCAGGACCCGATGTTCAGGCCCGTGTTCGATGCGTTCCCGGTCTTTCTCCAGCAGAACAGGCGCCCCCTGATCGTGAACCTCGGCAACCACGATCTGGAACTCGCGCTGCCTTGGGTGCGCGAGCGCCTCACGCAGATCTTGACGAAGGACGCGCCTTCCTCGAGCGGAGCGCACGCACGCCTGCATTTCGTGTTCGACGGCTCGGGCGTGCAGTGCGACGTTGGCGGCCAGTCCGTGCTCTGCGTGCATGGCAATGAGGTGGACCGGTGGAATCCGGCGGACTTCGAGAAGATAAGGCAGATCGGCCGGGACAAGCAGTTGAGGCGCCCTGTCGAGCCGTGGGTTCCGAACGCCGGCTCGCGAATGGTCATCGACGTGATGAATCCGATCAAGCGCAAGTATCCGTTTGTCGATCTGCTCAAGCCGGAAGCAGAGGGCGTCGTGCCGACGCTCGCAGCCTGCGCGCCCGAGGCCATGCGCGACTTCAACAGTGCGATCAGGCTGGCCAACGTGGGACGGGCGCGCGCCTGGGCCGGCATCTACAAGCCGGGCGGCATGCTGGGGGCCGAGGAACTGGCGGCCGGAGATCCGGTGCAGCCAGTGCCCGTGTCCGGCGGTCTGCTCAATCCGGTGGAGCTGCCCGCTTCGCGTCAGGAGTGCGACGGACGCGCCATGCTCGCGGTGGCCGATGCCCTGGTCCGCCATGGCGTCGATCCGCTCGCGTTCGTCGCGAACGAGCAGGACAAGCGGCTCGACATGGTGAGCGCGCTGATCAAGTGGTCGCGCGATGCGCCGACGAGCGAAGTGTTGCGTGAGGCTCTCGAAAAGCTCGACAAGGATCGTAGCTTCGACATCGCGGAGCGTGACGAAACCTCCACGCTGCTTGATAAGGAGATCGGGCCGGATATCGACATCATCGTCGCAGGCCATACGCATCTGGCACGCGCGTTACGCCGCCGGAACGGCAACGGTCGGTACTTCAACAGCGGGACCTGGGCGCGGCTGATTCGCATCGATCCCGAGACGCGGAGTGATCCACAAAAGTTTGCCGAGGTTTTCGACGTGCTCAAGGGCGGCGACATTCGACGCTCGACGGCTTTCGCTCCGGATCACTGGTCACTCACCCCTGCACGGTCGTGGCCATATGGAAGAAAGACGACGGTCACGGTGCGAAAGCCGAGTTGCGGCACGTCGTCAAGCACGCGGAAGCCGAGTTTACACTCGACACCACTAACAACAGCCTTGTGGATAACTGACGATGCGTAAGATCACTCTCGAACTGCTCCGTCAGGGCCCAACGCACAACCAGTTGCTCTCACCGCTCACGGCGTATATCGCGCTGTGCGAAAACCATAGCGCGGTGACTCTGCATGTTCCGTTCGAGCACAATCAGATGCTCTATCGGCTGCGCGCGCTCAGCTATCAGCTCGGACCGGAGGCGCGCGAGTTTCAGCTCGGCGACACCGCGATGGTGCTGGGCAAACTTCTCGGCGAAATTCCCGGCCTGACTGCAGACCTTAACCGCCGCGGCGCCGACGCTGCCACCGGCGAGGAGCCTGTCACGCACCTGCGGCTGATCCTGTCCGCCTCTGAGCTCGCGCTCTTGCCCTTCGAGCTCGCGACCGCGCCCAGCGGCTTTCCCGGCGAAGGCCCGCCGCTTGCCCTGCAGACACAGCAACCCATATGCATCACACGCGAGACGCGGCGCGTGCCGGAGGAATTCATCCGCTGGCCGAGCAAGCCGCGCGTGCTGTTCGCTTATGCTTCCCCCCCGCATTTGTTGAAGTGCCGGCCGTGGCGCATCTGCTCGCGCTGCGCGAGGCGCTCTCGCCGTGGCTCGCGCTGTCGGACGATCTCGATGACGACGAGCGGCTCGAGATCGTCGAGGAACGGCTGTCCGTGCTCCCCGACGCGACGGTCGAGAGCCTGGAGCGCGCGTGTGCGACTAATGATTACAAGCATGTGCACATTCTCGCGCACGGCGTTGATCTGCCAAGCGGATACGACCAGCGGTTCGGCGTCGCGCTGCTCTCCCATACCGAACCGAAGGGCTATGAGGTCGTCTCCGGTGCGCGGCTCGCGAGCATCCTGCGCACGCCGCGCCGTGACAAGGCGGGCAAGTTTTTGTGCGACCCGCTGTCGTGACGCTGGCGAGTTGCAACGGTGGCAATGTCGGCGGCGTGACGGGTGTGGGGGCGAGTGTCGGACATGCGTTGCACGAGGCAGGCATTCCGCTCGTGGTCGCGAGCCAGTACCCGCTGTCGTTCGGCGGATCGGTGATGCTCGTGCAGGATCTCTATCAGGGCCTGCTCTGGGGAGAGGACCCGCGCAAACTGCTGGTCGGCCTGCGCAGGAGGCTGCATTCCTGCTTCAAGGACCAGCACGACTGGGCGAGCATCGTCGCGTATGCATCTCTGCCGCCAAATTTCGATGATCAGCTGGCGAACGCGTGTATTCAACAGGCCATGAGCAGTATCAATATTGCGTTGCGTGTGTCGGATCGTGTCATGGTGGCGTTTTCCGACCGGGATTCCGGCTCCAGCGAGCGCCATCAGGCACTCAACGAGGACAAACGTCAGGAGATGCTCCGGCACGTGCAGAAAAAAGTCGCCTACGCCAAGGAGCGGCTCGAAGCGGCGAACGAGGCGTACCCTTCGCAGCGGGCTCGGATCCTGGCGCAACTCGCGAGCACCGAGAAGCGCGAAGCCCAGATGCTCTACCACTCGGTCAAATCCGGGACCCGCACGACGAAGAAAGCCGGCAACGAAGTGCTGGACAAGCTGGAGCGCGCGCGAACCTGGTATTGGCAAGCCTATCTGCTGAACCGATCCCATCCCTGGGAACTGGTGCAATATGTGTCGCTCACGTTGTTCCTGCGGTCTTTGGGCCGCCTGCCGCCTTCGGACTGGACGGAGTCCAAGGTCGAGCCCTTGTGGATCACAGCGGATGCACAATCGCGGAACGACGCCGAGAACGGTTCCCCTTACGATCGCGCCTGGGCGTACGGCAATATCGCTGAACTGAGCCTGATCGAACCCTGGCTGAAGGATGCTCCACACCCTCCTGACAAGGCGTCAATCGACAAGGCGATCCAGGCTTGCCGCAGCGTGGTTGAGCTGGCGGGTGCAAAATCGTTTCACGTGTCTTCCACCCGGCGCCAGATCCTTCGCTATCTCGAATGGTTCGGCCCGGTGGTGGGCGGCAGCTGGCCCGGGCTGCAAGTAATCGCGGGACAGATGCTCGATGCGTTGCCCGCTGGCGAAGAACCTGAATGGAACTATTGAGCACGCTGCGCCCCAGACGCCATCGTCAAGCATCGACAAGGACCTCCAACGTGGCTGAAAGCTTTTCACCGAAGCGTGTCTTTCTCTTCAGCGGGCACATGATCGACCACAGCGACCGCCCACAAACGCGCTTCCCGCCCGAACGGGAACACGCGGTGACGAAAGACATTGCCGCGGTGCTCGATGATCTCCAAGCTGGCAGCGCCGACCTTGCCATCTGCGGCGGCGCATGCGGCGGCGACTTGATCTTCGCGGAGCTCATGCTCGGGCGCGGGGCACATCTCGATCTCTATCTGCCGTTTAAGCCGCAAGTGTTCGTGAAGGACTCGGTCGACTTCGCAAACTAGGACTGGCACACGCGCTTCGACGCCGCGCGGGCGCACGAGTACGCACGCACCTTCGTGCTGCCCAAGCTCCGGACCGGGGAGGAACGTCAGGCATCGCCCTACGAGCGGAACAATCTGTGGATGCTCGAGCGTTCGCTGGAGTGCGGCGTGCAGAAGGTCCATTTCATTTGCGTCTGGGACGGCCAGGCAGGCGACGGGCCGGGCGGCGCGCGCCATATGTACGAGGCGGTCAGAGCGGCCGGCGGCGATGTCGAGCAGCCCATCCATCCACTTGGATCGAAACACTGAGGCGATCATGCCGAAACCATTTTGCTTCGTCATCATGCCCTTCGGGCGCAAGCCGACGCAGGCGGACCTCGCGCACGGTCCGGGCGAGATCGACTTCAATGCTTTGTGGGACCTCGCCTACGTGCCCGTGATCGAGGAGCTGGGCTACGAGCCCGTGCGCGCGGATCAGGACACCAGCTCGATGATCATCACTCAGATGCTCGAGCGCATCTACTACGCGGACCTCGTGCTCGCCGACATGACCATTCCTAATGGCAACGTCTACTATGAGGTCGGCATCCGGCACGCGGCCAAGCAGACGGGTTGCGTGCTGCTCGCGGCAGAGTGGTCGCAGCCGGTCTTCGACGTCGCGCAGATGCGCACGGTCCGCTATCCGCTTCTGCACGGCGATATCGACGAGGCCACCGCGCAGGGCATTCGAGAGCGCATCAAGCCCGGCATAAGCGCGCTCACGGATGGCGAATCCCCGATGTTCATGGCGGTCAGGGGCTTCCCGAGCAACCCGGATCCAGCCCTCGCATCGACGATGAAGCAGCGCATGATGGAGCTCGCTGTGTTTCAGTCCGCCGTGCGCAACGTGCGCCTGCTGCCTAAGGAAGAGCGCATGGAGGCAGCGCAGGAGCTCGTACGGAAGCATGGTGTGCCGCCCCTGATGGGTAGCGTCGTCTTTGCGCTGCTGCTGCTGCGTGATTCGATCGACGACTCAGCTGACTGGAGCAAGCTGCTCGACTTCATCGACAAGCTGCCGAAAGAATTCCGCGAGAAGCCCGAGGTGCAGACCCAGCGCGCGTTTGCCGTTTCGGAGACCGGCGACGTGCAAGGTGCGATCGACCAGCTCACAGCTTTGCTGGAGATAGCCGGGCCCTCGGCAGAGCGTCTCGGCTTGCTGGGAGGGCGCTACAAGAGCGCTGTACCAAAACGGGCTGTACCAAAATGCCGTCGGCCTGGAACAGCAGTCGAGGTTGCGCGACCAGACGATCGATTACTATGAACGTGGCATGGATCTCGATCTCAACGAGTACTACTGCTCATCGAATCTTGCGCGCCTGTACCGCGAGCGCAACGGCGACGGCGACCTGAAGCGCGCGCATAGCGCGTCGGTGCTCGCGAGTGCTGCTTGCGACCGTACATTCCGGCGCGGCGTCACGGACGAATGGCTGCGGCCGACTTGGCTCGCCCTTGCCTTCGACGACGGCGACGCGGACCTCGCTGAGGATCTCGCGAAAAAGGTGGCGAAAGAAGACGTGACGCGCTGGAAGATCAAAAGCGTGCCGTGCGATCTGCGCGTTAGCACGCGACTGGTCGCGGACGACGCGCGACGCGCGCGGCTCGCCGCGGTGGCCGACTGCTTGGCCAGGCAATCCGGAATCGAAGGCGGCGGGGAATGAGGCGCTCGCGCTGCCGGATTGTGCGTCCGGCGGCCGTGTCATCAATCGACTCGGGTCCATACATGGGTGTATCAGCAGCCCCAACGCTGGTTACCGATCTATCAGGTTGGTGGGGAGGCGGCGGTAGCATGAAGTGATGAAAAAGAAAATCCCTTTATCACGGCCACCGCTTCCCCGCTGTCGTCATCAGCTGCGCGGTTC
This sequence comes from Paraburkholderia aromaticivorans, assembly GCF_012689525.1. NCBI lineage: Bacteria > Pseudomonadati > Pseudomonadota > Betaproteobacteria > Burkholderiales > Burkholderiaceae > Paraburkholderia > Paraburkholderia aromaticivorans. The sequence continues at coordinate 1,501,761 of NZ_CP051514.1, forward strand.
GCCGGTATTTCCGGTTCAGCCTGAGCTTGCGCAGCATTTCATCGTAGGGTACTCCAGAAACGTTTCGCCACATGGCATGGTTAAACTGTCGCTGCAGCCGGCGACAAAAATTATCTAATGAGGATAACTACCCGGAAGCCACACAGGTAATCTACGCCCGTCAACTTGACAGAGCCGAAGATCGTGAGCAAGCGGCGGAACGCGTGGACGTGTTAGACACGGGTGCGCCAGTATTCTGTCCCGAAATAACTTTACGTAAATTGATATAGGGCTACGCTGAAGAAGCCAGCGTTTTCGCCAACAGCTTGTCGCTGAATTTCGGAATGCGAGATCAGCGACCCGACTGGTTCGATTTTCTGGCCCTGAAGGGCCTTGCAAGCGGGTCTCTCGACCCACTTTGGCTACTCATGGACGCAGCTGTGCCATCAGCCGCGTGCGGCTCATGTAGATGTTGGCCAGCGCGAGTGTGGTAAAGGCGCGCGTGGCGTTCTTCGCGAGGCCGCGATAGCGCACCTTGCCGAACCCCCACAGCCGCTTGACCACCGCAAAGACGTGTTCGACCCGGGCACGAATCTTCGACTTGCTGCGGTTTTTCGAGCGCCTGGCTTCATCGACTTCACCACTGCGATTGCGCACACGCTGGTTGGTGAAGTCCTTGGCTTTCGGCGCCTTGCTGGCGATGAGTTCCTTCTGGCTCGCATAGGCGCTGTCACCGTACACACGCTGCTCGCCGCCATGCAGCAGCGCCGGCAGCGGATGCTTGTCGTGCACGTTCGCCGCTGTCACTACCGCGCTGTGTGCCAGACCCGTCTGGCTATCCACACCGATGTGCAACTTCATGCCGAAGTACCACTGCTGGCCCTTCCTCGTCTGATGCATTTCGGGATCTCGCGCCTTGTCCGCATTCTTTGTGGAACTCGGCGCACCGATGATGGTGGCATCCACGATGGTGCCGCTGCCTACCTTCAGTCCGCGCCCTTGCAGTACCTCGCCGACCTTGGCGAACAATTGCTCGCCGAGCTTGTTGCGCTCCAGCAGCCGCCGGAACTTCAAGAGCGTCGTACCATCAGGAACGCGCTCGCGCCCCAGGTCAATGCCGACGAATCGCCGCAATGCGGTGCTATCCAGCAGCGCTTCCTCGCAGGCTTCATCGGCCAGGTTGAACCAGTGCTGCAGAAAGTGCATGCGCAGCATGCGCTCCAGACCCACTGGCGGGCGACCGCCCTGACCCTTCGGATAGTACGGCTCGACAACCTCGCACAACTGCGCCCACGGCACGATCTGCTCCATCGTCTCAAGGAACACATCGCGTTTGGTTGGCCGACGGTACTGTTCAAATCCGGCGCCTTGATCGGCCGCCATCGCAAGGGTCTGTTGTTTCATGCACATCTAACGATTGAGCGACCAATGCCGTTGACCTTTTTCAGCGTAGCCATAGCTCTATGATCGCCTCCTGTCCACAGCGGTGACTTATCCAAGGCAGTCAGCCCCTTTGGCGCGTACGAAGCGGTACCAGCCGGCTGCCGCAGTCGGCCACCGCAATCAGATACCCGGTACTACTCGGCAGCACTTCCTTTCAAAACGCGTGTCTTCGTTACCGAGGGTGTGGTCCAGACTGCTGGAGTAGTTGCACTTCACACGCACGCACGCGGCTGCTTCATTGATTGCGTGTACCGCGCCGACTCGCCGTCGAGCAGAGGGCGGTACTCGTGAACTCCTGTCAGATAGGTTGCATTCGGGGTGACACTAGCAGTCATCGTCACGGCAATCATCGTCTCGATCCGCGCAACCGCAGTCTTTACCATCGCACTCGCACTTTTTTTCGCAGCGCGTGTATGCGACAACATCGAGAACCTTTACCGGTTGGTCCGGATCGTCGCATTTGATGACGAGTTCGCAGCACTCCGGATCGCAGCTTGCCCGGTATTGAATGACTACGCCAAGACAGGAACCCGGATGAAGCGTTGCAGGGAACGGATTGTTGACTAGCCTGAAATGACGCCGCTTACGACTGAATTCAACTTCGCGCACATGCAGCTTGCAATCTCCGACGTTACATATCGACACCGTCTTTTGCGCGATCCCGCAAGCGATTTCGCCAAAAAAAGTCGATCCCGTCACGGCTAGTTTGCCTGTAGGGACGCTGCCGGACAGCGCGATCGTGCGCGGGCCCGTTGGGTCGTTGCTCATCACGGTGATCGTCGCCGCCTTCGCTCCGTGGGCGTGGGGTTGAAACCTGATCGGTACTTCAATGGCGTTGCCCGGGGCGATGATAAAGGGAAAATCGACTACGCTCGGCACCAGAAAATCGGCCGACGACGAAGTCAGGTTGGTCACGTCGAGCGTGCAATGGCCTGCGTTGCAAAGCGTAACGGGCAGATCGGCAAATGAGTCGACACAGACATGGCCGAGATTTCCGTTATCCGCCGCAATTGTCACGAGCCTGGGCGCGGGCGCATTACCAGCAAGTTCAATCACTTTGGGGCTTGCGGGGTCGTCGCTCGTGACTGTGATCGAAGCGGCTTTTGTACCGAAGCTGGCAGGTCGGAAGCGAATCGGTACCCGGATCGAGTCGCCGGCGCCGAGAATCAATGGATATGACAATGCCGCAGGGGGTTGAAACTCAGGCGACGAAGAGCCGAAGTCAAAGATCGAGAGGCGACAAGGACCGTTGTTATTCAGCGTCATGCTCATATCGGAGAACCGGCCGACACATACGTCACCGAAGCTCCCGCTGTCGGCAACGACAGCTTCCAGCGAACCCGTTCCGAGCGTACCGCTCGCCGTCAGATCGAAGTGCGGCGTAACCGGGTCGTTACTGTCAATCCGGATTATGGTGCTTTCGAACACCCCTCGCATGGTGGGCTCGAAGCATGCTGTGAAGTCGACGTGATCTCCCGCGGCGATGGTCAACGGCGTGACCGGGTTGGCAAGGACCGAAAAATCGGACGACCCTGCCAGGCGGCCCACGCTGTCTACGATCAGGTCTGCATTGCCCACATTGAAGACCTCAATGGTAAGAAATCGAGGGCCACTGCACACCGTCCCGAACAGCAGATCGTCTTGGAGATTGACAGTGATCGCCGGCGTCGCAGCCACGATGTTCGCATTGACGGGATCGGACGCGATGCCATTGGCGACCAGCTGAATCGTGTAGGCGTCTGGGGCTATAGAGGCGGGAATGTCGACAAGGGTGCTCTGAACGGTCGCGCCCGGTGTCAATGAAAAAGTAGAAAAATCGAAGGTACGGAAGTAGGAAACCGCACCCGTGCTCTTGTTGGTAAAGCGCGCCAACGGATAGTTGGTTCCCATCTGTGCGTCGTCGCCATAGCAACACGCTTGGGATAGACCGTTAATCTGTGTCCCCGAGATCTTGTAGTGATGCGCGAGCGCCATTACTCGCGTGAATGAAGTAATGCCCGGTTTCCAGGCCGGCGCGGGTGTTCCGATGAGCGTCGCGTCGACAAGAACCGCGATCTTTTGTGACTGCTGCGTGGTCATCGCTATCTGACCGTTTGGCAGCAGCAGCATGCGCGATTGCCAACTGTCGACGCTATTCGACGGCGGCTGCGATCCGAGCGGCGTCAGGCCGTTGGTCACCGGGTCGTAGATGCACACAGTAGACGGGTTCGACCAGAATTGCGTCTGCCCGCTGTTGACTTCCCGGACGGTCTGTCCGCACACAAGCAGAACCCGGCCGTCGGGCAGCAGCGCAGCGGGTGCATCAATGGCCGTCTGAATGTTGCCGTTCGGATTATTGAAGTTCTTGCCGCTCGTATCCGGCGGCAGATCGGGTCCGGCCGTCCAGAAACCCGTTTGAGAGGCGACTGACGGCGGGTTGTATAACGCTGTATGACCAGTCGCACCGATGAAGAACAGACGGCCGTCAGGCAACAGGATCGCAGGGCCGATCTCGCCGATATTGACCTGCACAGGCGGACTGACTGTGGTATCGGTCAGACTGAGCAGCGCCAACGGTTGCGTGAGTGTTCCAGGTGACTGATCCGCGGCAATCCAGGTATCGGTTACGGGATTGTATTTCTCCGCGAACGGCGGTGACGAAATATCGACGGTCAGAACCGTGCCGTCCTGCAACAGTGACCACGTTTCCTCATCGATCACACCGACCTTGGTCGGATTTGCCAGCGCTCCGAAGGCGAGGCCTGCCTCGATCCATGTGTCGACGGCCGGGTCCCAGATCGCCGTGCGGTTCGAAGTCAGCGCGCCGAACAGGACACGGCCGTCGGCCATGATGCAGGCAGACACATCGCCATGAATCCAGTTAAAGGAAGAAGGCTTGTTCATCGGCGACCATGCGTTGGTCTGCGGATCGAAGATCTCGCCAAGCGGTGTGTCGTTGCCGGCATCGGAATACTCGCCGCCTAGCGCGAATACCCGCCCATCTTTCAGAACGCCGGATGCATAGAACTGCCTCGTGTTGGTCATCGGGAACGGTCCTGACCAGGTCGCACCTGCGGTGTCGTACCTGCCGTTTCCGTCCGGCCTCAGCCGATACCAGTCCTTCCCACCGGTATCGTGAATCAACACACTCGCATCGGTCATGAGGAGCATGGTGTCAGGTGTGAACGATGGGACACCTGACAGTGATTTCCAGCTACTGGCCATATCATCCTCCAGCTCTCTGATGACGCCTGCTTCCCTCGACGCGGCAAGCCTGATCATGGCTTCATGCGCGCTGTGGCGAGAAGGAGCATGCTCTCTCGGTGCAGACAAAGGAGCGAAGCTGCCCACGATGAACACGGGACACGGTCGGTTCCCGGGTTAAGGCTTGCCTTTCATTGACGAACAGGAACACTTTCTTTTGAAATTCCCCGGCGGACCGTTTGCTATTGCGATACGTGGATCTCGACCCAATTTGGGGACGGTTTTTCAATTGACTCGGGAGGTGATCCCAATCCTCACATCGCGCGCTCACTCGACAAGCAATATGCTTTGCTGCATGATTCGATTCGAGCACGACATCGTGTCAGGGGCCCGGTGCACACCGGTACGCCGCTGAGTTGCTGACGGGACACGCGATGAAGGAAGATCCTGAGCGTCAATGGGAAACGCTCCTCGATTCAATCGAGGATGGCCGCGTCATCCCGGTGATCGGCCCTGAACTCGTGCTGCTTCCCGACGACGGCACGCTCGTACCAGTTGACCAGTGGATTTCTAAGAGGCTGCTTAAGAGACTAAACCTGCCTGAATCCGGTCTTCCAAAGCGGCTCACGTACAACGACGTGGTGTCGAAGTACCTGAGCGACGGCGGCGACCGGCAGGAAATCTATTCGGATATCTATGCCATTCTCAAACCAGGCATCGCGCTCGCAGACGATCATGCATTGCGCGATCTCGCATCCATCGAACCATTCAAGCTGTTCGTATTGCTGACCTGCGACCCCGCGCTCGCGCAAGCTATCGATGACGCCAGGCCGCAGCAGCGCGCGCAAAGGATCGCCTATGCGCCGAACAACGTCTGCGACCTGCCCGTGCCGTTCGAGGATCTGACGCAGCCGGTCGTATTCCATCTGCTCGGCAAGGCATGCTGCGCACCCGAATTCGTGACCTGCGAAGAGGACCTGCTCGAATTTCTGCACGCGCTGCAGGACCGGCAGCGTCAACCCGAAAATCTCTTCGATGCGCTGCGCGAGCATTACCTGCTCATTCTCGGTTGCGGCCTCAACGACTGGGTCACGCGCTTCTTCCTGCGTGCATCGCGCGGCGCGGGGCTCTCGCAATCGCGCAGGTTCTGCGAAACCCTCGTCGGCGAACAGGCCGATGACGCCGCCGGCCTGCTGCTCTTTCTCGAGAACTTCAGCCGCAAGACACACGTGATCAAGACGAGCTCTTACGCGTTCGTGAAGGAACTGGCGCGTCGCTGGCGCCTCAGGCATCATGACGGCAACCCGCTGCCGCCTCGGCCCGTCGCCGCCGCGCCGGTCGTGAAGATGATTGCGCGTGGCGCCATCTTCCTCAGCTATGCAAGCGAGAACCGGGAAGCGGCGAAGCAGCTCGCCAACGCACTGAGCGTACACAAACTCGACGTATGGTTCGATCGCGAAGCGCTGCAGCCGGGCGACGACTGGGACGAGAAGATCCGCCGCAACGTCGAGCGATGTTCGTTATTCCTGCCCGTCGTGTCGCGCGAAACGCTCCGCGAATCCAACCGCCGCCGCTATTTCTGGAGAGAATGGAACAGCGCGAGCCGAATCGCGGATGGCATCGCCGCCAGCGAGCCGTTCATTGTGCCGGTCGTGATCGACGATACTCACATGGACAGCGCCGACGCGCTGCCCGGCTGCTTCAGCCGCGTTCAGGCGATCGACGCGCCCGGTGGAAAGATCGACACGACATCTGTGCGCCGGCTCGTGAAGCTCGTGCAGGAATTCCATCGGCGTCAACCGACGCATTGAAAATGGACAACTTCACCCGCGACCCGCTGACGCCGGAGAATCCCTGGCCGGGACTCGCTTCGTTCAGCGAAAGCGAGCACGGCTTTTTCTTCGGCCGGGACCTGGAAAAGCAGGCCCTGCTGCGGCTCGTGCGACGCGAGACGCTGACAGTGCTGCACGGGCGTTCCGGACTCGGCAAGACCTCGCTGCTCCATGCCGGCCTTTTCCCACTCCTGCGCGACGAAGCCTGGCTGCCGGTCTATATCCGCCTCGACCATGCACCGGGCGCGGCCCCTCTCGTACAACAGGTGTTCGATTCCCTGCTAGCGGCATGCGAACGCGCCTCCATACATTGCACGCCGCCCGCGCCGGACGAAGGGCTGTGGTCTTACTTTCAGCGCCGCGACGTCGAGTTCTGGAATGATCGCACCCAGCTGGTCGCGCCGGTGATCGTGTTCGACCAGTTCGAGGAGATCTTCACGGCGGAGCGCGACGACGAAGCGGCGCGCGTGCGGGCTGCCCATTTCTTCATCGCACTCTCGGAACTGGTAGAGAATCGCCCGCCTGAAGCCGTCCGCTCGCTGCTCGAACGCGATCCCGCCGCGGCGGGCCGCTTCGAGTTCACGCGCGCCCGCGTGAAGGTCATATTGAGCCTCCGCAAAGACTTTCTCGCTGAGCTCGAGGGCAGCAGAAAGCTGATGCCGTCGCTGATGTACAACAGGCTGCCCGTCACGGCCATGAGCGGCGGCCAGGCGTATTCGGCTATCACGCGTGCGGGCGGCGGCCTGGTCGACGATGACATCGCCCGGCGTATCATTCAGCTCGCCTGGAAGAACGAACCGGCTCCTCCGGCCGAACGATCGAACTTCGAGTTCATGGAGATCGACCCGTCCTTGCTGAGCGTTGTCTGCCGTGAACTGAACCGCAAGCGTATCGAGCGCGGGCTGCCGTTTATCGACATCGGATTGCTCGACGGAGCGGATCGCGAGATCCTGTCGAGCTTCTATCATCGCAGCATGGAGGGGTGTCCCGAAGAGCTGCAAAAGTTCGTCGAAGAGGAACTGATTACCTCCCGCGGCGACCGTGACAGCCGCGATTATCTCGAAGCGCTCACGCGCGGCGACTACATGCGCGACGGGCTCGAACTGCTCGTCAGGCGGCGCCTGTTGCGTATCGACGAGCGGGGCGGCGTACGACGGCTGGAACTGGCTCACGACGTCCTCACGAGCGTGGTCAGAGAGAGCCGGGACATTCGGCGCGCCCGCGAGGCGATGCTCGAAGCGCGGCGCCGGCGCATCCGAAATGCGTGGCGCGCGTTCGGCGCGACCGCGCTGTGCGTGGCCGTGATCGCCGTGCTCGTGGTCACGTCGGAGTGGCACCGTCGGCGCGATCGACACGACGCGCTGATGGCACGCGCCGACAGCATCGAAAAGAGCAACTACGATCGCGCGCTGCTGCTGCATCTCGAAGCGATGCGGACCACGCACGACGCGGGAGACAGCGCGCGTCTCATGCAGCGGATCCTGGCGCATCCCGAGCTGATCACCTTTCTGCGCGGGCATGAAGGGCCCGTGTTCGGCGTCGCATACAGTGACGACTCGAAGCTGCTCGTTTCCAGTAGCTACGATCACACCGCCGCGATCTGGGACGCAGCCACCCACGGGCTGCTCGGCGTCGTTGCACCGGCGCCGAACGAGCTCTACGGCGTGGCGTTCCGGCCGAAGACGCACGAATTCGCCACGGCGAACGGCGACGCGAAAACCGTCACGCTGTGGGACGCCGACACGCGCACGAACATTCGGGATTTCCGTGGCTTCGACGCGCCGGTCGTGAGCGTTGCGTTTAACCGCGACGGCACGATGCTGGCCGCATGCGATATCGCAGGCAACGTCCTCGTGTGGCCCCTCGCCGGCCATGCGGAAGGCGTCGCCTATCAAGGCGCGCAGAGCGTGACGAACCTCGCCTTCAGCGGCGACGGCAAGCTGCTCGCCGTCAGCACGACGCAACGCGTCGTCGTCTGGCAGGTCGCGAGGCCCGACCGGCCTCTCGCGGTCTTGAGCGAAAAACGGAGCGGCGGCTTCTACAGCGTCGCCTTCAGCCCGGACGACCGCACTCTCGCGATGGGAGAAACCAGCGGATACATCGACATGTTCGACATGGGCTGTGTGAGCGGCAGCGCTGCGCAGACTGTTTTCGCCGACTTGCGTAACGCCAGGTGCGGCGGCGCAAGCCCGCGCAAGCCCTTGCAAGGCCACACCGAAGCGGTCAGAAGCCTCGCCTTCAGCACGGACGGGCAGCAGCTCGCTTCATCAAGCGGCGACAAGACCGTCATGATATGGGACGTCGCGACGAGCAAGCCCGCCGTCACGCTGACCGGTCACACGGACAAGGTCTTCGGCGTCGCGTGGCGCGCGGACGGCGCCCAGATCGCCTCCGCCAGCCAGGACCGCTCGGTGATTCTCTGGCACCCCGAAGCAAGTGGAGCCGTCACCAAACTGCGAGTCGACGACCGAGTGGTCACCGCGCTCGCCTATAGCCCCGACGGCAAACGGCTCGCGGCCGCGAGCGGCGCGGATCAGGTCGTATTATGGGACCGGCAAAGCATGAACCGCGTCGCGCTGTCCGCACACGAGGGCGTCGTGACGAGCATCGCTTTCAGTCCCGACGGCACGTTGCTCGCATCGGGCGGATGGGATCGCACGGTGAAGTTATGGCGTGCGGACGCCGACGCACAGTCCGCACCGTTGCGCGTCTTCCCGCAGCCGGGCCGCGTCACGAGCGTCGTCTTCTCGCCCGACGGGTCGCTGCTGGCCGCGGCCGCGGAGACGGAAACCACGCTGACGGATCTGCGCACGGGCGCAGTCGTCGCGAGGTATCCCAGACAGGGCGTGAGACAAGAGGAGCTCGTACTCGCGTTCAGCGCTGACGGAACGGCGCTCATCAGCGGACGAGCGGACGGTAAGATTCTGCTTCACGACTTGCGCGCCTCGCCCGGCAGTGCGCCACGCGAACTGTTCAAATGCCGCGACGCCGTGAGTGGGCTCGCTCTGAGCCATGACGGAAGGAGACTCGCGGCGTCGGACTGGCATGGCGTCGTGTATGCGTGGGATACGGCGAACTTCGACAAGCCCGCAGTCATGGAAGAGCATCAGAAGCGGGCGACGGGCGTCGCATTCGGCGCGACATCCGACGACCTTGCATCGGTCGGATGGGACGGCAACGTGATCCTGCATGACATGAGGGAGATTCGTTCGCCCGTGACGATCGGAGGCGCGGCCGCGCGTCTGCAGGCTGTCGCTGTCAGCCCGGACGGCAAGCAGCTCGCGGCGGCGGGCTTCGACGGCTCGGTGAGTCTTTGGGATATCGATCCCACAGCGCTGCGCGAACAGGCCTGTGCGATCGCCAATCGAAATTTGAGTTCCGCCGATTGGCCCGACTCCGCCGCCGGCGCACAGTCGTTTCACTGCGTGTGCGAAGGCGTTCCCTGCGCGGAAGCATCCGGCCAGCGAAGTATGCACAGCGTCGCTCGAACGCCTTGAGCGAATGAAGAAAGGCGTGGATAGTCGACGCAAACTGACATACCTTGAAGTATACGCGGCGCGAACGCGAAGTCTTCTGCCGTGGCAAGCCCGAACCCGGACGCATCGACGGAGCCCTCCATGTCACGCTTTGGTGAAGCAGAAGATCCACGCCGCCGCTTGGTGATCAGTGCCCTCGTCGGCAGTACGCTCACGGCCTTGGGCGCGGCGGGCCACGCTTACGCGATGACCCTATTCGGCGGCGTGCCGCATAAGTTGCCGCCAGGCCAGTCGGTGTTCAGCATCGACGGCACATGCACGATCAACGGCGAGGCCGCGACGATGAAATCGCGTATTGCTCCGGGCGACACGATCGTCACGGGGCCACGCAGCCAGTTCATCTTCGTCGTTGGCGACACGGCCTTGCTCATGCGTGACAACACGCGGTTGCTGCTCGACAAGTCGGCCGACGTCAACGCGCCTTCCACGCCCGTGTCGCTCAGTCTCGCGATGGGCAAGGTGCTATCCGTCTTCGCGCCGGGGCGGCCGGTCCGCATCGATACGCTGACCGCGCTCATCGACATTCGCGGCACCGGGCTCTATCTCGAGACCGATCCGGAGCAGACCTACTTCTGCACCTGCTTCGGCACCACCGATGTCGTCGCGAAGGACGATCCGCAAAGCAGGACTACAGTGGTGTCCACCCATCACGACAGGCCACTGTTCATCAATGCGGGCAAGAAATCGGCTGGCAACAGCATCCGCAGTGCGCCGTTCGTCAATCACACCGATCAGGAGTTGGCCGTGATTGAGACGATTGCGGGGCGCGTGCTGCCGCCGTCATTTCCGAGTATGCCGGATTCGCGATATCTCAGGCAACCGACGATCGACTATCGGTGAACCTCGTTGCATCCGTTCAACGCGGCCTATAACGGATGCCGCCATGCTGTCATTGCGGAGCACCGTTGGCGATCCAGTTGATGAAGTTATCGTAGTTCGCTCTAGATTGGTCTCCCGGAGGGAGAGACGCATCGAATATCAGTCCGCCCCCGTGCGCTACAAGATCCGCTGGCTTGAGCAGAAGCCGGCTCGTCGCGATGTCGGTGAAGTTGATCCGGCTTCTGATTCTTTCGTACAAACCTACGTCGTCCGCGAAATCCACCGGCGGCAGGGGTTCAGGGGAATTCGGGGCTAGCTGTGACGCAGAATGACAGGAGATGCAGTTATCTGCCATGATGGCCTTGATGTTCGCGAGACCAATCGTGTTCTGGTCGAGCAGGCCGGGGATGCTGTCCTTCACGACAACCGTGACCGTCTGAGGTGCGCTCTGGACACCTGCACGGCTCGCCACGAGTTGCACCGTATAAATGCCGACCGTGGCATTGAAACGGGCCTGCGGCTTGTCTGCGTCCTGGATCGGCACAGATTGGGGCGCGACACCAGCCGGTGCCTGAATAACGGACCAACTATAAGCGTCGTTGAACGTCTGGACGGCGCGCAGCGGAACCCAACCGGGAAGCACCGTGCGAGTCAGCGGCCCCGGGTCGGCGACCGGACGTCCTGGCTGCACAGGCTTGCCGCTCGCATCTCGCGCAATACTTCCCGTGAGCGGTTCGAGAAACTGCGCCAGCAGTTGGGGACCATCGGATTGCCAGAAGTTGTCATAGACGATCTTGGCGAGCGGCATGTTGCCGAGGTCGAACAGGTAATGTCGTGTCAACTTCGCGTACTTGTCGACGAACTGCTGGTAGTTGTCGAAGTCGACATGGGGAGGGTTGGGAGGAAACCCGCTGCTGTCGCCATCGCGTCCGTTGTCTCTCAGCATGTGGCAGGCGCGGCACGACTTCGCAATGACGGAGCGGTACACGTTAGGATTGCCGTTCGCCCATGAGGACGGAATATAGGTGTCCACATAGGTGTCGTTGGGCAGGTTATCGCCGCCGTACGCGTTGCGGATCAAATTCGCCGCGCCGCCCTGCCACTCCTCGATTTTCGCCGGATGGTTGAAGACGGGCTCATCCGGACAATTGTTGGGGCCACCGGCAGGCACCGGGTAGCTGCACAGCACGAACCGATTCATGAGTTTGAGCGCCGCTTCGTAGTCCGCACGCGTATGCCCTGTGACCTTCGAGAAATCGAAATTGCCTACCTCAAACGGCTGCAGGCGTGCCTGTGCGTCCCCGTTGGCGCTCGCGAACAACGGATGGCCAAAGAAAAGCTTGCCGCTTGCATTCCTTTCCAGTGCGTCGGCACGTCCGCCGTGGCAGCTGAAGCAAACTGCCGGCATGGCCTTCTGACCGCGGCCGTCGATATCGACCGTGAGTCGGCGTTGTCCGGAGACGGGGTCAAAATTGTAGAACTTGGCGAACGGCACATCACCCGGTTGCGCGTTGGGCCCGAGACTGTACTCGATTGCGTTGTATTGAATGCGCCAACGCGTGTCGCTGGCGAGCGCCGCATCCAGACTTTCTGGCGTGTAACCATAGACGCCGCCAGGGCTGACAAGATAATTCTCGACGAGAAACGCGATCGTCTTGCGAGCGGGATCGCGCCTTGCTGTCATCTTGCGTCCGTAGCCAAGATCCCGAATGTCGCCGAATACGGCACTCACTTCAATGCCAGTTCCGCTACCGAAGCCATTGGCGGCTTTCCATTTGTCGAGCGTGTCTTTTTCGTTGAGGGGGTCGATGGCCTCGTAATAGGCAAGCGCATAGTCCTGCGAGAGCGTTTGCGCATGCGCCAGATCCGGCGTATCGGGCGGCACCTGCGGATTCGGAAAGACGAGGAACATATCCGAGCTGACCGGCTGCGACACGGGCGGCGACGAGGGCGATATGTCGTTCGAGCTCCCCCCCGTACATCCGGCGACCCCAGCCGTCAGCGTGAGCGCCGCTAACGTCGAACGCAGTCTCGGGTTCATGTCCTTGCCCTCAGAAACGCAATTGATAAGCGATGGTGAACTGACTCGCTACGTACGGCGCGTTCCCCGCGCCTTCGAAGTCGGGCTTCTCCGTCGGCGTGACGTGGGAGTAGCGCCAGGAAAAGTCCAGCGTGCCGTTCGAGCCGAGCGGATGGCTGTAGCCAATCGTCGTGAAGTACATGTGCGCCCGGAAGCGGTAGCTGAAGAAGTCGTTGCGATTGAATGCATCGTCCCGCACGAACACCTTCGCGACGTCGATGCTGTCGAGCGTGAGTTGGCCGGACGACACCGTATCGCCGAGCCGATACTCCAGGCTCGCGTAAAAATGCCCGCCCGCAACCGTGTTGTAATCGACATTGATTCGAGCCGCGTTGTCCACTGCCGCAAATACATCGCTTTTTGCGTATCTTTGGTTGTGGGATATCGTACCCGTCACAGTGATGCGATCCGTTACGGGCTGTTCGATGATTCCACCCACCGAGTAGCGATACCCTCTGCGCAGATCCGAGCCGTATTCGTCACCCTGAAAACGGGCGAACGTAGCAAGCGTCGGACTATAGAAGGCGTTCGAATAACGGTAGCGGAGCTCACCGTGCAAGCCGGCAAAGACCCGCGAGAGTCTTGTATAGGTACGAAACCCTTCCGCACCGGCAAATCCATTCAGCAGTACTTGCCACGACGTGCCAAGCGGCACGAGAAACACCTTGTTCACCGCCCCGGCCAATGACTCGTCCGAGAGCTTGTCAACGGAATCGCGTGCGCGGCTCACATTGTCGTCGTAGGTAAGCCCTGCGTTGATGGCCAGGTTGAGCGGCTCCAGCGAACGCTGATCCTGGCTCGCGGCACCCGCCGGGGAGCCATCCGCATTCGTGGCCAACGCAGTGTCGGCCATCGCCGAGATGGGCAGCAGCAACGCGAGCAGCCCGCCATGCGAGCGCAGCACTTGCGACCTTCGCTGACATGCGCGTTCGTCACGACGCGGGCCGGGCGAACGTTCGGGACGCGTGATCCAGAAGGCAAGGCTCATGGCACTCCCGCTAAAAATGCGTTTGCACGAACAGTGACGCGTGGAAAGGACCTCTATTTCTCACGCATGATCGCTGCATTTACAGTAGTCGCTCGGATATGAAGTTGCAGGAGTTTTTTTCTCCCGCGTTCATCCGCAATGCCAATAACCGGAATTGACCGCGCAAGCACTAAGCCCCTGAGTGGCTGGTTCTCTTTAGTAATCGCTTCAATGCTGCCGGTTAGAAATTTACGCTGGCGACGCGGCACATGAACCATACGTGCGGTAGCGCACGCTCATGATCGCTGGCGCGCTCAGGAGCATCACCATGCAGGTGCTTTTGTTGAGAGCCACCACTTAAATGACGGTTTTCTAGTGGCTTATTTGAAACGGTATTGTTTTGAAACAACCTCCCGAGAATTCGTTTTCAGACTACCGGATCGTCGAGTTCGGCACGACGCTCATCGGCATTCGTAGGGCGAAGGAAAGTTGTCACCAAAAACGAAGCAAACATGTCAACACGCGGTTTTCGAACTGAGCGCGGCCACTTTTGGAGAACGATGAGCCTTACGGCCTCGCCACGACGGTCAGAGATTGCGCGCTTTCTCCTGACCTCTGCACCCTAACCTTTGCCCGATCGTTCTCGCTGATACAGAAACTCCCAGACGTCCGGTTGTAGAAATGCCGGGAGAGGGCGACCCGATGCTTTTTGCCCATCGCGGGCTTTTCCGAAAGAACTGGCGGATGACCCTTACCATAGAGCGCGCCGCATCGGGTGCAGCGATACGGTGAGCCGATAAGACAGGCGTTCAGAAAATACGGGGATTCACCGCCACATCCGTGGCATTGTGTCTCGAGCGACCGACTATGAGCAGGACAGCGATTTTCGCTGAACATCTGATATCGGACGCTATGGAAGCCCAATGTCAGGCACTGCCTGCAGTATCGGAAACCTGAATGATGTCGTCCGCGCTGGCCCGGGTCGAGGAGTGATGCGCGCAATATCTTTTCGGGCAGTCTCAGCATGCGAGCAACGTGCCGGAGATCAAAGACGTCCCGCATGGCCTCCACACCCTCGTACGCATCCACGTCCGCGCCCAGCAAATGAACGAGAGTGTGCCCAGGTAGTCCGTTCGCGCGCGCGAACTTCCACAGGATTGACACGATTGACTCGCCCGGTAACAGCCACCGTACATTAAAGATATAGCCCAGCGCAGGCGTGAGTTGCCGCTCGTCGAGCGTCAGGATCGGGTAACGTAGCGCGACGAGCGCGGCGCCGTCACGCATGAACAAGTACACGGCCCGTTGCATGACGGGACTGGACGTAACCGCAACGACGCACTGCGTGTGCCCATAGTGCCTCATCCGGGCAGTATCCGGGAGCGTCCAGCAGGTTGCTATCCTTGAGCACAATCTCGACGGCCCGCACGAACGATTCCATCGGAATTTCAAGATGGCCTAAGAAGCTTGATCTGTGATGTGCTGCCTCGAACGCGTTCCATAGCACTGCCGCATCACTCACAAGTCGATATCCCGCATCAAACGCCTCCGGCACATAGAACCTCGTAAAGCTCCACGTTGTATCCTCCGGATACGCTGTCTGATCGTATCCGTTTAGACAGGTGGCAACGTCTTCGGCGTTCCGGATGCCGTAGAACGCCAGTTCCTCGACCATGAGACGTGCAACGATCTGTGTCTTGCCGGCCATCTGCAGTGCGTTCTTCTGCGCAAGAAGTTCTTGCTGGCCGACAAGAAACGTGAAGAGCCTGATCTGCTGGCGATCAAGCGCATCGTGTACGTCGCGTAGCCATTCGTATTCGTTCTCGTTGTAGCGTTGCGCCTCATCGCAGAAGAGTAGAGCCGTGCCGCTTCCAGCGCGCGCGGCCGCCTCCCGGATGCGTAGCGAGAGCCGCATCCGCTTTTCAGGAGCGGTACCCGCGTTCGGATCGTGGTCGCCGACGGCTTCGAGCAAGTTGGCGAAAAAAGGCCCTTCCGCGTGCCGCGGCTTGTGTTCGCAACGGGCATGAAAGCTCGTCATTTTTGGGTATTCTCTGGCGAGCAGGAGGCGGACGTATTCTATTGCCCGTGTCTTGCCGATCCGGGGCGCGCCGTGAATCCGTGCCCCCATGACACGGTAGCGGAGGCAACTCATCACAAGCTCATAAAACGTTTCGATCGCCGGCGTCGCAATCCGGTAATTTCCTGTGACGAGGGGGTGCAGGGAAGGGTCGACCGGACGCGAGGTTTGAAGCGACATGAATGCCTCCAGTGTTTATAACCTGTTCAGTTCAAAAGACGTGGCCCGTTCCAATGGCCAGCTTTCGGGGACGTATGGGCGGTGCGAGCGACGTATCGGCAACTGTTTCAACTGCCTCCGGGGTTGTCACAGATGAAGACACTGTTGAGATTTCCGGCTGCAGTGGTCCAGTCGGTGTGCGCATAGTAGGTGCGGTGGCAAGCAGACGGAGGGTCCGCGCTACATCGGAGGCGGCTCTCCGGGATTTCTTCGCTTCGGCAACCTTCGTTTGCACATAGGCTTCTATCGGATTCCCGGCCGACGCATCCGCGGATTGCCTTCTACCCTTCAACCTCATGATTTCGTTGCGCAACGTCAGGTTGTGCGGCACGACCCTCCACGCACCTTGCGCCTCGAGGACACCAAGTTCGCACCCGTCTGCCAGAAAGGCACGGACGCAGCGTAGGTCGTCTGAGTTGATGTACACCCGCAAGGATTGACCGATGAGCTGGGCACTGCAAGCGAGGACCGCGTTCGTATATCGCACGCCGAGCAGGTTGATGTGGGGACGAACTCCAAGCGCGAGATAGCCACGCACCCGGCAATGTCGCGCGGACTGCATGAGGCATAGCATACGTCGGCGCACTTGTGGCAGCCACGTCAACATCTCTCCTCTTCCGCGAGCGAAAAACTCCATCGCCTCGAGCGGTGTCACTCCGTTCAGCCCGCCGTGCGCCGTACCGTGATAGCTTGCGATCGCGAATTCAATCAACTCATCCAGTTCGTCCAGTGACACATAGAGGCGAAGGTTGCC
Organism: Paraburkholderia aromaticivorans; assembly: GCF_012689525.1. Lineage (NCBI taxonomy): Bacteria > Pseudomonadati > Pseudomonadota > Betaproteobacteria > Burkholderiales > Burkholderiaceae > Paraburkholderia > Paraburkholderia aromaticivorans. The sequence continues at coordinate 1,518,650 of NZ_CP051514.1, forward strand.
TTTGGGGTCGGTCAGCGCCCTGCGCAGGTCGCGAGGGTTTGAACCGGTGTAGCCTGGCAGGCGCGATGAGAGCTTCGTGGCGATCGTACCGAGGAAGCGCTCAATGTATGGTCGCTCGTCAGGACTGTGCCTCGGTCCAGCACTGACAACGCATCCCACAAACTCGCAAAGAGCCTCCAGTGTCTCGGCTGCGAGATTCGCTTTCGCGTTGTCCAGCCTGATGAACTCCCAGCTGACGTAGGCGAGTTCGGGCATCCGCTGGGATGCGAAGCCATCCTGAGGCTTGCATACGAGTCCCGGTATAGTGAAATTGCGCAACGGACGGGGCTGCAGCGCATTTTCAATCGTCTTGATGACGTCGTAGCGACCATATTCGCGAGACAGCGCCACGTGGTAACCGAGTACAACCCGCGTGCATACGTCGATGATCACCAGCAGCCATACGCGTTCAATCTCGAATTCATGTTCAAAACCGAGCGGATCGCAAACCGCCACCTTCAGGCGAATATCAAGCCGGTGACCATCGAATTCGACGACCTGATACGGGCGAGTTGACGCCGGCGCCGGCGCGTCGTCGGAGCGCGGCAGCCCCTTAAGATGCGAAGCGCCAGCTGCTGCGGCCGCGGTGCCGAAGCCCCGCAGAAGTTCGGCCTTTACGCGTGAGGACAGCGACCGGATGGCACGGTTGGCTGTATTGAACGGATAGTCTGTGACCGTCAGGCCCAGAGTGCGGCACTCCTGCAGGAACCGTTCGTGTAGCGCCCGGAGCCCTCGCACGCTGACTCGAATGCCGTCATTACAGGGTGTCTGGACCAGACTCACGCGACGCTGCCTGATCTGCAGGACCAGCCACGCTGCAAGCTTCGGATAACGCTCGAAGAGCAGAGAAAGCGCACCGACCGTCCCTCTTCCTTCGCTACGCGACACCACGGGAAGCATTCGCGTGTATCCGGTGACCCGGGCGTGAGCAACAAGCGCCCGGAAACCGTAGATACGCCCATCCCAGTGCAGTGCGCGCGCCCTTTCGAGAAGCCGGTACAGTTGCCTTCGGTTGACACCGGTCGCTTTCTCGATACTGCGTAACGGCTCGCCATTCGCGTACCGCTCGATGCCGTCAATGAGCTTCCGGGTGCGATCCCGTTTTTCGACATCCATCCCGGTCCAATCGAGCGTCGGCCACGTGGCGAGATCGAGCGTCTCCAATTCTGGCTTGCGCCGGCTCATGATTCGGCCTGCACTGCAGAGAAGCGCGTTAGCAACGAGAGGTTTCCGGTGTGAAGATCGAACGCCTGAATGCATCCGCGATGCAGAAGTTCGAAGACGGCCGCACGAACAATCGTGGTGTCGCAAGTCGAAAAACCACGCTCGATCTCAGACAGCGATCGGGATGTTGCAACAAACTGTTCGATCGCGTCCCGCACCGCAGGTTTTACGAGACCACGCGCGATCACGATAGCGGGCAACATGCGCTGCCAGTTCGCCAACCAGATGCGCGCGGCCGCTCTTTCGCCCGAACCGATGCGCCGCACGGCGAATATATCCGGATCAAGGTCAGCGCGATGTCGATCAGGTCCAGTCGCTGGTGTTGGCTCGGCAAGGTGGACGACCTCTTCGTGGTCGTCGTACTTCAACCAGAAATCTACGACGTAGCGCTTCCCGCTGAGCATCATGAAACCAGGCCGTTCGCAAAACGTTCTCACAGCAGGATCGGATTCGATCATCAACCAGCCGTCGAGGGAACTGCGCCCATATAGCGTCAATCGTCGATCCAGTTTTGGGCTGAATACATCGTAGCGTTGCGAGCCTGGAGGGCGTGGCAACGCTAGCGGTTCAAAACTCTGCGGGAACGCGACCATCGTTGCCACCTCGGGAACGGATTCATGATCTGAAACGAACGCGAGTTGACTTTCTTAATTCGCACTCACGCGAAGTGACAACTTTCTTTCGGTAAAAAGCGAAGGAAAGTTGTCAACACAGCGGCTGAAGTCCTGCCGTCAAAGGCATGGCCCGGTGACAACTTTCCTTCGGTTTACGGCCCTGCGCTCGCAGGTTCCTGCCGTTCGCAAGACCCGGCGGGAACTCGACCTGTCAGCGCTCCCATTTGCGAAGCGGAGCGGCAGCAATCGTTGATTAGAATCTGTATGAGCGTAAACCACTGACAGATCTGGCGACGCCTCTTCAGTTCTGTTCAACTGGGGAAGCCGAACCTCGTCATTGATTGCGCCTGGCCCCTGACAACGGATTGTCGACCTACATCTATGCGCAGTCGCATACCACTGAATATGATTGATCGCCAGGTCCAGCAGATTTTCCCTCGGCCCGAGGATGACGAGCCGCTGGAGGATCTGAGGTTCGCATCGTTCCACTCCGAACGGAATATCGTGTTGCTGGGCGATCCCGGACACGAGACATAATGCACACCTCCGTATGTTATTGAAGATCAATGGATAGTTGATTGGGATCCGCTGACTGCGGACCGCTATCAGCCTGCCGCGCGAGATAAGCATCAACATCCGACTGGCGGATGATCCAGGGTGCGCCGGGACATGCTTGCGACGCGGACAACCTTCCCACTCGAATCAGGCGGATGACGGTCGGCCCACTAACGGCCACGAGAGCTGAGACCTCGGCGACGGTCAATTCACCGCGCTCCTGCCGCTCGCCTTCGCGATACGTTGCTATGCAATGGTGACTGCGCAACGAGCAGACTCTTGCGGCCGTCCATGTGTGACCTCTCGCCGTACGTTTGCCCAGCCGGTTAATGACTGCTGCGATCGCCTGGTCCGGCAGAGTTCTTGCCAATGATCGAACGATGTCTACAGTTTCGATATCCGTCGCCCAGCGATGCTCACCTGGCCGGTTCTTCTCGAAGACGATTTCGGTATGGTCACCGCCTTGCCAATGCACGAGTGCGCGAATGGTGTCGTCCATCTTTGTGACTACGAGCTCCTTGATCACAGTCCTTAGTATCCGCTTCTTGATCTCCACGGAACTGGCCGGGTTATGCCATAGCCGGGGCAGGTCCTCGCCCAGTCGCAAAAGCTCGTCACGTGCCCCTTTACCCAGCGTCGTTAGAGACTGTTCGCGTATGACGTCGAGCTCGGTCTGCAATTGCGCCTGAGTCTTCAGCGTTTCATTCCAGCGTCGTTCGAGTTCGGCAGCAACAAGCCGATTCTCGGGTTCAATTGCATCGTATTGCCGGCGCGCACGCGTAGCTTCATACCGAGCCTGTTCAAGGGCCAACTCCTTGTGTCGTACCCGTTCATCCTGTTCCGTTCGGGCGCGCTCAATGGCTTCAAGTGATGCACGAATCCCAAGCGGCTGTAGTTGGTGCAAGACTTCTTCAGAGACCCGATAGTCAACACGAACCGCGCCGAACGAGATACAGCGAGGGCCACCGTGATTGATCATGCTGCCCTGGCAGTTGTAGCGGGCAACGGTCCCTTTAGTACCCGAATAGGCAACGTGCAATTTGCGGCCGCAATGACCACAACGTAGCAACCCCGCCAGTAATGAACTGCCGCGCTTGACCGCGCCGCGGACCATGTTGCCCTTCATGTTCGCGTTGTGGGTAATCAATTTGCGGTTCGCCTCGTACTCGTCCCAGCTAATGTAGCCTGCATGATGCTCGATGATCAAGGCCTGCCAGTCCTCGCGCCGAAGGGGGTTGCCTGCATAGACCCGCTTGCGGCCATCCACGATGCGCGCAATGGTCCGGGTCTTGCCAAAGGCGTACGCACCACCATACGTCGGATTCGTCAGGATGTGCAGCAAGGTGTTATAGACAGGAAGCTTCCAGACAATGTTGCGCCCGTCCGGTCCATAGTTCACCGCAGGTAACTCGATGCGTTCCTGCCGGATCCATAAAAGCACTTGCCTGACGCTACCAAACTCGCGAAACTTGCGGAACACCAGATCGAGCGCTTCGCGAATCCGAAGGTCAGGATCCTTCTCAATACGATCACCCGGCGCACGCACATAACCGATTGGCACCGAGGTGAACAGCTCGCCGCGTTTGGCCTTCTGGTCAAGCGCCGCCTGCGATCGTTGGCGAAACGTGGAGAGCTCCATCTCGGAAAGCGTGCCCTTCATGCCTAACAGCAGTCGATCATTAGGTTGTCGTGGATCGTACGAGGACACATCTTGGTACCCCTGTTCGGCTGCCAACAGGGCGGCTGGAACAGGTAACTGTCACTGATCCCGCCCATCCGCTGTATGGCCGCACCTTTGCTGTCGTGGCATCGGCGGCCACGGTCGGCGCATATGGTCAAGTCACCGTCGCTTATCGGGACGACGTCCTGTTAAAAATTCCGGTGGTGGCGACTTCTCTCCGTCCGACGTCTGAGCGTCTACCATCGAGCAAACTATCGGCCGATAGCGTCCGGGAACTGGTTCGTGTGGCCAGAGAGCTGGAGTCACCAGAAAATCATGGATCAGTCTTCTATTTAAATAAGGAGTGCTTGATAATAGATGGGAATTGCGATTTACAGAATACGGTTGCTGCCTCGAGGGACAAGCCATGACATCGGAACTTGTAACGGCCCGACATCTGTGCCGTAAGGCAATAATCTATATCAGGCAATCCACTCCGAACCAGGTAGTAACCAATCAGGAAAGCCTGCGATTGCAGTATGCGCTGCGCCAGCGGGCAAGCGATCTGGGCTGGGATGATGCGAATATCGAGGTGGTCGACATGGATCTTGGCCTAAGGCTACGCTGAAAAAGGTCAACGGCATTGGTCGCTCAATCGTTAGATGTGCATGAAACAACAGACCCTTGCGATGGCGGCCGATCAAGGCGCCGGATTTGAACAGTACCGTCGGCCAACCAAACGCGATGTGTTCCTTGAGACGATGGAGCAGATCGTGCCGTGGGCGCAGTTGTGCGAGGTTGTCGAGCCGTACTATCCGAAGGGTCAGGGCGGTCGCCCGCCAGTGGGTCTGGAGCGCATGCTGCGCATGCACTTTCTGCAGCACTGGTTCAACCTGGCCGATGAAGCCTGCGAGGAAGCGCTGCTGGATAGCACCGCATTGCGGCGATTCGTCGGCATTGACCTGGGGCGCGAGCGCGTTCCTGATGGTACGACGCTCTTGAAGTTCCGGCGGCTGCTGGAGCGCAACAAGCTCGGCGAGCAATTGTTCGCCAAGGTCGGCGAGGTACTGCAAGGGCGCGGACTGAAGGTAGGCAGCGGCACCATCGTGGATGCCACCATCATCGGTGCGCCGAGTTCCACAAAGAATGCGGACAAGGCGCGAGATCCCGAAATGCATCAGACGAGGAAGGGCCAGCAGTGGTACTTCGGCATGAAGTTGCACATCGGTGTGGATAGCCAGACGGGTCTGGCACACAGCGCGGTAGTGACAGCGGCGAACGTGCACGACAAGCATCCGCTGCCGGCGCTGCTGCATGGCGGCGAGCAGCGTGTGTACGGTGACAGCGCCTATGCGAGCCAGAAGGAACTCATCGCCAGCAAGGCGCCGAAAGCCAAGGACTTCACCAACCAGCGTGTGCGCAATCGCAGTGGTGAAGTCGATGAAGCCAGGCGCTCGAAAAACCGCAGCAAGTCGAAGATTCGTGCCCGGGTCGAACACGTCTTTGCGGTGGTCAAGCGGCTGTGGGGGTTCGGCAAGGTGCGCTATCGCGGCCTCGCGAAGAACGCCACGCGCGCCTTTACCACACTCGCGCTGGCCAACATCTACATGAGCCGCACGCGGCTGATGGCACAGCTGCGTCCATGAGTAGCCAAAGTGGGTCGAGAGACCCGCTTGCAAGGCCCTTCAGGGCCAGAAAATCGAACCAGTCGGGTCGCTGATCTCGCATTCCGAAATTCAGCGACAAGCTGTTGGCGAAAACGCTGGCTTCTTCAGCGTAGCCCTAAGTGGCTCGACGCTTTCGCATCGTGAGGGCTTCAAGGATGTGATTGCCCGCGTGACCCTGGGCGAGGTCGGCATCATCCTCTCGTACGAAGTAACCCGGCTTGCACGTAATTGCACGGACTGGTATCCCTTGCTGGATCTGTGTGGGTTTCGCCAATGTCTTATCGGCGATCGCGATGGCGTATATGATCCGGGTTCTGCGAACGGACGCCTTTTGCTGGGTTTGAAGGGCACGATTTCCGAGGTCGAGTTGCACACCCTGCGTGGCCGCCTGACGGCCGGACTGCTGAACAAGGCAAAGCGCGGTGAACTGGCGTTGCTGCTACCCGCAGGACTCGAGCGCGACACCAACGGCATGGTGCATAAAGATCCGAACCAGGAGGTGCAGGATCGGGTATCGCTGATCTTTACGACGTTTCTGGGTCTTGGGTCGGTGGGCAAAGTAATGCGCCGCTTCCGCGATCACGCGCTGACCTTGCCGCGGCGCGACCGGTTTGGCGACATCATCTGGCGTTCACCAACGGCCAATATGCTCACGGCGATTCTGAAGAATCCTGCCTACGCGGGTGCGTTCGTCTATGGTCGAACCCGGTCGTGCCATTCGACTTATGCCAACGGCAAGCTCATCACAGAACGCTGTCCTATGTCAGAATGGAAAATCGTCGTGAAAGACCGTTATCCTGTCTACCTCGACTGGGAACGTTTCGAACAGGTCCAGGCCATGTTGCGCGATAACCATGCGGAATATCAGCGAAACCAGACGCGCGGGATACCCCGCGACGGTGCAGCCGTGCTCCAGGGCATCGTCTGGTGCGGGCAATGCGGTCACAAGATGGCGGTGCAGTACAAGAATGCGAACAGGTACGTCTGTAACTATCTGCTGCGTAGTCAGGGTGGCCAACTATGCCAGCACCTCCCTGCTGACCTTATTGATGCGCGGGTCGTGGAGGCCTTCCTCGCGGCAGTTGGACCCGCGGAGCTCGAAACGTGGGCGGGTGCAAACCATGCAAGACAGCAGACCCGTGATGCCGCCAACCGGGCAGAGGTGCAGCAGGTCGAACGGCTACGCTATCAGGCGCTCCTGGCCGAGCGCCAATACAATCGCGTCGATCCGGATAACCGTCTGATTGCTGCCGAGCTTGAACGGCGGTGGGAAACGGCGCTGCGCGAACTGCGACAGGCGGAGGATGCGCTTGCCCGTCATCAGGTTGAGGCATGCAAACCGGAGGCGCTCAGTGCTGAAGAGCAAAATGACTTTCTTGCGCTCGGTACCCAGCTACCGGAAATCTGGCAGCGACCGCAAGTCAATCGCGAGAGCAAGAAGGCCCTGCTGCGTTCCCTGATTGATAAAGTGATCCTGCACCGGGTAACGCGTGATCGGATCGCAATCCGTGTTGTCTGGCGAGGTGGTGAGATCTCCCAACTGGAGGTCGAGCCGCGTGTGCATGCCGCGCGGGCACTCACCAGGGGCGCCGAGATGGAAGCCCGCGTGCTTGAACTTGCCCGGCAGGGCATCGACGATGCCACAATAGCCGGAATACTGTCCCAGGAGGGGTATCACTCGGCCCGATGCAGCCATGTCCCGGCACGGACCGTACAGCTCATCCGGCAGCGTCATCGTGTATTGCACGACGCCAGATCAATGCGTGCGCGGCACATCTCTGGATGGTTGACCGTTGCCGATGTCGCGCAATCCCTGCAGGTTTCGACCTCGTGGATCAAGCGACGCATCCGCGACGGCGTCATCTGTGTCCAGCGCGATTCGCATGACAAACGTTTCCTGTTTCCCAATACCCCGGAGAGCATATCCGCTCTCCATGAGCTCAAATCGGGCGTGCGAAACCATCTCGTTATCGCCCCGCGAGCAAACACATGAGGGCATCAACATGACCGATCGTAAATTCCGTCCTCGTCGATCAGCAGGCATCCTACGAGACGGCAGAATTCCAGTAGCGTGTGCCAGTCGCGCCCATTGCGTGCGAGGCGGGACGCTTCGATACAGAATACGGCACCCACTTCGCCACTGCACAGCGCCACCAGCAGGCGCTCGAAGCCGGGGCGATGAGTACCGGAACCAGAGCGGCCCAGATCATCATCAATGACCGTCACATCTGGCCAGCCAAGCCCACGAGCACGATCGGCCAGTCCGTACTGGCGCAACTGGCTCTCGCGATTGTGACGAACCTGGTCCAAAGTGGACTGCCGGACGTATACGTATGCTTGACGGGAAAGGTGCTCAGTGCCGATCTTGCTCATCATGCACCTCCGTTTCGATCACATTGATCAGCGCAAACATCAGCAGCGCCAGTTGCGTCACCAGCTCTGGTTGTATCTCCTCTGGCACCACTGCTTCCCGTACAGCTTGCTCGAACAGACCCTTCTGCCGCGTCATCAGATTGCGCATCGCCGTCTCCCTCGCGTGTTGGCAATGCAAGGCAAGATAACGCCGTATCGACCAGACGCAGGAGTTCCCTGAGCACCACATGCGGTAATTCCGGCTGGGAGACGATTGACATGCGAGCAGAATCATCGTCCGCCATCCAAAGCGGCAGATGAGCGCGAGTGCCGTCGGGCTGCCTGACGATCAGATATGACTCGCCACGGTAGTTGTTCACTCCGATGACAACGATCCGCCCACCGCAGCGCGGGTGAAACGGGTATTGAATAACCACATCATCGCAATGATGATGGGCAGTGTGTTGCTGGTTCGCCGGGGGCAGGCAAGACGCATCTTTTCAGGTCGGCTGCGGCAAGTGCGGGCGGCCGTTACATGACCGTTCGGGCGTTTCTCAACATTCCGCCCAACTGGGGTGTGGATACTATCTTCGTTGACGCGCTCGACGAGAAACGTACAGGAAGCGGCGACGACAATGTTGTGGACGCAATCGTTCAAAAGCTGTTTCTCTGTCCGCCAGCGAAGCTTCTCCTCTCGTGTCGCGAACAGGACTGGCTCGGCGAGTCGGATCTTGAAGCATTCAAGCCGTACCTTGATGCCAACGGTGGCGTGACCGTATTGGGCCTCTCCGCGCTGACAGCTGAAGAACAATGCGCCGTCCTGCAGGACCACGGGGTACAAGACCCCAGTTCGTTTCTGCACGAAGCGAATGTGCGAGACCTTGGTGGCTTCCTGCACAATCCGCAGAATCTGATAATGCTGGCCACGGTTGTAGCCAATGGCAGTTGGCCGGAGAGTCGGTCACAACTTTTCAGACAATCGACCCAACTGTGGCTCGCTGAGCATAATCCGGAGCACGCTCGCAAGGACGAGTACTCGGCGGACGAGCTGCGGCCGATAGCCGGAGCACTCTGCGCGCTGCGGTTGATAAGTGACATCGAGGGGTTCGCACTCAATTACAGTAGTGGCGATGCGTCGTTTCCAGGAATTAGCACCGTTCCGTTCCTTGATCGGGATAAGGTTCAGGCGGCGCTCCGTCGCCGGATATTTACCGCAACTCCTGGCGTTGCCGCCGTCGACTATGCCCACCGCACCACGGCCGAGTTTCTCGCTGCCGAATGGATTGCATCTCAGTTGGACAACGGGTTGTCGTTTCGCCGGGTAACCGCCTTGATTGGCCTTGATGGGCACCCGGCGACTGAGCTTCGCGGTCTGCACGCCTGGTTGGCGGTGTTTGCGCCCAAGTTCTCCGCCAGTTCCCTGGCGATACCAGCCCTCACCTGCTATCGCAACGGTTTCAGGCAATAACCGCCGGCGCGATCGACATTCCCGATTTGCTTGACGCGCTGGTGGCCCGACTCAAAATCGCGCCGCCAGACGAATCCACAACCGCAATCATGTACGAAGCCGCGCTGTGGCTCACTCCGTGGTTTAGCAGCAAATGTCCTGACCTGTTTGAGTGGCTGTTTTCGTTGGCGGGCGGATAGATCTGCGGCACCTCAGAGACTCTTTGCTAGTCGTCGAAATTCCAGAATGGCGTATTTCGGACGCACGGCGCAAAAATGAGCAACGGGCCAAGGATGAGGCGCAAAGAAAGCAAACAGCGGAGTTGTTCGCGCGGCACGAGCGTGCCATCAGCGCGGGCACGCAATCCGGCTGGCTGGGCTGGGTGGCAGCGGTGTACCTGGGGCGGTTCTCGGACAGCGATCATCGTTTAGAGCCGACCCAGCGAATTGCAACGGTGCTGGGCGATACCCTGACAAGTTCGGCGCTCGCCGGACTGTCCCGTGTACTTGAGAGACCCGACATCCCCGACGCCCGTCATGCCGCGGAGGTTTCTCTGAAGGGCGAGATTCCGTCGTGGTGGCTTGCGATTATCGCTGGACTGGATGCCCGCTGGCTCCGGCAACCTGCTCTTGAAGGCTTGCCTGAACGTCTTATACAGACGGCGCTTGCGGTCGACCTTGTTTGTCCAACGAGCGAACGTGAAGGTAACACGTCGCGCCGGAAGGTCTTCGGATGGAAGCACGCCGCGCTGTCCGGTCTACCGCATCTGGCACGGGACGTCTATCTTAACGTTGCGAAAGTGGGCCTCGACGCTCGCCATGAGCATGTGGAGGGGCTCGGCGAATTGTTGGAGATGGATGCGTTCGCCTGGTGTCGCGCCACGGTCGCGCTGTCCATACTGGGCGAGTATCCGAATGCCTCAAATCAGCATCTCAGAAGGATGCTGGAAGTCGTGATTAGTGACGAATCGACCCGCGACGATTTCCTTTCGCTGGCAAGAAAATATCTCGCTGGTGGTGCGCTGACCAGCGAGGCGTACGCACATTGGTTAACGGCAGCCTTTACGTCGCGACCTGACGAATTCGAATCGCCCTTCTTCGAACGGGCAAAAAGCAGCGCAGACGTCCTATGGCTATTGAGGGATTCGATGTCTGCGACACCGCAGCGGCCACACACCGCCGACGGCCTTCTAAAGTCATCCACATTGGAGCGCATGGCTCTTGCCGCAGCTCACTATTTCCCTGACACCCCTCACCCTGCCGGCGGGTGGTCGGGAGACCGGAACCTTTGGGATGGCGCAGAGTTCATCAAGAAGTTGACGAACCTGATCTCGATTGACACCAGCGCAGACGCGGTAGCTGTGCTGAATCGGCTTGCAAGCGAGCCTCAGCTCGTAACCTACAGAGAGTACATTCTGCACGCTGCGGCAAACCAACGTACGCGGAAGCGAGACGCGGAATACCGACAACCGGACTGGGCGCAGACTGTAGTCGCCCTGTCGAATGGCGCGCCGGCGAACGTCGCCGATTTGCACGCACTGCTCGTCGACACATTGCTCGACATCGCTGACCGCATTGCGAACGCAAACAACAACATCTACAAACGGTTCTGGAACGAGGATAAGTTCGGGAAGGTACTAACCCCAAAGCCTGAAGAGAGCGGTCGAGACGTTCTGATTGACTTCTTACGCGATCGCTTGCAATCAACAGGTATCACGATCGAGCCTGAGGTCCGTATGGTGCATGGCAAGCGCGCTGACCTCAGCGCATCGTATCGCCATTTCAAGATTCCGGTCGAGCTGAAGCGCAGTTATCACGATGACGTCTGGCATGCACCAGTATCGCAACTGGATCGTTTGTACACGCGCGATCCTGACGCGTCCGGATACGGCGTGTACGGTGTGTTCTGGTTCGGTGTGGTTGAAGGTAAACCGTTGCCCCGCCATCCTCAAGGCCGTGCCCTGCCCACCTCGGCTATCGGAATGGCCGCGCTTCTTAGGGAGCTTTTGCCTGAAGAGCGTCGCTCACACATCGCGATAGTTGTCATTGATGTAAGCGGTCAGCCCCGCGAAACCGTGGTGCCTTGAAATTCTGTATGTCGTGCCAGACGCGTCCACGGAAAGCGGCGTGATATTCGACAACGCTGCATCAGACTGTAGTCCCCTTTCGCCCCCAAGATACGGCGTTCGTCTCGACAGATCTCAATCACTTTCGTAGCTCGTCACCGCTTCCGCTCCTCGCAGCGGTTGGCACGAGAACGAACAAGATTGAAATTGGGACCGGCGTTACCGACATACGTTACGAGAATCCGCTTTACATGGCGGAAGACGCTGGCGCTGCTGACCTGATTGCCGGGGGACGCCCGAACGGGCGCTGGAGATCGCGCGCCGCAATCAGTTCCACTCGTCACCCGGCACCAACAGCACACCCCTCCGGCCTCTCGACGCTGAATGCCGAACAAAACGAGTTCTTCGACGCACTTAACCTTCCAACCCCGACCCCAACGCCATGTAGGGACAAAAATGCTACCCTTACGGTAGCAAAAACAATGATTTACACGAGAAAGTGTCGAAATCGGGGGGGCAGCCCACGTCGACTGTGCGTACCCGGCGGACGCATCCGCCGTGGCTGCGTCGTATGCAAGCAGCTTGCGGCGGCGTCGAGCGACGATCGACTCGCCTCGCCTCGCTAGCCGCCCCTCGCGCAAGAGTATTCGATTTTCGCCCAGTGCGATTGCTTGCAATCTTGTTCAAGTCCGACCGGCATAATGCCGATAAGCAACTCATGGCGGGTGCGTATCCCCATAACTCTGCCCTCTGCCCCGCTCGGTAACAAGGATTCGACAAAGCACCGTATGAAGCTCCCAGTACGCATCAAACAGCACAAGGCTGAATCCGACTCATACGCCATCCTTCAATACAAGCTGAGGGACCTCGGCATCTTCCGAAACGTAACCGAGAGCGACTATGGAATCGATTTTGAAGTCGAGCTGATTATCGATGGACAGGTGACGGGAAAATACTTCAAGGCACAAGTCAAGTCCTCGGAGAACCTTCATATCCGTAAATCCGACGGCATTCCAACGGTAGGTGGCATAAAGGAAAGCACGCTTTACTATTGGTCAGAACTTAGCTACAAGACGCATGTTATTTTATATGCGGTAGATTTGAAGACAGAAGAAATCTATGTTTCACGGCCGATTTTCTGGAATGCTACCCAGCTGATCGCTGGCGACAATAAAACCAAAACCGTGGAATTTTTGAAAAATGATCCTATATTCGGAAAAGATGTCGCTCACGTCTACTCGGTGATCTTTGCGACGTCGCCCACACTAGGCGACCAGATGTATGCGCACCGGTTTGCGCTTCGATATCTCAAACAGTTTCTGGCTCTCTACGTTGATGTATTTCATCTGTATCCGTCAGCGGAACCCATGTTGACGGTGTCGCGCGGTTAGATGTCGACGATCTTCCGCAACAGAGCGTAAGAGACCCGCCAATGGCCTTCCGACTCATTAACAGCGATGGACGCGGTTTTTGCGTTGAGCCTGACGATGATGCCGACCCGCTCGCTCAGATGTTTGTCGGTGAAGCCGACGGTGTCGCCAATGAAAGAATTCCTCTCGCTGAACTCGCGGTGGCGGCGACGGAGGCGCGTGAGTTGGGCCGCTCGCAGTGTCAGGGATAACCGCCGCGTATAGCACCGACCAACGCTGACGGCTGTGGTTGTCCTGGATCACCGCCTGGGTTTGCCTCAGCTCCACCACCGTCCCGTGCGATGGTGGTGCGAGCGGATCGCCCCCGATATAGCTGACCTCCATGCCCAGATGCAAGCGTTGACGTACCTCGAGAATGCGTCGCGGGTCGTCCAGCATTTTGCCGATGGCGAGATAGAGGCGATACAACTCGGCGCTGGGCGCCTGGCGAAGCGAGTCGAGAATGTCCATGAATGTGTAGGCGTTTAACGGGCGAGCGGCAACAGTTCATGCACGCGGTTGACAGGAAACGACGGCAACTTCTCAAGTGTGTCCCTGAGCCATGCATAAGGCTCGAAGCCGTTCAGGCGAGCCGTACCGAGCAGTGAATACATCGTGGCGGCGGCTCTTGCGCCTCTCGGCGAGCCTGCGAACATCCAGTTCGCCCTCCCGAGAGCAATTGGCCTGATTTGCCGCTCTAATGCATTGTTGTCCGGCAGCAGGATACCGCTTTCGGTGTAGCGGATCAGGGCCTGCCAGTGACGTAACGCATAGCCGAACGCCTTCGCGAGCGGCGCCTGAGCTGGCAAACCGATGACGTTGCCTTCCAGCCATTGCCGGAATTGCGTGAGCACCGGCAGCGCCTCGGTTTGCCGCGCCGCGTATTTGATGTTGGGCGTGTGGTCTTTGATCCGCGACTCGATCGCGTACAGGCGGGCAATCCACTGCAGCGCCTGCGCCGCGAGTCCCGGTTTGCTCTGCGCCTTCGCGATTTCAAAGAAGCGTCGACGGCAATGGGCCCAGCATCCGACCTCGACGATGTTTCCGGTTTCGTAAAGTGCGCCATGTCCACTGTAGGCGTCCGCCTGCAGGTAACCTTTGTACTTCTACAGGTACCGCAGCGGATGCGAGCCCGAGCGCGATTCGGCGAACTCGAACACGACCGCCGGCGGGTGGTCGACCCAGACGCCGTTCTCCTCGCGCTGGCCCGCGCCAAGATAGCCCCATAATCGCGCTTTGCGCGTCGCCGTGCGACCCTTCTCGAGCAATGGCAGCGTCGTGTCGTCCACATGCATGCGGGGTGCCTGCAACTGGTGAGCCCGCAGCGGTGGCAGCAGCACTTCGAGCAGTTCGGCTGCCGCCAGCTTCCATTCGCACAGCGTTGCCCGGGGCAGATGTACACCCCGTCGTGCATAGCGCATCTCCTGCCGGTTCAAAGGCAGGTGATCGACGTAGGTGTTGACCAGGATGTTAGCCAGCAGGCTCGCGCTCGCATTGCTCTTCGGTAGCGGCGACGGCTGGGCACTTGCGGTCACGATGGTCGACTCACCATCCTTCTTCGCCGCGTACCTGAAACGGATATGCTCAATAACGGTGAGCGTGGACGGCTCGTAGTGCAGCGTCTCGCTGCGCTCTTCGCCAATGCGCTCGAGCGAATCGAATGCTGCCTTCTGTTCGTCGCTCAGATCGTATTCGATACGCGTGCGCGGCAGGTCCTTCGACAGGGCCGGACGGCCCTTGCGGGTGTGGCCCGCGACCGGAACCTGCGCCGGCGCAGGAGGAATGGGCAACTCCGTGGCGGCATCGAACAGTTCCGCCTGGCCCATCAGCCGCTCGGAACTGACGCCGAAGCGCGCGCGGTTCGCCTGGGCAATCTGGTGCTGCAGCGCTTCAAGCTGCTCCCACAGCACGCATGCCAGCCGGTTCTGTTCGAGCGCGAAGGCTTGCAGCGCGTCGGGCTCGACCGGCAATTCCGCGACAGTGATGGCGGTGGGCGGCATGGCTATCATGATGCCCAACTCGCGCTAAGTTTACAAGATCGGGGAGCCTTGTATCTGCGCAGGTGACAGCGAGTTCAGCTCACGCGCGTCACCGCGACGGCGTGATACGGCTCGCGCGCCGGGATCTCAATGCCCTCGAGCGAGGCGTTCAGTTCAGCAAGCGTAAAGCCGCGTTGCGCGAGCGCCAGTGGTGACGGAAAGCGGCCTCTTTCAAGGCGCTTGTACCAGAGCGCGAAGCCGGTGCGATCCCAGTATAGGCATTTGACTTTCGAGCGGTCCCGGCCGACGAACACGAACAGATTGCCCGAGACAGGGTTCTGGGCAAGCAGTGGTTCGACCAGATACGACAGACCGTCGATGGATTTGCGCATGTCGACCGGCTCACGGCAGATATACGCACGAACATCGGCTGCGATCAGCACCGGCTACCTCCGAGCTGTCCGAGCACGAAACGCACGATGCGCTCGGCATGAGCACCGGTCAGCTCGATGCGAACACCGGCGAGCGACAACGTCACCCGATCACGCGAAGACGACAAAGCGTCCGCCGTCGACGGTGGCGCAGGAGTGGCTGGTGCGGTGTCCGGACGGGAAACGATAAATGCCGCGTCCGGGGTGACCGCGAGCGGGTGCGCGTCTGCTCGTACCTCGCCAGAGAGCTTCTTGCGCCACAGGCCGAAGGTACTAACGGCGAGCCCCTGTTCACGACAGAAACGTCGAAGGCCCAGTCCGCTTGTGGTCCATGCCATGACCATCTCGCGCCAGAATGCTTCACCTTGCCGGGGGCGTCGTGCGCCTGTCGGGAGGGCCTCGCCCGTTGTGTCGTCCATTGCCTTGCTCCGTCGTTACGATGGCATCACCTTCGCACCGCGCTTACGTGCGTTCAAGACGGGATGCGCTGACGGATACGTTTTGCTGGCATTCGCCCGGTTTCCGGCTTTTTCGGTTGGACATAGTTAGCTAGTCCAACGATCGCCGTTTTCTAGTTGCGTATTCCGGTGAACGTGACCGCCAATTCCGGCGCAACGTGACCGTTGCGCACGGGTGGGTGTTACGCGGTTCAGATTGTAGACGGGGCGGTCACGATGAGTTGTTTTTTCCCTCCTATTTTCGTGTTTTTCGAAGGGCGGCCTCAAATCTGAAGTGCAACACCGTTTCGTATAAGGTGTTGCGATGCACGAAAGAACTCAGTACCAGCAACTTCAACCTGAAGAGCGCCTCATCATTGCAAGCCT
Source organism: Paraburkholderia aromaticivorans (assembly GCF_012689525.1). Taxonomy (NCBI): domain Bacteria; kingdom Pseudomonadati; phylum Pseudomonadota; class Betaproteobacteria; order Burkholderiales; family Burkholderiaceae; genus Paraburkholderia; species Paraburkholderia aromaticivorans. Next base: position 1,534,916 of record NZ_CP051514.1, read on the forward strand.
GCATCTACAGGGTTCGAGTATCCGGGCCATGGCCCGGATACTCGGGCGCTCGCCGGCCACCGTTAGCCGTGAACTGACGCGAAACAGCTCTCCTGCGGGTTACGCATCGGTGCCGGCTGAAGCGCTCCGCGCCGCACGCCGCAGCGCGGGCCGCCGCCCCACAAAGCTTTGCCTGCAAAGCGTTTGCTGGCGCATTGTTCTTACCCTGCTCGAGTGGAAATGGTCACCCCAGCAGATATCGGGCACACTCAAGCGTATGTATCCGACTGACCCGACCCAGCAGGTTTCGCACGAAACCATCTACACGGCCATCTACGCCCAGCCGCGCGGCGAACTGCGCAGACAGCTCATTGCCTGTCTGCGCCATGGTCACAGCACGCGTATGCCGCGCACACGGGGCACAGACCGACGCGGACAGATTCCGGACATGGTCAGTATTCATGTGCGGCCGCCCGAAATCGAGGACCGGCTGCTGCCTGGACACTGGGAAGGCGACTTCATCAAGGGGGCTGGCAACCAGTCCTCGGTAGGCGTTCTGGTCGAACGGACCAGCCGCCTGGTGCTGCTCGCAAAGATGGAAGATGCCACCGCAGCGTCGGCGCTGGCGGGCTTCTCCGTCAAGCTCAATTCGATTGTCGCGCCACTACGGCAGAGCTTCACCTACGACCAGGGCAAAGAAATGTCGCGCCATAAAGAGCTCACCGCCGCGACCGGCGTGCAGGTGTACTTCTGCGACCCGCACAGTCCATGGCAAAGGGGCACCTGCGAAAACACCAACGGGCTGCTGCGACAGTATCTGCCCAAAGGCACCGACCTTTCTGTCTACAGTCAGGACGAACTCGACGCCATCGCCGACAGTCTGAACAGCCGGCCTCGTGCGACTCACGACTTCCATTCACCATTCGAGGTCTTCGCCGCGACCCTTGCATCAGCAAGCCAACCTCAAGGCTCTAAACATTAATCCCGCTGTTGCGCTTCACCCTTGAAACCGCCAAGCGTTACTGCGTAACGGTTGAGGAAGCAAAGTACTCGTCCCATTCTGGCGTATCCAGTTCGAGTGTCGCGATCACGCGGTCGTCCTCGATCTTGATGAGGCCTTCGATCAATTCCCGTTTCGTTACTCCGTAACGGCATGCGAGCCGGGCCAATCCAAGGAAGGCGCTGGTGCCGATCCACATGCTCAACTGACGTTCGCCGTTGCGATCGGGTCCTGCCATCTGGCGTCTGGCTCGGTATTGGGCCTGACGCTGCGCTACTGTCTTTGCCATTTCTTCTTTATCCCTGTGTGCCAACGACGATCGGTGCGGCGATGCCTGCTTCGCTACCCTGTGCTGGCTGGGCCTTTCTCGAGCGCAGCGAATCGCCGGTCAGCGTAATGCGGTGATGGTGCTGCATCAGCCGGTCGAGCATGGCATCGGCTATCGTGGCGTCGCCGATCCACGCGTGCCAGTGCTCGATCGGCAGTTGTGATGTGATGATGGTGGCTTTGCGCCCGGCCCGGTCGTCGACGACTTCCAGCAGGTCGGAGCGGGTCATGCTGTCGATGGCACCCATGCCCCAGTCGTCCAGGACGACGACGTCGGTCTTGGCCAGTTGAAGCAGCCATTTGCCGAACGCCCCGCTGCCGTGGCGGATGCGCAGCTCTTCCGGCAGGCGTGGCACGCGTTGATACAGCGCGGAGTGGCCGCGCCGGCACGCATACTGCGCCAGTGCGCAAGCCAACCAGGACTTGCCGACGCGCGTCGGTCCGGTGATCAGGATGCAGTGGCCGGCGCTGACCCACTCGCCCAGGGCCAGGCTCATGATCTGCGAGCGGTCGACGCCCCGGCCGGCCCGGCTGTCGAGATCTTCCAGCGTCGCCTGTCCATATTTGAGCCGCGCGTTCTTCAACAGGCGCATCAGCTTGCGCTCGTTGCGGTGGTGGACCTCGCGGTCCACCAGCATCGTGAGCCGTTCCTCGAAGCTCAGGTTCGCCAGTCCCGGCTGGATGAGTTGTTCCTCCAGCGCGCCGGCGAGGCCCTCCAGTTTCAGGCTGCGCAGGTGGGCCAGGGTGTGATGCATCATCATGTCGTTATCCTTATTGGTAATAGCCGGGGCCGCGCACGTGCGTGTGATCGGGGCTGACCCAGTCGCCGGCGGGAGCCGGTGCGCTTTGATCGCGGTTGTTGGCCAGGATGTCGCGCACATGCCGGTATTTGCAGGCGCCCAACTGCAGCGCGAGCATGCAGGCGGCTTCCAGCCTTGAGCGGCCATAACGCTTGGCCAGCGACAGCAAGCCCAGGCAGGCGCGGTAGCCATGCTCCGGATGCTTGTGCTCGGCCAGCTGCCGGGTGACGACTTCCGCCGTGGCCGGGCCGATGCGCTGCCCCCAGTCGATCAGGCGTTGCGGGCTCCACTCGCGGTGGGCACGGTGAGCGGCCGGCATGTGCTCGTTCACCGTGGAGAACTTGCCAGCTTGCGAGCTGCGGGCATGACAGGCGACTCGTTGCCCGCGATGCAGCAGTTCGACCGTGGTGCGTGTAACACGGGCCTCCAGGGACTGTCCGACCAGCGCATGCGGCACGCTGTAACGATGCAGGTCGATCTCGACGTGATAGTCAATGTGCACCTTGACAGGCTTGAAGGTGGCCAGCTCGTAACGCTGCATCGGCAAAGGCGACAGCGCCGGGGCATCCAGCTGGGCAAAGGCACTGGCGCGGCTGCCCGGCAGCTTCTGGAAGGGACGCTCATTGAGCCGCTGCAAGAGCGGCTCAATCGCCTGGTTCACCTCGCCTACGCTCGCAAAGCGCTGGTGGCGCAGGCGGGCCATGATCCAGCGCTCGACGATCTGGACCGCCGATTCCGCCTTGGCCTTGTCCTGTGGGTGATAGGGGCGCGCTGGAAGAAACGAGGTGCCGTAATGACGGGCGAAGTCGAGCACGGTGTCGTTGGCGCGCGGCTCGTAACGGTTCGCCTCGGCGATCAGGGCGCGGGGATTGTCGGGCACGATCAGTGCCGGTAATCAGCAGGCTCAGGTAATGCGCAGGAGCGCGGCGGAACCGGCGCCGTTGCTGGCGTCACGTTGCCGGTTCCTTCACATTATGGCGATGGTGCCATCCTATAGGTGCGACCAACCGCTTAAGGAGGCGCGCCATGTCCGATCAGCAAACAAGGCACGAAACGCTGCTCAGCAAACTCGAACAACATCTGGTAGCCGAGCGATATTGTGTCCACATCCGCAATCGCTATCTGGCGGTCGCGGCAAACTTCCTTCGATTTCTCGATAGACGACGAATACGCGTTGAGGCGGCGAGGGCAGCAGACATATCGGCGTATCTTCAATGTGAACTTCGACGCTTCCGGCGCCACCGCGGGCACTCGCCAGTTTCGCTGCGGGGCTGGGAAGCTTCTCATACCACCGGCATTCATCAGTTGCTGCGATTGGCCATTGGCAAGTGGCCGCGCGATCCAATTCCTTCCAGTGTGAATGCAAGATTTGATCGGACACTGTGCATGGAATACGGTCAATGGCTTCGGGAGTGGCGGGGACTGGCAGCCGAAACGGTCGACGGTCTTCTTGCCGAAGCACAACGATTCTTGTGTTCCAATGGACGGTGCAAAGGCGCCGAAACGTTGATGCATATGACGGTGTCGGATATTGATGCCTATCTGCAAAGCCGTGTTTCATCGCTGCGTCGGGTATCGCGTAAAAGTATCGCGTTGCTGCTTCGCAGCTTCATTCGTTACCTGTATGAGACGGGGCGTACCGATCGCGATCTTTCTCGGTTCATCATTGTCCCAACAACGTATGCGTACGAGTCTATTCCCTCGGCGCTAAGCCCCGCTGACATCAGCGCTGTCCTAGGCTCCACGCGCCAGGACCGTTCCCCGATAGGGCTGCGCGACTACGCCATTCTGATGATGCTGTCGACGTACGGCTTACGTGCGGGAGAGGTGACGCGACTGCGTCTGGAGGATATCGACTGGAGATCTGATCGATTTTACGTCCGTCACACCAAGACTGGATCGCAGTCAGTCTTGCCGTTGCTTCCGAGTGTCGGTGATGCTCTGCTTGACTACTTGCGACGAGGACGACCAGCCTCAGATGTGCGCGAGATATTTGTTCGCGCCCGGGCACCTTATCGTGGATTTCACAGCGGTTCCAGCTTGTACACACCAGTGCGTCGGCGACTCGAAGCGGCCGGGATATATCCAGCTGGCAAACGCGGGCCGCACGCATTTCGACATGCACGCGCTGTCAGCCTGCTTCGCGCTGAGGTTTCGGTAAAAGGGATTGGGGACCTATTGGGACACCGGTCGGCCGGGTCTACGGCCGCGTACCTGAAGTTGGCTACGGAGCACCTGCGTGGCGTAGCTCTCGAAGTCCCGAACATGGAGAAGCAGCCATGAAGCGAATCTGGCCAGACGCTGACGGACGTTGCATCGAACGCTTTATTCGGGGATTGGGAACTCGCAACGCAACGACGCCGATCGTTTATCGATGCGTTCTCTCCGGCTTCCAGCGGTTTGTCATGCAGCGCGATCGCGGACGATCGCTGGATCAGCAAACGATCGAAGTATGGTTGCACGAGCGAATTACACAATGGCCTTTGCACATCGTGTTTCATCGCGCGCGTCTCGTCGACCGGTTCCTTGATTTTCTCGAAACAGAGGGATCGATTACGAGCAACCCGCTACATGAACTGCGGATGCAATACGGTCAGCGAACGACAACGCCAGTAGTACGTGCACTACTATCGTTTTCCCCAGAGACAGCGCTTGAAACCTTACGTCCACTTCCCCGCTTTGGAAGCTTTCTCGGGCCACTCATGCTCTACCATGTCACGTTAATGCGCGCCATGGGCTACCTCTACGAGACGCCAGCAAACCGATTTTTATGTTTCGATCGCTATCTGCAGAAGAATCCGCATCTGGAGGGTCAACCTCTGACCGTTCTTCTCCAAGAATGGCGAGCCATACTTCCGACGCCCGAGCACGCGTGGCAGTGCCAGGAGTTGGGGCGCGATCTCGCCAGGGCGTGGCGACGCTTCGAGCCAACGATTCCCGTGCCCACGCGCGACCGTCGACTCTGTCAACAGTTGACGCAACAGCGACGACGTCCCCACATTTACACGGAGCAAGAGATGCGGCAACTGCTCGAAACCGCACGGCGATTTCCCTCACCGTATGCACCGCTTCGACCTTTGAGCTTGTACACAATGCTCGTTCTTGCATACTGCGTCGGACTACGCCTGGGAGAGATCGCAGGTCTCAACCTGGGTGACGTACATCTCGATGTGGGCGAGATCGACATTCGGGAAACGAAGTTCTTTAAATCGAGGACATTACCGGTTCCCGACAGCGTCGTGGCTGCACTGCGCGACTACTTAAAGGCGCGGCGACTGGCGGGCGGCCCACAGCAGGCCGCCTCAGGGCTGTTCTGGCATCAGCAACGGGCCGGGCGCTACTCTTACGTGATGACCGAGAAGCTTCTGGTACGTGTGCTGCGCCTCTCTGGCGTAAAGCCTGACAGAGGCGGGCTTGGACCACGCATTCATGATCTTAGGCACACGTTCGTGGCGAACCGAATGCTTGCGTGGTACCGCGAGGGAATCAATCCCCAGGCTCGCCTTCCTTATCTCGCCACGTATCTCGGCCATAAGGACATTAACTCGACTCTGGCCTATTTGACCATCACCAATGATCTGCTGCAACTGGCAGGCGCGCGCTTCCGTGCTTTCGGCGCGCACAGTCTGCACGTCGCCGAAGGAGTGGACAATGAGACCGATTGATCCTTTGCCCAGATTGCTGCAAGAATTTTTTTACACACACATGCTGGAACAGCGCAATCTCTCAGCACATACGGTGCGATCCTATCGCGATACCTGGAGACTATTCCTGCGGTTTTCGGCTACGAGGCGCAAACGGTCCGTAGCCGCACTCGTGCTCGGCGACCTTACCGCAGCCATGGTAGGAGCCTTCTTGCAGCAATGCGAGCAAGAGCGCAAGGTCACGATCGGCACTCGAAACTGCCGACTCGCCGCGCTGCACAGCTTCTTCTCTTTTGTCGCTGAACGGGAGCCCATATACGCAGCGCAGTGCGCCGAAGTGCTGCGCATTCCCACCAAGCGTGAAGCCGTTCGCGCGCCATTCTATCTTGAGCTGGACGAAGTTGATGCGATCATGTTGCAGCCGGATCGCACAAGTCTTGAGGGCCTACGCGATCACGCGCTGCTTTGTTTTCTCTACAACACGGGCGCACGCATCCAGGAAGCGCTCGATGTTAGCCCACAGCGCATTCGCTTCGATCCACCGTCTTACGTGCGATTGGTCGGCAAGGGTAAAAAAGAGCGGGTTTGTCCTCTATGGCCAGAAACCGTTCTCGTGCTTAAGGCACTACTCAAGCGGCAACCGCGCGCGGACAACGATCCCATTTTTGTCAATCGCTATGGCGCACCTCTGGGGGCGTCCGGAGTGCGCTATAAGCTCGCTCAGTACGTTCAGGCGGCCGCAAAGACTGCTCCTACCTTGTCTTCGAAGCGCGTGTCTCCTCACAGTTTCCGGCACGCGGCTGCCGTCCACCTCGTAGCAGTGGGCGTAGACGTCACTGTGATTCGCAGCTGGCTCGGTCACGTGAGCCTGGACACGACCAATCACTATGCCCAGGCAAATCTGGCTACGAAGCGCGCGGCACTCGAGCGTCTCGAACCGAGCTCGAAGAGACAGAGACCGCCGCGATGGAAACGCGACGCTGACTTGCTTGCGTGGCTAGATTCACTTTAAGCCCCCGCGTAATGTGAAGGAGCCGGCGACGCGACGCCAGTGACGGTGCCGGTTCCGCTGCACTCCTGCGCATTACCAGAACCTGCTGATTACCGGCAAAATCGCCAGCTGGTGATTTTGCCGGCACGCCACCATAAAACGCCAGGGCGCGCCCCGTCGAGTCGAGCCAGTCGGCCATCGTTTCGCGTTCGGTGGCGCAGGCGAACGTATAGCTGGATGCCCCCATCGCGGCGACGTAGATATGGGCGCGACCGCCATCGGCCAGGGCGAGAGTCGGGCCGGCGAAGTCGATGAACAGCTTCTCGCCGCCGCGGTGGATCTGCCGCATGGAGCGCTTGAGCCGTTTGGCGAAGTGCCGGTAGTTCTCACAGAACTGCGAATAGCCGTAGGTCTGGCGCTCGGCGTATTCGGCCCGGTACTCCTCCCACAGCAGCATGAGCGTCACGCCCTTGCGTCGCAGTTCGTGATGGATGCGCCCGAAGTCGGGCTGCACATGGTGACGCGGCTTCTCGGGGGAGGCCAACAGGCGCCGCTCCAGCGTCACGTCGTCGAGCGACTGGACAGCGGCCCAGTCCAGCCCGGCTGCAGCGGCCAGGCCGACATATTTGGTCACGACGCCTTTGGACAGATCGAGGGCGGCAGCGATCTGCTCGTGAGACAACCTGGCGTCAAGTTTCAGACGCAGTACTTCCTTGATCTTACGCATAGCGATCCTCGTTGCGGGCATGCTTGTCCCAGACAAAAAATCTGGCAGCGTACCCGTCGGGGTTGTGGATATGCGTAACACCATTACGGCGCTGTACGACACCATTCCGGTATCGTGACCGCCGATTCCGGCATCGTGACCGCGGATTCCGGAAAACCCGGGAAATCGGTCACGTTCGCCCGGAATGACCGGTCACGATCAATCGGAATGCTCGGTCACGTTCGTCCGGAATCGTCGGTCACGTTGGGCCGGAATACCCACTAGTCAATGCTGGCTCGTTTATCGTTCCACTCACTGCCAGAAGCCCACGCGATGCACGAGCTCAACCGCATGTGTCTTCGCGTTCCAAGAGACTTCATGGAGATGTCTAGGTTGGACATATAGCCGCGATGTCGTCGCGAGTAGACTCGCCCATGCATTGTCATCGCGTGGGAATTGGTCGCCGGCGTTCCGACCACTTTCCCAGGTTTGGTGGGCGCTATAAAAATCAACGACTTAGGTGTTTAAGAACAGATAGTGTTGCTGTGGAATGACTGCAGAATTCTGTTCCTGGCCTCCAGATCTGAACCAGGCGCCGCGTCATACCAAAAGCTCAATTTCCCTCTCATCGCACGGGGTAGCTTTTCGTCTAGTTGTCGATTTGCGGCAGGTGCAGAGCATCGTCAGTGCGAAGCTCGTCAACGAGCCGATCATCGTCAAGGTGTGGGAACATCGCCAGCCCTCGCAGCGGAGTCTGATCTGAACGTTCGGCACTCCCAGCGCGGGGCACTAGCTCTGGCGCTCTGATTTGCGTTTGATTCATGGCGCTGACGACGCGCCCTACAGCAGGGCCGTCTCGATGCGATCGGCGTCGCATCCGTTCACTCCCTCGCCGGCGTCTCACAATGGCACAGTGCGCACCCAGGCAACTCCAACAGTTGCCTGCAAAGCCCCGCCAGGTTTGGATCTCGCCCCCCCTGACCACGGCCTACCCATTGTCCTACCCATACAACGCTGCCACACTCCGGTCTCGCGCCGAACACAATCGTCTCGAAATTCGCAACAGTCTATAGCTGCATTAGGTATTTACCCCAATCGTCCCAACTCCTAAACTGTCGCCATTTGCAAAAGACATATGGGCTTGTTGCTCATATCAAAATAATCGCTGGAGGTAGTCACCATGAAGTCGATCATCAAGGCCTTTGCCATTGCAGCCCTCATCGCTGCTCCGCTCGCTTCGTTTGCGCAGTCGAGCCAGCCCGTGACGCGCGCGCAAGTCCGCGAAGAACTTGCCCAGCTTGAAAAAGCTGGCTACAACCCGAACGACTGGCTGAACTACCCGGCAAACATTCAGCGCGCTGAAGCCATCGTCGCGCAACAGAACAGCGACAACACTGCTTACGGCGCCGATACCAGCAGCACATCGCAATCGGGCAAGTAGGAATTCAGCTGGATCGCCCGGCATCCTGAAACAGGCCCGTATCTCGTATGAGAGCGGGCCTGTGCTATTGCAGTTGATATCTCCGTCTCTGGCCGGTGACTTCACCCGGAAGTGTTCGTCCGTCGAACCTACGCGACGCGAAAAGGATCGTCGATGGAATATGCGGGTCGGGTAAACCACTTCGGTCCCTCCTCGGTCACGTAGAAGTGATCTTCGTGCCTCACTCCAAATTCGCCGGGAATGCAGATCATGGGTTCATTGCTAAAACACATCCCAACTTCCAGCAGCGTTTCGTCGTTCCCCACCAGATACGGCGCCTCATGCAAGTCGAGGCCAATGCCGTGGCCAGTCCGATGCGGCAGACCCGGCAGTTGATAGCCAGGGCCGAATCCATAAGTTTCCAGGCAACGTCTCGCCGCGCGATCGACCGCGGCACATGAAACACCCAACTGTGCCGCATCAAAAGCAGCTGCTTGTGCTGCCTTTTCTGCGTTCCACACAAATCGCTGCCGATCGTTTGCATCACCGAAAACATAGGTGCGCGTGATATCCGAAACATAGTTCTTGTACTTGCAGCCGGTGTCGATCAGGACCACGTCATTGCGTTTGAGAACTTGCGGCTCTTTGACCCCATGTGGATAGGATGTTGCCTCCCCAAACAAAACGATGCAGAAATGTGATCCTGCTGCGCCAACTTTTCGATGTGCCCGGTCTATGAAGTCACAAACATCCACCGTGCTAATTCCCTCGCGCAAAATGCTTGCCGCCGCCCACTGAACCTGCAAAGTCATGTCTTTAGCGGCCTGCATGATTGCAATCTCCGTGCGCGATTTGTTCTTTCTCAAAGACCCAATCAAAGCGTCGGCGCAGACTAATTCATAATTCTCCGATAATTCCTTCAATCCAAAATAAACCGATGCGGAGGCGGTTCCGCATATAGCAATTTTCGCGCGACTTCCGTGAACTGGCGCTATGCCGATTGCAAGCAAGGCTTTATAAAATGCCACATACGCACTTTCGTCTTCGTGCCAGCAGATGACCTCGCGTTCAACCTTCATGCGATCGCGCAACGTCCTTTCCTCGAACCACGGTGCGATGTAGGTCAAACTCCCCTTCGCAGGGATGATGGCACCAAGAAGCCTTTCACTGGAGTGCCATTCTATTCCAGTGAAATAAAGCAGATTAGTCCCCGCATTGACGTAAACCGCATCGACGCCAGCATCCGTCATATTTCTCTGCAATTTACTTATCCGCGTCAGATGTTCAACTGCACTGATTTCCTCAACCTCGCTCGCACACGGCAAGAGTCGCGCCAATGCCGTTTGCTGATCACTACCACCTACGCCGTTTGTCATCTTCACTCTCGTTAATGAAACGGAACACGTTTCGTTGTTCTGGACGACCGCCCCACTGGCGAAGATTCGATGCCCTCACAGGCGATTCTCTGCGCCATGCCGGGTGCATGTTGTCTCAATTGACCTGTTTCTACACTCGCGCATCCGCAAAGGGTTCTGCGCATGGCCAAACTAGCACGATAGAGGTTCTATTTGCTTGTGCGATCGGATCGTAATAGATGCGGATTCCTGCATAGTCTCGTGCCCATCCAATCATCCCCCGGTCGCGTGTCTCAATGCGACCTGACCTCAATGCTTGCGGCGTGCGCCAGACCGTGAATAAGACACCGCGCCTGCTCACGCAGCAGGGCGTGCCTTCGAGCGACTACGGTACTTGGCGATTCTCGACGTGCCGTCGCTCCGGCACATAGCCGAGGGCGCACGCTCGCCTCACACCAATGTGCATTCAAAAATTCAGACAGCCTTGCGCAGGAAGCCCTGGTTACCACCGTTGCGATTGGGCGCGAAGCCGTTGGCCAGCAGGGTCTCCTCCGCCGTGTCGTAGAACACACCGATCTTGCTGATTTCGCGCGCCTGCTGGGCGGTGGCCACCTTGCGGCCGAACTCGCGCGAGATGCGCACCAGTTGCTCGATCTGCTCGACCGTGCTCATCTTCTTCGTGCGCGTTTGGTTCCAGAGACAGTCCTCGGTGCCGCAGCGCACGTGCAGGCCCAGAGCAATGCCCATCATGTTGACCGGCAGCACATTGCGCACTGAGCTCTCGACTGTCAGCACCGCGCCGTCCGGCGTAGCGCGCACAAAGTTGGCCAGGTTGTAGATATTCGGAGCGTCCATCCCGCCGCTGATCGCCACCCAGTTCATCACCAGTGGGCCCTTATAGATGCCACGCCGAATCAGCCGCTCCACCGACTCGAAGCTGTTGATGTTGTAGCACTGAAAGGCGCTCTGAATGCCGGCTTCGCTCAGACGGCGAATGTGCTCCTCGGCCCAGCCGGGCTGAGCCGGCACCGTCATCTCCTTGTAGGCGTTGTAGATCGCAGGATTTTCTCTCGACGTGCCCTTGAAATCCGCCAGCTCCGCATGTTCGGTGACGTTCATCTGCGAGGTGTTGATCGTCACCGTGACCTGGTCGGGCTTGGGATCGAGTTCGGCCAGCATGTGGCGCGTGTCGTCGCTCAGCCATTGGGCTGCGGCACCTTCGGTCTCCGGCGCGAAGCTGATCGAGCCGCCCACCTGGATGATCATCTCGGGTACGCGGGCGCGCACGCCGGCGATCAGCTCGTTGAACTTCGACAGGCGCTTGCTGCCCTTCCCGTCGAGTTCGCGCACGTGCAGGTGCAGCACAGTGGCACCGGCGTTATAGCAATCCACGGCCTTCTGGATCTGCTCCTCCATCGTGACAGGGATGTCCTCAGGAAAGTCGGAGGGCAGCCACCCTGGGGCATAGGGCGCGGCCGTGATGATCAGAGGTTGCTGGTTTTCAGGGTACAGCGAACCGTCGAGAAAGTTCATGTCACGTCTCCAATGGCAGATTGGGAGTAAGGAAGGAAATAGGGGGATGGGGATGTCGATCCAAACACTCAGCAGTGCTTGTCGTCGACCATTCTCTTTCGGTAAGCCAATAACTCCGCTTGTTCGAAGCGTCTCCTTGCGCCAATACCCGAAAATCAGGTCGCAGCGCCGGTTCTCAGGGTGCCGGCGAGGGCTGGCGCCACATCCAGCTTCACATCGGAGATCCGGGCCGCATCGGCGTCGTAACTGCGCATTGCGATGACAAAAAACACCGCGGCCAATACGCTGCACAGAGGAATCAATGTCAGTGCGTGCTGCAAACCCCATTGGTCGGACAGGACACCCGCCAGGAACGGACCCACGGCCAGGCCAAACACGTTTTGAAACAGGGAAAGGACGGCCGCGCCGGTAGAGCGCACACCTGGGTGAATGACGTCCATCGCAACGCCGGCAACCACACCGACGGTGCAGTTCATGAAAAAAGCGCCAAAAAGGATCAGCTTGAACTGTGCATCGCCCGTGTATGTGCCGCCAAAAGCCACCATGAAGATCACCGATGTGACCAGGCACAGCACGGACAGCGCGGGCAGCTTGTTGCGCGGTGTGCGAACTGCCAGGCGTCCCACCACAATGCCCCAGAACGTGCAGCTAAAGGCGCCGACCAATACCACCGCCGCTGCGGCCTTGCCCGCAGCCTCCGGGGCCATGCCGTGGAAACGATTCAGGTAGCTGGGCAGCCACGACCAGATGGCCGACACGGTAATCAATTCTGCCGCCGCTCCGGCACAAAGCCACAGCAGCGTGCGCGTGCGCGCCAGCGTGCCAAAGATGTGCTTGAGCGTCCCACCCAGCGACTGGGTCACCTGGTCCGAGGCTGGCGTCAGTGCCACCGTCTTGTAGTCGCGCACGAGCAGATAAAGCAATGCCAGCACGAGCCCAGGTACACCGACCACACCAAAGGCGGCCTTCCAGCCCCACCTGGCCGCGATCATGCCGCCCAACACCACGCCGAGCACTGAACCCAGCGATGGAGCAGCGAAGAAGGCGCCGAGCACGGCGCTGCGCAAGCGCTTCGGAAACAGTGTCGAGATAAGGGCCGCTCCTACTGAGCCATAGCCGGTTTCACCAACCCCCACCATCGCACGCGCGACAAACAATTGACTGTAATTGGCCGTGAACATGCACGAGATAGTGGCCAGGCTCCATGCAATCGCCATCACCACGATGCTTTTCACACGGCCCATGCGGTCGGCCACCAGTGCTACCGGCAATCCGCCCGCCCCGACGACGATGGAGATGATGGAAACCAGGGAACCCAACTGCTTGTCACTCAGATGCCATTCGCTCTTGATGTGAGGAAATAACGAGACGATCACCTGTCGGTCGATAAAATCGAACATCATGAGCGCGAAGGTCAGCGCAAATGCAAACCAGGCTTGCCGCCTGTTCGTCAGGTAGTCGTCGTTGTTGCGAGCCTCCGGGCCATCGGGTATCACGTGCATGCTCGTCTCCTAACATTTTTGAAATACCGGCCACGGTCCTGACGCCTCGCGTGTTCAGACGGTCCGGTTGTCGATCGGACCAATCAAGCTTGGTAGTGTGGGTGTGATGGGTTTCCCCCGCTTGACATTACATGACACGGACTTATCATTTTGTGCCAACCTTCTATTCAGTTTTCCGATGTCGACACTTGTCCGCGCTGCGAGCTTAACGAACTACAGTGAGGTCGCTCGTGCAGCCGGACTGGACCCGGTGCGGATGCTTCTTGACGCGGGATTAAGTCCGGGCCTACTGCGCGAGCCGGACCTCATGATTCCGGTCGAGCGTGTCGGACAACTGCTCCAGGCGTCCGCAACCCTGTCAGGCAACGAGAGTTTCGGACTGTGCATGGCCGAGTCGCGCCTCTTGTCGAACCTTGGGGCGGTAGGATTGCTGATCCGCGACCAGGCGACGCTGCGCGACTCGCTCAACATGCTGATGCGCTACCAGGCCCTGCTCAACGGTGCGCTGTCGCTGGCGGTCGAGGAATGCGGCGAACTGGTCATCATTCGCGAGGTGGTCATTGCTGGCAGTGCGCATCAGCCCACGCGCCAAAGGGTTGAACTGGCGCTAGGTGTCATGGTGCAGTTGATACGCCAGCTCCTCAAGAACGACTGGCAGCCGCGGCGGGTATGCTTCGAACATCCGGCGCCGCGCGACGCTAGTACACACCATCGGTTTTTTGGCAGTTGCGTCGAGTTCGACTATGACTTCAACTGCATCATCTGCGCGAAGGACGATCTCGACGCACGCAACCCGTCAGCCGATCCGGCGATGGCGCGCTACGCGCAGCAGTTGCTAGACGCGTCTGTCATGTCGCAGCAGGCAACCATGCTTGAGGACGTGCGGCGCACGATCCTGCTGCTGTTACCCAGTGGACGCTGCGGCATCGAACAGGTGGCCGAGCACCTCGGCGTGGTGTGCCGCACGGTCCAGCGCCGGCTCTCGGAACAGGGGCAGAGCTTCTCGTCGATCGTCAACGACATCCGCAAGGAACTCAGCACGCGTCATGTCATCGAGAGCGATCGTCCGTTGACCGAGGTGGCGACCCTGCTCGGTTTTTCCGCACCGAGCGCATTTTCCCGCTGGTATCACACGCAATTCGGTTGCAGCGCCAAGGAAAGCCGGGCGACGCGCGGCGCAGTGCACGGACAGACGACAGACGAGGCTCTCTAACGCGTCGTGCGGCGCGTCCCCTGGCGCTTCGTGAGGCCGCCGTATGACAGCGCTGTATCGATGAACCCCCGCACGCAAGGCGAATGTTCGCGAACACGAAATGCCACCGCGATTTCGACCTGATCTTCGAAGTCGCTTAAAGGTTTGAATACCACGCCGGGTTGAGCGAATCCCTGGATGGATTGAGGTACGAGGGCTACGCCGTAGCCCGCCGACGCCATGCTGACCGCAGTAATGAAATCGTTGACCCGATACTCCGGTTGCGCATCGAACCCTCCGACGCGGCCGAGTCTGGCGAGATCTTCCGCGAAGCCGGCCGCCTCATTGAACTGTGGCGCAATGAATGACACCCCCCGCAACTGGGCAGCCTTCACGGCTTTCACGCGCACGAGTGGGCTGTCCGCCGGTAGAGCAATCAGCAGGCGTTCGCTCTGAACGACTTTGGCTGTGACCCCGTCGGGATAGTGCGCGCGGGGCCGAATGAAACCGACATCGATGGTCCCATCCGACAAACGTTCCAGTTGCGTCGGTGTTTCCATCGCCACGACGTGCATGCGGACGTCCGGGCTCGCCATCCTGAATGCCCTGAGCGTATCGGGCAGCAGCCCGGTCGTAACGGCCGAGCCGATATAGCCGAGCGCAACGTGACCTGCTTCTCCTCTTGCTGCCAGACGCCCGATGCGGTCGGCGCGCTCCAGTTGTCGCAGTGCGGCCTTGGCTTCGACCAGAAAAACGTCCCCCGCATCGGTCAGCGTGATCGCCGCGCGTTTGTTGCGGTTGAGCAACCGTACGCCGAGATCGGTTTCAAGCCTCTTGATCTGCTGGCTGAGCACCGATTGTGCGATATCGAGCCGGTCGGCTGTGCGAGCGAAGTGCAAATCTTCGGCCAACGCAACGAATAGTTTGAGTTGCCGGCTATCGATCATTTTTAATCTCAATTTACGAACAAAAACACAGTTTATACGTGTTTAACGAATCACAGATAAGGAGTCAAATAGACATACTTTCTTCCCAAGGACCCCTTCATGAGCTCCGTCACAGCATTGCCGATGGCCGCAGCGGTCGATTCGCAACTGAAGTTTTCGATCGAGCGTCATCCGCATCACGAACGTCTGCGTCATATCACGGTGCAACGTGACGCGTTGCAGAAGTTCTTCTCTTCAGTCAAAGACATCGATCTCCAGAACCTCGAATACGTGCCGTTCATGCGCTTTATGGTTGCGGACGCGCTCGAGCGCGCAGTCGGCGACGGTTTCGCCTCCGCACTTCGGCAACTCGTGCGGGACCGATCCACCGGCGGATTCACGCTGGGCGTCCTGGACGCGACCACCGACCCTCGCGACTTCGTCCTTTTCGGAACGGCAGTCGGGTTCCTGCTTGGACCGGCGAATCACGATGCCATGTCCGGCACGTACTACGCGCGCTTCCTCGTGAAGGACACGGACAATAGCGACTCCTACCTGCGTCAGGCATACCGCCTGTTCACGCTGCACACAGACGGAACCTTTGTCGACGAGCCGACCGAATGGCTGCTCATGATGAAGTTCGCGGAAGAGAACGCGGTCGGCGGCGAGTCGCGCTTCATGCATATCGACGACTGGAGCGAGCGCGACACGTTCCTCGACGATCCACTCGGCACCCGGCCGTTTCTCTACAAGGCGCCCGGTTCGAAGAACGTCGACGCGCAGATCGAACGCCCTGTGTTCTTCCAGAGCGAGTACGGTCTCGCGATGTCGTTCATCGATCAATTCGTGCAACCCCGTTCATCAGCCGAAGCGGTTTATCTGCACGACTTGTCGGCGTCGATGGAAGCCTCGTCCGCGACGCGCGAAGTACCGCTTCCCGTGGGCGACCTCGTGGTCCTCAACAACTATTTCTGGCTGCACGGTCGGGCGCCGTTCCAGAAGCATCCTGCACTTCATCGTGAACTGATGCGCCAACGCGGAGAGTTCGCAAAATGACAATCGTCCAGCATCACCGCGGTTATGACGCAGATGTCCTCATCGTGGGCGGCGGCATCGTCGGCGTGTCGACGGCCATGCAACTGATCGAACGTCATCCGGGCCTCAGCGTGCTGCTGCTCGAGAAGGAGGCCTCACTCGCAGCTCACCAGTCCAGTCACAACAGCGGCGTGATCCACGCAGGCGTGTATTACGCGCCGGGAAGCCTCAAGGCCGAATTCTGCAGGCGAGGCGCCGCCGCGACCTATGAATTCGCCCGCCGCCATGATGTGCGGGTCGAGCGATGCGGCAAGCTGATCGTCGCGACCGAAGACGTCGAAGTCGAAAGGCTGAATGCGCTGTACGCACGTTGCGAGCAGAACCAGCTCGAACCGCAGATGCTCGATGAGGCGGCGTTGCGGGAGCTCGAACCGCGCATCGCGGGTCGCGCGGCGATCCGCGTGGCGGCGAGCGGCATCGCGGACTATCCGGGCATGACCACGACGATGGCCCGACTCGCGCAGGAGCAAGGCGCGCAGATTCTGCTGAACCAGCGTGTCGACGCACTCCACGAGGACGAAAACGGCATTACCGCGGAAACGTCGGGCGGACGCTTCCGGGCAAAGCACGCCATCGTCTGCGCGGGCCTGATGGCGGATCGCCTCGCGAAGATGTGCAATGTCGACCTCGATTTTCGGATCGTGCCGTTTCGCGGCGAATACTATCGGTTGCCGGCGGAGAAGAACGACGTCGTTAAGCACCTGGTCTATCCGGTGCCAGATCCCGCGCTGCCTTTTCTCGGCGTGCACCTGACGCGAATGATCGGAGGATATGTCACAGTGGGTCCAAACGCCGTGCTGGCGCTGGCGCGCGAGGGCTATCGCTGGCGCGACGCAAATCTGAAGGATCTCGCCGGCATGGCAGCGTTCCCGGGCTTCTGGAAGATGCTTGGAACACATGGAGCATCGGGGCTCATCGAGATGCGCAACTCGCTGTGGAAAAGGGGTTACCTCGAACTGTGCCGCCGATACTGTCCGGAACTCGAACTGTCCGACCTCGAGCCTTACCCGTCCGGCGTACGCGCGCAGGCCGTGATGGCGGACGGCAGCATGGTGCATGACTTCCTGATCCGTTCGTCGCAGCGTAGCCTGCACGTATGCAACGCGCCTTCTCCGGCGGCAACCTCTGCGCTGCCCATCGGCGCCTATCTCGTCGACGAGTTCGACAAGCGTTTCGATCTTGCTCCTCTTACCCGTCCGCACTCTCCAGACCCGGTACATGGTCTGGCGATCGGGTAAGCACACGGCCAAGCGACCTTCTGCATTGGAGATCGAAGGGGCGAGCCTGTGCATGCCGTGCGCCATACGTATGACTTTGGGTCGCGGCCAGTGCGCACGGTGCATACTGCGACTCAAGCCGCGCTATATTGAGTCGGTACAGGAATCTGAGGCTTGACCCATTCAATTCAGAAGCTCGTCAGTCGGAACTCTCGCCGTCAGGAGGGAGTTACTCAGCAGTCGCTAATATAGGCGACAGATGGAGCTTGGAAGAATGAACGGACAAGATGAGGCAGTTTCTTGATTCTCGTGAGTTGCTCGTCGATACGCTCGCGCAGTTTTTCGCCCTTGCGCAAAGGACGTCTTGCTGTGCCGGTGCGTTTTACGTGACTCCAGACCAGTTCATCAGGATTCAGGTCGGGGGCGTAGCCCGGCAAAAAGTGCAGGGTCAACCGGCCGTTGGTCGACGCGACGTATTCGTGCACGATGGCCTTCTTATGTGCGGGCAGGCTATCGAGCACCAGATGAACCGACTTCTTGCGCGATCGCATCATCTGCCTTAGCAGGTCCACAAACAGTTCAGCGTTGAGCGCGCCTTCGTAGGTACAGAACCAGAATGCCCCCTTGGCATTCACCGCCGACGCCGCGCTGATGGCTTGCCGTTGTCCCGGGCGTTCGACCACCGGCGTCTGGCCGCGTACGCCCCACGTCTTGCCATGCACCGTGTCTGCGCGAAACCCCGACTCGTCCCAGAAGAAGACCTCAGCTCCTTGCGCCCTGGCTTGCCGGGCGATGGCCGGCCAGGTTTCCCGCTGCCATTTCTCGACGGCCTGCGGGTCGCGTTGGTAGGCGCGTTGCAGCGGCTTCTGCGGCGTCAATCCAAGCTTCGCCAGCAGTTCGCCGATAGCCGTCAACCCCAGCTTCACGTCAAACTTCTGCTTGACCAGTTCGGCCACGACAGCACGTGTCCACAGGCCAAAGTCCAGACCGTACTGACGCGGATCGCGGCCATTGACCCAACGAAACACCTGTCCTTCCTGCCTGGGCGTCAGGCTACGCGGACGCCCCGTCGCTGGCCTCGAGCGCAATGCCTTGACCCCCATACCCGGGCGCAGGCTCGCCTGAATCCACTTGTAAATTGTCGTGCGATTGAAACCATAGGCGGCGATCACTTCTGACGCCCGCTCACCATCGCGTACCCGTTCGATGGCCATGAGCCGGATTTCCTCCAGCGTCTGATGGTCGAATTTCCGTCCGTCTCGCTTCATGATCCCGTCCATCGACTTATCTCATGACCGATGAGACCCGAGCACACTCCGTAAGTTTCTCAAATTGTCGACTTACTTAGCGACTGCTGAGGAAGAGATGCTGACGACGTAACTCAGGAGATAGCATGGCTTCTCCGTTCAATATGCCGGACGAGTTCGTCCAGGGTTTCTTCAAATCCGGGCAGAGCCTGCTGCACGCCTTCACCGGCATGAGCGGTTATGCACCGCCAGTGCAGGAAGCACGCCGGTGCCGGTGTTGGCATTGGCCCAGGCGCAAGCCCATTATTGGCAGCAGCAGATGGCCTTGTATATGGGCATGGTCGCGAGCGCTACCGGAAAAACCCCGGAGCCGACCGTCCAGCCCGAGCGCGGCGACCGGCGATTCAGCGCCGAGGCCTGGAACAACAATGCCTGGTACAGCCTTCTGAAACAGACATACCTGCTCAACTCGCGCCTGCTCAACGACATGGTCGAAGCGGCGGGCCTCGGTGAGAAGGAAAAGCACAAGCTGCGTTTCTACGCGCGCCAGTTCATCGACTCGATGAGCCCGGCCAACTTCGCCGCCACCAACCCCGATGCGATGAAAACCGCGCTAGAGACGCAGGGCGAGAGCGTGCGTGCCGGTTTCGCCAATCTGCTCGAAGACCTGAAGCGCGGCCGGATCTCGATCACCGATGAAACTGCTTTCGAGGTAGGCCGCAACGTGGCCGTGTCAAAAGGCTCGGTGGTGTTTGAGAACGAACTGTTCCAGCTGATCCAGTACGCACCGCACACCGACGAGGTCGCCGAGCGGCCGCTCGTGATCGTGCCGCCCTGCATCAACAAGTTCTACATCCTCGACCTCCAGTTGGAGAATTCGTTCGTGCGTTTCGCGTGCGAACAGGGGCAGACCGTGTTCCTCGTGTCATGGCGCAACCCTGACGCGCACCTGGGCCACATCACCTGGGACGACTACCTCGAAAAAGGCGCAATCAAGGCGATCGAGGTCGGTCGCGCGATCAGCGGTGCTGACAAGGTCAACACGGTCGGCTGGTGCGTGGGCGGCACGATCCTGTCGTCGGCGCTCGCGGTGTTGCGCGCGCGGGGCGACGATCCGGTGGAAAGTCTCACGCTCCTTACGACCATGCTCGATTTCAGCGATCCGGGCGATCTCGGTGTGTTCATCGACGAACAAGGCGTGTCGCAGCGCGAGCAGACCATCGGACGCGGCGGCATTTATTCGGGTGGCGAACTCGGCTTTGTCTTCCAGACCCTACGCGCCAACGATCTCATCTGGCCGTATGTCGTCAACAACTAGCTGAAGGGCGGTGCGCCGCAAGCGTTCGACCTGTTGTACTGGAACGCCGACGGCACTAACCTCCCGGGGCCGATGTACGCCTGCTATCTGCGCAACATGTACCTGGAAAATAACCTGTGCAAGGCAGGGCAGCTATCGATGTGCGGCACGCCGGGGGACCTCGGACGAATCGACATGCCGAGCTATATCTTCGGCACACAGGAAGATCACATCGTGCCGTGGCGGGGCGCGTATCGCTCGACGCAACTGGTGGGCGGCGAGACGCAATTCGTGCTTGGCGCGAGTGGACATATCGCGGGCGTCATCAATCCGGCATCGAAGACCAAGCGCAGCTTCTGGACCGACGGCACGCTCGGCGATGACCCTGAGGCATGGCTTGCGACGGCGAAGTCGCAGCCGGGAAGCTGGTGGACGCACTGGATGAACTGGCTGAAACCGCATGCGGGCAAACAGATCAAAGCGCCTGAGCGGGCGGGCAATCGGAAATACAAGCCGATCGAGCCCGCGCCGGGGCGCTACGTCGCGAGGCACCCGCCGGAAGTGTGATGGGCACGTGACCGGCAAAGGCCTTTAGGCCGAGCGCTGCTGCGCCTGAGCGTTCTCGATGGCGATCGACAGCGCCTCCAGAGTCAGGAGGCGTAATGCTGCGTCCGCGCGCGACGTCAAATGACGCCGTCAGTCTTTAACCGGGAAAGCTGCTCACTGGACAGCCCGAGCAACGTCTGGAGCACGTCGTCCGTGCCTTCCCCCAGTCGAGGCGGCGCGCTTCGTACCGGCAAGCGCGCGCCGTCGAAGCGCCAGGGCGGAACGAGGACTTGCGTGCTGCCAACCTCCGGATGCGGATGCGTCGTCACGAGTCCGGCATCCCTTGCGCGCTTCGAGGTCAGCGCTTCGTGGAGCCCGAGAACTTCACCGCATGGAATGCCGGCCTGCGTCAGACGATCGAGCAGACTACGGCGCTCTCTCCGTCCGATCTCGCGATCGATTTCAGGCACCAGCACCGCCCGATTCGCGGCGCGGCCGATATTGGTCTTGAAGCGATCGTCCTCAGCAAGATCGGGCCGTTCGATCACGTCGCGGCAAAAGCGCTCAAACTGGTTATTGTTGCCGACCGTGATGACGAGCGACCCGTCCGCGGCATCGAACACACCGTAAGGCACGATTGAAGGATGCGCGTTTCCGTAACGCGGCGTGTCCTCGCCCGAGATCAGCGCTTCCATCCCGCAATACGAGGTGATCATCAATCCGCAATCGAACAGCGCCATTTCAATGTGGTGTCCCCCGCCGGTTCGTTGACGCTCGAAGAGCGCCGCCAGAATGGCCTGGGCCGAGTACATCCCGGTGAACATGTCGACTGCGGCAATCCCGAACTTCAACGGGGGCTGTTTGGCCTCGCCGTTGAGCGCCATCAGCCCGGCCTCGCCCTGAACCACCAGATCGTAGCCGGGACGTGCGGCTTCCGGTCCCGTGCGGTCGTAGCCGGAAATTGAGCAGTAGATCAGATCCTCGTGGTTCTGCTTCAGTTGCTCGTATCCGAGACCCAGCTTCTCCATCCCGCCGAACTTGAAGTTCTGGATCACGACGTCGCTCTTCTGAGCCAGATCCCGGGCGATCTGCTGGCCTTCGGCGGTTTGCAGGTCGACGCTCACGGAGCGCTTGTTGCGGTTGACGCTATTGAAATAGGCCGTCTCGGTCGATCCGATGCGCAAGCCCCAATCGCGCGTGTCGTCGCCGCGTTTCGGGTGCTCGACCTTGATGACTTCGGCGCCGAGGTCGCCCAGCACCATGCCGCACCACGGGCCCGCCAGCACGCGGGAAAGATCGAGCACGCGCACGCCCGCGAGCGGCAGCGATGGATTCAGGTTTGACATAGCAAGTCCGTATTTGCAGGAGTTTCTGGCTCACCCGGCGTAAGCGATGTAGCTGGCCCATCAAGGTGGACCACCCAGAACATGGACATCAGAAAACGTTCAGCCGATGAGATTTGCCACGTCGGCAGCACGCTCAGCCGCGTCGCGCTTCCGCGATGTGACACCACCGGCCAATTAGGTACACCGTGAAGGGCAGAACTGCTGCGAGCGGAAGCAAGCGCAACGCGCCTTGAAGACCCACCGCGTCCGCTACTACACCGGTGAAAAAGGGACCAGCCGCGAGGCCTAATATATTGTTGAACAGCGTCAGCGTGGCAAATGCCGAGCCATGGATAGCTGGCGGTGTGGCCCCAGCAATAATCGCGCTACACGTGCCGAACGAACTGGCAAGGAAAAACACCGCGGGCGCAAGGAGCGCGAGTTGCAGATTGCCCGGTGGCAAGCGGAACGCGACCGCCAGCAGGATGCCTAGCACGAGGCAATAACCAATGGCCATGTTCCACCGCTTAAGCGACGAGTCCCTGCTGATCCGGTCTGTGATCACACCGCACAGGAGTTGGCCCATGCCGCTGACAAGGACAAGGCCGGCCGCCACGACGGCTGCCTTGCTGACAGGCATGTCCCAGTAGCGATTCAGATAGCTGGGCAGCCACACGAAAAGCGTGCCCTGAATGAAGATCTGCAGGGCGCTGCCGAGGTACGCACAAAAGACGGAACGGGACGGAAACAGACCGGACAAAAGCGCTCGGGGCGTCAGTTTCAGACGCTCGGACACCGGCGTTCCGCTCGCATTGTCCGCATGCGCATGCGCGAGCCTTTTTTCCGTCACGACGAAGAAGTAAATGATCACCAGCACCAAACCAAAGATCGCCATCAGACCCATTGACCAGCGCCAGCCAAAGTGAGTCGCAACGACGCCGGAAAGCGAAACGCCGAGCACGGACCCAAAGGCAGCGGCAGACGTAAAGCCGCCGGCAATGGTGGAGCGCAGACGCTTTGGAAAGATGCTCATGAGCATCGCGAGTCCGACACTTCCGTAAGCGGCCTCGCCGACACCAACGAAGATGCGCGCGATGAACATCTCGTTGTAGCTGCTGGCAATCGCGCACCCGAGCGTGGCAACGCTCCACAGCGCGGCCATCACTGCAATGCTTTTGACACGCCCCCAACGGTCCGCGATTATGGAAAACGGCAGGGTCAGCACGCCGACAGCCAGCGGCACCACGCCGCTGATCGAACCGAGCTTTGTATCGGTAAGCTGCCACTGCACTTTCAAGATCGGAAACAAGGCATTGAGCGCCTGCCGCGACATGTAGTCAGACAGCAAGAGGCAAAACATCAATGCAAATACCACCCACGCGTAGGCTCGGGCGCCACTGGTAACCGCCGCCGACTTGGCCGGCACTACGTTACTTGTATAAAGGTTCAATTCTGTCTCCTCCGATGATTCACTAAATTCATACTGAATCGTGCCGCTTGATGTCGTCTGGCCAGTGTGAAGCAAGACCCCTACGGCAAGACCGGCAGTGGTTTCTGCTGACCGTCAGCATCGCCGGACGCTTTCTTTGTGTCGCCGTGCGCGCTTTGGATTTCGACGCTTATTTCAGACGTCTTGATGAAAGTGTTACGCCAGAGCCTCCCCCGCGGCCGCAAAGCTCCAGACGATGGACACTGATTTCAGGATAGCACTGAGAATTATTTTTGGCGACATTAATTATTAGACGCACGCGAAGCATCACGTCTGAACGTGGAGACGAGTTGTTGCGAAGCGACGTAAACCGGAAGCGAAGCTGAGGTTCGCGATATTGAGGGCACGACGAAACGCAATCACGTGCGCGACATGCCGACCAATTTGGGGCCATTGTCAACGCCGGCCGTTTCGTTTGGTCCTGATGGACGTCTGGTATGTCACGTGTGAACTGAAGCGCTTCGTGGATTCGCTGAAGAAGAACGACAGATGCCCGTTACGCGCCGACCAGTTGGTCGACGACTCGGGCGCAAGATCCCCGCACCGGTGCGTAGCAAACAGCCGGAGGGGCTGGCATGCAGTGTCTGCTCCTGAGTGAGCGTACCCAACGTCGAGGAGAGGATGAATGAGCGGGAAGCGAAGTCGATTCCTACGACATGACATTCCACCGCATTCCAACTATGGAGGGAACGTCCCAATCAATTCATGCGACATCGCGGCCACGATAGACGGGCCGCCGCCAGTGGAAAACACGACGCGACGTTCCAAACGATGGAACGCCGAGTAATCAGGATTCAACCGTCCTAAGCACGCGGGGAGCGACTCGCTTTTTAGAGGCGGCCGGTACTTCGGGCTGCGCCGCCTTTGGGGCATGGACACGCCGACTGTCCGCCGGTTTTGCAGCGATTGCGCGAATGCCAGCATCTCTCGCGTCGTCCAGGCGCGAGGCCGCAAGCGAAAGCAGTAGTTCGTTGTCCCGCTTGATCGCGGCCTTCTGCAGCGCGTGCCAAACTTTTAGAGAAGCGCGAACCGATTGAGGCTTAGCCACAAATCCCAGACGGACATAGCGCAGGGTTCGCAATGAGATGGAGTGCAGGACATCGACCAGAAGCCGGTTGCGGCACAGATCGACCGTGTTGAAATTCAGAAGGAAGCTTTCCACGGCATAGGCGTCCACCGACTCCTCGGCCGCCTTGGTTAGCTTGGGCATATGCGCGGTCAGTAACGCCTCGAACTCGGCTGGGCTTTCGCGCGCCACCTGCTCCAACATCGTGACGTAAAGCACGCTGCGCACGCGGAAAATGTCCCGAAGCTCATTCTCGTCGGGCGCCGTAACGATCGCCCCACGCCTGGCCTGAAACTCAACCAGGCGGTCCCGCTCCAGTATCCGCATCGCTTCGCGCACTGGAGCGCGGCTGACGTGCAGCACCTCGCTGATATCTTTCTCCAGCAAGCGTTGCCCCGACTTCACCAGGTCAAGCGTAATAACTCCAGCCAGCCGGGCAGCAATCTGCTCGGCAATCGGCACCGAGGCATACGCCCAGTCCTGCCCGCGCAGCACCGCCCGCTCGACTGCCAGCATCAGTGAATTCTTGGGCGTAAGGAGCGCGGAAAGATCGGGAAGGTTTTGCGTTTTATTTCGGGCCATGGCGGATAGTGGAATCAATTTTCGTCGAATTTAATCCTTTGATCATTATAGTCTCCGGCATTGTAATGTCGACAAAAACTCCCTGGCCGCCCGCTGGAGCCCGAACCACTCAAACCTCGCCAGGACAAGCAAACTGTCAGTATGGTTTATCGCCTTCGATTCCTGCTCGCTCCATCTTGCGCGGAGCAGGCCAATAATCCATTACCGCGTAGTGCTGCGTGGGCCGGTTGTCCCAGACTGCAATACTGTTCGGCTTCCACCGGAAACGAACCTGATACTCAGGGATCGATGCCTGGCTCTGCAGGTAACTGAGCAGAAGGCTCGCACCCGGCGTCTTGTCCAATCCGTAACGCACATTTTCAACCGTATGGTAGTTGACGAAATGCGTCGTGAAGCTGCTGACATATAGAATCTTTTCGCCAGTCTCTGGGTGCGTCCGCACGACAGGGTGCTCCACCTCCGGGTTCTGCACCGCCAGTTTTCTTCGCTCCTCCGGATCCATTGCCGCACCGAACGAGTGCTCAATGCTGCTTTTTGCTCTCAATCCCTCGATGCGCTTCTTGATGTCTTCTGGTAGTTGCTTATAGGCCTCTACCATGTTGACCCAGATGGTGTCACCCCCAACCTCTGGGCACTCGACACAGCGCAGCACGGCGCCCATAGATGGGTTCGGCCGCCAAAGCCCATCGCTATGATAATTGTTCTCGTAAGGATTTTTTGCTTCCGATCGATAGATCTGCACGAGGCCCGGGTGTTCCGGATCGCTTCCCGCAACGGGATGATCTTCCAATTTCCCGAAACGGCGCGCAAAGGAAACATGCTCTTCCCGAGAGATGTCCTGATCTCGAAAAAAGAGCACTCGGTGCTTAAGCAACAGCGCCTTGATCTCCGCGAACAGCGATGCATCTCGAGACGCATCCCCCAAGCTCACACCGGACACCTCGGCACCAATGCAAGCGGTCAGTCTCTCTACTTTAATCATGATCGATATCTCCTTGTATCTGGCAGGCATTTCACCAACTCACCCACCGTCACCGCGTGGCGACGCAGCTTTACGAAACCGTGAAATATTGTTGCCCTGCATCTGTACAAATAAGATAGCAGATCACCATATTTATGTCGACATTAATTTTACTACCTCTGGTTTGGAATGGCCGCAAAACACGATGGCAGGTATGAGTAGCCGTGCGCGGCGCCCGCCGCAGGCCGGGTTGATCGCGAGTTATTGACGCAGCCGCTCGCGCTGTCGGTAGTGCGTGAGCACTCATTTGATCGCACAACCGGAGCTTGAATAGTCGGATGAATCATCGCGACGCTGTCCGCTGAAGCAGTCATGGCGCGCGCCTCGCGAGCTCGCTGATCGACCGAAGCAGTTCCAGCGCCTGCGCTGCGGCGCGAGGACCGTCTGACAAGTCTCCCCGAACATAAAGAGGACGAAGCTCCTCGATTTCGGTCAGCGCACCAAGCAGTTCGCCTTCCGCAAGGGAATACTTGCGCAGCATGTTAACGACCAGCATCGAGTTGTGGACGATGTCCTCACAGTCTGAAGTGACGCCGCGGCGATGCAGCGCGTAGTTCGCCCAGTGTGTGCCGGCCAACATCGCGGCCTCAATTTTCATTTCCCAGTCGTCTTCGCCGAGAAACCTCAGCGATGTCTCGATGTTCTCGGCTTTGGCCCGATGATTCTCGGTTTTCATACTTGGTACCCTTCAACACCCGTTCGAATGCGTACATGACTTGAGTAAACGCTTGCTCACATTCGTCGACGATGGCATGGTTTGGAGCGCGATCTCCGCGAATGCATGGATCCCGGTGATGCTCGATGGTATGCAACGCGTATTCGAGTTGCCGTATAGCCTGAGGTACTTCTCCCTCGATTTCCGGCCAACCGACATGGCTCACATCGCCGAGCCCACGCAACTCGCGCGCGTAGCTGCCATCTGGTTGCTTCACAACGTGTACGCCGGGAATGGTCGAGAACACGGGATCGTCACGCGTCAGACCAGTGAGATGAAGTGCCGCGTTGAACACATTGATACTCGCGGTCAGCGTGCTCCAGAACCACAATTCGAAGTCGGCTAACGGGTCGAGGTGCTGTCGAAGCACCGCCAGGCGTCGCACCTTGTCGAGGTGAGAGATGACCTTCATGACAGGATCCTCGTTACGTGAACGGCCGGCCTGTGCACCGCACTACTGGCCGAACGGCCGTTGCACCGTGAGCTTGCTGGTCACCGACGTCACACCCGCGACGCCCTTCGCGACCTCGGCAACGGTGTTGATCTGCGACGCGTCCGGGACCGTGCCGGTGATCAGCACCGCGCCGCCTTTCGCGGTGATACTGATGTCGCCCGCGTCGATCTCCTTGTGCTTCGCGAGCGCCGCGTACACCTTGCGTCGCAGCGCGCGATTCGCTTGCCGCGCGGCTTTGGCCGTCACGCCGCCCGCGGTGACCGCCGCGCTGGCCGTGCCAGCCGATGCCTCCGCCGACGCGCCGTCCTGCGCCCACGCACCGATCGACACCGCCGCAACCGCAACGCCGAGCGCCACCCTGAGTTCATTCATCGTTTTCATCGTTGTTCTCCGTTTCGATTTCAATTCATCAGAAGCTGTGACGCAGGCCGATCATCGCGGCCGTGGTCGACACGCCCGGCGCGACGATCTGGCCGTACATGATCGTCTGGTTCATCGTCCCGCGGTTCGCGACGTACCCGACCTGCGCAGAGACGATTGTGCGCTTCGACAGGCTGTATTCCGCGCCCACCGCATATTCACTCGAATGGTTCGCCGAGTTGTTGCGGTCCTTAAGGTAGTAGAAGCCGGACGTGATTTTGAAGAATGGGGTGAACTGATAGCCGAGGCCGCCCGAAATCATTTCGTAGTCCGCGAGGCTCGTCTTCGACGGATTCTTGCCGATCCCGTACGACGCCGACACCGATACGCCGCGGAAGGTGTACTTCGCGCCGAAATAGTAGAAGCGGTTGTTGTCGAGCCCGGTCGGCGCGGCGGCCGCGAGGTTCGTGTCGTGGGCGTTGTAGTAGACGGCGGACAGATTGAGGCCGTAGTTCGAATACCTGAGCACCGCCGATTCACGCGTGCCGCCCTGAATCTGGCCCGGCACGCCGCCCGGCGCGTACTCGAGCGCGACCGACGCGCCGTAGAACTTCGGCGTCTGGTAGACGAGCGCGTTGCTGTCGTACAGCGCGCCGATCGGCACGTTCGTGTTCGTCCCGGGCCAGCCGGCGGCCTGGTTCAGCCCGAGCCATGCGCCCAGGATGCTGCCGAAGTACTGCGCCGCGCGGACGTCGGTATCGGCCATCGCGTAGATCATCGGCGTGTACTGTCGCCCGGCGTCAAACGTGCCGAACGGTCCGGAAAGGCCGACCGTCGACTGCTGGTTGAATACCGCGGTACCGCCCGTCGTGTCGGCCAACCCAAGCTTGCCGTTGCTGCTGTTGAACACGCCCTGCAGCCTGAAGTTGACCTTGTAGCCACCGCCGATGTCCTCGGCCCCCTTCATGCCCCAGAAACTCCCATAGAGGCTGCCGTCCTTGATGCCGTACACGTGCCCGTTGTTACGCGCGGTCGGCGCGAACGACGCCGCCGCCGTGCTCTGATAGAAAACGCCCGAATCGATTGCGCCGTACAACGTAACCGACGACTGCGCATGCGACGCGCTAGCGAATACCGCCAGTACCGCAACTCCGCTCCACTTCAGTTTCATTGACGTTTCCTCTGCTTTTTATGATGACCGAGCGAGCCCGGCCGGATACCTGCCTGTTACCGAATGGCGCGGCGACGTCGCCGCCCCACTTCCGTCGCAACCGGCGCATGCGCAGGTCCTTGTAGCGAAAGATCCTCCCGCTAGTTTGGACGGGGTGCGTGACTTGACGATCACCCGACGATTCCGGGGCCTTCCTGCAACGGCCCTGTTTGCCGACGGAACACTGACAATACCGATCATCCTCTAAAATTGTTGATGTCGACATTAATACTTATACCGAGTCGACCTGGCAGGCAGAACGGTATATGGCTTCGCGACAAGCGACCGCGCTCGGAACCCCAGATTCGTGCCGACGGAGTCAACAGCCGTCTGCCACACCCAGCGACAGACTCCGCCTCCTAATTTTTGTCGACATTATTTGTTTGCGGAGATACACTGCGGATCACAGTGGCCTAGCACTGCTGCGGCCGATGTGAAGTCAATGAACGGAGGGATTTCAATGCTGTCGACGCTTCCGATTGCGAAGATATTGGTGAACAAAACTCATGCCACTCGACGGATTGCGGCGCGGATTGCGTCGGAGTTTGTCCCGAGGGGGAATCTCACTCCAATGACTCATGACGCGCTTTGCTATGTGTGTATGACCGGCATTGTGATGCCGCCCCACCATGACATCACGCCGCGGGATCGTGGTCATGACAACCGGAGCCTCGAATTGAACGACGACTCTATCGCTATGCCTGAACTACACAATTCCGGCGGAAAACGATAAACAGCAGCCACGATCGCGCGGCAAGCCTGGGGTTCATCAGGACCCCGATGAAAGACAGGCGCCGACAATGAACCCAATTGGCCTGCATATTGTGCACTTGATCCCGTTTTGTCCTGCCGTCGGCGATCGTGGATGCGGTAGTCGATGATCCGGCGCGCCTGCGTCAGCGGATTACTGTCATGAAAAGTCAAGCGCAAGGCATGCAATGTAAAGCAGGAAGTGGAGTCAGGCCAGATGATTCACTGGTCGCCTCAGACACTCAGACAACAACCGCTTAAAGAAGATGGGGATCTAAAGCTTTCTCATCCGGTTCGACATTCTCAATATTCACATTTCCACTTGGAGATCCATCATGAACTTCCTTGACGGCCACCTGTATCCTGAGAACCAGCAGCCCCTGATCATCACAGCCGCTCCCTATGCGCCGGGCTGGATTCCCTCAGACTTCCCGGAAGATATCCCCGTCACAATGGAGGAGCAGATCCAGAAGGCGGTGGATTGCTACGAAGCCGGCGCCACCGTGCTGCATCTGCATGTGCGCGAAGCCGATGGCAAGGGCAGCAAGCGCCTGTCCATGTTCAATGAGCTAATCGCCGGGGTGCGCGCTCGCGTACCCGAGATGGTCATTCAGGTGGGCGGCTCCATCAGCTTCGCGCCTGAATCCGAGGGCCAGGCCGCCCAATGGCTAAGCGATGACACGCGGCATATGCTGGCCGAACTCGATCCGAAGCCCGACCAGGTGACTGTCACCGTCAACACTACGCAGATGAATGTGACAGAGCATGCCGGTATAGACGACTTCAAGGGAGTTTCACGGGGATTCCCGCACCTCTATGCGACCTACAAGGACATGATCGTGCCCTCGAATCCCAGCTGGGCCGAAGAGCACATTCGACGCCTGACAGCCGCTGGAATCCAAAGTGAGTTTCAGTGCTACAACATCAACAGCTTTGAAACGATTGAGCGGATGATTCGCCGTGGCATCTACAAGGGGCCACTGGTGATGAACTGGGTAGCTATCAGCGGCGGCATGGATCAAGCGAATATCTACAACCTGGCTAACTTCCTGCGCGCCGCGCCCGACGGCGCGGTGGTCACGGTGGAGAGTTCGGTGCTAAATGTGCTGCCGGTCAACATGATCGGCATTGCCTTGGGCTTGCATGTGCGGTGCGGCATCGAGGATGTGCTCTGGAATCAGACCCGCACGGGCAAGATGAGCTCCGTCGAGCAGATTAAGCAATTGGTGCGTATCGCAGGCGAATTTGGCCGCCCCATAGCGACAGCGAAGCAGGCACGGGAGATCATGAAGATTGGGGTCTTCTACGACACGGCGGACGAGACGCTTCAGGCCAATGGCTTCGCGCCCAATCGTAACGGTGGCAACCAGGGATTCCTGCGCAAGCCGACCTGAAGCCTATGTGGCGAATTGACATATCAAGGGTGAAGTAAGCGCTAGCGAGCCGCAGGCAAACTGCGGCAGTCAACGTATATCAGGAGACAACATGGCGAAAGTCGTTAAATTCTACGAAACCGGCGGTCCCGAGGTTCTTTGTTTTGAGGACGTTGACGTTGGAGAGCCGGGACCGGGAGAGGTGCGCGTCCGGCACGTGGCAGTTGGTCTTAACTTTGCGGACACCTACTTCCGCGGAGGTACCTACGCGGTTCCGCTCCCCAGCGGCCTCGGCAACGAGGCAGCCGGTGTGGTCGAGGCCATCGGTGCCGGCGTGACCCATCTGGCGGTCGGCGACCGTGTGACCTACACGGGCTTCATCAACACGCTGGGCGCCTACAGCACTGAGCGGCTGATTTCTGCCGCGCTGCTGATCAAGCTGCCGGAGGCGATCAGTTGCGAGGTTGCGGCGGCCATGACCATGCGGGGCTTGTCCGCCGCCTACCTGGTGCGCCGAATCTACCCTTTCAAGGCGGGGGACGCCGTGCTGCTTCATGCCGCAGCAGGCGGTGTTGGCTTGATCGTTTCGCAGTGGGCCAAATTGCTCGGGCTGACGGTGATCGGCACGGTTTCGACTGACGTTAAAGCCGAGGTGGCGCGCGCTCACGGCTGTGATCACACGATCAACTACAGTCATGAGGATGTGGCCAAGCGCGTGCGGGAACTCACCAACGGAGTGGGCGTGTCCGTAGTCTTCGACAGCGTGGGCAAGGATACCTTCATGTCCTCGCTAGACTCCCTCAAGCGCCGCGGCCTAATGGTCTGCGTCGGCACCGCTTCCGGCAAAATCCCGCCGTTCGATCCACAAATTCTGGCCCGCAAGGGCTCGCTGTACCTGACCCGCCCGGGTCTTGCCGACTACATTGCCGATCCGGTCGAAAAGGCAGAACTGGTCGATGAGCTATTCGGCCATGTGGCGGCAGGCCGCATCCGCATCGAGATTAATCAGCGGTACGCCTTGCAGGACGCGGTGCAGGCACATCAGGACCTGGAGGCTCGAAAAACTACAGGCTCCTCCATTTTCGTGATTTGAGTGTGCCAGGCTGTTTGTCCTGCGAAACGTAGCGCAGTGATTCGGCACGTCGAGTCAAGTCGTTCGGGACTCGCTGCCGATAGCACTCTTCGTAGTACGCAGCGCCGGGATCTACATATTCCATGCCGTAGCGCAGTGTGTCGTAGAAGATCACCGCCTCGACGGAGTGCGCGACCAGCCCATACCCAATTGATATTTTTCACGGACCCTGGCCAATGACGTCTTCTTCGCCACCAACCATATTGATCGTTCCCGGCCTACGGGACCACGTCGAGGATCACTGGCAGACGATACTCGCAAGCAAGCTGCCCAATGTGCGCGCGGTACCGCCGCTGGAGCACGACAAGCTCAGTTGCGCAGCCCGAATCGAGGCGCTCGACAAGGCACTCGCCAGCATCACCGGCCCCGTGGTGCTCGTGTCGCACAGTGCCGGGGTGATGATCACTGCGCACTGGGCGCAACATCATCAGCGCGAAATCAAGGGCGCGCTGCTCGCGGCGCCGCCGGATTTCGAATCGCCGCTGCCGGACGGCTATCCGACGATGGATGTCTTGCGTCAGCACGGTTGGTTGCCTACGCCGCGAACCAGGCTACCGTTTCCGAGCATCGTGGCGGCCAGTACGAATGACCCGCTCGCGCGAATCGAACAGGTCACACAACTGGCGAACGCTTGGGGCAGCCGTTTAGTTGACGTCGGCGCTGTCGGCCATCTCAACCCTGCCTCGGGGTTCGGGGAGTGGCCACGTGCTGTGGAATTCGTGAGCGAACTCAGTTGAGGAGCTAACGTAGCCAGTCAAAACATTTCCTCCATGGCTTGTGAGAAAGAGCGGACGACGTGCACCATTAGTGCCTCTGAACCTCTGCAGACAGTGAGAGAGCGTGAAACGCTGGCCGTGATAAAGCGATTTCGTCTGCTTCATCGCTTCATTCTACCGCCCCATCTCCAGCAACTTGACAGTGCCCTTCGAACGCTTCGGTACGGCCCGCGCCGACGAGGCCTGCAAAACCCATCACTTCGCCGGCGCGCATCTCGAAGCTCAGATCTTCCACCCAGTCCGGTACCGCGAGGCCTTCTACCTTCAATGCGATCGGCGCGTCGGCAGGCACGGTGATCTTGTCGGCGAACATATCGGACACGTCGCGACCGACCATCAAATTCGCCATCTGCTGCCGCGCGAGCCCCGCGGTTTCGCTGCGTGCGACCTGCATCTGGTGCTGGAGCCCGCTCCAGATGGCAAGCCTGTCCGGTTGAGCGTCACGATCGACGGTCTGCCGCCGGGCGCATCGCATGGCGCCGACATCGCAGCCGACGGCAGCGGGACCGTGAAAAGCGTGCGTCTATATCAGTTGGTGCGTCAGACGGGGCCGATACGGGATCGGACATTCGCCGTCGAATTTCTCGATCCAGGCGTGAGCGCCTATGCATTCACGTTTGGCTAGATCGCCATTTTTATCCGTAACCCGTCCGCCTGCCGACCTGGCGCAGCATTGAACCTGCGTTGCCTGCAATCGGGTCCGCGTGGCCGACGCAATCGCGGATTAACCTCGCGGTCAATCTTCCGACGATTTGTATTTCATCGTATTCGGAATGCGGATGGGACCTGGCAGTATCCGGTCGCCGTCTCTATTGTTGTCGTTTTGAAAACTGTGAATTCACCGTGGTTGCGTTGATGCCCAGCGCATAGTGCTTAGAATCGACTCTGTGGACAAGCCGCTCACGCGCAGCAGAGTGCTAACAGAATCGCATGATTCAACGATGTGGAGCATCAGATGGACATCCTCGACCTGGCTCGGAAATCGGGCATGACGGTGGTTCTTGACGCGAAGATTGGACGTCAGGAGTACCGCACAGTGCACGGCTCAGTCGCAGCGCTTGAGCGCTTGGCCGAGCTTCTCGCCGCGTCGATGCACGACGAGCTGGTGGAGCAGGATTGATACGCGTTGACAACAATCTCAAACAGGAACCGCAATGAACTACGACTCATCGAAATCCAGAAACATCGGCCCCGCTGAGCGCACGAACGACAAGTACGACGGAGGTTCACCCTCCGACGAGGTCGCACAGGCGGTCGGCAAGAAACGTGAGACAGCAAGGAACTGGGCGTGGGCGCGCAGCAACGAATCGTACGACTGGATGGACTCGCATAGTCTCTTCAACACCCGGGACCCGATTCATTGAACGATTTACAAGGGGCGACGGTTTTGCGCGATCGCAGCGTTGAACTGTATCGATCTTTGAAGTTGGCTTAACCCATCTCGGGCAGCAGACTGTCCGCGTTAGTCTCGATCCACAACGCGGCGGTCTCCCACTCAGAACGCTGACGTTCAAATTCCTCCCTTCAGAAAGCCCCGCTTGCCGGTGAGCCGCGTCCGCCATCTCCAATCGCGTCGGCCTCCACTCACGCCGCTGCTGGTCCCGAGCGAATGTGTGTCCACTTAAGGGAGCACCGTAGTCGTCGCCTAAGCAGCGTCCCATCGTGCGGCGCGCGAGATGAAAGTAGAAGGACTTCTGCCTGAAGAGATAGCGCTGAAATCGTCCAAGTACCTGAAAACCGGATCGACCGGAATCATCGCAACGTCAAATCGCGGGTGGACGTCATGCTCGGCTTTAAACGCTTCAGGGACTCCACCGTTACGATCTCCGGGATCGAACTGATGCATCGCATTCGCTGAGGCCAACTCGGTCTGACACTTGGGCCACCGCCGGATTCAACATCTTCATCGAGCTTTCATTCGTTCGTGTTGTTCCGCGCATCATAGCGCCCGCATTATTGCAACAGAATCGCCGGTGTCGTCACTACGGTTCCAGCAGGCACTGCGCAGTATGGACATCCCGTTAACGGCAGCGGAGAGTAAAGCGCGAACGGACTGATGTTGGTCCTGTACAACGTACTCCTGTCAATTGCGACGTCTGGTTGCTTCCCTGCATCTGCTCGTACGCCAGTGTCTCTTCCGATCCCGCTAATTTTCTGCGCCCGCCCGGCGCGCGGCTTCCTGTACACCCCTGACGGCTGCTGCGACGATCAACCCCGTGAACACCACGCCGATCAGGCCGAGCAAGATCGCATCGATCCGGCCGAACGTCGAGGTCGGCACCACGTCGCCGTACCCGATCGTCAGGGCCGTGATCGCGCAGAAGTACACGGTTTCCCCCATCGGCGAGGGCGTCCGGTTCGCCGTCTCGACGGGGCCGCCGAAGTAGTACATTCCTACCGTCAGCAGAACATACAACACCAGAAGGCCGACCAGGATCGAACGCAGGTACCAGAGAGTCCAGCCCATTTCCCGCAAGACCTCGCGCGCCCGCACGCGGACGACGGTATCGTTTGTCTCCTTTCGCATTGCCGTTACCTCACAGATTGAGCTGGATCGCTTTTGGCAAAACATCATCGGGAAAGACTCCAGTCTGCGCGGCTGGGGCATGTCAACGGGAAGCGTCATCGCACGCCGCCCCGTTGCTCGAAAATCAGAAGCATCAAACACGCGTAGACTGTCACGGCCAGAAAGAGCCCCATACGCACCGCGAATGCGGTGTAGACATCCTTGCCTGCTACGCTGTCCTGCACCGACTGGCCGAGCAGGATGATCATGGTAACGAGGCTGTTCAGCCAGAAACCCGGCGAGTAATGCGTCGGACTGATGCCATGAAGCCTGCGTCCCACCAGCAGGCCGAACAGCAGCATCCACAGGAAGAACATCCAAAGATGTACAAAGAGCCTGAGTGCAAACCAGAACGCGATCGCGAGCAGGCCGCCTAGCAGCGTGGATCCGATGAGATCACGCGCTGCGCTGCGCGCCGTCGTTGTGCAGCTCTGTCTGCCGAGGCTGACGGACTTCATGATGATCGGCATGTAGCCCGCGGGATCGGCCATCGCAAGCAGGTAGGCCGGCATCACCACGAGCGCGGCTCGTAGCGCGATGCGTGAGGCCTGTTCGTTGGGTATCACCCGCGCGGCAGGCTGTGGCCGCGCGCTCTTGGGTTCGGGAAACAGTCGGTGAGTCAGGGCCGACACCAACACGGCAAGCAGAAGCCCCTTCACTAAGGCGCCGACGACCGTCACGGCCAACTGGAAGTCAGCCGTACCCGCTGCCGAGATCATCGTCAGCCCGGCCACCAGGAAGGTCGCGACCAGATTGTTCCCGCCGCGCAGTCCGTAGCGAAAGGCGAGATAGAGCATGAGGCTAGTGATCATCACGCCAGCGAACGCGTAATGACGAAGCAGCGGAACAAGTAGCAGGCCGCTGCCTGTGGTCAACGCCACGACCAGCGCGAAAGCCACGCCCGCCTTGAATGACAGTGGCCGGTTTTGCGTCGCGAGAAGAAAGGCGGCGAACACCGGCGCGACGACGGGGATCGATAGGTCCAGCGCGAAACTGATCGCGAGACAGAGTGCCGTCCCTGTGGCAACGCGCAATATACGCCTACCGGGAGGCTGGAGCCTGTTTTCCATTGACGCAGTCAGTAAAGGTAGGAGACCCAGCTCAGCACGCGCAAAAACACGCGGCCCAGCGGATTGAGCGGATTGCCCTGACCCGGAAACGCCATTACCTCGGCCTGCCCGCCAACACGAATATTGTGTAGACGCGCGCGCTCATCCGGTTCGAACTCAACGATCACCGGAAAGCGTTGAGCGGGACGCAACCAGTCGCGGCTATTTTGCACCGTGGGCAGCGTGCCAGGCGGCGTGCTTTGGCCCACGCTCACACCGTAGCCGATACTGCGAACCCGCCCCTCGAAGACTTCACCCGGCAGCGCGTCCAGCGCGATGGCCACAGGGGTGCCCGGCTGGAGATGGCCGAGGTTGTTCTCGGTCATGTCAGCACTGATCCAAACGTCGCGAATCGCGATCAGTGTCATGACCGGGTTGCCCGCTGCGGTGAACTGCCCGACTTCGGCACGCAGGTCGGTGATGACGCCGCCTGAGCGGGCCTTTATCCGCGTGTTGGCCAGGTCGAGTTCTGCCTTTTCCACGGTGGCGGCCGCGCTGCGCAACTGCGCGTTCTCCGCCTCGCTGCCGCCCTGCTGCTCGCGTGCGCGCTCCACTTCGGCACGCGCTGCGGCAACCTGGCTCTGGGCCTGCTCGTGCGTCGCTCGCGCCACCTCGAGGCGTCGCAGTGAGACCGTGCCCTCGTCTTCGCGGTATAGCCGTTCGAGGCGCTCGCTGTCTTGTCGCGCCTTGACCTCGTTCGCGATCGCCGCCCGTAGCGATGCGAGCGCCGAATCGATGCCGGCCGTGCTAGCGCCCACCTGACGGCGCGTGGACTCGAGATCGGCCCGCGCGCGATCTGCGGCAATACGGTATTGGTCGTTATCGACTTCGAAGAGCACATCACCCGCGTTGACTTCCTCGTTGTTGTGCACGAGGACGCGCGTCACCCGTCCCGAGACTTCCGCGGCGACCGGGACGACGTAGGCCTGCACGCGCGCCTGATGCGTATAAGGGGTAAAGCGGTCGGCGAGCAGATACCAGATCAAACTCACGACGATCAGGCAGACAACCCACTTCACCGCCTTGCCCGATGGATCAGCGGCCGGTGCCGACGACCGCGTCGGCGTGCCATTGGTAGGTTCAGGCGTATCGCTCATCGGGACGGACCTTCGGACGGGCTGGCGGCGGTCGACGGCGCGCTCGCCTCCTTCAGCAGGTCGCCCCAGTCGGTGCGTTGCTGCATCTGCGCGCGGGTCGCCGGGTCGACGAGCGGCTGCTCCGAGTACCAGCCTCCCCCGAGCGCCTTGTACAGGGCGATCAGGCTGCCTACGGCATTGCTGCGGTTGACGACGTAGGCGTCCTGCTGTGCGAACAGCGCACGCTGCGCATCGAGTACGCGCTGGAAGTCCGAATACCCTTCGCGGTAGATCGTATTGGCGAGCGTGAGAGAGCGGCGCGCAGCGCCTTGCGCGTCGTTCAGGATGGTGTCCCGCTGCAGCGCGGCGATCAGCGCCGTGGCGGCATCATCGGCCTCGCGCGCTGCTTCGCGCACGGTGTTCTGGTAAGCGACGGTCAACTGTTGCAGCCGGGCGTCCTGCACGCGCACGTTGTTTGTGATCCTGCCGTGATCGAACACGTTCCAGGTGATGCTTGGGCCCGCGACCAGGGCTAGCGTGTTCGGTGAGCCGGTGAGCGAACTCGCGCTCCACACAAGCGAGCCCAGCAACGACACGGACGGATAGAGATCAGCCTTCGCCACACCGATAAGTGCCGACTGCGCGGCCATCTGATACTCTGCGGCGCGAACGTCGGGGCGACGCAATAGCAGATCGGCTGGCACGTCCTGCAACACGGCATGGCCCACCAGCGGAATCACGCCTTCTTTGCCGGACTGTAGGTCGAGTTCCGGCAGCGGGCCAGGCGGTCGTCCCATCAGCACGGACAGTGCGTGACGCGATAGCACGATCTGGCTTTCGAGATCGGGGATGCTGCTCAGGGTACCCAGATACTGTGTCTTTGCCTGCTGGAGATCCAGTTCATCGGTCTCGCCACTCTTGAAGAGCTTTTGCGCGATCTGGTAGCTGCGCTTTTGCAATTGGGCGTTCTCACGCGCAATGCGCAGCCGTGCCTCGGCGGTGCGCAGCGTGAAATACGTATCTGCGACCTGCGCGTGCAACAGGACCAGCGCGGCATCGTGGTTGGCTTGCGCGGCGAAGAACGCAGCGTCTGCGGACTCGACTGCACGGCTGAAACGCCCCCAGAAATCCAATTCCCAACCGATACTGAAACCCGCGCCGTACTGCCAATACCCGCCCGAGCGCGGGTTGAATCCATCCGAGCGCTTGCGCGCCGAGTACAGTACGTCCGCATTCGCCTGCTGCACCTGGGGATAGCGCCCCGCAAGCGCGACGCCGACCTGCGCGCGGGCCTCGAGGACGCGCAGGCCGGCGATCTTCAGATCGCCGTTGTCGGCATCTGCTTCGGCAATCAGGCGTTCGAGGTTCTGGTCCCCGAAAATCTGCCACCATTGGCGGACGTCAGGCTGCGTTGCCTGCTGCGTGACCTGCCCGAGCGATGCGCTGCTCCAGTGCTTGCTCCAGGCCTCATGCTGTGGCTGAAAGTCCGGTCCGACACTCATGCATCCGCTCAGGCAACCTGCTCCAAGCAGTACCGCCATACCGTACGGGCGCATGAAAGGCGACACGGCACCATCCCTGCAGCTTCAACGCCGCCTCTGTTCCTGGGCCGGCTCGGGTTGCGGCTGGTCTCTCACCCATCGCCAGAAGAGCTGATACCCGACCGCGAGCACCACGGGGCCGATGAACAGGCCAATGACGCCGCCCGTCACCATGCCCCCGAGCGCGCCGATCAGCACCACAGGCATCGGCACCGCGACGCCCCGGCCTAGCAGCAATGGCTTCAGCACGTTATCGGCGAGACCCGCGACGAACACATACACCGAGAAGATGACCGTCGCCGCGCTCACGCCCTCGGTGACAAGCACGAAGATGATCACGGGAACGGTGATGAGCGTCGCCGGCAACTGCATGATGCCGATCAGCAACACGGCGAGCGCCAGCAGACCCGCGCCGGGAATGCCCATGACGATGAACGCGATGCCAATCAGCAACATCTGGATGAACGCAATACCGACCACGCCCTGGGCAACCGCGCGAATCGTCGACGTGCACAGATCGGCGATCTGCGGGCCGCTCTCCGGGCCGGAGATGCGCGAGGCAATCTGCTTTGCACTCGCGTAACCCTTCTCTCCATGCGCCATGAGAATGCCCGCGACGATCAGCGCGACGAAGAAGATGAGCAGCCCTGCACCCAGACCGGTGACCGTGCCGAGCAACGCCAGGCCGGCTTCCTTGAGCTGAGGTGCGAACCTGTGCACGAGACCGGTGAGATCGGTCGAGGCCTGCGCCCAGAAGTCGTGAACCCGCTGGCCGACCAGCGGCCAGGCAGCGACGGATTCGGCGGGTGGCGGAATCTGGAAACTGCCACTTCTGAATATGGCCATTGCGCGCTCAAGCGAATTGGCCACTGCGACCCCCAGCAGATACGTCGGCACGAGAATGACGGCAAACGCGAGGAGGATAATCAGTGAGGCGATCAGGCCATCCCTATCGCCGAGCGGCCCCCGCAGTCTGACCTGGAGAGGATACAGCGTGATCGCGAGGATCAGCGCCCACACCATCAGGTTCAGGAACGGGACGAAGATCCTGAAACAGAAAATGGCCAGAACAGCAATGAGCCCAGCGCGGATCAGTACATCGAGTAGTTGTCTGGACAGCACCCGTTGGGTAATCGGTGTGAGCGGCATAACTATTCTCCCGGCAGGTCGCCTCGCGGATCTGTCAGCAACAAACCATGTCATGTCCATGGCCATGCTTGCAGAAACAGAACCACGCTGCCAGGCCCGTCGATTATGAAAGCATTCGACTCGTCGACCGGCTTACTTGTTCGTGCCGAATGTGACGGATATCACAACCGCTTCCGTGTGCACGACCTCGATCCAATCGCCCTTGCGAACGTTTTTCATCTGCTCGGGGCCCTCAACTATCACATCCCCCATGTTGCCCTGCGAGATCTTTCAGACGAAAAGCGCGCCCTTTGAGCCCGTATCGCTTCACTATTGGACCTGGTCCCACGCTAAACAATTGGACTTTGGTCTCATATACGATCAAAGGCCACCAGCATTTGCAACTCAGTATTTGATGTCGCGAGCCGTGTGTCGCCCCTGCTGCTTGTCTGCCGCTTGTCCTGCCGACATTGCGAGTTGCTTTTCTGGTCAGCGGCGCGACATTCCTGCTTGGTGTGCCGCGCACCCTGACGAGTGTCCTGACGGACCTCACGTCCGGCGCGGCGTTGTCGGGCCTGCTCAAGACCCTCAAGCAACCGGCCTGCTTACCCGCTCAAGGCGTTCGATACCCTGTTCGCGGCGCGCACCAGGGTGGGCGCACTGGTGCGCTGGTACAACCATGAACATCGTCACAGCGCGATCCGGGTCGTGACGCCGGCGCAGCGTCATGCCAACCTCGATCAGGGCATTCTGGATCGACGCGCGGCGCTCTACGAGGCAGCAACGTAGCGCAATCCGCTCCGATGGAAAGGCCGCACGCGCAACTGGCAGCGCGTACGGCAATCGAGCACAAGAGACAGAGAGCGCGCTCGAAGTTGCGCAGCCAACAACGTTGCCGTTACAGCGCCCGACCGAAGCCCTCTGCGCCAACCCTTAGCCGATTGCGAGTGCCAGAATATAGCGATCTCGGGATAGCGTCATAGCGTTGCAAGCTATCCGTGCGATCGTAGCCCTCGTCTGCGAGTCGCCTATTGACACAGATGTGCGACCGGGTGTGTTGTAAATGAATCGTGGCCGCCGAGTTTCATCCAGAGATTTTCCAGACCTCTCGAATCGGTCTCGCCATCGCTACAATGGGTCCTCTCCCGACAACAGACAATACGACCTTGGTCTCACGAACCCTCCCCGGGTTGTCCAGACCAGGAAGAAT
The DNA here is from genome assembly GCF_012689525.1 of Paraburkholderia aromaticivorans. Taxonomy (NCBI): domain Bacteria; kingdom Pseudomonadati; phylum Pseudomonadota; class Betaproteobacteria; order Burkholderiales; family Burkholderiaceae; genus Paraburkholderia; species Paraburkholderia aromaticivorans. The sequence goes on from NZ_CP051514.1 coordinate 1,576,576, forward strand.
AGGGCCAGGTCGCGTCGTAGGAAGCGCAGCTCCGGTAGCTGGTCCATGCAAGGAGCGACCGGCCCCGGCCATGCCCGGCTGGCGACTGAGAGCAACGAATCCAGCTCATGCCCGAATCAAACCAGGCATCCGATGACTCCTTCGCTTCCGCGGTGGCGTCTGTCATCCTAAACTGAAAGTCAACTGCGCGAATGCCGGGGGACATTAATGAAACGATCTGAATTTCAAATCGGCTGTGCGGCGGTCGGCGACTTCATTTGGCTCGGGGGACTCTACGCGGCGATCCGGGGTCTGGTCTATGTGGAGTTGACCCGAAAAAATGGACACCTATCCTTTTGATAAGGAGGAGCCGTGTTGAACAAGCGTAGCCTGCGCACCGGCAAGCCGCATTCGGCTCACGAAGCTGACCGAAGCCTCGAAAAACGAACGCGGCCATCGCTGCACTCAAATTTTTAGTCGCGAGACCTTGGTTCCTGAAAGCGACAAATCTCCCATCAGACCGGCATTGGTCAGCACGATCGCATTGACTGGTGCGGTTGCCGTTGTCGTATCGAGCGCCCCGTTCGCACCGACCTTCAACAGCGCGACCGACCCTTCTCCACCGACCGACCAGCCTTTGGAATGGCGAAAGCTGTTGAGCGCATCATGTGTCATGAACAGGAAGATGACGGCCTTCGATTGAGCACCCGCCTGCAGGCCAAATGACCCCGATGCGGTGCTGTAGTAGCCAACGGACTTCCCGCCAACGCGCAATGCGCCTTCGCCGTACTCGCCACCGGCGACGAAGCCAGCCTTGATCACCGATGGGAACACCAGCACACCGTTCGCCTTGTCGACCAGTTCCCTGGAACCCTTGACGTTCGCGTACAGCTTCGACAAGGTTCCATGGACTTTTGCATCGATCTCCCGCCGCTTCGAATCGTTGGGCTCGTTGGCTGTGGCATCGCTTACCGCCCCCAGGGAGACTATGAGCGCAAGACCCGCGCCAACCAGCACTGTGCCACTCTGTACAAATCCTCTTCTGTTCATCGCTACCTCCGTCGTCGTTGTTGCATGGGTTAGCTAATGAGGCTGTTCATCCATAGTAGCTGTTTAACAGCAGGTGAATCGCCCTCGGGAGAAACCGCAGTTCGCGTTCAGCCTCCTATGGCGTCTGTACGGCAGCGAACAGTACCGGGCGCGAGGCAGGTGAATAGTGGCAATTTATGCGGCCAACGAGAGGATCTTGATGCGCGCCCACCTCTATCTTCCCCTGTGTATCTTGCCATTTCTGCTCGTCGGCTGTAACACGCCGCCGATTCCACCCGGTAGGTCAGTTGATATTCCGACCGCCCTGGAGCAGGTTTTGGAGGGCCTTTGCAGTGCCAGGAAGAATATGGCGGCACGGAAGCAGGACTTTGGCGTCGCTATTGACTCGATCACAGTGGAGCTTGATCTGACCGTGGACGGAACAAAGAATCCTCCGGTGGCAGTTGCGCCAGACATTCAGTTTATACCGACCGTCAGCTACGGACAGATCATCACGGCAACCAAAGGAAGCAGGCTTATGCTTACGCTGAAGAATACCGGTTCCGCTGGCGTCGACTGTACTGCGTCCAAGCGGGCCAACTAGGCGGGCAACGAAAAGGCGTTGACGATGGCGAGTCACCGCTTCCTTGAATGCCTTGCCCGCCGTGACCTTGACAGTCTTCGCCGCAGGGATCTGGATCTCGGCGGGTTGTGTCGCGCTAAGGGTGCAGGAGTAAAATCCAGGCGGACATTTTCCTGAAGTGAAGCGTGATATGAAGAAGGCGACTGCGAGAAAAGCCCTACCTGCCGGCGTAGCGAAGGTACTCAAACGCCTGCACTATCCGCTGGACGTGATCCTGCTGTGTGTGCGGTGGTATGTCGCCTACCCGCTGAGCCTACGCCATCTGGAGGAATGAAATGAACGCGTCCCACCCCGTGGCCGAGTGAGCAAAGCAAGGTGGATCCTCACGGGCCAACGGCATCGATGTGCCCACGTGGAAAATAGAGATTTTTCCAAGGCAACCGGAGGATCCAGTGGTGAATCGTACAGCAGTCGGTATAGACATCGCGAAAAACGTGTTCCAGGTGCATTACATCGATCAGGAAACCGGCGAGATTGTGAACAAGCCGGTCAAGCGGGCAAAGTTCCTTGAGCACTTCGCGAACCGTGCGCCGTGCCTGATCGGGATGGAAGCTTGCGGTGGTGCGCACCACTGGGCCAGGCAACTGACGAAGATGGGCCACGAGGTGAAGCTGATGCCTGGGGAGTTCGTGAAGGCGTTCAACATCCGTAACAAGAACGATGCGGCGGACGCCCGGGCGATCTGGCTGGCGGTGCAGCAGCCAGGCAAGCCGGTCGCGGTAAAAACCGAGATGCAGCAGGCGATGCTTGGGCTGCACCGGATGAGGCAGCAACTGATCAAGTTCCGAACGATGCAGATCAATAACCTGCGAGGACTGCTGACGGAATACGGCGAAGTGATGAGCAAGGGCCGGAGCAAGCTGGACAATGAGATACCGGTGGTGCTCGAACGGATCGCCGAGCATCTGCCTGCTGTGATCATTGACACGTTTCGCGAGCAGTGGAACGGACTGGCGAAGCTGGACGACCAGATAGCACAGATTGAGCGCCGCATGAGCGAGTGGAAGAAGGAAGACAAATCGGTAAAGGCAATCGGCGAGATCCCCGGCGTCGGACTGCTGACGGCAACAGCGGCGGTCGCGATGATGGGCGACCCGAAAGCGTTCAGTTCGGGGCGGGAGTTTGCCGCGTGGGTTGGGATCGTACCGAGGCAGACGGGTTCGGGCGGCAAAGTGAATCTGCACGGGATCAGCAAGAGGGGGGACACGTATCTGCGCACACTGCTGATCCACGGTGCACGTAGCGTCCTTGAGCACGCAAAGGAGCCAGGTGAGTGGCTCGAGCAGATGAAGAAGCGGCGGCCAAAGAATGTCGTGATAGTCGCACTGGCCAACAAGATGGCGCGGACGATCTGGGCCGTACTGGCCCATGACCGGCCATACCGGAAGGACTATGTGAGCGTAAAACCGGCCTGAATGACTCACGCGATGTAGAAGATCAACGTTTGACACAGGGTGAACGTCGAAAGGTTGCGCAGCAATCGAGTGTGATGACACCCATTAGCGGGTTCGTGTCAAGCGAGCAAGCAAAACCCACGGCTGTCAGCAGCCGGGTTCGATGCCTGATTGCAGTAGCTGAGCGCGCCCGTTTCTTCAATTCCTGGCTTGCGACGGATCGCGCCAGACACCCATCAGGATCAAGCGATCGGCGTACTGCGGTTGCCTGTCGCCCTGGTGGCTGCGCCACCCCAGAAGAACTTTGGTACCGCAATGCGTCCATGGGGTTCGCACAAGTGCAAGGGCTGCCGGGTTGTCGGCGCCAATCCACAGCTGGCTCGCATTGCGGGCGATCCGCTTTTACTGCATATCGGGGACGGCGGCACAGCATCCTATTCAAACCAAAGTGGTTGAATACCAGTCATCACATGAGGCTTGCGGCCGCCGTCGTTAGCTCTACGTAAAGCAGCGCGTTATATCGAATGGCTTGTGCTCCTTCAGCATGTGGAAGCATGCGCGGGCGAGCTTGTGCGCCAAAGCTTTGCGCGCCAGGATGGTATTGGTCTTGACCTTCTTTCGCTCGTAGAATCGTTTGGCCTCAGCGCAATAGCGCAGCGCGAAGTTGGCCGCTTCGATGAACGCCCAGGACAGATACGGGTTGCCATTCTTTGTATTGCCTTCGCCTTTCTTCTTGCCGTTGCTCATGTGCTGGCTGTCGACGCAGCGCGCATAGGAAGCAAAGGTGCCGGCGCTGGCGAACCGCTCAATAGTGCCCACCTCCAGCAGAATGACGGTTGCAAGAGTCTGACCTATGCCCGGCACCGTCGTCAGCAACGTGTAGTCAGGGTTCGGTGCGACTTTTTCGTGAAGACGTTTTTCCAGGAGGTCGATCTGCGTGCAAAGCGTTGTTATGACCGCGACGTTGGCCTGAACCGCGAGTGCGATGTCGTCTGGCAGGTGCATTTGTTTGATGGTTTCTCCGTCCAGTCGCTTGACCTGGTTGCTCGTGATTCGCTTGCCGAACTGGCGTGCCGTAATGTTCTCGACCGCGAGGATGTGGCTGGTGCGACTTCGTACGAGTTGCATCCGTTTCCTTGCAAGATCACGAACGGCACGCTGTTGTGGCGGCAGGATGGTCCCTGTCGGAAGTATCCCCAGCCGCAGCAGGTGAGCCAGGTAACGCGCATCGGTCTCATCGCCGCTGTGTTTGAGTCCATCGTATTTCTTGATAGCCGTCGTATTGGCGAGATGCACTTTGAAGCCCGCTTCCTGCAACCCGTCGACAAGCCAGTACCAGTTGAAGGTGGATTCGACCACGACGCCGGCCAGCTCCGCTCGCCATGGTGAAAGAAACGCAAGGATTTTTGGCAAGTCGTTAGGCATGCGCTTTTCCGCGACCACCCGGTCCGCCTCATCGGTCACAGTCACGACGCTGTTATTCGAATGCAGGTCAATTCCGCTATATTTCATCACAGCCTCCCTTCGGTTAAAGCAGTTGGCAAACTCACTTTAACCCCGCCGCCTCCATGACGACGGTGGGAGGCCCGCTAGATGATTTTCAAGCCAGGTAGGACCGGGGCCCGCCAAGCCTGAATCATCTCCAGAGCTTCGAGCTCGTTGGAAGAATGAGGCGCGGGCCAGCGGATTTCAAGGGGGCCGCAGCCTGTTGGGCTGCAATAAGCCCGGATATAGAGCAGCAGCCGATCCTGTCTGTCACAACAAGCGAGAACTAGCGCAAAGGGACGCGTTCATATAGAGATGATGGCCGAACGGGGTTTCGAGGTTGATCATTCCAGCGTGCATCGCTGGGTGATCAAACTGGTGCCGTTGTTCGAGAAGGCCTTTCGCAGACACAAACGCCCACTCGGCAAGAGTTGGAGAATGGATGAAACGGCATTGTCAAGTTGACGGGTGCCACCGACAAACGCCCTTAAAATATAGTTATCCTTATCAGATAGTGTTAGATACCGCGGTGGTGACTGTCCAGTCATACCATTTGGCGAAGCGTTCCTGCAGCATTCCGCGATGACATGCTGCGTTCATCAGATGTCTGGGCAACGCGAAGTGCTGCCGGATCGGTCCGAAGCATGAGAGAAACGCCTGCGTGCGACGCGCATCGCGAAAGCCACACATCTGCCGTTCGCGCCTGCGGGTCGGTTGGTGGCTGTTCTCTGCGCGGTTGTTCACCCGTGCAGCCGCCTTGACGAAAACGTGCTTCACATGAACAAGCTCGGGAATCTCTGCCTTTGCCGCTGGATAGCTGCGTAGCTGGTCGGTGACGATCTTGCGCGGCACCGGGTTTGAACGTAGCACCCTCCGGAAAAAGCGCTTTGCCGCAGCCTTGTCGCGCCGCTTTTGCACCAGCACGTCGAGTTCAGCACCATGCTAGTCGACCGCTCGCCACAGCAGATACGGCTCGCCGCGCAGCGTCACGAACATTTCGTCCAGATGCCATGTGCTACCCGGCTTGCGCCGTCCGGCTTTGGCGCGCTGGGCGAATCCAGCGCCAAACTTCTCGCACCAGCAACGGATCGTTTCGTAGCTGACCACGACACCGCGTTCGAGCACAACTCCTCGATATCGCGCAGGCTCAGGTTGAACCGGAAATACCAGCGAACCGCGCAGCTGATGACGATGGCGGGGAAACGGTAACCGTGGTAAAGCGATTTCGTCTTCTTCATCACTTCATTCTACCGCCGCCTCCCCTCAACCTGACAAAGCCCTTGTGACCGCCCCTTTGACGGTCGTGCTCAAGGGATGCGCATGCCGATCTCTGCCTCTCTGGTAAATGTTTGGCCGATGGGCTCGATGTCGGCACAAGCGCTTAATAAGCGCAGGCCACCAAAAAGGGTTCGCAGAAATGCGAGCCCTTTTGTTTTGCCTTGCCACTGTCGGGGCACTCATTTTCCTACAATCTCTGCCCCTTGAAGGATCGAAATTGGGGGAAAGCGGTCTAGTTGCCTTGCCACTTTCATATTGACCACGTACGCAAACTTGGTTGCCCGCACTACTGGGAGATCACCGGGTTTCGCGCCATCCCTAAGGATCTTCAAGGCCTGATCGGCTGCAAGTCGGCCGACATCCTCCAGCCGCGCCGCGATGGACAGGAGGGCGTGCTTGTCGCGGACGAGATCCTCATAGGGGCTTACGACCGCAATACCGCTGTCAACCGCAGAGGCAGTGAACACTTCTCCATTGGCGCGTAGATATGCGCTTGAACCCACGTAGAGCCATTTGACGCCCTTGTCCTTTAGCTGGCGAAGGCGAACTGGAATCAACGCCGGATCCGGCGCACCCGAATTTCCAGGGTCAATCTCGAGGGCCACAAGTTCCACGCCCAGCTTCGGGGCGACTACGCTCAGCTCCTGCATTTTCAGGACCGAGTTCTTTTCATTGGAATTGTAGAGGAGGCCGAGCTTCTTGAATGCCGGATCGTATTTCCGGATGATGTCGATGTTCATGGCCTCCGGCACCCTGTTGAACGTTCCTGCCACATTGGGCCGGCCACTGCGCTCAAAGCTCTCAGCAATGTGGGCGCCGAAGGGATCAGCCACCACTGTGAAGACAACCGGAATGTCATGGAGGTAGCGCGGGTCGTCGCGATCGTCGAGTGTGCCAATTAGTCCAAGCGTAGCGTTGGTTCCATAGACCACCACCAGATCGGCCTTCATGTCACGTGCCATCTTGACGGCTTCCGGCAGTTGCGACTTGTTCTCTTTCAGATCGAGAACCGTGACCTCCGCATTGAAGCCGCTCTCCGCAATCTCGGCTTTGAATCCCTGGCATGTATTCTCGCAACCGTCATAGAACGCGCCAAGGATTCGCTTCTTTTCTCCCGTATGTGCCGCGCCGGAGAAGGCGCAAATGAGCACCAGAAGAATGACCCTACTGAAAAGCATCTTCATATCCTATCTCCCTGTATTGGTTCGGGACCAGGGATCATGGAACAATGACTAAGGCCGCCTCGGCTATAGTGATGTCGGCGTCCCGCGATCGATACGCGCCGGTCTGGGCCGGCTGGAAATTGCAAAAAGAACGCCACCAGCTATCGACCAGAAGGCGACTGTGGCAGTGGCAACCGCATAACCGGCCTCTCCGGCAAGTGCCGCGATCGCAATAAGTCCCACAATGCTTCCTAGTCGTTCCATTGTTCTGAGTGCCGCAAGCGCCACGCTTGAGCCCAAACGTCTCAAGTCGGTTTCGGCCATCGACATGGCAACCGAAACCTGCGCCCCACGCACCAGTCCATGACCGAAGCCGGCACCAAGGACGGCGAAGATCATCGAAATTTTGCCTGGCCCAAAGGCAACAGGCAGAAGAGAAAGCCCGGCAACGAGGCTTCCGGCCAGCGCGATCAAGGTCACCGGCACGCCTCGCTCGGCTACCCGTCCGCCAAATGAGCCAACGATTGCAACCGCAATGAAATAGATCATTAGCGTACGTCCAATATCCGCTGGCGGGGCACCGAGCGCACTGAGACTCAAAGTCACAAGATAGCAAATGAAAGCCTGCAACAAGACGTTGGCCGGTATTGCCACGCCAAAGACGAGACTGGCAAAGTGTGTGTCCCGAAGCGCCGCAAAGATTGGAATCTTCGAGGATTTCGGCGAATCCGCCTGGTGGCTCCCGGCTACAGGCTTGACGAACCAAAGCGTCAGCATGGCCGATGTAGCGACCAGCGTCGCGCTGAAGAGAAATACATTCGACGGCCCAAGCCTGTCGGCAAGAACGCCGCCGAGCGCCGCTCCACAGAAAATGCCGCCAAAGAGTGCTGCGGAAAACATGCCAAGGGACCGGTCACGCTCTTCTCTCAGAGTTGTGTCGATGACATAGTCCTGGCAGGCCAGCGTCACCAGTGCGTATCCCGCCCCGATGATGGTGCGCGCCGCGACGATCTCTGGAACGGAAGTAGCGAAGTAAAGGAGAAGATGCGCCGCAAAGACAGGAATGGCTGAAAGAAACAACAGCATCCGCCTTCCCAACCGCTGTGCCAAAGGGGCTGCGAAAGGCGAGATGAAGACGATTGCGCTCAAATAGCCTGCCAACGGGAGACTGACCAGCACACTCTCATCTACCCATTTCCAGGGATTGTCGGCTGCCCGCGTATAGAGTGGCAAAAAGGAAAGCGGTAGCTCGTCGGCCGCGGCGAAGAGGAACAGGGCTAGGCGCAAGTCGGTGAAATAAGAGAAGCGCAGGGTTGTTGGCCCTCTCTCCGAAAGACAATAGTGCTCGCGCAAGTTTTCCAGCAGAGCGCGCCTTCTGTCTGAGTGCAACATCGCCGCATGGAGAGTCGCGAATCGCGCATTGAGCGCCTCGGCGCGTTCGATCAGGTTCCTCGCGGCGCGGTCCACCGAATTCCTGGTGGAAACACTCGCCCTTTTCGAAAAATTCCCGACCGCCTGCATGGCCGCAATCCGCTGCAACCTGTCGAGAGGTGCTGTTAAGGCCCGGCTGGTCATCAAAACCATGATCTCGAATGCCAGTAATATTGCGGCAAGGACGATGACACCCATGTCGAGAAATACATCGAGAAACTTCCTGGCGATGAAAGCGGGATCAATATCGATGATGACATAGGCAATCTCCTTGCCGTCGACGACGATCGGATGGCTGCGGGCATCCTTGCGCTCACGACGCAGCGCGAGATCGGGGGCGATGCGTTTCCCAGCTTCGAGCACCACGTGTCCCGTGACAATGGCGATATAAGCCACTTCCGGAAGTTGCTGAAGCATGTCGCCAAAATATCGCTCCGCCCCCACCAGACGTTCGAGAGGCACGCCAGCAGTCACCGCGCGTTGCACATTCTCGCTTACTACGGTGCCAATTAGGTTGCTGCGGGCGGCAAGCTCGGGTTCGATGGAATGGTTGACCGCGCTGAGTATTGTGTTGCCAAGCAACATCGCCGAAACGAAAATGAACACGGCTGCGAGGAGGGTCAGCCGTGAGGCGATTCGACGTGCCAGCGAACGAGTAGAACTGGACGCAACCACGGATTCCTGCGAACGCGCCTCCTGGCTTTCACCCGTATGAACCGGTGAACTGGAGGCATTGGATTCGACGGACGAAAGTGCAGTAAGCGATTCACACGCCTGGTCATATTTGCGTTTTGCTTCAACGAGGTTGCTTCTGAGGTGTTCTATCTCAGGCCCAAACAGGTTGCGCCAAAACGTCAGGGCCGGCACGGCTTGAGTCACCGACGTGTTGTCGGCCGCGAACTCGCCCCGTGACAACGACTCGATGTGTAAAACGGCTCGATCTGGCGCGGCGAGAATGGGGCGCAGTAGCAGGAACGCAATGAGCGAGGATGCGGCCCAGATCAGCAGCGCCGTTCTTACGATGCCGCCGATGAAGGACATGGAGGCCGCTTTAAGGCGCGCTTTGGGGTAGGCGACGACCACGGCACCATTCACGCGGTCGTCCGCCCCCACAATATTGAAGCCGCTGAGAATTTCGTCCGACGTTTCCGTGTTCCATGGATTGTTGCGCGACAGCTTCATCACCTGCAAAACATGCGGAGGTAGCGGGCGAAGCGTGCTTCTTGTGCTGAAGATCACGTCGCCATCCGGGCTCAGTGCATCTACGCCCGCGATCTCGTGATCCATTTCCCGAGCACGTGCAACGATTTCGCTTCCGTTGCGGATCATCGAAAGTGGGATTCCCAGGTCGGTGATAGGCTTAAAGGAAGAGGCGGTTGTCTGGGCAATGACCGAGATGCGCTGGCGCAGAAGATCCGAGAAAATCGCGTTGCGCTGAAGTGTAGAGAGCGAGCCGAGGATTGCGAGCAAAAGCGCGATGGCAGCTGAAAAGGTCAACCACGTACGCGGAAGCATTGCGATTGCCCTCGGCAGGAGAAGTTGTCAGGGCCTGCGCGGTGCGCGGTCTTGACGTGGTATCACTTCTAACCGTAATCCGACCATCCGTTTCGGCATACCCGGCCAATGCCAGGGTGGACGTGCATCTGGTAAGGGCATCGAGTTTCGCGCGTGGCTGAGTTTGGCGGCATTGACAACCGAGCGCGACGTCGGCGCAGTGAGCGCCGTCCTCCACGCCGGCGCGACTAGCCGTCAGCGGGATGCAATATGCGCTGGGGCCTGGCCAAGCCAGCTTGGACCAATGCTACCAGTGTAGTGTGTGGGTCACGATGTGCAAATCCGGCATCGCCCGCTCGCTGATGTCGCCGATGCTAGTTTTATCCGCATGCCCAACGACGCCTGACCAGCCAGATGTTCGCAAAGGCCGTAATTTACCGGTAGGTCATCGGGCAGCGATCGGTTGGGACCGGTCGTCGGAGCCGGTGCCGCACAAACGTATTGCCGATCTGCCTCTTGCGCCCAGAAGTCGCTGCTGAAGCCGTCACTTCCAGACTCGTAGCGGGCATCACACATCCATTCACGCAAGCACGGCCGGGCCTCGGCTGCATGCGTCACGGTCGCTCTCGCGACCCATCGGCGCGCGACGATTTTCGCTCATTCCGACGCTCTCCTTGCCTCGGGTGACCCCGCCGTTGAGCGCGCAGCCACACGGCTCCGCGGGTCCCTCCGGCATGCCTTAACCCCACGCATTAGGGTAAACACAGATTCGGGCCGGCCAAAAACTGCATAAAATCACAAACATTAGCAAGGAGCAAACATACTTGCCATAGATTAATCTAGTTGACCCGCAGCACACGGAGACACAATGCAAATCGATTATCAAACGATGCGGTTTGACTACGAACGAGCCGCCGACCACGATGCCGCCACGCCTGCCACGTATCCGGTGGTCGTGATCGGAGCGGGCCCTGTCGGACTGAGCGCCGCGATCGATCTGGCGCAGCAGGGTGTTCGTACCGTGCTCGTCGATAACGACGACACACTGTCGAGCGGCTCGCGCGCCATCTGTTTCGCCAAGCGGACGCTGGAAATTTTCGACCGCCTCGGCTGCGGCGCGCAGATGGTGGACAAAGGCGTGAGCTGGAACGTCGGCAAGGTGTTCCTGCAGGACAAGCTGATCTACACGTTCAATCTGCTGCCAGAAACGGGCCACGCCCGCCCCGCTTTCATCAACTTGCAGCAGTACTACGTCGAAGGCTATCTGGCCGATCGCGCGCGGCAGACCGCCAATCTGCAGATGCGCTGGAAAAGCAACGTCATCGGTCTGACGCAGCACGACGGCTTTGTCGAATTGCAGATCGAAACCCCGGACGGCGTCTATCCGATGCGCGCGCAATACGTGATCGCCGCCGATGGCTCGCGCAGCGCGGTGCGCAAGGCGCTCGGTCTCGATAGCCGTGGGCGTACGTTCAAGGACCGCTTCCTGATCGCCGACGTGAAGATGAAAGCGCCATTTCCGACCGAGCGCTGGTTCTGGTTCGATCCGCCGTTTCACCGCAATCAGTCGGTGTTGCTGCATCGTCAGCCAGACAACGTCTGGCGCATCGATTTCCAGCTTGGCTGGGACGCCGACCCAGTTGCGGAAAAGCAGCCGGAAAAGGTGATTCCGCGCGTGAAGGCATTGCTGGGCGAAGACGTCGAGTTCGAACTCGAATGGGTCAGTGTCTATACGTTCTCGTGTCTGCGCATGGACAGCTTCCGGCACGGTCGTGTGCTGTTCGCGGGCGATTCGGCGCATGGCGTGTCGCCGTTCGGCGCACGCGGCGCGAATAGCGGCGTACAGGACGCCGACAACCTCGCATGGAAGCTGCGGCTGGTGGTCAACGGCAATGCACCGCCGTCGCTGCTAGACACCTACGCATCGGAGCGCGAATACGCGGCCGATGAGAACATCCTGAACTCGTCGCGCGCAACCGACTTCATCACACCAAAGAGCGCGATTTCGCGGATGTTCCGCGATGCGACGCTGAAGCTCGCGAAGGACTACCCGTTCGCGCGACGTATTGTCAACAGCGGGCGTCTATCTGTTCCCGCCGTCTTGCGCGACTCGACGCTGAACACGCCCGACGCCGCCGACGCCGCGTTCCGCTGCACGACGGTGCCCGGCGCGGTCTGCACAGACGCGCCCGTCAAGGTGCAAGGCGACGACGCGTGGTTCCTCCATCAGACGAGCCATGGCGGTTTTACGGGCGTGCATTTCTGCGACCATGGCGACGATCTTCCGGCGTGTGCCAAACAGCTTGCCGCGCTTGCCCGGCTCGCGGTTCCGGTCCGCACAGTGATCGTCGTGCCGCGCGGCGCTGCGGTGACGGCCTTGCCGGGTGTGCCAGATATCACTGTGGTCGAGGACGTCGAGGGCATCGTCGCGCATCGCTTCGATGCGCGTCCCGGCACCTTCTATCTGCTGCGACCCGATCAGCATGTCTGCGCACGCTGGCGTGCGTTCGACATCGGATCAGTCGCGAAAGCAGTCAATCGCGCTACGTGCAACGGATGACCATCATGACCACACTGAACATCGAAACCAATATCGCCGACCCTGACGCGTTCTACGAAAAGCTGATCGACGCACACAACGGCCTGACCGACGAACAAAGTCATTTCATGAATGCGAAGCTGGTGCTGTTGCTCACCAACCACATCGGTGATGTTGCCGTGCTGGCCGAAGCGCTCGCCATTGCCCGCGCAGGCGTCGCGGACGATAACGACGCCGCGCCGCAACAGCCGCATTGATCCACCATTTCCAGTTCCACGGAGAAACAGATGCCGGAAAACACAGATGGACTGACACGGGCCTCAGACAACCGATACCAGTCCGGCTTTGGCAACGAGTTCGCCACCGAAGCGTTGCCAGGCGTGCTGCCCGTTGGCCGCAACTCGCCTCAGCAGGTCGCGAGAGGGCTTTACGCCGAGCAGTTGTCCGGCACCGCGTTCACCGCGCCGCGTGCGCATAATCGTCGTTCGTGGCTCTACCGGATTCGTCCGGCCGCCGTTCACAAGCCTTTCACACGTCTCTCGAACGATCGCCTGGTTGGCGACTTTTCGACCGTGCCGACGACCCCGCCCAACCAGTTGCGCTGGGACCCGCTGCCAATGCCGAATGGACCGGTGGACTTCGTCGATTCGCTGGTGACAATGGCGGGCAATGGATCGGTGGCGTCGATGAGCGGCTGCGCGATCCATCTGTACGCGGCCACTGCATCGATGCGTGACCGCTTCTTCTATTCCGCCGACGGCGAATTCCTGATCGTGCCGCAGCAAGGTCGCCTGACGATTTCGACCGAACTCGGCGTGGTGGATGTCGAGCCGTTCGAGATTGCCGTGATTCCGCGTGGCGTGCGTTTTTCGGTTGCGCTGCCGGACGGCGAGGCGCGCGGCTACGTCTGCGAAAACTTCGGCGCGTTACTCGCACTGCCGGACTTGGGCCCGATTGGCTCCAACGGCCTTGCGAATCCGCGCGACTTCCTGACGCCGAAGGCAGCTTTCGAAGACCGCGAAGGCGACTTCGAACTGGTCGCGAAGTTCGACGGTCATCTGTGGCGCGCGAATATTGGTCACTCGCCGCTCGACGTCGTTGCATGGCACGGTAATTACGCACCGTACAAATACGACCTGCGGCACTTCAACACGATCGGCTCGATCAGCTTCGACCATCCCGATCCGTCCATCTTCCTCGTGCTGCAATCCCCGAGCGATACGGAGGGCGTTCATTCGCTCGACTTCGTGATCTTCCCGCCGCGCTGGCTGGCGGCCGAAGATACGTTCCGTCCGCCCTGGTTCCACCGTAACGTCGCGAGCGAGTTCATGGGACTCGTACACGGCGCGTACGACGCAAAGGAAGAAGGCTTCGTGCCGGGTGGCGCGAGTCTGCATAACTGCATGTCTGGGCATGGTCCGGATGCGGAAACGTTCCGGAAAGCATCGGCATCGGACACGACGAAACCGCATAAGGTGGACAACACGCTCGCGTTCATGTTCGAGACGCCGCGCGTGATTCGCCCGACCGCGTTCGCACTGGAAACCTCGCAATTGCAGGCCGAGTATTTCGAATGCTGGCAAGGTCTGCGGAAAAACTTCACGGCGGAGAAACAAGCATGACGCACCCCACTCCGATGACGCGGCAAGCGTCCAATGATCCGCGCCGTAAAAGCTGGGTCGAAGCTGCGAACGATGCAGCCAGCGACTTTCCGATCCAGAACTTGCCGTTCGGCGTGTTCAGCGACAGCGGCAATCCGACGCCACGCGTCGGTGTCGCGATCGGCGATTGCATCGTCGATCTCGCTGTGCTCGCGGATAACGGTTTGCTGACGCAAAGCCGTGACGTGTTCGCGTGTGCGTCGCTAAACCGCTTTATCGCGCTCGGACAGGAGCAGTGGCGTGCAGTGCGCGCGCAACTGTCGACGCTGCTCGACGCAAATACTGCCTCGTTGCGCGACGACACTTCACTGCGCGAGAAGGCGCTGGTCGCGCAAGCTGATGCCAGGATGCATCTGCCCGTCGAGATTCCGGGCTATACGGATTTCTATTCGTCCAGGGAACACGCAACCAACGTCGGCTCGATGTTCCGCGACCCGAAGAACGCCCTCCTGCCTAACTGGCTCGAAATCCCGATCGGTTATAACGGCCGCGCGTCGTCGGTGATCGTCAGCGAAACCCCGGTCAGGCGACCCAATGGCCAGATCAAGACGCCCGACAGCGATCGCCCGAATTACAGCGCGTGCCGCAAGCTCGATATCGAGCTCGAGACCGGTTTTATCGTCGGCACGAATACGACCCTCGGCGAGCCGGTTGCGTGTGAAGAGGCCGAAGCGCATATCTTCGGCATGGTGCTGCTCAATGACTGGAGCGCGCGCGACATCCAGCAGTGGGAATACGTGCCGCTCGGTCCGTTCAATTCGAAAGGCTTCGCCACAACGATCTCGCCGTGGATCGTGACGCTCGATGCGCTCGACCCGTTTCGCTGCGCGCAGCCCGAACAGTCGCCGCAGCCCCTGCCGTATCTGCGCCATACCGGTCAGCACGGCTTCGATATCCGGCTCGAGGTCGATCTGCTCGGCGCGGGCGAACGCGAGACATCTACGATTGCGCGGACCAACTTCAAGTACATGTACTGGACGATGGCGCAGCAACTCGCGCATCACACCGCGTCCGGTTGCAACGTGCGGGTCGGCGACCTGATGGGCTCGGGGACGATCAGCGGCCCGACGCCGGATTCATGCGGCTCGCTGCTCGAATCGACGTGGAACGGCCAGCGCCCGCTCGCGCTGCCTTCCGGCAACGCGCGCGCGTTCCTTCAGGACGGCGACGAAGTGGCGATACGCGGATGGTGTCAGGGCGACGGCTATCGCGTCGGCTTCGGCACATGCTCAGGCAAGATCCTGCCCGCACCGGAGCTTGCATGAGCGATCCCACGCTGCATGGCTACTTTCGTAGCTCGGCGTCGTATCGGGTGCGGATTGCGCTGGCGTTGAAAGCGATTCCGTTCGATCAGGCGCCGGTCCATCTCGTGCGCGACGGAGGCGAGCAGTTGAGGCCCGCGTATCGGGTGATCAATCCCGATGGGCTCGTGCCGTCGCTGACGCACAACGTTGGCGATGAGACCCAAGTGCTCACGCAGTCGCTTGCGATCATCGACTATCTGGACGAGGTTTATCCGGAGCCGCCACTGTTGCCTCGCTCGGCGCTGGATCGCGCGTATGTGCGCTCCGTGGCATTGCAGGTGGCGTGCGACATTCATCCAGTGAATAACCTGCGCGTGCTGAAGTACCTGACCAGCACGCTCGGTATCACGGACGAGGAGAAGACCGCGTGGTACCGACACTGGATCGATCTTGGCTTTACGTCGCTTGAGAAGCGGCTGTCAGTCGATCCGCGTGTCGGCACACTCATCTTCGGCGATACGCCGACGCTCGCCGACCTCTGCCTCGTTCCGCAGGTCTGGAACGCGCGACGCTTCAACGTGTCGCTCGACGCCTATCCGGCGATTGTCAGGCTCGCCGATCACGCAATGGCCCTTCCCGCTTTCACAGCGGCCGAGCCGTCCGTGCAGCCCGATGCGGAGCTGCCGCCCCGCTCCGCTTGACCCGCACCGAGCACAGGGGTGAGCGGCGCAGTCAGTAATAAAGTCAGTCGCCGATCCAACCAAAGCGCCACGACAGCCGGCGCGTCGCCGCGAGCAGTTTTCGCGCGATCGCGCCGTCGAGACTGTGATCGAAGCTGCCCGACGGCCCGATCAACGCGACCACAAGGCTAATGCTGCCGGTGTGATCAAATACGGGCGCAGCCAGCGTACCGATACCCGGCACCGGCGCATCGAGTGCATTGTCGATGCTGTCTTTCATGATCTTCGTGCGCCGTGCCTGATAAGTTTGAGCCAACGACGGCACGGCTTTTTTCGCAGACACGACCACGTCGGCCGGATTCGCACCCGCCAGCCGGATCGATTCCTGCGCCAGCAGGCCAATTAGCACATCGTCAGATAGGTATGCAGCAAACATCCGCCCGATCGCCGTATTCACCAGCGACATCACCGTTCCCAGCCGCAAGCTGACGTGCTGTGGTCGCGCGGACTCTTCAAAGCGGATCACGGTCGGCCCAAGCGGCCCGAGAATCGCGACCGCGACGCTCATCCCCGACTCGGCGGCCAAGGCGACGATTTCGGGTTCGGCGTCGCGTATCGGCGACATCCGCTGCAATGCGATCAGACCCAACTCCATGCTGAGCGGCCCCGAATTGAAATAGCCCGCGTCGTCGCGACTGAGCAGCCCCACCTTGAGCAAACTCACGAGGTGCGGGAACGCCTTGGCGGCGGGCATATCGGCGGCGGCGGCCAGATCGCGCAGCGACAGCGGGCGTCCTGCGCAAACTAGCGCAAGCAACAGTTCGCCCGTGCTGTCGAGCGCGCTGATGCCGCGCTGCGCTTTCGGATCGCTGGTTTGGGTCACGCTGAAGTCGGACGTGTCCGGAGTGTCGGTCTGCATGGTTTCAATTCAAGCTGATGAGCGCTTCGGTGACTTGCCGGGAGGTTTCGAGTAACTGACGGGCGACGTCGCCATCCCAGCCGACGTCGATCGATCCCGAAGAACCGATTGCCGTCAACGCAAGCTGCATCCGCTTTCGCGCATCGAACACCGGCACGCTCAGGCTGCTAATGCCCGGACTCGGCGCGTCGATGCCCCGCTCGATCCCGCGCGCGCGGATGGCATCGAAGCGTTTGAACCATTGCGCATCAACTTTCGGCGTCTTGGCCGCGCTGCCGTCCGGCGACGATGCACCGGGCGCGAGCGCCTGACTCCGCGCCATCTGGCCGATCTGGTCGTGCGCGTAGAAGGCACAGAAGACGCGGCCCGTGGACGTGGCCTCGAGCGACATCACCGTACCGATATGCAGATTCACGTGCAGCGGAAAACCACCGCGCTCATATCGCACGATGGTCGGCCCTTGCGCGCCCGCCACGCAGATCGCCACGCTAAAGCCGATTTGCTCGGCCAGCGTTGCCGCATAGGGCGTGGCGATCCGGTACACCGGTTGCTGTTCGATATGCATGAGCCCGAGACGCAACGACAGCGGGCCCGGCTCGTAATTGCCCGTCAGCGCGTCGCGCTTGACGAGGCCAAGACGCGTCAGGCTCACCAGATACGTGTGGGCCTGCGCGGAAGACAGGTGTGCCTCGCCCGCCAGTTCGGTGAGGCCGAGCGGCACGCGATTGCGCGCCAGCGCTTCGAGTAGACGTCCGCCCACCTCGACGCTTTGAATACCCCGTTGCTTTTTCTCGACCGACGCGTCAGCCGTCGTATGACCCGGACCTTCGCCCGTAGCGGATTTGACCAATTCGGAGCCTCGCGATGGAAGGAATAGATGTTATCCGATTGAGCCCCTTCGCCCAACTGATGGAGTTTACCCTAAGTTAATTATAGACAAGCTATTTTGCTATTGACAAACTTTTGCATAGCGACGACCATGACTCATCCCCATCGAGTCGTATAACGGAGACAGATATGGCAAAGGCTTTTGCATCCCAGGCCGACCTGGAAGTCAAGAAAATCACGTGGACCCAACTGTCCGAAAACGCGTATGCGTACACGGCGGAAGGCGACCCGAATTCGGGCGTCATCATTGGCGACGACGGCGTGCTGATTGTCGATACGACTGCCACGCCTGCGATGGCGCAAGACCTGATCGCGAAGATCCGCAGCGTCACCGACAAGCCGATCAAATACGTCGTGCTGTCGCACTATCACGCGGTTCGCGTGCTCGGCGCGTCGGCGTATTTCAACGAAGGCGCACAACAGGTGATCGCGAGCCGCGGCACCTATGAAATGATTGTCGAGCGCGGCGAAGCCGATATGAAATCGGAAATCGAGCGCTTTCCGCGTCTTTTCGCCGGCGTCGAAACTGTCCCCGGTCTAACGTGGCCGACTCTCGTGTTCGAAAAGGAAATGACGCTATTTCTCGGCAAGCTGGAAGTGCGCATTGCGCATCTCGGCTCGGGCCACACGAAGGGCGATACGGTCGTCTGGTTGCCGTCGCAGAAAGTGCTGTTCTCCGGCGATCTGGTCGAATACGACGCGGCCTGCTATTGCGGCGACGCGCAACTCGAACAATGGCCCGCGACGCTCGAAGCACTGCGCGCGCTGAATGCGGATAAGCTCGTGCCGGGACGTGGCCCCGCGCTGCTGAACCCGGCTGACGTGAACAAGGGCCTCGACTACACGAAAGACTTCGTGACGACTCTGCTGCAAGCCGGCCGCGACGCCTACAAGGACAAGCTCGATCTGAAGGGCGCCATGGCGCTCACGCGCAATACGATGGACCCGAAGTTCGGCCAGGTGTTCATCTACGAACATTGCCTGCCGTTCGACGTTTCGCGCGCTTACGACGAAGCGAGCGGTATCACGCATCCGCGTATCTGGACCGCGCAACGCGACAAGGAAATGTGGGCCGCGTTGCAGGACTAATCGCGGAACAGAGCGCGGCATCCACTGCGCACTGATCGCACGAAGCACACCTGGAAAGGCCGTCCGGTCTTTCCTCTCACCGTTCAAAACATGAAGGCGCACAGACGCCTTGGGCTTGCCCGTCTCCAGTCAGGCGCGCAACGCATATGGAGCGAGACATGCAAAATTCCCTCAATGGCGACGCCATTCGGCAAGTCGCGCCTGTCGCTGACGATCACCTGATGTTTCAGAAGGTGGCGTGGCGCATCATCCCGTTTCTGTTTCTCTGTTATGTCGTGTCCTTTCTGGACCGCATCAATATCGGTTTTGCGCAACTGCAGATGAAGCACGACCTCGGCTTCAGCGATGCAATGTATGGCCTCGGCGCGGCCGTGTTCTATATCGGCTATGTGCTGTGTGAAGTGCCGAGCAACATCCTGCTCGCCCGATACGGCGCGCGCAAGACCTTCATGCGAATCATGCTGCTATGGGGCATCGCGTCGATGTGCATGATGTTCGTATCGAAGCCCGTGCATTTTTACGTCTTGCGATTCATGCTCGGCGTGTTCGAGGCGGGCTTCTTCCCCGGCATCGTGCTGTATCTGACGTACTGGTTTCCGGCTAATCGTCGCGCGGCGGTGATGTCCGTGTTCTTTGCGGGCGTTGCGGTAGCGGGCGTGCTGGGCGGCCTGTTTTCCGGCTGGATCATGCGCGATATGAGCGGCGTGATGGGTCTGTTCGGCTGGCAATGGATGTTCGCAATCGAAGGCGCGCCCGCCGTGATTCTCGCGTTTCTCACGTGGCGTTACCTGGTCGACAAGCCGCACAATGCGAGCTGGCTCACGCACGTAGAGAAGGACCGGCTCGTTGCCCTCTGCGCGCAAGGCCAGGCGAAGGACGGCAAGCACGATGGTCGCAGTTTCGCGGCAGCGCTGCTCAATCCGCGCGTCTATCTGTTCGCGTTCATCTACTTTTCGCTGACCTGCGCGTCACTCACGCTGAACTTCTGGATGCCGCTGATGATCCGCGATTTCGGCATCAAGGATGTCGTGTCGGTGAGTCTCTATACCGTCGTGCCGAATGCGATTGGCGCGATCGGTCTGATGTTGATTGCGCGTCGTTCGGACCGCACGGGTGAGCGACGCAAGCACTTTGCGTTTTGCACGTTCGGCGGCGGGCTGGCGCTGGCGGCACTGACGCTGCATCTGCACAGCTTTCCCGCGATGCTGGCGATTCTCTCGCTTGCCGCCGTATTGATCTTCGCCGCACTGCCAATCTTCTGGTCCGTGCCAACGAGCTATCTTTCCGGCAAGGCCGCAGCATCCGGCATTGCGTTTATCAGCAGCATTGGGATTACAAGCGGCATCGTCAGTCCGTGGGTGATCGGCCAGATTCGCACGAGTACGGGCAGCATGGATCTCGCAGTCTACCTTCTCGCAGGCTTACTGCTGTTGAGCGGGCTGGCGTTGATGGTCGGTATCAAGGCCGAGGCGGTGAAGGCTTAGGCGCTCAGTCGCATTCAGGCATCGCCTGCAATGACGCCGCGGACGACTTTCACCTTTGTCGATATCTGTTTTGCGAGCTTGTTGTTGAAGTTCGCAAATTTTGCTAAGGAACGCTGATTAATGGTTCATCGCCGGTGTTGCGAGCAAAACGACCCGCAACGCTCGGCATAAAGAAGGCAATGGATGGCCATTGAAGTGAGTTTGGCTTGAAGGCGGGCCTCACTTCTCGGCTTTTTCGCACTCACGACGGATTTCCCCCATGAGCATGAGCCGGCCGCAACCGATTCCTCGCGATCACCAGGTTCGCCAGACCGAACAGGCTGAACAGCTGCGCGGTGTTCTTGACCAAGCCTTTGTAGCGAACCTTGCAATGACGAAACAGATTCTTGATGACGTGGAACGGATGCTCGACCCGAGCGCGAATCTGCGCCTTGGTCCGTTCGAGTTCGACCAGCAGTTCCTTCAACGGCCCCTCTTGCATCGCCTTGATCTTCCCGCGCTTGGCAGTGACCTGCCATTTCACCAACTTGCCTTGCATCTCGTCGCGCTTATCCACGCCCGTGTAGCCGGCGTCGCCAAACACCTGCTCAGGCACGAGCTTGCGACACGTCCGAGACATTCGCGGCGGTACCGACCACCCTATGCACCAGGCCCGACTCGGCATCGACACCAATGTCGGGTAGCGGTAGCGCATTGCTGCGCCACCGCCCCCTAAGGTAGGGTCGAGAACTGGCGCGCGCACCGGTAGGCGCCGGTGGTGATTCCCTCGCTTTCGCGATGGCCCGCAATCCGGCAACCGTAGTCACGTTTCCAGCTCCCGCCACGTCGAACGCAGCGGGCCGATTTCCGGCACTACGCTCTCCTGTGTGCTTCATGCCAAGATTTATGCGACCTATCAGGCTGGGCGCGCTTTCGGTGCGGCAGCACGACGAACACGATAGCCATTGAACAGCTTCAGTTCCTCATACAGCCAGCGCCTACTCCACCGCTTCCAGCCGAAGCCCCGCCGATTCCGGGAACGCCCCATATGGCGCCTGATCTTCTTTTCTACCCAGTCTTTGATGAAGCTGAAGCACTCGCTGGAATGTCCAACAGCGAAGTAATTCACCCAACCGCGTAACACCGGATTGATCAGCTCTACCACCCGATCTACCGGCTGCGACTGGTATCGCCGGAACACCTCTTTGCGCTTGCGCAATAACGCCGTGCGCTTCTTCAGCTTTGGCGTATAGTGCGCCCGCCACACCTGCCTCTGTACGCTGCGGAGTCGACGGAAGTCGAATCCCAGGAAGCCGAAGCTCTCTGCGCGGTCTAGATTAACGGTGCGGCTCTTCTCTTCATTGACCTCGACCTGCAGATTGGTAAACTCTTCCCGAAGTCGCCGGATCACCGCCCCCAGCAACCAACCATGGCGCAGATGGGCATCGATCAGCACGACCAGATCGTCAGCGAATCGGACATACTCGACGTAGGTGTACTTCCCGTTACGCGTGGCTTCTTTCGCCCGCTCCAGCATGCGGTCTACCTCGGTGAGATAGATGTTGCTGAGCAGCGGCGAAATCACCCCGCCTTGCGGAACGCCTTGTTTGCCCGACGCCGCCAGCATCAGCTTCAGCAGATGCATCACGTCGTCGTCCTTGATCCGACGCGCCACTTTTTCATGCAGTAGATGATGCCGAACTGTGTCAAAGTAGGCGCGCAAATCAAGGTCTATGACGCGGGTCTTGCACTGAACAATCGCCGTCGCCACCCGATGCACCGCTTCATGCGCGGTACGCTTGGGACGATACGTGTTGAATATAGTCCGCGGATCGGTCCCAGTGGAAACAATTGACGGAATTTTCATGGGGGATGTCGTATCACCTGGCTTATCCAATAGCCAGCACCTCGCGGACATCTGCAGGACCCGCCGGTTTCGCCGGCGCTTGCTCCTTCAGGTATCCACGGCGAGCTGCTTCTCCAGAACATGAGCATCAAGAGGCAGGTTTTCTAGGCTCGCGGTTTGACTGCTAAGGGCGGCAGTGTTTGTGGGCTGGGTAAAGGGTGCGTTCGGTTAAGCCCGTCGGGCGTATGGCCCGTCTGTCGAATCATCGGTCGTCGTCGCTTTGCAAAATGGCCGCTCGTCCCTCGTCAGCAGACGTTTGTCAACAGAGTGCGAAGGACCGTTCTTGGCCGATGCTGTTGAAAAAGTCGCCGTTGGTCTCTCTTGCGAAGTTTTCAGGGGTCTTCATACCCTTGACCGATGGTCGCGAGCGGCTTGCAGGGCGATCTGAGAGGTCGATTTTTGCGCGAGCGAACGGAAAAAATCACGAAGCGACTTTTTCAACAACATCGGCCGTCACCTGCCCGCCTCGGTCTTCCGAAATTGGGCTAACCAGCTACTGAAAAAGTGATCTTTAATTATGTCAATTTGCACCGTAACAAACGCCGGGCTCGTTCGTTCGCACGGACTGCCTTCCATGAAGGCTGTGCTCGACCACACCTGGTGAGTTCTCCCCGGCCAGTTCTGAAAAAGGTGTTCGACATCTTGACGCCGCTTGCTCACATCCATGGATCAATCGACTCCACACCGCATTCCGCGAAGTCCCTGATATTGCGAGTGGCGACTGACGCTTCGCGCGAGCGTGCGATCGAAGCAATCATTGCGTCGATCTGGCTGACGGGGATCATGCAAGCCGGCGCTCGCTCACGATCTCAGCGTAGGCATCTGCAGCATCCCGATCGAAGCTGAGAACACGCCCGGCGAAGTCCGCGTCAAACATTGCGCGAACCGCCTGGGCGAGACCGTCGCGCCGCGCCCAACCGGCAGAAGTCGCACGCCGTAAAGTATCTCGCCGCGCGTCAGGGCAGTCGTAAATAACGCGGCGCGGGACTGGCGGCCAACCCAGGCGACCACCCGTTCGTCCGGGGCGGGCCGCAACAGTTCAGACAGAACGTTGGTATCAAGAACGATCATGCGCTAAAACCGTCCGGGTCACGAATCGCCTCACATGCGGGCAGATCGAGCTCCACGCCCCCGAACGATACGATACGTCGACGGATCGATTCGACGAGCGTGTCGCCCTGCGGCGGTTCGACTGCCAGCGCACTGCGCAGAATATCGCGGGCTTCCTCTTCCATGGAACGACCGTTGCGAATCAAGCGCCTGGCCACGTGCCGGTCGCGCCGGCTTTGCACCAGCACATCGAGCACCGCGCCATGCTAGTCCACTGGCCGCCAAAGCCAGTGCTTCCTGCCGTTGATCGTGACAACCACTTCATCAAGGTGCCATTTGTCGCCCCGAGATAGGGCGGTGGAGCGGATACGCCGGGCAATGCCCAGACCGAACTTCACCGCCCAGCGCCGCACCGTCTCGTAGGTAAGTTCGATGCCGTGTGCGGCCAGCAGTTCCTCTACCTTGCGCAAGCTCAGCGGAAAACGGTAGTACAGCCACACCGCGTAGCTGATCACATCAGGCGGAAACCGATAGCCGGCATTGGAAATGGTGTCGGTGGCCGGCGCGCGCCGCAGCAATGTGGTTCGTTTCATACGCGAGATTGTCGCCGCATCTCCCTCAACGTGCCAACAACGTGACAATGCCGCAGGAAGGCCTATCACGTGCGTCGCCCGCTGTACGGAAGACCTCGCGTATCAGCAGGCGCAACACGGATGACGAAACCCACGAAATTGCGTAATGCAGACATTCCGCCAATCATCGCTCAATAGAACCGGCCTTTTACTGAGCCGACAAATAGAACGCCCGGTCCCGTTGCGGCGTCACACCGACAACAGTGAGCTGGCCGTTCACGACGGTTGCTTCGACGGGCATCGACACGTTGTTGAGAAAACACAAAGAGCCCGCGAAGTTCAGCGTGCCGTCGAGCAGATGCTTGCCGGTCGAGCGTGGCCTGAAGCTGCCGGTAAACGTGCAGGCGCTCTGCGTGCCCTTTGCCGTGCCGTCCGCGGCGAACGTGATCGTCGAGATCGGCGTGACGCCCGAGCCGCTGTTCCACGTGCGCGCGACGTCGCTGAGTGCGATCGGCGTGTCGTACGTGGCGTTGTAGCTGCCGTTGAAACTCGTGGCTGTCGTATCGGGACTGACGAAGAGGCTGGTCGTCGCGGTGAGCGCACTTCTGGTTGTGAAGGTGCCGGACAGCGTTCCGGCGCGAATCGCGCCCAAAGAATGGAAGCCGACCGTCGTCGAATCGCTGAACGCGCCGTTGGTCGCCGTCATGATGCCCTCGATCAACCAGACGAACGAGCCGTCCTGCGTGTAGATGCTGTAATACTGTCCTGATTCGAGGATGATGGTTTGCGCTGCGAGCGACTGCCCCGAATTCACCGAGCCGTACCAAAGTCCTTCGGGCAATGCGTACGAGGGGTTGGCGACGCACGACTTGCTTAGATTGCCGAGGTCGGTCGTGCAGGTCTTGCCATCGCCACCGCAGGCGGCGAGTACGGGCAGGGTCAGCAGCATGAGCTTCGAGAGCAGTTTCATGAGGTTTTTGTTTTCCCGGTCTGCAGAGTGAGCACAGGTCGCCGTCCTTTTACGGCGAGCCGACAATCAGATAACGGAACATTGCCGGAAAACTTTAGTGCGGAAAAACGAGGCATGGCTCGTCCGGCGGAACGTTTGTGCGACATGCTCGATGAACGTCTTTCATCCAGACGATTGACCTACGGCCTTGAACGCCGGGTCGCTGACGATCGAATGAGCGTCGGCGCGCGAAGAAAACGAAGACGCGCGCATCGCTCGTCTCTTGCCCGCTCTAATGCGAGAGGCAAAGTCGATGGACCAGCGGGCGCGTCCGACCCGCTATCGACGTGATACGGTCACTAAGTATCGCCCACTGTCGCGAGGCCACGGTCCGATTGTTCGTCGAGGTCCGATACACGCGGAATACCGGTCGTTCGAAGGTCTATTAACCGCGTGACCAGTTCCTTCCACTCGCAGCCCAGATAAAACACTTTCAGGATGTAGTTGAAGACGTGCGCAGGGGCGGCTTCGGCGCCGGACCGCGGCACCCATGCGTGAGATGGGGCAAGCCAATTCTTCAAACTGAGCATCGCTCAATTTCACTGGGATCACTTGCCGCTGCTGGCCTCGCGCCATATCGACCGCCAAAGGAACCAGATTCTAGCGAATTCGCCCGATTCTGGCGAAGGCATGCCCACAAAGGCTCCCAGACAAATCCGGGTGGCGGAAAAACCCGCAGCCAGTAGCATATCGCGACACAGCGCCGACCAATCAGCAGCGCGCTCCATTGTCGCGTGCACGCTGCACAAACTTGCGCATTTCCAGATGCTGCGCATCCGGATTCGTGACTTCGATCGGATGATACTTTATGCCGAATTTTTGCAGTTTCCGCAATAGCGGTTCAGTACATCATTCCGGTTATACGAGGTCGTGTGGCAGTTGGCGCAGCGTATCGCAAGGCCGCCATCCACCATGACATAAGTCTTGTCGTATTCGCGCGGACGTTTCGGGCCTTCAGTCCAATGCGTGACACGCCGACCCTCGCCGTGGTCCTTGACCCATGTTCCGCTCGTCGTATCGTATTGATCGGCCTGCCAAAATTCGATGCCGTTATCGCACACGATCCATACGACGACATAGCGCGAAAAGCTATGCCCTGCGGTGGCTCGCGGCGTCTTTTCCGTCACACTGAACCAGCGCATTATGGGAAAGCCCTCCCAAGTTCACGCGTGCGCCCGTACGTTTTCGACGTCTTGTCGTATTCCGTGTTATGCGACGCAATCTGTTGATACTTCGCGAAGTCGTGCGACGCTTGCGGCATCGACAGCGCAAAGAAAGGGCAGATCGCGCTGAGGTTGATCGTTCCGTACTCGGCTAACAGGAAGTCAATAAAGCGCCAGCGATGCGCGGGCGCAAACGTGATTTTGTCTTCGTCCATTACGCCGCTCTTTTACTCGGCACCATTAATCAGGAACGCTGTGCGGTCCTCCGCCCGCAATCCGTGCGGGCACGCGCGCCAGCCCCGACCAAGTAGCTCCGCTTTCGAAGTCGCGATACTTCGCCGGTTGCGGGCCACTGCGAACGCCTTTGCGCGTTGTTTTCTTCGCGGTCTTCACAAGATTAGCGTCTTGCTTTTCCATGGTCTTTGCCAATTGCTTAATGAGCTTGATAGCGGTCAGGTCATCGCGCGTCAAGCCATATTCAGCGGGCACGCCAGTAACGGAGACCTTTGTGGCGGCGATGAAACGCGCGTGTTCCTCATCAATCCGTTTCGTGAGCTTTGCCAGTTTTGATTCGATGCTCGTTCCATTCATTATGCGTCTCTACTAGGTTGGTGAAATGCAACTTGACTAGAATTCCAGTCAGCAACGAGCGGTATTCGCCGCCCTCATTTCGTAAGCCAAGGGCCATGCGTGTCACCAACCCATGTTGTTCGCGTTGTGCAGGCTCCGCCGACACGATGATGCCGGCACGTTCCTTTTCGTCTTTGAGGCGCAAGCGGAGATCTTCCAGTGCAACGAAGGGCTTTTGTCGCGGTAAGTACCGATAGGCGAGCGAGATGGTTGTGTCGCGATAAGGAAAGCGGCGCAAGCAAGTCGCAGTATGATTAGGTATGCTTATATTGGCGGCGAATAGAATTGCGAGGCAACCGTTTGGTCGACGCATTTTTTTGAACCCATCACCGGCCTGACGATTCGCTTGATGGCACGGTGGTCTTGCTCGACGATTTTATTCAGATACTTGTTCTGCCGAACCTTGATCGGTGTCGATCGCCCCGCACTCAGTGCTTCGAGCGCCGCCAGATTGGCAGCGCTCTTGTCTACGATAGTCGTTCCAGGCTCACCGCTCTGCTCAATGGCTTTTTTCGAAATTGCGGCGAGCAACGCCTTGTCAGGATGGGCTCGCAGCGGGAAAACTACCGTGCTACCAGCCTTGTCGACTGCATGGTGGAGGAACTTCCACTGGACTTTGACCTTGATGTAGGTCTCGGCCACACGCCAGGTCCTGCCCACTGGCCGTTTGTGTCGGCGAAATACCTTGTCAAGCACCAGCGGGAGATTGATGACCCAGCGACGCCCGCTCGAATGTTCGACCGCCATAACACGCTCGGCCATCATTTCCTCGAGGTTGCGCAGACTCAGCGAGTACGCAACATACCAGCGAACATACAACAGAATCACGTCCAGTGGAAGGTGCGGCCGCCTCAGAACGTTGCCAATGCCTGCAGACAGCGCCTTACCTGGCGTCTTCGTCTTTGCCCTCATGCACACAATGCATTTCGGCACGACAGATTCTACCGGATCGCGTTAGTGCGGCAGAACCCTTTCGATAGCTGCAACGGCAGAGGCGCTGGCAGTTCGGCGGCGGTAGCCCGTTCTCAACATCTGAATAGTTAAAGCAGCGAGGAGCAATCCCCCGACGACGTCGGCTAAGTAATGCCCTCCTTGCGTCGGCGTAGAAATAATCATCGTCAAATTGAGAGCAGCGGCGAAGCCGAAAAACCAGGGCATGCGGCGAAGTGAGTACGTGAATAGAACAGCCAGCGCAGCATGAAAGGACGGCATCGAGACGAGACCTTGTGAGTTAGCCAGGTCGATCGCTCGCAATGTTCCGTTCCGCAATGGCGCGAAATCCGACACGGTGGCCACCACGTTGGGGTCGCCAATATTGAAATATACAAAAGCACTCGCTGCCGGGAAAGGCGTCGACGAAACAAGAAGCAAGATGCTCGCAAGTGCCAGGAGGAAGAAAAAATCTGATAACGCTTCGCGTCTTCCGGATAACCCGAGAATGAAGGGGATAGTGAGCAGTTGCCACCGCCCACTATCATAGGCAAGTGCCAGGACTCGCAGAACATGGGGGTGAGTCTGCACCCATTGATACGCGGCGACCCAATCGAAGCCGACTGCGAGATCGAAGCGAACCAAATTCCTTTCCACGAGCGGCGCGTTGACTGATACACAAAGGTAAGACAGGACGCACATCGACGACACAAAGCACACAAGTAAAGCGCACCAGGCGGCGATGTCTGAAGTTTCCGCATACCGAAACTTAACCGTTGTCGACCCATAGCGCGGAATCGCCCGTAGTATTCGCAATATCACAGCAATACAAGCTAAGATTCCAACACCTTTGCAAGCAGCAACGATGCCATCCATTTGCACGGTGTAATCAGCGACGCAGAGCCAAATCGCATCGACAAGAATAATACCGCCGGCGATTAGCCACCCGCATAGATAGCGAGTCATCATGGACGGCCGCGGCTGTACGAAGCGCACACCGATATTCTTGTATTGAGGCATACACTCGACTCCGGAAAAATTCGGCTTATGGATTTCCTTTCGCCTTGACGACCGAGCGATAAGGTGCGGAGCCGGCATACACCCTGTAACGGCGCAGATGACTCAAACTTTAGAGCTTCACCGCCGAAGCGCCGAGTCGCCGCTTCTGGCGCTCCAGATTCCGCGGCGAACTTCCGTACGTGCGCAACGCATCATTTGATTTTTGGCAGTCGTCGTTCGCGAGTACACGCCGTTTTGCGAATCGGCGAAATTTTGACAGCATCCTCGAAGCAGTCACCGCACAGAGCTAAAGAAAATGTGCTGTCAGCCGTTAAAACGTCTGAACACCGAAATCAACTGCAAAAAAGGATCGGACCGGCAATAAATGCCGTTCAGGAATGGATTCTTAAGCACTAGCCTTGTGCGCCTGGCGACGGCCATTCCTAACACCGACATGCACCGTCAAGGCGACCTAACATGAAACCAGAAATCCTAGGGACAGCAGGCGTGCCTGCTGTCTCGATCAGCTTCGATGGCCCAGCGCCTGTACCTCCTTCGCCACCCCGCGTGCGCCTGACGCGCAGACAACTAGGAATTGAGATTGCTTTGCGTGTCTTTAGCGTGACGGCGCTTTTATCGTTTCTTGCTTCCGCACTCTTCCAGTTCATGAAGAACCCTGCGCGGATCACGTTGTTACTTCTAGTAGTCACCGCATTGCTGGACATCGGCCTGGTCGTGTCTACCCGCATTGCTCGCGAGCGGGACTGGGCTCCGCTCAGCGTGGCAATGACAGTGTTCGGGACGTTCTACTACCTCGCCTTTCGAATCGATCCCGGCTACCACCTCATCCCGGAGGCGGTAGCCGTCGCATTGCAAATCACCGGCATCCTCATCCAGATTTGCGCAAAACTCACGCTGCGACGCTCATTCGGCTTTCTGCCCGCGAATCGAGGCGTTGTCGTGGGCGGCCCATATCGTATCGTGCGCCACCCGATCTATTTCGGGTATGTCATCAGGGATCTCGGATTTCTGCTTCCGAACTTCGGGATTCAGAACGCCGCTGTGCTTGCGGTACACCTCGGCGTGCAGGTCTGTCGAGTCGTTCGGGAAGAACGCGTGCTTTCGAAGGACAGTAGCTACCGTGAATACATGAGCCGCGTGCGGTATCGGTTGATCGTCGGCGTGTTCTAAACGTCTGCCAGAGGCACTTTGTCTTCAGAGCACCTGACGGTCCAAAATGAACCTCGTGATTGACCCTCACCATGCTGCGACTGGGGTAAGGTACGCCTTCAGCGCAAACCACGCTAACACATGAGCGCTTCGCAAAGCTCCGCCATCCTTGGCCGTTCCCCAAACTGTCGTTGGAACAGCTCGCCATACCTTGTCACGTGGATCGTAATCGCACTAGTCATTGCCGCCGATCTTGCAGGACTGTATTGGCTGGATTGTAGCGTTGTGCCTGGGCGCGCATCACGCGATCTGTCAGGGTTTTTGGCGATCGTACTGGTCATCGTCTGGGTCAATGTCAGAACCAGATCAGTCCGGGATAGGGAGACCAGGTGGGCGCGCCGCCAGCTCGATCTGGCAAACACCGCTCGGTGGATGATCGCGCTTGCCGCGTTCTGCATGGCGGCCAGCATATTGAGCCACCTGTCCGTTGCGGCAGCCTACCCGTTGATCGACCCACAACTCACCAGAATCGACGAAGCGATCGGGTTCGATTGGGTAGCCTGGTATCACTGGGTTCGACAGCACCCCACACTCTTTTTCACCCTGAATCTGGCGTACGGCAGTGGCCTCGCGCAGACCATCGCGGTTCCATTGGTACTCGGCCTGAGTGGCGCCAGGCTGGAGCTTGCAAACCATGTGATGCGGTTCATGCTGGCTACATTAATTTGCCTTGTCGTCGCGACGCTATTGCCGGCAGCAAGTGCGTTTTTGCACTTTCACATCGCTGACCCTGGTACGTCGTCGACGGTCTCCACCTTCTTTCCCATTCGGAACGGTACCCTTCGTGTCTTCGATCTGGGCGATCAACAAGGATTAGTTTCAATGCCTTCAATGCATACCGCAATGGCTATTCTGTTTGCCTATGCGCTTCGCCGCGTTCCCGTGGTCGCGTACGTTGCGGCAATTCTTAACGCTGTCATGATCGCTTCAACACCAACGCACGGCGGGCACTACCTGATCGATGTTGTCGCGGGCGTATTGCTTGCTGTGACGACGATCATGCTTGTAAAGCGTCTGCGCATTCACGATTCATCGGTCGATGCCCTCAAGGAGTCGTAGAAGACGTCTTCGTTGCACGTGTCGACGTCCTAACCCTTTCTCACGCAAATCCTTGGTGCCGATCGACGCACTTGCCTTCCTCCCTCACTGGGTCAATCGAAGCACGCCGAGGTTGCCGGCAATCTGCTGAAAGATCGCGTCGAGCGTCGCGTTGGTCGGCGCGTGATAGTAGTTACCCGGCGACGCGCAGCTCTGCATCGCCTGCTGCGCCACGGGGCTCGCTGCATCGCTTCCGAATGTGATCGCGTAGATAATGATTCCGCTATTCTTCATCGCGGTACAGACACCAAGCTGGAACGCATTGATGTCGGTGACCGATGTCGTCGAACCATTGACGAGTGAGGAGCCGTCCGACCGCGTCACGGTCGGTGCCTGCAACGCGCTGCTCCCAACGCCCGACAAGCCATTGAACGATGGCGGCGGCATCATGCCGTTCGCACTGCCCGGATCGTTTTCGCCATCGGTCAGGACAATCGCGACCCGCTGCAATCCCTGGGTGGTTTCCGGATGGGGCAAGGTGCCGTCGGACGATACCCAGCCATTGCCATTCGACACATTGTTCGACCAGTCCGACGACAGCATACGCCAGCCCCACAGCAAACCAGTCGGAATGATCGTCGAGCCCGCTGCCTTCATGTTGCCGATAGCGGTAGTCAGCGAGTTCGCATCCTTGGTGAGGAATTTCACCGGCGCGATAGAGCAGGGACTGCCGTTCCCGTTAATGTTGCCGTTCTGATCGTACGTCTTCATGCTGGGGTTAGTCGTGCTCGGCTGGCCCCAGGCCGCAGCGATCCCCACCCCGGTTCCGATGCTGCAGGTCGTTGTCGAACCGTTGGACTGCAAGGTCAGCGGAACGCCGGTTACTTTAGTGGAACTCGACACCACGCAATTGTTGCGGCCGCCACTCGTACTTTTGTAGGTCGTAACCTGAAAACCATTGTTTGGAACGTTGTAGAAGAACGGCGTGAACCCGGGTACGTTCTTCGGCGCATAGGCTTTCGGATACAGATTAAGCCCTGCATCGCGCGGCTCGACAGCGCAACCGCCCCAACCCGACCCGGTCACGCCTGATTTGGCCGTCATCGAGACATTGGTGGGGTTGTAAGTGAAGTTCGGCGTCATCCAGCTGCCGCCCGGAAGCAGCGATCCGCCGACGTTCACCATAGTGGTGAAGGGCACGAGCCCGATGTAGGAATTGTTGTTCTGCACGCCCAAGATGTCGTTCACCAAGCTGGTGGCCGCAGTCCGCAGCCCCTGGATCTTCGTACCCTGCGTCGTGTCGCTGCTCGCGTAGTCTGACATCGAGCCCGTGTTGTCGAGCACCAGCACCAGTTCGAGCTGACTCTGCGGCAGGCGCAGTCCCGTGTTGCTGGCGGTGATGGTCACTGTATCGGGCGATGCTCCAGGCGAACCAGAACCGGAACCCGAACCACTGCTCGACGTGCCCGTACCGAAGATGACCGGCGCCAGCAGCGGAGCCGAGCCTGTCGCCGAGAGCTGGATGGTCTGGCCGGTGGAAGGCACGCCGCTGACTGTCGCCGAGAACTTGGCGTCAGGCATGGTGAAGTCCATGTAGCCCGACGGCATATTCGCGTTGTAGTAAGCGCGTGCGTCCGCCTGCCATTGCGTGAGATTGTTTCCAGTGGTCGAGTTGTAGTGCGCGAGGTTGACACCTGAGGACAGCGTGGCAACGTCGAGCGCCATCTGAACCCGAGTCTGCGTCATCTGGTAGTGAATCGTGTCGATGGCAGTGCACATCGCGCCGATCATCAGGGTCGCGCACATCGCAAACATGACTGTGATGGCCCCCTCATCGCCCTTGAGCAGCGTGGAGAGAGATCGAGGCTGTGCCGGAACCACGCGACGGGTGGACCTGCCAGCTGTTCTTGCCGCGACAGGATCGGTAATCATGACGCCACCAGCGGGAGCGGCGTTCCCATACGCGGGCGCACATAGACACGCTCATAGATGGTCTGTGTGCCCGGCGCGTTCGTCCAGAACGGCATGGTCATCGAGAAGGGAGTGTATGAATAGAACACCTCCACCACGATCGCGGAATCGCCGTTACGGAACGGCCACGTCGCCGGCAAGAGGTTGCCGCCGGTTTCCTGCGACTTCATACCCGACAATGTCCATGGCGCGCTCTGCTGCCAGAACTTCAGCGGCGTGCCCGCGGCCATCGTCGGCGGGTTAGGCTGGACGGGCGGATTGGCCGGGTTGGCTGCGTTGCAGCCTGTCGTCTGGTCGCAGATAGACGTGATGTACACGCCCCCCCTCGCTTGCAAATTGTTTGGCGCGGCGATCAGGGTCGCGGCGCTCCAGATCGAGCCGAGGCTGTTCGAAGAACTCGTGGTGGGGTCGTTGATAACGGAGCTCATCTGTCCCAGCGAATCAGCAAGTGTGAAGGCGGTATGCTCGACGAGACTCACTGCTCGCATGTACATGTATATCTCGCTGAAACCGAGCATCGCCAGCAGCATCAGCGGAACGATAATCACGAACTCGATTGTCACGCTGCCGCGATCGGATCGCAGAAGGGCGCGCAATCGTCTTCGCCAGGTGGAGCGTGTAGCCGATGGTACTGTCTGTAGCGTGCCTTTCATTTTTCGTTCTGCACAAGGTAGTTGCGTTGGAACGTCAGCGGTAAAGGGACGCCGAAATACTTGGGTAAGCCCGTGAAGCCGGTCGGCAACGTGACGGTGATCTGATAAGAGACAACATCACCAAAGCCGCCCATGTTCGCCTGATAGCCCGACGTACCGACATTGTTGTAAGTGCCATAGTTCAGCGTGTTGATCGTCACCGTGCCGCCGATTTTTTGCCAGCCTCCGAGCGTGTTCATCACGATGCTTTGTGCCTGATCTGAACGCGTGCCGGTGGCCGGATTAGTCGTGGTTAGCCCAACGCGCGATGCGGACTCCGCCGCGATCTGCACCGATGCATCCACGATCATGTCGAGTGCGAGTTCAAGAGTGCCCATAATGAGGAAGAACACCACCGGCGACAGAAGCGCGAACTCGATTGCCGACACCCCGCCGTCGTCAGAAAGCGGGCCGACCACCCCGCGACGCCGCAGCCAGGCCACTGCCCTCATCGGAGGCTCGCGGCCTGCACGGAAGCGCTTGGCACGGCCACGACTTTTGCCGTCCCCCGCCGCGGCTCGAGACGCTCGCGCTGGATCTCGTAGAAGCGCAAATTGTCCTGCACCGACGCTTTAGGCAGATCGCGTCCGAGGATTTCCGCTGCCGCTTCCGTATTGCCGAGCAAACCGTACGCCAGCGCGAGATCCTGACGCGCCTGCGGGGGCGCGGCCGGATAACGCGTAACGTCGAGCAGCACGTTCGCACCTTCGCGCGGATTACCGCTCAAGATGAGCGACAATCCGAGGTTCACGCTCAGCATCGGATCGCCGGGATTCCTTTCCAACGCGTCGCGCAGCACGGCCTGCGCGCCCAGATGATCGCCCTCGAGATCGAACGCCGCGCCGAGGCCCGCCAACGCCATCGGATCGTTGGGTGTCACCACGAGCACGCGGTGATAGGTGGCGATTGCGGTGTCAAAGCGGCGCTGGTGAATGGCCACACGCGCAATGCCGATCAGCGGCGCGGTCGCCGCCGGATCGATCTGGCTCGCGTGGTCGTAGTAGACCCCGGCCCGCGTGAAGTCGCCCACCGCGTAAAGTGTATTGCCGAGCCCGGTCAAGCCCTCGACCGAACGCGGATCGGCCTTCACGATCTTGTCGTAAAGCGTCGTCGCCAGTTCGAGGTTGCCCGAGTCGAGCGCGGTATCCGCGATACGAAGCTCGCTCATGCTGCTCGGCGTCGAGTTCCGCGTGACGGGCCGCGTCTCGGAGACGCGCTGGGTCGTCGTGGTACAGGCAGCGGTTGCCGCCAGCAGTGATATGCCGCAGGCCACCAGCCCAGTGTGCCGGGCAATGCGCAGGAGCTTTGCTCCCCGAGCGAAGAGTGTGCGTCGTGCGAAGGTGAATTGAGCGATTTTCATTGCTTGGCAATAGCGTCCATCAGTTGAATAACGGCCGGGCCAGCCGCGATCGCGACGACTGCGGGAAGAATGAACAGCATCATCGGTACGACCATCTTCGGGGCGAGCTTGGCGGCCTTCTCTTCCAGCGACACAATGTGCGCGAGACGCTCCGTGCGCGACAGCGTACGCAGTGCCTGCGTGATTGGCGTGCCGTAACGCATGGATTGGGTCAGCGTGGCAATCAGCGCGCGGATCGACGGCAGGTTGATGCGCTCGGCCAACCCGTGCAGCGCACGCGTGCTGTCGCCGGAAAGTTTCAGTTCGTCGGCGGTTAAGGCAAATTCGCTTGCGAGCGGCGGACAGATCGTCGCGAGTTCGTCGGCTACGCGCCGGATGCTCACGCCGAGACTGTTGCCGGCGTTCGTGCAGATCACGAGCAGGTCGAGCGCGTCGGGCAGGCACCCCGCCATCGCCTTGCGACGTCGCGATGCACGAAACGCCATGATGTATTCGGGAATGATCATCCCGGTGATGAACACGAAGAGCATCATCGCGCCGCGAATGGCCGGATACGCGCCAATGACCGGAATGTGCGAGCCCAGCATGACCGTCAGCGCGGCACAGATCAGGCCGGTAGCGAATTTGACCGCGAGCATGATCGATACGGCGGCCCGGCTGCGATAGCCGCTCCGCAGCATTTCCTTCTGCAGCTTCAGGCGATATTTCGCATCGAAAAGCGGAAGGCGGTCGCCGATGATTGTCAGGCGACGCACGAGGCGCTGACGAAACGCGCTCCCCTCCTCGACTTCCTCTACCGCCATGCTGTCGACTCGCTGGGTGAGCGCCGCCTGCCGGGCGCGCTCGGCGATCCGCCCACGCCGGCCGCCATGCTTTGTCGCCCACCAGATCGCGAGCGCGGCGAACAGCGCCAGCAGCATCAGCAGGTTGATCAATGTTTCGAAGTTGGCCTGGTTCATCGCGACGTATCCAGTTTAGACATCTTGCCGATCACCAGCAGCCCGAACACCATGGAGGTCGCGCCGAACGACAG
Organism: Paraburkholderia aromaticivorans; assembly: GCF_012689525.1. Lineage (NCBI taxonomy): Bacteria > Pseudomonadati > Pseudomonadota > Betaproteobacteria > Burkholderiales > Burkholderiaceae > Paraburkholderia > Paraburkholderia aromaticivorans. The sequence goes on from NZ_CP051514.1 coordinate 1,612,538, forward strand.
CAGTTTCTGTCCGGGATGTGTGTCGAACAGAATAAAGAGGTAATTTCGATTCAGAACGTACATGGACAGCATGATGACCGCCGGAATGGAAGCCATGATCTTGGTCGTGATGCGGGCTTCGCCGGTCAGAGCTTTCGTTTTCTGACGGATCTCGCGCCGGGTCCGGACGATCGTGGCCAGACCCTCGAGCGTCTCACCGAGCTGACCGCCGGTTTCCCGCTGCAGCAGCAAACAGACGCAGAAGAACGAGAAGTCTGCGATTTCGATGCGCCTGACCGCGACCGCCAACACCTCTTCCAGATCGAGACCCACCTGGAGCGAATCGCTCATCAATTTGAACTCGTGCCGTATCGGCTCGGCACATTCGCTCGACACAGTACCGATTACCTGCGTCACTGGGACGCCCGCGCGCACCGCGCGCACGATCAGGTCGATCACGTCCGGAAAGCCATCGAGAAAGCGCCGGCGAAAGCGCTGGACCAGAAAACCATACGAGCGGACTACCGCGAACGCAGGTAAGCCGAGAACGAGCAGCGGCTTGGCGAAGTCGGGCAGTGGCATGAGGCGCGTCATCAGCAGGGCGAGCAGTTCGCCAGCCACCGCTGCCGCGAACACGATGCGAATGCCATTTTTCCCGGCGACGGTGCGAAGGCGTGCCACCTTCGGACCATACCAGCGGCTGAACACGTTTTCTCTTTTACTGACCGTGAACAGGTCCGTGTCGTGTGCCCTGACGTCCCTGGTTCGGACGCTATGTGCAGCGAACGTATCCTCCATCCGCGCCTTGATCCTCGCGTGCGGCTGCTTTTTGCGCATGTCCTGCACAGTCAGCCACATCACGCCGAGCATGAGTACAAGGATGAAGGCGCACACAGTCAGGAGGTCGACCCTGTTCATGGCCTCATCGCCTCCAGCAACGCGTCCTCGAGCCCGTAATACGCCGCGCGCGCAGAGAACGCCGGCCGCACCAGCGCCGACTCGTAAGCGCCCTTGACCTCCTCGCTATAGGCAGTCGCATCGTAGCGAAACGTGAACAGATCCTGGGTAATGATGACGTCGCCTTCCATGCCGACGAGTTCGGTGATCCGCGTCACTCGGCGCATGCCGTCACGCATCCGCTCTATCTGCACGATCAGGTGCACCGCGCTCGCGATCTGCCGGCGAATGGACAGAAGCGGCAGATTCCCGTTCGCCATCATCACCATGCTCTCGAGCCGCGTAATGCCGTCACGAGGGGTGTTCGCGTGGATCGTGGTCATCGAGCCATCGTGGCCCGTGTTCATCGCCTGCAAAACGTCGAAGGCTTCCGGGCCGCGCGTTTCGCCGAGGATAATCCGGTCGGGGCGCATCCGCAGCGCATTACGCACGAGATCGCGCTGCGCAACGCCGCCGAGCCCTTCGGCATTCTCGGGCCGCGTCTCGAGGCTCACGACGTGCGGCTGCACGAGCTGAAGTTCGGCCGCATCCTCGATGGTGATGGTACGCTCACCGAGCCCGATGAAGTGCGACAACGCGTTGAGCAGCGTAGTCTTGCCGGAGCCCGTACCGCCCGAAACGATGATGTTGAGACGGCAGGTGCTCGCGAGCTTGAGCAGGTTCGCCATTTGCTGCGACATGTTACCCTGCTGCGCCATCCGGTGAAGCGTGATATTGCGCTTCGAAAACTTCCGGATCGAGATGGTCGCGCCATGGATCGCGAGCGGCGGCAGCACGACGTTGACCCGGCTGCCGTCAGCCAGACGCGCGTCCACCATCGGGCTGCTTTCGTCGACGCGCCGGCCGACCCCTGCCGCAATCCGCTGCGCCACGTTGACCACGTGCGCGTTGTCGCGAAACTTGTAGGGCGTGAGTTCGAGTCGGCCGTGGCGTTCCACGTAGACCTGATCCGGTCCGTTGACGAGCACGTCGGTAATGGTTTCATCGGCGAGCAATGGTTCAATCGGCCCCAGGCCGAACATGTCGTTCAGCAGTTCGCCGACGATCTGCCCCTGCTCGGAAATCGTGATGTTCAGATGCTCGCGCTCGGCAATTTCCAGCACAAGCTTTTCAACACCGGGCTTCATTTGCTCGCGCGTCCTGCCTACTGCAGCAGACGCGTTCATCAAGGTGAATACGCCGGTCCGGATAGTCTTGAACAGTTCCGAGCGGACCAGCGTCTCGTTGCCTTCCGAAGTATTAACGCGCGCCGCGGCGGATGCCGCAGTCCCGTCCAGTACCGCGACCGCTTCCGCGGCTGCAAAATCGTCAGTCGCGTCAGGCATACGCGCGTGTTTTTGCCCGAACATCAGCTTCTCCTGAGTCTGAGCTTCTGGAAGAAGGTACGTTCAGCCGTCGAAGGCTGCCCGGTCAGATCGTGTCCGATTCGCGTGATGTTCTGATTGAAGCCGTTCGGTGTCTTTTCATTCGGTGCCTCGCCGAGATTCTCGGCAATCGAGATCGCCTTGGCTTCGAACGGAATCTCATATAACGCGGCGCGTCCGACGGCCGACGTAAAGTCGGCTGCCTGGACCTTGCCGGCGCTCGCAGCGTTCGCGTTGTTCAGCAGCAGAGAGGTGGGCGGGTTGTTGTCGCGGTCCTCGATAAAGCGCAGCAGGCGTATCGTCTCGCGGGTCGCGTGCACTGAGCGGTCGGCGACCAGATAGACGCGCGACGCAAAATCGAACGCGTCTCCTGCAAGGGGATCAGCCAGATTGCCGACGTCGAGAATCACATAGTGGAAGCTGTCACACAGCAGTTCGAGCACGCGCCCGAGCGCGCCGCCCGCGAAAGGCTGGGCGCTTCCGTAGTCGAGCTCAGCGGACAGCATGAAGAGCCGCGCACCTTTCGCAACGAGCGTGCGCTCAACGTACTGCGGATCCAGGCGATGCACGTTCTGCAGCACATCTGTCAGGCCGTTATTGCTCTGGATGCCGAGCATGCTGTTCGCCGCGCCACCGTACAGGTTCAGATCGACGTAAGCGACCCGACGGTGCGTCTCTTCCGCCAGATGGCGGGCCACGTTGAGCGCGATCGTGGTCGTGCCCACCCCGCCGCGCGATCCCGCGAAGGCAATTGTTTTGCCGGCACGCGCCAGCATCACGGGGCTGACTTTTCCCTCGGCAACGTTTACGGTCCGCTTGAGCAATTCGACTGTGAGCGGCTTGACCAGATAGTCGCGCACACCGATTTTCAGCAGGCTGCGGAACAGCCCGACGTCGTTGCGCTCGCCGAGCGCAACGACCTGAACCGATGGCTCGCACACCTCCGCCAGCCGGCCGAGGTCCGAGAGCGGCATCACCGAGTCGTTCAGGTCGATCAGCAGGAATTGCGGCGAGCGCTCGATTTTCGACAGATAGGCGATTGCGTCCTCGACGCTGCCAATCCCTACGTGCGTATGCGGCATCGCCTGGTCGAGCACGAAGGCCTTGAGTACCTGCTCTGTTTTGCGGTCATTGACAAACGCAATGAAGTCCGCGACCCGGATTCCCGTGTTGCTCTTCGTGAAGTTGAACTCAGTCGTGCTCATGGTGTTCGTCCGTGAGTGTTGCTCGCATCACTTGGAATCGCGCGACGTGGCAGTGTCGAGCGGGATCACATGGCCGGTTTCGTAGCGACGCACCGCGCTCGCCGCGACAGCGGCGTCGGCTGGACCGAGCGGCTGCGGCTTGACGAGGTCCTGCGGATTCGCGATCTGTGCCGCAAGATTGGAGTAGGTCGCACACCCCCATTCCATGCTCGGGCGATGCCAGCCCGCGTCCGTCAACACCGAAGGACGTGAGAGGCTCGCGCAATCGGGCGGCAAGGCGAAACGGCCGTCGAAGCCTATCGTCGACTGATCCGGCATGCTGCGCGGCGGCTTGAAGCATCCGCTGACACTGGCCGCACCAGCGCAGGCGAGAAAAAGCGTGAGAAGACGGACGGTTTTCATGATGTCGGACTCGATAAGCGGCTCAATAGACGTATCCGGCCGCGCCGACCAGACGCGGTTGGTCAGACGCAGAAGGTCCGTCGCCGGCCTGACGCCTGTAGCTGTATTCGATGTCGCTGCTGGGCGACACAAGCGATTCGAGCGGCGTGCGAAGTTTCGACGGATCGGTCGGCTCGACCAGATACGGCGTCACCATGATCACCAGCTCCGTCTTGTTGTTCTGGTAGTTCGTCGACGAAAACAGCTTGCCCAGGATCGGAATGGAACCCATACCCGGAATCTGCGAAATGATGTCGGTAGTATTGCTCTGCAACAGGCCGCCGATTGCGAAGCTCTGGCCGCTCCCCAGCTCGACGGTCGTATCCGCGCGGCGCACACTCAGCCCCGGAACCGTGATGCCCCCAGTCGTCACGCTCACCGATGTGTCGATCTGGCTCACCTCCGGACGTACCTTCAGACTGATGCGGTGATCGTTCAGCACGGTCGGCGTGAAATCGAGCTTCACACCGAACTGCTTGAATTCGACGGAGATCGCACCATTGGTCTGCGACACCGGAATGGGGAATTCACCACCCGCGAGAAAGCTGGCCGTCTGCCCAGACAACGCGACGAGATTCGGCTCCGCGAGAACGGTCAGCAGGCCTTCCTGGTTCAACGCATCGACAAGCGCCTGGATATTGACGTTGTTGGTCTTGAACGCGCCGAACAGCGAAAACGCGTTGTTCGACGGGAGGTTCACCGGAAAGGTCGTCTGGCCCGTGGGTCCGACGATCGGCTGGTTCAGGTTGTAGATCGGACGCCCGCTAAAGATGCCGCCGTAGAAATTGCCGACCGCACTGCCCATCGCCTGCCAGTTGATCCCGAGCTGCTGCGTGACATTTCGGTCCACCTCCGTGATGCGCACGCGCAACTGGACCTGCAGCGGGCGGTCGATCGTCATGCGGTTGATCAGGACTTCCTTGTCCGCCAGATAGGGCGTGACGGCCTGGACAACGGCGTCGGCGTCGGCGGGGTTGGCCGCCCTACCGGAAAGCTGCAACGAGCCCTGGCCCGTGCTCATCTGCACGTTCATGCCTGGAAAGCGCGCCGCGATCATGCTGCGTAGACCCTCCATGTCGCGTCCGACGACGACCGTGCGCTGCACCAGCGTCTTGTTGTTCGCGCCCAGCACGTAGAGCGTCGTCGTACCGGTCTTCTTGCCCAGCACGAACACGGCCTTCGGCGACGGGACGTGAACGTCCGCGACCGTCGGGTCGGCGACAAAGACCGAGGTGGCGTCTTCGTTCAGACGTACCAAGGTGCCTTTACCTGCGCTGATGTTCAGGGGCCCCGACGCGTAGTCCGGCATGCCAGCCGGCGCCACGGCGACAGCCCGGGCTACTGCGGCACGCGACGAAGCGGCGCGTGCCGCATGGGCGGAGGCGGCGTCCGCCGTGACCGCATGCGGGGGAGCCGCGAGTGCCGGTCCCGCGCACAATACCGCGTAAGCCATCACCCATGTTGCTTTGCAAATCGGACTGAACGGCATCTGACGTCTCTCTATCCTGGCGAATGGACTTGGTCCAGCGGTTTGAACGGCATCAGCGCGACGCGGGGATGGAAGGCAGCGGTGGTGACGCGCTGTCGCCTCCCGCGGCCACACTCGCCGTCGCGTCGGCCTTCTCCGAACCTCTATAGATCGCGACCGGCCGCAGCGCGACGGGTGCGGGTGCAGCGGCGGCGACCTGGACCGCGCGCGATCGCGGCAGATCGCGCACGGCGCGCGAGATGTCGCCGGCCCAAACCGGTGCAGGCTGCGCCGAGGAAGCCGGCATCGACACAGCGGGGTCGCGCGAAGCCGTCGCGAAACTGCGCAGCGCGAGAGACAGGTTGCCGAGCCGCGCGGCGACGGAAACGACCTCCCCCGTCCGCGGCGTCACTTCCAGCGTGACGGTGCGGGCGCGGTTGCCGACTGCGTCTGGGGCGTCGCCAGTTTTCGGTCGCTTGATTTCCGACCCAACCGCCAGTACCCGGACGTGCTCGACGACGGTTTCGCTCGACACCGCAAGGTCAGGTAAATCGGTGCGGCGATCCATCTGCTGTGTCAGCAGCAGGTCGACGTAGTCGCCCGGCTGGATCAGGCCGGCGTTACCGGACACGTCGTCGACGGCCACCGACACGGCGCGCATTTCAGGTTTGAGCGTCGCCGCGAGAAAACCGGGGGCGCTCGGCAGGATCACATCTTCAGCCACGAGAACGGTGCCACTTGCCGCCGCATGGCGCAGCAACGCACCCTTCAGTTCCGGGGCGTCCGGTGCACCGGAGACGATAGCGCCAAGCGGCACATCCGCGACCGGCACGGCCTTCCAGGCGAGATCCTCGTCGCGCAGCAGCAGGCCTTGCGGCAGGTCGGCTGCGCTGACGAGCACCTTCTGCGTATCCACGACCGGCTTCGACTGATGCGAACCGCTCATGATGACCACGCGCACGATCAGCGCGATCATGAGTGCCCCGACGATGAGCACGGCGAATTTAATGACATTTGACATGGGGCGACGTCCTATCGCTTCAGAATCAGGGGCAGCACGGCGGGCAGCACAATCGCCAGACCGCCGCCAAACGCAAGTGCTACGCCGTAAGGGACGCCGCGCGCTCCCGAAAACATCGCCAGTACCCGCAACGGCCGCGAACGCTGGTCCGAATTCATGTTTCGCGTGGCAAGACTGATCAGGGACACCACCGTCCCGATTACTGAAATCAGCGTCAAGGCCGGCAACGCGAGACTCAGGCCGACCCACAGGAAAATGACCGAGGCAAGCTTCGCGTCGCCTCCGCCGAGCATCTTTGCCCCGAACAGCGCAGCACAGACAAGGAAGACGCCCAATGCCAACCCCAGATGAACGATCACCTGGTCGATGGTCAGGCGAAGGGTTGCCGCGTCCACGAAAAACAGCGCACCGATCGCCAGCACGACCCTGGTCGGCAGGCGTCGCGAACGAATGTCGACAACTGCGAGCCAGAGCAGCGCGCACAGTACAATGAGACGGATGGCGAGAGACAGTAGGTGCACGATGGGCGCGGTATCAGAAAACGGGATAGACCAAACGGAGGTCCAAACCACGAGGGCCCAGACCTCAGGCACGATCGATCAGCCAGCTGCCGCCGTGATCTTGGTGAACAGGTTAGTGAACATGCTGCTCACGCTGGTACTGAAGGTCGCACTGACCGCCGTCAGTGCGACGACAATGATGCCGGCCAGAATGGCGTATTCCATTGCGCTGACGCCACGCTCGTCACGAACGAATGCTTTAAGAAGTTTGCTCATTTAATTCCCCGAAAACAGATGGAAGGACTCGCCCGGGAAGGTCAGGAACCGGGTGTGGCCAGCCGCATCCCATGCCCTTCTCGCCCAAATAAAGTGAAAGGGCGATAAACCGTTGCTTCGCACTTCGAGCCGGGACGGCCGGTAAGCACTCTAACGGCGGTGCCGAAAAAAACTTTAGCGATGTCTAACGACTATTTTTCTCGCCCGACGATATTTCGGGAAACTTTGCAAATCGCTCGGGAGAGTAAATCTGATTGGTTTAACGTTTGCGAGGACCATCCTGCCCGGGATATCCCACTGAAGAACCTGCGGCACTTCTGTTCGGAAACCGGACCGGGCAAGCGTTTATCCTGGTGCGAAATTCAAGATTCGGAAGTAGTGCTGCCTTCGGCGGCCGGCAGACCGGTGCTGATATCTGCGTTTCAAGACGGAGCCGACGATTTTGTCTTGTCGAGCTTCGAGCGTAAGCCCGACTAATGGGTGTCGCGATAAGCCGAAGGGGTAAAATCCGGAGCAGACGAAATTCCCCGAATGACACGATGAAGAAGACGCAGACTCCGCGAAAGGCACTGGCCTCGGACATAGCCAAAGTTCTGAAGCGACTTCATTATCCGCTCGAAGTGATATTGGTCTGCGTGAGATGGTACGTGGCCTACTCGCTGAGTCTGCGTGATCTCGAGGAAATGATGGCTGAGCGCGGTATTTCAGTCGATCATTCAACCGTGCACCGCTGGGTGATCAAGCTGGTGCCATTGCTCGAGAAAATGTTTCGCAAACACAAAAGGCCAGTCGGCAAAAGCTGGCGGATGGATGAGACCTACCTCAAGATCAGGGGTCAGTGGAAGTATCTCTACCGCGCCGTGGACAAGGCCGGCAACCCTATCGACTTCCTGCTGCGCGCCCATCGCGACAAGCCTGCAGCGCGCCGCTTCTTCGAGAAAGCGATTGGCCAGAACGGCGCCCCGCAGACGGTCAACATGGATAAGAGCGGTGCAAATCTGGCCGCCATCCAGGCGATCAACGCCGCACGCGAAACACCTATCCGCGTCCGTCAGGTCAAGTATCTGAACAACCGCATCGAGCAGGACCACCGGGCCATCAAACGCCGAACCCGACCCATGCTCGGCTTCAAGGATTTTCGTTGTGCACGCATCATTCTGGGCGGCATTGAGGTGATGCATATGATCCGCAAGGGGCAAATGAAATTCGCCAGAGGGACCGGCGCGTCCGCCGCACGGCAATTCTATTCCCTCGTCTCATAAACGATCGCGCCCGCTGCACTGCGCTCGCCCCTCCGTCCTTATTGCGACAGTGCCGCTTTTAGCGCGTTCCCCCGGGTTTCCGCAATGGTCGACCTGATCGCTCTGTCAGATGCAGCGCTGCCAGCTTCCCGGTGCCCTCGACAAACATCTCGACCGACCGGCCAAGATGTTTGTCGGTAAACCCGACATTCTGCTTGACGCTATCCAATCCGACACAGGATCCGGAAACGGGCCGGCAAGATCACGTAAATAGATCAACGAAAGTGTGCGCATCACGTGCAACCCCGACCTCGCGGGGCCTCCAGACGGCCCTGCCATATGCCGCGCGACCGGTAAAGCAAGGCGTTCTGACTGCACCGCTTTGTCCGGACAGGCTCAAACGGGCGTCACTGCCTCCGTCACACGTGAATTGCCACTGGTTTCGGTCCTTCGGCAGCGCGTGGAAACGGGCGCGGCTTGATGGCATTGCCGGCCCAGTTCTGACGGGTATCCGAGCGTACCACTATCCATCCATTCAAGAGAGATTCGCAATGAAGACGCAGATCACGGAATTGTTCGGCATCGAGCATCCCATCATCCAAGGCGGCATGCACTACGTAGGATTCGCGGAACTGGCTGCAGCGGTGTCCAATGCGGGCGGCCTGGGCATCATTACGGCGCTGACACAGCCCAGCCCGGAGGCGCTGGCGGGCGAGATCCGGCGGTGCCGGGACATGACCGACAAGCCGTTCGGCGTCAATCTGACGTTCCTTCCGGCACGCAATCCGCCGGATTACCCCGGCTACGTGCGCGCGATCATCGATGGCGGCGTGAAAATCGTCGAGACCGCTGGGAACAATCCGCAGAAGTGGCTGCCCCTGCTGCAGGAAGGCGACATCAAGGTGATTCACAAATGCACATCGGTGCGGCATGCACTGAAGGCCGAGAGCATCGGCTGCGATGCGGTCAGCGTGGACGGCTTTGAATGCGGGGGCCATCCTGGCGAGGACGATGTCCCCAACTTCATCCTGCTGCCCCGTGCCGCGGACGAGCTCAGGGTACCGTTCGTTGCCTCGGGTGGCATGGCCGATGGTCGCTCGCTTGTGGCGGCACTTGCCATGGGCGCGGGCGGTATCAACATGGGCACGCGTTTCGTGGCGACCCACGAAGCGCCGGTCTACCAGAAGGTCAAGCAGGCCATCGTCGCGGCAACGGAACTGGATACGCGGCTCGTAATGCGCCGGCTACGCAATACCGAACGCGTACTGAACAACGCTGGGGTCGAGCGCCTGCTCGAAAAGGAACGGCGGCTCGGCGCCGATATCGCCTTCTCGGACATCGCGGACGAGGTAGGTGGCGTCTATCCGCGTGTTATGAAGGACGGCGACCTGGACGCCGGCGCGTGGTCGTGCGGCATGGTTGCCGGACTCATTCATGACATCCCCAAGGTCGGCGAGCTGGTCGAACGAATCATGCACCAGGCCGAAGAGATTGTTGCGAAGAGGCTTCACGGGATGCTGTCGCAGGCATGAACATTGGTGATACCAACAAGGAAAGAGACAATGCGCGGAATTGTTGCAAGGATCAGGGTAAAGGAAGGGACTCTGGTGCAAATATCTGGCGGGGCCGAGACGTTTTCTATAAATAAGGGTGCCTTATTAGTCAATACAGGACGGCATTCCAGAGGGCCGGTGCAGCGATATCCTTGAGTTCGAGAGCGCAGAGGTCGAACTGCCCTTGCGAACGCGGTGCATCAACTCGATGCCTGAAATCGTGATCGCGGCACACCTGAACCGTTTGAATCCGAGCATCACGTTCGTTCTGGACTTGATGCTTCGATGGTCCTGCTCGATCACATTGTTCAGATACTTTGACGAGCGCACATGCGTTCCCTCGGGCACCACAGCGTCTGCGATCATTTCCCGCACGGCCCGGTGCGAGGCGGCATACCCATAAAGCGTGATCGTCTCTGGTGGCTGGCCTTGATGTTTGATGGCCCTGCTGAAAAAGGCTTTGGCCGCGGTGACATCGCGCTTCGTTCTGAACAAGAAGTCCACTGTCTGACCGGCCCGATCGACCGCCCGGTAGAGATAGGACCACTTGCCACGGATCTTCAGATAGGTCTCGTCAACACGCCAGGCCCGGCCTGCAGGTATACCGAACCGATTCCAGCGCTTGACGAACTCCGGCGTAAAGCGCTTTACCCAACGCATGATCGTGGTGTGGGCTCTGTCGCGCTAAGGCGTCATGTAAAATTCGGCATCCGAATTTGAGACGACCACGATGGCCACTACGGGCAAGACGCCACGCAAGACTTTGCCGCTAGGGATCGCGAAAGTGTTGAAGCGACTGCACTATCCGGTGGACGTGATCCTGCTGTGTGTGCGGTAGTACGTGGCCCACTCGCTAAGGCTTCGCAATCTCGAAGAGATAATGGCCTGGCGCGGCTTTGAGGTTGACCACTCGAGCGTGCATCGCTGGGTCATCAAGCTCGTACCGTTGTTCGAGAAAGCTTTCGCCGGCACAAACGTCCGGTCGGCAAGAGCTGGAGGATGGATGAAACCTACGTCGAGGTGCGCGGCCAGTGGAAGCACTTGTATCGCGCAGTGGACAAGGCCGGTAATACGGTCGATTTTCTGTTGCGTGCGCATCGCGACAAGGCTGCCACGCGGCGCTATTTCGAGAACGCTATCGATCGAAAACGGCGCGCCTGAGATCGTGACCGTGGACAAGAGCGGGGCTAATCTGGCCGCCCTGCAGGCCATCAACGCTGAGCGGGAAACGCCCATCAAGGTCCGGCAGGCCAAGTATCTGAACAACATCGTCGAGCAAGATCATCCGGCGATCAAACGTCGGACCAGGCCCATGATGGGATTCAAGGATTTCCGGTGTGCCCGCATCATCCTGTCAGGTATTGAGACGATGCACATGATTAGCAAAGGTCAGATGGAGGTCGACGGCGTAACGCGAACAGCTGCCGATCAGTTCTATTCTCTGATGATGTAGTAATCCTTATCATAGGGTGCTTTTTCGCCTTGCCCTCCTTATCGCGACACAACCCGATCGAACTACTGAAGTCGGTCGTACACGGCGGCGAGGACGACCAGACCGGCGTCAATCCGCAAGACGCGGTCTACGTGGGCCGAATTCGACAATCGTCGAGCTACTCCGGTGCATATCCCAACTCCCGCTGATGGCGAATTGACAGCAATAGAACGCGCGCATCCGAATGAGCATACAGAATGAGATGGGAGCGAAGAACGTACTCGCGCATTTCGGCCAGGCCCGCTTCGATTGCCAGCTTTAGCACCCGTTCCAGCCTTACTTGACCTTCGACAGATGACGCCTGGAGTGCGCCAGCAGGTCGGCCAATTTTTGGATGCAGGCCGACAAGGTCACCGAATCGATAAATCTCAACTAGCAGATCATCCCGCCTGGTTGCTGCTGAGCTAACGTCCTGCGCCAACAGGAATTCCTCGATTGCCTCCAGCCGTTCTTCGAAGGTTTCAGCAAACTCAACGCGGATCATTTCCTGGTCGCAGTGCGGCGTTGCATTGAGTCACGCAGTTCGGATAACGGCTTGACTCGCCCGGATACGGCATCCGCGAGAGCCTTCTCGGCGTCATCCAGCATGACCAGTCGGCCGTGTTCTGCCTCGAGAGCGTGATAATAATCAAGCTTGCGTGCGTCCACGAGCGCAACGTAGGCGGAACCGTTTTTGGTCAACACTTTCTCCGCCCCCGCAACGACGTCCTCGGCCAGTTCCGTCAGGCGGGAGCGAGCTTCGCTAATTGGTACCACATCCTGAGTGCGGATTGACATAGCATCCTACTTTAACGAATTTGTTAATAAAAGCGTACAAACTTTACGCTGGTTCGTCAAGCTGTTCAATGACGTAGGTGTCCCACCGGTTTTCGCACTCGCATATCCAGTCGACACACCCGCAGGTCGCGGACAGCGGTTATCTAGCCCTGTCAGAGGAGTTCCCGGGCGGCGGTTGGCCAATTGGCGCGCTAGTCGATCTACTCCTCCAGCAGGTTGGCGAGAGAGATGCGCTTGTTTCGCCCTGCGTTCAGCACTTTGGGTAACACCTTGTTCGTCAGGCAGGCCGTTGCTATTACTGCCACTGCCCCGTCTGGAACGACAGCAATGGTATAGAGGTTTTGGCCTCATACGACGGAGTTTCGCACCGTCAAGTAAAAGGGCTCCAGTGCACCTGTGAGCATCTGATGGCACGAATCAACGGCGGCTCGTGTAGGCAAAGTAACATCTAGCCTCGTGTCTATTCTGCAACGCGGCGCGTCATCGACGTAAGGTGGCCCGCGATCCCATCGAACACCGGCGGCACGTCCAGAATCGGATGCGCCGAAAGAAGTGGCATGCGCGATGGGGCCATGAAAGTGGGGTTTGCAGCAGTGAGGTAGCCGCTTTCAGCAGAGTTTCCGTCCCAAACGGCAGGTTGGGGTTCTAAATGACCGCCTGTCCCCCGATAGTTTGATGCGCTGGAACGGCATCATCATGGGTAGCCCGACAGCTGGCCCACGCTTGTTGGACCACTAGCGGCCCACTTTTGCCGATCAAGCCGGCGCCGCGGCCAAGGCGGCGCATCAGAGTACAACGGTCATTCATACGGCGACATCGGTCGGCAAAATGTCGGCGTTTCCCGTACCCGTTGACGGGTGGTAATTGCCAGCAAGCACCCTGATGGGAATATTTACCCCAAAAACGCCGATGGACCCTCTGGACCCACGCCTGATCGTCAACAGCGCAAAAAAAGAGAAGTCCCGGCCGATCGCGTCGGAATATTGAGCAGGAAAAGTAGGGGAGACGCCGGCGCAGCGCCGGCGTGAGGCTAGAACGCGCTCTTTATCACTCCCCCATCGGCCCGCAATGCTGCTCCCGTCGTTGCCGACGAAAGTGGACTGGCAATGTAGGCCACGAGGGACGCAATTTCCTGCGGCGAACTAAAGCGCTTGATGAGCGATGTGGGACGGACCTTCTCGAAGAACTCCTTTTCGAATACTTCAAACGACTTGCCGTCCGCGCTTGCAAGGGCCTCCACGAACTCGCCCACACCGCGCGATTTCGTCGGCCCCGGCAGCACGCTATTGACTGTAATGCCCGTGCCGGCAACGGCTTCAGCGAGCCCACGCGAGACCGCAAGCTGCGCGGTTTTTGTCATCCCGTAGTGAATCATTTCGGCTGGAATCTGCACCCCGCTTTCGCTCGAAATGAAAATGATGCGCCCCCAGTTGGCACGCCTCATCGCGGGCAGAAACAGACGAGCGAGGCGTACGCCACTCAAGACGTTGACGTCGAAGAAACGCAACCAGTCCGCGTCGGGAATCTCCTCAAACGGCTTGGGCTCGAAGATACCCAGATTGTTGATCAGGATTTCCACGTCTGGATAGCGTCTTGCGAGTTCGTCGGCCGCCGCGGCTGTACTGAGATCGCCCGCAAAACCCTGTACATCGCTGCCCGTGTCCGCTTTCAGTTGCGCGACTACGTCATCCACTGATGACTGAGAGCGGCCATTCACGATCACACGAGCGCCCTCCTGCGCCAGAGTACTGGCGATAGCGAAGCCAATGCCAGCGGTGCTGCCGCTTACCAGTGCGAGTTTGCCTTTCAGATTCAGATCCATGAGTCATTTCCTTTGCGTGGATAAAGTAGGACGGGCGGCATCGGCACTTGCACGTCGGCTGCCGCCGGGGAGGGGGTCACGTCCGCGTAATGGACGCGCCACCATCGACCAGTGAAGCCGTACCGGTAACGAATGACGAATCGTCCGAAGCGAGATACAGCACCGACCGGGCAAGTTCTTCCGGCTTTGCTACGCGCTTGAGCGCATGCAGGCCCGTTACGAACGCCTGCGATTCGTTGGTGTCGTTCATGCCGCGATACATCTCCGTGTCGACGGCGCCCGGCAACACCGCGTTCACGCGCACGCCTTGCGCGCCGTACTCGGCGGCGAGTGCCTGCGTCAAGCCGATCAACCCGGCCTTGCTTGCCGCATAGGCCGCCGTGCCCGGAAAGGCGAACGAGTAACCGACGAACGTCGACGTGAAGATAATCGATCCACCGCCTAGCTTCAGCATTTCGGGAATCTGGTGTTTCGCGCCCAGGAAGGCACTCGTCAGATTGGTCGCCAGCGCGGCGTTCCAGCCTGCTTCGGAAATCCCGGTGCTCGGGCCCATCTCGCCCAGCGTACCGGCGTTGTTATAGGCGATGTCCAACCGGCCGAAGCGGCTCACAGTGAACTCGACCAGCGCCTTCGCGAAATCCTCCGATTGCACGTCGCCCGCCAGGTATGCGGCTTCGCCGCCTTCGCGGACGATCTCCGCAACGAGCGTTTCGAGTTCCGCCGCGCGGCGCGCCGCAATGACCACCTTGGCGCCTTCCTTCGCGAACAGCTTTGCAGTAGCACGGCCAATTCCTGCACTGGCACCCGTCACGATGGCGACTTTTCCTGTCAAGCGTTGCATTGTCTATCTCCTGATGCACTTCGTCGGCCAGTGCCCTGTGCGTTGGCCCGTGGAAGCAATATAGGCTTCAGTTCCGATTGTAAAAAGGCATAAAACGTGGTCCTATCGTTCAGCTTTTGTGAATGATTTGAGGTATCGATGGATCGCCTGCGCGCCTTCGAGGTTTTCGTGACGGTCGTGAGCCGGGGGGGCTTTACGCGCGCCGCGGATGCGCTCGGCACGTCGCCCGCCAATGTCACGCGCTATGTCAATGAACTGGAGGCGCATCTGGGCACGCGCTTGCTGAATCGCACGTCGCGCACGCTTTCTCTTACCGAGGGTGGCGAGACGCTTTACGCCCGTTGCAAGTCCATCCTCGACGATGTCGTCGAGACTGAGGGTCTGGTGTCATCCGCATCGGTCGAACCGCGCGGACGGCTGCGCATCAATGCCCCCGTGAGCTTTGGCGTTTTGTATCTGGCGCCGCTATGGCCGGAGTTCATGCGGAAATACCCTGGAATCGAACTCGACGTTGGACTGATCGACCGCGTCGTCGATATCGTCGATGAAGGCTACGATCTCGCCATTCGCATTTCACGCGCCGGTTCGACTAGCCATGCAGCCCGCAAGCTGGCGACATCGCAAAACATTCTGTGCGCGTCGCCGGCCTATCTGGCTCGCTTCGGATTTCCGACAACCCCAGCCGAGTTGGTCGAGCATCGCTGTATCGGGTACACGTATGCGGCCACCGGCGACGACTGGCAATTGACCGACGCTCGCGGCAAGCCTCACCCGGTGAAGGTCGACTGTCACATGCATACCAATAACGGCGATACGGCTCGCGCAGCCGCGCTTGCCGGGCAAGGCGTGATCTGGCAACCCACTTTCCTGATCGGCAACGATCTAAGCGTGGGCAAGCTCGTTCACGTGTTGCCCGAGTATCGTCTGCCTGACATCGACATACTCGCGCTGTACCCGAGCCGTCGACACCTGAGTGCCAGAGTACGGGTGATGATCGATTTCCTGGTCGATGCCTTCGGCGGTGTGCCTCCGTGGGATCGGAATGATGCAAGTAGAATCGATGTCGCGCCAGGAACGGGTTGAAGGCGCGGTCAGAACGTGCGCCCAACAGATTCGGACGCTTGACTAATCCGTCCGTGCTTTGGGACGCGGATATCAAGAGGACCGGTCCCGCTTGCCTTTGCCTTCGATCCGCGAGTGCCTGGACAGGCCAATCACCCTCCAGACATAGAATCCTCGCGAAGGTCCGTTGCCGCGGTGCCGGTGACGTTCGAACGTCTATGCAATAGGGGCCGTCGACGTGCGAAACTGGCCCGAACCCTGCCCGATGTCCCGCACGTCTGAACTCGCGGGCCGCGAATCACGCATCGGACCGTAGCCGACCCGATTCGGCAGGTGGACGCCTCAATATAAACGGCGGGTGTCTTGGGCACAGCAGTCATTCGTGCCTCAACGGGTCGCGTGCCTTTTCATCAGACTTCCCGCGAGTATTTTGTTCGCTTCTGTGCCGCCCGTCCCCATACCAGCGCAAGTCAGCGTAGCGTGAACGCCGATCTCGCCCTCTTTCCGGCCACTCCGATGGCACTGCGGTTGGCGATGTGTATCCTAAAAAAATGCCTGCTTTTGCGGCGATTGGGGATCGCGGAGATGGTGTGGTGTCAATCGCGTTCACCTGCGTACCAGCCCGGATCGTGCGGACGAATCTAGCGTCCAACTCAATAACGGGCAGCAGTCTGATGACAGCGTGCCCTAGATGATTGGCTACATAAGGTTCCGGCGCCGATGGATAGCAGACCCACAGATCTTGTGGGACGATGGCGAACGCGTCTTCTGTCGAGGGCAACGCCCTTGCGACGGCGGCGGCCATGACGTTCTGCTTGCGCAGCCCGCCGCCGAACATCCACTACCCACCAGCCTCGATCGTCTCGCTCACGAGTTCGGCCTGAAGGACGAGCTCAATGGCGCGTGGGCGGTGCGGCCGTTGGAGCTGCTCCGCGAATGCGGCCGGACCCTGCAGGTGCTCATGGACCCCGGCGGCGAGCCGCTCGCGCGGCTGCTTGCCGCACCCATGGAAATCGAACATTTTCTGCGGCTCGTCATCGGCATCGCTGTGCTCTTGGCAAACTCCACCAGCGTTGTCTCGTCCATAAGGATCTCAAGCCCACCCATATCCTGGTCAACTGTCCCGACGGACAAGTGCGGCTCACGGGATTCGGCCTCGCCTCGCGGCTACCGTGTGAGCGACAGGCACCCGGGCTGCCCGAGACTATCGCCGGCACAGGCGCGTACACGGCGCCTGTGCCGACTGGCCGGATGAGTCGCTCGAACGATTCGTGCAGCGATCTCTATGCAATCAGCGTCACGCTCAACCGGATGCTGACGAGCGTGCTGCCATGGACGGCCGCATTAGCAGAAATAGAGAACACGTCGAACACGCTAGTAAAATTCCCGAACAACAACAGCATCCGGCACGAACCTCTGCGAGGTTGTAGCGCGGCGCGGCCGGAGCGCGATTTGACAGACCGGCGCTTCAACTCCGTGAGACTATCTGCAACGTAGATCGCTCCCGGCTATCCCAGCTTGACCGGCAATCATGAATTTCCTTCGCGAAACAAACGACGGCAGCAGAACCAGGCCAATCCCGCTACCGCGACGGCGCGGGCTGATCTTCCCCGCGTTTGCGTGGTCGGGTTCTCATCGGCGTTCGCGTCCATCATTGTCGGCAGTTACTTTCAGGCCTCGCTAGGCACCGTTGACGCACTGTTTGCCGCGACCCTTGGCAACTGGATCCTCTTCATCTATTCGGCAGCGATCGGTTTCGCGGCTGGCCGCTGGGGCTTGAGTTCGCAACTCGTACTCGAGGGTGTTTTCGGCCGCTGGGGCGCCGTCATTCCGGGCGCGATGCTCGGGTCGCTCGTCACAGGCTGGTTCGCCTTTCACGTTGCATTGACCGCATCGATTCTGGCCAGCGTACTGCATCTGCAGAGCGATTTGACACTCGCCATCTTCGTCATCGGCGCGCTCTTCGCGATGCCGGTCATCGTCCGCATCAGCCATGGCTTCAACATGACTGCGATCACGATTCCCGCGATGATCATATTTGCCGCGATCGTCTTTGCGCACCAGCTCGTGCCCAAATGGGCCGTGCTGCTGGACGGTCCGATCGGCGGAACGTTACCGTTCGGCACGGGCGTGTGCATCGCCTTCGGCACGTTCGTCGTAAGCGGCACGATGACGGGCGATATCGTGCGGTTTTGCCGCACGGGAAACGAAGCGGTACAGGCGACCGCATTCGGCTTCCTGCTGGCGAATCTTCCGTTCCTCCTTCTCGGCGGGCTGATCGCGGCGTCAGGCATCAGAGTGAACGACCTGTTCACCGCGGGCAACGCGCTTTCATGGCTGTTGCTGGCGCTCGTCATTGTGTCCAACTGGACCACCTGCGATGCGTGCCTGACCAACGCCGGCGTGACGTTCAAAAGCGCGTTTCCCGCACTGCCCTGGTTGGCGCCGGATCGATCTTGTAGAGCCGTTGCCCCTCCTTGACATCGTCGCCTTCGGTAAATCCGCGGCGCAGGACAATACCGTCCACGCGTGCACGAACCTGCGCAACCAGAAAAGCATTCGTGCGGCCCGGCAGTTCGGTTGTCGTCGACACGGCCTGCGGCGACACTGTAATGACGCCCACCTCAGGCGGTTTCGACGGCTGTTCCGGCGGCTTTGGCCCGCATGCGGCCAGAACCAGCATTCCCGTCACAGTGCCAGCCATTCTTAATTTGATCCAGTTCACTTCCATAGCCAATCTGTACAAGTAGCGAAAATTCAATTGCCGGTAGGCGGGGAGCAATGCATTGCGTCGCCCGGCCAATATGTGCATATGCATACACACCTGCGAATTGAGCGGCATGTCCGTTTGCCCTTTCGAACATGCCCTGCTGCAGGTCAAGGATTCCTGAAGTGTTGACGGGAGTTGCAGGCGAGCGGCGAATCGGTCTCGTCCGCCTCACGTTGCTTATTTCGACACAACCACCTTGCTTGCCGCCGCGATAATCGCGTCCGCAACCGCCTTCGGGTGACTCAGCATGGCGACGTGACTCGAATCAACATGAATCGTCGTTGCGCCGATCGCCCTTGCCATTGCTTCCTCTGCGCGCGGATCGATCATGCGATCCTGGTTGGCGACCACAAACCAGGACGGCTTCGTGTGCCACGCAGCGACACTCACCTTGTCGTCCAGACAGCCCGCGAACCACGGTCCTTGCGTCGTAGCGAGAATACGCGCTTGCGCCGGCGGCAGATCCTGGGCAAAGTCATTGACCACCGCGTCGGTGGACAACGTCAGGAAGTTGGCGGAGTCTTTCCTCAGTTCCCCTGCCCAAGCCGGGGCGGGCTGGCCTTTCATCATGTCGTTGACCGATGCGCCGCTGTCTGGCACGAGAGCGGCGACATACACAAGCGCCTTGACTTTGGCATCGTCGCCAGCCTGCGTGATGACGAAGCCGCCCCACGAATGGCCTACGAGAACGACGGGGCCAGTTTGCTGTTCTATTGCTCGCCTCGTCGCCGCCGTATCATCCGCCAGCGAGCTGAGCGGATTCTGAACCGACAGCACGTGAAGACCACGTGCCTCTAGAAGCGGGATCACCTTATCCCAGCTTGATCCATCAGCGAACGCGCCATGCACAAGGACGACATTCGTTCCTTTCAGGTCCTGTGGCGCGGCAGCATCGGCCGCGTGCAGCGAGAACACGCTACCAAGCAGGAGCACGGATGTCAGATATCTCTTGAACAGACGATTCATGGGGGAATCTTCTCAATGTGTGTAATGGAAAGTTGGCATCGCAGGCAGCCCGCGCGGAACGGCATCAGTCAATTGATCGGCACGTGCGCTACTGAACGCGAAGCCGCCTGGTTTTCTGCCCTTAAGGCTCGGCACGTCGACGCCTGTACTGCATTCGCACGGGTTCGGAGGGAGGAAGGCGAAGGCCCTCTCCTCCGCCTGTTTCACCGCCATCTCGAAACGCCGGCGAGAGCCGGGTCACTGGAGGGGCGCCAAGACGGGCACCGTCAGGTGAGGTAGCGCGGACCGGGCCTGGAATGCGCAAAGCGCTGCCTGAGTTCATTGCGGCCGGCCTCGTAGCGTGTCCAGTCATCACCGTCCTGGAGTGGGGGGATAGTCACCACTTCACCGGCGTCGAAGCCGGCCAGAGCGGCGTCGACCATGTCTTCCGCCGGCATGATCCAGCTCGGCGGACGCTGCCCCTTAGGCATTCCCGCGATATCCCAACCTTCGGTATCGGTTGCACCAGGCAGCACAGCCTGCACGCGGATGCCTTTGTCGGCGAGTTCGTGCTGCATCGACTGGGTCAAGGCAAGGACAAATGCCTTGCTCGCGCCGTAGACGCCGTTGAGGACCTCCGGGCCGATGGCGACGACCGAGGAGATATTGATCACGGTGCCGCCGCCGCGTTTGACCATGGCGGGAACGGCCGCATAGGCCAGGCGCGTCGGCGCCGTCACGTTGAGGTCGATCATCGACTTCATCGTGTCGACGTCGCTGGCCAGTAGCGGCGTCACCGAGCCGAACCCGGCGTTGTTCACGAGGAGGGAGATCGTCGCGTCGTCCTTCAGCAGCGCCTCTATCCGGGCGAGGTCGGATTTGTCGGTGAGGTCTGCCTTCGCGACCCGCACTGCACACCCTGTGTCTGCGCGAAGACGAGTCGCCAGTGCCTGCAAGCGGTGCTCGTTGCGAGCAACGAGCACCATGTCGTATCCGCGTTTGGCCAGGCGATCGGCATACACGGCGCCGATACCGGATGATGCACCGGTAACAACGGCCGTGCCCTTGGACTGCTTCTGAGTCATGTGAAATCTCCTTGCAAGACAAACACTCTTTCGGTACGCCCATGATGAAGCTTTGGGCGATGACCTAAAAGACAAAATTCCAGCGTTTTGGGACATCGGCACCTGAGCATACGTCCAAGAATTGCATTATTTCCGCAGCGGGACTACGATTGGCTCGAATCGCCGACAACTGCATTTTGGGACATCATATGAAGACCGTAGCCTTGTTGATGTTCCCGGGGTTCGAGATCCTCGACCTTGCCGTCATTGCCGCGTTCGAGTTGGCGAACAAGGAACTAGGGTATGAGTCCTACCGGCAAGTCCAGCTGTCTGAAGCCGGGGGGCCGGTTCCAAGCTACTCGGGCGCGACGGTGGATTCGCGCAAGTTCCGGAATGCGGCGTTCGATACGCTGCTCGTCCTCGGCTCTATCAAGGCCCCAACTTCCACACCGAAAATGAGGTCGTTCCTGCAGCGCGCCGAGCGG
Organism: Paraburkholderia aromaticivorans; assembly: GCF_012689525.1. NCBI lineage: Bacteria > Pseudomonadati > Pseudomonadota > Betaproteobacteria > Burkholderiales > Burkholderiaceae > Paraburkholderia > Paraburkholderia aromaticivorans. The sequence continues at coordinate 1,633,801 of NZ_CP051514.1, forward strand.
GCTTGCAGGCGAGTGGGCAGCATCTGCACCGGTGCTTTCATTCTCGCGGAAGCTGGCGTCCTCGATGGCCGCCGCGCAACTACCCACTGGTCCGCGGCTCAGGAGCTTCAACGGCAACACCCGGCCGTGAAGGTTCTGCCAGACCGGATCTTCACGAACGACGGCGGAGTGTGGACCTCGGCTGGCATGACCGCGTGCATCGACCTGGCATTGGCCATGGTCGAGGAAGACCACGGAGAGGAAGTGGCCAAGGCCGTGGCGAAGAAGCTGGTGGTGTACCACCGGCGTACCAGTGGCCAGTCCCAGTTCTCAGCGCTGCTGGAGCTTCAGCCCAGGTCAGACCGCATACAGAAGGCGCTTTCTTTCGCCAGGGCCAACCTTCACCAAGATCTTTCGGTGGAAGTCATTGCTGACGTCGCGCACGTGAGCCCAAGACAACTGAGCCGAATCTTCAGGATTGAGACCGGACAGTCCCCTGCGCAGGCGGTGGAGAAGCTACGCGTCGATGCCGCCCGAAGCCTCGTCGACGCCGGGGAACTCTCGCTTACAGTGATCGCCCGGGAGACCGGTTTCGGCGACACCGAAAGGATGCGCAGAGCGTTCGTCAGAACGCTGGGCCAACCCCCGCAAACCATCCGCCGGGTTGCCAGGCTGCAAGCTGCCTAGCGAGGCGAGCCCCTCGAACTGGGGTTTTTTCTTGTTGGGGGGCACCGCAGGAGGCTTTGTGCGCGAGAGCGAAAAAGTCAGAACGCGCTTGACGACACCGGCGGCGAGCGCCGTACTGTCCAGGACGATGGCGCAGCCTTCGAGCATCCACAGACAAGCATGCTCATGCAGAAACACGGCGCCCAAGAGATAAACGGGTATGGAGAACGAACCGTTATCTCATGCGCGGGCCACTTGACGACCGCTAGGCGGATCAGGGCAATGCTTGCGGCGGTCCTGACGCGGACTCCCGGCATGCTGGTCAGGACCGGCCAAAGAGGGTGCGCATGCTCCAGTCGTTCAACTTCGCTGGTGACCTCGTCGCCTCGCTTGCGCAAAGATGCGAGTTGCTGGGCTAGACGCGGTGACGATGGTTGCTGACTAAGTACCGGGTACGACCACAGCCTGCTCGCAGAGCGCTTCAACAATTTCGGCAGCAAAGCTTTTGCCCACGCGAGGTGCAAGTTAGTGAGGCGTTAGGCGAGTGTTTTTTCGCTGGCGGCAAGCTCGGCGGCCGAGGGATGCCGCTCAAGCAGATCGGGTACGAGCGGATGGTCGAGGGACGGCCCCAGAATCCGATCCGGTGCAGGATTAATCTGAGTGAGCAGGCCGCGAATGGGGCTGCTGATCTGCGTTATCAGTGCAGCAACATCGTCGTCGAAACCGCACAACATCGTGAGTTCCGCGAACGGCTCGTCGGCCAGTCGAAGCGAGCGCTGCGTGTGCGGCATAGCGGCCCGCTCAGAGATGATCGCCTCACCGTGGGCGTCGGTCTTGGTTTCGCCCGCATGCAGATCGGCGATGCGACGCATCGCCAGACCGGGCAGATAGGCGACCAGAACCGGTTCTTCGCTCGCACACGCGGAAATCCTGCGCTGTATGCCGCCGGTGCATCGATTAGCTCTGCGCATGCCGCGACATAGGTCTTCTCAGCGTAACTCGCGTTCGCGGCAGAGCCGCGTTGCACCAGCATTTGATGACCTTGCGCGGTGAGTTTTCTCACAATCTCGGGCGTAGCGGCGACACGCGACTTATACGCACGCGTCTCAATTGGTATTCCGATTTTCATTTGTCGATGTATTCTCTGATGAAAGGAGACGAACAACGATGCACAGAGCGTTCAGTTCCGAACGATCCATCGCTGCGCGACGCGCCGATGTCAGCTCGCCGCGCAGGGCACAAGTGCATGCGATCGCTGCTACGGATGATTCGACGTCGTGCACGGCGCTTGAGCCAGCCGAGGAGCATTGCGTGCGGAACGATTCGTTCAGGATTCGGCTTTGACGTTGTAAGAGCCGCCGCATTCTTTCTCACGAAATCCTGCACACTGAGCGCGCCCTGTCCCGTTAGTTCAAGGACATCGTCGGACCTCCTGTCGTAACGTCCGGCCCGATGCAGATCGGCCATCGTCGACAGATGGTTGACAACATGCGGCGGCAAGCCGCGTTCAAGCAACTTCTCGCGCCACGGCTCCACGGGTATGTCCTGATACGTGATGAGACGCCCCAACGCCTTTCGCGTGTTCGAGCGCGTAGAAATGCACGTTTTCCGAGCGCGGTCCGTCAAGTGATACGTCTTGCCGACATGGGGCTGCGGGTCCGCCAGCAACTCAGCAACCACGCGAGCGACGTCCTCGGCCGCGACGGGCGATGTCCCACCCAGCACATGCCCGTTCGCATGGCTCGCGCCCATCAGCACACGCGCCTGCAAGCCGACCGAACATAGGCGCGACGCCGCGTGCCATTGATTAGCTGCTTCGAGATTATTTCTGTCCTCCGGCGCCCGCGGCAACCATTCGCGCATCAGCTCGATGCCGCCAGTTCCGACGCATCGACGAGAGGCTTGCCTTGAGGCGAACAAAGCGCCTCAATCGCATGAGCATGTGCCGAACATCGCGGTTCGCGCCGACGCGCGATGGGCACGGCCCAATCACTGACATCGTTACTGCGCCGCCCCCCGCGCCGGAGACCCGCCCGTTCCCGGGAAGCCCGCGTGAAGGCCCGAGGCGCGTCAGCGCCGACTACCACCTTGGCGCGACATCGGCCAATTGCGCGACGCCACGACCGAACGAGAAATTCTCGTTCGGCACTGGCGCGAGCGCGATAAAGACGTCGTCGGGCGACACGCCGACGTCCTGCTCCAGCAGACGCGTGATGGCCGCCATCAACGCTGTTTTGTCGGATGCGGGTCGATGCGCGCCTAGCATAACCGTCACGATCATTGCATTTCTTGTTCGTTCCATCTCCATGAACGTGGGATCGATGAACAGTTCATCGTCACCGTGCTCGCTGATCATGATGAAACGGTCTCCTTTGGGAATGCCCAGCGCTTCAACCAGCGACATGTTGAGTGCGTTACCCATCGCGATCTTCTGTTCGCGCGTGAAGCGCCCTTTGGGAATGTGTGCGTGAAATACCGGCATGTATGTTCTCCATTTACTTAAAATTTGCAGTAAGGCCTGCCCGTCAAATCTGTTTGCGCCCGGCCGCATCGCCACCGCCCAGATGCAGCGTGAACCAGTCCACGGCAGCGCCGCTCGATAGATCGAATGCCGCGTCGTACGGATCGAAGTGATTGCCCGGCATCAACACGAGCCGTTTGGGTTCGAGCGCGCGCTCGAAAGCTTCGAGTTCGAGATCGGTCATGGTGACGCGATCGTCGTTCGCAATGACCATCAGAAGCGGCGTCGGCGAAATGCGGCCTATCCATACGCCTGGCTCGTACATGCTCGCGGCAAACGACGACCGCAGCGTGACACGGTTTTCCCACGATGCACCGGCCAGCGGCTGCGAATAGAAGGCGATCGCTTCAGGCGCCCGATAGGCGGCAGGCACGCCCGCGTCTGCGCTGACGACGGCCTGAACGCGCGGCGCGTGACCGCGATGCTGCTCACGCAGATCCTCTGTCAAGGTGGCAAGATAGGCGGGCATCACGTCGGGCGCGACGCGGCGGCGAACCTGCTCGAAGCCACTGATGGTTGGAACCTGCGAAACGACGCATTTGACCCGACGGTCCGTTGCGGCCAGCACCAGTGCGTGTCCGCCGCTGAAACTGCTGCCCCAGATGCCGATGCGCGGGGGGTCCACTTCAGGCCTGCTCTCTAGATAGCTGATGGCTCTGCGCCAATCGGCGATCTGCGCCCACGGATCGATGTCCTGGCGCGGTGTGCCGTCGCTGGATCCAAAATTTCGATGGTCGTGAACGAGGACAAAAAAGCCGGCATCCGCAAAAGCAGTCGCGAAACGTTCAAGGCCATGTTCCTTGACAGCGGCGAATCCGTGGCACATCGATATCGCTGCGCAATGCTCCGTCGTGGCGGGCGCAAACAGCCAGCCACGCAATGTGACGCCGCCTTCTCCCGCGAACTCTACTTCAGTCCTGCTGACCATGCTGCACTCCTTCTTTACAATACGTTGATATGCGCATATTATGACTTGGACCAATGTTTGACAAGCACCTTTGTCGAGGAGACGACCATGACAACTGTATGCAATATGACGAATGATGCGGATCAGCCGCAGTACGACGCGCTCATCTTCATTCATGGGTTCCTCGACAATCACACGGTCTGGAACGACCTGATCGAGGTACTTGCGCCCTCTTCGGTACCTGTGATCGCGCGAGATCTTCGCGGCGCAGGGCATCGTCGCAATGAAGACGACGCATGCACTCTGATGCAAGCGGTCGTAGATATCGTGCAAGTCTTCGACGACATGCGGCTGTCGCGGGTGGCGCTGGTCGGACACAGCATGGGCGCGCAGATCGCGGAGCTCGTCGCCAGTGAGCGCGCCGCGCAAGTCGCTTCGTTGACGCTGATCACGCCTACACCTTTGCGCGGAAACATGTTGCCGGTTGAAGTGCGCGATCTGCTGCGAGAGAGCGGCGACCTTCCCGCCGTCCAACGCGAGATTCGCGTTTCATTCTCGACCCATCTGAACGGCGATCAACTTAATTCGTTGACGGCGCCCCACGTATTGATGAACAAGGCCACCGTTCGCCAGTATTACGACGCCTTCACGCTCGGCGATCCGCGTGGCAATGAACCGTGCGCGTTCCGTGGCCCGACCATGGTTATCGGCGCCCAAGGCGACCCTGTGATCCCGATCGAGCAGATCGCCGACGAATGCCGCGAGCGCTTCCCAGCCGCGAGTCTTCGCATCGTCGCTCACTCCGGTCACTGGCCGCATCTTGAGCAACCTGCGCAAACGGCGCGACTCATCGCGCGGCATCTCGGGTTGGCGCCCCTCAAGCCGGCTAACACCGTGCGCGCGTCACCGCGAGATCGCGTCAGTGCCTCCGATGAAAGCCGCTGATCGAGGCGTATATTCTCGAGTTCGACGAAAACTTAGCAAATACGACATGGCAATCCAAAAAGAACTGTTGGAAGAGATCGATGGGCGTTGCAATTGTCTTGCCGCACGCAAGGCGTCGAGGTATCTGACAGCGGCCTATGACCAGGCTCTCGCCCCAGCGGATCTGCGCGCCACGCAGTTCTCGATTCTCCACAAGCTCGCCAAAGATGGACCGCTCACGATGGGCGACGTGGCCGCCGCCATGGCGATGGATCGCACGACGCTTTCTTCGAACCTGAAACCGCTCGAGCGGGACGGGCTAGTCGACATGGTCCCTGGACAGGATCGCCGCGTGAAGATGGTCACGATCACAAACGAAGGCGTTGTGCGCTATCGCACGGCGCTTCCGTTCTGGCAAGCGGTCCAGCAAGAATTTGAACGCCAGTACGGCGAGAAGCGTGCAGTCGCGTTGCGCAACTCCTTGCGTAATGTGCTGAACACCGGATTCAGACCTTGGTCTGACGGCGAAGTCGCTACATCTAAAGACTAGATGTCCGCCAAGCGAATAGGAGTTGGCGGCGCATGCCGCCTATTCGGCAGCGCATCAGACATCGACGCACCGCCGCTTCATGTGCACATGCATATATGACTTACATCACCTTGAATGGAAAAAGGAGACACCTATGAAGCACCCCCATATTGTCGAGGCATGCCGGAAAGCGTTCACCGGATTCGAGCGCAACGACAAAACCGACCTCATTGAATTACTTGACGACGATGTCGTCTTCGAGTTCTCAGACTCATTGCCCTATGGCGGAATCTATGAGGGAAAACAGGAATTTCTTGCATTCTGGCAGCACGTTTATCAAAAGTGGGAATCCTTCACTTACGACGCCAGAGCGGTGCTTGAAGCGGACGATTACATCATCGTTCCTGTCATTACGCGGGCAAAAGCGCTCAACGGTTATTTGATGGAGAACGAACATCTGTTTTTGTTCAAGATCCGAGATGGCCGGATCGTTCACGGACGCCTCTACGCCGATACCGCGCGAGGACGCGATATTCTGGAAGACAGGGCGCCAAAGCGCTACCCGAAATTGATCGTCGGGTAAGTCCGTTTCGTGGCCGCGGCGGGTTATGCGTTGATTAGTCGAAGTCCGGCGGCGGCCCGGAGATTCCGTCCGGACCGGTCGCGCGTGCCGCGCATCGAACCGGCGACGCGTCCATGGAGAGACGTATGCGAAATCTCGAAAGTATGGATGCCTCGTGGCACCATCGAGGACGGCCCGACGCTATAGCCGATCAGGCGGCCGTTTAATCCGATGCGAGCAGCTGACGCCTTCAGGTCCCGCCTGTAACGACCCTCGCGTTGCGACGAAACGCTTGCGGCGGTTGCCCGAAGATCCGCACGAACGCCTCGCGCATTCGCCGCGGATCGGAGAACCCGGTCACACCGGCGATATGGTCGATCGTGTGTCGGCTTTCCTCCAGCATCAGGCGCGCTGCTTCAAGCCGTAGGCGCTCAACGGCTTTTGCCGGCGACTGTCCAGTTTCCGCGCGGAACGCGCGGCTAAACTGACGCGGACTCAACCGCGCGACGTCAGCCAATTGCTCGACCGAAAGCGGCTCCGCAAGTTTCTGCTTCGCGTATGTTAGGGCGGACTGTATGCGGTCCGATTTCGGCTCGAGTTCAAGCAGTGCCGAGTGCTGCGATTGCCCGCCCGAGCGCCAATGATAGACAACGAGGTTCCGCGCAACCGCGCGCGCAACCTTCGCGCCAAGATCTTTCTCCACCAACGCGAGTGCAAGATCGATGCCCGCCGTCATGCCGGCCGATGTCCAGACGGGCCCATCCACAATAAAGATCCGATCGTCGTCCACGGTGACTGACGGATAGCGCGTACGCAAATCGTGGGCATAGTGCCAATGCGTAGTTGCGCGGCGCCCATCGAGCAACCCGGCCTCCGCGAGCACGAACGCACCCGTGCATATCGAAGCGGTACGTCGCGCCGTCGCGGCGCTGCGTCGCACGTAGGCAAGTACACCTGCCGGCGGCTCAGTAGCGGCCGGATTACCTCCGACAAAAACGACCGTGTCGAATATGCGATCGCCGATCGGCTCCGTCAAGACTGTCAGACCGCTAGAAGCTCGCACCGGTCCGCCCCCATCCGAAACGTTGAGTGTCTGATAGTACGATTCCCCGAGCTCCACGTTCGTGAACTCGAACACCGGTTGCGCGGCGAGCGCCATCGAATAAAAGCCGTCGAACATCACGAATGCGACTGTCGGCAAGGCGCCTCCCGAATCAAGACCGTCCCGAAAACGTAGTTTAAACGTCCTTTGAGACACCGACAATTGACCGTATAAATAACAGCAAGCAACACGAATGGCGTAACGCAGATGCGCTGCGCGCGTGGTGCAACCGTTGCGACATGATCTCGCGACACCTGCCGCTATCCAATTGATCGCTGTACTTTAATTAGGCATACGGAACTATGTTTTCAGCATCATCGACACGACCACTTTCATTTCGCGCATTCAAGGCGCCTGTGTTCGGCCTGGCCCTTTTCACCGCAGCTGCTTTTGTCGGGCCCGTGCTCGCCGCCAACGCTCCGGACGCCTCCGCATCGACCGGCGACACGGCGATTCGCCCATTCCACGCCCATTTCACAGATGCCCAGCTTGCCGATCTGCGTAAGCGCATCGCGGCGACCCGCTGGCCCGACATGGAAACCGTGAACGACCGCTCGCAAGGCGCGCAACGCGACAAGCTCAAGCAACTGGTTCAGTACTGGGGCACGCGTTACGACTGGCGCAAGGCGGAGGCAAAACTCAATGCCTTACCGCAATACGTGACGACGATCGATGGAGTCGATATCCATTTCATCTGGGTGCGCTCGCGCAATCCGGACGCGCTGCCGCTTTTGATGACGCACGGCTGGCCGGGTTCGGTGTTCGAGGAACTGAAAGTGATCGGACCGCTCACCGATCCCGTGGCATACGGCGGCCGGGCGGAAGATTCGTTCGACCTCGTGTTGCCGTCGATGCCCGGCTACGGTTTCTCCGGCAAGCCCAAGGAAACGGGATGGACGCCGGACCACATCGCACGAGCGTGGGACGAACTGATGAGGCGACTCGGTTACCAGCACTATGTCGCGCAAGGCGGCGACTGGGGCGCGGTGATTGCCGACAAGATGGCAGCGCAGAAGCCGCCCGGCCTGCTGGGCATTCACGTGAATATGCCGGCGACCGTGCCGCCCGACATCGCGAAGGCGCTGAAAGCAGGCGATCCGCCGCCAGCAGGACTCTCCGACAAGGAAAAGGCCGCGTACAGGTCGCTCGACAATCTCTATACGCGCGGCGGCGGCTACGCCTCGATGATGGTCACCCGGCCGCAAACGGTGGGCTATGCACTGGCGGATTCACCCGTTGGGCAGGCCGCGTGGATGTACGACAAATTTGCCGATTGGACCTACAGCGGGGGCGATCCCGAACGCTCGCTCACAAAGGACGAGATGCTCGACGACATCACGCTGTACTGGCTGACCAACACTTCGACATCCGCCGCGCAACTCTACTGGGAAAACAATGCAAACAACTTCAACGCCGTCGACATCTCGATTCCCGCGGCGGTGACAGTGTTCCCCGGCGAGATTTACCAGGCGCCGCGTAGCTGGACCGAACGCAGCTATCACAAGCTGATCTACTTCAACGAAGTGAACAAGGGCGGGCACTTTGCGGCTTGGGAACAACCGCAACTCTTCTCGGAAGAGATCAGGGCTGCCTTCAAGACTTTGCGTTGACAGACGAGATGATTTCCATTTCGTCTCGCGGGACGGCAGGTTGTCGCTATTGCCGTTCCATCCGGCCTCATGCAGATGCTTCAATTATCAGGAGAGTAACTGGTGTCGAATGAGATCAACGCCCGTCGTCGACGCATTCTCGGCGCTGCAGCTGTCAGCGCAGGCGCAATGGAACTTGGGTTGAGCGGGCTGGCGCGTGCGCAGTCTGGTCAATCCGGCGGACCTGCTTTGAGCCGGAACCCGGCGACCTCGAATGGATCGTTTGGTGCAATCAAACAGATCAAGGCCGGCGTGCTAAACGTCGGTTATGCCGAAGCCGGACCAGCTAGCGGCCCCGTCGTGATCCTGCTCCATGGCTGGCCTTACGACATCCACAGCTTTGTCGATGTCGCGCCAAGGCTGGCGTCGGCGGGATATCGCGTGATCATTCCTCACCTGCGCGGCTATGGGACAACGCGGTTTCTATCCAGCGATACGGTCCGCAATGGCCAGCAATCGGTGCTCGCCGCCGACACCATCGCGCTGATGGATGCACTGACGATTCCGAGTGCGACTATCGGAGGTTTCGACTGGGGCGCGCGCACGGCCAACGTCGTCGCAGCGTTGTGGCCGGAGCGCTGCAAGGCATTGGTCTCGGTGAGCGGCTATCTGATCGGCAGCCAGGCGGCCAGCAAGGCGCCCCTGTCGCCGAAAGCGGAGCTCGCATGGTGGTATCAGTTCTATTTCGCGACGGAGCGCGGCAGGCAGGGCTATGAAGCGAAGCGCCATGACTTCGCGAAGCTTATCTGGCAACTTGCGTCACCCAAATGGGACTTCGACGATGCGACATTCGACCGATCCGCAAGCGCCTTCCAGAACCCCGATCACGTTGCGATCGTGATCGACAACTACCGCTGGCGGTTGAATCTCGCGCACGGAGAGCCGCAATACGACCCGCTGGAAGCGCGTCTCGCCGCCGCGCCGGTCATTACCGTGCCCACGATCACCCTCGAAGGCGACGCGAACGGCGCGCCCCATCCGGAACCTGAAAGCTATGCGAAGAAATTCGTCGGTAAATATCTGCACCGCAACATCGCGGGTGGGGTCGGTCACAATCTGCCGCAGGAAGCCCCCAAAGCCTTTGCGGACGCAGTGATCGAAGTTGCAAGCTATTAGGTGTTCACGTGCCGAGTCGCAAGAGCAAAACCCATGCGATTTTGCGATCAGCAGCGGTAATGGCAGTCATTTCACTGAATCTGTCCCGCACGGGCCGCCAGCGATTTTAACTGCGTCTGCCGTCTACGCGGGTACATATCATCGCGACGACACAGGGACCGTGGTTTCAGGCGGTGATTGGCGCAATTTTCGGACTTCACTTTGCAGCTCAGGGGCACAGCGCATCTTCTGGGCGATGACCGCAAGTGTGGTGTGTTTGACATTTCCGCTAGCCGTGATGGTGCTGGACCTGCAAGGATACCTAAGCTTGGGACTGCCTCCGTTCTGGTCGCCGTTAGCATCGCCGTGCCAGCGACCATTAGCGCCGCCCGGATTCACGCGGGCTCGCTGAGGTCGTTAGACGCCAGCGAGCCCACGACACCTCGACTCCCGCCCACGTGGCTTCGACAGTTATACCCGTAGATACGCCGAACACATCGGCTCGCTGTTTAATCACCCAGACGACCAAACTCATCATGTCAACGATCCACTTTCGCTACAAGACCATTTTGACGCCCGAGCAGTTTATCGCCGGCCTTACGGACTTTGGGCCTGGTCGCTCGACGCTCTTTGGCAATAGCGCCGACGAATACCTCGTCGTTCATCAGCGTGGCCGCTCCAGGGCCGACGTCACAGAGGGCTCGGGCGGTATCTGGGAACGTCTGTATTACGATTGGTCTGACTCTGATTGCGTCGTCATGAAGACGACTGACTCCAACGTATGGGGAGGCCGGTCGGGTCACACCTACACCTTTACGCGACTGGCCGATGGGACGACCATGCTGGACGCGACCGTGGTCCGCGAAGGAAAGAACATCAGGGGACGGGCGCTCGGGTTTGTGCTCGGAACCATCGGCAAGCGGGTTCTCGAAACGGCATTAGCAAACAGCATCAAGGCTATCGAAGCCCGAAACGGCGCGCCGAAAGGGGAATGCGTGTGTTCCAGATAATCTTGGCTCTGATGTGCAAATGGGATCGGCGAATCGGTTAAAGTTGTCGGAACGAAACGAACTGATGTACGGCGATGATCAAGCTGAAGAGTCTGGAGGAGTTGTTCGGCGGACGCCATTTTGATCGAGAGATCATCATTCTGTGCGTGCGCTGGTACCTTCGCTACACGCTCAGCCTGCGCGATCTGGTCGATATGATGGCCGAGCGCGGTTTGTCGCTGGTGCACACTACGATTATGCGTTGGGTGAAGCGCTTTACGCCGGAGTTCGTCACTGCGCTTATGGGATCTTAGGAGCCAGGTTGAGTTTGGGGCGTTTGAAGTGGCCCGGCGATCAGTGCGTACGAATCGCTGCGCCTTCATGCAGCTATTTCCAGCGCTATACCGGGCGCACGGCCCAGTTGAAGCTTCTGCGCCATGTTTATCAGGTCGGCGAGCGTCAGTGCGCTCATCTTTCGCATCACCTGTCCGCGGTGCGCCTTCACCGTGATTTCGCTGATGCCCAACTCAATGCCCACCTGCTTATTCAGCAGGCCCGACACCACCAGCGTCATGACCTCGCGTTCGCGCCGACTGAGTGAGGCGTAACGACCCTCCAGCACCTTCATCCTCGCCGCGTCGCTCAATGCCACACGGCCGCGCTCGATGGCCGACCGGATGGCGCCGAGCAGGATCTCGTCATCGAATGGTTTGGTGAAAAATTCAATCGCTCCAGCCTTCATGGCTTGCACCGTCATCGGTACGTCCCCATAGCCTGTGATGAAAATGATCGGCATTTCCTTGCGCTGGGATGCGATGTGGCTCTGCAACTCAAGACCGCCAATATCCGGCAGTTGGACGTCCAGCACCAGGCAATTCGGAACCGTCGCCCGAGGGCGCCTGAGAAAGTCCCGCGCGGAAGCATACGTTTCCGCCGTTAAACCAGCGTAGTGAATGATGGCTTGCAGCGATTCACACACCGAAACGTCGTCGTCGACGCAGACAGCGCACCCAAGCCGTTGACGCGGCTTCCGTGGGCCAGTTCTGCGCGCAATCCATACAGCGCCTCCTCGGACTGCCTACGCTCAGTCACATCCTGCACCGCGCCAATGTAGTCCGGTTGGGCTTGTGAACCAAACGTCGCATGCGCCTGCATGCGCACGTATTTAACCGTGCCATCGGGCAGGAGAAGGCGGCAATCGCACTCCAGATCCTTGCCATCGCGCGCCTGCTCCAGCGCGTTATCGACGATATGACTGTCGCCCGGGTGAACTCGCGCCGTGACGATATCCATCGTTATCCGCACCCCAGGCTCGATCCCATAGATTCGATTGAGTTGCTCCGAACAGGTGATCCCGCCGCTCGACGGACGCCAGCAAAAGCTTCCGCTCAAACTGAGTTGCTCGACTTTGGCCATCAACGCTGCGCTTTTCCATAACTGCTCTGCGGCCTGCTTGCGTGCCGTGATGTCGCGCGTCACCCCCAATTGCACGATCGATCCGTCGCTGCCCTGCAACGGCGTTGCGTGCGTTTCCATGTGGCGCCGCTCACCGTGCAACGTGATAACGTCGAATTCCAGAAAACCCGTCTTGCCCGAACAGATATTCTGATTGAATTCCACGTACTGGTCGCGATGTTCGACGGCGACGAAATCGTAGAAGCATTTCCCGACGAGCGCGGCTGGACCCGGCGCTCCCGCCAGATTGCTTCCTGCCGAGTTGACACGCAGCAGCGTACCGTCTCGTGTGATGACCTTCACGCATTCGGGTGTCGCTTCCACCATCGCGCGAAAGCTTTCCTCGCTTCTGCAAGGCCAGATCGATTTTTGCGCGTTCCATCGCCACGCTCACGATGTGCGCGAACTCAGCCATCAGATCACGTTGGAACTGGGTGGGATTTCCGGGTGTTGGCGAATAAAGGGCGAAACTGCCCAACGCTTCCTGGGCACGTGACAGGATCGGCGCCGCCCAGCAAGCCCGTCGCCCATTTGCCAGGCTCTGCTCGCGCCATTCCCGCGACCAGCGGGTCTCTGATGCTATATCCGATACTGATCACCTCAGCCTTGAAGTAAGCGTCGCGGCGCGGCCGTCTTGATCTGTGCAATCGGAGACGCCAAAGTGGTTCCCACCATTTTGAGTAGCGGGAACCATTTTGGGATCAGAAGAGAAGCCAGCGTCGGGAACACGTAAAGGCAGCCCGAACCATAGCCCAGAGTTTCGACGTCGCCTGGCCGCGGCTGCATGTGAACCAGGCGTCTCGGTTTCGAAACTCGCCCGGGAACATGGCATCAACGCGAACATGTTGTTCAAGTGGCGGCGGCGTTACCGTGCGGAGCAAGCTGCCGAGACGACCGAGCTTGTTCCGGTGATGGTCGTGAGCGACGTGCCGGTCGCCATCACGCCTACATCTTCGGTCGAACCGGAGACGGTGAAGCCAACCAGGACCATCGGCACGATTGAAGTTCGAATTGGCCGGGCGGTGGTCAAGGTCGATGGCGCAGTTGACGCCGAAACGCTGCGTACGGTGCTCAAGAGTGTGCGATCGTCATCGGCCTGCCAACGGGTACGCGCGTGTGGATCGCGGCGGGCGTAACCGACATGCGTAGCGGCTTTCCGGCTCTTGCCGCGAAGGTGCAAACGGCACTCGAAGAGAATCCGCTCGGCGGCGACGTGTTCATTTTTCGAGGGCGTCGCGGAGATCTCGTAAAAATTCTGTGGGCAACCGATGACGGACTATGGCTTCTCGCGAAGCGGCTTTCGCGCGGACGGTTTGTCTGGCCACAGGCTGATGGAGGCAAGATCTATCTGACGTCTGCGCAGCTGTCGATGTTGCTGGAAGGCATCGATTGGCGACAACCCCGTCGTACGGCCGCATTGTCGATGTTGTAAACCGCATCGAAGGCTCGTAAACTGCAGCGCATGCCTGACCATGCGCCGCTTCCGCAAACCGTTGCCGAGCTCCACGCCCTGGTGCTCGAGCAGCAGGCATCGATGGCAAAGATGCGCCAGGAGATCGCCGAACGCGACCGGGAGATTGTTGAGCGGGACCAGGAACTTGAGCGCCTGAAGGCACAGATCGACAAGCTCAGGCGCATGCACTTCGGTCGTAAATCCGAGCAGGTAGACCGACAGATCGATCGGCTCGAAACCCAACTTGAGGATCTGGCAGCGGGCAGCGGCGTTGCCGATGTTCGCCGTGCGCGCGCTCGTGCATCAAGTTCAGGCGCGTCTGCGGCATCCGCAAAGGAAGCCCTGCCGCCCCATCTGCCACGCGAAGAACGCGTGCTCGAGCCCGACTCCATCTGCCCAAAATGCGACAACGCCATGGACTTGCTCGGCGAGGATGTATCCGAACAACTCGCGCGCGTCACAGCAATGTTCAAGGTCATCCGCACGATCCGCCGCAAACGGATCTGCTCCAGTTGCGGCCATATAGGGCAACGTCCCATGCCGGGGCTGCCAATCGAGCGCAGCATCGCGCATCCGAGCTTGCTGGCCGAGATCATCGTTTCGAAATATGCGAACCATACACCGCTGTATCGGCAATCCGAGATCGCGGCGCGCGACGGCGTCCGTCTCGATCGGGCCACCATGGCGCGCTGGGTCGGGCAATGCGAAGAACTCTGCCGGTTGCTGACTGAAGCGCTGCGTCGTTACACGATGTCGGCTGCGAAGCTCCACGCGGACGACACGCCGATCCCGGTGCTCGCGCCCGGCAACAAGAAAACCAAAACGGGCCGGTTGTGGGTCTACGTGCGCGATGATCGACGCTCTGGTTCGAGCGAACCCGCTGCTGTCTGGTTCGCGTACTCGCCGGACCGCAAAGGCATCCACCCCCAGACCCATCTTGCCGGATTCGAAGGCGTCCTTCAGGCGGACGGCTATGCCGGCTTCAACGAGCTGACCGAAAGCGGCAAGGTTCGCCTGGCATCTTGCTGGGATCACGCGCGCCGATACGTCTTCAACGTCCATGAGACAGCCCCGTCGGGAACCACGAAGCAATGGCTCGACATGATCGGCGATCTCTACGAAATCGAGGCTGCTATCCGCGGCAAACCACCCGACGAGCGGCGACGCGTCAGGCAAGAAAAGAGCAACCCGTTGCTCGGGGTCCTCGAGATGTCGATGAGGGAGAAACGAGCGACGCTTTGGCCGAAGGCTCCATTGGTCGAAGCGATTAACTACGCTCTGAATCGCTGGGATGGACTCACGCTGTTCTGTGACGACGGCCGCGTCGAGATCAGCAACGTGCTCGCCGAAAATGCCTTGCGCTGTGTGGCCCTTGGACGGCGCAATTTTATGTTCGCGGGCTCCGACAGCGGTGGTGAGCGAGCCGCCGCAATGTATAGCCTGATCGGCTCGTGCAAATTGAACAACATCAATCCACGCGCCTACCTGGAATTCGTGCTCACGCACATTGCGGATCACCAGGCCAATCGCATCGACGAACTATTGCCCTGGAACGTCGCAAAGCATCTCCGCCCATCTACACCTGCCTCGCTTTGATCCCTTCTGGCAGCGGCACGATGCGCCTGCCGCGTTCTTCGACGCTTGTCCAGAGAATTCTCAACGGCCCTCACGCGACGCTTACGGTATGTACGCAGGCGCCGCCTGTCAGCGCCATGTCCCGCAGAAGGCGCTAAAACTTCTCCTGGGCGGCCTGCTGTCGTATCTGGCGCTCCACTATCTTTGGCCTGTACTGGCGTGATCCGCAGCAACTGAGGCCCGGGCTCGTCTGGTTGCGTGGCTGCGTTGCCGAGGGCGGATTCCGGTCACCAAGCGCGCACGGATCGGCCATGTTGGCCTTAGTACTACAGCCGTAGATAAAACAAAGCAGGAGGTACGCAGCCGCGGCGCCGGTAGTGACACTGCTGGGCGCGGTACTGGTGCCTGCGCCGCCATGCCGACCAGGCCAGGACGTACTCGATGGAGTGAGCTCCGCGCCATAGGAGGCGGCACAGTAGCCGGCGGATCTCCTGCACACTGAGCGGCACCGAATCTTCAGGTGTTTTTTTTGGCGCGCACCCGCAGGGTGACGAGCGCGGCATGGGCCAGCAGCGCCAGCGTGATGTGACGGTACCAGCCCTGCCATTGGCGTACCTCGTATTGATCGAGCCCGCATTCGCCTTTGGTTGCCTCGAAGCCGGTTTCGATTTCCCACCTGCGGCCCGCGACGTTGACCAGGGTTTGCCGTGTGGCTTTGCTGCGCGGGGCGTATACGACGTAATACGCATGCTCGCGTTGCTCGTCCAGGCTGCGCCGCACCAGCAGGTAATGCCCGAAGCGGCGCTCTTCTGTGGTGATCTGCAGACGCCACAGCGGAGTCAACGCCCAGTCATACAGGCGCTCGCCTTTGGCGCCGGCACCTGCTGACAGGCGTCGCCATGCCCGTGCCGGCAAGGCTTCGGCGATCCGGTCGGACCGTACGTAGTCGGGACCCTGCCACCACAGGGGTTCGTTCTTCGCGACGGCCAGTACGAAAGACTGGCCGCGCGACTCGAGCCACAGCCGCAGGTGACGGTCGCCGCCGTAGACTTCATCACCCGTGACCCAGCCGCACGGCACACCTGCGTCCAGCGCCCGCTCAAGCATGCTGCGCGCGAGCTGCGGCTTCGTTGCAAACTCCACCGCCTTGGGAATGCCCGCTGCCTCGCAGCGCACACGGTCATCGGTCCACGCCTTGGGCACATACAGTTCGCGGTCGATAAACGCGCTGCCGCCGCGACCGGCATAGCAGAGGAACACGCCGATCTGGCTGTTCTCGATACGGCCTGCGGTGCCACTGTACTGGCGTTGCACACCGGCCGAGTGCTGCCCCTTCTTGACGAAGCCGGTCTCGTCCACAACCAGCACCGCGTCGCGCTCGCCCAGTTGTTCAACGACGTACTCCCGGAGCACATCGCGCGCGCCATCCGCATCCCATTGCGCCCGCTCGAGCAGGTGCTGCACGCCATCAGGCGTTGCTTCGCCGATCCATTCGGCGAGTTGCCAGCCGTTCTTGCGCTCGACTGTGCCCAGCAGGCCCTTCAGGTAAGCGAGAGACCGATGTCGGGGCTCGGGTCGCCTGAACAGTTCTCCGAGCCGCTGATGTAGCGCCTCCAGTTCACGCTCCCACGCTATCGCCGTCGAATGCATCGCTTTCTCATGTAGTAGTACTAAATATTGTTAGTATAGTAAAAAATCTACGGCTGTAGTATTAGAAGCTGTTGCGAAATTAAGTTTTGGGGCTGTTAACTTTTCCGACTTGGTGTTAACTTTCTGTCTTGTTTTGCCTGACAGGAAGCGATGCCTAAAGAACTGATAGACGACGAATTGTGGTCACTCATCGAACCGCTGCTACCCGCGCGAGCACCGCGCAATCGCCAATATGCCGGTCGAAAACCGACACCGGACCGAGCCGTTCTAACCGGCATCGTATTCGTGTTGCGCTCGGGCATTGCGTGGAACCTGCTACCGCAAGAGATGGGATGCGGTTCGGGCACCGCCTGCTGGCGACGGCTCGTGGCATGGCAAGAAGCAGGAGTCTGGCAACGCATCCACGAAGCGTTGCTGGCCGAACTGCGTCGTCGTGGCGAAATCGACCTGTCACGAGTGCTTGTGGACAGCTCGTCGATTCGTGCGATGCTGGCGGGAAAAAAACCGGCCCGAATCCAACGGACCGGCGCAAGCTCGGCAGCAAACACCACCTCATCGTCGACGCGAAAGGCCTCCCGCTCGCGGTCATCCTGACCGGGGCGAACCGTCACGACGTCACCCAGCTTGATGCACTCGTCGATGCCATTCCACACATTCGCGGCAAGCGGGGACGTCCACTGCATAAACCGCAAATCGTTCAGGGCGACCGGGGCTACAGCTCGGAACCGCACCGGCAGCGTTTGAGAGAACGCGGCATCACGCCGGTACTCGCAAAGATTGGCTCGCCCCATGGCAGTGGCCTGGGTAAAACGCGTTGGCCAGTCGAGCGCTCGATTGCCTGGCTTCACTCGTTCCGACGCCTGAAGATTCGCTACGAACGCTATGCCCATGTCCATGAAGCCTTCCTGTCTCTGGCTTGTGCCTTGATTTGCTGGACGCGACTCAAGCCAATGTTTAACTAATTTCGCAACAGCTTCTTAGTTTTACTGTGTCATAAATTTATGCCATTATAGAACCTTCTTCAGATTTGGCATGAGGAAACAATGGACGCGAAATCGTCGTTCGATGAGTACCTGGAACATCTCTGTGAAGCGCTCGGACACAGCGATCGCAATGCAGGGCTGGTGGGGTACTGCCAAGGCTTGATGTTGCCGCTGCGGCGTAAGAGTGTTGAGCCGCTGGCCGCTCACCTTGAACCCGAACGTGTCAGCGCGCGCCACCAGTCCTTACATCACTTTGTTTCGAAGTCGGAATGGTCAGACGCTGCTTTGCTTGAGCAGGTCAGGCGTTGGGTATTGCCACACATGAATCCGGCCAACGGACTGTTCTGGATCATTGACGACACCGGCTTTCCGAAACAGGGCAAACATTCGGTAGGCGTCGCACGGCAATACTGCGGGCAGTTAGGAAAGCAGGACAACTGTCAGGTCGCAGTGAGCTTGTCGGTCGCCACGGAGGACGCCAGTTTGCCCGTCGCATACCAACTCTATTTGCCCCATGAATGGAGCGAAGATCCGGCACGATGTCAGCGCGCTGGCGTGCCTGATGAAATCGCGTTTTCGACCAAGCCGCAAATGGCGGCAACACAACTGCGTGAAGCGCGCGAAAGCGGCGCGCCTGACGGTATTGTGCTGGCAGACGCCGGTTACGGGAACGACAGTGTCTTCCGTGACGCCATCAGCGAACTGGGATTAACTTACGCAGTGGGCATTCAGTCCAGCGCCCGCGTCTGGGCTCCCGGCACGGCACCTCTGAGTGTTGAGCCGCCCATCGGGCAGCCTGGACGGCCGCGCAAACTGCTGCGCCGTGCGCCCGGTCACGAGCCAGTATCAGTCAAAGCGCTTGCGCGTGGTCTTGATGCTTCTTCCTACCGCATGATCAACTGGCGCGAAGGAACCCGCACCATCCTGAGTTCCAGATTTGCCGCTGTACGTGTACGGACATCGCACCGTGACTATTGGCGCGCTACACAGCGCGATGAGCAATGGCTCCTGATTGAATGGCCTCAGGGCGACCCTGAACCGGCTAAATATTGGCTCGCAACACTTCCGGAAGTGACGTCCCTCGAACGTCTGGTCAGTGTCGCGAAGATGCGCTGGCGTATCGAGCGCGACTACCAGGATCTGAAGCAGGAGTTCGGTCTGGGCCATTTCGAAGGCCGCAGTTGGCGTGGGTTTCACCATCATGCGTCGCTTTGCATCGCGGCCTACGGTTTTCTGGTTGCACAGCGCCTGATTCAGGGCGCTGGTAAAAAAAACTTCGCCATCGGCAGCCTCTTTACCTTACCCGACGATTATGTGCCACGGGGCTCCCCAGCGCGCCCAACGACATGTGGCTGATTCGATTGCCAGCTTGCGCTGGCGGCTCGCAGCCTACATCGCCCAACGCCTTCGACGATGTCCGTTCTGCTCTTCATCAAATATCTTGTGACACAGTAAAATTAGTCGGGTAGCAGCAACGGATTGCTGCGCCGCCGCCCCCCAAGAACGGAGCGTGCGAGTTTTCCCCGCACTCCGCTCAAGCCGTTCAAAGCCCCTGATCAGGAGCCGGGTTCGTCACGGATAGGCCGAGACTGTGGGGATACGGTCGGCGACACCCGAACGGACGCAGCAGTTGCATGACCGTCTGCTGGCCGCCGGCGTGCCGCTGTGACGTTCTCGCTTAATGTGGTTCCTGGCCGATGTAATCGGGCCGCTACAGCTACCTGACCAGAACCACTGTGCCAACAAGCGCCGCACTCGACCTATGCGTGGCTTCAAGACGTTTTGTTGTGCAGGCATCATTCTGGGTGGCATCGAGTTCATGCAGATGATCGTCAAAGGGCAGATGAAACACACTGGCAAAATCAAGCCATCTGCAGCTTGCCAGTTCTACTCGTTGGTGACGTAAGCTATCCCTATCATATTGCCTTTGCACGAGTCAACCGCCTTACCGCGACAGAACCAAAATTGCACCTGTTTTTCCAGCGCGACAATAGTACGTTGGTCCAATGTCGAGACGACGTGGAGCGCCGTCAGTTGAATGAATCTGGTTTCGAGTCAGTCAATCCGATGACTATCGCGGCCGCTCCTACAGCCTTCGTCCCGTCACCCCCTGCTCCGCTCCTGATCCTCTGATGCAGGTCGCCCGCCGGAACAATGTTGAGGCGTCGCTTGTCGCCGTGCATCGGCGCCTCATGCCCTGCGCGCATGGAGATATCTGAAAAACTCTACGCCTTCCTGCAGGCGCCGTTTCATCATCTCCCAACTCACCAGCATCTCGCGGACGATTTCCCAGATCTTTGTTGGTCTGAAATAAAAGCGTTTGTAGAACTCCTCAACGCCAAGGTAGATCTCTTCGCGCGACAGGTGCGGATAGCCGATAGTGGAAGCTTGGGTGCCTGTCGAATTGATGAGGGCGATGACCTTCCCTTCATTCAACCATCCGTTCTCGACCGCTTGCTTATGAAGGACGGTTCCCGGATAGGGCGCAGCGAGTGACACCTGAATCGTGTGGGGATTGATCTCTTTCGCGTATTCGATCGTCTTCTGGATCGTTTCGTGCGTCTCGCCGGGAAGCCCGAGAATGAACGTGCCGTGGATCTTGATGCCGAGCTTGCGGCAATCGTCACTGAACCGGCGAGCCATATCGGTCCGCAGCCCCTTTTTGACGTTCACGAGAATCTGGTCGTCGCCGGATTCGTACCCGACGAGCAAGAGCCGCAGCCCATTTTCTTTCATTACCTTGAGGGTTGAATAGGGCACGTTCGCCTTTGCGTTGCACGACCACGTCACGGCTAACTTGCCAAGACCACGAGCGATCTCCTCGGCTCTCGGTCTGAGATCCGTAAAGGTATCGTCGTCGAACATGATCTCCCTGATTTCGGGCATGTTGTCCCTAATCCATTTCACTTCTGCGAGGACGTTCTCGACCGAACGCGTGCGGTAGCGATGCCCCCCGACCGTATGCGGCCAGAGGCAAAAGGTGCACCTGGATTTGCAGCCTCGCCCCGTGTAGAGCGACAGATACGGATGCTTGAGATAGCCACTGAAGTAGTTCTCCGGCGTTAGGTCGCGCTTATAGATCGGCGAGACGAACGGTAACTGGTCCATGTCTTCGAGAATCGGCCGGGCGTCGTTGTGCATGATCCCGCCGTCGGGCAGGCGATAGCTCAGACCGAGAATCGATGCGAACGGGAGGCCCTGTGCAATCTCGCGACAAGTGAAGTCGAATTCTTCACGGCACACGAAGTCGAGTGCGCCGCTCGCGGCCAGTGAGCCCTGAGGATCGACGGCGACTTTTGCCCCGATCATCCCGATGAGGATTGGGGGCCTGCGCCGCTTTAAGTGCTCCGCGAATTGCACATCACTCTGGAACGATGGAGAACTTGTGTGAATGATGACCAATTCGTATTTCTGAGCAATATCGAGTGTCGTATCCAGCGACAGGCCATCGGCGGGAGCATCCACGACGCGGCTATCTTCAATCAGCGCAGCGGGCTGGACTAGCCACGTTGGATACCAGAACGATCGAATCTCGCGCTTCGTTTGGAACCGTGAGCCCGCTCCGCCATCGAAGCCTTCATATGAAGGTGCCTGCAGAAACAGCGTTTTCATGAATGTCCTCGAAGAGAATAGTCCGCGTGGCCGGGATCAGTCACCCGCACGGACTCGCCAGGCATCGGCGATGTTCGCGAAGTGTCTCGAAGCCTTCAAAAAGATGACAATGACTGGATAGTTGCTTTGGACGTCGTCGTCTCCTGTGGGCCCCGGGGGAACTGGCGTGCAGGGATTCGCCGCACCATCATATTTTCGGAGCCGCACGACAGTTGACGCGAAGTAGTGAGGCAGCGGCTATCGCTGGGGAGCAGGAGGCGATCAAGAATACTACGACTTGGGGTGTCGGCATGGCAAAAAATTGACCTTTTAACCTGTCGGTCGTCACAGCGCGATTACGTTGAAGGTGGAAGCTCGTATAAACCCGGTGTCGATGCCCAGCTTAGCGAAACACACACTTAAAAGGCAACGCTGTGGCGATCGTAGCCGCGTTTGCCGGCATTGGCGATTCATCCTGTACTAGACTATCTCTGCGCCGCCTGCGGCATCACCCCAGACACCAAGCGGCGTCCTGTGCTGCGTGCAGCACCGGGCCGTCGTCCAATCCTCTACGGAACGGCCAGCGGCAATAGCGGCACGGATTCGCGCGTTCACAGCGCTTGCTGCTTCAAAGCGGGAGACGAACCATGATGCAAGATCGAGTCAATACAGACGGTGTTCCTCTTGGTAATGGCGAGCACATCAGCCCGACCGAATTTTTGCTGATGGCAGGCTTTCTTACATATCGCGCTCCACTGGCGCCGATCGCTGCCCGAGTTGCGGCCCGACGCGTTCTCGATGCCGTACTCGCGGCAGCGGCAACTCACGGGTTCGCAGATTCGGACGCGCTCGAGACGATGATGGCGCGCGCCGAAAAGTCTTCGCACATGTGGATGCTTGCGGAGCAGGCCGCCGCCGCCGTCGGGGATACGGTCGCTTACCTGCACGTGATTCGATGCGCCGGCGTAACGCTGGAGTTGGACCCGTAAACGCGCTCTTCGACGAGCGTCCGCGCGTCAAGGCGTTTCTTCTTTCTGTCTCCAGACGGCGTTGTAACTTGCCGTTGGTGGGACAAAACGCTGGAGGTGTGACGGTGGTTGAGAAATCAGTCGACGGATTTTGGGCGAGTTCCGTGAATTCGCGCCATGCGACGGACCTTTCCGCGAGTTGTTTGCGATAGAACGAAGCGCACAGCAGATGGCGCTTAAGCGCGAAATGTTGCCGGATCGGCCCGAAGCAGGAAAGAAATTTCTGTGTGCGTTTCGGGTCGCGAAAGCCGCGCATACGACGCTCGCGTTCGCGTGTCGGCTGATGGCTGTTCTCCGCCCGGTTGCTTATTCAGGCCGCCGCTTTGACGACCACATGCTTCACGTTCACCGACTCTGGAATGTCCGCGTTTGCGGCCGGATAACTTCGCAGTTGGACGGCGACGATCTTTCGCGGCACCGGGCTCGAGCGCAGCACGCGCTTGAAGAACCGTTTGGCTGCGGCATTGTCGCGCCGCGCCGGGTGCCTCTGCACTCGCCCTTCGGACTCCTGCCGACGCACTCGGGACCGCACATCGTTACCCGGACCAGCCATCACGAAGCAGTTCTGAAGGTCAGACGCGTTTCCCGTTCCTGATCGATGCCGCCATCTGCTATCGGATTCTGACCGCCGTTCACACGCGGTTTCCACGCCAGCGCTATGCCCGGTAGTGACAGATTTGCTTCGCTCTACGCTAACGTTCGGAGTTTGCAGAGATCGACCTTCGCATAATGGCTGATGGACTGCGGGCTACGATGACGAAGCACTCGTCCGATCTCAGGCAGCGACGCGCCGAGGTGTAGCATGCGAACAGCCAGGGCATGCCGGAACTGGTGAGAGCCGC
This sequence comes from Paraburkholderia aromaticivorans, assembly GCF_012689525.1. Taxonomy (NCBI): domain Bacteria; kingdom Pseudomonadati; phylum Pseudomonadota; class Betaproteobacteria; order Burkholderiales; family Burkholderiaceae; genus Paraburkholderia; species Paraburkholderia aromaticivorans. The sequence continues at coordinate 1,657,301 of NZ_CP051514.1, forward strand.
GGTGCGGAGCGTCGACCTGGGCGCGATCGAGCGCGTGGCGCACAATCGATCTATCCGTGTCGTGAAACAATTGCGGAGACCGCGTCAAGGATATCAGGTAGTAGTTAAGGAAGGTCTGCATAACCCGCTTTTGAAGCATTACTCTTCCTATCGAGCGCAGCCTCGGGGTTCAAATCTTTGTTGGTGAGTGGATGTCAGGGGGTTTTCTGCGCGCCCAAGCGCTCCGACCAGACATGTGGCCTTCATCGGCCCGGTGTTTCAAGCTTTGCGGAAAGCTCTACGCGCCATCCATAGATTGCCCAAAGCAAACAGGGTGGTGATCTGGGCGGTGTTCTTTGTCAAACCACGATAGCGGGTCTTCATGTAACCAAACTGCCGCTTGAGGATGCGAAACGGGTGTTCGACCTTGGCCCGAATACCCGCCTTCAGGCGTTCGATCTGATCGTAGATCGCGTCCAACGAATCACTCAGATCCAATTTCCTGCGCTTTGCTGGTCGCATTGCAACATGCCACCGAACCGCGTCAGTCTCACAACGCTTTTCGATACCCTGGTAACCGGCGTCCGCGTACACATCCGTTTCTTCGCCATGCAGCAACGCCTGGGCGACGGTGATGTCGTGAACATTGGCCGCCGTTCCAATGACTGTATGGACGAGGCCCGAGTCGGCATCCACGCCGACATGCATTTTCATCCCGAAGTACCAGTTGCCACCTTTCTGCGTGGATTGCATTTCTGGATCGCGCGTGCCGGAGCCATTCTTTGTCGAACTGGGCGCAGCAATCAAGGTGGCGTCGACTGCTGAACCAGCCTTAAGCATCAGGCCTTTCTCCGTCAGGATTTCATTGACCAGCGCCAGCATTTGCACCGCCAGTCCGTGCGTCTCCAGCAGATGGCGGAACCGAAGAATCGTGCTTTCATCGGGCAAGCGAACCATCCCGCCGTCGAGACCCGCGAACTCGCGATAAAGCGGCACGTCATAGAGTGCCTCTTCCATAGCAGGGTCCGAAAGACCGAACCATTGCTGCATGAAATGAATCTGCAGCATCGTTGCAATCGGGAACGGCGGCCGACCAGTTTTGCCCGAGGGATAGTGCGGCTCGATCAGCGCAATCAGTTTCAACCAAGGCACAACACGTCGCATCTCATCGAGAAATTCCCGCTTGCGCGTCCGCTTCGTTGACAGATCCAGACCAAGACCAAGCTGCGTCATCACGTCGCTCCTCACCTAATTCGCTCTGTTTCCAGGATAGCTTGGCAACGGCGCAATGCCAGGACTTTTGCAGACATTCCTTAACACGAAACAGACACGGACATTCCGAATTTGCCATGAGTCATCTTTTTAATCCGAGGCTGACGGTCCGTTGCGGACAAAACCGAAGGGTCGCAGTGGGTTGACCGGAGACGGACGCCATCCGATTCTGCGTGGCGGGCTTCAGGTAACTCGCAGGCGATGCTTCCGATCACTCGTCGAATTGACGGCCCTTCAGCAAGCCGCGACGCAGTCGTTAACCAGTGGTCCAAGAGCCGAAACAGTTGGTTCCTTCTGATTTACCTAGAGTACACCCGTTCGCTCTCGTAGGTTCTGACGGCCTTCCCCTCGGAAAGACCGGGACTTTTCCAAGCCGATCCCCTACGGGATCGGCTTTTTTCGTTCGACTGCCCCCGCACTTGCCTATTGATGGGCCTTGCCGGCATGCGCTGTTCACGGTCGTGACCCTCCGGCAGCCGATTTGCCTCTTTCGATATGGCATCATTGTGTCCACCGTCGAGCTATGGAGAACTCATGAATGTCATCGTAGACCACCCCGTCATTGTTCTTGTCTTTTCGCTGCTTCTGCTCTGGTTGTCTGCATTTCTCGGAGCGAGATTCTCCACACGACGCGGCAAGATCAGCGACGAAGCGCGGGACGATTTTGCGGTGGTTCAAGCGGCCACGTTAACGCTTCTCGGTTTGATCATCGGTTTCAGCTTCTCAATGGCCGTTAGCCGCTATGACCAGCGCAAGGCGTACGAGGAAGAAGAGGCCAACGCAATCGGGACGGAGTACTCTCGCGCCGATTTATTGCCTGCCGCCGATGGTGAAAAAGTCCGTGCGCTGCTAATCCGCTACACGAATCAGCGCGTGCTGTTCTATACGGTCCGCGATGCCAATCGACTGGAGACAATCAGCCTCGACACGGCCCGGCTTCAGACAGACCTGTGGTCTGCCGTGCGAGCGCCTGTCCTGGCACAACCGACGCCGATTGCTGCGCTCGTCGTATCCGGCATGAATGACGTGTTGAACTCTGATGGCTATACGGAGGCGGCCTGGCGCAACCGTATCCCGCTAGGCGCATGGGTGTTGATGTTCGTGGTCGCGATACTCTGCAATGTGTTGGTCGGATATGGCAAGCGCACGCCTGGCGGAAAAGGAGGAATACTGGTTGTCTGGCCGCTAGTGGTATCGATCTCGTTCGCATTGATCGCCGATGTTGACAGCCCTCGTGTCGGGGTGATCAAGGTCGCGCCGCAGAATCTCCTTATTCTGGAACGGTCCCTAAAGCCGCAGTGAACGTGCCGGACGCAAGGGCCCGTCTAGGGGCACTCGTGATCTGACCAGGTCCGGAAGTGACCGGTGCGGTCACACCCGTAACGGAGCCATCGAAGGTGCAGGACTGGCGACTCACCTGCTCGCAATGGCCGATTTTGCAACCGAAGCTGTTCACCGCCACCTGCCAACGACCGGTTTCACCCGTCCATACCCAACCTCGGAAACGCACAAATAGGTCCCACAATTCGACGACAGAGCCAGCCGGCGTGAGGCGCCCATATGCAAGCGGTGCAATCGCTTGACCTGGCCATGACACCCTTGACGAACTTTGCACGTGCAAAGTTCGCAGCGCCTGCTGCGAAGGTGGACCTAGATGGTTACGATGTACCGACTGACTTTTCATATCTCGACCGGCGCGTGGCATCGGCCTGTCCTGCCAGCATAGATCTTCGCAAGCCGGGGAGTTGGCCGCTTCTATCCTGAGAGCCACGTGAGTCCGGCAACGCCAAATCCACCTAGTCGCGCCGGCGCAGTAGCTCGCTTTGTGTAGCCGGGTTGGCTGGCACGCAGCAGCCGTCCCGCCCGAGACCACAAATCGCCTCGGCCCGCACCGCAGTCCCATTCCTGACTTTTACAAACAGCTAACCAACACAATGTCCCGGCACGAAGGGTCTGAAATCGGAGCTTTCAGACCCTGCGTTTCGGGACTAAAGGCGACAGTTCAATTAATCTTAACGAAGTCGGCGAGTTGCGCCGTCTCGCTGCCCGTCAAAGCATCAATAATTGCGCATCCGTTGTGCGCCCTTGCTCACCGATCGAAAATCGAATCCCCGAACAGATCCAAGGTTGTGCCACGCCGCTGTGCGGGCAGATCTCCGCAGCGGACCCTGGCAACCACCTCCTGCGGCAGCCAGGTGTCTTCCATCGCGTCGATGCCCTTCTCGATCAACTGTTTGAGAAAAAACGACTGGCTGCGCCCTGTGGTTTCCGCCAGCAGTCTCAATCGCTGTTCGATTGCCAGCTCGACGCGCACCGCGATGACCTGCAAGCTGTTCCCTGACTTGCTTCTCAACCTCTCCTCCTGATTGGATTCGTGCGCCGCAGACCGGCGCATTCGCGCGCTGTTTTACCACAACCGGATCGAAGCGGCGTCGGCTAAAGCAGATCGCTGTCCGACAGGGGACGGCGTCGACAGAGAAGTAGTCGTCCACGCTGCTCTCATCCCGGGCATCGGGTGGGGTAAATCGAGCTACCGTCGCCGTGTCGCAGCGGATTCGCCCCGACCCTCACCGGAGTGCGCGTATGGCGATTCTTAACAATGCGTTCCCGAGGCTCTGTCAGGTTGATGGAGAGGCGGCGGTAGAATGAAGCGATGAAGAAAACGAAATCGCTTCATCACGGTCACCGCTTCCCCGCCGCTGTCATCAGCTGCGCGCTTCGCTGGTATTTCAGGTTCAGCCTGAGCCTGCGCGACATTGAGGAGTCGTTGCTCGAACGTGGTGTCGTGGTCACGTACGAAACGATCCGTCGCGGGCTGCTGACCGAACATGGCATCGCGGTTGCGCAAACACCGCTGAAACTCAGAACCCAGCTACCGGCGATAGTCGATGACCAACGCAACGAGCTGACTGGGCTGTCCAGAGCAATGATGACCGATCTGTACGAGCGCCTGAAGTTCCTGGCCGTTCAGATAGAGAGGTATGACGAGCTTATCCGGCGAACGCATAACAGTTCGGCGCTGTGCCAACGACCTGGAAAAGTTAGAGGTGTAGGTCCGATGATAGCGACTGCAGTCGTGGCAGCTGCGGGAAACGCTACAGAGTTGAATAACGGACGACAGTTCGCTGCCTGGCTCGGTCGTATGCCTCGACAACACTCATCTGGTGGGCGACAACGCCTGTTTGGCATCACCAAGCGAGGAAACGGATACTTACGCATGCTGCTGGTTCACGGCGCGAGAGCTGTTGTTCAACAGACCGGAAAACATACCGATGAACTCTCCAGATGGATTCTCGATCTACAGAGCCGGCGCGGAACGAATATCACCGTCGTTGCACTTGCCAACAAGATTGCCCGTGCGATCTGGGTGTTGCTGGCTCGAGGGCAGGAATACAAACCATGCGTGTGAAAACCCGCTAGGGCATTGTGGCTGAGCATCACCTCTCAACGGTTGCACAAGCGATTTGATTCAATAGTGGTAACAACGTGCCTTGACGTCAACGCGATCGCAGGCCACGGCTGGCCTGCGAATCGGGTGCCGCAAACCGGTTGAAGCGCGCTTGCGACATGTTGCATGGTCATCGGGACTCGCCGATGACGCTTCTTGTGCCGCCAGCGGAGCTGGCGAGTGAGCATGCGCCGCAGCAGCGATGCCGGGACTTCGAAGCAACCCGGCTCCCGCGTAGCCCGACTCGTGCGCGCGAATCGCTTTTGCTTCATCAATCGATTACCCGTTCGTCCTGAACGGACGACAACAGGCCGTCACTGTCGACTTCAAAACGGAAACCGCGCCACGTCACACGCGACGACCAGAAACTCGCGACGAATATCGCAAAGGAAACGATATCCCACAGCGGCAACAGCCATAGGTCGCGATGTGCCTGGCGCAAAACGCGGTCCGACGACAGCCCAAGCGCGAGCCTTGCGGCCATTGTCGCGAGGACGAGTTGCCACGACCACGCGGCGGCGCCGGACAACATCACGGCAAGCAGTGCGAATGCGAGCGGGTGAACGAGCACCGACCCTAGATACCCGAGCGGATCGACACTGCGGATCGTGCGGCTCCAACGCAGCTCGTGCGCGACCAACTGGCGCGCACTGCTTTCAACGCAGGCATGCGCGACCGTGAGGGGCGGAATCGACACCTTCTCGCCAGCGAGCCGCACCGCCTCACCGATCGCATGATCCTCGGCCAGATGCCTGACGAATTGCTCAAAGCCGCCGATCTTTTCGAGCGTAGTGCGTCGCATCGCGATGGTCTGCCCAAAGCATGGCCGCGCAAGGCCCAGTTCGAGGGCGATTACCACGCCGGGAAGGAACTGGTAGTTGGTGGCTTTCGCCGAAAGACGCGGCCAGAAACCCGGTTCGGGTTTGCCGCAATAAATGCACGTGACGAGTCCGACGCCCGGCTTCTGCAACTCGCCGATGACCTTGCCCAGACAGTCCGGTGCGACGCTCACGTCGCTGTCAGCAAACACCAGCACGTCGTATCGCGCTAGCGGCATCATGTTCAGGATGTTGCTGATCTTGCGGTTCGGCCCATACAGCCGCGCATCGGCGACCACGGTCACGTGTGCTTCGGGATGCAGGCGCCGCAGGGCATCGACCGTGAGTAGCGCCGGATCCGCCGGGTCGTTCACGCCGAACAGAAACTGCACGGGGCCGGGATAGTCCTGGTGGCAAAAGCTCGAAAGATTGGCGAGCAGTCCCCGCTCGTCGCCGTACAACGGTTTGACGATGGTGACTGGCGGATAGCTGCTCGGCACGCACGCCGAGCGCCGGAAAAAACGTCTGATCAGCAAGGCCGCGACGATCGTATAGGCGATTCCGAATATCGTCCCCGCGCCGCACGCCATCGCCATGGCCGCGATCAAAAGACGCACGGCGCTCACGCTGCGTGGCCGGGCAGGAAGCGGAAGAACTCGACGCCCTCGCGTAGGCACCGCCTCATCGTTCCCCTGCTCGTGCGCTTTCCGCACGCGGCCTCCCAGATGTTCGAAGTCCTGAAATAAACGCACATAGAGAAGGCTTCGATATGGCGGTGTATCTCGTAGTGCGACGGATGCGCAATGCCGATCGCCTCGAGGTGCGCTCCTTCCGCGATGGAGAGGTTGTTGAACAGCTTGCTCTCGTTGCGCCAGTTGCTCCTGGACCGCCTGGTTGCAGAGCGTCGCGCCCGGACACGGCGCGGCGCGGAAAGCGCCTGCGCACCGGTGGCGACTGACGCAGGCTGGGCATCAAGCTCCACTGCACATAGATCCTCGGTCCTCTCAATGAGAGCAAACGCAGGATCGAAAGATTTCTCGAAAACGTCGTACAACGCCGCCTGCAAGAATGAAGTTTTCATGAAGCCTCCCGTAAGCACCGTTAGTGCGATCGAGTATCTGTTTCATCTCTTTCGCGATTGCGCAATAAGCGGCAAGCACGGCGAACCGTTCGGACCGGCGCTTGCAGATCCTGATATATCCGACGGCTCCGGTACGAAGCCACAAGGCCGATGAGAAGCAAGCGCGCAGATTTCCATGATGGCTCGTGCGGCAGTAAGCACATCAGAAGCCGAATGTACGGACGCAGTCGTGACCCTCAAAATGCGAACCGATCTTGCTCATAGGCGGGAATCCATGTACGAACATAGATCTGCGGCCCACCCTGTCTGTCAGAGCACACGAAAACTCGCGCAAACGGGACGCGTTCATACAGATACACATGATCGGCAAAGGACAGATGAAGCGTGCTCGGAGTTATCATCCGTCCGCCGCCGATCGATTCTACGAACTGGCAACGTAAGCAATACTTTGCATATCGATTCGACTTTACTCCGCGAACCGTACTGCGACAAAACCCATTCACCGTGCCCGTGCGGCAAGGCGCTCAATGATCCGATCAGCCATCGCGCGGTCGATGACTTCGAATGAGCGGCTCGTGCGCAGGTAGGCATACATGTCGCCAGTCGCGATGTCGAACCACCAACCGCTCAGCACCAGCGCCCCGGCAGTGACCTGCTGGCGCACAATCGGGTAAGTCATGAGATGCTCGAGCTGCACAAGTACGTTGAGTTGCGACAATTGATCGTGCGGTTTCAGCCTGTCATCGAGTGGACCTTCGTGTTCGAGGCGAAACGCTGCGTTGTTGGCGTGGCACAGCCATTTATCGAGGTTCGGCGTTTTCAGCTTGGCGTTGCGTGTAGACACGGCTTTCATCGCACCGCACTCGGAATGCCCGCACACAACAATATTCGCGACTTTCAACACCAGCACAGCGTACTCGATCGCGCTCGCCTCGGAGAGGTCCCCAGTAGAAACTCCCTCTGCGGTCGCTGGCGGTATCAGGTTGCCGACGTTGCGCATCGTGAACAGATCGCCCGGATGAGTCGAGGCAAGCAGATCAGGTACAACCCGGCTGTCCGCGCACGTGATGAAGAGCGCATCAGGCGCTTGCGAGAGCGCGAGTTTGCTGAACTGCTTCGCGTATTGCGGCAGCATTTTCTCGCGGAATTCGACGATGCCCATTATGAGTTTGCGCACGGCTCGCCTCCGAAAGGCTAGTTGTTCGCCGGCGAGGCTGCCGAACCTCCAAGCCCTTGCGAGTCAGGGATGCGTGCCAACGCCAGATCCTCCGGGAACGGATGCTTCAATGCGATCGCGCGATCGAGCAGCATCAGCTCGACGCGCAACGCGTCATGACGATGCTCCGGCAGCCTCTGGATGAGGTTCTCTATCGCCGCGCGCAGACGCCGCGCGATTTGAATGCTGCCCGCGCCGCACTGTCGTATCTCGCGGAAACTAATGTGCACGAAGTCTTCCCAATTGGGCGTCCGCAAGATCACACGCACCCGTCCCGACCCATCCACTATCTCTTCGATATGCAAAGACCGCTTGCCCACCACGCGCAATAGCCGGTGCAACTGATCGATCGCAAGCACCGCTGTGGTGGGATCATTGATCGCTGCCGACAGCGCTTTCAGCGCGATATCCACCAAGATGCGAAACGCGAACATAGGGTCCTGCTCCATCGTGCGTTCCGTTCCGAAAGCAACAAGCGCGCGCAGCCTGCTGTCGTCGATTGCGCCAGAGTTCCCATACAAATAGAACAAGGGTTCATCCACCGCGACGAAATCACCGACTTGTGGCACGAATTCGATGACTACGTCAGCACGCCTTGCCCTAGCCTCCAGCATTTCCAGATTTACGGCCAAAACGATGCCGGATTTGCCGTGGTGACGAACAATGTGGTCAAGTGCGTCTCGCTCTTTGTCACGTTTCGCGGGAGTCGCTACGTCCGTAGTCGGGGCTGGATAAACGCTCTCGATGACCGCGATCCCTTGCTCCCCAACGCGAGCCACAAGGCTTACGGGACGCAGAAATTTCGCGGCGTAATCGATCAGGAAAAGGAAAGCGACGACCGAAGCGAACCCAAATAGCGCCGCAATGAACACCTGAAGCTGGTGTACCTCATTTTCCCCCATCCACGCCAGCGTTCTATTTGCAAACAGCAGTGTGAAAACGAATAATCCCGAGATGCCACGGATGATGTTATCGCGCAGCAGTGTCGTCGCGATGATCCGCGGGGTGTACTGCCCGCCAGCGACCTGGATTGCGACGAGCAGCGAACCGAACGTAAACACCAGAAATGCCATGTCCGCGGAAACGATGTCACCGAGCAACGACCGCGACCCAGTCATGGACAGTCCAAGAAAGCCGGTTTTAGGGTCAAGGCTCCCCTGCCTGATCATCCACCTTCCCACCATTTCGGCCACAGGTTTCACCACGGCATAGATCGCGACTGCGAAGAGCGGCACGGTCCACAGCGAAGATCTCAGATTGCTCTTCAAACTGTACCAGCGATTCCAGTCCATGCCTGCTTTCTCCCTACGATTCATATTGCAGCGGACATCGAGACGTGCGCAGTTCGCCAGGTGTCACGCAGAGGAGGCTTACCGACCGGGCGCGCACTGCTATCTCCGTCTCACGGTGGCTTGCTTCGGTCGTCGGCTGGGTGAGCCGTCGGTGTTCAGTCCAGCGCCGCGGCAACGTCCTGGACCTCCTGCTTTAGCCGCGGAGCGCGACCGGCGGACACGTGAACCTCCCCGATACAATATGATCCCTGTACTTCAGGCCGGTCAATGAGACCTTAGGCCCACAGGATAACGACGTCGAGCCTCCCAGGATGGCGCCCGGATGGCTTGTGGAATGGCAATGGCAGACGGCATCGTACGCGAACAGGGACGCCATACTGATCGCAGCGCCGCGCTAAGGCCTCAGCTACCGTAAATCGGCGCCAAAATCTATCGGCTCGTTCAGCGATACAATTGGGCGGGCTTCGATGTAGCCTACTCCGAGTGCTGCGAACGGTTGAGCGGTCGTTACGCGCTAGGTCGGTTGTCTGGAACTGTTGTGCTGGCACGGAATGGCGGTCTCGTGGAAGACAAGCAGAACGATCTAACTGACAGGAGTGTGTCATGCTCGTTCGGTACGCTGTGTGGCGGCTTGCAATTGTGCGGGCAATGGCGAGGTCGCTTGAAATGCCCGCGCTCCGGATGCATCGATCCTGCCGCTCAGCATGGGTGTGCGGCGCTCTGACCTTCGCCCTGCTGCCGTGTCCGTCGAATGCGCAGACCGCGCCGAGCCAATCGACGGGCAGTGCCGTGATCGGTGGCAATGTGAAGCAACATGCCAACGCCGTGCTCTCCATCATGACCTACACGACAGTGCCCGACGTTACGACCAGCAACCTGTCGGTCAATAGCGGCAATACGGGCAATCCCAGCTTCGGTCAGACGCAATTCGGGGGCGGCTTCACTATCAGCAAATCCTTCCCGTTGTACCTGGAGGGCACGCTCGCCTACAGCCGTTACGATCCGACCTTTATCGCTACGGAGGGCGCGGAGCAGCGTGCGGTGCCGACAAAATGGAACACTTTCAGTGGCACGGTGGGCGTCGGCTGGGATTTCCGGATCACGGATGAACTGGTCTTCCGTCCGATCCTGAACGGTACGATCGGACGTGTTTCAAGCGATCTGAAGGTGGGGCAGTCGATATTCAATCACGTCACTGACAGCAGTCTACAGTTCCTCGAGAATGGCTCGCTGGACGCGTACGGCTACGGTGGCTCACTCGTGCTCGACTACGAGCACTACCGCGAAGACTACGAAATCGATGCCGAACTACGTGCCACCGACATCTACCTGCGCAGCTTCGGCGGTTCGTCGGAGGCAGTTCAGGGATCGGCCATGGCGCAGCAAATGAGCCTGTGGACACGCTGGCGAGCGCCCACCGGCTGGCACGCGCTGGACCGGCCGATCCGCTATGTGCTGGAAGCCGCTTATTCACACTATTATGGTGACAGCGCCGGCGTGCTGGGGTTCAACGACCTCACGTCGTTGGGAGTCGGGCTTGAACTCGATAGCAGCAAGTATCCCATCATCATCACTCGCACGCGCGCGATGGTGCGGTACGTGTTCGGACACAACGTGCATGGCGTTTCATTCGGGTTTGCAATGAGTTTCTAGCTCTTTTGGACCGTCGGCCCCCAGATCCCGGTTTGCCAGCAGCACGTCGCGAGCGTCTGGCCGACTCTCCGCACAGCGTGCAGGCTGCCCAACCGTCTCATTGGACCAAAGTCCTATATAACATTTCGCTCAACCTGTATAGGCTGAAGTCCGCTGCTTGGCAGACCAACGTGGAGTTCTTCATGAAAAGCACGATTGCGGCCGTCATCACGGCTTCCGCTGCACTGTTGTCCCTTCCTGGCGCCTGGGCTCAACAAAGTTCTGGCGCGAGTCCATCGACAACCTCTGAACATCCTGATGAGATCGTTAGGATGCACCAGCAGGTTGCCGCAGCGAATCGCGAATACAACCGTGAGGTCGCGGCTGCCAAAAAAGTCTACGACCACAAGAAAGCGGAAGCGAAAAAGAAGCGCGACACTGCGGTTGAAGCCGCCCAACACGGCACGAGCCAGTAAAAGTATTCTTATTTTTTTCAATTGCTCACGTGTCTGCGGGACTTTCGCACGTTCGCGATCACGATGTTGGCCCCGAGTCCAACCGGCGGATCAGCTTCAATAGCGAAGGGGCGTCGGCGTCAGCGCGTGCTTCCTCCGCTATCTGTATGGCGCCGGCCTGGTCACGCCACGCCGCGATTTGTCGCGGGCATATTCTCGAAGCGACGGCCAGAACAGCAATGAGTCCGGCGCGGATCAATACGGCAAGCAGTTCCCTGGACAGCACCCATTGGTTATCCGGCATGAGCAGCATCACTTGCCTCGCCGCAGAATGTGACGGCATTGAGTGGCCTTTACACGGAGAACGGCACACTGGCAGTAACGGCAGCTCCCTTCCAAACGTGGGGCGTCGACCGTTACGTTACCTGAGTGCACTCGTAAAAAGTTGACGCGCATCTCCACTCCTTCGCCTGTCCAGCCAGCCGCGCGCCTATACCCTGCAGGGCGCGGCATTGATCCAGCGGCATCTGGTGCGCATTGGCAACAGCCGTTGGTATATGGGTCAGCGTTATCTGTTCTTCGACTCGGCTTCCACGTTCAGCTCGGTTAATATCCGTGGGGATTCTCGGGCTTTCGGAGGGACCGGCGCATCGGCTCAACGAGCGTCGTGGTCGACTACGATTCGCGTGACAATATTTCCTTACCCGACAAGGGGAGCTTTGCCGAACTTGAGGCGCAGCGCGCGAGGATTGCCTTGGCGACACACAGGACATCGGGGAAGACATCGCGCATGGTGAGGACCAGACCGCGTTCTACATTCAGGTCGGCAGCGCATGGCAACAAGTCGCCGTGACCTTTGATACGACTACGAATTGCCATTGCAATCGGCGTGAGGTGTCCAATGGTAAAGCTGTTGAGGCATATCGCTGCAGTCGCTTCGGTTGTGGTCTTGCAGAACGCCATCGCGAGCCCGATCGATCTCTCGAATGCGCTGCCTAACTTCTTCGGCGGCGGTGTCGGTTCAACCACCGAGTACGCCGGCGCAAAGGACCGCATCGTTGGGGCGGTCCCGGGCATGCGCTATGTGACGAACGGCGGCCATCTCTTCGAGTGGTATGGCACTTACGCGCAATACGACTTTGGCAGCGTGACGGGCTTCCAATGGGGGCCAGCGCTTGCGCTGCGCCTCGGCCGACACGATGTCGACGATCCCGTCGTTGCCCAGGTTCACAGCGTGGCTACGACCCTCGAAGGTGGCGGATTCGTCGGCTACGAGTACAGCCATGTTGGCACTCTGCCGTATCGTCTACGCGGCGAGATGACGGTGGTGACGAACGCGGGCGTCGTCTATACGGGCGCGCGCGTATCTCTAAACACCAGTGCATGGTTCCCGCTGCACGCGCGCGTATTCGTCGGCGGCGGACTCGGCGCCACCTGGGTAAGCGGCGGCTTCAATGAAACGTATTACGGCGTCACGGCACAGGATTCGGCGAAGAGCGGACTTTCCGCATACACACCAGGCAGCGGTCTGAATCAGCTAACCAGCTGGATCGCGGCGATCTATCAGATCAGCCCAAGTTGGTATGCGGGCGCGATGGTCTACTACCAGAGACTGATGGACGAAGCTGCCAACAGCCCAATTGTTTCCCAGCGCGGTTCACGTAATCAGATCACGTACGGCGTTGGCCTCGCATACGCCTTTCGCTGATCTGAACTTTGTGCGGCCGTGGAGGCAGCCGGCGAGACCCGCTTCGCCGCTTGGCGCGAACTCACTAAAGTTATCGTCCATTGATTCCGAACCAGTGCCGGTTATCGGGCCGGAAAAGAATAACAATCCGAGTCCAAGGCCGTAACCGATGGCTGGTTCGGTGATCACAACGGGTACCGGCAGCGCGCCTTTGTGTTTGAGCAGGAAGTCGCTCATGTCCAGTTGCCCGTCTTCAGGATCGGTGAACCTGAGCGGCTGTTCATCGGCATACACGTTACAGGACACCACCATCGTTGCCGCAGAAATAGCGGTAGTCACTCTTGCTACCAATGACGCAGGATGACGACGCCTGTCAGATGACCTCGTGCGCTGCGCCGACGCCACGTAATGGCAGCGCTCAGCCTTTCGCCCCAGAAGGTAACCGCATCTTAAAGACGTTCGGTATCGCTCCCGGGGGAATTGATGGACGATTTGGAACCTGTCTGGACCACGGGCTGAGTCGCGGGCGGCTCCTTAAGCACCCGCAGTTCCACTGGCACGGTACTAGCCGGGCTGCGCGGAGCCTCACTGTTCGCGTCGTTCGTTTGCCCGCTGTCGTCCTGGGCGCCCTCGTCAGGCTGCGACCATGCATTGGGCCCGTTCGCCGGGGTGTGAAGCCGCATATGCGGTACAGGAATTTCAATACCCGCTTCATCCATCTTGCGCTTGAGTCGAGCGTTAAAAGCGCGCGCCACGCTCCACTGCTGCAGCGGGCGCGTCTTGATCTGCCCTTTCACAACCATCCAGTTAGACTCAAAGCGTTCGAGTCCCCACACTTCGACGGGCGCAAGTATTTCGTTGCGCAGGCGAAAATCTTCCTGCAGATCGGCGCCCACTTCCACAATCATGCGTGTGACGTCATCGAGTTCAACGGCGAAGGGAACCCGCACCTCGAACACCGCGTTGGCGAAGTCGCGCGACAGGTTCTTCACGATCTTGATCTGCGAGAAGGGAATGGTGTGAACCGCGCCTTGTCCGTCGCGCAACCGGACCGTGCGGATCGTCAGGTCCATAACGGCGCCAGCATGGCTGCCGTCAATCTCAATCCAGTCGCCGACAGAGATCGTCTCCTCGATAATGATAAAGAGCCCCGTGATCAGATCCGTGACGAGTGCCTTCGCACCGAAGCCGACTGCAAGACCGATCACGCCCGCACCCGCAAGGAGAGGTGTCAGATTGACGCCCAGAGTGGCAGCGGCAACGATGGCAGCGAGGGTCACCACCGTCACGGAAACTGCGTTGCGTACGAGCGGCAACATCGTGCGTGCCCGCACGCCGGGATCGAGTGCTTTGTTTCGCGAACTGCTCGGGCCCAGCGCGTTGAGGATTGCGGTATCGCAAAGTATCCATATGAACCAGGCGCAGAAAACCGTCGCGATGACTGTCACCAGCGCGTGCTTGAAACTGGGTGTCATCGTACCGTGCTTGATCATCCGCGCAATCGGACCGCTCCACAGGTCCAGTTCGAATTGAATGAACGCGAGCCACATCAGAAGGACGAGTAGCGTGCTCGCGAAGCGCAAGAGTCGCATCAGGTGCGGCGTGCGGCGGTGTGCACGGGTGTCCCTTCGACGCGTCACGTGCATTAGCAGCGCCGACACGAACAGCGTGAGCACGAGTAACAACGCACTGAGAAGCGACGGCTGTAATACGTTCTCTTCCGAACCGCGCGCATCGATGATCGCAACGACCGACGCGATCGCGATTAAAAGGATCGGGATGTGCCACAGCGATGCGAGGATATCGAGTGCTTCCGTGGCGAGTTTGTGGTCACGCCTTCCCGCATACGGGCGATTGCGTATCAGATGCGTGACGGGCCGCCGGTAAGCGAGTGCGAAATAACCGATCAGGACGGCCGCTGCCACGTTTGCGGATGCCGACACGAGCCCGGCGAGATTCACGCCGAGCAGGCCCGTGACGTCCGGATTGGCCGTCGCGTCGCCGAGCGCGCCACATGCACCGATCGCGAAAAGCGGCCAGCGGCTTTGCGTGAGCAACTGATGAACTGCGACACGCCGGTGTGCCGTATTGAACGCCGAGAACACGATCAGGCAGATCGCCGAGAAGATCGAACCCGCGACTATTGCATAGACGATCACAAGCCCTAGCGTGCTGCCGAGCGCGTCAGGCATTCCTCGCATGAACAGCGCCACCGCCACGAATGCGACGATCCATGGCGCCGTGCGCCAAAATGCAAAACTCAAAAGTTCGAACGAAGTTGGACTCGGTTCGAGCGTGAGCTTCCAGCCATAACGTGCACTGACGCGCCGCCGGAGATAGATCAACAGGCCAGCGCACGCGCCCCAGCCCGCAAGCGTCCCGATCAGGCCAAGCAGGACGTTGCCGAACGACTCTCCGCCTACGCCTCTGAGAATGGTCCAAAGATCGTTGGCCGCCGCGCTCGAACGGGCCGCCCAGTAATGCAACGGTGTGCGGCCCTCGCTCAGATCCGTCTCGACAGACGCAATGCCTGAAGCAATCGCGCCGAGCAGATCGCTGTTGTCCTGTGCGGACGATGCCGGCACCACGGGTGCGGCACTTTGGGTACCTGCACGAAGCCCCTTCAACTGGGCGACCAGCGCTTTGCGCTGTGGGTCGCTCTCGAGCGTGCCGATCAGGCTGTCTAGCGAGCGCGCCAATTCGGCCTGACTCGCGAGCGTGGGTGCCGATGCAGCCTGTGCCGCCGAGGCGGCCGGCGCGGAGCCACCCGTCGCATTGTTGACGAGGTTTTGCAACCCGGATGGCAACGCGGCGGCCGCCGGATTGATGACCGCCGCCGACAGAACGAGGAAGCCTGTCACGCTCAGCCATAAGCAGGCGAACCTGACGGCGCGCCACACATCTGCCGGTAGAACGGCGGGAACCGACAGTCTGGCGAAGCCCATGGAACGGCTGGATTCACAGGGTATCGATGCGGTCATGGAGATCCCTTCCGAAAGGTCGCCCCTGTGAGAGCCGGGTCGCCCGGCTAATGCTCTTGCGAAAAGCCCTGCCGCGCCCGATCTGCGTTTCGTACATGGATTATGGGCTAAAGCTAATATCACCACCAACCCGCGCCCTTCCGGAATGCCAGCAGCCGCTTCACTGTAAAGCGTCTTCGTCACAGTCTTCGTGCACGACGAGCTAAAAGCGATACCCGATGCCAGCGAGGATCACATCCGTATCGTGGCTATAGCGCGTGACCACGCGATTCCACATCACGCGCGCCGACCAGTTGCGCGTGATGCGATACGACGCCGATACCGACACGAGTGCAGACAGTATGCCGTCGCCTCCCGCGTCGCCATTTTCCGTCGAGTGGCCATGATGAATTGCCGCATACGCTCCCACACCGATGCCAAGTGCCAGACGCTCGTTGAAGAAAGCCCGCGTGAGCCAGAGTTGCGCGGTCATGCCGTTGCCTTCATGCAGATAGCCGAGCGTGGCGTCGAGGTAGCGGGTCAGCCCACGCCTGTATTCGATCGCCTCAGCGGCGGATGTTTCCGAGCTCGGACTATTCAGGATCGTCGCGCCAGCCAGCAATGTGATTTCATTGTCCGTGACCTTGTTCGTGCGAGGCAGTGCAAACTCACGCGGCCCCGGCATGTCCGGTGTGTCAAGCTGATAGCCGATACCGAACATGACCGCAGTGGTCGAGGGCCCGTTCGTTACCTGAACGTGATTGAGTTGCAGGTTCGCCGTCCAGCGATGAGACGAGTACCACGTGGCACGTGCGCTAAAAACGACGCCCACCCCGTCCGTCTTTTCTGATCGCCTCATTCCAGCCACCGAATCAATAGGCCATCAAGGCGACCATGATTGATCCGCCGGTAGTCAGCAGGATGTTCGACGTTGCGTAGGGCACCGTGTAGCCCAGCACTGGAATGCGGCTACCGGCTTTCTCCTGCACGGCGGCCAAGGCGGCCGTAAATGTCTGGGCGCCCGCCAGTCCGCCCAACAGCATCAGCGGATTCATTCGCAGCACGTAGCGACCAACCAGAAGCGCGACCGCCTGTGGCAGCAAAGTCACCACAGCACCCGCCAGCAGGATGCCCAGACCCAGTTCCTTCACCGCGTGAACGAACTCGGGGCCCGCCTGGAGGCCGGAACAGGCGACGAAGGCAGCCAGCCCGAAGTTGATCATCAGGTCTAGGGCCGGCTGTGGAATATCGCCAAGTGTCGGCCGCAACGAGCGCAGCCAACCCAGCAGCAGGCCCGCGAGCAGCGTGCCGACGCTGACGCTCAGCGTCAGCCTGACGTTGCCCACCATGATATAAGGCAGCCCGATCAGCGCCCCGGAGAGTATGCCAAGTCCGAGCATGGAGAGACTGGCGGCATGGTTGGGACGCAGCGCATGGCCGATCTCCCCGGCCACGCGTTCGACCGCCCGCTGCGGGCCGATCAGTTCAAGCACATCACCGCGATTCAGGACGGTCGCGGTACCGATCGGGATCTGTTGCGTACCACGCGTGATCGAGCGCAGCCCTACGCCTCGAAAGTCGAACTCCGGCGCCTGCATCAACGCTTCGAGGCCAGTCCCGCACAGCGCTTTGTTCGTCACCACGACCTTCAACATTTCGATTGGAAATTGCAGCAGTCCAGGTTCATGCAACTCGGTGCCCAGGCGTGGGCCGATCTTCACCAGAGCTGGCATCTGTCCGTAAAGGGTGACCGTGTCGTCGGCTCGCAGCACGGTCTCAGGCCGCACCTCGACAACACTGCCGCCGCGCAATATGTGCTCAACGAAATAGCGCATCGGCGTTTCGCTGCGCTCGGCTTCGTCGACCCGCTTGCCTGCAAATTCGCCACTCGAAAGACGATACGAGCGCACAGCGAATCTCTGGTGCGCCGTGAATACGCCAGCCGTCTCCCGCTGGATTCCAAATTTGCGCTCCAGCGCGGCGGCCTCCTCGCGCAGATCGACGCGAAGAAGGCGCGGAGCCCAGGAGCTGACGAAGAGGATCATGCCGATCGCGCCGAACAGGTAAGTCAATGCATCGGCGACGGCGACGTGATTTGCCATCAGCTTGCGCTCCGCCAGAGGCAACGGAAGGTTCATGATCGCGTCGGTGGCGGTGCCGATCGCCGCTGACTGAGTCAGTCCGCCGCAAAAAATCCCGGCGGCCGTGCCTGCGTCGAGCTTGAATAGCCTCGCCATTGCCCACGCCGTGCCGAGCCCCGCGATCATCACCACGACCGAGAGTAGCATCGGCTTGACGCCATCCTCCTTGAGCGCCTGAAAAAACTGCGGCCCCGCAGAATAACCATTGGCGAACAGGAACAGCAGGAACAGACCCGAGCGCAGTTCGCGGTTGACCTCGACGTGGAGTTGCCCGATCGCCAGCGCGGCGATCAGCGCCGCGGTGACCGTGCCCAGCGCGAACTTGCCTAGCTTGATACCGCCGACCCAATAGCCGATGCCGACAGCGAGGAACATCGCCAGTTCGGGCGAAGCCTGCAGTGCCTTTACGAGCCAGTTCATCAGCATGTTATCCACCGCCTCGGCATGCGGGCGAGGCTCATCCTGCTATCGCGGTCTTGCGCCGGAGGGCGTCCAGGGCTTCCGGCTTGAGCAGTTCCAGCCCTCGCACGGCGTTATAGCCGTGAATCTCCTTCACATCCAGTTTACGCATGAACGCAATGGTTTCCGGCGTAATGACCTGGCCCGGGACCATGATTGGAAATCCAGGCGGATAGGGAATCACGAACCTCGCCGAGACCAGTTCCGGGCCATGCTTCAATCGATCGTCGATGCGCTCGTCGTTCAACTTGAGGCACTCGCATGCCTCCGGCCTGTACGCCAGATAGTAGGCCGCGCGCATATCGCCTTCCGGCGTTGCGCTCTCGCTGTTCTCGCGCAGCGCCTTGTGGAAATAGCTGAAGTTCGGCAGTTCCGGCACGTCTTCGACAAGGGCCTTTACCCGCGCCTCGAAACTGGCGCGCTCGTTTTCACCGCCCTGCTCCAACTCGCGCTCCAGTCCACGGGAGATGTCGGCAAGCGCCTTGATCAGGTGCGCCAAGTCGCTGCGCGTATTGTTGATATTGATCTGAACCAGCACACTGTTGCGTGAAGTCTTGTTGATCTGGATGTCATAAGTCTCGGCGAGCAAACCCTTGAAGCGGGTGCCGTCGTAACCCGCGTTGCCGCACAGCAATGTGATGCGGGTGGGATCGAGAAAGAACTCGTCGTTGCGCAAGGCCTGAGTGGCGTCGGAGATGGTTTTTCCGGCCATGCCGTAATCGGCAAAGCCGGACTTCCGAAACGCCTCGGGGATCATCTCAGCGGGCGTGGCTGCGTGGAAAAAGCGCGAGATGAGCGGATGATCGTTGATTTCCCTGCGGATCTCGATTGCCAGTTGAATCGCGCGTTGTACCAGTTCGTAGCCTTCGAGCTCCATCTGCCGTCGCGCGACGTCGATCGACGCGATGATCTGCAGGTTCGGAGAAGTCGAGGTATGGGTGAAGAAGGCCTCTTTGAACTGGGCTTCGACGGTATGAAAAGCCTGGTCCGCCACGACGATGATCGAAGCCTGGCGCAAGGCCGACATCGACTTGTGGATCGAGTCGGTTTCATAGACGCGAATGCTTACCTGGTCCGGATCGGGTAGGAGCTGCATGTCGAGCAGTCGCGCGTCGGTTGGCCCAATGTCGGCTGTGGATTGTCGGAAGGCCTCGTATCTGTCGCGGTAAGCGGGATCGTGCATCATCTCACGCAGTTTCGCGGCACCGCCCATCGCCGTCCGCATGCGCAGTAGCGGCGAGAAACGGGCGTAGCCGAACCAGGCTTCGTCCCAGAGGAAGATCAGGTCCGGCTTGATGGCCAGACATTCGAGCATGGTCTGTTCCACGTTGGCGACATGGCCGTCGAAGGTGCAATTGGTCAGCACCAGCATCCTGGCCCGGTCGAGCTTGCCCTCGGTCTTGAGAGCCAGAAGCATCTGCTTGATGGGCCGTATCGCCAGGCTGCCGTACATCGAGTACTGGGTCAGCGGGTAGGCGTCGATATAGAGCGGCTGTGCGCCGGCCAGCACGATGCCATAGTGATGCGATTTGTGGCAGTCGCGGTCGATCAGAACAATGTCGCCCGGCATCAGCAGCGCCTGATGCACGATCTTGTTTGCCGTAGAGGTACCGTTGGTCACGAAGAAGGAGCGGTCTCCACCCAGCGCGCGCGCGGCCTTGTCCTGGGACGCCTTGATGTTGCCGGTGGGTTCGAGCAGGCTGTCCAGGCCCCCGGTCGTTGCCGACGATTCGGCAAGGAACAGGTTGGCGCCATAGAACTCGCCCATGTCGCGGATCCAGTTCGATTTGAAGATCGATTTGCCCCGCGCCACCGGAAGCGCGTGGAAGGTGCCGATGGGACGGGCGGCATAGTGTTTGAGGTTGTCGAAGTATGGCGCATCGTAACGGTCCTTGATGCCGTCCAGGATGGCCAGATGGATCTCCATGGGTTCTTCCGCGCCGTAGAAGATCCGGCGCAGAGGCGCGGCGGCGTCCGAGCCCGCCAATTGGCCTATGTCGTGGTCGGTGGAGAGAAACACATCGAGTTCAGGGCGCAGGCCTCGCACCAGGCTAGCGAGTGCGGAACCCATGTCTTCCATCGTTGCGCCCGTTCCCGCAGGCGTATTGCGCTCGATGATGTCGCGCAGCGCCGCCGACGTATATTGCGAGGCAAAGCTAAAGCCGTCGACAATCACTACCGACTGCAGGTTGTAATTGAAAATGCTCGCAAGCACGGCGTCTTCGAAGCTGCCAACCACCACCATTTCGTAGACGAAGCAGTCGTCGTCACGGCGCAGACGGTGGAAGCCCTCGCGGAGATCAGGCCAGGTGGATCGCTCGCCGGCAGCCACCACGAGCACTTCGAAATAGGGCTTGCGACTTTGTCCGTGGCCGATCGAGGGGGGAAGAAAATCCGGCAGCCGTAGCTCGCCCTCCTCTTCCGCCTTCCACGCTTCCTGGTCATCACGGTAGCTATTGGACATCAAGGCCGCACTGATTCGCTGCACGAGACGGGACAGGGTATCCCACTCGCTCGCCGCGAGTCGTGCATGCACCTGCGCCATCAGGAAGGGGCCAGGATACCCGTTCAGATCCTCGAGCGGACCCAGTTCATCCAGTACCGCCAGCGCCTTGTCGCGCAAGCCGGAGGCATCCCGTTGCGGCTGCGTAGCTAGGGTGCGCACGATCCGGTTCAAGCTGCGCCACCGATCGACCCGTGCCTCGGCTGCCGAAAAGAACTGGTCGAGGTCGAACTCCGGCACAAGCCTCGCGGTAGTTTCCATCTCGGGTCTCCTGAGCGTTCGTTCATAGGGTCATCACAGGCGTGATCATTTGATGGGCGGGATTTATCGCCCCTCATCGACGCACAAAGCTTGAATGCGAAAGCAGCAGCCGGCAGCACGGCTAGATCTTCCCGCCCGCAGAGCGGTTGCATTCAGTTCGCGCTAATCTGGTTCGAAAGCGGCTTGCCCGTCTCGAACTCCGTGACGCTTTGCAGAGTCGTTCCGCAGATCGTCGTGACCGCCTCGCGCGTGAGAAAAGCCTGGTGTCCCGTCACGATCACGTTCGGGAAAGTGATGAGCCGCTGGAGCATGTCGTCCGCGATGATGGTGCCGGACAGGTCGCGGAAGAACAACTCTGCCTCCTGCTCGTACACATCGATCGCAAGACCGCCCAACTGGCCACTTCTCAGCGCGGCAATAACCGCCTCGGTGTCGATGAGCGCGCCGCGGCTCGTATTGATCAGCAGCGCGCCGGGCTTCGCGCGCGAAAGCGTATCGGCGTCGATGACGTGATAAGTCTCGGGCGTAAGCGGACAATGCAGCGAGATGATGTCCGCGCTCTCGCCGATTTCTCCCGGCAGCGCGTAACGCCCGCCCAATGCCTCGAATTCCGGCGACGGAAACCTGTCATAGCCGATCACGTTGCAGCCGAACCCCACCATGATCTTGCCGAAGACCCGCCCGATCTTCCCTGTGCCGATCACGGCGACCGTCTTGCCGCACAGGTCGAAGCCCATCAGGCCGTCGAGGGAAAAATTGAAGTCGCGCGTGCGATTGTAGGCGCGGTGGATCTTGCGGTTGATCGCCATCAGCAGCGCGACGGCGTGCTCGGCCACCGAGTTCGGCGAGTAGTCCACCACTCGAACCACCTTGATCCCGAGGCCCTCCGCCGCTTTCAGATCGACGTTGTTGAACCCGGTGCAGCGCAGAGCGACAAGCTTCGTGCCGCCCTGCTTGAGTGCCTGAAGTACGGCCGAATCCGCCAGGTCATTGACGAAGATGCACACGGCGCCGTGCCCCGCGGCGAGCCCGGCCGTCTCGACGTCGAGGGGCACGTCGAAGTACTGAAGGCGATGGCGGTGCGCCGCGTTCGCGGCGTTGAGATATTCGCGGTCGTAGGGCTTCGCGCTGAAGACGGCTATGTCCATCGTGGGCCTCCGTGGCTGGTCGAGGTTCGGGGATTTGGCTGACGCACTATCCGCCCGTCAGTAGCACGGCGACCTGCACGAACAGGATTTTCACAATGGTCATCGACGGGAAAATCATTGCGTAGCCGACGTCTGGCCGATCGGTCGGTGCGACACGGTTAGCGAAAGCGAGGATCGCCGGATTGCCCGTCGCACCGCTGATGACGCCCACCGTCATGTCGAACGGCAGCCTGAAAATCCATAGGCAGACGAGCGCGGTAACGACGACGAGCGCGAGAAGGATGGCGACGCCATAGAGCAGGAACGACACGCCCGTCACGCCGATGGTCGCGAAGAATTTTGGTCCTGAGGTAATGCCCACCTGCGCGAGGAAAATGGTCAGACCGAAGTTGCGCAGTACGAGATTGGCGGAGAGCGGCATCGTCCAGACGAACGGCCCGAAGCGCCGCACGCGGCCGAGGACAAGCGCTATCAGAAGGAGCGCCGCGAGTCCGAGCGCAAGCTTGCCGAAGCCCGGAATCGTGAGCGGAATCGCGCCCGCCAGAAGGCCGAGCGCCGCGCCGGTGCCAATCGAGATGAAGTTCAGCTCGGCCGTGCCCTTGATGGAATCGCCGAAGAACGCACGAATCGGCTTGAGCTGCGCGCGATTGACGAGGACGCCGACGCGGTCGCCGGATTCGAGGATGAGATCCGGGTTCGGCATCAGGTCGGCGTCGCCCCGGCGCACGTGCGCGATCGTGCAAGCGACGCCCTCCGGGAAACGGATGTCACGCAACATGCGCCCGACCACGCGCGGGCTCGATGCGAACACACGCGCGTAGTCGAGATCTTCCCGATGGCTCGACATGCGGCCTGGCTGCAGTTCGCCGGACATCGAGGTTGCCTCGCGCAGCACGGCGGGGTCCGTGGCGGTCGCGAGAAGGACATCGTCGGCGGCGAGGACGAGATCGTCGGCGGGCGGCTGATTGCGGTGGTCGCGGCGCACGGCGGCGATCCCAAGCCCGGACGGCATGCGCGCCGCGAACTCCGCCAGTGTCACACCGATGAACGCCGGGTTTCTCAGCGCGATCTCGGCAGTCTCAATGAGCCGGGGCTGCGGCGGTACGATGGTCGGCTTTAGCAGTGCGCTAAGGGCATACAGGAAGAGGATCGGCCCCGCGACGCCCACCGGATACGCGACGCTGTAGCCCACCGTCGGGCCGTCGCTCTTCACGGCGGCCATCGCTGCTTGCAGGCTCGCGGTGCTGGTGCCCGCGCCCGCGAACATGCCTAGCGCCTCTTCCAGCTTCACGCCGAACAGCGGCACCAACGCAATGGACACAAGCCCAGCGATCACGACCCCGAGCACCGCAGCCGCATTGGCCTTGAGACCCTCGATGCTCGTCAGGCCCTTGAAGAACTGGTCGCCGTACTGGATGCCGATGCCGTAGAGAAAGAGCAGCAGCCCGAGCGTGCCGAGCAGCGCGGGCGGTGCAGCCTTGGGCGCGAAACCGCCGATGGCCAACCCGACGAACAGCACCGCCCCGGCGCCGAGCGACACCCCCTTGATGCTGATCTCGCCGACCAGATAACCCAACGCGACCGTCAGAAACAACGTGAAGAGTTGCTGGGTTTCGAGCAACGTCCTGAGTGCATCCATAACAGTTCCTTTCGAGGCGCAAGGACGCTGCAGCGTATCGAACCGCCGCACCTGGGTCGCTCCACCCGCTTGACGCTCGCCCGGTCACATAAGCTGGGATTAAATCTTTTCGACTGTCTGAAGGCGAAATTTCAATCTAGGTTTAAAGACCTGGAATGACAATACGACCATGGTCCGATGCCTTGGCAGCAGGCGGCAACTCGTGGCTTGAACTACGATGGTAAGCGGAGCCAGAGCATTAATTTGGGCAGCGAACCATCAAGTCGTTGCCTATTATTCAGGAGGCGTCTAACCAAAAGGAGTCGCGCCAATGAAGGCCCCTCAGCGTCCTGTACGCATCGAGTTGGCGGCGCCGCTCTCGGGCGTGATGGTGCCGCTTGCATCCGTGCCCGATCCGGTATTCGCGCAGAAGATGGTCGGCGACGGCGTTTCCATAGACCCGATCTCGGACGAACTGCTCGCCCCGCTCTCCGGCAAAGTCACGCAACTGCATCGTGCGAACCACGCCGTGACGGTAACAGGCGATAACGGCCTCGAGGTGTTGCTTCACATCGGGCTCGACACGGTAGTGCTGCGCGGCGAAGGTTTCACTCCGCTGGTCAAGGAAGGCGATACCGTCACGACGGGCCAGCCGCTGATCCGCTTCGATCCGCTTTTCGTCGGCGCGAAGGCGGCGAGCCTGCTCACGCAGATGGTGATCGCCAATGGCGATCTCGTGACACGCTACATGCCCGCGAAGGGAGTCGTCACTGCCGGCAAAGACGCGGCGCTGTTCGTCGAACTCGTCGGTAACGGGTTCGCGGAAGAGACGGACAGCACTGCCGGTGCGATCGTCTCCGACGAAGTCACCCTGCCGAACCCCGCAGGTTTGCACGCGAGGCCCGCCGCGGTCGTCGCCGTCGAGGCGAAGAAGTACAAATCTGACATCCGCCTGCTGCGTGGCGGCGACAGCGCGAACGCGAAGTCGGTCGTGTCGCTCATGGGGCTCGCGACGCAGTTCGGCGACAAGGTCTGCGTCCAGGCGGCCGGTCCCGACGCAGCCGAAGCCGCCGGCGCGATCGCGCGTTTGCTCGCGTCAGGCTCGGGCGAGAAGCCCGGCGACGCCCCCGCTGCCCCTCCAGCCACCGCCTCGCCCGCACCCGTCGCGGCCTCGCGCACGGCCCCCGCCGACGCCGATGAACTGGCCGGCGTATCGGCCTCGCCCGGGCTCGCAGTCGGCAAGGTCGTGCAGTTCCGCCAGGAAGTCATCGACGTCGCGGAAGCGGGCGAATCGCCGCAGCGCGAACGTGCGCGGCTCGAATCGGCCCGGCACGAAGCGCGTCAGCAGATCGAAGCCGTCAAAACGAGGCTTACCGATCCCTCAAAAGCGCAGATCCTCGACGCGCACCTCGAATTGCTCGATGATCCCGACCTCAACGACCTGGCAATCGGCGCAGTCAGCGCAGGCAAGAGCGCGGGCTTCGCGTGGCGCGCTGCTTTCGAGAAGCAGGCGCGCACGCTCGAGGCGCTCGACAACCCACTGTTGCGCGAACGCGCCGGCGACATCCGCGACGTCGGTCGCCGCGTACTGGCGCTGCTTGCGGGCGTGAAGCAGGCGCACATCGACGTGCCCGCCGATTCGATCCTGATCGCCGAGGAGCTTTCACCGTCGGACACCGCCTCGCTCGACCGGACCAAAGTGGTCGGCTTCTGCACCACGACCGGCGGCGCCACGAGTCACGTCGCGATCCTCGCGCGCTCGTTAGGTATCCCGGCGATTTGCGGCATCGACGAAGAAGCGCTCCAGCTTGCCGATGGCACATTCGTCGTGCTCGATGGCACGCGTGGCAGCTTGCGGCGCAATCCGGGCGCCGGGGAGATCGAGAAAGCGCGCGAACGCATTGACCGTCAGATCGCCAAACGTGAGGAAGAGAAACTCGCTGCGGTCAAGCTTGCGATGACAGCCGACGGTCACCGCGTCGAAGTGGTCGCGAACATCCGCAATGCACAGGAAGCGCGCGATGCAGTGTCCGCCGGCGCGGAAGGCGTCGGCCTGCTGCGCTCCGAATTCCTGTTCGACAACCGCGACACGGCGCCGTCCGAGGATGAGCAGGCCGCGCAATACTGCGCTGTGGCCGAAGCCCTCGGCCGCGAACGGCCGCTCGTGGTCCGCACGCTCGACGTCGGCGGCGACAAACCGCTCTCGTACCTGCCGCTGCCCGAGGAAGACAACCCCTTCCTCGGCCTGCGCGGCGTGCGCGTGAGCCTCGACCGCCCGGACATCTTCCGCACGCAACTGCGGGCAATCCTGCGCGCCGCATCAATTGGCAATCTGCACGTGATGTTTCCGATGGTCGCCACGATCGAGGAAGTGCGCGCCGCCAAAAAGATCTTACTGGAAGAGGCCGGCGATCGCGCGAATGATGTCAAGGTGGGCGTGATGATCGAAGTGCCGTCTGCCGCTTTGATTGCTGAACCGCTCGCGCGCGAAGTCGACTTTTTCTCGATCGGCACCAACGATCTGACGCAATACACGCTCGCGATGGACCGCGGGCATCCGAAGCTTGCGAGGCAAGCCGACGCGCTTCATCCGGCGGTGCTGCGCCTGATCGGCATGACGGTCGATGGTGCGCACAAGCACGGCAAATGGGTCGGCGTATGCGGCGGCATCGCATCGGATGCGATGGCCGTGCCCGTGCTCGTGGGCCTCGGCGTGGACGAACTGTCGGTCAGCGTTCCCGCCGTCGGCTCCATCAAGGCCCAGCTCGCGCGGTTGACGATGGAGGAAGCACGCAAGCTCGCCGCCAGCGTGCTGCAACTCGGCACCGCCGCCGAAGTCCGCGCCCTCCTCACCCCCTACGCCGAATAAGCGGGCCGACGGGAGACCCACCATGTTCAAGAATGCGTTTGGAGTCGTGCAGAAGGTCGGCAAATCGTTGATGCTGCCGGTCGCGGTCCTACCCGTGGCCGGACTGTTGCTCGGCCTCGGCGCGACCGACTTTCACGGTTACGTTCCGGCCATCGTGCTCGCGCTGATGAAGAACGCGGGCGACGTGATCTTCGGCAACCTGCCGTTGATCTTTGCGATCGGCGTCGCGCTCGGCTTCACCGAGAACGATGGCGTGTCGGGCGTCGCCGCGACGATCGGCTACCTCGTCATGACGGCAACCCTGGGCGTGATCGCCAAGGCCGAAGGCGTCGAGCCCGACACCATCATGGGCATTCCGTCGATCCAGACCGGCGTGTTCGGCGGCATCCTCGCGGGCGGCCTGGCGGCATGGATGTTCAACCGTTACTACAGGATCACGCTGCCGGCCTATCTCGGCTTCTTCGCGGGCAAACGCTTCGTGCCGATCGTGACGGCAATCGGCGCAATCGCGCTCGGGGGGATTCTGTCCATCGTGTGGCCGCCGATCGGCGGCGCGATCAAGGCGTTTTCGCAGTGGGCGGCCGTTTCAGATCCACGCACCGCGGCGACAGTCTATGGCTTCGTCGAACGTCTGCTGATTCCGTTCGGCCTGCATCACATCTGGAACGTGCCGTTCTTCTTCGAGGCCGGCAGCTTCCTGGACCCAACGACCGGCAAGGTTGTTCACGGTGACATTAACCGCTTTTTCGCGGGCGATCCCACCGCCGGCATCATGTCGGGCGCGTTCCTGTTCAAGATGTTCGGCCTGCCGGCCGCCGCGATCGCAATCTGGCACTGCGCCAAGCCAGAGAATAAGGTCGTCGTCGGCGGCATCATGGTTTCGGCCGCGCTGACTTCATTCCTCACCGGCATCACGGAGCCGATCGAATTCGCCTTCCTGTTCGTTGCCCCGGTCCTTTACTTTATCCACGCTTGCCTCGCGGCGTCGGCGCAGTTCGTTGCCAACACCTTGGGCATGCACATGGGATTCACTTTCTCGCAGGGCGGCATCGACTTCCTGATGTTCAATCTGATCGGCAACAAGGCGACTCACGCGTGGTACGTGTTCATCCTGGGTCCGATCTACGCTGTCATCTACTACAGCGTGTTCCGTTTTGTGATCAGCCGCTTCGACCTCAAGACGCCGGGCCGCGAGGACGATACAGTCGAAACAGCAGCAGTCGCCACGAGCGGGGTTGGCGGACGTTCGCGCGATCTCGTGCTCGCCTTCGGTGGCCGTTCCAACATCAAGAGCCTGGACGCCTGCATCACGCGTCTGCGCATCACGGTGGATAACCCGGCGCTGGTCGACGACCGCCGGCTCAAGGCGCTCGGAGCGGCGGGCGTGGTGCGCGTCGGCAACGGTGTACAGGCAATCTTCGGGCCGCTGTCGGAGAACATGAAGACCGACATGCAGGAATACCTGAAGACGGCGGGCAGCGATGCCGATCTCGCCCCGGTCGGTATGCCTGCCGTTGAAGCCGCGTCTCCCGTTGCGGCGAGTGTGGCTTGCGCACCCAACCCGACGCAGCAGGCAGCCCGTGCGGAGAAAATCCGCGCGGCGCTCGGCGGCGCCGCCAACATCCAGAAGCTTGAAGCGCTTGCTGCCACGCGACTGCGTGTCGTGCTGAACGACCCGTCCCGACTCGACACTGCGGCGCTGAGGGCGGCGGACGTGCCCGCAACCCAATCCTTCAGCACCGGCGAGTTAGACCTGATCGTCGGACTCGAGGCGGAAAGTGTGGCAGGCGCGATGCGATAAGCGCCGTCGACAACCTCGCGCTCGACGGCGCCTGCGCGCGCCCTTTGCGTCGTGGACAGCAGGAAGACGGTGACGTAGACGACTCCAGAGATCGCGCTCAGCCACCAGTCGTCGCCGGCAGGTCGATACCCGCCGCCACAGCCTGACGTATCGAACAGGGAAGCTGCCATGACGATATGGATTGCGCGACTGTTGAGTGCCAGCCTCGTCGTCAGCTTTCTGGCGGGCTGTCAAAAACAACCGGATCAACAGGCTCAGACTCCGACGCCGGCAGCCTCGGCGGCGGCGCAGCCTTCTGCTCCTGCGTCGGCAGAGGTAGCCGCGCCCCCCCTTCCCGCCTCGGCAGCTCCGGCTCCGGCATCAGAATCCCAGCCTCAGGCCCAGCAATACCCGCCGGAAGAACTCGAGGCGCTGGTCGCGCCCATCGCGCTCTATCCCGATTCACTGCTGTCTCAGGTCCTCATGGCGTCGACCTATCCGCTCGAAGTCGTGCACGCCGCACGCTGGATCAAGGCGCATCCCGGCCTCAAGGGCGACGCTGCAGTGAAAGCGGCGCAAGATCAGCAGTGGGACGTCAGCGTCAAGTCCCTGGTTGCGTTTCCTCAGGTGCTGCAACCTATGAACGACAAGCTCGACTGGACTCAGAGGCTCGGGGACGCGTTCCTCGCCCAGGAAAAAGATGTACTTGCCGCCGTGCAACGATTGAGGATCCGCGCGCAACAGGCTGGAAACCTGACAACGAACCCACAACAGAAAGTGATTGTCGAAGCGCCCCCGGCCGGCCAGGGCGGACAAGCGGTCCAGGCGCCACAGAGCATCGTGCGCATCGAACCGGCCAACCCGCAGGTCATCTACGTGCCCTCGTACAATCCGACGACCGTCTATGGCGGCTGGAGCGCCCCGGCCTACCCGCCGACCTACTGGCCACCGTATCCGGCGTACTACCCGGGCGCCGCGCTCGCGACCGGATTCGCGTGGGGTTTGGGCATCGCCGCTGCGGGCGCGATCTTCAGCGATTGCAACTGGAACAACGGCGACGTCAACGTGAATGTCAACCGGGCCACGAACATCGACCGCAACTTCGACCGCAGCAAGGTGGAGGGCGGCAAGTGGCAGCACGACGCGCGGCACCGTCAAGGCGTCGCCTACCGCGACAATGCGACACGCGACAAGTACTCGCGCGGCGCACAGGGCGCCGACGCGCGGGGCGACTATCGCGGACGCACCAGCGTGGCCGATCGGAGCGCGACTGGCAACCCGGGAGCCGGCAACCGCACGGGACGCGCGAATAACGCGAATGTCGCGAACCGCACCGGTGGAGCGAATACCGCGGGTTTGGGCAATCGGGCCAACACGTCCGGGCGTGGCGGCGCAGCCGGTAATCGCGCACAAGCGGCCGACCGTAGCGCAGCAGCCGGCAATCGCGCGCGAACGGCCAACCGCAACGCAGCAGCCGGCAATCGCGCACAAACGGCCGACCGCAACGCCGCCGCCGGCAATCGCGCACAAACGGCCGACCGTAACGCCGCCGCCGGCAATCGCGCCCAGGCATCAAATCGAAGCGCGGCAACGAGCAATCGCACCCAAACGCCCGCTCGTGCCGGTGCAATGAGCGCTCAGACCGGTCCTACGGGCGGCGGCTACTCGGGCGGTGGGCGCGACTCGGCATTCCAGGGCGTCGGCGGAGGCGCGAACGCGCAGCGCGACTACAATCGCGGGCGTGCGAGCGTGCAGTCCTCGGGCGGTAACCGCGCGGCCGGTGCAGGGGCGAGCGGTGGTGGCGGCGCCCGAGGCGGCGGCGGCCGGCGTTAAGGAGATCGACCATGAAGGGACTATCGCGCATCAGGCTCGCCCTCGCCGGGTTCGGAAGTTCGATGATCATCGTGCTTGCCATCGGCCTTGCATCGATGCCGGCCATGAGCGCGCAGAAGTTCTTCCCGACACCTGAAGCAGCGATGAACGCGTTTGGAACGGCAGTGGCCGACAACGATCAGCAAGCACTGAGGGCTTTGCTCGGCGCCGATTTCCGCCATGTGATTCCTCCGGTGGGCGCAGAGGTCCGGGACAAGTTCCTGAGCGAATGGCAGGCGTCCCATTCGATACAGGCGACCGACGACGACCATGCCCGCATCGCCGTGGGCAACGAGGGCTGGACGCTTCCTATTCCGCTTCTGAAGACGCCACAAGGCTGGCGATTCGACATGCGCGCAGGCGCCGATGAAATGGATGTTCGCCGCATCGGACGGAACGAGCTCGCAGTGATCCAGACGATGCTTGCCATCTGCGATGCCCAGCGGGACTACGTGTCGACATATCACGACGGCAGGAACGTCTACCTCTATGCGGACAAATTCGAAAGCAGCCCGGGAAAGCACGACGGACTCTACTGGCCGACCGTGCCCGACGAGGCACCGAGCCCTCTCGGGCCAGCCTTCATGACTGCAGGCGCACGCAATGCGGCGGAGTCCGGCTACTACGGGTATCACTATAAGCTGCTGCGCGCCCAGGGATCCCATGCGCCAGGCGGTGCGTACGATTACATGGTGAATGGCCGGCTATACGGCGGTCTTGCCGTTATTGCGTGGCCAGCCCGTTACGGCGAAACAGGCATCAAGAGCTTCATGGTCAGTCACGACGGCCAGGTGGTTGAACGAGACCTGGGTCGCCGTAGCGCGAAGAAGGCTGAGGCGATGACGTCGTTCGATCCCGGACCCGGGTGGGATAAGGTGTCTCCGTGAATTGACATCATGCCGCCGGGACAGGTCACCCACAGGGTTTCCCAAAAGCCATCCCACTAGAACTGCGAGCGGCCAATAACCAGGTGTTCAAAGGAAATATGCAGCGTCGTGCGGTCTTCTTTTGCAACAGGCGTAGCGCTGAGAACAAGCGGCGATGTCCGCACCCACTCCGCTGGAGGTCATACCATGTCTAAATGGGACCGTCGATTCACCGGGCTTGTAATCGCGATGTTTCTAACGGCTTCGACCGGAACGTGCTGGGCGACGGAGCAGACGCAACAACGCCGCGCCGGACGCGATGTTCGCGAGGAGACTCGCCAGGGTGCGCGACACACCAAGCAGGATTGCCGCGCCGCCAATCAGCAAAGCAATTCGCAATGCCGGCAGGACAAGCGGCACACCAAGGAGCACGGGCGAGAGGCGGCCCGAAACATCAAGTACTGAGTCTGGCTTGACGCGTCATCATCAAACCGAGCACCTCTTATGCACTATGCAATGATATGTAGAGCAATGAAGTTTGCAACAGAATTCCGGCGGCGTCGTTGAAGACTCGTTGGTCAATACGGTTATCGCAGCCTCATTGTTTCAAGCGTAGTAAACACATTCGATAGCAACTCATGCCTGCATTCGTCTATTAAGCGCGCGGCGCAATGTTCCATGAACAGAGACTGCCAGGCCCGATCACCCGCACCGGAGCACTTCCATGCTTAACCAACTCGCATTCCTAACAGTGTGTACCGCGGCGCTGTTGCTCGCGGGTTGCACCGAGCCGCACCGGCAGGTCGAAGCGGGTGCAGACCAGTCCGTACTTATCGGCCGGTTGGGTCCACCCAAGGAAACTTACGATCTGCCGAACGGCGGCAAGCGGCTGATGTGGCCGACCCAGCCCATGGGTACGACGACAACCGCAGCCGACATCGACGCTTCCGGCAAAGTGCTAGTTGTTCGACAAGTACTTCAGGACAATGAGTTCCATCGCGCGGAGATAGGTAAGTGGACCCGCAACGACGTGCTCGTCAACTTTGGCCGCCCCTTCGAAACCGCCTACTTCAAGCGAACGAATCGAGAGGTCTGGTCATACCGGTACCTGGAGAACAACATCGAACATCTGCTCTACCACTTCTACTTCGATGATCAGGGCATCCTGCGACAGACGCAGAGACAGCCCGATCCGAGATTCGATCCCAGCATGCGCAACCGGTTCTAGCGACAAGCCTGTGATCTCTGTCAGGTCGATGCGTTTGAGGTTAACCGCTACCGGCATCCGCGAAATCTATCGGCACTCGTTCCACTCCAGGAGATCAATATGAACTGACGCCGCGTACTTACTTGTTCGTCTGTTGCCTACGTGGTCCTTTCGCTCCTGTCGACGCCTGTGGCATTCACTCAAACCGGCGTTGCAGCGACCAAGCAGATGCAGGACACTCAGCGCAAAGCCCACCAGAAGGCTCGCGAGTCAAAAAGCAACGCTCGGCAGAGCACGGACGTCCCGGATCAAAAAGAACGCCAAACCAGCGTCCGAAGCTCAATAAGTGCCGCACACACCGACCGTCGGCGGCCGGGCTGAAGCGCGTCCAGCACCGCCTCGTGGCGAGCAGGCGCGACGCGCGTCGTCCGTCCTGCCCTTGCCGCTTTCTCCTGATGCGATCGGGCGAATCACCCCATGATGTGTACCCCTCCGTCGACATATAACGTCTCGCCCGAGAGACGTCGCGCATACGGCGTCGCGAGAAAGGCACAGGTGCACCGACGTCCATGATGTCGACCAGCTCGCCGAGCGGTGCGCGTTCGGCCGCTTCTGTCAGCAGAAGGTCGAAGTCCTTCAGGCCCGATGCCGCGCGCGTCTTCAACGGGCCAGGCGAGATCGCGTGTACGCGGATACCCTGCGGTCCGAGTTCATAGGCAAGATAGCGCGCGCAAGCTTCGAGCGCAGCCTTGACGGGGCCCATCAGGTTGTAGTTCGGGACGACCTTGTTCGCACCGTGATAGCTCATCGTGAACATCGAGCCTCCATTTTTCATCAAGGGTGCAGCAAGCCGCGCCATGCGCACGAACGAATGGCAGGAGATATCCATCGCGGCGCCAAACCCTTCAGACGAGCTGTTGAGCAGCCCCCCTTGAAGGTCGGCCTTCGGCGCCCACGCGATCGAATGCACCATGATGTCCAGATGATTCCATTCACTCGTGATCCGCCTGAATACGGCTTCCAGCTCTTCCTGGCTCGACGCGTCGAGCGGCATGAAAATCGGTGCGTCCAGACCCGTGGCAAGCGGTTCGACGTAAGGCTTCGCCTTTTCATCGGCGTAGGTAATGGCCAGCTCGGCACCCAGTTCGCGAAACGCCTTTGCGCAGCCATAAGCGATCGAGTGTTCGTTCGCAATACCCGTCACGAGCGCTTTCGCGCCTTTCAGAACAGGCTGTGGATGGTCCAGACTCATCACAGATCTCCTTACACTCTCACGCCCGTTCAGTGAGCGCCAATCAGATTACGGGTGTGCCGCGCGATCATCAGTTCCTCATTGGTGGGAATGACCCATACGCTGACCTTGCTCGAAGGCGCACTGATGCGTGGACCGTCCGCAGCATTTGCGTTCTCGTCGAGCTCAATGCCACACCAGCGCGCCTTTTCACCGACGCGCCGGCGGATTTCCGCCGACCGCTCGCCGATGCCGGCAGTGAAGACCAGTGCATCGAGTCCATCGAGCGCGGCCACGAGCGATCCGAGTTCGCGCCCGATCCGGTACGTGTACAGCTCGATCGCGAAATGCGCGCGGGCGTCGTCGCTCGCGAGCAGAGTACGCATATCGCTCGATATGCCGGACACACCCAATAGACCTGACCGGCGATACACCAGGTCTTCCACCTCGCGGGCGTTCATGCCCAGTTCGTCGAACAGATACAGGATGACGCCGGGATCGAGATTGCCGCAGCGCGTGCCCATCGGCAGTCCGTCTACAGCGGTAAAGCCCATCGTGCTCGCGACGCTGCGGCCTCCCAACATGGCGCACATGCTCGCGCCGTTGCCCAGATGGGCGACCACGGTGCGCCCATTCGCGGCCTCCGGTGAGATGTGCGGCAACGCTCTCGCGATGTATTCGTATGAAAGACCGTGGAAACCATAGCGCCGCACGCCTCGCGACGTAATCGACTCGGGCAGCGCGAAGGCGTGAGCGAGTTCCGCCTGGGTCGCGTGGAATGCGGTATCGAAACAGGCCACCTGAGGCATCGCCGGATTCTGCGTCGCGATGATGCGAATCGGCTTCAGATTGTGGACCTGATGTAACGGCGCGAGTGGTGCAAGCTTGTCGAGTTCGTCGAGTACGTCGGTGGTCGCAAGCGCCGGTTGCGCGAAATGCTGGCCTCCATGCACGACGCGATGCCCCACTGCGATAAGGCGATTGCCGCCGCGATGACTGCGCAAGAACTCACCGATATAGGCAATCGCGCCTTCATGTTCGAGCCGCGCGCCAGCGCCCCACTCTTTGACACCGAGTTGTTCGCCGGACTGGTCGAACGCCAGGAACCGGGGCGCGGAGAAAAGGCCTTCGATCTGGCCACGCAGCACCAGCGCCAGATCTTGCGACTCGGCATCGAAGGCGCTGAATTTGATGCTGGACGAGCCGGCATTAAGTACGAGAATGACATCGGCCATCGCTTCACCCCATGAGTCTGGCTTCTTCCTTGCGCATCCACGCCACCATCGACGCCACTGCACAGGATGCTAGCCGCGTCCTGACCGAATCCGCGCGACTCGTCAGAATGATCGGCACGCGCGCGCCGAGCACGATGCCCGCAGCATCCGCGCCCGCAAGAAAAGACAGACTTTTTGCCAACATGTTGCCCGCTTCCAGATCGGGCACCATCAGCACGTTCGCGCGGCCGGCTACTGGAGAGTCGATCTTCTTGGTTCGTGCCGCTTCGAGATCGATTGCATTGTCGAGCGCAAGAGGGCCATCGACGAGCGCGCCCGTGATCTGATGGCGGTCGACCATCTTGCACAAGGCCGCAGCCTCTATCGTTGATGGCACCTTCGGACTCACCGTTTCAATTGCCGACAGGATGGCCACGCGCACCTCAGGCATCTGCAGCGCGCGCCCAAGATCGATAGCGTTCTGCAGAATGTCGACTTTCTCCGCAAGCGTGGGCGCGATGTTGATGGCGGCATCCGTGATAATCAGCGCGTTCTCGTGCCCAGGCACGTCCATCACGAAACAATGGCTTACCCGACGCGCCGTGCGCAGCCCCCGTTCGCGGCTCACGACCGCACCCATCAGTTCGTCCGTGTGCAGACTGCCCTTCATCAGCGTCTCCGCTTTGCCTTCGCGCACCAGTTCGACTGCCTTCGCCGCGGCGGCGTGACTGTGCGGTGCATCGACGAAGGCGAAGTCCGCGATATGCAGGTTCTCTTGCGCGGCGATCGCGCGGATGCGCTGCTGCGGCCCAACGAGAATCGGTATGATCAGCCCAAGCTCCGCTGCCTGAATCACCCCTTCCAGCGAGCTTCGATCGCATGGGTGCGCCACTGCGGTGATGACTGGCTGTTGCGTACGGCAAAAGTCGATGAGCCGTTGGTACTTGTCATGCTCGCGATCCATGAGATCTCCTTCGTGCCGGAAGCCCGGCTGGCTGGCATCGCTGTCAAGGACCTAACGCGCGGATGCAGATGCTTGAGGGCCGCGCCCGGCCTTCACAGGTAGAATCGATTGAATGCCTTCTAGCATGCTCAACTGCGCGGGCGTCGGCTCTGCGCCTTGCACACGGCTATCGGCAAGCAGCTTGGCGATCAGCCTGAGCAGTTTCCTGCGATCTTCGTGGTCGCCGAGCAGGACGGGAAGCGTCGCAAGCGCCTGATCCGGCTCGTAGGACACGATGATTTCCTGCTCGCCGCGAATGCGCCGCCACTGATCCGGCGGAAGTTGCGGCAGGTACTCCGCGTAATCCTCAGCGAGTTGCTGGCGCAACACCAGCCGCGCAAGCGGAAGTGCTTCGCCTCGTCGCGCCAGCAGACAGGCCACCCGCGCAACGGCTTCGCTGTAGCCGCCCTCGGTCATCGACGAAAGCGCATCCTTAACGAACGGCAGGTCTCGCGGATTCGCCTCGGCTTGAGCAGATTTTTCAAGCGCATCGTTCCGCTCGCCGCCCTCGTACGCGGAAAACATGTTGCCGTAGAGCGAAAAGAATGCACTTTCGGTCGCGGCGTCACGCATCGCGCGATAGAAATCGAGTGAAGCGCTGACCATGTCGGCGCCATATCGTTCGAACTGCCGCAACGGCATGTCAGCCTGTGCGTCCGTTTTGCGTGTCGCGCTGACCGCTTCGGCGGCCGGTCCAAGCCAGGCGAGCCACGGGTTCATGTCTGAAAATGCCCAACGCTGCGCGCGCAGCGGATGAAATTGCCGTAGCAAAGTGGCCGTCGTCTCGTTCGACATGGTCTGCGCGAATGGCTGAACGAAGAATTCGTACGCCCGCTGATTCAACTCCGAGACCCGCTTAACGGCCTCGAATGGCTGCTCGTCCATGCGTTCGAACCGGTTAAAACGCGCGCTGACTTCTTCGAGCCGAAGTTCGCGCAATTCCACGTCGTATTCAGTCGTGCCGTTCGCTCCTTCGCGTTCGGTGATCTCCATGCCGTACAGGCCGGGCGGAAATGTCTCAATCGTCTCCAGCACCGACGTGATCTGCGTATGCTCTTTTCTCGCCACCTGTCCTGACACGAAGATGCCGAGGTGGCCGATGCTCTTGTGCATGAGCCCGACAATCACCTGGCCGCGCGCCTTGATCTCTTCGGTGCTGCCGTAAATGTCGGCGACCCAGTTGAACGCCTGTTGCGGTGGTGTGATGTTATCGCCGAGCGAGGCGAACAGAATGATTGGCGACTTGATGTCGCGTAGATCGAATGCGCCGCCACCCACGCCTCTGACTTCCCCGGACCACAGTTTGTTGCCGATGAACAGATTTTGCGTAATCCACTGGATCTCTTCGCGGTTCATCAAATAGTACCCACCCCACCAGCGTTCGAAGTCAAGGAAACGCGGCGGCTCCGTATCGACGTTGTCAAAGAGGTGGTAATACTTGTCCCACAAGCTATTGGCGGGATTGAGGTTCTCAAAGTTCTGAACCAGATGGGCACCGTCGAACTTGCCGTTGCCAAGATCCGCGGTGAGTGACGCGAGCCAGGTGCCTCCCAGCATGCCGCCAGAATAGCGCATGGGGTTGTCGCCCTCCCCTTCGCTCCACGCGCCGCTCCAGTAAGACATCGGCGCGCCGTTGATGACGAGCGGCCCCGTATGGTCCGGGTCGGAACTCGCCACCATCATCGCGGCCCAGCCACCCTGGCAATTGCCGACGATCGCGGGCTTCGCGCTGTCGGGATGCAACTCGCACACTTTCCTGACGAACTGTTGCTCCGCCGCGCAAACATCGAGCATTGTCTGGCCAGGTTCCGGGTCGCGAAAAAAGATGACGAAATACACCGGATGCCCGGCCTTCAGCGCCACCCCCGCCTGTGAATCGTCCTTGAAACCGCCGATGCCCGGACCGTGACCCGCGCGGGGATCGATGATCACATAAGGGCGCTTGCGCACGTCGATCGGCACGCCTTCGGGCGGCAGGATACGTAGCAACGCATAGTTGACAGGACGCGCGAACAGGCGGGCGTCGAGCACGGTCTCGTAATCAAAATGCAGCACCGGCTGCAATCCGCGAGACGTCTGGTCGACAAAACTATTTCCGCGCTGGCGCAGCGTGTCCCAAAAGAGTACCGTGCGCTGCATCACGTCGACGGCATGGCGGTAGCCGGCCCACGGGTCGAGCGCGGCGGCCCATGCGCTGCCTGGCGACGCGGTGCTGCGGTCGGCTCCGAGATGGGTCGCGGCATCATGTGCGCGTTGGCTGAAACCCTGCTGCGCGATTTGCGAGCGCTTCTGAAAAAGACGCGCAACCTTTGCGTTGATCTCCTGACTCCGGGAGATCCGATTTTTTGCGTCCATCATGGCATGACCCTCCACATAATGGCCAACGTTGTAGCGTCATGCCGTCGCAACGCCAGTCTGTGGTTTGCCGATTGATACGGCTCACTACAATGGCCCTTCTCCCGACAACAGGCAATACGACCTTGGTCCCACGAACCGACCCCGCGTTATCCGGACCTAAAAGCAATCCCTCGCTCCCGCAGCGGCATCTGATGTCCTAAACTGAAAGTCAACTTCGCGCGAATGCCGGGGGACGTTAATGAAACGCTCTGAATTTAGAATCGGCTGTGCTGCGGTTGGCGTTTTCATCTGGATCGGGGGACTCTATGCGACGATCCGGGGTCTGGTCTATGAAGTGCCACAAGAATTCCGCTATGGCGTCCTGGCACTCGTCATTGGCGTGGTGACATTCGTCATAGCGCTAAATCCCATGGCAAACCACCGGTCGAGAAAGCGAGGCGAACCCCACTGATGGGCGGCGCAATCGTTGCTGCCGTACGCGCCGCGATTGGCTGGCAGTATCGCCAGCCATTTCGCAGCCGCCACTTACAGCACCCGGTTCTTGTCGAGTTTGTTGCCGGTCGCGGCGTTGTATCGCTCGACATAGTCGCCCAGCAGTGCGCGAATGGCGCGGCCAATCTTTCGGTAGTCGGACTCGTTCAGGTTCGCGAGCGAGACCCGCCCCGACGGATGCTGCGTGCCGAATCCTCGTCCCGGCAGCAGCACGACGCGCGCTTCACGGGCAAGTCTGAAGAGCAATTCGGACGGCTCGGTATTCTTCATGAGCCAATCGACAAAATCGCGCCCATACGCACGTTCGCCGAGAAACTCCATGTCGAGAATCGTGTAGTAATCGACCTGATTCGTGTCGTCGTCGTCGAATGAAATGCCGATCTCTTCGTAAAGCGCGCGCTTGCGGTTGCGAATCAGCCGCTTCAGTGCCTTCTTGTACGCGTCGGGCGTGTCCATCAGTGAGAACAGCGAGAACAAGACCATCTGCACCTGTTGAGGGGTCGACAAACCCGCTGTGTGATTGAGTGCAACGGTGCGGCTATCGGCCACCAGGCGGTCGATGAACTTGAGTTTGTCCGGTTCGGTCGTGATCGATTCGTAACGCGTATGCAACTCCTTCTTGACGTCCTTGGGCAGTTCGGCGATCAACCTGTCGAGCACGTTGTCACGGTGCGTGGCGACGGCGCCGAGCCGCCAGCCCGTTGCGCCGAAGTACTTCGAGTACGAGTACACGAGGATGGTGTTCTTCGGCGCTAGCGCGAACAGCGAGACAAAGCCGTCGGCGAAGGTGCCGTACACGTCGTCGGTCAGCAGGATCAGGTCCGGCCGCTCATTCACGATAGCGGCAATATAGTCGAGACTCTCGTCGTTAATCCGGACAGACGGCGGGTTGCTCGGGTTCACCAGAAAGAACGCCTTCACCGCCGGATCGCGGAGCTTGTCGAGTTCCTTTGTCGAGTATTGCCAGTTCTTTTCCACGTCGGCATTGACCTCGACGACCTTCAGTTGATAGTCGTTCAGGTGCGGAATTTCGATGTAGGGCGTAAAGATCGGCATTCCGAGCGCGATCGTATCGCCGGGTTTGATCAGCCGGTTCTCGCGCATCGTGTTGAAGATGTACGTCATCGCCGCCGTTCCGCCTTCGACCGCGAAGATATCGAACTCGCCGATGAACGGATGATCGCCGATCATCTCGCGGCGCAGATACTGGCCGACAATGATCTCCGAGAGCTTCAGCATCCGGTCGGGCACCGGATAGTTCGACGCAAGAATGCCCTCGCACATCTCGTACAGGAAGTCGTTGTCGGACAGTCCCAGTTGATCGCGGACGTACGACAGGGCACTCGCCAGGAAGTCGATGCCGGGCACGCCCTTGTTGCCGCGCAAAAACAGCTCAAACCGCTCGACGAGTCCGTCGCGCTTCGGAAAGCCGCCGATGCCTTCTGGCAGGTAAGCAAACGACCGCTCCGCTTCGCGCATCGCAAAGAGACCCAGTTGCCAGAAACCGTGACGCGGAATGGTGGCGAGGAAGTTGGGGTTGCCCCGTCCCGCATTGAGCATCGCCAAGTTCGCCGCGCGCTCGACCGCGCCCCCACCCGCCGCCTTGATCAATTCGTCTTTGAATTCGAACGGACTGAGCGCGGCGAGCCCCGCCGCCTTCTCGGTATCCTGCTTTTCCCGCTTGCTCATTTGCGCTCTCCAGAAAGAAGTTTCCCGGGTCGGCGTCGCCCGTTGCGACGCCCCGGGCTCAAGCCAGAATCATGATGATGACCATGCCCCAGATCGTCAGGAGCGTATTGCCCACGGCGTAGGTCACGGTGTAGCCCAGTCCTGGAATCTGGCTTTTCGCCGCATCACAGATCATCCCCAACGCCGCGGTCGTGGTTCTTGCGCCGGCACACACACCTAGCAGAATGGCGGGGTGAAAATGAAAGACGTAGCGCGCGATCAACATGCCGAGGATCAGGGGAACACTGGTCGCCATGATCCCCCACAGGAACAGACCAACGCCGAGATGTTGCAGCCCTGCGATAAACCCAGGACCTGCCGTAAGACCGATCACGGCGATGAACACATTCAGGCCGACCGAATTCATGAACCATACGGTCGGCTCCGGAATGCGGCCGAAGGTGGGATGAATCGCGCGCAGCCAGCCGAACACGAGCCCGGCGATCAGCGCTCCGCCAGCCGTCGACAGCGTGAGCGGAATACCCCTGACATTGATGACGATTGCGCCCACCATCGCGCCGACGGTGATTGCGAGGCTCACGAAAGCCACGTCTGTCATGTTGGTCGGCCGGTCCAACACGCCGAGAACCTTGGCGGCGGCGCCGGTGTCCTGAGTCCGTCCGACGATCGTTATCGTGTCGCCGCGATACAGCTTCGTGCTGGGAAGCACGGGAATCTGCGTCTCGGTGGGTCCGCGTTTGATTTTGAGGAGATAGATGCCGCGCGCCAGCGGCAAGCTTGCAAGCTCCTGCAAGGTCTTGCCATGCACCGACTTGCCCGTGACGTAGATGTCCACGCCTTCTGTTTGTACGGCCAGCAGTTCGGGATCGTCCACTTCCACCGCCCGCGCCGCGTGAACCGCGACGGCCTGACCGTCCACGTCGCGCCCGGCCGTGTCGCTGGCACCGAGCACCATGACCAGCTGGTCACGGGGACCTGCTATCGCGACCACATCGTCGGCTTGCAGGACCAGATCGAGGGTCGCTTCGTGGATAGTGCCGCCGCGCCGGACCCGTTCGATGAATAACCGCGTATCTCCCGGCTGGAGCGCTTCAACCTGGCTGACCGTTTTGCCGCACACCCGGCTGTCCGGCACGACACGATATGCACGCAATTCATACCGGTGCCATGCCTGGCCCGCGCCACCCGTTTCCTGGCTTCCGCCGAGAATCGCCTCGTACTCCTTGCACGCCGCGACCAGGTCAATGCGCAGCATGATGGGCCCGAGCGTCGCCAGAATCAGGGCGGAGCCGACCGTGCCAAAAATGTAGGAAATGGCGTACGCGGTCGGCATCGCATCGAGCATCACCTTGGTCTGATCGGGCGGTAACCCCAGCCGGTTGATGGCGTCCGTTGCGAGGCCCATCGAGGCCGAGATGGTTTGGGAACCGGCGAAAAGTCCGGCTGCGGAACCAAGGTCATAACCCGCCAGTTTCGCAGCGAGGATCGCCGCGCCCAGAGACAGCAGACCTTGCACGACGGCAAACAGGGCCTGCGGCAAGCCGTCTTTGGCGATGCCGCGGACAAACTGCGGCCCAACTCCGTAGCCCACTGCAAACAGGAAGATCAGGAAGAACACCGACTTGACGTTGGGCGAGACGGTGATATGAAGCTGCCCAATTGCTACCGCAGCCAGCAATGTCCCCGTGACGGCGCCCAGACTGAATCCCTTGAAGCTTTTTCCGCCAACCCAATAGCCGATTGCGAGTGACAGGAATATAGCGATCTCGGGATAACGTTGTAGCGTTGCAGCTATCCATGCCATCGTAGCCCTCGTCTGCGGTTCGCCCGTCGACACGGATGTGGAAGCGGGTGTGTTGTAAATGACATGGCCGCCGAGTTTCATCCGAAAATTCCAGACCTCTCGGACCGGTCTCTCCATAGCTACAATGGTTTTTCTCTCCTCACCAGACAATACGACCTTGGTCCCACGAACCAACCCCAGGTCATTCAGGCCTTTCCGGCGGCTTCAAGCGTATGTGCGCAATCAAGTAAACCGCTCAGCCCCAAGCACTCATTGCCTGAGGATCTTCCAGGGTCCGCTGCCCTGTTTGCAAACGGTCGGCGTCCAGCTTTGCGTCTGGCCTTTTGCAATCGCGACAAGCGTCGTGGTCCGACAGGTTCTGTCGCCTTCCTTCGATGTATCGTGCGGAGTCACCGTGCCCTTGATCGAAACCGAGTTGCCGGTGCCCGAATTATTCCATTCCAACGATTCGCCATCCTTCCTTGTTTCGAGCGCCACCTGGGCTGCATCGTTGAGCGCTTTACGGTCAGCGTCCTTCATGTAGCTCACCGGCGTGTCTTTCAGGAAGTTCAGATTCGCGGCATGGCTAAAAGTCGCGCCGACCAGCAGCGCGGCGCCGACGATCCGGCGCGGGAACAGGTGTACGGCCGTGTGGAATTGGGCTCGCATAGGTCATCTCCGTTGATAGCGGATCCGGCCACTCGTCACGTAGTGGCCTGTGGTGCCACACCTGGGCCATCGGCAATATCCCCCTGCGACTGAAACTCGTCGACGAGGTCTGCCACCGAGCCGCGCCGACCGATGTGGCCAAAACGATCTTCGAGTCCCTCGGCACGAAGCATGTCCCGCACGTCCGCGTGTGCGGCAACCACTTTCATCGCCGTGCCGGCGGCCAGAAGCGCGTCGTGCAACGCCTTCAGCATCCGCGCGCCCGCGAGGTCGACAACCGGCGACGCGGACAGGTCACAGATCACCAGTTCGACTGGCTCGGAAGCCGCCCGGATTTTCCGCCAGACGGTCTCGCGCACGTGCTCGACATTAAAGTAAAGCAGCGATGCCTCGACGCGCACGGTCAGCACATGCGCAATCGCCTCGTTCTCGGCGTGCCGCTCGATGTCCGAGAAAATGCGCGTGCCGGGGATACGCCCTAGCACCGCCACATGGGGGTGCGCGGCACGCCGGATGATCAGGAGCATCGAGACAAGGACCGCGACAATCACGCCATTCAGAATTCCCAGTACCAGCACCGCCGCGAACGCAACCATGGAGATGGCGAATTCAAAATGGCTGACGCGCCAGACATGGCGTAGCTCACCGATATCGACCAACCCCTTCACGGCCAACAGCACAATGGCCGCCAGCACGACATTGGGCAAGTTGGCGAGCAGACCTGTCAGGAACATGAGACAGAGCCCGATCGCAATCGACGCGAATACGAGCGCAAGCGGAGTCTTCGCGCCCGCCTTGTCATTCACTGACGATTGAGAAAGTCCGCCTGCGACCGGATACGCCTGGAACAATCCGGCAGCCAGATTCGCGGCTCCCAGAGCGAGCAGTTCCTGGCGCGCGTCGATCTCGTAACCGTGTGCCTGTGCGAGCGCGCGCGCGGCCGAAACGCTCTCGACGTACGCCAGCAACAGGCACGCAAAAGCGAGTGGAATGACTCCATCGACATCGCGTATCCGCAGCCCTGGCAGGCGGAATTCGGGCA
Source organism: Paraburkholderia aromaticivorans (assembly GCF_012689525.1). Classification (NCBI taxonomy): domain Bacteria; kingdom Pseudomonadati; phylum Pseudomonadota; class Betaproteobacteria; order Burkholderiales; family Burkholderiaceae; genus Paraburkholderia; species Paraburkholderia aromaticivorans. The sequence goes on from NZ_CP051514.1 coordinate 1,701,346, forward strand.
ACCCTTGAGGCAGGGCGCCCACCAGCTTGAATCCAGAACCGGCCAGCGGCGTGATAGACAACACGACAATCGACGCGATCACGACGAAGAGAGCAACCGGACGCCCCGGCAGATATTTTTCGCCGAGCAGCAGCAATGCGATGCAGACCAGACCGAATCCGAGCACGACGAGATTGGTCTGCCCTAGCTGCCCGCCGAGCACGGCAATCCGCTCGAAGAACGACTCTCCGCCGCCATTGACCCCGAAGAGTTTAGGCAGTTGGGTCATCGCGATGGTCAACGCCGCGCCCGCCTTGAAGCCGAGCAGGATCGTCTCGCTGATGAAATTGACCAGCGAACTCAAGCGTAGCAGCCAGGCCACCAGACACATGCATGCGATCAGCACGGCAGTGAGCGCCGCTATCGAAGCCCAGCGCGCCGGATCGCCATCGGCCATCGCCGCGACGGTAACGCCGACCAGCATCGAGATCGCCGAAGTCGGACCGATCGCGAGCTGGCGCGACGAGCCGAACAGTGCGTAGAAGAGCCCACCGACGAGATAACCGTAGATGCCATATTGCGGGGGTAAGCCGGCCAGCGATGCGTACGCGAGCGAAACCGGAATCCCGTAGGCCGCGAGCGTCGCTCCGGCTATCGCGTCCTTCACGAGCCATTGAGGCTGATAGGCTCGCAGCCACTGTGCGGGCGGAAACGCGTTGCGCCGCCCGCGCGCGGGCAAGTGGTCCGTCACCGGATCGGTGACGCTGGATTCGTTGGTCAACGTAGCGCCTCGCAGACGGAAGCAAACTCGACAGGAGCACGGGCGCACGCCGTTCCACGATCCGGCGCGCGACGCTCCCGGGCCGGCCCGCGCTGCTCCTCAAGCATAGTCGGTGGTCTGCGCGGTCCACATCGGACCTTGGTCCTAGATGGCTGCGTTGCCGCGCTTTCGTACAGTCGTACCGTCGAAGCTGCCGGCGACCCACTAGAGTCGGGCATCAAGCGCGGCGACCGCCTCAATAGGGATCCTTGACGCGCTTCCATGTTTGATCCGGATCGAACACCGTGACAGGCGGCGCGTTCGCGCCACGATCCTTCTGGTAAATCACCCCGTTGTTGTTGACCACGAAAGTCATCACGCCGCTCGTGCCATATAGGGCTGGATAGGCGACCATCGCAAAGCCGGCGAGCATGTGCCCGTTGACGATGTAGCTGAAGGCCCCGCCCGCCGCGTTCTTGCCTTGCCGCGTCAAGATGCGGAAGTGATATCCCCGATAAGCGTCACCCGCCTGGTGGCCCTTCAGATACACCGAGCTGGCGGCGATCAGCGGTCCGAATGGACTGGCTTCTTCACCGCTACTCTCGTCCGCGTGCCAGTAGAGGCCGTCCTGCTTGCCGGGCGTGCTGGCAAGCTTTTGCGCGTATTCCAGCAGACCATCCTTGTTTCGATCACGTGACGCATATTCTCGCTGTGCGTCGAGATAGGCGCGCAGCACCTTGATTGCCTCGCGTTCGTTTGCACCGATACGGCGATTCAGGAGTTCTTCCTCGCCAAGTTCCGTGGCGAACCGCCAACTACCGTTATCCTTCACGATGGGGATCGGCATCGGCCAGGCTTCGTCGCCGACCAGCAGAATCCGGCGATCCGGTCCGGCTTCATCGAGGACGTGGAAGGCATCCAGCTCCGCGCTCGCCTTGGCCCAATTCGCCGCGTTCTCCGCCTGATCCGGCGACACCACGAGGCGCTTGTGCGCCTCGCCAAAAATGGCGACCAGCGTCGCTTCATCGTTGGCCTTCAGCGCCTCGGACAAAGCGGTGACCGCCTGCTCCGGCGTGGCGAACGTCCGTTGCCCTGCGGCGAACGCATCAAACGGAACCAGCAGCGCGAGAACCATGGCATATAACCCGCACCATAGCGCCAGGCTGGGCCGCGATTTCGCGCGCCGGTTCGTGCCGGTCCTGATCCGGTCAGTCATTGTCATCCCCTATCGCCGTCCACCACCGCGGCCGCCACCACCGCCACGGGAGAACCCGGTACCGCCACCGCCACCGCCGCGCCCGCCTCCCGATGAAAATCCACCACCGGAATGGCCAGAAGCCCGGTTGCGGGAGTCGGAGAAAGACTGACGACTCGCCGCGCCCCTTGAACTATCCGCCTGTGCGTCGCGCGCCGATCCGTAGCCGCTAAACGCATCGCCCCCACCCCTTTGCGAGGCCCCCGCGCCTTGCTCCCGCGTGCCTGCCGAAGCGGGGCGCTGAGCACCCTGGTCTCTCGTGGCTGGCGTAGCGGGGCGTTGAGCCGCTTGCTGCCGTCCTCCTGAAGCCGCATTACCGCCGCCCGCGGCGCTGCGGGCCGGTGCATCGCCGACTCGTTGCGTGCCGGCGGCGCGGCCTGTCGTGCCGCTGACCTGGCCTGGCTTCTTCTCGGATCGCCATGCGGACGATTGCCCTCCCTGGCCTCGCGTGCGGTTGACATCGCCCGTGTTGATATTGCCTCGCTCGACATTCCTTTCCCGATCGCCTCGCTCGACGTTCCTTTCCCGGTTAATGTTGATGTTGTTATTGCCGCCGCCTCCGTAATGAGCCTCATAGTGTCCGCCATTCCAGGCCGCGCCAATCGCCGCTCCCCATATCAGGCCCGTCGCGAGCGCCGCACCCGGCGCGTAGGGATAGTAGTAGGCCGGATAAGGTGCGGGCAGGTAGGCATAGCTCGGAGGTGCGCCGGCTACCACGACGGTCGTCGGGTTGTATTGCGGCACGTAAATCACCTGCGGATCGGCCGGGACGATCTTGATCACCTCCTTCTCGACCACCACGACCTGCTTGTCGTCGGTTTTGAGCTGACCCGCCGCCTGCGTTTGACGCCGGAAGCGCTGCACCGCCTCCAGTACCGCGCCCTGATCGGCGACGACGGCTTCGCCAATGCTGATCGTCCAGTCGAGATCCGTACTCATTCTTTTGACGACCTCGGGGTAATTCAGCAAAGCCTTCACGGGATCGTGCCAGCTTTCGTTGACTTTGAGCGACTTGTCACTCTTGCGCTGATCGAGGAAGCGATCCGCCTGCACGATCTCCACCGGGTAAGTCGCGGCGGGAAGAATGATGGCGACGAGATCGTCTGGATATAACGCAATGGGCCCGACAAGTTTGTCGAGCGTCGCAGCGGGAACGGCGGCCGCGCCGACGTCCGCTGCGGGAGCCTGCGCAATTGAGACCGTCGTGGACGACATGGCGTAGAGCGCCAGCATTGCGACGATAAGCGCATGGATCGAGATCCGGGGCAACTTTAGCTCCTGAACGACGACCGCTCGCGGCCACCTGCCGAGCGCCCACTCAAACGGGATGATCCGTTCAAAAGCACGCGTAACGCGGTCCATTGATGCTTCCCCTCACTCTTCACCACTCAAATCGGCTTGCGATCTTTAAAAGACAGTTATCCGAAGCAATGGAAACGAGACACACGTGCCGTACAGATACAGTTTGGACCAAACGCGTGCCCTGTTGCAAATACGACCTTGGTCCGATTGCGCACCGCATGTCTGGGACGCAATGATGAGAGCGAAAATGCCATCGCTGCAGGCACCTCGCCGAGCGCTTGATCCTGACAGGACCGCAACAGCCTGTGCCAGCTTCGACTTCACGCTCGCCCGAAGAGCCAGCCGGCGGTCCGCATGGGCGTGGACTTACGCAAGGAGTCGCCGTGACTACGTTGACAAAGTACATTCTTGTCGCCGCTTTAGCGGGTTCGATGTCATTCGATGGTATGGCGCAATCGAAACCCATTGCCTATCCCGCGAAAGGACAAAGCCCGCAAATGCAACAGCAGGATGACGGCGCATGTTATTCGTGGGCCAAGAGCAACACCGGTGTGGACCCGGCGGCGATGGCCAACGCCCCGCCTCCGCCTTCCGGACCGGCAGTGGGCGGCGGTGAGCGCGTTCAGGGCGCCGCGCGTGGGGCTGCCGGAGGCGCTGTCATCGGAGCCATAGCGGGTGACGCGGGCAAAGGAGCGGCGATCGGAGCCGCAACCGGTACGATGGTCGGCGGATCGCGTGCGCGGCAGAACCGGCGCGCGGCCGCGGCATCGACACAGTCACAGACGCAGGGTGCGATGGACACATTCAATCGCGGCTATGCCGCATGTATGGAAGGTCGTGGCTACTCCATCAAATGAACTTTAGCGTGTAAGCCGGGTAATGCGCCCCGTCATGAAAGACCGGCGGCCATTCGGCCCAAAGTCAACGTGCGCGCAGGCGTTCAAGGAGAGCAGCATGAGAAACAGCAAACTCATCGTCGCGGTGGCGCTCGTGTCTCTCGCTACTACGGGTTTCGCCCAGACAGAGCCGCAAGTGGCGGTCAACAGCGCGCCCGGCAAAGTATCCATGACGGGCACAGTGAAGACGCGCTCGACTGTCGTAGGTATCGAACCGGCCACCCGAACGGTCTTGCTAAAGGACGCCAAAGGCAAGGTCGTGCAACTCGTGGTGAGTGAGGAAGCACGCAACTTCGACCAGCTCAAGATCGGCGACGTCGTCACGGCGGAGTATTCGCAGGCCGTTACCGTCACGCTCAGGAAGGGCGGCGCACCCCTTGCCGTCAACGAAAGTCACACTCTCGAGCGCGCGCCGTTGGGCGCCAAACCAGGAGGCACGGCAAGCAGGGAGATGACGATCATGGCCAACGTGACTGCCGTCAACCACCAGACCGGCGCGATGACGTTGAAAGGTCCGCAAGGCAATTCGGTGGACCTTGTCGTACAGGATCCTGACCAGCTCAAGCTGATCAAAAAGGGTGATCAGATGGAAGTGCTCTACAACGAGGCGGTGGCAATTTCCGTCGAACCTCAAGCCAAATAGCCACCCAGGTGCCGCGGCGAACGCCGGCCAGTCATGGCTCGCGCGACGCGCGTCGGAAGATCGCGGCTCGCTCTGTTCTTCTTCGCCGGTTGCGCTCAATCTGGCCGTGCAGCCCGCAAGTCCGACGCTCGGAATCCAGCGGTGGCTCGGAGGACGGCGCGGACTCGCCGTCACCGTCATGCTGTTGCTGGAAATCGTGGTGATATGCATCCCAACCTACGCCGCGGTGTCTACGCTCGCCGGCCATACGGCCGACATCATGGACTTCGTGGAGGGCCTGCCTGGCTACGCGCTTCCGTCGCCCCCTCATTGGCTCAGCAGCAGACCAGCCGGATGAGTTGGCAGCACGAGGCAAGCCGGACAGTCAGGCCCACCTCGTCCCCCACCGGACCGATTGAGGCGAGAACACGCGACCGCCTTCCGTCAAATCAGCAGCCGCCGGGCTTCCGCCAATATGTCGCGCTCGGGCAGAAGATCTTGGCGTTTGAAGCGCACCATCGAAAAGACGCGAATCGCATTGGGACTCGCCGGCATGCGTGCAATTTGCAGTTCCATTTCCTGCGCCGGGCGAGTGTCGCCGTCTTCAACGACGACGTTCAGCCGGTCCAGCAGAAACTTCTTTTTTTGCACGTAGACATGGGCATCCGGCAACGCGAGTACCTTGCAAACCATCTGCAGCTCACGCTCCAGCGCCTCTGTTTTCAGGCCCAGATTGGCCAGAGCCCGGTCGTTCTCGTCGAGTTGCGCCTGCAGTCGCGCCACCTCCGCGAAGCTGCACGATGCCTCGCTCCCCAACAGCGACCGGACCCCTATCCCCTGCCGTTCGAGGATTTTCAAACGCGTTCTCAACAACGCCCGCTCCTGCTCCAGCGAATCGCGCCGTAGCGTGTCCGCCTCGATCTCTCCGAGTCCCTGAAGCGTAAGCTGATCGAGGACCCGCAAAACGATTTCCTCCCGCAACGCCACTTCCGACACAGCACACACGCGAACCTGGTGGTCGCTAAAGTTGACGGTCGTCTGTGCAACGTCGGTACGCGTGATTGCGCCATCTTGCGCGACGCCGAGGGTGCGACGCTCGTCGACGGCCATGCCGAGCACAGCGAATACTTCGTCCACCGCAGGATGATCGCGCAAGCAGTTGCGTAATGCCTCCGAGTGGCTGAAGACTGGAGCCACGTCGTCGGGCGTGGCAAAAAACGCGTGGATATACGGATCCGTTGCCCACGCCGCCACGCTGGCTTCCCGCGCAGCCGGCACCTGCGCGACGAGGCGGCGCAGATAACCGGTTGCCTGGTGCACGGCGGGCGCCAGACGCGCCTCGTAATCGCGCGCCAGGCGCAGTTGCGGGCCGAGCCTGACAATCCGCTCGACGATTTCCTTCTCCTGCTGGAGATCGTCTGTTGCCAACGCGCGGCGCCTCAACGACCACCACGACAGCAGACCCATGCGCGGCTCCTGGCAATTTATGATTCATCGCGCTCCGGAAGAAGCAGCGCGGTGATCGTACGGCCTTTCCAGAACAGGTTGTGGATGCGCGGCTGCAGGTTGCGCAGCCCGTTCGCCGTCACGTCGTCGAAAATCACCAGCGCCGCGGGCCGGGAGCCCGCGCCCGGAATACGGCGGATCGTACTGAATTGGGGGAAGCCGTACCGTACAAGGAACTCCCCGATTTCCTCATCGGAGACGCTTTCTTCCACGTTGCCCAGCATCAGTTCAGCCATGATGTTTGCTCCTCGATCATTACCCTACGCGCGGCGCTGCACCACGAAGTCGATGCACGATCCGCACGCCGCGTCACTGAGCCGGACTCGCCTGCAGCGCCGCCGCGATATCGCGGCTCACCGATGCCAGCGCGCGATCGTGCGCGGCAACGAGCGGTTCGAAGCCCGGACCGGACACCGCCTCGCGCGCAACAGAGCGGCCCGTGACGGGACGGCCTTTACCCGGCGGGCGCACGGCCCATAGCACGTCGACGGTGACGTCCCGCCCCGGTGCGGACTCGAAGCGCATCACGTCGATACGTACGCGCCATACGCCAGCCGGTTCGTGCGTCAGATCGAACACTGAAATCTGCGGTGAGTTCAACAGCACGGCAAGATTGGCGGCAATCACGCGGCCGATGTCGCCGCTCAACGGTTGCGCCCAAAGGGCGAATTCGTTGACATCGACCTCGTTGTCGCCGACCCGGGTCACGATCTGCGGCCGATCCACGAGGTCCGGTATCGTAACGGGACCGATCACGGCAGCGATCGAGCGCGTTGCGCCGGAGTTGACGAGAGAGCGGTCTGGGCTCAGCGTGTAAAAACTGGCCGATGGCGATTTACATCCGCCGAACCAGCCGGTGACCAGTGCCAGAATCAGACATGCCGTCGCATACCTCATGGCTTGTCCTCAGACTTGCCGCGCACGAGCGCTTCCGGATGCCGGGACAGATAGTCGGCCAGCGTACGCAGCGTGGCTGCCGTCCGGGTCATTTCGTGCATCGCCTGTTCCGTGGATTGCTGCAGCGACGAATCCGGTTGCAGCGCGGTATTCGCGGAATCGAGCGCGGTTTGCGCCGACGTGAACGTGTCACGCGCCTTCGGCACGACCTCACTATTGAGCTGGGAGATCATCGAATTGGTCGTGCGTAGCGTCGTGCGCGCATCGTTGCCGATCGCCTCGAACGGAATATTGTTGAGCTTGGTCAGCAAGCGCGTAACTGAGTCTTGCAGCGACTGAAGCGTGCGAGGTATGGCAGGCAATTCCGGCGGCGACTTGCTCCAGTCGATCGTCGCCTTGGGCGCATCCGGGAAATAGTCCAGCGCGACGTAAAGCTGACCCGTGAGTGGATTGCCGCTCTTGAGCTGGAAACGGAATCCATGTTCGACCAGATAGTCCGCCAGTCCGCGTGGGTGGTCGCTTATACGCCCCCCGGCCTGTCCGTTCTGATAGCGTGACGTAAAGCGCTCGGGATAGATCTGTATTTCGACGGGAATGCTGAAACGATTTTGTGCCGGCTCGAAGCGTGTATAGATCGCCGTCACCTCGCCGATGACTACACCGCGAAAATCGACCGGCGCGCCAACCGTCAGGCCTCGCACCGAATCCATGAAATTAACGACGTATTTATCGACGATCCGATCGTGCTGTTTCATCGCGTCGGCGCGCGTTGCGTAAAGTTCGAATCCCGCATTGGCGGCGGCGTTGGTCTCTTCCTGCGACTCCGGCGGTGACTCGAACGCCACGCCGCCGATGATGATGGAAACGATCGACTGGGTTTCGACACGCAGACCGTTCGTATCGAACGCCATGTCTACCCCGCTTGCGTGCCAGAAGCGCGTATCGGTCTTCACGAACTGGTCGTAAGGCGCATTGACGAACGCCTTCAGCGTGACGCCTCTGCCGTCCGGGTCCAGTTGGTAAGAAGCAATCTGGCCGACCCGGAGTCTGCGGAAATAGATGGGCGTGCCCACGTCCAGCGAGCCGAGACCCGCACCCTTCAAAATGAACTCCCGTCCTGGGACGTCGCTCGCAAACACAGGGGGCTCTTCGAGCCCGACGAAATCACGCCGCGCTTTCTCTGCATTCCCGACATCGACGTCGATGTACGACCCGGAGAGCAGCGTGCCGAGCCCCGAGACCGTGCCGCCTGAAATGCGCGGGCGCACTACCCAGAACCGTGTGTTTTCGACCAGCAGACTCGCCACGTCGCGAGCCACCTCTGCCTTCGCCACGACGCTCTTATGATCCGGCGACAGGTTCACGGCCTCGACCACGCCGATATCGACGTCCTTGAACTTGACCTTTGTCTTTCCGGCTTCAAGGCCCTCGCCGGTCTTGAAACTGATGGTGATATTCTCGCCGCGTTCCAGGATCGCTTTCGTAGCCAGCCATCCGCCGATCAGCACCGCCACGATCGGCACGAGCCACACCAGTTGCATACGCCAGCGCGAGCGTGGAATCGAATCCGCCAGCGGGAGTTCGGGAAGATCCGGCTCGTCATTTGGTCTTGACATGAGCCCTCTCCGCTGCATCCCAGATGAGGCGCGGGTCGAAAGCCATCGCCGCCAGCAGTGTCAACACGACCACCGCCCCGAACGCTATCGATGCCGGACCGGCCTCGATCGTCGCCAGCGCCTGGAATTGCACCAGCGCGACGAGCATCGTGATGACATAGATATCGAGCATCGACCAGCGCCCAACCAGTTCGATCGCGCGGTAGATTCTGGTGCGCTGCTCGGGAAGCCATTGCGAGTGAAGCTGGGTGGAGACCGCCAGATACGCAAGGCCCAGGATCTTGAGCATCGGCACCACGATGCTTGCGATGAACACGAGAACGGCGAGCGGCCATGAACCGGATACCCACAGATAGACCACGCCGCTCATGATCGTGTCTTTCTGCGCCCCGAAGAGCGAACTCGTATTCATCACGGGCAGCACATTGGCGGGGATATACAGCACGATTGCAGCCGACAGATACGCCCACGTCCGCGAGAGGCTCGCTGGCTTGCGCATATGCAAGCGCGCTCTGCAACGCGGGCAGCCCTGCTCGCCCGATCGTGCCGGATCGCGTACCAGTAGCCCGCACTCTTCGCACAGCACGAGCCCGTATGCGGAGGCCGTCACCGCCGTGCGGCGCTGCTCGAAGGGAGGCAGCCTCCACGCGCCGTCGGCATTTTTGCGGGCGCAGATGCGCGACCATATCTCGCGCGGATCGAACGTCGCAGACGCCGCAGCGAGCAGCAACATCAGCACCACGAACGACCACAACGCCGTGCCCGGCACGACCTTCGCGATGTGCGTCAGCTTGACGAGCGCGACCAGCAGACCGAGGATCAGAACCTCGGTCATGCCCCACGGCCGCGCCAGTTGAAACAGCCGGAAGCCCTCGACCGCGTGCCACGGCACACGCCCCAGACGCAGCGGCACGAGCAGCCACAGCATGGCCACGGTCTGCAGCACCGGCGTCAGAATCGTCGTCAGGAAGACCAGCACCGCGAGCGGCCAGGTGCCATGCGTGTAAAGCATGCGGACCGACCCGGCCAGCGTCGTTTGGACGAGATGGCCGTTGACCGACAAACCTACGATAGGAAACGCGTTGGAGATGACGAGCAGCACGGCGGACGCAAGGGTAAAGGCGAGGGCCCGTTCGGGCCCGTTCGTACGCCCCCTTCCAAGCTCCGCGCGACAACGACAGCAACGCAACGATGCGCCAGGCGTGAGAGGCGCTGCAAGCTGAAGCAGGTCGCACTCCTCGCAGGCGATGATTTCCCGGTGTGTCATCTCGCCTCCAGGGCTACCGCCGGTTCGCCCCTCGGCGCCGTGCCGCGCGCGACGGGTGCGACGGGTGCGACGGGCGCGGTGTCCGGCGGCGGCGTTGCTGGTGCGGGCGGTGGAACCGACAGTTTCTCCGCGGCGAGAACCCAGCCGCCGCCCATCGCCTTATAGAGGTTGACGAATGAGGTCAGCTCGGCTCCCTGCGTCTGCGTATAGCTCAGTTGTGCGTTGAAGAGGCTTCGCTCGGCGTCGAGCACTTCGATGTAACTCGTGTAACCGCCTTCGTAACGCAGACGCGCGAGCCGCGCGTACGTGTGCAGCGCCTCGACCTGGTTGGCCAACACGGCCAGCTGCTCGTGCGTCTTCTGCACGGAGATGAGCGCGTCTTCGACCTCCTGGAATGCCACCTGAATCGCTTTCTCATAAGCGAACAGCGCTTCCTGCTGACGCGCCTCGGCCTGCCGCACCTGCCCCGAGATATTGCCCGCCGTGAAAATGGGCTGCGTCACGCTGCCGGCAAAAGACCATACCCGCGCCGGCCCGGTGAAAAGATTCGAGAACTGCGAGCTGACCGTGCCAAACAGCCCAGTCAGCGAGATGGACGGAAAGTAAAGCGCCTTGGCCGCGCCGATCAGCGCGTTTTCCGACACCAGGGTCTGCTCGGCCTGCAGCAGATCCGGACGGCGTTCGAGCAACTCCGAAGGCAGCTCGTTCGGAATCTGCGGCGAGCCCATCATCGACAGTTCGCGACCGCGCAGAATCGCGCCCGGGTTTTTGCCGATCAGCACGGACAACGCGTTTTCCTGCTGGCCGATCTGCGTTTCGAGCAGCGGGATGGTGGCTTTCGCTGCCTCGTATTCCGACTGGCTTTGCGCCAGCTCCATTTGCGACACCTCGCCGCCCCTGAAGCGCAACGTGAAGACCCGGACCGATTCGTCGCGGCTTTCCACGGTCGACTTCGCGATCTCAAGTTGCCGATCAAGACTGCGCAAGTTAATGTAGGCGGATGAAACGGCGCTGACCAGCGTCAGGATGGTGGCCCGGCGGCCTTCCTCGCTGGCCAAAAGGTTAGCGCGGGCAGCCTCGGTCTGGCGGCGAACCTTGCCGAAAAGATCGATTTCCCACGCCACCGACACTGTCGCGTCGAACTGGTTGTAGATCGGGCTGACACCGTTCGGTACCGGTATTCCGCTCGCCTGAGACGCGCGTTGGCGAGATGCATCCGCGCCCGCCACCACCTGGGGAAACAGCGCGGAACGCGTCGTCACGAACTGCGCCTGGAACTCGTCGACCCGCGCGGCCGCGATCTTGACATCGCGGTTCTCCAGCAGCGCGGTTGCGATCAGCTGGTCGAGCACCGGATCCTGAAACTGCTCCCACCATTCCACGTTGGCAATTTCGGCGGCCTCGCCCTGCGCAAAGCGATACGTTGCCGGCACCTCCACCGTGGGCCGCACGTAGTTGGGGCCAAGCAGGCAGCCGCTCAGCGCAAGCAACGTGGCGGAAGCGAGCAGACGCGTCAAAGCCGTCGCGTTCATGTCAAGGACTCTCTTGAGACGGCGTGTGCGGCGGCAAGCCGGGCTCTGCCGCGCCCGACTCCCGCGCCGTTCCGGCTGCGCCCTGGTCCGGCTTCTGCTTGCCGCCGCTGGAGCGCGACGACATCGACTCAAGCAGGTAATAGAACATCGGAATGAAGAATACGGCGATGGCCGTCGCGCCGATCATGCCGCCAATCACCCCGGTGCCGATCGAATGGCGGCTGTTGGCCGACGCGCCCGTCGCAATGGCAAGCGGCACGCAGCCGAGAATGAAGGCCAGCGACGTCATCACGATCGGACGCAAGCGCTCTTCCGCCGCCGTCATGGTGGCGTCGAACACCGACGCCCCGGTCTCCCGGTTCAGCACCGCAAATTCGAAGATCAAGATCGCGTTCTTGGCGGCGAGCGCGACCAGCATCGTCAGTCCGATCTGGAAGTAGACGTCGTTACTCAGGCCGCGCAGCAAAATGGCGAGCAGTGCGCCAAAGAGCGCGAACGGGACCGCCATCAGCACGCCGACCGGCAAGCTCCACTTCTCATACTGCCCGGCGAGGATAAGGAACACCATCACCAACCCGAACACGAAGACGAGCCCCGACGTGCCGCCCGATTGCCGTTCCTCGTAGGCCTCTCCGCTCCAGGCGACGTCATAGCCGGACGGCATTTGCGTCGCCAGTTCCTCCAGTGTGGCGATCACCTGGCCGGAGCTAAATCCGGGAGCGGCGTTCGCCGTGATTTTGATCGCGGGAAAATTGTTGAAGCGCGTGACCAGATCGGGGCCCACGACAAACTGGTAACTGGACACCGACGTGATTGGCATCATCGCGCCGGTCTTGCTGCGCACGAAGATCTGATCGAGGTCGCGAGGCGTCAACCGGTACGACGGCTCCGCCTGCAAAATCACTTGCCAGAGCCGGCTCGAGCGGTTGAACTGCGACACATAGAGCGAGCCGAACATCGTTTGCATCGCGCCATACACGTCTTCGACCGGCACCCCGAGCGTCTCGGATTTGTCGCGGTCCACCTTCACCAGCAATTGCCGCGACGACGCGTTGAACGTCGAAGTCACACCGGTGAGCTCCTGACGCTGCTTTGCCCTCTGAACGAAGTCTTGCGCAACCTCCGCGAGTTGCGCGATGCTCGCGTCGCCCTTGCTCTGAATCCACACTTCCGTGCCGCCAGTCGTGCCGAGACCGGGAATCGACGGCGGGTTGACGGGAACCACCACGCCCTCTTTCACGTTCGCGAAATGGCGGTACGCATCTTGCAAGACTGTCCGTGCGTTCTGCGTTTTGATGTTCGCCGAAGAGTAGCGTTCATCGAAGCTCTTGAAACCGACAAAGAAAGTGCTGGCGTTGTTTTTATTCTGGTTATCAAGCAGGCTATACCCGTCGACCACCGTGATGCTGCCGACTGCCGGCTGTTTGATGAAGTAGTCGGTGACCTGTTGGGACACTTCTCCGGTACGGTCGAGGCTTGCCGCGTCGGGCATGATGACCGCGCCGAGCAGATAGCCCTGGTCCTCCGGTGGCAGGAATGCGGACGGAATCGATCGAACCATGAGCACCGCGAGTACGATCATGGCTACGAAGAACACCAGAGCGAGGATCGATCGCTTGATCACCAACCTGACCGCTCGCGAGTAGCCCGCCGTCATCCGGGCAAACTGGTTATCGAACCAGCGGAAGAAGCCCTTCTTCTCGTGATGGGAACTCTTCAATAACAACGCGGCGAGCGCCGGCGACAAGGTCAGCGCCACGATGCCGGACAGCACCACCGATATCGCGATCGTGATGGCGAACTGCTTGTACATCTGCCCTGTGATTCCGCCGAGAAACGCCACCGGCACGAACACTGCGCACAGCACGAGCACAATGGCGATGACCGGTCCGGCCACCTCGTCCATTGCCTTCTTGGCGGCATCTTTTGGATTCAGCTTGAGCACAGTTATGTTTCGTTCGACGTTCTCGATCACAACGATCGCGTCGTCCACCACGATCCCGATGGCGAGCACCATCCCGAACAGCGTCAGCATGTTGATCGAGAAGCCCAGCGGAAGCATGAACATGCATGTCCCGACAATCGAGACCGGCACCGCGACGATCGGAATCAGCGTCGCGCGCAGGCTTTGCAGAAACACAAAAACGACAATGACGACGAGCACCAGCGCTTCGAAAAAGGTGTGAATGACGTCCGAAATGGAGGACCGGGTGAACTCGGTCGTATCCATGGCGATTTCATAAGTCAGCCCTTCCGGAAACGATTTTTTCAGTTCTGTCAGCGTTGCGCGAACGTTCTTCGAGACATCCAGTGCATTCGCGCCCGGCTGCTGATAGACGGCGAGAACGGTCGCGGGCTTGCCCTGGAACCGGCTGCGAATGGAGTAATCTTTTTGCCCCAGCTCGGCCCGCCCAATGTCCTTGATCCGTACGATCGCTGCTCCACCGTTCGTCGCGCGCACGATAATATTTTCGAACTCGGACGGCTCGGTCAGACGGCCAGTCGTCGTGACGGCAAACGACTGTTCAACCGCTGTTCCCGTAGGCGATTGCCCGATGCTACCCACGGCGAACTGTTGATTCTGATTCGCCACCACGCGCTGAACGTCGGCGGCTGTCACGCCAAGTTGCGCCATGCGATCGGGCTTCAGCCAGATACGCATCGCGTAGTCGGGATTACCGAAAATACTGGACTGGTTCGCGCCGGGAACCCGCTTGATCGCATCCAGCACATAGACGTTGGCGAAGTTCGCGATGTAGACCGAATCGTACCGGTTGGAAGGCGAATAGATCGCAATCACCATCATGAAGGCGGACGACTTCTTCTGAACCTGAATGCCCTGCGCCTGGACGGATTGCGGGAGCTGCGGCAACGCGAGATTAACGCGGTTCTGCACATCGACCTGAGCCAGTTCCGGGTTTGTTCCGATCTGGAAATACGCATTGATCGTCAGGTTTCCGGTCGACGAACTCGACGAGTTCATATAGATCATGTTGTCCGCGCCATTGACCTGCTGCTCGATCGGCGCGGCGACATTATTCGCCACAACCTCCGCGTTGGCGCCCGGATACGTGGCGGAAATAGTGATCTGCGGCGGGGTGATGTCGGGATACTGCGCGATCGGCAGGGCGAACATCGCCAAGGCGCCGCCTAGCGTAATGACAATCGAAATAACCGACGCGAAAATCGGACGATCGATGCAGTAATGCGAGATGCTCATATCGGTCGCCCTTTCATTGGGTCGAACCGCTGCCGGTTCCTTGCGCCACGGACTCCTTAGCCGGCGTGAAAGATGCAGATGCAGGTGCCGCACTTTCAGTGTCTGGAGGTCCGGGCGGCGCTGCGTCTTTCGCGGGGGATGCACCTTTGACGATTTTGAGTTGCGCTCCCGCTGCGACACGCAGTGCGCCGTCCACGACAATGCGTTCGCCCGCCTTGAGTCCTTCTGACACGAACCAGTCGTCGCCGTGCCAATCCCCCACTTCGACGACCCGCTGGTGCGCTTTCGCCTGGTCGTCGACGACCCACACAAAGTGACTCTTCGAGCCTTGCAATACGGACCTCTGCGGCACGAGAATCGAATTGGGCCTGATGGCCCCGGAAACGCGTGCCTTCACGAATTGGCCGGGCCGCAATGTTCCCTTCGGATTATCGAAGACCGCCCGCACCAGAAAGGTCCCCGTTTCGGTGCTGAAAGCAGGATTCGCAAAGTCAATACGCCCGGACTCCGAGAACACCGATCCGTCGGCCAGAATCAGCTGGACGACAAAATCGTTGTGCTCCGGGAATTTCAGTTGCCCTGCTGCAATCTGGTCCCGGTACTTCAACATCTCGTTTTCGGAGATACTGAAGTTCACCCACATCGGGTCCAGTTGATAGACGTAGGTCAGCAAGCCGTTGGCAGTCGCCGTGACATAGCTGCCGTCCTGCTGACGTGCAAAGCTCGACAGACCCGCGAGGGGGGACTTGATCGTCGTATAGCCGAGATTGAGCTGTGCCGTATCGACTTCCCCCTTTGCCGCGATCACTGCGGCAGCGGACTGCTTTTCGTTGCCTATCGCGTCGTCGAGATCTTTCTTGCTCAACGCGTTTTGAGCAGCGAGCGGCTCTACCCGCGCCAGATTCGCCTTGGCAACCTGATAACGCGCCTGCTGCTGCGCGAGTTGTCCTTTCGCGGTTTGGAGCGCGGCCTCGAACGGCTTGCGGTCCATCTGGAACATCGTCTGCCCCACCTTGACGAGTGCCCCCTCGACGTACATGCGTTTCTCGAGAAAGCCGTCCACCCGGGCACGAATCTCGACCTCGCGGGAACTCTGGGTTTGAGCGGTAAACTGGAAGTCGACGGGCGTATCCTGCTGTACAACCGTCGTGACCGTCACTTCGGGCGCGGCAGCCGTCGGCGCGGCGGCCTGCTTCTTGCAAGCGGTGAGCAGGATCATAGCCGCTGCCATCAGCAGCAGCGCACGCCACGAACGATGAAAAGCACGCGAAGTGTCCGCAGGCCCGAGAAAATACGGCCACCGTGCGGGATGAAGGATGGCGACGGTTTTCATTGCGCGACCGCCTGATCACAAGACCGCACAGTTGCCGAAGAGCACCAGCGCATCCTCGCTATTCACGATCATCAACGTCATTGATCCGTCGGCGGAATCGAGCACCAAGGTCCACCCATATCCCATCTCTGTACCTTCCATGATGATCTGATTGGCATCTTTGCTGGCGATACGCATGGGCGTCGTTCGCGCGGGTCCGATGATCACCTTCTTGTCGAAGTCGAGCGAAAGAAACCGGGGCGCTCCAATATCCGCCGGCAACGAACGCGTGCAGGTTAGTCCCGGATCGCATGAATGCGCGTCGACCGTCGCGCAGAGGAGTCGTTTGCTTCCATCGAAGTCGGCGGCCCACGTGTCGAGTGCAATGGCGCTGAGCAGAATTGTGATAGCAGAGGCGAGTAAGGTTGACCCTAATTTCATCACGTACTCCTGCGTTTTCTTTGAGCGCTGCTCGCGCAGTGAACCCGCACGCGACGACGGCAGGCGCACGCGTCAGGTCGTTTAGCCGCGCCCCAACTCGAAACGGCTGGTCGTTTGAGTGACGCGCTGATGTAGGTCAGTTTGGTAGCTGAAATACAGGGAGGCAATCGGACCTTGGTCTCATATCGCCCGGCGACGCGCACGTGCTCAAGGGCGTAGCGGACCGTTGATCGCCATTTCCACAGCCCTGATCAGGATGGCGGCATTGAACGGTTTTCGTAGATACGCGGCAGCGCCAGACGCGAGCGCGGCCTGTCTAACGGAAAGCTCGTCGTGCGCGGTAATCATGATGACCGGCAGGCCTATCGACGCAAGTTGACGCTGAACCTCCAGTCCGCTTGTTCCCGGCATCTGGATGTCCAGAATGACACACGCAGGACGGTACGACGGAATCGCCGATAGCGTACTCAAAAACTCATCGCCGCTTAGGAACGTCTCCGACTCAATACCTGAGGCGTGCAGCAGACGCTTGATGGCTCGGCATACCGATTCATCATCGTCGACTACGGCAACGATCTGGTTGGGGTTGACCATTTTGAACGTGCGAAAGTGCGGTCGCTCCATGAGTAAGCTCATTCGGAGTACCAGCGTAGCGTGAGGTGATGAAGCGAGATATAGGACCTTGGTCCACTAGCGGCATCAACAGGATGGAATGGGGCCGACATCCCTCCCGCGAAATCCCGATCGGCCCATGCAGACTTATATGTCGTCGGCTGCGTCCACGCCGACCTTTTCCGCAAGCCGAACGAGTTCAGCAATCGATCGTACCTTCATCTTCTTCATCACCCGAGCGCGATGAATCTTGATTGTCTTTTCAGCCGCGCCAAGTTCGCTGGCGACCTGTTTGTTCAGACGCCCAGTCAATAAGAGCGCCATGACTTCGCGCTCGCGGTGCGTGAGAAGATTGACCCGTTCCTGCAACTCAGCTTTTTCGCACCTCTTCGCCCACTCTATGCAAGCGCACTCGAGCGCGCGGTCCACCGCGGCAAACAATAAGGATTGGCATACCGGCTTGGGCAGAAAATCGAGCGCACCACCCTTCATTGCTTCAACGCTTGACCCGACGCCGCCGTGCCCTGTCAAAAAAATGATGGGCAAGAGCTGATTGAGATTGCGCTGCACTTCCAGCCCCGACATTCCCGGCATCTGCAAATCGAGAACGAGGCATGCGGGTACGCTGGCCAGGTCGGCTCTATCTAGAAAAGCTTCAGGGCTGTCAAAAGATTCAACCAGGTAGCCCGATGCGCGCAGCAGTCGGGCGAGCGCGCATCGAACTCGCTCATCGTCGTCGACGAGGAAAACACGAGCGGCGCCCGGATTCATGACGGCCCGCGGGGATCCCTTCCTATGGCCGCTTTCTGAGGCAACGTTATGTGAAACGACGCTCCCTTGCACTCGTTGTTCTCCGCCCATAACTGGCCTCCGTGCGCTGTCACGATCGTGCGGCTGATGGAAAGGCCGAGACCGAGCCCTTGAGGCTTGGTCGAGAAGAACGGCCGGAATACTTTATTCATCTGGTCGACGGTCAGCCCCTGACCTCGATCTTTCACCGTAACCCGTACGCCTCCCCCAACCTCTTCTCGCACCGTTGTCTCGATGATGCGCTCCTTTGGATCGCATTCCTTCACCGCGTCGAAGGCGTTCAGCAGCAGATTGAGCAAAACCTGCTGCAGTTGAACCTTATCGCCGAACACCGTTGCCAGATTGTCGGCAATGTCGAATTTCGTGCGAACTTCCCGCGCCACCGCATCGCTATGTACGAGCAAGGCGATGTCTCGGACCACCTCGCCAACGTCTACCGGCTGCA
Source organism: Paraburkholderia aromaticivorans (assembly GCF_012689525.1). Classification (NCBI taxonomy): domain Bacteria; kingdom Pseudomonadati; phylum Pseudomonadota; class Betaproteobacteria; order Burkholderiales; family Burkholderiaceae; genus Paraburkholderia; species Paraburkholderia aromaticivorans. The sequence continues at coordinate 1,719,818 of NZ_CP051514.1, forward strand.
ACTCCAGGTCACCTTTTCGTACCATCGTCCGGATCTTCTGGATAACTTCGCTCGCGCGACGGTTATCCAGAATGATGTCGCCCAATGCCTCGCGGAGCTCTGCCGTATTGATCTTCTCCGCTTCGATGAATTTCTGCGCGGCTTCCGCGTTGCTCAAGATAGCGGTAAGCGGCTGATTCAGCTCGTGTGCGAGAGAACTTGCGAGTTCTCCCAAAGATGAAACTCGCACCAGATGAGCCATTTCCGTCCGGTTTCGATCGATTTCGCGGCACGCGACGCGACCCGCTATGGCGATGATCTGCAAACCCTGATCGGACGCGCTGTATTTCGTGGTATTGGCTTCCACGTGAAAACCTTCACCGTCGCGCCGGCGCGCGACCAGCACCTGTGTCGTTGTCCCGTCGGTGATCTTGTGTTCGACGCCACGGTCTTCGGCCATAGAATCGCAACCCCGCCAAGCATGGATCGGGAACAGCATCTCGATCCGTGCGCCGGTCAATTCTTCGCCGGTATAGCCGAACAGTTCTATCGCACTGGCGTTCGCAAAGATTATCTGATTTTTCTGATCGATCGTAAGCGTCGCGACCGGCAACATCTCAAGCGCGTCCCTCAAGTGAATTCTTTCGTCCAGAACCCCGCGCCTGCCGCATCCTTCTTCTGGCAGACCTGCCGCGCTGGCGCCTGTATGTCCTTGCCGTCCCGGCTTTGCATTGGCAAGCTCACGTTCATCGGCAGCGATCCGCTTTTTGGGCTGATCCGCAACGTCGCCGAGGAGCGCCAATGATTTAGCGCCTGGTGTTCTCAGCCGCCAATATCCTCGTTCCCGAAGCGAACGAGCGCTGATGGGTGACACATGCAACGGGCGGTGGACACTTCGAGGCGAGGGACGCTGTTGCCCGCAGCAGGCCATAGCAAAACTGACCATGCTTTGCACCAGGTCTCTGCCACGCACAACCAGAGTGATCATTGGTATCTCCGAAACCAATGGTTAGTGCATATCCAAAGCCACCGTCTCGCCATGTTCGGTCACGGTCAACTATACCGATTCGCGGCATCTGGTGCGGGCCATCGGTAACTTGAGAGCAGTATAGGACCTCAAGAATAAATTTGAGGGACATTGAAAGAATTTTTTTGCAATTTGCAATCCACGCTCTGCGGGCGTTCTGAACCGGAGATTCATCATCAATTATTTAAAACGTTGAATAATTGATTTGATCCCGGTCAATCGGCGTGTTTGTATATATGTGCGATAACTGTGCGCGACCGTATTTCTGGTCGGAAGCGGGCAAGCGTGAGGCAGTGGCTTTTCGGACTGACGTGCATAGCATTTGAGGGTCGACCGACCTATCCTCCCGCGCTTGCGAAAGGCAATTTGGCGGCTGCATTTTCTCGCGTCAATCGCGGCCAGGTCTGCATACATTTACGTATGCCCCCACCAACACCGGAGGAGAATTTCGCGTCACATAGCTTATACGAGCCAATATCCAGGCAGCGACGGCCCGACACGTCTAAAGGACTATTTAGATATATTCCGCGTTTCGTCCTATCGCCATACTGGATGCAGGACGAGCTTCTTGCGCCGGCAAAAAATCTGCGGGTAGTGCGTGAATCAGAATATGAATCTCCAAGTAAAATCACCCTCCACTGCGCCATGAATAGCGAGTCATTGCGGCTCGCCAAATGGTAATAAAGACGCGCCGACCAGCTCGCGTCGAGGTCATTCCTATCCGCGTGGAAGGACGAGAAGGCGCCAATAGAGTCTCGTTGAAATCATTGATGTCAATGATGATATTGCGCCCAGGCGTCGCGGCTCCGTCGAGACCGATCCGACGCGCGCAGCCGCACGGCTACACATGGATTCCGCTGGCCAGCGCTCTTGCCAGATCGGCCACCTTCAGTGTTGCGGAGTCGCTGTAGAACATGAATAGAGGAACCGACACACGCGCGAAACGGATGCCGCCCGACCGACTCACACACGTTGCTCGTACCGCACCCTGCCGTCCGCTATGGCCGGTTTCGAATCAATGGGGCAGTCATTGAGCATGCTGATTAATTCTGCATGGCAGAGCCGTAGCACACGCTCAAAGGTCAAGTTTGGTCACCTTCGTTCCGGCTAGCGACAGATCCGCCATCAGACCGACGTTGGTCAAGACCAGCGCTACCACCTGCGAGGTCGCTGATGTTGTGTCTATCGCGCCGTTGGCGCCTACTTTCGCGATCGAGACTCCTGTGTCGGCTCCAGCGGACCACCCCGACGAATTGCGGAATCCGTCCAGCGCGGATTGCGTCATGAAGAGAAATATGACTGCGGTCGACTGGGCGCCCGCCTGAAATCCAAATGAAGCGGAGGTCGTATTGTAGTAGCCGACTGTCGCGCCGCCGACACGCAACGCGCCCTCGCCGTACTCGGCGCCGACAATGAAGGCCGCCTTTTTCACCGATGGGAAAACCAACACCCCCTGGGCCTTCGATATGAGTTCACTCGAACCTTTTACTGTCGCGGCCAATCGTGACAACGTGCCGTCCACGGCTGAATTGATCTCTTGCCGCCTTGCAGCGTCAGTTTCGGGACTCTTGCCGCTCCCGGATGTCGCGGTGCAACCCGTCAAAGCCAAACTCGCGGCGGCGGTTGAAATCGCGATTTGTTGCATAAAATTCCGTCTGTTCATTATCGACCTCCATTGTGGTTACGGTGCGGATCGCCAGCCCCCATTTTTGGCCGCTTCGGTCCCTTGCCCAATCGCAATCCACCAGTTGCCCGCAATTTGGCTCGCCGTGCTGGCCCATCCAGCGAGCAACGGGGCGGTATACAGCGACCCGTGGAGCCATCACTGGGCCTACCGCTCCTTTCTGCACGGCACAGACGCCCAGCCGCCGCGAACATGCAAACCGTTACGCTTCGGTGACCGGGCGCGTCGGTGGCGATGCCTCCGACTGCATGATGTCACGATGCGACAATCGGAAAATCGGACCTTGGTCTTACGCCGGGCGACCGGATCCGCGGCAGCAGCGTTGGGGGCCAATCACGAGAGGTTTGCAGTCGACCCGATGCGCGGTCAATTGCAACGCGTCAATTCTCGAACATAGGCGAGGATGGCGCACAAATGTCCGGAGCCGGACGGAGGCCTGGGCGCACTACCACTCTAGGCCCTGCCGGCGAATTCTGGCCCAACGCGCGCGGAACAGCATAATCGACCGGTCGCTTCAAAGTGCTGGTAGCGGATAGAGGTTCCAGGAGCAGGTACCAATGCCTTGAGCGCAGCCCGGGAGAGCCGCGCCTGCTTTATCCTCCCAAGGCAATGATCGCCACGGTCAGCACTACGCCAAGCGCTGCCATAGCAAATCCCGCCTTCCATTCACCGAACCCGGAGTGGCGGCCCAGCGCTATTCCGCTTCCAAACAGGATGGCAATCGTCAACGCACGCGAGACGATCAAGGCAGTCGGGACGTCCCTGAACACGACGAATGGCAAGGCAACCGGGAAAGTCGAGGAGACCACGATCAGAAAGATGGCCGCCGCTCCGACTATGTCAGCCCGCAAAAAGTGCGGCCGGTGCGGCAAATCGGGGATAGCGGCAAGGCGCGCCCGGATGAGTTCCAGTTCCGTATCGGCGATCAGCGGCGTGACCCACCTGGGCAATGCTTCACGAAGCGCGTGAACTCCAGCCGCCGCATCCAGCTCATGTCTCACGGTCAGCGCAAGCCTAAGCCGCCGACCGCGATTCGTCAACGTGCGTACGAGAAACATCACAGCATCGGCGAGGCCCCAGGCGAGGTTGCAGCCAAGTGCCGTGTAAAACATTTTTCGCCCAGCACCTTCGCCGGCTGTGACGGCCGACACGGCGCCGACAAACGTTAGCGCCATGAATAGACCAAAACACAATTCGGACACCCGATCGACGGTATCCAGAACCGGCTCGCGAGCGTCGATGTTTTCCTGATCCACTAGACCGGTAGCGCACATGAGGTCTCTCGCCGCGGTTGGCATGTGATTAGTGTCCGACCTGGCCGAACGCGCTCATGGCATGTCAACACGCGGCTCCGGGCGGATGCCGTTGGATGGGAAATCTTCGTCGCGCCGATCACAAACGGGGCAGCAGTCCTAAAGCTGCTTCGGTGACCAGCGCCTTTTTATTGACGGCGATGGTGCCGTTCGAATCAACGCGCCGGCGTGGCATGGCGACGACCATTGGATCCACGATCCCACGGCGGACTCACGCAAGATACTGCGCACGATCTAGCGACGATATTGGACCAAGGTCGTATGGCTTTCCGGTGTTCAGCATCCTACCTTGCTAGAGGATCACGGGAAAATTACGCAGGTCACGTCCGCGTGGAGATATGGGAATGGCGAAAGCTCGGGGGAAACAAGTCCCTTCCGCAGAGGGCAAAGCCCTTTCGTACAAGGAATACCAGAAGGCGTTGTTCCAGCTGCACGTTGAACTGGTCAAGCTTCAGGAATGGGTAGTGCAAACGGGAAGCAAGATCTGCATTGTCTTCGAAGGACGCGACGGCGCAGGTAAGGGCGGCACTATTAAGGCGATTACCGAACGGGTGAGTCCGCGGATATTCCGCGTGGTTGCGTTGCCTGCGCCAAGTGAACGCGAGAAGAGCCAGATGTACCTACAACGTTACGTGCCGCACCTGCCGGCCGCGGGGGAAGTTGTGATCTTCGATCGCAGTTGGTACAACCGCGCGGGAGTCGAGCGAGTGATGGGTTTCTGTTCCGATGAGGACGTCGAGAGCTTCTTCAAGGCGGTGCCGCTGGTCGAGCGTGCAATCGTCCATTCGGGGGTGATTCTGCTTAAATACTGGCTGGAGGTCAGCCCCGAAGAACAGACGCGCCGCCTTGAAGCTCGCATCCACGACGGACGCAAGGTCTGGAAGCTGACGGAAATGGATCTGAAATCTTATAGCCGATGGCATGACTACTCCCGTGCACGCGACGCGATGTTCGAGGCGTCGGACACCGAGATCGCTTCGTGGTATGTAGCAAATTCGAACGACAAGCGGCGCGTTCGACTCAACATCATCAGCGACCTGCTTGGAAGGATTCCTTATCAAGCGCCTCCGCGTAAAAAAATTACCCTGCCGAAGAGACAAGAACCCAATGGCTATAAAGATCCGGGCTATCCGTACAAGTACATAGCCGAGCCCTTCTGACCCCGTTGGCCTCACCCCCGAACGAAGGCCTGCACTATCGTCACGGGCGCCGATCGTCGCCAGCTTGCAGGCACCGAGTGAAAGCCGACATCGGTCTTGCCCTGACTCGCCCCATGTCAGGAGCGGCGCGAATGTCACGCAAAACGGACGGTTTGAAACTCACTATGCTGAAGACGGTCAAGCGGCAGGATCAGGGTCGATCTGGTCTTTCATCCGATAGCTTTTGCCTTCGATGACGACAGTCTCGGCGTGATGAAGGATGCGATCGAGCAACGCGGAGGTGAGCGTGGTGTCGTGGTTGAAGATCTCAGCCCAGTGTTTAAAGGCACGATTGGAGTTGATGATGGTTGCGCTCTTTTCATATCGTTGACTGATGATCTGGAACAGCGCGTCGGCACCCTGTTTATCGATGGGTAAATATCCCAGTTCATCGACAATAAGCAGGCGCGGTTTGACGTAGCGGCGCAATTCGCGTTTGAGGCCGCCATGCGCATAGGCGGCGTTCACCGAGTTAATGATATCCACCGCGTTAGCGAAGAGCACCGGGTAGCCGCGCAGGCACGCGGTATGTCCGAGCGCAATACTCAGGTGACTCTTGCCGAGCCCGACGCCGCCGAGGAAGATCACGTTAGCCGACTCTTCGATGAAGTTCAGCCGGAACAGGTTCTGGATCTGCAGCCGGTTGATGTGGGTGGGCCAGCTCCATTCGAACTGGTCGAGCGTCTTGAGTATCGGGAAACGGGCCAGGGCGATGCGCCGGGCGATACTACGATCCTCGCGACGATGCGCTTCGCCCTCGATCAGGTGGGCCAGATAGTCGACATGCGACCAGTGCTGCGCGCCCGCGTCGCCAGCCAGTGCCTCGTAATGTTGCAGCACGTAGCTCAGGTGTAGTTCCGTGAGTTGTGCAGGCAACGTATCGATGGCGGGTTTGCGCTGGTGCATGGTGGTGTGTTCAGCTTTCGTCATGGGGCTCCTCCGGTCCGTAGTGCGAGAGATCCGGTTGCGCGAGTTCGATGTCCAGCAGATCCTGATGGCGGACCAGGTGCAGCGCGCCGACTTCGGGAATCTGCCGGGCTTTCATCTCCAGAATGTTGGCGATGTACTCGCAACTGAAGGCGTGAAACGCAAGCCCATCACGCATGGCACGCCCGACCGCCTCGACGCCGTAGATCTCGCTTAATGCGATGATCTTTCGCACGTGCTGTCGCGCATTGGTACGTCGTTGATCGAGTCCGTCGTAATAGGCCTGGGCATGCGGGCCCAGTTTCAGGAACTGCATCATCAGCCGCTGTTCCCGGGCATTGCGGCGTTGTGCGAGCAGTGCCTTGGGATGTTCGGGATCCTCAATATCCTGATGGCGATCGTAGCTTCGCACATGTCGGGCGATCAGCTGGTTGTCGTGGTAGATGCAGACCCGCTCGGGATATGCCTTGAGCGTCACACGCGCACTCGCATACCGGGCCGGCACGGAATAATGGTTGGTGTCCAGCGCCACGCGAAACTGCTTGCTGGCACGCACCGTCACAATGCGTGCGACATCGTAGGCTGATGGATTCAGCGGTTTCAGATGCGCCTGCTCGGCTGCAAACAGATCGACGGGGCGCTGGTGCGTCTCACCGTGTATACGCACATTGGCGATGGTCTCGAGCCAGAGCTGGGCCGCGGGGTTGATCGCGCTGAACCCGGCGAGCTCAAGCCCGTTGAGGAGATTTTTCTTGACGTAACCTACACCATTTTCGACCCGTCCTTTTTCGTTGCCTTTTCCTACATTGCAGGCCACGATGTCGAATCCCCAGTGACGCGCCGCATCCAGATAGCGCGGATTGAACACCGGCGCCTCGCCCACCAGGCGCTGCAGTACCGCTGACTTCAGATTGTCCACCATCACCCTGGCCGGGCAACCATGGAAGGCTGCGAACGCGTGCTCATGGCATGCGAGGAAGTGCTCCATCGTCTGCGACACGGTGAATTCGACATACATCAGGCGGCTATAGCACAGCACCATGACGAAGAACGACAGTCGCCGGCGCGTCGAGCCCACATCAATCGTGCCGTATTCGCCCCAATCAATCTGGGCACACTCCCCGGGAGTGAAGGCAAGTTTCAGGAACGCCTCGTGTCGCGGTGGGCGGATTGCGCTCACATAGTCGCGCACAATCGTGTAGCCGCCTTCGAAGCCCGCTTCGCGCAGGCGCTGGAAGACCTGCTGAACGCTATACGGATGCGCATCGAGCCAGCGAACCACCTGCGCCTTGAACGGATCGAGCCGGCTCGCGCGCCGTGGCGAGCGGCGCGGCTGATACGCGCCCGCCCTGATCCATTTCGCCACCGTTTGCGCATGCAGCCCGAGCGCGCGCGCCGTCTGCGTGATCGTCAGATGCTGCCGGTCATGGCAGTCGCGGATCCTGCAGTACGTCTCGTAATCAAGCATGGCGTTTGCCCAGCGCCGCGTGCAGCCGCTCCAGATGGGTCGCCACGTCGGCTTGAGCAGGCGCGGGCGGCGCCGACTCCGGCGGCGGTGTATCGAGCGCCAGCACCTGATACAGCGGCCTTTGCCAGGCGATCAGGCCGATACGCACCAGATCGCTGCGCGCCATCGACAGGCGCGCCGGGGCCATCGACAGCCGCTGCGCAAGCGACGTGTCCGCGTAGTAGCTCAGGCCCTGGGCATCAGCAACGGTGACCAGAAACAGGTACAGCGCGGCAGCACAGGCGTCACAGCGCTCGATATACCGCTCGCGCACCAGCCGGTGATCGATCCAGCTGAACTGCGCCGGAACCTGCCGGATCCGCTCAGGGCAGATGACCCGCTTGATCACCATGCTCGCGTCTCCCGCTCAGAATGTCCTGTCCCAGTTGTAGCAGGCGCCGGGTGCTCAGCGCGATGTCTTCTTGTAACGCACTGTCAGTCAGATGGGCGATCAACCCAATCAGCACGGCGGGTTGCGCCGACAGGACATCTTGTAACGCATCGCCCGTTAAGAATGGCGATTCCTCTTTTGTTTCAATGGCTTGCACGCAGGAGTCATCTTGTAACGCACCGCCCTCCCGCACACCTGAACGCCGCCAGTATCCTGGATGCTGTTCGCGCCAGCGCTGCACCCGCGCGACGTTTTGCGGGCCGCGGAAGTAGTCCTGATTCTCAGATTGGGAAAGCCACTGGCGCTGACTGGCCGCCTTGCTCGCCTGACGGCACGCGAGGGCGCTGCAATACCGCTGGTGTCTGACGTTGCGCGGGTCCGGGCGGAACAACGCTCCGCAACCGGAACACTGCCGTTGTCGTTGGCGTTTCATGATCGGCCCCCTTGCGCCGATCATGCGCCACCACCCGCGAGCAACCTTAACCGGTTGATCCCGACAAACGGGACCAATAAAGGAAGAAAACGCCTAGGATGAACGAAGAAAATGCGCAAGAAGAGTCACGTCCTTGATAAATAGACGAACCCGAAGAAAACCAGCGAAGAGGTGGATTTCAGACCGACAGATTTAAACGACTTTCAGAACGCCAATGACACCCCAGAGAGCCCCACGACACTCGGCGCCTGCAACTTGTTGGCCCGGCACCCATTTCGCGTCATTTGTCTGGACCCATAGGATCGCGGCCAATATTGCGAGATGGGGATACACAGGCGAATCTGAAGGCAGCCAGAAGAACGGTCGCCCGACATGCCGTCACATGCGGGTGTCCATACTATCGCGGGCCGCGTCAAGCCGTCAGGTAGTAGTCCCTGAACTGATCCCTTAACTGGTTCTTGAGCACCTTGCCGGTTGCGCCGAGAGGAAGGGCCTCTACAAACACAACGGCATCGGGCTTCCACCACTTCGCCACCCGGCCGTCGAAGAATTCGAGCAGCTCGTCGGTTCCAAGCGCGCTCTCCGGCTTTTTTACGATCAGCAGCAACGGGCGCTCATCCCATTTCGGATGCCTTGCGGCGATGCACACGGCGCTCGCAACCCCCGGGTGCAGGTACGCCACGTTCTCGATGTCGATCGAGCTGATCCATTCCCCGCCGGACTTGATGACGTCCTTGCTGCGGTCGGTGATCTGCATGAAGCCGTCGGAATCGATCTTCGCTACGTCACCGGTCGGAAACCAGCCGTCGCATAGGGGCGACGCTTCTTCACTGCCGAAATAGCCGGACGTCACCCACGGCCCGCGCACCTGCAGGTCGCCGGTCACCTGAGCGTCCCATGACAACTCCTCGCCGTCCGGGCCCACGATTCGCATGTCGATACCGAACACGGCGCGGCCCTGCTTGGCCTGGATAGCGTAGCGCTGCTGCGTCGACAATGACTGGTGGTGCCCTTTGAAACTGCAAACCGTACCAATTGGGCTCAGTTCCGTCATCCCCCATGCATGCAGGACGTCGACCTGGTAGCGCTCCTGAAATTCTGTGGTCATGGCCGTCGGGCACGGCGCCCCGCCCACGATCGTGCGGCGCATGGAAGTAAACGTGGTGCCACGCTCGGCCACATGTCGAAGCAGTCCCTGCCATACGGTCGGAACACCCGCGGAGAGCGTGACCTGTTCTGCCTCGATCAGCTCATAGAGCGATTTTCCGTCGAGAGCGGGGCCCGGGAACACGAGCTTGGCGCCGACCATGCATGCGATATAGGGCAGACCCCACGCATTCACATGGAACATGGGGACGACCGGGAGGATCACGTCGCGTGCCGAGCAATTCAGTGAGTCGGGCAATGCCGCCGCATAGGTGTGCAGAAGCGTTGAACGATGGCTGTACAGCACCCCTTTTGGATTGCCGGTAGTGCCCGATGTATAGCACAACGACGACGCACTGTTCTCGTCAAGGAGGGGCCAGGCGAAATCGTCGCCGTGACCGTCAATGAGATCTTCGTAGCACAGCAACATGATCGGCAGATCGTGTTTTGCTGGCATGTTTGCGCGATCGGTCATCGCGACGAATACTTTCGGGCTCTTGATACGCGATGCGACAGACTCGATCAGCGGGAGGAAGGTCAAATCGAAGAAGATTACGCGATCGTCAGCATGATCGATGATGTAGGCGAGCTGATCGACGTGCAGCCGGGGGTTGAGCGTGTGGAGTACGGCACCGGAACCCGACACCGCAAAGTACAGCTCCATGTGGCGGTAGCCGTTCCAAGCCAGCGTACCGACGCGCTCGCCCTGAGCAATGCCGAGCCCAGCAAGGGCGTTGGCCAGCTTTCTGGCGCGTTGCGCGAGATCGCGATAGCGATATCGGTGAATGTCGCCTTCGACCCGTCGCGACACGATTTCCTGCCCGCCGTGATGCCGCTCGGCGTGGGTGAGGAGCGACGCGACCAGCAGCGGTTGCTGCATCATCAAACCATACATAAGTATCTTCCTGATTTATCCAGATTCAGCCTGGTTGCGCGTGACACCGATCTGCCGGGGTGTCGTCAACGGTGAGTTCGAGCCTGCCGGCGACGTTCCGGATGGGAAAGGTCGCAAGACTCAAACCGCCGTTGCCCGGCATACAACCGGTCGAGACGTCAAAGCGAAGTCCGTGGGCGGGGCAGCGAAGCAGGCGCCCTTCGATCTGGCCGCCTGCAAGCGATGCACCATTGTGTGGACAGGAGTTGTCGACGGCGCAGAGTTCGCCGTCGATATTGAAGAGCACGACGCTGCGGCCGTCGACGAAGACTAGCTTGCGTTGTCCTGGCGCGAGCTCATCGGCTGATCCGACCGGTATCTGGCGTGACATTATCTGTTCTCCTGCTCACCGATCGAACGCAACATGGCATCCGCGATCGCGCCGGGCGAGTACGCCCCGGACAGCGACAGTGCCGAATTAACCACGAAATGCGGCACGCCCCTGACGTCGTCAGCCTGCGTAGAACGCGGCAACGCGAAGTTGTCTTCTCGCCGCGACGTCGTGAGATGGTCAGCGAGGCTCGCGGCGTCGAGGCCGCACGCGAGGCCAATTCGCTCAAGCACGTCCGGGTTGCCGATATCTTCGCCGTCCATGAAATAGCCTGTGAACAGCCGGTCGATCAAAAGCGCGCGCTTACATACCGCGCCTGTGGTTGTGGCAGTGGCCGAGGCAACGAGTTTGTGCGCTGCCCGTGTGTTGGGCATGACCTCGATCCTGTCGAACGCCAGTTCGATGCCAGCCGCGTGAGCCGCCTCCTGAACCTGTGCGCGCCGCGCAGCGACCGCGCCCGGACTCCCCAGACGGGCCACATAGAACGCCTGATAAGGGACCCCGCCGACGGGCGTATCGGGCAGCAACTGATGCGAATGCCACCGCACCTTGACGCTGACGTCGGGACGCAAGCTTGCGAGGCGACTGACGGCAGCATCGAGATTGCGCTTGCCGATCAGGCACCATGGGCAGACAAAATCGAAGTGGACATCGACCGTCACCGACACGTTGTTGTTCACTGCCGTGCCCTGCTCCGCTTTCAGTGCACCGTCCATGTCAGAGAAGCTCGCGGATCAGGGTGTCCGCCTGTGGCCAGTCGCCATAGCCGGCCGCGGGGTTCAGGTGCCCGACTTCGCCGAGGTCAACGAGACGGCTGCCCCAGTCTGCCGCCATACCGGCAGCGCGCTCAAACCCTGCAAGCGGATCGTTGCGGCTGGCGCCGAGAATACTCGGGAACGGCAGCGGTTTGCGCGGAAACGGCAGCCACCCGTGTTCTTCGAGCACGTCCAGCGTCGGATAACCGGCGGGCATGGGAGCTTCCAGGTCCGCCGGCGTGGCCAGCAGCGCGCCCTGGATCGGGCGGTTGTGGTGCTGCGCCCAGTGCACGGTAATCATGACGCCGGCGCTGTGAGCGACCAGTACGATCGGGCCATCGATCTTCGCGATGGCCTCGTCCAGCGCCGCGACGCGCGCCGCACAGCTGAGCTTGTCCTGCTCGAGCGGCGGCACCGAAGCCGTTTTGGGAAGACGAGCCTGCAGCAGTGTCTGCCAGTGTTCGGCGACATGGTCACGCAGACCAGGCACGATAAGTACGGTAGGTGCGGTATTGAGCGTCACGACGCTGAGTCCTTCAGGTTAGTACGGCTTGTCGCCAATAATTCCAGCTCGCTCCATCTTTCGATGGCACGGCGCGTAATCCATCACGGCGTAGTGTTGCGTGGAGCGGTTGTCCCATATTGCGATGCTGTTCGGCTTCCAGCGCCAGCGCACCTGGTACTCCGGGATGTACGCCTGGCTGATCAGATAACGCAGCAGATCGGACGCGCCGGGATTGGCGTCCTGGCCAAAGCGCACGCGCGCCGGCGTGTGGTAGTTCGTCAAGTGCGTGGTGAACGCATTGACAAACAGCACTTTCTCGCTCGTCTCGGGGTGCGTGCGCACGACCGGATGTTCGGCGTCGGGATACTGGGCTTTCAAGGCATGCCGCTTCTCGATCGGCATCACGGCACCGAAGCTCGCTTCGATGCTGTGGCGTGCGCGCAGGTCGGCGATCTGCTCCTTCACGTGCGAGGACAGGTTCTCATACGCGAGCACCATGTTCGCCCACATCGTGTCGCCGCCGACGGGCGGGCATTCCACGCAGCGCAGCACGGCGCCAAACTGCGGGGCTTCGCGCCACGTGGCGTCCGAATGCCACGCGTTTTCGTAGCGGTCATTGGGCTGATCCGGCGACTTGTAGATTCGCACGAGGCCCGGATGCTCTGGATCGCTGCCCGCGACCGGGTGGTCCTCCAGCTCACCGAAGCGGCGCGCGAAAGCAACATGCTCAGCACGGCTAATGTCCTGATCGCGCAGGAACAGGACACGGTGCTTGAGCAGGTTCGCCCGGATCTCGGCAAAGAGGCCATCGTCGTGGATCGCGTCGGCGAGCTTGACGCCCACCAGTTCGGCGCCAATGGCGTTGTTGAGTTGTTCGACAAGCATGGTGCCCTCCTTAGATGACGAAGACTGATGAACCGGTTGTCTTGCGCGATTCGACATCACGGTGCGCTTGTGCGGCATCCTCGAGCGTATAGCGCTGGTTGATCTCGATCTTGATGCGGCCAGCCGCAACGTGGCCGAAGATTTCCCCGGCCAGGTCCGCCTTCTCGGCGGGGTCGGCGATGTAGTCTGCGAGCGCCGGACGGGTCAGGTACGGCGATCCTTTCATTGCCAGGATCTGCGGATTGAATGCCGGAATCGGCCCCGATGCCGTGCCGACGCAAACAATCAGGCCGCGGCGCTTGACCGAATTCAGAGTCGCTTCAAAGGTATCCTTACCGACACTGTCGAACACCACATTGACCCCGGCGCCATCGGTCAGCTCGCGTACGCGCACGGCGACGTCTTCATGGCTGTAGTTGATGGTGTGTTCGCAGCCATGCGCGCGGGCGATTTCCGCCTTAGCTTCGCTCGAAACCGTGCCGATCACCGTGAGCCCCAGCAGCTTGGCCCACTGCGATACGATCAGCCCGACGCCGCCCGCGGCGGCATGAAGCAGAATCGTATTGCCAGGTTTGAAGTCGTAGATGCGTCGCATCAGATATGAGGAGGTCAGGCCGCGCATTGTCATGGCTGCCGCCGTCTCGCAGGTAATGCCTTCAGGCAGCTTGATCAACGGTGCCGCCGGACACAGGCGCTCCGTGCTGTAAGCGCCAAGCGTGTTGACAAAGCCCGTGTAGGTGACACGATCACCTACCGCGACGTTCGTCACGCCCTCGCCCACTGCTTCGACCACGCCGGCTGCCTCTACACCCATGCCGGCAGGCAGCGGAACCGGGTACAGCCCTGACCGGAAATAGGTATCCGCGAAATTCAGACCAACTGCCTCATGGCGCAGGCGAACCTGGCCCGGTCCCGGATCACCGACTTCAACGTCCTCGTAACGCAAGACCTCAGGACCGCCGGTTTCATGAAAGCGGACTGCTTTCGCCATGATTCGTTCTCCAGTTTGTTTCTCGATTTACAGAAGCGGAATGCGCCTGCTGGAGGACCATCACGTCCCGGCGCAGGTGCCGATTACCGCAAAGTGTTTGGGTACTGCTTTATTGACCAGACTTAACCGACCGCGCCGCCGCTTCGCCAGGCGGACGCCGCGGCAAGCGCGAGGAAGCCGCTCAGAGCGAGGCCTTCTCACGTAGTGTATTCACGAGGTCAAGGTCGCGCTTGTAGCTGCCACGGCCGATGGCGAACGCGATCGCCGCGAACAACGGCGCCAGCGGGACCAGCTGCAAGGCGCCGAGCAAGCCGATCCGATCTGCGACGATGCCCGTAAGGATGGCCGCAGGCGCCAGCCCCAGCAGGTTGTTGGCCAGTGTCAGGGTGGCGAATGCCGACGCGTGGATCGACGGCGGGGTAAGGTTCGCCACCATGGCACCCGAAGGCCCCGTCGCGCCAGCACAGAAGAACATGCCGCAACCGATCAGGACGAGCTGCAGCCGGCCGGCCGGCAACTGGAAAGCGATGCCGAGCAGGACGCCGCACAACAGGCAGTACACGATCGCGGTCAGCCACTTTCTTTGTACAACCTTCCTGTTGAGCCGGTCGGAGAGGCAGCCGCACGCGATCATGCCAAGGCCGGTCACGAGTACGAACACCGCACCATGCACGGCGGCCTTATCCGGCGCCATGCCGTAATAGCGATTCAGGAAGCTCGGCATCCATGACCACACGGCCGCCGGGACGAGCAGATGCACACCGCTGCCCACGTAGGCACAAACGACGGACTTCGTGGAAAACAGCCCCTTCATCAGCGCGCGGAAGCTCATCCGCACGCCAAGGCTACCCTTCTGCCCGGCGGTCGCCGGCTGCAGTGCCGCCAGCCTTTTCTCCGTGACAACACAACGGTAAATGACAACGAGCGCGATACCGACGCAAGCCATTGCGCCGAACGACCAGCGCCATCCAAGGCGGGTCGCGACAGCGCCACCCAGCGCCATGCCCATCACAGAGCCAAATGCGCCGCCTGCCATGAAAGTGGCGGTGAGGGTGGCGCGCAGACGCGGCGGAAAAATGCTCAGGACTAGCGCGATGCCCACACTTCCGTAGGCCGCCTCGCCAATACCGACGCACGCGCGTGCGAGCAACATCTCGCCGTAAGTCGTCGAGATGGCACATCCGAGCGTCGCGAGACTCCACAGCGCCGCCATCAGTACAATGCTCTTGACCCGGCCCCAGCGATCCGCGAGAACCGAAAGCGGAAAGGTCAGCACGCCAACCATGAGTGCCACCACGCTGCTGAGCGAGCCGAGCTTCGTGTCAGAGAGGTTCCACGCGGACTTGATAAACGGAAAGACCGCGTTGAGGACCTGGCGCGACATATAGTCGGAAAGCAGCAGGCCGATCGTGAGCGCGCATACCACCCATGCGTAGGCCGGTATCCCAGATTGTGTTGCTGAAACATCGCCCGTCGTGGGCTCTGCATGCTGTAAAAGCATTTCGTCTCCTCCGCGTCTCGCGCGTCCAGCGCCCTTTTCCCATGATGGACAAAAGGGGCCGATATTTGTGTCGCCCCCCGATGCGAGCCGAGGAGCCTCCTTCTTCAATCACCATCGGCGCGAGATATCATGCCGTTGGCGAGTCCCACCCTGTTACGCGGCGCGCAGGGGCAGGTTTTTCACACCTGCCTTGCGACTCGGTGCCATGCCGTTGGCCGCGAGGGTCTCGTCCACCGTCTTGTATTGCACGCCGATCTTGTAGATCTCGCGCGCTTCCTTGCCGCTTGCGATCTCACGGCCCAGTTCGCGTGCCACGCGGACGCACTGCTCGATCTGCTGCACCGAGCTCATACGATTGCCGTGCTGGTCGATGATCGTGTCCTCGATTCCGCAGCGCGGGTGCAGGCCCATGGCCATCGCCATCATGTTGAACGGCAAAACGTTCTTCAGCAGCGACTCGGCCGTGACCGTGCCGCCGTCCGGCGCACGGTGGACGAAGTTGAAGAAGTTGAACGGGTTCGGACCGTCAAAGCCGCCGCCGATGCCGATCCACGTCAGGTTCAGCGGCCCCTTGTAGGCGCCCTTGCGCACCAGGCGATCGAGCGTTTCGAGCGCATGAATACCGGTGAGCTGGAAGTGCGGCTGGATGCCCGAGGCCTGCAGGCGGCGCAGGTGTTCCTCAACCCAGGCCGGACCCGCGGGCACCGTCATTTCGCTGTAGGCAGCCATGAGTGCAGGATTGGCCAGCGACGTGCCTTCCAGGTACTCCGGATAGAGCAATTCCATGATGTTCATCTGCGTGGTGTTGATCGCGACCGTCACCTGATCGGGCTTCGGGTCGAGATCGGCCAGCATGTGACGCGTGTCGTCGGACAGCCACTTCGCGGCCTGGCCGTCGTCTTCCGGTGCAAACGAGATCGAGCCGCCCACCTGGATGATCATGTCCGGCACGGCGGCGCGCACGCCCGCGATCAGTTCGTTGAACTTCGACAGGCGTTTGGAGCCCTTGCCATCCAGCTCGCGCACGTGCAGGTGCAGCACGGTCGCGCCCGCGTTGTAGCAGTCGACGGCCTTCTGGATCTGCTCTTCCATCGTCACTGGAATGTCTTCAGGAAAATCCTCAGGCGCCCATTCCGGTCCGTACGGAGCCGTCGTAATGACTACCTTGTCCTGATTCTCCGGGTGCAGCGAGTCGTCGAGAAATTGCATCGTTTCCTCCAGAAATAGTTGGATGTTTTTCTTCGGCGTCGGGTGCATGTCGACGCGTCAGGAAATAAATCAGTAAGGCGAAGATACGGCAATCCAGCGATACGGATTTCGTTTCCGGCGACATTGTTTTATGATTTGACGACACCGAGTGTTAACACCAATCCCGCGCCAATGGACTTCGCGCGTGAGGAACGGAAGGAGGTCGAATGCAAAGCATGGTGAGGTCGTCGACATTGCACGGGTATTTCGACGTGGTGAGAGGCTTGGGTCTCAACCCCTACGAGCTTGTGCAGGCGGTCGGTCTCGACGCCGTGGCGCTGGCGAACCCCGAGGAACGGATCCCGGCTGACGGCGCCTGTCGGTTGCTCGAAGCGACTGCGGAGAAAGCGTCGTGTTTGACACTGGGGCTGCGGATCGCGCAAACCCGCCAGCAGTTCGGTAGTGGCGTCGTCAACGTTTTGCTCGCCCACAAGCGCACGCTCCGTGAGGTGCTGCTGGCCGCTGCCCAGTACCGCTATCTGCTCAACGAAGCCCTGGGTGTTTACGTCGAAACGACCGGCGACACGGTGACGATCCGCGAAGAGATTGTCGCCGAACCGGGCACCCGGACAGTCCAGGCGATCGAACTGGCCGTCGGCGTGCTGTCCCGCCATTCCAGCGCGCTCCTCGGTGCCCACTGGAAACCGCACAGTGTGCATTTCACTCATGCGGCGCCGCCTGACCTGACCTTCCATCGCCGGTTCTTCGGCTGTCCGGTCACATTTGAAAGCGACTTCAACGGATTCGTTTGTGCGGCAGCGGACCTCGATTATCCGAATCCGAATGCAGACCCCGTGCTGGTCCGTTATGCGGAAAGCCTCGCCAATCCGCTCAACGATACGGCGGCAGATTCTATTGCGCTGGATGTGCGCAAGACGATTTACCTGCTATTGCCCCTCAGTCAGGCTTCAATCGAACTGGTGGCGCGACAACTGAATCTTACGGTGCGCACCCTGCAGCGCCAGCTTGATTCAGCCGGCTCCCGTTTCTCGGGCATCGTTGAAGAAGTGCGGCGTGATCTTGCCGTGCGCTACCTGCTCAACCCACGCTATCCGATCGGCCGGGTCGCAGCCCTGTTGGGCTACACAAACCAGGGGGCGTTTACGGTCTGGTTCCAGAAGCGTTTTGGTCTGACGCCCCGTGACTGGCGCAGTCGCCACCGAAAGTGAAAATGCTCGGAGGTCGTGATGGCATCTGCGGCGAATCAGGAATGGTCAACTGAGGTCGGTCGGAGAAAGTAGACGCCAACATTCCGTAGAATTTAGGAGGGGAGGCGCTGCATGCGCCGGTCACCAATGCTGAGCGCATTGACGTGTAATGAAGCGAGAGTAAACGCAGCCTGGGCGCAACGGGTCGATGTCGCGCGCTCAGACGGTCTCCGCCCTCCCATGCCGAGGGGGGCGCCCAGGAACGGCACGCCCTAGACTTCACTTGAGCAATAAGGGAAAGGCCTGGATACGCCGTCCACCGCCAGAGGCGGAAAAAATCATTGGACACAACCGTCTCGATGATTTCGGGCACGCGGCGTTCCTGGTCGCAGCGGCGCCAGGCAGGCGTCCGGTGTGCCTTTTCGGGGAGAGCGCCATGCGAAACGGTGAGAGTTCTTTGCGGAGGTTGATCGACAAGTGGCTTGGGCACTTCGGCAGCGGGACCGTGCAAGTGATCGAGTTCAGTCGAACATCTTCGAATCGAAGCCGCTACATACGCGTTGGCGGAGGCCGCTCCGAAAGTTCTTTAGCGATTACCTTCTTCCGGCATGGCGACGGTTCGTGGAACGTGTACCCACCAAGGAGCGAAGCACCGATGATGAGCCCGTCATTCGTCGCGGCATACCCGCAGCGGGCCTGAAGAGATTGGCCACCGGATCCTGAATCGAAGCGAAACGTATTGCGTCCGCGCCAATCGGGATCCTAACCTTCCAAACAAAGCCGCACGGTGAGTACCGTCGGCGACCATGAGCGCACCCTACCCGTCGCGGAACTGTCGAGCGGCAGCCGGACCCGCTGAACTGGGCAATGGGGTGAACATGCATCGGTGCCCCTGCTTCGCAGGTCGTGGCCGACTTTGTCAATAGATGGGCCGATTTAGGTAGTCGATTCGCGTCCAATCGGGGCTACGATCAGCTCAACGGTTACCGCACCGGGCCATCAACTCTGCCCAACCCGCGCGCCCTCGTCGATCGTTTTGTGGAATTCCATCATGAGCCATACGGTGCATTTCAAGGACGCACCGTTTGTCATCAATGAGATTGTCCACTTTATTCAGTTAATAACCAGTTGAGAAACAGATGAACGAAATCGGCGGCTACGACATTGAAGACCTTGAAACCGGCATGAGCGCCACCTTTGCTAAAACCATCACGGAAGCGGACATCCTGTTCTTCGCGGCCGCATCGGGTGACAACAACGCCGTTCACATTAACGAGGAATTCGCGCGGACCACCCCGTTCAAAGGGCGCATTGCGCATGGCATGCTGACCGCGGGTGTGATTTCCGCGGCCCTTGCCGGGCACCTCCCGGGCCCCGGTACCGTGTACCTCGGACAGAACCTGCGTTTCAAGGCACCGGTGCGGCCTGGCGAGACGGTGCATGCAACGGTCGCTGTGAAAGAACTGCAGCCGGAAAAGAACCGCGTCGTGATGTCGACAGTCTGTACGGTTGGAGACAAAGTGGTGATCGACGGCGAAGCGGTCGTCCTGGCCACGTCTCGTGCGCGGCGCCTGCTTGAAAGCGCGGCCAGTGCCGAACCGTCTGCAATCGTGAGTCAATCAAGCAAGGCGTTGTGACCATGTCGATAAACGTTCCCACTGAATATGTACAGGGCTTCCTCAAGTCCGGGCAGCAGTTCTGGCGTGCCATGGCCGGTCTGGAGGCGAACGGCGATCCGCAGGACGACACGCACAGCGGAGCGGAGCAACCGGAAGCACTAGCCGTTCCTGCGGCACTGCTCGAGGTGCACTCGGCCTACTGGCCACAGCTGGCGTCGATTTGGACCCGCACGCTGGCGAGCACAATGGGCGCGGAAACCGAGCCTGTGATTGCCCCGAACCGCAATGACCGCCGCTTTCTTGCTGAAGATTGGCGCAAAAACGCCTGGTACAGCCTGCTCAAGCAGAACTACCTGCTCAATGCGCGCTTGCTTGAAGACGTCGTCGATTCGGTTGTCCTGAGTGAAAAGGACAAACGGAAGCTCGAATTCTTCATGCGGCAGTTCATCGACTTGCTAAGCCCGGCCAATTTCCCCGCGACCAATCCCGAGGCGCTCAAGCTCGCGTTCGAATCCAGCGGCGACAGCTTGCGTGACGGCTTCACGAACCTGCTTGGCGATCTGCAGCGCGGCAACATCTCGATCACTGACGAAGCCGCTTACGAGGTCGGGCACAACGTCGCGGCGTCCCAGGGCGCGGTCGTATTCGAAAACGATCTATTCCAGTTGATCCAGTATGCTCCGCTCACCGACAAGGTAGCCAAACGCCCGCTGGTGATCGTGCCGCCCTGTATCAACAAGTATTACATTCTCGATCTGCAGCCCGAAAATTCCTTTGTGCGCTTTGGCTGCGAACAGGGGATGACAGTGTTCATGGTGTCGTGGCGCAACCCGGATGCCCCGATAGCCCATGCGACATGGGACGACTACGTCGAACAGGGTGCGTTGACGGCCATCAATGTCGCGCTCGCGATCACCCGCGCCGATCAGGTCAACGCGGTGGGCTGGTGCGTGGGAGGCACCATTCTGTCGTCGGCCACGGCGATCTCCCGAGCACGCGGCGACGACAATGTGGCTAGCCTTACGTTGCTCACCACGATGCTCGATTTCGAAGAACCTGGCGAGCTGGGCGTCTTCATTGACGAAGCGGGTGTTGCTCAGCGTGAGGGTGCAATCGGTCGAGGCGGCATCTACTCCGGCAAGGAACTTGGGTTCGCGTTCCAGACGTTGCGAGCAAACGATCTGATCTGGCCGTACGTCATCGACAACTACCTGAAGGGCAAGTCGCCGCCGGCATTCGACCTGCTGTACTGGAACGCCGACAGCACGAATCTGCCGGGGCCCATGTACACCTGGTATTTGCGCAACATGTATCTGGAGAACAACCTGTGCAAACCGGGGCGGTTGACAGTGTGCGGCACGCCAGTCGACCTGGGACGCATCGACACCCCGACTTACGTACTGGCAACCGAGGAAGATCACATCGTGCCGTGGCGGTCGGCTTATCGATCCACACAACTGGTTGGCGGCCCGGTTCAGTTCGTTCTTGGCGCGAGCGGCCACATAGCTGGGGTCGTCAATCCTGCGTCGAAGAACAAGCGAAGTTTCAGGGCCGGTAGCGATTCGAGCGGCGATCCGGATGCGTGGCTGGCGTCAGCCGAAACACGGCCGGGTAGCTGGTGGCCCCACTGGATCGAGTGGCTGAAGCCGTACGCTGGAGATTCGATCAAGGCGCGCACGAGGCCGGGAAGCGCCCGCCATAAGCCGATCGAACCGGCGCCCGGGCGTTATATGAAAGTTCGCACGGCATAGTGCTCGCTCTGGGCAGCGCGGCCCCGGCAGGACACGATCCATTCGCCGGCGCCGTCACGTCCGGTCTGTCGCTCGACCCAGGGAGCCACAGGGTTCGGGCAGCGACGCCGATGGCGACACGCAAACGCGTGCTCACAGATAAACGCCGCTACCTGATCCCCAGGCATCAGCCTGACCATCAGGCAGCCCGGCACTTCATCGCATTCCAGGCGTCGTAAGCACGCGAGCGTTACTTCGTCTTCGACGCCTTCGGCTATCGTGCGAAGGTTAAGTGCGCGAGCCATCTGGATAGTGGCGCGTACGATAGATTCGTCATTGCCGCTCTGACACAGGTCACGGACGAACGCGCGGTCGATCTTCAGTTTGTCGACCTCAAACCGTTTGAGATAGGCCAAGTAACCGTAGCGCGCCGACACGATCTATGCGGATGAAGGTCACCACCAATCCCCAGCTATTGTTTCGGTGTAAGTCCGGACTCCTTCAGAGCCAGTGGGTGAAACTACCTGCCGGGACATGCGAACACAAGCACAGCCTGCCGAACCTGTTGCCGAGGATAGGTTTTGCATTTGCACAGCGGGACGTCACATCGTCCAGAGGTTCTCGCGCTACACCGCGAGCGCCTCAATCGCACGAGTACTTCACAGACAGCGGCGGCTGTTGAACCTCGATACCCGGATGCATTCCGGGTTATGCATACGAGCAGCCGTCCGCTTTTTCAAACGGGTATCAGTGTCTGGTGCCAAAGCAAGCCTGTACCGCCTCATCTGGCGAGAAGCCGGCGCGGAAAAAGTAGCGCAGCCGGTCCATCCGTGCACAGTCAGGCATGAACGGCGGCTGAATGTACTTCATTCTAATGGCCGCTTCAACCATGCTCTCGTCCACGCCTCAAACTCGTAGATATGCACATGCACCGTTCGTTCAGAAGCTATGGCGCAAGCCGATCATAGCCGCCGTCGTTGTCAGGCCTGGAGCCACCGGCTGACCGTAGACGATCGTCTGGTTCATGGTCCCCTTGTTAACGACGTGACCGACCTGACCGTAAACCATGGTTCTGACGGAGAGCTTGTATTCGGCTCCGAGCGCAATTTCCGTCGAACGATTTGCCGAGTTATTCTTGTCTTTCAGGTAGTAGAGACCCGAGGTCACCTGAAGCGTCGGGGAGAAGCGATAACCCAACCCCGCGGAAAAGAGATCGATATTGACCTGATTGGAATGCGCAGGATTCTTGCCGTTGCTGTACGACGCCGACACCGAGAATCCATGGAGCGTATAAAGTGCGCCGAGATACACGAACTGGTTGTTGTCGAGCCCGGTCAACGGCGCACCGGGAGCCGGATTCGTATCGTGTCCGTTGTAGTACACAGCGGACAGGCTCAGACCGTAGTTCGCGTACTTGAGCACCGCGGACTCGCGCGTCCCCCCCTGAAACTGGCCTGCCACGCCGCCGGGTGCGTACTCCAATCCGATCGAAGCGCCGCCGAAAGAGGGCGACTGGTAAACCAGCGCGTTGCTGTCATACAGTGCGCCGATTGGCGCATTGGTGCTGGTGCCCGGCCAACCGGCTGACTGGTTCATACCCAGCCACGCGGTCAGGATACTGCCGAAGTATTGGGAGGACCGTACATCCGTCTCGGCCATGGCATAGATCATCGGGATGATCTGCCGGCCCGCGTTGAACGTGCCGAACGGTCCCGATACGCCGATGGTCGCAAACTGGTTGAACGCAGCCGCGACACCTGGTGTATCGCTCAGGCCGAATTTGCCGGTGCTACTGTCGAACGAACCCTGGAGTCTGAAATTGACATGGTAGCCGCCGCCGATGTCTTCGCTTCCCTTGATTCCCCACAGGCTCGAATAAATGCCGCCGTCCTTGAGTCGGTACACCGATCCCGTATTCGGCGCCTTCGGGTTAAACGACGCTGCGGAAGTACTCTGATACAAGAAGCCCGAATCGAGGATGCCGTAAAGCGTCACCGAAGATTGCGCGTGAGCGGCGCTGGCGAATGTGACGAGCGCTGCCGCTCCGATCAGTTTCATCTGCATTTTGTCTCCTGATAGTTTTGTTTCGACTGCGGCCAGCCGGTCATTCCCTGCATTGAACTCAAGTCGCGTAGGTGTGACGGAATTCGCCGCATTGTGGCGCGTCGTGCAGGGAAGAATACGTAAAGGAGTTCGTACAGGCCCCTCCCAAAGCGGGAGGGGCAGAACATCTTGGTGAACAGAGCCGCGCAGCGCGAACTTATGCGCCTTCGAGCAAACCCAGCACCAACGCTCTTCGAACCGCATGCTTTCGCGAGCTGGCGTCGAGCTTTCCAAAGAGATTCTTGAGGTGCCACTTCACCGTGCCCTCTCCCACTGCGGCCGCAACCGCAATCTCCTTGTTCGACATATTTCGCGCCAGCAGCTCAAGGATCTCGCGCTCTTTGGGCGTTAGCACAACGCTCGGCACAGCTCGCGGCACGGTGGCCTGGCGGCCCAGTGGCGGCACGGCTACGCGCGCTGCCGCGATCGCGCGAGTGACTTCGCCGGATTCAGGCTGCTCTTCGCTGACGCGCCGCGCCCAGTCGGCGAGGGCAGGATGCGCGTCGGCCAGCGTGCGGGTCAAACGGAAAGTCTGCGCGAGATTCATCGCCTCGCGAAGCAATGCGAGCCCGTTCGCGCCGGACTGCTCCAGCGCGAAGGCGCGCATCGCCATGACTTCAATCTGATATCGACCAAGCTTCATCGCCTCAGCGGCCTCGCCGGCCTGCGCGAGGTCGTCAAGCGCCTGCTGCCAGCGACGCGCCGCGATGGCAGCGCCGGCATGCGCCAACCCGACTAGCAGCCCGACCGACTGCCTCCACAGCGGCCCCCTTTTCGGTTCCTCCTCGGTCACCATATCGTCGATACGGCGCACCAGCGCGTCGCACATTTGCGCGCGATAGCGGCCGGCGTGAATACGCACCTGTTCTGCCATGCTGGCAATACACAGACGCGGCAGGCGCCGGCTCACACCCATCGCGTACATTGCCTCGAGGAGATCGAACGCCCGGTGTTCGTTGCCTTTGACCGCTGCGATACGCGCCGCGGTGCGGTAGGCGAGCAACACGGCGTCTGGCGTGCCGCCTCGCTCCAGGATGTCAAGTCGATTGGCCAGTAGCGCGGCGGCCTCGTCGACACGATCGGCTTCATAGCTCAGCGCGGCGCAAGTCGCGGCAAACATACACGAGAGCGGATGACGGCGGCCGAGGTCCGCTTCCGCGCTTGCCAGTGCCGGACGGAGTACCTCCTCGGCAAGCACAAGCTGGCCTTCCCATACGTAGCTGAAGCTCACAATGTAATCGGCCCAGCGCACCACGTAGCCGATCCCTTTGCCGACTTCGGCCCGCTTTGCCGTCAGCTGGAACCGACGCGCCTGCGCGGGCTGACCGAGCAGAATCGCACGTACTGCGAGGCGGTTTGCGTGAACCTGGGCGAGCCAGGAATCGGCGGCGGGAGCGAACTCCGCCCAGGGCGCGAACAGCTCTACGAACCGGTCTATCTCATCGGCGTAATAGGCGGCGGCGCACAGGATGAGCGCGCATTCGTAACGCAGTTGAGCGTCGGCGTCGGGGCTGGCGAGGACGCGCTGCACCTGAAGTTCCGCCTCCTTGTGCCGCTCACCCAGCGCCAATGCCCAGGCCGCTGCCAACAACAAGCGCGGACGCCGCTCGAGTTCATCCGCGGGGAGCAGATCGAGCCATTCGAGAACCGCCGTCAGGCGTCCCTCCTTGACTGCGTCATGCAGGCAACGCTCCGCCAGTTCGTAGGCAGTCTGGTGCTGGCCCGCGGCATGAGCATGCCTTGCTGCCTGTTCGATCATGCCGTGCCGGGTCAGCCAGGCAGCAGCACGACCATGCAGAGCAGCCCGTTCGGCGGCGGCCAGATGAGCGAGGCGGCCTTGCAGGACGTCGCGCACAAGCGTGTGAAGCCAGCACCATGCGCCGTCCTCAGAGGTGACGAACACGGGCGTCTCACGCACGAGGCGCGCGAGCCGCTCCGGTGCCTGTGGATCCCCGGTCAACGCCTGACAGAGTTCCGGGTGCAGCGAATCCACTAAGCTGGTGCGCGTGAGGAAATCGGTATCTTCCGACGAAAGCTCCGCAATCAGCGTCCCGACAAGGTGTTCACGCAGTCCGCCCTGATTGGCCGCCATGGTCTCCACGACTTGCCGAGGATCCCGGGCTCGCGCCATGGCCGCCATTGCAAGCTGCAACCCAAGCGGCCAGCCGTCCGTCAACTCGAACAGCCTGGCGCACGCGTCGGCGTCGAAACGCGACCCGAACCGGTTGGCGATCAGTGCAATCGTCTCTTCGAGACGAAAACGCAGCATCTCGGGATCGACCAGGATGCATTGCCCGTAGGCGATCAGATCGGCAACGGCCGTATCGATTCTGCGGCGCGCGGCAACGGCCACGTGAAGATTTGGCGGGGCATTGTGCAAGACATAGATCAGTGCAGTCAGGCCGGCTTCGGGTAGACGGTCGGCCTCGTCGACGATCAACAGAACATCGCCTGAAAATTGGGCGACTTCGGCGAGCCAGGCGGTCACGGCGTCCAGTTCGCCGACCGACCCCACGGCGCCGTCAAGCAGCAATCGTCCGAACGCGGGGCGGGCGCAGCCTGCCCGCATGGCATGGACGAGTCCTTGCAGGAGCCGCTGAGGATCATCCCGCTCATCCACTGAAAGGAAGGCGACCGCGGCACCACGCGCCAGGGTTTCCCGGCGCCATTGCGCAAGCAGAGAAGTCTTGCCATACCCAGCCGGCGCTTGCACAAGAGCGATTGATTGATCGCCGAAGTGCAACGCGTGCGCGGCCAGCCGCTCACGAACCAGCAAATGGGCCGGCGCGCGCGGCGCGATGGTCTTCAGGACCAGTTCGGTGGCTACACTACCGGCGCTTGTCGATGTCGATGCCATCTTGCAGAGCCTGTCGAGGCTCCTGACGGCCATCTCCGGCTGCCGCAGGGAGCGAAATAAGGGGAAGGCTCCAGCGTACCACCCGCACGCTCGAAGCCCCCTCCCTTCGTGGGAGGGGTGAGCGAACCGACCGCAGACTAAGATAAGTTCTAACAGACATCGGATGCGAAACCAGCAGGCGAATTCGAAACTGGACAGCAGGAACTGCAAACGTTGAATGCAGCATGAGGGATACCATGTATCGACACTTTCTCGTCCCTGTGGGCGATATGGGTTCATGCATTGAAGCAACCGGTCACGCAGTCGCGTTTGCGCAGTCGATGGGTGCGCGCGTGACCTTCCTGCCCATTTTGTACCAACATGCTGCCACGCTGCACCGCCTGGCCTCGCGCGCAGGCAACGTCACGGAGCGCACATTGGAACTGCTGGCTCGGGCCGAGGCTGCGGCGCGCGCGCAAGGCGTGCCGTATTCGTCCATCGCTGCCAGCGAAGAAACGTCGTTCGACAGCATCGTCGCGGCGGCAGTCAAGTCCGGATGCGATCTGATTTGCATCGCCCCTGGCCAACGGCTGACCGAAGCGAGCGACGTCGCGCTTGCACCGTCCGATGACTCTGGTACGGCCAACGTGGCAGTCCTGATATTCGCGGCAGACAGTCGCCCAGCAACCTCGCGCGCGATCGGCAGACTCCTCGACGAACACCGCGCCATCGCCGACACCGTCCACGCGCTGCTGGACATGGTCCGCACCGCACGCGCCGCCGGTCAGCAGCCCGAGCCGATATCGATGCGTGAAACGGTCAAACGCCTGCGTGATCTTCAGATACGCCGGCATAGTCTTAAGGAAGATGCCAGGTTATTCCCGCGGCTGCGCGAGCGCACTTCCGTTGCGGATGCTGAGCTGGATGAACTCGAATGCCGGCATCAGCGCGACAAACAACTCCTCGACGAACTGGCCGAACTCTCCGAACTCGTCGGGCGTGACTCGGAACCGGGCGTCATCGTTAGGCGGCTCGAACAGGCTCTAGGCGCTTACGCGCAATTCACCTGGGAGCATCTGGGACGGGAAGAAGGCGTGGTACTACCCATCGCGCGGCGCTATTTGCGAGACGAGGACTGGAACGACATCGTAATGGCATTCGACGCAACGGCGGCGAACTCCGCCACGGGGAAAACCTGACTTGTATGAACTCCGGGCCTGACAGCACGCACGCAAGATAGGGCGACGTCAATTCATGCTCGAGTCGATTCGAGATTGCAGGAAAACGAACTGTCACACTTAACCAATAAAACTGGAGATAAATCGATGAAAAAAGCAACTGTACTCAAGTTGGCGGCTAGCGGAATGATCGCGCTGGCGTCTATCACCGCGTGGGCTCAGTCCGGCCAGACAGCCGCTGCTTCAACCGGATCTGCAAAAGCGGCATCGGCTGGAGTCGATGCCAAAGCCGCTAAACGAGCGAATCGCGAACTGGCCAAGCAAGTTCGTACGGCGATTGCCAAGGAGAAGAGCATCGACGCCGCAAACATCAGCGCGAAAGCAAAAAGCGGCGCGGTTACCCTTTACGGAACCGTGCCGGCCGCGTCTCAGATCGACACAGCGGCCGCCATCGCGAAAGCGGTCCCAGGTGTGACATCGGTCAAGAATCAGATCGTGGTTGAGAAGACATTCGGCCAGTAACCTCCTTTCGGGTCGCGCGCATTGTCCCCACGGAGTCGAACTCATTCCGCAAACTTTCGCGATGCCTCGAAATCCTTCTCTGGGCACGGGGCGATATTGCTTTCACTGCTTGCGGCGTGACATTGGCGGCAACGCCCAATCGATTTCTTCAATCATCTACCCTGCTATTTATTATGTCTTGCAAATCAACTGTGTTTAATCGCGAGCCGGACGAAGTGAACGAAAACGCGAGTGCGACCGGTCTCTACCCGGTTGCAAAAAACGAGCACGAAAGGAACGCGCCGCCAACAGAAACGCCGGCCACGCGCATGCCAAAAACACATTGGGCCTGGGCTGAAACTTCCGGACACTTCGACTGGATGGACTGGCATACCCCCTCGGTCCAGCTAGGCGTCACTGACTTTGACCTGTAGATACAGGTGGCCTGCTACCTGGTCTGAACGGTGCCGTACAATGACAGTCGTGGTGGACCGACATCAACGACCCTCGTCAACGCCCATGCATTCACCTAGCGCCACCGTCCCGATCTCACTTGTCAACGGTTTCCTTGCCGCCGCGGGTGCACGGCCGGGGCTGGTCGGCAAATATCTGGACGAAGCCAGCATCTCACCGGCGCTTCTGACCGAGCCAGGCGCGCGAGTCACAGAGGAACAGTTTTCGACCTTATACCGTGCCCTCGCCATTGAATTCGACGATGAAATGCCGGGTATCTTCGCCCGTCCGATGCGCAGCGGCACACTGAAGTTTCTCTGCCTGAGCCTGCTCGATGCGCCCAACCTGGAAATTGCCATGCATCGGTTTGGGCAATTCTTTCACATTGTTCTCGATGACTTCAGGTTCGAATCGCGTAGGGACGGCTTGATCGCGGGCGTTGCCCTTCACCCTGATCCATCGTCGACCGTCAGCACGCTTGGGCAGCAGCTCATGCTAAAACTCGCTCACGGCGTGGCATCGTGGCTGATCGGTCAGAAGATTCCCTTGCTGCAAGTTGAGTTCGCGTTTTCCTGCCCACCGCACACGGTGGATCATCTGTACCTGTTCCCCGGACCTGTTCATTTCGACTGCCAGCAAACGCAGATGCGTTTCAGCGCGGCATATTTCGACATGCCCATCCGTCAGCGCAAGACAAATTTGCGCAAATTTCTCGCACGGGCTCCGGAGGACTGGATTTTTGTTTCCTTCAGCGAGCAACTCACGAGCCATCGTATCCGACAGTATCTCGCGTCCCGTTTGCCGGACGTGCCGACCGTCGAAGACGCCGCGCGGAGTCTTCACCATTCAGTCCGCACATTGTGCCGGCGCCTCGCCGCAGAAGAAACCGCGTTTCAGACGCTGAAGGACGAACTGCGGCGTGATATCGCGATCCAGCGACTCACCGGTACCAACGACCCCATCGCCGCGATCGCGGGCGATGTCGGCTTTGACGACCCCACCGCATTTCATCGGGCCTTTCGGCACTGGACTGGCAGCACGCCTGGTGAGTACCGCCGGCAACCCTGAGCGCGACCGCACCCGCCTGGCGGGACCAAAGAAAGGCATCCGAACCCGCTGACTCGCGCAATGGGGAGAACGCGCGTCGACGACCGACCGCTTCGCAAGTCGTGGCCGATTTTGTCAATAGATGGGCCGATTTAGGTAGTCGATTCGCACCCAATCGGGACTACGATCGGCTCACTGTTGCTGTGCCGGGCCATCTCGTCTGCCCTGCCCGCGTCCCCTCTTCGATTGTTTTCTGGAAATCCATCATGAGCTATACGGCGCCCGTCAAGGACATGCTGTTTGTCATCAATGAACTTGCCCATCTTGATCGCGTATCGGCGCTCCCGGGCTTCGAGGACGCTACTGCCGACACTGCGCAGGCGGTGCTCGATGAAGCGGCGAAGTTCAACGCGGACGTGATTGCGCCGTTGAATTTTGAAGGCGACAAAAATCCGAGTACCTGGCGCGACGGCGAAGTTTACGCCACGCCGGGCTTCAAGGAAGCCTTCCGCCAGTTTGCCGAAGGCGGCTGGCAAGGTGTCGTGCACCCCGTCGAATACGGTGGCCAGGGCTTGCCTAAACTGCTTTCGACACCGTGTATCGAGATGCTGAACGCCGCGAACCTGTCGCTTGGCCTCTGCCCGCTGTTGACCGACGGCGCGATTGAGGCGCTCCTGACGGCCGGCACCGAAGCGCAGAAGCGCGCTTACGTGCCGAAGCTGATCTCCGGCGAGTGGACCGGAACCATGAATCTGACCGAACCCCAAGCCGGCTCGGATCTGGCAATGGTACGCACACGCGCCGAGCCCCAAGGCGACGGAACGTATCGCGTATTTGGCACAAAGATTTTTATCACGTGGGGCGAACACGACATGGCGAAAAACATCGTCCATCTCGTGCTGGCTCGTACACCCGATGCGCCCGAGGGTGTCAAGGGCATCTCTCTGTTTGCCGTACCGAAGTTTCTCGTCAACGAAGACGGCTCATTGGGCGAGCGCAACGACGTGCATTGCGTGTCGATCGAACACAAGCTCGGCATCAAGGCAAGCCCGACCGCGGTGCTGCAGTTCGGCGATGATGGTGGCGCAATCGGGCATTTGATCGGCGAGGAAAATCGCGGCCTCGAATACATGTTCATCATGATGAATGCGGCCCGCTTCGGTGTGGGTGTGCAGGGTATCGCCGTTGCTGAACGCGCGTATCAGAAGGCCGTCGCGTATGCGAAGGATCGCGTGCAAAGCCGGCCGGTGGATGGATCCGCGAAGCAGTCTGTGGCGATCATCCAGCACCCGGACGTGCGCCGCATGCTGTTGACAATGCGCGCGCTGACAGAGGGCGCCAGAGCGCTCGCCTACGTCGCAGCCACGCATAGCGACATCGCGCATCGCCACACGGACGAAGCCGTGCAGGCGGAACACCAGGCCATCTACGAATATCTCGTGCCGATTGTGAAGGGCTGGAGCACGGAAATCTCGATCGAAGTGGCGAGCCTGGGCGTGCAGGTCCACGGCGGCATGGGCTTCATCGAAGAGACGGGCGCTGCACAGTACTATCGCGACGCCCGCATCCTGACGATCTACGAAGGCACCACGGCGATTCAGGCGAACGATCTGATCGGGCGCAAAACTTTGCGCGACGGCGGCGCGGTCGCGAAGTCAATCCTCGCCCAGATTGATCGAACGCTGGGCGAACTGCAAGACTGTGCGTCGTTTTCGTCCAACCCTGCGTTCCGGTCGCTGCACAAGTGGCTCGCGACAGGCCGCCAAGCTCTCGCGAGCGTAGTGGAATTCATGCTCGCCAACGCCAAAAGCGATCCGAATGCGGTATTTGCTGGCGGCGTGCCGTACCTGAAGTTGGCTGCCATCGTTCTGGTGGGCTGGCAATTTGCGCGCGCCCTGCTGGTAGCTTCTGAGAAGCACGCTGAGGATAGGTCGTTCTACGACTCGAAGATCGCAACCGCGCACTTCTTTGCCGATCACATCCTGCCCCAAACCGTCGCGCTCGAGGCATCCATCGTCAGCGCGAAGAACAACGAAGGCATGTTGGCGCTGAGTGAAGACCAGTTCTAAACAAAAGGCATCGCATCGTGACAGACGCAAATCTCATTGAGCAGTACGGCCCGCGCGAGTCGATGGAATACGACGTCGTGATCGTCGGTGGCGGCCCGGCTGGCCTGTCCGCGGCGATCCGCCTGAAACAGCTGGCGGCTGAAAAAAAGGCGCCGAACTTGGCGTGTGCGTACTGGAAAAAGGCTCGGAGATCGGGGCTCATATCCTGTCGGGCGCGGTGATGGATCCGCGCGCGATCAACGAACTGATTCCGGACTGGAAGGAAAAAGACGCGCCGCTGACGGTGGACGTGACCGAAGACAAGTTCCTGTCCCTCACGGAAACCGGATCGAAGTGCGTGCCGGTCTGGGCGCTGCGATGGTCTCACAGTTAGGCGTACAGGCGTGGTTCATCCAGCGGGCACTGTTGCCGCCCCGACTGCCATCAATCACGCGCCCGTCCGACAGGCCGAACAGGAACGTATGTCCCGCGACGCCTTCACGCCGGTGGCGGCGCAATGCGTTCCGCCACGCTGTGATTTCACCCTTTTACTCAAGGACACGTTCGCCCGCTGCAAGCGGGCGCATCGCAAATACGCTCTTGCCGTGAACTGGCGATCTCCGGACGATGACGCGTCGCATTGTGTTGCCCTGACTGTGGTTCATGCGCAAATACAGGGCGGCCAATTTCCGCCACTACTGATGGAAGGAAGATATCGTTATTTAAAACGTTCAGCGCCCCGGCGGCCGCATTTTAGTCTTGGGCATCGCGCAGATTCTGATCCGCAGCGACATTCGAGTCAGAATGATCGTCAGTTGCCCAGAACGCTAACCGAATTCAGAAAAGCTGGGCACCAAGCTCGCGCAGGCTGCCCCACTTCACCGTGCTCACGAAGGTCCTGCCCGTGGTGTCGAGCGATTCGATCATCGCGCGCTGCCCACGCGCTTCCGCGACGACACGCACTATGCGTGTCCGGTAGCGCAGCAACGCCCGAAGCCGATCAGTTGCACCGTCTTGCCCTTCGTCAGTTCGCCCCTAATGGCCGCGATCACCGCGTCGACCGTCGCGCCTGTGTCGACCTTGCTGTCGCCGGTCTGCGCGGCGACGGCATCCACCAGTTCCTGTTTGTTCATTGCGTGCTTCCCTATCAAGGGTTGATAAGTCGCCACCCTATCCGATCCGCGCCGCTCTGGACAGTCGGCCCCCTTGGGCACCGGTTCAACCGCCCGGGCTTTGCAAACCGTGTTGACGCATCAGACGACCAACCCGCTTCTCGTTGATCACGCCCACTTCGCTGCGCAGTCCGCCGCGCGAAACTCCTCCGTGTACTTCCGTCTCGATACCGATTTCATCGCATCCTCCACAAGGCCGAGTATTAACCTTATGGCGCCCACTTTTCGGGGACCAGATCACTTTACCCCTCCCGAGATGCCGCGAGGCCGATATAGGGCGTTCTGACGAGCCGCTTTTTGCGTTGAGCCGAAGCGGCGTGCGTTTTGACATAGCCTGAGCCGACCGCTGCCTGACGCGGTCGGCTCAGTTCGACCACGGCGGGCATAAGAGCGGATGCGGCGAAACGTCCGGTATTCGGCCTAGTAAGAATTCTTGTAGTCCGCGTCCCCGCATACCGCAGCACAAGTCGAAGTGATGAGGCGCTGACCGCTCGTAAACCGGGGAAAGACATCGCACCGGGTGAAGTCGACCGCGATTGCGACGTCCTGAGCTACGCAGTGTCCACTATCGGCAACGTGAAATAAAACGTCGCGCCTCGATCCGTGTTGTTTTCGGCCCAAAGGCTGCCACCGTGTGTCTCGACAATCCCGCGGCTGATCGACAACCCGAGACCAAGGCCGTTGGGCTTCGAGGTAACAAATGGGTTGAAGATCACTGCGAGCTGGTCGCCGGAAAGGCCGGACCCGCTATCGCGTACAGCGACGCGCACTGTCTGCGGTCCCTCATGCGTCACGAGTACTGTCACGAGGCGGTCGCTGGACATGCAGCCGTCCATTGCATCGAACGCGTTAAGCAGGAGATTGAGCATGACCTGCTGCAACTGGACCTTGTCGCCATACACCATGACCGGGGCGCCGCGGAAGTCTGCTGACACACGTATGCCGCGCTGGATGGCATCGCTATGTAGCAGCCGCACGGCATCGCGGATCACAACGGCGGGGTCGAGCGACGCAAATTCCGGGACGCCTTTCTTGACGAGAGCGCGAATTCCCCGGATTACTTCGCTCGCTCGAGCGTTGTCCTGAACGATGTCCTTCAGTATCTCGCGCACTTCATCGAGATCAACCGGATCGGATTCCATAAGCTGCTGGGCTGCCTCGGTGTTGCTCAGGATGGCCGTAAGCGGCTGATTCAACTCATGGGCAAACGAAGCCGCCAGTCCGCCCATCGTCGATAGTCGCGCGAGGTGGGCCAGTTCCTGCCTGTGCCGATGCAGTTCAATTCGATCGGTCCTGTCCACGATGGTAGCGAGGACAGACACTTCCACTTCGAATCGAACCATATTTAGATTGGCCTCGACCGGGAACTCCGTCCCGTCGGCGCGCTGCGCGAGCAGATCGCGAGCTGCTCCCATCGTTAAAGCCTCCGGCGGCGGCCCGGATCTGCTACTGGTCATCAGTTGCGGGACGAGCATCGTCGCGGGTTGTCCGACCAGTTCGTTGCGTCGATACCCAAAGAGCCTTTCGGTTTGCTCATTGGCCAGCACGATCCGGCCTTGTTGATCGAGCATAAGAATTGCAACGGGCAGAAATTCGAGAGCACCCCGAAATTTTTCTTCAGCTTGTCTGAGATCCGTGATGTCGACGCAGGAACCGACAAAGCCGAGAAACGTGCCGACCGCGTCCACCTGGGGCACGCCGGTATCGAGGAGCCAGCGATACGCCCCATCCCGCCTGCGCAGACGGTATTCCATAGTGAAATTCTTGCGCGCGTCAAACGATGAGACATATACATTCAGGCACCGCTCGAAGTCGTCCGGGTGCACGCCCTCCGACCACCCGTTGCCCATTTCCTGCTCGAGCGTACGCCCCGTGAAATCCAGCCACGGCTTGTTGAAAAACGTGCAAAGGCGAGTCGTGTCTGACATCCAGATCATCACCGGAGCCGCGTCCAGCATCGCTCGGAAGCGCGTTTCGCTCCCGGGCAGAGACTTCTCCACTCGCTGCTGCTCGATAGAGCCTCTCGATGTGTCTGGCGTCCTGGCTGCGCGCGCGCGGGCGTGATGTTCCAACTCAGTCGTCAAAACGCGGTCAACCGCAGAATTTGCACGACGGCCTTTGGCGAAGCCGGGTATCACCTTAGCGATGCGCCAACCAGACATTCTGGCGTCTTTCGATTGCGCAGTGCCGCCGATACATACCTTGCTCTTTACCGGCCCGTGCCCGGCATCTTGCCGCCGTGACTGCCGTATGAGCAGCGGTACGATGATTAAGGCTCCGAACCCTACAGCAACGGCGGCAATGACCATAGACATGGCGGGTGCGCCCTCGTGAGTTTGGGCAGGGTAGCGTCAGGGACAATCAAAATTCCGCCCCGTATGCGCTGGGTGGGGGTCAACTTGATTCTGTGGCAATAAAATGACAGTCGGATGTCTGATCCGGCGAGGTGCCGGCGGCACAAGGCGGGGTAATGGTACTACCCACGCGGTTGTTAGAGGATGGTAAATGTGTGATGCTTTTGCTGCAACGACCCCAATTCGGAAGGTACGCTCGCGCGTCCGAAATCGCCGCCGATCATCCCCATTGTCGACAACGTGGTGGGCTGGCTCGGCACGGTCGGCGTACTCGCGGCGCTGCGCCGGCGTGCGATCGAGGGTGGCAGCTATCGAGTCACCGTTTCTCTGACCCGAACCGTGCTGTGGCCGTTCTCGCTCGGCATCTTCGACAGGGACTATGCCCGAGCGACCGCCGGAGCTTCCGACGAGCATGCCTACGTCGCCCCCGATCTGTTCACGGCGGAGACTCCGCTGGGCACGTATCAGGGCATGACCGACCAGGTGGTGTTGTCGAAGACTCCCGGGACCTTCAGGACGGTGCTCGTGCCACGGGGTTCGAGCAAGCCCGAATGGCTGGCGCGGTGAAGGTGCCCGACTGCGAAATCAGACAGGCGCGACGGCGTTACCGTTGATGTTGGTCAGCTTCCTGCAAGCAAAGGACGCCATTCCGTCTCCGCCGTCTCTGATTGCGATTGAAACGGCGGGGGCCGCCGCGCACCCATGCAAAGGCCGATGAAGCAACGTTCATCGTCGCGAATTGAGTGGCCGCTTTCTGGGGTGGATCCGACGTCTGAACTTCCGAGCAACGGTGCGTGCGAATGACGCTTCATGTTGGCCGAACGTAGCCGTTGGTCCGTTCCCCGCTCAATGACAAAAAAGGTCGGGCTGACCGAGCTGGACCGCGATATCGCGAAAGTAAGCAGCACATATGTCCGAATGGTCGGAATTGAATCTTCCTCGGATAACGTGCCCGGCACGCGTTACTCGCCGTGCGACGACTGCACAACGCGATGCGGACGCTTAGCCATTCCCACCGTGCCACAACGTCAGTTTGTTCGACACGACAAGTACCCCCGGGACGGTCCGCGCAATTTGCTCTGCCTGGCGGATCTGATCGGCGCTATGCACAGTCCCGCTCAGGAACACCGCGCCGTCGCGCGCACGGACAAACACGCCCGCCACATTGAAACCAGGCGCGCGAGCCAGCGCTAGCCGGACTGCCCTCGACAGGCCGGTGTCGGACTGCACCTCGGTATCGCCGCCGATCAGCGGCTGCTGCGCCGACACGGTGTACGTCGGACCCGACTGCACGCAAGCCGACAAAGCCGCCGTCACCCCTACAGCCGCCCACAGAGTCCGTACGGGTTTGCGGATCATGACCTTTGTCCGGTGGCAATTCGTGGCACACGCCAAAACACTGTTTATAAACAAGGGCTATCCATCTAGCTCCACCTGAGCCATGATGGCGGCATGAGCGAAGCCCAGCATACGCCAGTCGCCGGCCAAGACTATCCGCAAACGTGGAGCCAGTTCGAAGACTGGTTCTCCAGTGAATCTGATTGCCTGCGCTACCTCGAACGATTGCGCTGGCGTGAAGGCTTTGTTTGTCCGCGCTGCGGATACCGCGATGAGCCATATCGGGCCGATCGCTCCCGGCTGGTCTGCCGGGCATGCCGGTTTCAATGCTCCGTCACGTCGGGCACGATCTTCGACAAAACCCGCACTCCACTGAAAGTGTGGCTGGCTGCGGCGTGGTACATCACGAGTCAGAAGTCAGGCGTCAGCGCGCTCGGGTTGCAACGGGTTCTCGGGCTGGGCAGCTACCAGACGGCATGGACCATGTTGCATCGTTTCCGCCGTGCGATGGTTCGTCCCGGACGCGAACAGCTCAAGGGCCTGGTCGAGGTCGATCAAAGCTATCTGGCTATCCGGGAACGTCGGGAAAGCGCTCGTGATGCCACCCAGAGTAAGCGCACAACCAAAGCAGTGATCGTCATCGCCGTAGAGATCCTGGAGCCCAAAGGCTTCGGACGCATCCGCTTGCGACGGATTGACGGGGAAAGTGCCGCTAACGTTCTACCTTTTGTGAAGGAGGTCGTAGTGCCGGGCTCCATGATTCGGACCGACGGTGCACCGATCTATTTCCCCTTGGGCGAGATCTATGGACACGAGCGGACGATCGTGAGAACGGTCACGCCGGGTTCGCTTGCGCCGGCGCATGTGGTGTTGCCAGGCGTACACCGGGTCGCCTCGCTACTCAAGCGGTGGCTGCTCGGTACGCATCAAGGCGCAGTCAAGCCTGAGCAGCTTGACCATTACCTGGACGAGTTCGTGTTTCGCTTCAACCGCCGCACCTCGCGCTCGCGCGGGCTACTCTTTTATCGCTTGCTTGAGCAAGCGGTCGTGACTCCACCCATTACATACGACGATGTAGTGGTTCGGAAATCACGCCGTAAAGGTCAACAGCTTCCACAATGCGAAAATGTGGAGCTAAATGGATAGCCCTTTTATAAACACAGTGTACTGATTTGCATGAACAGCCCTTCCAGGGTCCGGGCTGTCGTTCCCCACGGTCTGGATTATGGTGTGCCAGAGGGCTTGATGGAACCGATTTCCTTCGTCGACAGAATCAGCAAAATCACAACACGGGTGTGGCAGCCAACAGGCCGTACCGTCTCGCTGACGGCTCTGGTCTCGCTCTAACTTCCACTGACGTGTGAACGCGGTGATACGCCCATAGCCGCGGATGTTCCAGCTCGGGCTCTGGTCCAATCTTTTGGCAAGGCGTGACCGATTTCCGAACGTCGGCTCACAGACGATGCTGTTGAAAAAGTCGCTGACCGTCGTTCTCGCCAAGATTGCACTGCATTGCTCGGGTGCGGGTGCTGGGCAATGGCGGCAGTTCGGCACCGCGCTCGACTCGAGCTATGAATTCGTCGCACCCGAACACTTCGGCTGCGACAGCTCAGGCCCATGGCATGGCCGCCTCGTCCAACACGACGAGCGGCCAGCGGCAGGTCCATGCCAGCGCCGCAGGCGTGGTCGAGGACTGTCTCGCCTGGTTGGATCGGGCCGATGCGCAGCGGATTGCCGACGCCGGCAAAGCGAGCCGTGCATGCATCGGGCAGGGACGCCAGCTCGTGAGCGTCATATCGTAGGTAGTCGGCCGCGTGACGCGGGCCGCGATGAAAGTGAAACTCGCCGGCGGGGTCGCGCGCGACACGGTCGTAAGTTGCTATGACCTGCGCGTAAAGCGGCGACGTCGAATCCGGAGGGGAATGTTAATGCCATGATTGAAACTCCGTGTTCTGGATTACGGTCAACCCCTGATCGGTGCGAGCGCGGCGCTAATCCGTAGCGCTTGTTCCGGCGAGATCATTGCATTGAGCATTTCGCCGAACCGCGGAATCTGCACGCCCGACACGATGTACTGGAAGCGATACGCGGCAAGGACAGTGGACGTCACGGTCTCGATCTCGACGGGCGTCATGGAGCGGTCGCAAAGTCCGATGAAGTAGCCCGTGTCTGCCGCCGCCTGAGCCTGCAGGATCGCGTCCACGGCGCCCACCAGCGCAATCAGGTCGTCCACGGCTGCATCGCGCGCGTGCGGCATGAGTTTCGCGTTCTCGCGTACCCATTCCAGTTCATCCAGAATCGCGTGCTGCGATTCCTCTTTCCAGTGGAACAGGAACACATCCTTAAACAGGGGCGAAAGCTCGCTGTCGGGCTCGATGCTGGCTCGATAGTGCGCCTGCGTGAATAGTTCAATGAGGCACGTCAGCGCGAGAACCGACCAGGTCGACTTGCCCAACACGACTGATGCGACGTCATCGGGCCGCGGCTCGAACGTGTACCCCGGAGGCATCTCGGCACCGATCATCGTCTCGATGCGGCGAAACAATTCCTGATGCTTCAGCTCTTCGTCGGTGAAGCGAACCAGCGCCTCGAGTGCGATCTGGTCGCCAAGCCAGTGGTCGCGGCTCACTTCGAGCATCTTGGCGCCGATGAAACGCTCGACCAGGCCAAAGATATTGGCATACGAGCGACCCTGGATCTGCGACAGCAGGCGGCGCTCGATGACGTCAAGGAACGGCAGGCGATCGACGAACGACAGGCCGTCAGGCAGAAACTTCATCGTGAAGTCGAATTCGCGATGGCGAAGCACGTCACGATCAATGTCCCACCGGATGCGCTTGGACACTTCCACGCACTTCGCGTAGCGCACGGTATCGACGTACGGTTGCGAGACAGGTTGATGAATGTCGGCAACGGCATGCCGGATCCCGATTGTGGCGAGATCGGTATTGTGCAAGGAAGGTGAATTGACTGCGGACATGACACACTCCTGAGAGACGGGCTGATTTTGCTGTGAAAACGCGGTCGAGGCATGTCTAAAGACTGACGACGTCGGCTAGGGTCCAAGCCGGTGATTCGCATTTGTCCCTCCACGCCTGCGCCGCTCAACCTCACGGCGTTGCGGTTGATGTGAGCAAAGCAGTGGGAGCGCTCGTCGACGGCACGACGGCCACATGGGTTTGCGAAATCACCAAGTTCGTTTGGAGCAGGCGCATACAACTCATACTTGACCCGCCTGGTTCGCGGAGTACGCCACGACCCTCATGGCTGCCCTCCCCGATCGAATCTTCTTGTCGTGTGTTGGCCTTCAGGCATGGTGCTAGTATCCCGACGGTAGGCGCGACATTGAATAGCCGGGCGTCCAGCTTTCTTGTGCGTGGCCCCAACATCGCGCAACCGCTGCCATGGATGCTCTCTCCGATGTCTTGCGCGTCATCCAGTTGACCGGGGCAGTCCACCTCGACGGCAGCTTCTCTGCGCCCTGGTGCGTCATCGGGCAAGCTGATTCGGCGCTTTGTTCGGCATACTTGCCGCGCTCCGAGCGCGTCGTCTCGTTCCATCTCGTGACAGAAGGAAGGTGTTGGGCGATGCTGCCAGGCGATCCGGCGAGCATGCTGCAGGCGGAGGCAGGGGATGTCATCGTGGTGCCGCAGGGCGAGACCCACGTGTTAGGCAGTTCCACCGATCTGTTGCCGGAGTTCCTGGCGCCGCTATTGGCAAATCAGGTCGAGGCGAAACCGGGTGAAGTCATGACACTCGTCCACGGCGGCGGCGGGGAGCTCACTCGCATGGTGTGCGGCTTTCTCGCAACGCAGGACAATTCGAGAAATCCTTTGCTTTCCGCGCTGCCGAGGCTGTTCAAGGTGGGCATGCGCGGACCCGGCGCGTCATGGCTCGAATCGTCACTGCGCTTTGCGACCGAAGAGGCGGCCTCGGCGCAGGCGGGCAGCGCCACGGTGCTGGCCAAGCTTGCGGAGCTGGTCTTCGTCGAAGCGGTGCGTCGTTACGTAGGCACGATGGCCGGGGACCGCAAGGGCTGGCTGGCGGGATTGCGTGATCGTTTCGTCGCACGGGCGCTCGCGCTGATGCATGCTCGGCCGGTGTACGCCTGGACTGTTGAAGCTCTCGCCCGCGAGGTAGGCATCTCGCGTTCGGGGCTGGCACAGCGCTTTACCGAACTGGTCGGGCTACCACCGATGCAGTATCTGGCTTTGTGGCGCTTGCAACTCGCCGCGCGGCAGCTTCGCCTCACTGATTCGTCGCTAGCGTCGGTCGCCGAGGCTGTTGGTTACGAATCGGAAGCCTCATTCAATCGCGCGTTCAAGAGGGAGTTCGGTGAGCCGCCAGCGACATGGCGCAGGAAGACAGTCGGCGCCGCGACTCGGGACAAGGACCGCGAGAGCGGCGCTGCATTGGACGGTAGTGCCACGGACTGACGAACGACAAAAGAGGCCCGGGCTGCCAAATTTAAGCGGACGGTGATCGCCTCACACGTGCTTCAGGCAGGGGTACTAACTCCGCGGCGGCGTGCCGCGAGATTCGCGACGACCGACCGTCATCGACCCACTTTTGCCGATCAAGCCGGCGCCGCGGCCAAGGCGGCACTTCAGAGTACAACGGTCATTCATACGGTGACATCGGTCGGCAAAATGTCGGCGTTTCCCGTACCCGTTGACGGGTGGTAATTGCCAGCAAGCACCCTGATGGGAATATTTACCCCAAAAACGCCGATGGACCCTCTGGACCCACGCCTGATCGTCAACGGCGCAAAAAAAGAGAAGTCCCGGCCGATCGCGTCGGAATATTGAGCAGGAAAAGTTGGGGAGACGCCGGCGCAGCGCCGGCGTGAGGCTAGAACGCGCTCTTTATCACTCCCCCATCGGCCCGCAATGCTGCTCCCGTCGTTGCCGACGAAAGTGGACTGGCAATGTAGGCCACGAGGGACGCAATTTCCTGCGGCGAACTAAAGCGCTTGATGAGCGATGTGGGACGGACCTTCTCGAAGAACTCCTTTTCGAATACTTCAAACGACTTGCCGTCCGCGCTTGCAAGGGCCTCCACGAACTCGCCCACACCGCGCGATTTCGTCGGCCCCGGCAGCACGCTATTGACTGTAATGCCCGTGCCGGCAACGGCTTCAGCGAGCCCACGCGAGACCGCAAGCTGCGCGGTTTTTGTCATCCCGTAGTGAATCATTTCGGCTGGAATCTGCACCCCGCTTTCGCTCGAAATGAAAATGATGCGCCCCCAGTTGGCACGCCTCATCGCGGGCAGAAACAGACGAGCGAGGCGTACGCCACTCAAGACGTTGACGTCGAAGAAACGCAACCAGTCCGCGTCGGGAATCTCCTCAAACGGCTTGGGCTCGAAGATACCCAGATTGTTGACCAGGATTTCCACGTCTGGATAGCGTCTTGCGAGTTCGTCGGCCGCCGCGGCTGTACTGAGATCGCCCGCAAAACCCTGTACATCGCTGCCCGTCTCAGCCTTCAGTTGCGCGACTATGTCATCCACTGATGCCAGGTGGAGGTGACGTACGAATGGCAACGCGACTGCGCTGACCAAGGACCGCTCTTGGCCGGTAGTACCCGTTCATATCAGATGCCAGTGAGCATGTCCGACAAGAGACGCCCGACAACGAGCATCCGACGCTATGTTTGTGCAATCGCCCCACTTCGTGCGAGCGCGAAATTCGTGCAAAACAAAGCGGGACCGGTCACTCTGGCAGCCAATCTTGTCAGTTCGACAAAAACCTGCAAGAAAAGCTGCATTTGAGTCGCTATCGACTGACGCGCGACTTTGGGAAACTCTTCTCATCATTCAACCCATCAGGAGATAACCCATGCACTCCAACCTTCCCCGTTGCGTCTATCTGGGCGCCGATGACGTCGTTCGCCTTGTACAACGCGCCGGTCTGTCGCGCTGTATCGCAGGTATGGCCGAACGCATTGAGCGCGACTTTTTGCGCTGGCTCGATTTCGACAAGAGCGCACGGGTCGCGTGTCACTCCGAGGACGGCGTGATCGAACTGATGCCGATCGCGGACTCAAAAGAATTTGCCTTCAAATACGTAAACGGACATCCGAAGAACACGCGTCAAGGCTTGCCCACTGTGATGGCGTTCGGCGTACTGGCCGACGTCGATACGGGCGCGCCGCGCCTGTTGTCTGAATTGACACTGACGACAGCGATCCGCACAGCTGCAACGTCGGCGCTCGCAGCGCGCAAGCTGGCGCGTCCGGAGTGCCGGGTGATGGCGCTGATCGGAAACGGTGCACAGAGCGAATTTCAGGCAATCGCTTTCCGCGACCTTCTTGGCATTCACACATTGCGTGTATATGACGTCGATCCGAACGCAACGGCTAAACTCGTCGCCAATCTCGTCGACCAGCGCCTGAACGTGATCGTCTGCAGCAGCGCCGCGGAAGCAGCACGAGGCGCGGACATCGTTACGACCGTGACAGCTGATAAAGCCAACGCAACGATCCTCACGTCCGATATGGTTGTGCCGGGAATGCACATCAACGCGGTAGGCGGCGATTGTCCGGGGAAAACGGAATTGCACGCGGATATCCTTGCCCGCGCTGATGTCTTCGTCGAGTACGAACCGCAAACGCGCATCGAGGGCGATATCCAGCAGATGGCGCCGGACTTTCCGGTGACTGAACTGTGGCAGGTCCTATCTGGCAAGGCTGCTGGCCGCAGGCACGACATTGATGTGACCGTGTTCGATTCGGTTGGCTTCGCTCTGGAGGACCTGTCCGCATTGACATTCATCCGCGATATGGCTGCCGAATTTGGAATCGGCGACATGGTTGAGCTGATCCCGCAGACATCCGATCCGAAGAATCTGTTCGGCGTGCTCGAGTCGCAATGCGCCGACATCAAGCTCGCTGCGCTCGCCTGACGCGCGATAAGAGCGGCCGTCACAAGGCGGCCGCTCTTATCTGTAGCTTTTCAGCAGGATGCTCGTTTCGGTGTGCCGGATGCCTTTGATGAGGCGAACGCGTTCAAGCACTTTCGACAGTTCTACCGGTGAACTTGCGCGCAGTTCCGCCCACAGATCCCAGCGGCCATTCGTGTCGTGCAATGCGACGGCCCCGGGTTCGCCGAGCAGACTCGCAATCACTTCGCGGGTCTGATTGCCTTCCACCTGGACGCCCATCCACGCGCGGATTTCGTCGGGCGCAGCTTCGGGACGAAGCTTCACGGTATAACCGACAATCACCTGGGCGCCTTCAAGGCGGCGCAGCCGGTGCGTGATCGTGCCGCGTGCGACCCGCAGCTTTGCCGCGAGCGTCGCCACGCTGGTACGCGCGTCTGCACGTAGCAAGGCAATTAGTTTCTGGTCGATGTCATCCATAGCTTTTCAGGGTGCGCGGGTGAACACCACCCAGGTGCGCACCGTCTTTCCTCAGTCGCTCAGTTGTTCAGATAACGTTCGGCAAGCAGTGCCCAATAGGCGCCGCCGATGGCGACGTTATCATCGTTAAAGTCATAGCCGGGGTTATGGACCATGCAGCCACCGTCGCCCGCACCATTGCCAATCAGAAGATAGCTGCCGGGGCGATGTTCCAGCATGACCGCGAAGTCTTCACTGCCCGTCAGTGCTGGGCCTTGCGGCGTGATGTGTTCCGTGCCCAGTAGTTCGATCCCGACGTTTCGCGCGAAGGCGGTTTCGTCGGCCGAATTGACGAGTACCGGATAGTCGCGCTTATAGCGCACTTCGGCGTCTACACCGAAGCTCCCGGCTTGTGCGCTGACGAGAGCGCATATCCGCGTTTCCAGCAGATCGCGCACACCGCGATCGAGTGCCCGCACACTTAGCTCGAGTTGTGCGCTGTCGGGGATCACATTGTTGGCTTTGCCTGCGTTCAATGCGCCGACGGTGATGACCGCCGTCTCTTGCGGGTCGACGTTGCGCGACACGATGGTCTGCAACGCCATCACGATGCTGGACGCGGCGACAATCGGGTCCGATGCGCGATGCGGCATCGCGCCGTGTCCGCCGCGACCCGTGAGGATGATCGTGACGTCGTCGCTCGATGCCATCGTGGGACCTTCCCGAAATACCAGATGCCCTTGCGTAATGCCGGGCATGTTATGCATCGCGAACACGGCGTCGCATGGGAATCGATCGAATAGCCCTTCTTCGATCATGATTCTGGCACCGCCGGGATGCTCCTCGGCGGGCTGGAATATCAAGTGCAGCGTCCCGGAAAATCGGCCTTCTTTGGCAAGATAATGTGCGGCGGCCATCAGCATGGCGGTGTGACCGTCGTGGCCACATGCGTGCATCACTCCATCGTTCACGCTTTGCCAGGGCATGCCGGTGGCCTCGTGAATTGGCAGCGCGTCGAGATCGGCACGCAGCCCGAGACGCTTATGCCCGTCACCGCGTTTTAGGGTGGCAACGAGGCCCGTCTGTGCAATGCCGCGTGTGACATGGTAGCCGTAGCGGGTCAACTGTCCTGCGATCAGATCGGACGTACGAGTTTCGGCGAGACCCAACTCAGGGTGACGATGCAGATCGCGGCGCAGTGCAATGAACTGTGAGGCCTGTTCGCGCAGCGCCTCGATAAGTGGATGA
This sequence comes from Paraburkholderia aromaticivorans, assembly GCF_012689525.1. NCBI lineage: Bacteria > Pseudomonadati > Pseudomonadota > Betaproteobacteria > Burkholderiales > Burkholderiaceae > Paraburkholderia > Paraburkholderia aromaticivorans. The sequence continues at coordinate 1,764,691 of NZ_CP051514.1, forward strand.
GTCATGTGAACAGATCGGGTCGGGTGAGGTCAAATCGACAGCGATGCCAGGCGTCCGCAACCGGCCGCACGCCCAACAAACGCTGCCCGGGAAATCAGAAAGCGAACGGCATCTGCGCGCGTTGCTCGATTGCCTCGCCAGCGGCGAGGCAGAGGTCTTCGCGGAACGCGCCCGCGACAAGTTGCACGCCGACGGGCACGCCATCGTGTACGCCTGTCGGCACACTCACGCCAGGGAAATTCAGTGCCGCAACGAGCTTGAGTGGTAACTGCGCATCGAGAATGCGGGACATCGTGTCGTCACCTTCCTGATCCAGACCCCAGCGAAACGGCGTGTCGAGCGACGTCGGCATGAGGACGACCGGATACTGCTCGAAGAACGCATTCCATTTGCGACGCAGCCGATCACGCCGCGCCAGGCCTTGCACATAGGTTTCAAGCGAGGTGTCGGTGCCGAACCGGGCCAGCATGCCGCGCAGGGCCTGCCGCGCGCCATCGTCCCCGTATGTGTCGATGGCATCTGCGAAGCCTGTCGATATCTCAGTCATCGCGATTGTCATCCAGATGTCGAAGCCTTCACGCATCTCGGGCGGGGCTACGCGTTCGACCACATAGCCGGCCTCCGTCAGCCAGCGTGCGGACTGCTGCAACGCTTCGTACACCTTTGGGTCGATAGGCAGGCCGTCGATTTCGTCGACGAGCGCGACCTTGATGGGACCGGTGATAGCCGGGCCGGCAAGCGGTGCGGGCACCCAGTTCGGATCGCGGCCGTCTGCGACGGACATCGCCGCGAGGCTGATGCGCAGATCCTGCACCGACCTGGCTATCGGACCTTGAACGGCAAAACATTGAGCGGCGAACGTTCGCAGTTCGCCGGAACTTGGCGTGAACGACGGAATGCGGCCGGCGGTCGGACGCAGCCCCACGACGCCGCACGCGTAGGCGGGATAGCGCACCGAACCGGCCAGATCGTTGCCGTGTGCCATGGGACACATGCCAGCGGCCACTGCCGCCGAGGCGCCACCCGATGAGCCGCCTGGCGTGATGTCGTCACGCCACGGGTTCAGCGTGCGACCGTGCAGAGCGTTCTCGGTGAACCAACGCATCGAGAATGCCGGCGTGTTCGTTCGTCCAACGATCACCGCGCCCGCATTCAGCAGATTTGCAACGACCGGACTGTGCGTCTGCGCAAGCAGGTCACGTTTGGCGACGACGCCATGCGTCGTCGGTTCGCCTGTTACGTCAACATTGCACTTTACGGTGATCGGTACGCCATGCAGCGTGCCCAGCGTTGCACCGGCAGCGCGTTGTGCATCGGCCTGATCGGCGGCGAGCAAGGCTGAATCGCGATTGATGTGCGTCAGCGCGTTGATGCGTGGATTTTCTGCGTCGATGCGCGCGAGACAACTTGTTACCGCCTCGCGGCTTGAGATCGTGCCGCGGGCGATTGCCTGCGCGATCTGCCACGCGTCCCAGCGCCAGAGGTCGGTCGGCAGGGTGGTTTCTGCGATTCCGGATTGCATGCTTCCCATCTTGAGATCCTCGAAAAAGACATATGCCCGCCGTCATCTGACGTCGGGCATACCGGCAAACGCGCGCCGGCAGCGCCTTAAAACAGATGACGGATGCCCACGCGCGACACGAACTGATGGTCGGTCGAAGACGGCGCAGTCAGCGCGATCGATGCGACCGTGCCCGGACCGCTCGCCTTTTGCGCGTCGAGATCGATGTACACGTCGGTACGCTTGGAGAGCAGGTAGTCAAAACCCACGGTTGCCGTGTACCAGCGCGACGCCTCGAAGCGGTCGAACGACACCTTGCCCGCAAAAACCACGTCGGGCCGGACATGCCAGTCGCCGCCCAGATGCAGCACCTGGTCGGTCGCGGTGCGGCCGGCGAGTTTCAGATGAGTGTTCGTGTAAAGCGCAGCGGCACTCCACGCTCCGTATGCGTAGTTCGCGCCGATGCCGAGGATGCGCTGGTTGTCGACGACCAGCGTGGTGGTCGGTGTGACGGCTCGGCCCAGCACCGTCGCTGCGCCCGTCAGACCTGCAAAGACGGGCGCCTGGTTGATGTCGGTCAGCACCGCGCCAGCGGAAAATCCATCGTATGCGTACTGGACGTTTGCGCTGATCGCGCGGCCGAGATTGGTCGACAGGTTGCCCGAGTTCTGCCCGAATGCGTACATCACGCCACCCGTGAAGCCTCCGAACGTCGCACTCTTGAATTGCACCGCGTTGTTCAGGCGTTCGCCGGACACACGATCCAGGTCCGCGTTCTGTACGCCGAACAGTCCGCAGTTCAGACACGGCAGATAGTGTTCCAGCAGCACCGTGTAGTCGTACTGGCGACCCATCGCTAGCTCCCCGATCGATCGGTCACCGATGCCCACGTAAGCCTGCTTGCCAAACATCAGGCCACCCTGGCCGAGCGCGCCAGTGTTCGCCGAGAAGCCGTTTTCGAGCTTGAAGAATGTGCGCAACCCGCCGCCGAGGTCTTCCGAACCGCTAAAGCCGAGCGAATTCGATTTGTTGATGCCGTCCTGCATCTTCACTAGCGAGTGGCCGCCGTAGTTGTTCACGTAGGTCAGCCCGTTGTCGATACTGCCGAACAGCGTCACTGAAGATTGAGCCCAGGCGGTCGGGCATAAGACAGGTAGCACTAACGTCGCTGCAATAAGGCGCTTCAAGAATTGTCTCCAGTGTTGTTGATGCGAGCTGGCGCAATCGTCGGCACGAAGCCGAGCCGGTCGGCCGGCTTTGGGCCGGCAACCTTCATTGCGAAACGGGTGTAGTCAAAAAACCGGGGGGTGTCTGTCGCTCAGGCGTGCTGGCGGGAGTGCTGCGCAAGTGATTCGCGCTGGGTCATCACCAACACACCGGTAATTCCCAGGACGACGCTCGCGGCGATGTACCAGGCGGGAGCGAGCCGGTCACCCGTAACCCTTGTGAGCCAGGTGTTGATCAACGGCGCAAGACCGCCGAAACACATCGCGCCGAGGTTGTAGACGATCGCCATGCCGGTCGAGCGGATTTGCACTGGAAAGGCTTCAGCGAGTGCTGCCGCTGACGGTCCCCAGAAGAAGCTCATGAGAAACGCCGAAATCAGTTCGAAGCGGATCAGGCTGGATCCGCCCGGTGTGTGAATCAGCGACGCGAGCAATGGGTAGGCGAGCACGCCGTAAAGCAGCATCCCGGGTACCATCACCCGGCGGCGGCCATATCGGTCGGCGAGGTAACCGGTGATGGGACACATCACAAGCAGCACGAGTGCACCGACGAGCATGCCAAGTTGGCCCGTGCCCGCGTCGATGCCGAGTTGTCCGCTGGCAAACAGCGGAATGTAGATGAGTCCGACATACGACGAAGCGGTGCAGACCGCGACAATGCCCAGGGTCCCGAGCATTTGCCGGGGATAGCATCGCACGATGCCGACTAACGATAGTCGGTCGCGTGGTGTATGTCGCTTCTGCTTGATGAACGCAGCGAATTCTGGCGACTCATCGACGCGCGAGCGGATGTAGTAGCCAATTGGGCCGATCAGCGAGCCGAACAGGAACGGCAGACGCCAGCCCCACTCGTGCAGCGATGTGGTCGTCAGATTGTGCAGTAACAGATAGGCGACGGCGCCGCCAAGAGCGAATGACAACGCCTGCGAACACGCCTGGAAGCTGCCAATCAGATTGCGCTGTCCCAGTGGGGAATATTCGAGCAGCATCGCGGTGGCGCTGGCGAATTCGCCCCCAGCCGAAAAACCCTGCAGCATGCGTGCAAACACGATCAGAGCCGACGCAGCGATTCCGATAGTCGCGTAAGTCGGCGTGAGGCCGATTAGCAGCGTGCCCGCCGACATCATCATGATGATTGCTGACAGCGCGGCCTTGCGGCCCGCGCGGTCAGCGTACATGCCCAGCAGCACGCCCCCAAAAGGCCGGACCACAAACGCGATCCCGAATGTTGCGAACGCGACCATCAGCATCGCCGGACCGCTTTGCGGCGGGAACATCAGCCTCGAAATGATGATCGAGAAACTGCTGAAGATGCCGAAATCGAACCATTCCAGCCCATTGCCGATTACCGATGAAACGATCGCACGGCGGCGAGCGCCCGGTGCGATGGTCAGTGCTGGAGATATCTCTTGCGTTGCCATTGGCGCCTCGTGACAGAAAATTCGGTTCATTCAGGAACCAGTGTCACGATCGTAGAGTGACCGGGCGGGCGGTCATAGCCAACGAAACAATTTGGTGTAATGTTTTACTTTACACGTCGGCGCCGCCGTTCAGTCGGGTTCGACAAATTCGACTGACGTCATCATCCGGCGAATGGCTGGCTCGGTGCTATCACGGCAGGCTTTGCCGGCTTCGATAAAGCATTCCACCATCAGTTGCGCTGTGGCGCTTGGGGTATCTCCGCGTCGCATGACAAGGCTGGTTGTCATCTCGGGTAGTTCGTCCTGGATGGGCAACGCGGCCATCCGCATGCGTAACAGCGGCGATTCAACCAGCGGCCACGGGCAGACGGTCAGCATGTCGCTGCCTTCCATCATCGCAATCGAAACCAGCGTGGAGCGCGCGTAGTGCACCTGGTCGGGCTTTAGCGCGAGACCATGACGTGCCAGCATGTTGCTGTGCCTCTGCTCGTGCATGTCTTCGCGCATCGTCATGACCCAGCTCTGATCCGCGAGGTCCCGAAGCGAAGTGCAACTGGAAAACGGGTGACCAATGCGTCCGACGACCGCCAACCCACAGGAAAACAGGTCGCGTGAAATGAAGTTGGCGCTCTGGGCTTTGGGCGGCGCGAGGCCGATCGAAAAATCAAGCGTCCCGTCTCGCAGACCGGCATGCGAGGTGCCGATTGCCTCTGTGAAATCGAGGCGCACATCGGCGCGCAGGCGTTGGAAATCGGCGAGTGCTCGCGGCAAGATGGTCTGCGTTATCCAGGGCGTGACGCCGACCGTCACGGCCCCGCCTTTCAGGCCACGAATCTGCTCGATCTCTTCTTCCGCGCGATCGATCTGCGCGAGGATCAACCGCGCGTGGGCCAGCAGCCTGCGGCCAGCATAAGTTAGCGCCACGCCCTGCGGCTGGCGGGTAAAGAGTGGAGCACCCGTGTGTCGCTCCAGTTCGCGGAGGGCGAGGCTAACGGCTGTAGCGGACAGTCCGAGTTCTTCGGCCGCCGCGCGCATGCTGCCTTTTTCTGCAACGTAAGCAAAGCATCGCAAATGCTGAATCTTCATCGAACGGCTTCGCTTGGTAACGGTATCGTACGCAGGATGATAGCGGGAACCGAGCGTCAATGACCCAGGTACGAGCGGGGGGACTGGCGATGCCCCATGTGACGACTGATGACGGTCGCTTTCACATCGGACAGCGGTCAGTCACAGATTTGGTTCAGACGAAGGCAGCGGGTCGGGAGTGTGAGTTCGCTAATGCAGGAAGCTGTCATCCGGCTGCTGGATGCCGCCACCGTCAGCAACCCGTCGCATTCCTGACGTAGAACGCAGCCCGTCCCAATGTCGGCAAAGGCCGATGACTCGCCCTTGGTCGGTGGTGTGCAATGACCGCTGCACTCCGATACCCACGTCTGTGCGCGCATCGGCTTGGTCGCTTTCGTTGACTTCTTTTGCCGCTTGCTGTCCCCTTGCTCTTGCCATGAAGGTCACCGGGCACAAGGCAGTCAGCAGGCTCTGTCGGCAACAACAAGGCTCGCATTTCGCTTTCTCGCAAAAAATTGAGTGCCTGCACTTTCGCTGCCAAGCTCCACATCGATTCGTAAGGCGCGGGACACTCTGAATCCCACGTGAGACGCAATTCCGAATTTGTCATGTTTTATCCAACGAAATCGGCGGATATACAGTGCGTTCGACTCGCTTCTCTTCTTTTTCGTCGTCTTCAGACCTGAAGGAGGCGTCACTTGTTAACCAAGGCCTTACTTCTCCCGCATTACACCGGCACCCGCATCGGGCGCTATCATCGGAATTCATTCAGCGTTGCACTAGGAGCCTGGCTGAAAAGGTGCAAAATCACCTCGTAGGTTGCCCTTGGGAACAGCTTTCTGCAAACCTCCTGAAGGAAGCATGTTCTCGACGCCCTGCCAGCCGCACTTCGAATTGGCCACGCGTGGGAATAAAAACCATGCAAGCCGACGGCAACGACACCCCGATGGCCGGACTAGATCAGTCGGATGCCACTATCCGCCAAGCGCAACTTCGGCAAAATGCCTATAATGAGTGAGCATTTTGCCGAAACGGAGCTGTCATGACCACAATTGCCTTCGTGCCCACCGGAGCCGGCAATCCGCGCCGGGCGGAACTGACGATGCTCGGGCAGTTGCTTGACGCGCGCATTCGCAACGAGACCGATCTCGCCGAGTTGGCTAGCGAGCGCGTGGCCGTTGAAGTGATCGACCGCTTGACGGCTCAGGGACTGAAGGCGGATGAACTCGCATTCATCATCCCACGTCGCACCCTAACTCATAGGCGTCAGCAGCACGAACGTCTCTCAACCGACGAATCCGACCGGGCGATTCGTCTGGCGCGCATCCTGGCACAGGCGGCGGCGGTCTTCGGAAACACTGCAAAAGCGATGCACTGGCTGCGAAACCCGCAGAAGCGCTTCACAGGCCGCAGTGCCCTTGAGATGGCCAGCACCGAACACGGGGCGCGTCTGGTTGAAGACGCATTGATCCAGATCGACGAAGGATACTTCGCCTGATGGTCTTATGGAGAATCAGCAACTTTGCCGATCTGAAAGGAATTGGCGGCCTTCGCGCACCCGGGAGATGGCATTTTGCAGGGCAACCTGTGGTCTATCTGGCAGAGCACCCTGCTGGCGCCCTTCTGGAAACGCTCGTGCATCAGGAAATCAGCGGTACCGCGGATCTCCCCGATACCTATCAGCTGCTGAAGGTTGAGGTCGACGACGGCATTACGATCGCCGAAATGGAAGAGGGTGGTTTTCCGCCCGATTGGCGCGACGACCAGGCTTGGACCCAGGCCGCCGGGACGGAGTGGCTCGCGCATGCGACTTCTGCCCTTCTCAAGGTGCCCAGTGCCGTGATGCCTTTTGCCTTTAACTTCATTCTCAATCCCGCCCACCAAGATGCGTTACGCATTGAAATCACCATGGCCATTGAGGTGCGCCAGGATCCGCGCATCCTCGGGCTTTTGACGCGGCCATAGCTGCGAATCTGCAAGGCGAATTTACCAGTTCGATCGCTGAAACCTCTCATTCGAAATTCCACCGCGCCCTCCATGACAGAACCGCGACTCATCGAAATCACGCCCGCCACGCATGGCGTCGACATCGACCTCGTCTATGCCACCGAGCGCAACCTGACCGGCAAGCCCATCTACAAGGAGGCCCACTGCCTGCTGCTCGAACCGGCCGAAGCCGGTTTGCGGAAGGCAGTGACGATTGCCCGCGACGCCGGCCTGACGCTGCGGATTTTCGATGCCTACCGTCCGCCCCAGGCGCAGCAGGTGCTGTGGGATTTCCTGCCCGACCCCACCTACGTCGCTGAGCTTGGCCGTGGTTCGAACCATAGCCGCGGCACGGCGATCGACCTGACGCTGCTCGATGCCGGCGGCAACGAACTCGACATGGGCACGGGCTTCGACGCCATGACGATCCAATCCGAGCACTTCCATCCGGGCCTACCCGAGCACGTGCAGCGCAACCGCCTGTTACTGTTCGGCATCATGCACGCCGCGGGCTTCGCGCACATCAAGAACGAATGGTGGCATTACGAGCTGCCACGCTCCCGTGCTCTGCCTCTGATCGATAACAGTGAAAGCGGTCCGTTACGTCTCATGTAGTGGCTTTCGATTTTCCCATCCGTTGGTCCCTGACAGGCTCTACCCCATTCCCTCATGGAGCGAGTATGAAACTGGTACTGCGCAATGCACTGGCGGCGGCAGCGCTCGCCTCCGCCTTGACTCTGTCGTTCACAGCGGCCAGCCCCGCTACGGCGGCGACGCCGAAAGACATGTTCGTCATGGCGACGTTCCTCGACGAATTCACCACGCTCGATCCCGGCGAAGTCTACGAGTTGGTGCCAGAAGAATATGTGGCGAATACCTATGACCGGCTGGTGCGAGTCGATCTGAAAGACCCGTCGAAGTTCAACGGCGATGTCGCGCAATCATGGACCGTCAGCCCCGACGGCCTGACCTTCACGTTCAAGATCCGTCCGGGTCTCAAGTTCCACTCGGGCAATCCGTTGACCGCCGACGACGTCGCCTGGTCGATCCAGCGCACGGTCCTGCTCGACAAAGGTGCGGCCGCCGTGCTGCAAGGCATCGGTCTGACCAGGGACAACGTGCTCAACAACGTGAAAAAGACTGACGACACAACTGTCAGTGTGACGACCGACCAGAAATACGCCCCGACGTTTGTCCTGAACGTGCTCGGCGCGTGGCCTGCATCGGTGGTGGACAAGCAGTTGCTGCTCACGCACCAGAAAGCGAATGACTTCGGCAACGACTGGCTGCGCACGAACGAGGCGGGCTCTGGCGCCTACAAGCTCGTCAAGTGGACGGCCAACGACAGCATCGTGCTGCAGCGCTTCGACGGCTATCGCTTACCGCTCGCGATGAAGCGCATTGTGTTGCGTCACGTGCCGGAAGCATCGAGCCAGCGCCTGCTGCTCGAGAACGGCGATGTCGATGTAGCGCGCAATCTGAGCCCGGACGATCTCGCCGCACTGACAAAGTCCGGCAAGGCGCATGTGACCGCCGTGCCGCAGGCGACGCTTCTGTACCTCGGGCTCAACGTCAAGAATCCGAACCTGGCAAAACCGGAAGTCCAGGAAGCGATGAAGTGGCTGATTGACTATAACGGCATCCAGAGCAATATCGCGAAGACCACCTACAAGGTACACGAAACGTTCCTCCCGGAAGGCTTTCTCGGCGTGCTGAACACGAATCCGTACCAGCAGAACGTCGCCAAGGCCAGGGCGCTGCTGGCAAAAGCCGGGCTTCCGAATGGCTTCTCCGTGACGATGGACGTGCGTAACGGCTACCCGTACAGCGAAATCGCCGAAGCCGTGCAGGCCAATCTCGCCCAGGGCGGCATCAAAGTTCAGATCATCCCGGGCGACAACAAGCAGACGCTTGCGAAGTACCGCTCGCGCTCGCACGACATCTATATCGGCGAATGGTCGGCGGACTATATCGACCCGCACAGCAATGCGCAGGGCTTCGCCTGGAGTCCGGACAACTCCGACAAGTCGGCCTACAAGATGCTCGCGTGGCGCAACTCGTGGGATATTCCTGATCTGACGAAGGAAACCAACGCGGCGCTCGCCGAATCGTCGACCGCCAGGCGCGCCGAGCTGTACCAGACGATGCAGAAGCAGATGCTTGCGAACTCACCCTTCGTGATCATGTTCCAACAGGTCTCGCAGGTAGCCGCGCGGCCGGGCGTGACGGGGCTCGAAGTGGGTCCGATCAACGACCTCGTGTCGTATCGTGACCTGAAGAAGCAGTAACGTATGCGGCGAAGGCGAAACTGTCCTGGCTTCGCCTTCGGCCGAGGAACCCATCATGTCGACTCCCCTCACGACTCGCGAGCGCATGCGCGCGCTTTCGGCTGAAAGCGCCAGCGTGCGCTGGACCTTGCGCCTCGTGCGCTGGATCTTCACGCTCGTGATTACCTTCACCGGCTTGCTGGCCGTCACGTTCGTGATCGGCCGCAAGATACCAATCGACCCGGTGCTGGCGATTCTCGGCGATCGCGCCTCGGCGACGGCCTACGCGGCGGCACGCCTGCAGCTCGGGCTCGACAAGCCGCTCACCGTGCAGTTCCTGATCTACGTGCGCGATGTGCTGCATGGCAACTTCGGCATGTCGCTGCTGACGGCACACCCTGTCATCGAAGACATCCAGCGCGTGTTCCCCGCGACGCTCGAACTCGCGACCCTATCGACGATCATCGGCGTGCTGGTAGGGGTGCCGCTGGGCGTGATCGCCGCCGTGCGCCACAACCGCTGGATCGATCATGTTGCACGCTTTGTCGGTCTCGTTGGCAGCTCGGTGCCGGTGTTCTGGCTTGGACTGATGGGACTGCTGTTGTTCTACGCGAAGCTGCACTGGGTAGCCGGCCCGGGGCGCGTCGATCCCGTATTCGACGGTATGGTCGATACGCATACGGGCAGCCTGCTGGTCGATTCACTCATCGCGGGCGAATGGGATGTGTTTTTCAATGCGTTCTCCCATATCGCGCTACCTGCGGCCATTCTCGGCTACTACTCGGTCGCTTATCTGAGCCGGATGACGCGTTCGTTCATGCTCGAGCAGCTGAACCAGGAGTACATCACCACGGCACGCGCAAAAGGCTTGCCCGAGCGCCGGGTGATCTGGCGTCACGCCTTCGGCAATATCGCCGTGCCGCTTCTGACCGTCATCGCACTCACGTACAGCTATCTGCTCGAAGGCTCGGTGCTGACCGAAATCGTCTTCGCCTGGCCCGGTATCGGCTCGTATCTGACTGGCGCGCTGCTGAATGCCGATATGAACGCCGTGCTTGGCAGCACGCTCGTGATCGGCGTCACGTTCATCGCGCTCAATCTGCTGACCGACGCGCTGTATCGCGTGTTCGATCCGCGCGCCCGCTGATGTTCCGCAGGTTTTTTTCGTGCTTCCCCCGTTCGATCAATCAACGCAAACGCAGGACTGGCCGATGAATGCCGCGCCCCGACGATGGAAAGACTGGCTGCTGAGCGACACGCCCGCGTCACGCAAACAGGCCGCGCTCGGCCTTGCCTATCGGCGCTGGCGACGCTTTGCGAGAAATCCGCTGTCAGTGTTCGGCTTTGTGATTCTCGCCTTGCTGATCATCGTCGCGGCAATCGGACCGCTGATCGCGCCGCACGATCCCCTGCAGCAAGTCCTCTCCGACCGCCTTCTGCCGCCGGGTTCGCCATCGCACTGGTTCGGCACCGACCAGCTTGGCCGCGACATCCTCTCGCGGCTGATCTACGGCTCGCGGCTCACGCTTTCGATTGCGATTCTCGTCGTGGTGATCGTGGTTCCAGTCGGCCTCCTGATCGGCACCACCTCCGGCTTTTTTGGCGGCTGGGTCGATAACGCGCTGATGCGGATCACCGACGTGGCCCTCGCGTTTCCGAAGATCGTGCTGGCGCTCGCGTTCGCGGCCGCGCTGGGACCGGGTGTCATCAACGCGGTGATCGCGATTTCGATTACGGCGTGGCCGTCGTATGCACGCCTCGCGCGGGCGGAGACCTTGCGGCTCGTGCAAGCCGATTTCATTCACGTCGCGCGGTTGCAGGGTGCGTCGCAGATACGCATCCTCTTGCGCTATATCGTGCCGCTGTGCTCGTCGTCGGTGATCGTGCGTGCGACGCTCGATATGGCTGGCATCATTCTCACCGTCGCGGGTCTTGGGTTCCTCGGCCTCGGCGCGCAACCGCCGAGCCCCGAATGGGGTTACATGGTCGCGTCGGGCCGGAACGTGCTGCTCGATTCGTGGTGGGTGGCCACCATTCCGGGCTTTGCCATTCTGTTGGTGAGTCTTGCCTTCAACCTGCTCGGCGACGGTCTGCGAGACGTCTTCGATCCGCACCATGGAGGCTGACATGCCAGCCGATATGACACAACCCCTGTGTGAAATCGACGACCTGCGAGTCGGCTTTCGCGATCACGACGGCAAATTGACGGAAGCCGTACGCGGCCTGTCGCTGACGCTCCATCGCGGCGAGCGGCTTGGCATCGTCGGCGAATCCGGTTCGGGCAAATCGCTGTCCGGGCGCGCGCTGCTCGGCCTGCTGCCGCCTGCCGCGCAATGCCATGCGAAGGCGATGAAGTTCGATGGTCAGGATCTGCTGGCGATGTCGGCACGCAAGCGCCGGCAACTGTGCGGCCAGCAGATGGGCATGATCCTGCAGGATCCAAAGTACTCACTGAACCCGGTGATGACCGTCGCGCAGCAGATGCGCGAAGCGTTCGAACTGCACGGCCCGAAGCTCGGCCGCCGCGAGATGCGCGAGAAGATCATCGCGGCGCTGGCAGCGGTGCACATCCGCAATCCGGAGCGTGTCGCCGATGCCTACCCGCACGAGTTGTCGGGCGGCATGGGACAACGCGTGATGATCGCCATGATGGTGTCGTCCGGCCCGCGACTCCTCGTCGCCGACGAGCCGACCAGCGCGCTCGACGTGCTCGTCTCGATGCAGGTGCTCGGGATTCTCGACGAAATGATCGAAAAGCACGGCACGGGCCTCATTTTCATCAGCCATGACCTGCCGCTCGTGATGTCGTTCTGCGACCGAGTCGTTGTGATGTACGCGGGTCGCGTTGTGGAAACCTGCGCGGCACGCGATCTCGTTCACGCCCAGCATCCCTACACGCGCGGCCTGCTCGCGGCGAATCCACCGCTCATCAATCCGCCCGATGAACTGCCCGTGCTGAAGCGGGACGCAGCGTGGCTCACGCAATCGGCAGGAGCGTCAGCATGATCGACGTCAACGCCCTGACGGTCCGCTTCAGGACCAAGACCGGTTACTTCGACGCTGTACGCGAGGCGAGCTTTCATGTCGACGCAGGAGAAGTGTTCGGGCTGGTCGGCGAATCGGGTTCCGGCAAGTCGACGATCCTGCGCGCGTTGACCGGACTTGCGCCCATCGCCGGCGGCCATATGAAGATCGGCTCGCATGTGCCTGGAAAGAAGATCAACCGCTCCTTTCGACGCGACGTGCAGATGGTCTTTCAGGATCCGTACGGCTCACTGCATCCGCGCTTCACGGTCGATCAGACCTTGCGCGAGCCGCTGACCATCAACGGCATCGACCGGCAGGACGAACGCATCGTGGATGCGCTGCGCGAAGTCGGCCTGGGTCCGGCGTATCGCTTCCGCTATCCGCATCAGTTATCGGGAGGCCAGCGGCAGCGCGTCGCGATCGCACGGGCACTGATTGTCGAACCGCGCGTGCTGCTGCTCGATGAGCCGACGTCCGCGCTCGATGTGTCCGTGCAGGCCGAGATTCTCAACCTGCTGCGACGGCTTCATCGCGAACGCAATCTGACGATGATCCTCGTGAGCCACAACCTGGCGGTGGTCGGCTTTCTCTGCTCGCGCGTCGCGGTCATGCGCAATGGCGAAATCGTCGAGCAGCGCGATATCGCGTCCATTCGCGCGCAACAGGTTGAGCACGAGTATACGCGCAGCCTGCTGCTCGCGACCACGGGCTATCAGCGCAAGCCGGTTCAGACAATTGGAGCCGACGCGGCGTTATAAACGCTCACGCAGCGGCGAGGAGTTGTCACCGAACCTGTCCGTCGTCTTGCATTGTGGACGGTTCAAGACAGGAGCTTCCGGTATTTCCACCCGTCTGATCCCGACTTTAGTGGTGAGGTCGAGCCAGTTTTCTGACCAGGATCACTTCTGTCCCGGTCGATACGGCGAGCTCGTACACGTTGCAGGAGTTTGCCGTCGGTATCGTCTCGCCATGATCAGTCGTTTTAACACGACGAGTTGTGACGCACAGGATATTCTGGACCGCTCCTTCTCAAACGGAACTTGACACCTTGGTAACACAGTCGCTGGCGATTGGGTGCAGGTAGAAAAGACCACATTCTCCGTCTGTTCCGGCAGACATGAGAGCGAGCAGGAACTCTAGGCGCTTACCCGGTTCTCGTGGCAGAGCGGCAAGGTACGGATGTCGTTTATACACTGTCGCTCCAGCATACCCTGCAGGTCGATATAATCTGAGCACTGATCCCTACCGAACGGACGCGCCGCGTGTACGATATCACCGGTCAGCCATGAATTTCAGGAGGCGGTGTGAACGCGAACGCGGTGTGCCCGCTGCACGGACCAACGACGATAATCCGCACGAATTCATACGGGTTTCCGGTCTATGCTTGCTGCTGCGACGACGTGACCTCTGTGACGCCCCCGGATGCGTGCACGCGGGCGCCAACGCAACGTGGACGTGACCCGCAGCAGCCAGAACAACCGAGGCCGAGGAAGGAATGACACTGACGAGCGCGCCTGCTGCCTGTGGTGACCGGCAGTCCGCAGTATGTGGACCGGCTGCGACTCGAGGTCGGGCAGGTTCTTCAGCTTTCCGTGGCCTCGCCCCGCCTGCGTGAGCCGCTTCATCGCGTCGATTCGTTCAGTACCGCGCGATCCTCCACGAGGATACCAAGACCGGTGTCGACCCGCATCTGCCCTGCGGACCGGGGTCGCCACTTGGCATGCATGCGCCTGTCGCTTGCCTCAGTCAAACCCGCCATTTTCCGATTTTCCTTGTTTTCAGAAACGGTGAGCGGTGGACTTCGCGTCGTCGAAAGTATTGTGTCGATTAATTCGTTTTTTATATAAAAGCTCTGCTGAAACAGCAATAAAAAGTAGTCCTTCTCCATTCCCTGGCCGCCTCGGCATCGGCAGTGCCTCGCGCTCAAAGCAGCGCAGCGCGGCGCATCAAGGTTAAACTGATAGGTCGTTAGCCTGCACATATAGTTATTAGACGATTTGCACATACCTGTCCCGACACAGCAAATAAACAACACTCCGTAACAAATACCTGTGCCTCAATGAAATGACAGGCTACGCTCCCGTTCACGGTCTTATTGTTCGAGCCTGGGAAGAATTTTCCCAGTCAGATCACTTATTACTGTGGATTACTAATGAAAAAAATCCTCATTTCCAACGCCACTGGCGCACTTTTCGCTGTTGCGGTGTCGTCGGCATTCGCACAAAGCTCGGTCACGCTGTACGGCATCGTCGATGAAGCCATCCGGTATCAGACGAATGCTGGCCCGGGTGGCAACGATCAGGTCGCCATGACGTCCGGCCCGGAAACCCACAGCCGCTGGGGCTTGAGGGGCAGTGAGGATCTGGGGGACGGCTGGTCCGCAATCTTCCGCCTCGAAAACGGCTTCGAAGCCTTCAATGGGCAACTACACGTCCCCGGCACACTGTTCAGTCGACAAGCTTTCGTGGGTCTGTCGAACAAAACGTGGGGCTCGCTGACTTTCGGTAGGCAATACGCGCCGGCCTACGACACCCTGGGCGATATCTTCGACCCGCTGACCGTTGGCAACTATTGGCAAAACAGCTGGATGTATAACGGCATCGGCCCTTACCTCGAAGTCAACAACTCGGTCAAGTACAAGGGCAGCTTCGATGGCTTGGATGTCAATGCCCTTTACGGCTTTGGCAACCAGCCGGGCGCGGTCGGTCTCGGCGCCACCTATGCCGTGGAACTGACGTACACGTACGGCCCTGCCATGCTCAACGCAGGCTTCCAGCAGGTCTCCGTTCCGACATCTGCGACTGGCTCTTCGGTTGGCACCAGTGTCGGCAGCTTAGTCAATGGCGCCAAGACCAACTTCCTGCACATCAGCGGCGCGTTTCAGGTCACCCACGACATCCGCCTCCTGGCCGGCTGGCTGCGGGGGCAGGACCAGACTGGTTTGACTGACAGCTACATGCAGCAATCTGGCGCGCCGACACTGAAGGGTGGCAGCCCCAACCGTATCGACGACACCTATTACGTCGGTGCGAACTGGCACGCCATGCCTGCGCTGCTGTTCACGTTCGCCTACTACTACGGGCAGACGCGCAATGCTGAACTGCTCGACGGCACGCTCGGCAGGGGGGTGAACCAATCGGCTACTGTTCTCGCCGAATACTCGTTCACGAAGCGCACGGAAGTCTACGGGATCACGGACTTCGCGCGCGGCACCGGCGCCTTCTCCGCCGACTACCCGGGCGGGGTCAACGGCGAGGGCGTTCCGACCAACACCATTGGCCGGACCAATCAGGTAGGCGTGGCAATCGGACTTCGCACGATGTTCTAAAGACCCGTTCATACTTTTCGCCGCGGCCCCGCGTCGGGTGCACGGGCCAGCGCAACAGCGTCGGCCCGCGCGCCCTTTCTCGATGAGGCGAGTTTCCCGCGTCGTGGCTTCCAGTGGTTATCTCTTGCGAACCTGGCTAGCCGGCGATGCCACTGGCGCGACGGCCGGTACGCTAGAGTGTTTGTCCACTCCGTTCGTCTTATACGAGCCGTGTGGCGCTCCGACGGTCCGTTGTCGAGCGCGTAGTTGACGCTCGACCGTCCATGCGCAAGCCACGGTGAGCGGCTCTAGATGGCCGAACTCTAACGATGTCACCTGCCGCTCAGGTACCGGAGCTATGCGTCGATGGGAAGATCGCAGTCGGCCCTCAACGGACCGTGAGCCAGATGCGATCAGATCGGCATTTTCAAGGGTCGCGTCTGCCGCAGCTTCGAGCGGGCGAGCGCGCCGCTGCGCCAGCGAAAGCCGGGCGCCGGGCGGCCTGCGCACCAAAGCGGCAAGCGTCGACGTACCGATGTCGCTGCCGCTTTTCCCCTGAAGCCGTGTCCCGTCCGTCCGCCTAACGGAATCCGTAGACGAGCACCTTTTTACCCTCGAAACTGATTTGCACCGCTTCGGAGCATGGGTTCCCACACGTGCCATCGACGGTGGGGGGCGCAGCAGCGAAGGGAACCGTCTCACTGGTCATCTGGCCCATCACCAGTGTCGCATCCGAAGAGATAACAATATTCACTACGAGCACGACGCCTGCGGGACTCGCTTTCGTGCCGTAGTTGATCGTCATCGTTCCCGTGCAATCGCTATTCACGTTGTAGGTGCCGAACTGCACGGAATTGAAGGCGCCGCCCATTTTCGGCAAGCCGCCGATATTGCCCGCATCGTTGCGCGTGAAGTTGCCGTTGCCGTCGAAGTTGACGATGGCGACGTCGTTGAGCGGCAGCCTCGACTTCGCGTAGTGAACCGCACCATCCGTGCCGATGATGCCGAGTATTTCGCCTTGGGCGCTGAATCCATACGGGCCTCTCAGCGTTTCGTTGGAACAGGTGGGGCCGTTGGCGTGCGCCGCACCGCTCAACGACAGAAGGGTGGCCGCAACGGCCGCCGCACAGGTCAAACGCTTGCTTTTCATGTTCATCTCCTTGTCATCGACCGCGGCCGCTTCGCTGGCGTGTGCGTGATGTCGAGGCGCATGCACAGGCACAAAGCGTTAGGCAGAGGCTGGCCAGCGGCGGCGCACCGCGCCGCTCACGCTGACCTGATTCATGGTGGTCAGAAGCGCGAGCCTGTGCCATCGACAGAACATGAAGAAATCGTTAACCGTGTATTGACGTTATGTGCGTCGCGCGCGTGCCGCGTTGGGATTGTGCGCGAAAGGGAGGGTCTTGGGCATCAGGTTTCGTTGGTGATTTCTTGGGCCGCCAGTTACTTAAACGCTGCTGTCCGGCGAAGCAGCGCCGCGCTGCGCGACGAACGCTTCGACATGCCGGATCGCCAGTTCGCACTGGTCGAGTGACAGGTTGTGGATCGATCCCGGAACAGGCTCAAAGCCGAGTTCGCCGGCGACCCAGCGGATTGCTTTCGCGCGAGCCTCGAACGTGTTGACGCGATCGCGTCTGACCTTGCCAGCGACAAGCGGCTCGAGCGCGTCGTGCAGGCGGCCCTTCGCGTCGCGCAAGGCGGCGTCGGCGAGACGTCCGAGCGGAACGTTCCGGGTGCTGCGCGAGTGGATACCAATCCACGCCTGACACGCGGTGCAGGCCCATAGCGCGCCGTGATCCTCGCGGTAGGGGTACTCCGCTTCACGGTATTTCACGAGCGCGGCGCGAGCGCCGCAATAATCGCACAAGGGCTGGGGTAATGCCTTGATCGGGCGACCGACACGCACGGGTATTCCTTCTGGCTGAATTGCAGATTACATTATCCGCCAGTTGGGGCTCGCGAAAGCAGTACGGTTTTCGCGAGCATTCTAATTGAGATGGTACGTCCCCGGTCCAACCTGCCCCGGGCAGCGACCGGGGAGGCACGACCGTCTCGTGTCGGACCGATACTGTTTTGCAAGGACTTCCCCCGAAAGTCAAGATCGGGGTGAGATTGGTTGGCGCCAGCAAATGTGCAGCGCCAATGTTGCTGGTGGTCCAGTTGGTTGGGCGGTCATATCACTTCTCCGTTGTCAGCTAAGGCTCGCGCTTCGAAGCAATACCAGGAACAGACTGCGTCTTTGCAAACGGCCTTGTGGCCCGAAACGTATCGGGCCGGCCACGATATGAGCCGCACAGGAGAACCCTATTTGAAAACCGGCGAGCAGGCGCGCGGTGATACGCCGCGTGCGATGATGATTCGCCAACAGAATCGTCGGGTTCTTCTCCCGTTCGGTCCGACCTCGTCTTGCTATCGCGTCGAGCAGTAGTTGAGTTTCAGGCTAACGGATCATGCTGTAGCGGATGGTAACGGCGGATGCATGAGTGGGTATTCCGGCCCAACGTGACCGACGATTCCGGACGAACGTGACCGAGCATTCCGATTGATCGTGACCGGTCATTCCGGGCGAACGTGACCGATTTCCCGGGTTTTCCGGAATCCGCGGTCACGATGCCGGAATCGGCGGTCACGATACCGGAATGGTGTCGTACAGCGCCGTAATGGTGTTACGCATATCCACAACCCCGACGGGTACGCTGCCAGATTTTTTGTCTGGGACAAGCATGCCCGCAACGAGGATCGCTATGCGTAAGATCAAGGAAGTACTGCGTCTGAAACTTGACGCCAGGTTGTCTCACGAGCAGATCGCTGCCGCCCTCGATCTGTCCAAAGGCGTCGTGACCAAATATGTCGGCCTGGCCGCTGCAGCCGGGCTGGACTGGGCCGCTGTCCAGTCGCTCGACGACGTGACGCTGGAGCGGCGCCTGTTGGCCTCCCCCGAGAAGCCGCGTCACCATGTGCAGCCCGACTTCGGGCGCATCCATCACGAACTGCGACGCAAGGGCGTGACGCTCATGCTGCTGTGGGAGGAGTACCGGGCCGAATACGCCGAGCGCCAGACCTACGGCTATTCGCAGTTCTGTGAGAACTACCGGCACTTCGCCAAACGGCTCAAGCGCTCCATGCGGCAGATCCACCGCGGCGGCGAGAAGCTGTTCATCGACTTCGCCGGCCCGACTCTCGCCCTGGCCGATGGCGGTCGCGCCCATATCTACGTCGCCGCGATGGGGGCATCCAGCTATACGTTCGCCTGCGCCACCGAACGCGAAACGATGGCCGACTGGCTCGACTCGACGGGGCGCGCCCTGGCGTTTTATGGTGGCGTGCCGGCAAAATCGCCAGCTGGTGATTTGGCAGAGGGTTTTTTGGTTAGCGATTGCGGCTACAGACGTATAAGCGAGTCCGTACAGGTCGGACCGCAATCGGTAACTAAAAAACCGTTTGTGCTGAACCGCTCCGCAGGCGGTCGTGGTATGGGCATTGAATCGTCGCTGCGGTCATTCAGCGCGCGCCACGCACGTTAGCCGGGCACCGCGCGACGATGAAGCGGAGTCGACGGTGACGCGACGGTGGTGCAAACGTGGTTCTGACGAGATGAATGACGTAGATTCCGGGTCGTGGGTATACGGCGAAGACTCGATGACGCAAGCCCGGGCGAGTCGCCACCAGGAATGAATGGAAACGTGATTGGTAGTCGCGCCAAAGCGGATCAGTGACCATGGTGAATGTGTGGAGGTGCACGCGGCAGTGCGCCGGGCAGAAAGGTTTCGATGCACACCATGTGGCCCTTGCCGCAGGCGGGGCAATCGCGTAATGACCGGCCGGTGAGTCGCTGGTAACGGTCACGGTAGTCTTCCGTTAAGCTGGATGTTTCTTGCGCGGGGGCGACGCCGCCGAGTAGCCGGCGGCAGGTGGCAAGTCTGGCTGCGCGGTGGCGATTGGCCAGCAGGCCGTAACTGCGAATGTGCTTGAACCCGTCAGGTAGCACATGCAGCAGGAAACGGCGGATGAACTCGTCGGCGTTGAGCGTCATGGTCTTGTGCGCGGCATCATGCTTGTAGTCCTTCCACTGGAAGGTGACATCGTCGCCGTCGAAGCGCATCAGCCGGTTGTTGGAGATGGCGACGCGATGGGTGTAGCGGCCCAGATAGTCGAGTACGTGCCGGGCGTCGCCGAAGGGAGGCTTCGCATAGACCACCCACTTGGCTTGTGCGGCCGGTGCGAGAAAGGCGGCGAACGCCTGGGCGTCGGCAAGCGGTTCAAGCTTGCCGTAGAAATGCAGCGCACCCGTGTCGAAGGCACGGCGCAGCTGTTCGAGAAACAGACGCCGGAACAGGCGCGAGAGGACCCGCACGGGCAGGAAGAAACCGGGGCGACAGGCGATCCAGTGCTCGCCGTCCGGGGCGATGCCGCCGCCCGGCACCACACAGTGCACGTGCGGATGATGTAGCAGGTTCTGCCCCCAGGTGTGCAGGAGCGTGATGAAGCCGATCTCGGCACCCAGGTGTTTCGGATCAGCGGCGATCGTGCGCAGGGTCTCGGCGCTGGTGCGAAACAGGATGTCGTAGAGCGCTTTCTTGTTGTGGTAGGCAAGCGCGGCGATCGGTTCGGGCAGAGTAAAGACCACATGGAAGTACTCGACCTCGGGAAGCAGTTCGGCCTGGCGGTGTTCAAGCCATTGGGCGCGGGCAAGCGATTGGCACCTGGGACAATGGCGATTGCGACACGAGTTGAAGGCGATGCGCTGATGGCCGCAGGCATCGCATTGTTCGACATGGCCACCGAGTGCGGCGGTGCGGCATAGTTCGATCGCACTCATCACGCGCCGTTGGGCGCGACTGAGCACACCGGCATGCGTTAGCCGGTACTGCGGGCCGCGGCTGCTACGCGCAAGATAGAAAAAATGGACATCACCCGGAGCCTTGAAAATACTGGAATCGGCAGGCTGCGGGGTGTCCATAAAGTTAGCAGAAAAAATGGACACAACGTTCGTCGGAATGTCCATCTTCAGTCGCAGGTTTCACATGCTGATTTGAGCGAAGACGGCTGCTCCGATCTAGCGCGGCTGCAGGGGCAGGACGCTACCGCCACGCAGCGCGGCCAATTCCTTGCGCAGGTTGAACACCTGACGCAGTAGTGCGAGCTCACGAGCCAACGATTCGTCAAGCTGTGCCTGCAGATCCTTTGCGTCGCCCTTCGCGCGGTTCAGACGGTCGGTGAGTTCGAGCTTCGGACGCCCAGCTACCGCATTGGCCGCGTCGATCGCTGCGATCAGTTCGGTGAACTGCGGGCGCGATTTCTTGATGCTGCCTTTCTTCCGGCCTGCCTCGATCGCCACGGTGTCATTGTTGATACGCGCACCCTTGCGCTTCTTCAGTCGCTCAAGGGCGGCGTAGTAGTCGGTCATGGCGTCGCTCATGCCGCCTCCGGGTTGATCAGTTTCTCCTGCGCGTCAAGCAGTCGTTGCAGCGTCTGCGCCTCGATACGGTATTCGACGCTCGTCTCATCGACCGCGCGCAGCTTCCCGACTGTAGCCTGCTGCGCTTTGATCACGCGCTGAAGCTTTGACGGCACGATTACGAGGCTACGACAGTTCGACTCAAGGCAATCCAGATGCATCCAGTCGAGCGGCGTCGACTTGCATGGTTCGACGCTGGCACAGCCGCCCAGCACCGTCTCGCGGTACGCCAGCTCACCCTTCCCGAACATCCTCACCGTCTGCTCACGTGAGTAGACCGACACAGGCGATGCCTGCACGGCACGGCTCTGCGTCCACGCTGCGTGCCCGCCAAACAGCCGCTCGTCAGAGAACAGTACCTGCTCGGCGTACGCAAGGTATCCCGACAGGTCCTGTGCTTCGGCCCATTCCTTAGCGAAGTGGGTCTTGTCGGCGTCGATGAAGCCCTTCGCGAACGCCGAGCCGCGGGCGTAGTACATGCTCATCTCCTGCGTGATGTGCTGCAACTGACGCTTGAGCGTCGGTAGCGTTACGAGACCGCTGCGGTGCGCGTAAAGCGCGAGCGCGCGTCGAAGCTGGTGACGCGTGAATGGCCACTGCTGCCCGACCGCGTACTTCGGCTCGTCTTCCCACGCGCGATGCATATCGACACGCTTCAGCTCAGCGATGTCCTCGACCGTGATCGTCGGGAAGACGCGCTCACGAAAGGCTTCGATATCGTCATGTACGTTATTCGCGGCCCGGTTTGCCACGTACCCCTCCCTACGCAGACCCATCCGGCAGAACAGCAGGTGCGAGCCATCCGTCGATTCGGCGTAATCTTGTGCGCCTTGCGCACGGTGCGCCTCGCCCGACAGCCGTTGCGCGAGCCTGATGGCGCGGGCAGCGAGAGGGCTGGTCACCCAGCATGCGCGCCTGGGACGACCGCCCGACAGCTTGGTCGTGATGCCGTCGATGGTGTAGTGGGTCACGCCATCCAGACGGGTCTCGCTCAGGCAGTCGTACGGCAGGTTCTCCGCTTCCATCGCACGCATGCCGGTGAATGACAGGATGACAAGCTGGCATAATGCCCTGATCGACGCCACAAGCGATGACACGACGTAAGGGGAGTCCTCGCCCCCGAAGTATGTGGTTGTCCTTACTAGCTCTGCAGGGACAACCGGACTCTCGTCGGCGTACAGTCGTGCGAGGTAATCCGACAGCATGTCGGCGACGCCCTCAGCGACGCTGAGGTCATGCTCACAGGTTGACAGGAAGTGCTGGTAGATCCGCGTCGGGATGACAGGGTGTTGTGAGCTTCCAGCACGTTGCGCGTAGCGTTCGAGCAGAGGCTTGTGCAGTTGGGCCAGCGGTACGCGCAGCCCCGTGGTCCCGACACCCAGACGGTGAAGCTTCACCAGAATCGAATGAAGGCGCTGGGCCTTCGTCTCCATCCCGGCTTGCGCGACATAGTCAAGAACAACGACGACATTGGACAGCCCCTCGTAAAGCGTAAGCTGACGTGCGGCGGCAAAGAACGTGAAATCCCTCAGGTATATTGAACGAGTTTGAAGCGTATTGGACGCAGGTACCGTATCTGTCGCTTCATGCATCAGAAAGTACATGATCTGCTTCCACTGACGCGTAGTCGCCTCTGAAAGGGCACGGCTCACGTCGTCAGGCACGTGGCCCCTGAAATTGATATGGGTCCAGCGCAGCCCAACCGCGTATGCACGGACGTCCCAGGCGTCGTCACCAAACAGCGAAACCGTGTTCCCAGCCGTGTCGCGCGTGACGACCGTATCGTCCTCGACCCGGTACCAGTCAGGGCGGTCAGCGATCGGCGCAATCAACGTGTTGTTCATGCCATTCCCAGTTCGAAAAGCTGGTCGAGCTTGGCCGACCAGAAAGCGTCCAGATTCCCGGCGACGTCAACGTCCTGCTCGATGCGATCGACCATCGCGGCGTTGCGCTTGCGCAGTTCATCCAACAGGAACCCAACGCGCCGCAGCACCGCGCCGAACGAGCTGTCGTATTGCTCGATCGAGCCAGCACGCCCGCTCACGAGCCTGACGCAGTGACGGCAGCTCAGCAGCTTGCGAATGTCGGCGGCGTCAGCGTGCACGCGGTACTGGTCGCAGAAGAGACACCCTTCGGTCGAGCGGCAGTCAGGTTGTACGGTGACCGACGCCGCGATCGGCGCAGGCTTGCGGAACTCGATGCAGACGCCCACCGCGCTCCTGATGCTGCCCGCCGGGTCATTGCCGGGCTTCAGCACGGTCTTCTCAACCGATGCGAGGAAGGCGCCCATCTCGGCCTTGTGCGCAGCATCCGTGCCGTTTGAGTATGAGCGCAGCGCCGTGGCCAGCGAGTGCCCCATCAGTCTGGCTGCGACGAGCGGGTCGTGGTTGCGCACCGCCCAATCCTGCTTTGCTGCACGCCACTGCCGTGCGCTAATATGCGTCAGCGCGATCCCGAGCGTGTCGAGTCGACAGTAAAGCAGATCCAGAAAGTGGGTTGTGAGACCCGTTAGCCGCCGCAGCTGGGCATGGTGTCCGACTACAACGAACAACGCGTCCCGGTCTGCGTCCTGCACCAGATACTCGCGCAACGCCAGATACGTCTTGAGCTTTGGCATGAAGCTCAGCGAGACGGTGAACGTAACCTCCTTCCCGCCTGCCCGGTACTTGACCTCACGAAACTTCTGACGCGCGACCGACGCATCCTGCAGGCTCGCGGCAAGCTCCGGACTCCACTTCATGGCCAACAGTTGCGCGAGGTTGATGCCTGTTTCGGCGAGAAACAGCGCAGCGAAACAAGAGACTGCTATCGAAGCGTGCGAGCGTCGGATTGGCGACTGCGCGTCCGCGTTCGCCACCGCAAGATGTCTAGCCGCACGCCTGGCGATGTTCCACGAACGCTCAAGCGGTCTGTTAGCGCCTGCCTCAACCATCCGCGTCCTGAGTTCCTCCCGCGTGTGAGGCTCTCCTGTCTCCAGATTCCAGCCAAAGAGGCTGCGCGAGTCATCGCCGACGCTACGGCCGTAGTTGCGCGGAACAAGACAAAGAGTCTCGCCTCGCACCGTGGTCACGCGCACCGGGTACGGTTGGAAGTCGACCACCATCGCGCTAATGCTGCTGAAAAGCGCGTCAGCCCATGCGAGCAGGGCGGCTTGTGCCTCGGCGTCAGGCACCGCCGTCGGTACCCAGGCATCCTGTTGGTGGCGCAACACCTTGGCATCAGCGCAGAAGTCGTCGTTTCGGAAGAGCTCACGCAGCATCGACAAGAGATTACGCTGATCGCTGGCGACGGAATTTCGGTTCAGGTTACCCAGCGAGACCTGCTCGCGCTTCTCGTGGAAGTAGTGATGAACAGCCTCTGCGGTAGCCTTCTCGTCACAGAGCGCCTGATGCAAGCCCTGCCTGTCGGCCCAGTTGGCGAATTCAAGCACGCCGCGCAAAGCACCGTGGACCGTCCTCGGGCGCATCGCGCCAAGGGTCATACGCCCGGAAAGCTGCGTCACCAGCAGGCGTACGCCCCTGGCGCGTTCGCTGCAGAAGCTTGAGTGGTCGAAAGTGCGTCGCGTGCGGTGCGAGCTTGACGTGTCACGTTTCAGGTAGCAGATCTGACCAATATCGGAACGCCTCCTCATGCCTTCCCACCTGAGCAGCACGCGCTCGGGGTGCAGCAGCGTCGTGCCCTCCGCGAGCGGCATAAGCACTTCCTCGTACTGGCGGCTCATGATGCCACCGCGGTGTTGAGAGTGCGCGTGACCAGCGTCGACAGGTGCGCTCCCCAGGAGTCCTGCACAGCGTCGAACAGTTTGCGATTATCGCGGTAAGCGAGGTAGCGCTCGCTCGTAGACGGTTGTACGTGCCACATCAGCTGCCGCAACTGATCGAGCGCGCGCGTGTACTTCGTCCCGTTCGCGGTCATCGAGTCGACCATGTTCAGCCCGAAGGTCGCGCGCATGTCATGGAAGCTGAACTCGTACCTGGGGTTGCCAAGCCGCGCGCGCATGATGGGCAACAGTTCGTCCCTGATGAACTGGCGCACGGCCTGCCCGGTCTTGACGTGGCGACGAACGCGCGGGCCAGTGCTGACCGGGCTGCGCGACGTGCGATCCTCGTAGAGTGGCGCACCGCGATGGCTCAGAAAGAGCGGCTGGTCGGGGTGATCATCGCCGTCTGCCAGACGGCGACGCTTGCGCGCGCGATCGCTATGCATGTAGATGTACAGCCGCTCATAGAAACCGCGCGGCAGGTGCAGCACGCCCTTGACGCCGCCCTTCGTGTCGATGCCCGTACCTGGCCCGCAGGCGAGCCGGATGTCGTCACCGTGAAACTCTCCCGGCTCGCGCATCACGTGTTTCGCGCGCACGGTCAGTACTGTCTGGATGCGAGCACCTGTCAACAGCGCGAACAGATGAATGAGCGTCATTTCGGTGTTGCCGAGTGCGGTCAACGATTCCAGCAGTACTGACTGCTCGGAAGACGGGAGCGGGCGCAAGCGACCGCCGTCCTGAATGTGATCGTCCCACGGGTCTTCTGCACGCCGGCCACTGATCGACAGGTCCGTGGTCTTGACTTCGATCACGCTGCTGAAGCCCTTCTGGTCCTTGAACGCGATGAAGCGCTCAGATTCGACCCACGGCGCGTTCGCGGGCCGGAAGCCTGCTTCGGTCATGAGCCAGCGATAGAAGCGCACCACAGCGCCCATACGACGCCTGGCGACGCCCGGAGACAGTTCGCCTGCCTGCACGGCCAGCCTGATCGAGGCGCTGTAGCGGTAGGTCGGACGTTGCCGCTTGTTCACGGGGAACACCAGCCAGTCGACGCATTCGTCATCCAGATAACGACGGAACGCCACCAGGTCGTCTGCAATGTTGGCGAACGTGAGCATGTTGGGCGACGACTTCGACTCCATCATATCGACGAGCCAGACGTTCGCCTCGGCCCACGGTGCGCCGTCAGCGAGTCGGATAACAGGAAAGAGAGGGAAGGTGTCTGCGATCCACCGCGGGCGGGCGTCGCGCCGCCCGCCGGTGTCGGGGTCTGCGAGCGGGACCGTGTGATAGATCGTGCCGCCTTCGGGTGCAGTGATGCTGACTGGCGTCGAACCGGGTGTGTCGCGGTCAACGACCTCGGTCAGTGCCAGTAGCCGGATGGTAGTTCGTCTTGCTGTCATCATGCAGATCCTCTGCTGTGTTTGTGGGGATGTCCGCTTTAACACAGCCTGCGAGTACCAGGAAATCGTCCCTGACTTGCGCATAGGCTGCGGAAGATGTCCGCAACCTCCAGCATGAGATGCTACAGGGTATGGGCTTATCCAGGAGGCAGGCGGTCCAGTGGACTGGTGACTTCATGCAGCAGGTCGGTGGCCACCTGCACATAAAGTGCGGTGTTCTCAAGCTTGGCGTGGCCGAGCAGAACCTGGATCACGCGGATATCCACCTTCTGTTCGAGGAGATGCGTCGCAAAACTGTGCCGCTTATCTACCCAGCGATATAAGGCAGAGGTTTTTTTGGTTGGCGGTCGCGGCAACCAGCGCATCGCCATGTCGTCGGACCTGATCCGCGACCGGTAATCAAAAAAACGTTTGTGCTAAACCGCTCCGCAGGCGGTGGCCGCTATGGGCATTGAATGACCGCCGCGGTAATTTGTGATGTCTTGCAGGGGTGATCAGACACGGACTTCCGGCGAGAGTGGGAAGCATCACGTGTAAAGGAAGCGGGAATGTGCGCGTGAAGCGGCAAATCACCCGCCATTCTGGAGTACGCTGGTGCGCCAGCAGATCGAAGGCACGAGTGCAGCCGCGTTGGCCTCGTCAGGAAAGGCGAACGTGTACGGAAACAGGTGCGGTGGCAACTAGCGCGCATGGGTGGGACCTGGCGGGGCTCGTGGAAGGCTGCCGGGCATGTCTTCGATGCGGAGCATGTGTCCCTTGCCACATACGGGGCAGTCGCGCAGTGACTTGCCGGTGAGTCGCTGGTAGCGGTCACGGTAGTCTTCCCCGGGCTCGGCTGCGGCAGCAGCGGGAGCCTCGACACCGAGCAGCTGCCTGCAGGTGGCGAGCTTGTCGGCACGGTGGCAGTTGGCGAGCCACCCGTAGCTGCGAATGCGCTTGAAGCCGTCAGGCAGCACATGCAGCAGGAAGCGACGGATGAACTCGTCGGCCGTGAGCGTCATGGTCCTTTGTCTGGACTCGTGCCGGTAGTCCTTCCAGCAGAACTGCACGGTGTGCCCGTCGAAGGCGAGCAGCCGGTTGTTGGAGATGGCGACGCGGTGGGTGTAGCGGCCCAGGTAATCGAGCACGTGTTCGGCACCGCCAAAGGGTGGTTTGGCGTAGACCACCCACTCCGCCCGTGCCGCGGGTGCAAGCCAGGCTGCGAATTCGACGGGATCGCTCAGGGATTCGAACTGACCGTGCAGGCGCAGCCCGCCGGCGTCGTAAGCGCGGCGCAGCTGTTGGAGAAACAGGCGGCGAAAGAGCCGTGACAGGACCCGCACGGAAAGGAAGAAGCCGGGACGGCAGGCGATCCAGCGCTCGCCGTCCGGGGAGATGCCGCCGCCCGGCACAACGCAATGCACATGAGGGTGATGCTGCAGATTCTGTCCCCACGTATGCAGGATCGTGAGGAAGCCGATCTCGGCGCCCAGGTGCTTCGGATCGGCGGCGATCGTGCGCAACGTTTCGGCGCTGGCGCGGAACAGCAGATCGTAGAGCGTCCTCCTGTTCTGGAACGCGAGAGCGGCGATGGTTTCGGGAAGCGTGAAGACGACATGGAAATACTCGGTCGAGGGGAGGAGTTCCGCATGCCGGCGTTCGAGCCATTGCGCGCGGGCGAGTGACTGGCATTTCGGACAGTGCCGGTTACGACACGAGTCGTAACTGATGCGCTGATGGCCGCATGCATCGCACTGCTCGAGATGGGCACCAAGCGCTGCGGTACGACACAGCTCGATGGCACTCATCACGCGTCGCTGCACACGACTGAGCCCCTCGGCATGGGATAGCCGGAAACTGGGCCCACACTGGCGGAAAATGTCCGCCACTTCGAGCGCCGGCCGCATGACTGCGCTCAGAAGTACTCGGGCGCAGGTGGCGGGGATGGAATGGGTGCAGGGTGCGGTAGCAGATCGAAGGGACTGGTGGTGGCGCACACGGTGCTGGTGGCCACCTTCAGGTAACGGCACGTTGTCGATAGGGACCTATGGCCCATCAGCAGCTGGATCCGGCGCACGTCAGTACCGGCTTCCAGCAGATGCGTGGCGAACGCGTGCCGCAAAGAATGGGGTGTCACGGGTTTGGCGATGCCGCTGCGCTTGCGCGCAAGCTCGCATGCGTCGCCCACGGCATGGCGGGTGATGGGCCGCCCCGGAATGCTGCCTGGAAAGAGCCATTCCTTCGGATGGGCGTCCTGCCAGTACAGCCTCAGGATGTCGAGTAGCCTCGGGGAGAGCATTACATAGCGATCCTTACGGTTCTTCCCCTGGTTCACACGGATAACCATGCGCTTGCTGTCGATATCGGTGACCTTCAGATGCACGACTTCCGACACCCGCAGTCCGGCGGCGTACGCGGTCATCAGGATGGTGCGGTGCTTGAGACTGGCGACCGACTCGAAGAAGGTGGTGATCTCCTCCAGGCTGAGGACGACCGGCAGTCGGAACGGCTTCCTCGGCAAGGGAAAATCCTCGTCGCTCCAGTCGCGCTTAAGCGTCACACGGTAGAGAAACCGGAGTGCGCCGATCGTTGGGCCGAGGCTGCCGGGTGCCAGCTTGCGCTCTTCCCGGAGATAGATGAGCCAGGCCCGGATCTCGTCGGGGCCCAGCAGTTCGGGCGAACGGTGAAAGTGACGGGCGTAACTGGATACCTGAATCAGATAGGACTTCTGTGTGTTCTCGGCGAGATTACGGATCTCCATGTCGTGCAACATGCGTTGGCGCAGCGGCGTCATGACTAACCTCCTGGAAGCAGTGGTGGAGCCCGGTTGGGCATCCACATACTGCTCCTGGAGGTATCTGCGTCCCCTCGTTGGGATCCTGCGTCAGCTCACCGCGACAATGAACGTCAGCCATCAGCTCTCGCACTCCTCCCACTACCGCGTCAGCGGTTTAGTACAAGCGTCACTATGTACCCTTCCGGGTTATGTCGGGTGACACAATTGAACCTCGACGATCGACCGAAGATTGCGGGGTCGTCAAGCAGATCGCTCAAGCGATCACCCGACATAATTTGGTGAGGTTAAAGACTGTTCAGGAAGCCGAGGAGTTCGTCTGTCGGCTTGAAGCGTCCTGGCGTGCCGCGTCGCGGAGTTGCTTTCGCAAGGGCCTGTTCCTTCATCGCAAGGGTCGCTTCGACATAGATCTCCGTGGTTTCCACCGATTCATGCCCGAGCCACAACGCGATGACCGAGCGACGAACGCCTGATTGCAGAAGGTCCATGGCCATAGTGTGTCTCAAACAGTGGACAGTGACCCGCTTCTGCTTCAATGACGGGCAAACTTCACACGCGGTTTTGCGGTGCTTGTTTAGCAAGTACTGCACACCATGGACACTGAGGCGTTCACCCCGCTCGCTGGGAAAAAGTACTGCGCCATCGCCGCGTTGTGGTTCTCGCAGCCACGCTTTCAGTACGGCGCGAGTGGATTTCGCGATGGGGGTACAGCGCTCTTTGCGTTCATGCAAATATTTGCATGATCGGAACTATGACGAACTCGGGAATATGCGCAGCTCCGCGCCAGGGACGTCCGTTTGGCGCCTTGTAAAGGGTGTTTGGTCACGGGTACCGGTAGTGGACTGCGCATAATAAAAGTGCTTTCCTCAGGAGGCAGGTCGACAAGTTCGGCTTTTTGAGGAGGGGTATCATGAACAGCGACTTCGCGTTACCGCAGCGGACCCGGGCATGGTTGACGGACGGCGTGCTCAAACCCAGCTATCAAGCCTATTCGACGTATTTGATTGGGCGCGGATATTCGTCGTGGAGCGTCCGGAAGTATTTGTGCTGCGTCGCGCACTTTGCTTATTGGCTGCGCAAGCGACGCATCAAACTCAGTCAGATTGACGAAGCGCTGATCCGCTATTTTCTGGATGAACACCTGCCTCAGTGCGACTGCCCATTGCGCACGCCAAGAAGCAGGAACCATATCGGGTCGGCCTTAAGGCTACGCTGAAAAAGGTCAACGGCATTGGTCGCTCAATCGTTAGATGTGCATGAAACAACAGACCCTTGCGATGGCGGCCGATCAAGGCGCCGGATTTGAACAGTACCGTCGGCCAACCAAACGCGATGTGTTCCTTGAGACGATGGAGCAGATCGTGCCGTGGGCGCAGTTGTGCGAGGTTGTCGAGCCGTACTATCCGAAGGGTCAGGGCGGTCGCCCGCCAGTGGGTCTGGAGCGCATGCTGCGCATGCACTTTC
Organism: Paraburkholderia aromaticivorans; assembly: GCF_012689525.1. Classification (NCBI taxonomy): domain Bacteria; kingdom Pseudomonadati; phylum Pseudomonadota; class Betaproteobacteria; order Burkholderiales; family Burkholderiaceae; genus Paraburkholderia; species Paraburkholderia aromaticivorans. The sequence continues at coordinate 1,795,352 of NZ_CP051514.1, forward strand.
TGCAGCACTGGTTCAACCTGGCCGATGAAGCCTGCGAGGAAGCGCTGCTGGATAGCACCGCATTGCGGCGATTCGTCGGCATTGACCTGGGGCGCGAGCGCGTTCCTGATGGTACGACGCTCTTGAAGTTCCGGCGGCTGCTGGAGCGCAACAAGCTCGGCGAGCAATTGTTCGCCAAGGTCGGCGAGGTACTGCAAGGGCGCGGACTGAAGGTAGGCAGCGGCACCATCGTGGATGCCACCATCATCGGTGCGCCGAGTTCCACAAAGAATGCGGACAAGGCGCGAGATCCCGAAATGCATCAGACGAGGAAGGGCCAGCAGTGGTACTTCGGCATGAAGTTGCACATCGGTGTGGATAGCCAGACGGGTCTGGCACACAGCGCGGTAGTGACAGCGGCGAACGTGCACGACAAGCATCCGCTGCCGGCGCTGCTGCATGGCGGCGAGCAGCGTGTGTACGGTGACAGCGCCTATGCGAGCCAGAAGGAACTCATCGCCAGCAAGGCGCCGAAAGCCAAGGACTTCACCAACCAGCGTGTGCGCAATCGCAGTGGTGAAGTCGATGAAGCCAGGCGCTCGAAAAACCGCAGCAAGTCGAAGATTCGTGCCCGGGTCGAACACGTCTTTGCGGTGGTCAAGCGGCTGTGGGGGTTCGGCAAGGTGCGCTATCGCGGCCTCGCGAAGAACGCCACGCGCGCCTTTACCACACTCGCGCTGGCCAACATCTACATGAGCCGCACGCGGCTGATGGCACAGCTGCGTCCATGAGTAGCCAAAGTGGGTCGAGAGACCCGCTTGCAAGGCCCTTCAGGGCCAGAAAATCGAACCAGTCGGGTCGCTGATCTCGCATTCCGAAATTCAGCGACAAGCTGTTGGCGAAAACGCTGGCTTCTTCAGCGTAGCCCTAAAGCATCTGCTTGTCGTGCTGCGCCAGAGGGCGGACATACGCCATCAGCCCGACTTCACACCCCGTCTGATACGGGAGGAGATCAGGGAATTTGACGCACACCTTGACCAGGTCTGCGGGCTGGCCGCATCTACGAGAAGGTTGCGTACACGCATCGTACGGACGTTCCTGTCGGAGCGATTCGGTGCATCGAGAATCACTATGGCACAGGTCAAACCGGAACATGTTCATCGATTTGTAGTCAGCCACCTCGAAGGATGCAAGCCGAGCACCGGCAAAGTCCTTGGGAGTGCACTACGGAGCTACTTGCATTTCCGAGGAATGCACGGAGATCACGTCCGGTGCCTTATTGCCGCGATTCCACAAATCGCCCAGTGGCGGTTCGCATCGTTACCAGACTCGCTATGTGAGGCGGAGCTGGAACGGTTTCTTAACGCATTCGATCGCAAATCCGCGATCGGCCGCAGAGACTACGCAATGGCCCGGTGTATGGTCGACCTGGGACTACGCGCCGGCGAAGTCGCTTCGCTACAGCTGGACGACCTGAACTGGCACGACGGGACGTTGCGGTTATCAGCAGGCAAGGCGCGGCGAACAGATGTGCTTCCGTTGCCGCCCCGGACCGGGCGCGCAATTGCTCAATACCTGACTGACGGGCGCCCGGTCTCCGATAGCCGGGCGGTATTTCTGCGGCATCGCGCTCCACTTACCGAACCCGTCGGCTCGAGCGTCGTTCGCAATACCGTCCGTGCCGCTCATGCGCGATGCGGCAGCGATCCACGCTGCAGGGGAACCCATGTATTGCGGCACAGCGTAGGCAGTCGGCTGATTAACGCTGGAGTCCCTATGAAGGAAATCGCCGATATCCTTCGACACCGCAGCCTCGATACTACCGCGATTTACACCACGGTCGATATCAGGAGCCTTGCCAAGGTCGCGCTGCCCTGGCCGGGGAGCGAATCATGAAACGTTCAGTGAGAATGCTATCGCTCGCCGAGGACTACCTTGCGTCAAGACGCCGCCTTGGTTTTGACCTGCGGTGTACGGGACGCCGGCTTCTTGATTTTGCCTGCTTTGCCGACCGGATCGGCCACCAGGGGCCGCTCACCGTAAAACTGGCAGCGTCCTGGGCTCGATCTGCATCAAGTCAGGTGCCCTTTACCTGGGCGCGTCGGATTGAGATCGTTCGCCCGTTCGCAAGGTATCTCCAGCAATTTGACCCTGCCACCGAAGTTCCTCCGCTTTATCTTTTCGGCCGAGCCCATCGCCGTTTGACACCGCACATCTATGCCGATGAGGAGATCCGGGAACTGCTGGCCGCTGCTTCGACGTTGCCCTCGAAGGAGAAACTGCGGCCCGTGACCTACTCAACCCTGTTCGGGCTGATCGCGGCCACCGGACTGCGGATTTCTGAGGCGCTTAACCTGAGGCGCGCAGACGTCGACCTCGATCAAGGCCTGCTGATGATTCGGGTAACGAAGTATCGTAAGTCCCGCGTCGTTCCACTTCATCAAACGGTCGTGCGAGCACTTGCACACTATGTAGAGCTGCGGGATCGCGATTGGCCCATCACGCTAAGCGATCACTTCTTCATCGTGCACGGAAGCAGCATGAAGATCAGTACCGTTGAGGAGGTCTTCAGTTCCTTGCGTTCGCAGTTGGGATGGGTCGCCCGTGGTGATCATCCGGCTCCACGCATCCACAATCTGAGGCACTCGTTTATCTGCCGAAGGGTGTTGCTCTGGTACCAGCAAGGGGTGGACGTCGACAACGCAATGATCATGCTTTCGACTTACGTAGGGCATGCCAAGGTGACCGACACCTACTGGTATCTAACGGGCATCCCGGAACTGATGGCAATTGCGGCTCAGCGCTTCGAGCACTTTACAGAAGGAGTCTGTCATGTCTAAAAGGCAAAGCCATTGTTCGTCGTCGAACTTCGCCGCGCTGCTACAGGAATTCTTCGTTGAGCGGCTAATGCAACAACGGGCAGTCAGCCCGCAGACGATAGCCAGTTATCGGGATACCTTTCGACTATTCCTTCAGTTTGCTCAGGCGCGTCTGCATAAGTCGCCTGTCGAGCTGGCGTTAGCAGACATCAACGTGGATCTGGTGCTGGCCTTCCTTCGTCATCTGGAGGACAACCGGCATAATTGCGCGCGCACCCGGAATTCGCGGCTTGTTGCCATCCGTTCATTTCTGAAGTACGCAGCCCTCAAGGATATTTCTTCGCTGGCTGTTATCCAAAGCACTCTAGCTATCCCAATGAAGCGCTTCGACAGGCCGCTCATCGGCCACCTGTCGCGTGACGAGATCGAGGCACTACTCGCCGCACCCGACCCCAACACCTGGTGCGGGCAGCGGGACCGGGTACTGTTTGCAACGCTATACAATACTGGCGCACGCGTTTCCGAACTGATCGGTCTGCGGGTGGGTGACGTCGTTCTGGATAAGGCGCCCTGTGCACATATCCACGGCAAAGGCCGGAAACAGCGCACCGTACCGTTGTGGCGCTCAACCGCGAGCCAAATCAGAAGCTGGTTGCCGCGGATCCGGTCATCGCCTGATCAGATTCTGTTTCCGAATCGCTCGGGGAACCCGATGACGCGATCCAACGTTACGGATCGGCTCAAACTCGCAGCGCGGACAGCCACCAGGCAATGCCCTCAACTATCAAGCCATCCCATTTCACCGCATGTCATCCGGCACTCGACTGGGACTCATCTGCTGCAATCGGGCGTTGACCTGAGTGTCATTGCACTGTGGCTTGGACACGAAAGCCCAGCGACTACTCACATGTACGTCGAGGCCGACCTCGCGATGAAGGAGCGTGCGCTCAATACTTTGCAACCACCTCACAGCAGAATCGCGCGATATCGACCGCCCGATCGCTTGATGCAGTTCCTGGAAAGCTTGTAATTATGCGCAGTTCACACCACGGATCCGCCATCCACAGCCCATCGCAGAAGAACGAATTGGCGTCTGTGGCGCGGAACTGCGCATATTCCCGAGATCGTCATAGTTCCGACCCTTTCCGATTACCCTCACGTGTGCGCCGGTGCCAAGCACCACATCCTCGCGATTGAGTCCCGTCATCTCGGACAGGCGCAGACCGGTCTGTACCGCGACCAATAGAAAGGCGTGGTCGCGCCGGCCAGACCACGTGCCTTGATCAGGCGCGGCAAGCAAGGCGTCGACTTCTGGATGCGTCAGAAAGTGAATCAGCGTACGGGTGAAGCGCTTGCTGGGGATGGCAAGCACCCGTTGGATCTGGGCGGCATGGTCTGGTGCTTCGTAAGCGGCGTAGCGAAAGAAAGAGTGAATCGCCGCGAGGCGCAGATTTCTGGTGCGAACACTAACGCCCTGGTTCTTCTCAATTTCGTCCAGGAACGCGACGATCAGAGGAGTATCGATGTCTTCGAGGTTTAGCTGCGACGGTGACTTATGCAGGCGCTGCTGCACGAACTTAAGGAATTGACGATAGGAATCGCGATAGGCACCGATGGTGTGAGGACTCGCCTGACGCTCTTGCATCAGGCGCTGCGTGAAGAACCGCTCCAGTAACGGAGCAAAGGTGGCAGCTTTATTCATGGCCGGTCCTCCCAGAGTTGTTCGAGCCGGCGCATCGCCTCGCGCATCAGTTCAGGCGAGCCGTTCAGATACCACTGGGTATCCGCGACGTGAGCATGGCCGAGGTAGGCTGACAGGATGGGCAGACGGCGCTCCGGGTCATCTCCAGACTTGTACCAGCGCACAAGTGCGTTCGTCGCGAAAACGTGTCTCATGTCGTGCAGACGCGGCCCGCGACTGTCGGATGCCCCGCGCAAACCAATCTGTCGCGACAATGAATAAAAAGTGCGATGGATCTCACCGACATCCATCCTGTTACCCCAACTGGAAACAAAGAGATAGGGGGATACCGGTCGACCCGCCCAGTGATGCTCACGCCGCGTGATGTAGTCCGCGAGCACCTTGCATGTCGAGGCATGCAAAGGAATGAGTCTGGTCTTTCCGAGCTTCGCGCCTCGGATCGTCAATATCGCCTCCGTCAGATCCACATCCTGAAGTTCGAGATTGCGCACTTCACCCAGGCGCATGCCCGTCACGCTCAACAGCCCGAACAGGCAATGATAGGTCCAGGGCAGCAGTGCACCCCGTTCATAGTGGTATGGCATCTGCAGCGCCGCCTGTAGCAGGCTACGGATCTCGGCGGCCGAGTATAGGTACGGCCGAGCCCGCTTCGGTCGAAATGGCAATAAACCCGGTGCGGGTATTTCCGTGCGGGGATCGGTAGCACTACGATATCGCGCGAACCCACGCAACCAGCTCATTCGTTGCGCCCAGCGGTCGGGCTGGACATTTGCGGGTTGCCGAGCCCAGGCGAGGGCCAACGTCTGCGTAATGTAAGAAGCTCGATGCTGTTCCATGAACGCGACGAAATCTGGTAGCGCCGTGCTCTCCTCCCTCAATTTGAATCCCAGGCTATGCCTCAGATCGAGGTAATCCTGAACAGCCTGCCGAAGCGCGTTCATCGTACACCTCCGGGCCAGGGCAACGCGAGTTCACGCAATGCTTTGATGTCGACCCGAGTGTAGATCATCGTGCTCTGTGGGTGACGATGACCCAACACCTCGCCAATCTCGCTGAGCGAAGCTCCATGGTTCAGCATCTGGGTAGCCAGTCCGTGGCGAAACTGATGGGCACCCGTTGTGGGCGCGTCGATGCCAGCGCGCTTAAGTGCACGCCGAACGACGCAGCCGAGACCACTTGGCCCACGAAAGCCGGTGATGTGCGCGCGTGCACGTAAAAATACGCGGCGACTGGCGCTCTTCGGCCGCCCATGTTGCAAGTAGGCGGCGATGGCTTTGCCGACGTCCGCAGGTAAGGGTAGCTCGATGCGTTGTCCACCCTTGGTGCGCACGCTCAGTTGACCTGCGTCCCAGTCAATATCATCGAGCTCGAGGAAGACCACCTCACTGGAGCGCAACCCCAATCGCGCGAGCACCAGCAGGATCGCGTAGTCGCGACGACCGACTGCAGTCCGTCGATCGATGCTATCCAGCAACTTCCGTGTCTGGTCTGCTGAGATTCCCCGGGGAATTGACGGCATCGACCAGTTGGCGACCACGGGCACGGCGGCAGCGAGGTCCAGCGTAATGTCGCCGCGATAGCGCAAATAGCGCAGAAAGGATCGCAGGGCAGTGGTCATAATCTTCGCCTGTTTTAAATGCAGTCGTGGCGCCTGAACTTGCACAAAGTGCACGACATCGGCCGCACGTAGTTTCGATAGCATGACCTTCCCGTCGCCGAAACGATGTTTGAGAAACTCTCGGACGAACGGCACGTAATGAATGATTGTGGCTCTGGCGAGAGCTTGAATATTGCGCAAGTACTCCTCGTACTCCTGTACACACCGCTCAGCTGGCGAAATCCGAATTGTTGCCATCTGCTCAGGCGGAACCACGCCTTCGCCACGAAGAAAATCAATAAGCTGTCTGAGCGCTGCCCGATCATCGTTGCGAGGCTGGAAATGCAGGGCACGATAGCGTAAATATCGTGTTGCGTGATCGAGGCCGATATCCCGTACTTCGACACCTCTCTGTTTAAGGCTACGCTGAAGAAGCCAGCGTTTTCGCCAACAGCTTGTCGCTGAATTTCGGAATGCGAGATCAGCGACCCGACTGGTTCGATTTTCTGGCCCTGAAGGGCCTTGCAAGCGGGTCTCTCGACCCACTTTGGCTACTCATGGACGCAGCTGTGCCATCAGCCGCGTGCGGCTCATGTAGATGTTGGCCAGCGCGAGTGTGGTAAAGGCGCGCGTGGCGTTCTTCGCGAGGCCGCGATAGCGCACCTTGCCGAACCCCCACAGCCGCTTGACCACCGCAAAGACGTGTTCGACCCGGGCACGAATCTTCGACTTGCTGCGGTTTTTCGAGCGCCTGGCTTCATCGACTTCACCACTGCGATTGCGCACACGCTGGTTGGTGAAGTCCTTGGCTTTCGGCGCCTTGCTGGCGATGAGTTCCTTCTGGCTCGCATAGGCGCTGTCACCGTACACACGCTGCTCGCCGCCATGCAGCAGCGCCGGCAGCGGATGCTTGTCGTGCACGTTCGCCGCTGTCACTACCGCGCTGTGTGCCAGACCCGTCTGGCTATCCACACCGATGTGCAACTTCATGCCGAAGTACCACTGCTGGCCCTTCCTCGTCTGATGCATTTCGGGATCTCGCGCCTTGTCCGCATTCTTTGTGGAACTCGGCGCACCGATGATGGTGGCATCCACGATGGTGCCGCTGCCTACCTTCAGTCCGCGCCCTTGCAGTACCTCGCCGACCTTGGCGAACAATTGCTCGCCGAGCTTGTTGCGCTCCAGCAGCCGCCGGAACTTCAAGAGCGTCGTACCATCAGGAACGCGCTCGCGCCCCAGGTCAATGCCGACGAATCGCCGCAATGCGGTGCTATCCAGCAGCGCTTCCTCGCAGGCTTCATCGGCCAGGTTGAACCAGTGCTGCAGAAAGTGCATGCGCAGCATGCGCTCCAGACCCACTGGCGGGCGACCGCCCTGACCCTTCGGATAGTACGGCTCGACAACCTCGCACAACTGCGCCCACGGCACGATCTGCTCCATCGTCTCAAGGAACACATCGCGTTTGGTTGGCCGACGGTACTGTTCAAATCCGGCGCCTTGATCGGCCGCCATCGCAAGGGTCTGTTGTTTCATGCACATCTAACGATTGAGCGACCAATGCCGTTGACCTTTTTCAGCGTAGCCTTAAGCCATCGACTGAAACATGCGGCGATCCGGACCTTCCGTTTCAGGGACCACACGTTGTAACCCTGCGCGCTGATGGAGTTGGCAAAGGATGATAAATGGGCTGCGAGTGGACCTTCAGGTTCTCGCGAGAGAACGACCTGATCATGAATGATGTACTTCACGACGAACTCCTTCCCCGACCTGGGGAGCGGGTGGAAGGAGCCCAGATTATCTCTATCCCGCGTTGCGCATTTGCCCGGGAATACGCGCTATCACGCGGCTACAAGACATAACCCGGAAGGGTACATAGTGCCGCTTGTACTAAACCGCTGACGCGGTAGTGGGAGGAGTGCGAGAGCTGATGGCTGACGTTCATTGTCGCGGTGAGCTGACGCAGGATCCCAACGAGGGGACGCAGATACCTCCAGGAGCAGTATGTGGATGCCCAACCGGGCTCCACCACTGCTTCCAGGAGGTTAGTCATGACGCCGCTGCGCCAACGCATGTTGCACGACATGGAGATCCGTAATCTCGCCGAGAACACACAGAAGTCCTATCTGATTCAGGTATCCAGTTACGCCCGTCACTTTCACCGTTCGCCCGAACTGCTGGGCCCCGACGAGATCCGGGCCTGGCTCATCTATCTCCGGGAAGAGCGCAAGCTGGCACCCGGCAGCCTCGGCCCAACGATCGGCGCACTCCGGTTTCTCTACCGTGTGACGCTTAAGCGCGACTGGAGCGACGAGGATTTTCCCTTGCCGAGGAAGCCGTTCCGACTGCCGGTCGTCCTCAGCCTGGAGGAGATCACCACCTTCTTCGAGTCGGTCGCCAGTCTCAAGCACCGCACCATCCTGATGACCGCGTACGCCGCCGGACTGCGGGTGTCGGAAGTCGTGCATCTGAAGGTCACCGATATCGACAGCAAGCGCATGGTTATCCGTGTGAACCAGGGGAAGAACCGTAAGGATCGCTATGTAATGCTCTCCCCGAGGCTACTCGACATCCTGAGGCTGTACTGGCAGGACGCCCATCCGAAGGAATGGCTCTTTCCAGGCAGCATTCCGGGGCGGCCCATCACCCGCCATGCCGTGGGCGACGCATGCGAGCTTGCGCGCAAGCGCAGCGGCATCGCCAAACCCGTGACACCCCATTCTTTGCGGCACGCGTTCGCCACGCATCTGCTGGAAGCCGGTACTGACGTGCGCCGGATCCAGCTGCTGATGGGCCATAGGTCCCTATCGACAACGTGCCGTTACCTGAAGGTGGCCACCAGCACCGTGTGCGCCACCACCAGTCCCTTCGATCTGCTACCGCACCCTGCACCCATTCCATCCCCGCCACCTGCGCCCGAGTACTTCTGAGCGCAGTCATGCGGCCGGCGCTCGAAGTGGCGGACATTTTCCGCCAGTGTGGGCCCAGTTTCCGGCTATCCCATGCCGAGGGGCTCAGTCGTGTGCAGCGACGCGTGATGAGTGCCATCGAGCTGTGTCGTACCGCAGCGCTTGGTGCCCATCTCGAGCAGTGCGATGCATGCGGCCATCAGCGCATCAGTTACGACTCGTGTCGTAACCGGCACTGTCCGAAATGCCAGTCACTCGCCCGCGCGCAATGGCTCGAACGCCGGCATGCGGAACTCCTCCCCTCGACCGAGTATTTCCATGTCGTCTTCACGCTTCCCGAAACCATCGCCGCTCTCGCGTTCCAGAACAGGAGGACGCTCTACGATCTGCTGTTCCGCGCCAGCGCCGAAACGTTGCGCACGATCGCCGCCGATCCGAAGCACCTGGGCGCCGAGATCGGCTTCCTCACGATCCTGCATACGTGGGGACAGAATCTGCAGCATCACCCTCATGTGCATTGCGTTGTGCCGGGCGGCGGCATCTCCCCGGACGGCGAGCGCTGGATCGCCTGCCGTCCCGGCTTCTTCCTTTCCGTGCGGGTCCTGTCACGGCTCTTTCGCCGCCTGTTTCTCCAACAGCTGCGCCGCGCTTACGACGCCGGCGGGCTGCGCCTGCACGGTCAGTTCGAATCCCTGAGCGATCCCGTCGAATTCGCAGCCTGGCTTGCACCCGCGGCACGGGCGGAGTGGGTGGTCTACGCCAAACCACCCTTTGGCGGTGCCGAACACGTGCTCGATTACCTGGGCCGCTACACCCACCGCGTCGCCATCTCCAACAACCGGCTGCTCGCCTTCGACGGGCACACCGTGCAGTTCTGCTGGAAGGACTACCGGCACGAGTCCAGACAAAGGACCATGACGCTCACGGCCGACGAGTTCATCCGTCGCTTCCTGCTGCATGTGCTGCCTGACGGCTTCAAGCGCATTCGCAGCTACGGGTGGCTCGCCAACTGCCACCGTGCCGACAAGCTCGCCACCTGCAGGCAGCTGCTCGGTGTCGAGGCTCCCGCTGCTGCCGCAGCCGAGCCCGGGGAAGACTACCGTGACCGCTACCAGCGACTCACCGGCAAGTCACTGCGCGACTGCCCCGTATGTGGCAAGGGACACATGCTCCGCATCGAAGACATGCCCGGCAGCCTTCCACGAGCCCCGCCAGGTCCCACCCATGCGCGCTAGTTGCCACCGCACCTGTTTCCGTACACGTTCGCCTTTCCTGACGAGGCCAACGCGGCTGCACTCGTGCCTTCGATCTGCTGGCGCACCAGCGTACTCCAGAATGGCGGGTGATTTGCCGCTTCACGCGCACATTCCCGCTTCCTTTACACGTGATGCTTCCCACTCTCGCCGGAAGTCCGTGTCTGATCACCCCTGCAAGACATCACAAATTACCGCGGCGGTCATTCAATGCCCATAGCGGCCACCGCCTGCGGAGCGGTTTAGCACAAACGTTTTTTTGATTACCGGTCGCGGATCAGGTCCGACGACATGGCGATGCGCTGGTTGCCGCGACCGCCAACCAAAAAAACCTCTGCCTTATCTACCCAGCGATATAAGCGTCATAGTTTCGCGACACACCTGCTCGAACAGAAGGAGGATATCCGTGTGATCCAGGTGCTGCTGGGGCACAAGAAGCTCGAGACCACCTCACTCTATACCCAGGTGGCCACCGACCTGCTGCGCAAGGTGATCAGCCCGCTGGACCGCCTGCCTTCCGAGTAGGCCAGCACCGCGCGGAGCGCCCCGTGCTGGAGGTCGCGGACATCTTCCGCGTCCACGGGCCAGCGTGGCGACAGACTGTACAGCTGAGCCTGGGACAGCTGAAGGTCATGTCGGCCATCGAACAGTGCCGCACCGCGGCGCTGGGGGGACATGTGTTGCGCTGTTCCGGCTGCGCAAAGCTGGAGATCTCCTATGACTCGTGTCGCAATCGCCATTGTCCGAAGTGCCAGGCGAGCGCCGCACACCGGTGGCTCGAGGCACGTCAGGCCGACCTGCTGCCCGTGGAGTATTACCACGTGGTCTTCACGCTGCCCGCCACGATCAGCGCGATCGCCTGGTACAACAAGGCGGTGATCTACGGCCTGCTGTTCGATGTTGCCGCCGAGACCCTGCGTACCATCGCAGCCGATCCGAAGCATCTGGGCGCGCAGACTGGCGCGACGCTGGTGCTCCATACGTGGGGCTCGGCACTCACACACCATCCCCACGTCCACGGCATCGTCCCCGGTGGTGGCCTGTCACCCGACGGTGAGCGGTGGGTCGCCTGCCGGCCCGGCTTCTTCCTGCCCGTGCGCGTGCTCTCACGGCTGTTCCGGCGACGTTTCCTGGAAGAACTCGCTGCAGTGCATCGTCGTGGCCAGTTGCGGTTCTTCGGCGAGTACGCCGCGCTCGCCGATCCTGCCGTCTTCGCCCAGTGGCTCGCGCCGCTACGCGCATGTGAATGGGTCGTGTATGCGAAGCGCCCGTTCGCGGGACCCGAGGCCGTGCTCGCCTACCTGTCACGCTACACGCATCGCGTGGCCATCTCCAACCAGCGGCTCGTTGCGCTCGATGAACGCGGCGTGACCTTCCGCTGGAAGGACTATCGTGCGAAGGGGCGCACCCGCTACAAGACCATGACCCTGGGCGCGCACGAGTTCATGCGCCGCTTCCTGCTGCACGTGCTGCCCGGCGGCTTCCACCGCATCCGCCACTATGGCCTGCTCGCCAATCCCGTGCGGCGGCAGAATCTCGCGAAGATACGCGAGCTGCTGCATGTCGCGGCCGCCGGCGCGCAGGCCGCCGCTACCGATGACCCACCCGGCAATCTCCCGCCGCGCTTCATCTGCCGGCACTGTGGCGCGCCGATGATCGTCATCGAGGTCCTCCAGCGCAGCGCACCGATCCGCGCACCACCCGCACAGCGAGCCGCAGCATGAGCGCACGTGTTTCGAGACGTCCAGACCGACCGTCGGCTCTCCGGCAACGGGACCCGATAGCGGACGGTTGCGTCCTTCACATGCATCAGGCGGTTTCGCGCCCTGTGCACCGCCAGGAACGCCGGCCGGACCGCTTCGTCAACGTGCATCCCGTCGACATCCACCCGCTTCGCCTGACCTCACCATCAGCCCGACGTCGTATGCGACCGCTCCAATCCCCATAGCGATACAGGTTCCGGCCGCATCGGGACACTCCGCGGTTTCCTCCATCGGGGTTTGTACGACGCCTGCCCGCATGCTCCTGTGGCGTCCGCCCATGCGCACGGTCAAGGGCAGGCATCCTACAAACCTAAACAGTTCAGGAAGGAGCGCCGTCGGGAGGCGAGTATCCGACATGTCACCGGAATCGGACGATGACAGTGCATACATCTTTCGCCGACGATTGCTGTCCACCACCTACACATGTGCGTTGCGACGGCGTTTCGCCTGACCAAGAATGAATATGACAGCAACGCTGAGGGGGCATTCGTCGAGTGTACCCGGAGCGGTTGGTCGTCGTGACGAGCTAAACCGGCATTGGCCCGTGCGAAGACTGCTGTAGGTCGGCATGAAGTAAACAGGCTGATTGCTTTAACTCCAAACGAGCTCTCTCAGGAAACCTTACCAATCGATCACCATCTGTCTTGCGGCTCGTGCGCGACACGCTCGATGCGCTTGGATTTCGCGCTCAGGGTACGCGAATAACGAATCGCATGAATGGAAAACTCAACGTAGATAAAGGAACCAACATGAAATCACCACTGATAGTCGCATCAGCTGTCGTGCTGTTTGTCATGGCCGGTGTTGCGCATTCGCAAGGCACACCGCAAGCCTCTCAACCCGCGCCGCAAGAAAACGCCGCAACACAAGCCTCTGACCCGAGTGCGGGGATGGAAGCATACGGCGGCACGCCCGACACCCGGGTACAAAGCGGTGCAAAACCTGCCAGACCGTGCCGGATAGATCCACAATGCAACGTTTTTTTCGGAGGGAGCTAACAAAGATATAACGTCGTACGAGCCATGACTGGAAAGTACCCGATGCCCGTATCGCGAAGGGGACGAAATCCTTGGTCCGGCTTACCGAGTTCGCTGTCACTCTTTCAGATGGCGCCTCCTGATAGGGGAGGTGCCTCGACACACGAGAGGCGCGACGGCTTCAACAGCAAGCGGAATGGGCGTCATAACGAACATTTGGGCGGTCGCTAAGCTTGAGTTCGAAATAGCTGCGTCAGTTGCAACTGGCAGGACGTCAACGTTGGTGCGTGCCAAGGCCAACCCTTCTTCGCGTCAATTGAGCCTTCGCGGGACCGCTCACTTAAAACGACGTCTCGGCCGCGCGTTTCTGGGAATTCTTTCCCAGTCCGCAAGTTCGGCGTCGCTAACGCAACCCGTTGATGACGAAAAGGTGAAGAAATGAAACTGCAACCCTCGACTGGAACCATCGTGCTATTCCTGCTCGCCGCGGCCGGCGCTGCCGACTCTCAGGAAATGCAACCGTCAGACATCGCCAGCCACTCATCCAGTCAGCAGTCAATAAATTCATCGCAGCGGGCGATACCGATGGACGGCGACAGTATGTGGGACTATGGGGCCCAACCGGGCGGACGAAATGGTTACGGCAAAACCCGAGACGGTCAACCGTGCGTGGTGGGCCTGTCGTGCGATATCTATCAGGGTAGTTAACCTGGGTGGCTGTGTCGCGATAGGCCAACTCGCTATCTGAAACGCCCGATACGATCGATAAAACAGATGCTCAATGGGGTCGAGAGTGTGAAGGCACTGATCGAGGAAGCTGCCGTCCGACTGTTCGACACCGCCATTAGCAGCAATTCGCCGCCACATAGCTGACGTAGAACCGAGCCCCCTCCAACGTCAGCTATGGCCGATAACTTGCCCTTGATCGCCGGTATGCAATGACCGCTGCACTCCGATACCCTCCTTTGCGCGCGAATCGATTTGATCGCTTTCGTTGGCTTCATTTGCCCCATGCTCTCCTCTCGTTCTTGGCATAGAGGTCTCAGGAGCAAGACACTCAGTGTGCAGGGCACCAGCAGTTCCCTGGACGCCAGCGAGTGCGATGTCAGTCTCCCCTCCCTTATAATTCCCGAATCGATAGTGATTTACGGCGGAGAGCCCCACTTTATGAGTCAACCACATGGGCAACATTCGGGATCTCGAGACAAGGGTCCGCGTCAATCGCGCCAACCTTCGAAAACGACATCCCACCGGCAAAACAAGCCTTATGTAAAAACGCCGCCCGCGCGAGACCAGGCCCAGACGGCGTCCATTTTCAAAACGCGTTCGTTCAAGTGGCTGGTCGACACGGTGGGCGCAGAGAATATCGCGCTGGGACTCGATTCCAACCTGACACGCGTAGCCGAGTTGATCAACGGCGAGAGATTCACACCCGAGACGGCCTTCCACATTGAAACGACGCTCGGGCTACCCGATGGGTTTTTCGATCAACCCAACCCTGCTCTCACGTCCGAGACAATCAGTCGATTGAGGGCGCCGCTCGACTTTATCGCCGCGCATACAGAACCGGAATCATCGGACGCGCAAGCATTGGAACCGGCTCCTGTAATAGCCGCGATTCGCCACCCTACCCCCACTGACCGTTTGCCCAGGGAATCAGAAATGTCAAAGAGAACCGCTGGCGGCTCGCCACAGGCCGCCGCGAAGAGCAAACCTGCTGCGGCAAAGACTGCCACGGTTCCCTCGTCGAAACCGGCATCAGCGAAGCCCAGATCGTCGATGAAGTCGGGGGCTCAGCAATCCCTGCCACTAAACGACATGGCGGCTCGGCAAAACATCCGTCGCGCGAACCTGCACGTGCTCACCTCCCGTAAGGGCTCGAAGGTGCGACTCAGCGAGGTGATGAGTATCAGCGCCTCTAATCTGGACAATCGTCTGTATGGCCAGAAGCGCATGGACGAAGCCGAAGCCAACCGTTTCACTGAACGCCTTGGGCTGCCAACTGCCTGGCTGGACGTTCCGCGTTCAGTCACGGACATTCCTGAGCCGGTGACGGTCCTGCTCGATCCGCAGTCGGGTCGATCTGCACCTGATCAGCGGGATTTGCCCGCCGCGGTAGAGCCGGAAGCAGCGGTGGCAAGAAAGTCCGCGGGTAGAAAAGCAAAACCCGCGAGCGATCGACACGCTCAACCGTCTGAGCCGGATCACACCGGCGCCGCCGCCGTGACGAAGGCAGTCTTGGAGGAACAGGATGCGGAAGTCCCGCCTGCCTCAGATCTGGTAACCCGGCAACCTGTTGACAACGATGCCTCACCGTCCGCCTCTCACCTGCAGCCAGCGCCGGCTTCCATCACAGAGGTCATCGAGGAACCGCGCCGTTCTGCGTCCGTCACCAGCCTGGACGATCTGATAGGGATCGAACCGATCGCAGAGGCGCTGATCAAGACGCTCGCAGGTAAAGCACGAACCGGTCGTCTGGACGAAATGAAAGCGCTGGAACTGTTGCGACAGATCGTGTCGCTCTGACCTGGACGAAAATTGCACGGAATTTTGCGGCGGCCGTGCCGCCAGGGAATCGGCCGCCTTTTTCAACACACGTCACGTTTCAGGTTGCTGAGAAGATGACTGTCTTTGAGCACTGGATGTGCGTCAGGCATCGCGCCTTCACCGCCCAACCCGCACAGCCGCTATAGCCGTTCATGGCGCCCTTCGGAGTAGATGAGGCCGTCTCGCACTCACGGCCACTGCTGGCGCGCGTGCTTCACGCGCAGGATCGTCACGACTTCATCGCTTGCGCGATAAAACACCGACATAGTTGCGGTGAACGATCATCTCGCGCGTACCGCGCAACCGGCCGGCACGGTACAGCGTTGGGCGCCCGCGCAGGCCTTCAACCTTGGTGCGGATCTTCTGCACCAGCTCAACGGCCGCATCGGCATTGTCGTGGCCGATGTAGTCGAGTATGTCAAACAGGTCGTTTCCCGCCTGGACCTTCCATTCAAGCCTTCGCACGCTTGCCCTTCCGCGTCGCCTCGATGCGCGCACTGGCCTTTTCCATCACGTCGTCGTGCGCGACCGTTGGGCGCGGATCGTCGATCGCCTCCTGCACCTGCTGACGGACCCATTCGTCATAGGCGGCGGCGCTCGCATGCGTGGCCTTCATCGCCTCGGCGCGGTCCGGCCCGCTCTGCCGCCTGGATCCGACCTCGTCCGGCCGCCACGCCTCGAGCGAAAACCGCCCCGTCTGCAGGCCGAGTTCGCGGATCACCTCGAGCGCCTTGACCGGGTTGCGGAACGCCCGCGGGCGGCGGTTGTTTGACGTGACCAGCAGGGCGGTACCGGCGGTACGGGTCTCCAGCTCGACATAGAACGCACCACCTTCGGCCTTCAGGATGGCGGAGAGAACGCCGCCGGCCTGGGCAGCGGCGGTCGCTTGCGACACGTCGAGTGTTTTCATGGGACGACCTATAAATGATGCTGACACGGTTATCAATACACCGTGGCAGAATCATCTGTCGATCCTGCGACCGGCTTGACGCAACACCTCCTTTGCACACAGACACACGCGATTGATAGTTTTACTCTGTATCGGAGACGCGATTGTCGGCAGCATTCGCATCCGTTGTCGACACCTCGTCGGTCAGCAGATCGCCATGATGACGCGCCAGATAGTCGCATTGAGGCGAGCCTGAGACTGATCACAAGTGTTCAGCAATATGATTTACCGAACTGTTTCACCTCCCAATAGCGCAGCCTTGATCTTTCCTGTATCGAGTGATCAGCCCGGGTCAGTTAAGACGCGTGAAGAAAGCGTCACGAATCGGCTGGCAAGTCGGGGTGCAGTTCCGCCTCGATTTCGCGAATGGACGGCAGTGTTGTTTCCAGAGAAGGCGGCACCTCGCGCAGTAACTGGTACTCCGCGACGCCCATGGGTTTTGCGACACCCCTCAGGGCGTACTCGGCGACCAGCCGGTTTTTTTCCTTGCACAGCAGCAGGCCAATGGTCGGCTGATCCTCGGGCGCCTTCACCTGCGCGTCGATAGCAGACAGGTAGAAGTTGAGCTGGCCGGCATATTCTGGCCGGAACGGTGTCGTCTTGAGTTCCACGACGATGTAGCACCGCAACTTCAAATGATAGAAGAGCAGGTCAACAAAGAAATCATCTCCGCCGACTTCGAGCCGGTACTGGCGCCCGACAAACGCAAAGCCACCGCCAAGTTCCAGCAGGAACCGCGTGATATGTCTCGTCAGTGCCTGCTCGATGTCGCGCTCCTGCGCGTCCTCCGTCAGGTTGAGGAAGTCGAAGATGTACGGATCCTTCAGCGCCTCGCGGGCGAGATCGGATTGAGGTGGAGGCAGCCTTTCCTCAAAATTCGTGATGGCGCTTCCGGTGCGGGCGTGCGCGCCAGTCTCGATCTGCATTGCGAGTGTGCTTCGTGACCAGCCGTGCTCAAGCGACTTGTTTGCATACCAGTCGCGCGCGGCCGGATCCTTGACCTTGTCCAGCAGCGTGCACAGGTGAAACCACGGCAATTGTGCAGCAGGTTGCTGCACAAATTCCGCTTCCGGCCACGCCTGGGCGAGCGCGCGCATGTACTTCAGGTTGCGCGGAGAAAAGCCCTTCATGTCGGGAAATGCCGCCTTCAGGTCGCGCGCAAGCTGATCAACCACCCGGGCGCCCCACCTTTGCTGCTGCTGCCGCGCCAGGATGTCCCGGCCAATCTTGCTGTGCGGCGGACGCGCCGGTCCCTTTGGCGCATTTCATTTGCCCCTTGCGGATCATATGCATCACCTCAATGCCGCCCAGAATGATGCGTGCACAACGAAAATCCTTGAAGCCGAGCATCGGTCGGGTTCGGCGTTTGATGGCCCGGTGGTCCTGCTCGATGCGGTTGTTCAGATACTTGACCTGACGGACGCGGATAGGTGTTTCGCGTGCGGCGTTGATCGCCTGGATGGCGGCCAGATTTGCACCGCTCTTATCCATGTTGACCGTCTGCGGGGCGCCGTTCTGGCCAATCGCTTTCTCGAAGAAGCGGCGCGCTGCAGGCTTGTCGCGATGGGCGCGCAGCAGGAAGTCGATGGTGTTGCCGGCCTTGTCCACGGCGCGGTAGAGATACTTCCACTGACCCCTGATCTTGAGGTAGGTCTCGTCCATCCGCCAGCTCTTGCCAACCGGCCTTTTGTGTTTGCGAAACATTTTCTCGAGCAATGGCACCAGCTTGATCACCCAGCAGTGCACGGTCGAATGATCGACTGAAATACCGCGTTCACCCATCATTTCCTCGAGATCACGCAGACTCAGCGAGTAGGCCACGTACCATCTCACGCAGACCAATATCACTTCGAGCGGATAGTGAAGTCGCTTCAGAACTTTGGCTATGCCCGAGGCCAGTGCCTTTCGCGGAGTCTGCGTCTTCTTCATCGTGCCATTCGGGGAATTTCGTCTGCTCCGGATTTTACCCCTTCGGTTTATCGCGACCGAGCCCGCCGTTATAACCCAGGGTTTCGACACTGCCGCCGCTGTATGGCGATCGGGTACCACAGCATGCTTCGTCAGATGGAGAGCGTCAGTGTCTGTCCCGCCCACCGTCGGCCGTTGGAGACAGCATGTCGGCGCTGCGGCTACGAAGCGCCGTATCGGGTGAGCGTGCAACTCCTGGAAGCAGCGCACCATGAACCGTCGTCGTGCCGAAAGAAGAAGATCGCAAGGACGCCACCGGGCTGTGAGGATTCCACGCGCACATAGCGCCACGGATCGCCGCGCGCGTGGATAAATTGCGTCACCCTGGCCGGCATCGTCGCACTAGGAGCAAGCCACTTTTCGACCAGAAAACGTAAAGACTTCTCTCCGGTTTTCATCTCTGCCTCTATCCGTTTCGCATTTGCCGGACCGTATGCCTCCTGTTGCGAGAAGCAAGTTGATCGGTCCTTGCATTGAATGTTAGAAGCTGCGCGGACGGCCTTCAATTAGTGAGTCGAGAAGGGGCAATTCGTCTTTGACGAACGCCTGGGTATCCCGCCGCTGCGTATCGATCTCAACGCAGCAGGTGAGCATCATCGGTGCATTCCACGCAGTGATGGCCGAGTCGACGCCTAGCGGCGCCCACAAGCTTGTCAAAGAACAGGTCGTTGGTCTCGCAGTTGACCATGTTTGGAATCGGCCGCCGCATGCCCGCTACGATTACCAGCCGCCGAACGACAGTCCGCCGTTCACACTGATGGTTTGTCCCGTGACCTGTGCCGTTTCCTCGGACGCGAGGAACACGGCAACCCGCGCCACCTCTTCGGCGGTTGGCGCGCGGCCGGACGGAAAGCGCTCTACCAGCTTGCTGAAAAGTCGATGCTGAAAATTCTCCTGACCGAAAATGCGCTCCCAGGAAGGGGTATCGGAAGTGAGGGTCAAGGAGACGCTGTTCACGCGTATGCGCCAACGCGAGAACTCTTTTGCCAGCGCCTTTGTCATCAGGATCACACTGGCACCCACAGCACCAACGATCGATTCGCCGGGCGTCGGGTGCCGACCTGCGTCGGTACCGACCATCACGATCGAACCGCCGCGCACCTTCAGATACGGCACAGCGGCATGAACCGGAAAAACCCGCGCAAAGAAGCGGGATTCGAACGCTTCGACAAGTTGTGAGCCTGTCATCTCGGCAAACGGCATCGGGCTGACCGACCCTTGCGCTCCCGAGCTCACAACGATATCGATGCCGCCATTGATAGCGGCTGCAGCTTCGGCGATATGCGTAGCGGCTGCATAGTCACCGCAATCGCCGAGCACGTAGCTTACCTTGTCGGAAATCGTGCGCAGACCGGCCACAGCCTGCTCGGCCTTTTCTTTCGAACGACTGTTGATCACCACAGTCGCGCCATTAGCCGCGAGCTTCTCAGCGATGCGCAAGCCAAGTCCCCCCGACGAGCCGGTGACGAGGGCTACCTTGTTTTCAAAGTTTGCATACTGCACGTTCTATCTCCAAAGATCGTTTTGACCGCCCCGTGATGGGACCCGTGAGAAAATCCTACGGTCGATAGAGACGTACTTCAATTTGTCACTCGAGAAACGCCGATTCACCGTTGGAGAAGTGTCAGAGAAGGAGCGTACGGCAGCCCCGCGGCATGCCATCGCACGCTCGCCATAGTCCAGCCTACTCCGGGCATCAATAAGGCTCAGCGCGTGAACTTCCTGAACTCCGGTTTGCGTTTCTCGAGGAAGGCCTTCACTCCTTCACGAGACTCTTCCGAGTCGTACATGTAGGACAGAGTCTGCATGCCCATCCAACTGATGGCTCGGATGCTCTCCGTATCGGCATTGAACGACCGCTTGGCCAGGGCGATCGCCGCCGGGCTGTGCTCGAGGATCTGCGCACACCAGCGCGCCACCTCGGCGTCGAGTTCCTCGTCAGGTACAACGGCATTGACGAGTCCCATGGCCTCTGCCTCGCGCGCGCTGTAACGCTTGCACAGGTACCACATTTCGCGGGCCTTCTTCTCGCCGACGATACGGGAGAGATAGGCAGTGCCAAAGCCAGGATCGACCGATCCGACTCTCGGCCCTACCTGCCCGAACTTGCTGCTCTCGCTGGCAATCGTTAGATCGCAGAGCGTCGCCAGCACATTGCCGCCGCCGATCGCATAACCGTGCACCCGGGCGATGACCGGCTTGGGCACGTCGCGGATGATCGATTGCAGTTCCTCAACCGGAATGCCGATCGCGCCGCGTCCGTCATACTGGCCGTTGTGCGCGCTTTGATCGCCGCCGGTACAGAACGCGCGGCCGGCGCCGGTCAGGACGATCACGCCAATTGATTTGTCCCAACCGGCCGTCGAGAAGGCGTGAATCAACTCCTCGGCAGTTTCCGCTCGCATCGCGTTGAGCACGTTCGGCCGGTTGATCGTGATCGTGGCAACGCCTGCGTTGACCTTGAAAACGATGTCGTGGTATTCGCGGCTCATGAAAATTTTCCCTGGTTACTGGCGCACTGCGGTTCATGCCCGCCGTGTGCCTATGTCGGATTGCGAGGATCTTCGCGCTCAATGTTCCCGCGTCGCGCGCACGGCGGCGGCGAGCGTTTCGATCGCTTCAGGATTGGCCAGCGATGAAATATCCCCCGGTGGCTGACCGACGAAGACGGCCCGCACGACGCGGCGCATGATCTTCATGTTGCGGGTCTTCGGCAGGTCCGGCACGAAAACCACTGCCGATGGCCGGAATGCCACGCCGAGACCGACGACAACCGCTTCGGACAGTTTCTTGCCGGTCTCCGGCGTCGCGGCGACACCCTGCATCAGCGTTGCCACGAGCACCAAAGATTCGCCCTTCACGGCGTCGGGTACCCCGATCGCGGCGACCTCGGCCGCGAGGCACGTTGCGCTGACCAGCGCCTCGACCTCGGACGGACCGGTCCGCTTTCCTGCGATCTTGAGCGTGTCGTCGGAGCGGCCAAGGATGGTCCAGTAACCGTCGCTGTCGATATGCGCACGGTCACCGTGCCACCACACGCCAGGCACTTTGCTCCAGTAACTCTCAATGTAGCGCTCCGAGTCGTGCCACAGTCCGCGCGTCAGACCGATCGACGAACGACGCAGCACGAGTTCACCTGTGCCTCGGGCGCCGACCGAGCGCCCGGTTTCATCGACGATATCCGCGCCCATACCCGGCACCGGACCCGCGAACGAACATGGTTTCATCGGATGCAGCACCGTGCCGGTCACGATGCCGCCGCCTACTTCGGTGCCGCCGCAATAGTTGATGATCGGCGCGCGTTTTCCGCAGACCTTTTCAAACATCCAGTGCCACGCGTCTGCGTTCCAGGCCTCGCCGGTCGACAACGCGATGCGCAGCGACGACAGGTCATATTTTTCGATGCCCGCGCCGCCCGCCTGGATAAAGCTGCGGACGATGGTCGGCGCAATGCCAAGCACGCTGACCCGGTTCTCTTCGATCAGGCGCCAGAACCGGCCGGTATCGGGAAAATCGTGCGCGCCTTCGGCCATCACCATCGTCGCGCCCAGCAGAGTCGTCGAATAGATCAGGATCGGGCCGACCAGCCACCCCATATCGCTCATCCACATCATCCGGTCGCTCGCCTTGTAGTCGGCGCACAGCCCCATGTCGAGCGCGAGCTTCGTGATGAAGCCGCAATGGCTGTGCACCGTGCCCTTCGGCTTGCCGGTGGTGCCGGACGTGTACATCACCATCATCGGCGCGTCGGCATCGACCATGGTGGTTGGCGCGTCGTCCGCGCGACCCGCACAGATCTCCTGCCACCAGCGATCGCGATCCGCGTCCCAGGGCAACGCGCTATCGATGTTCTTCAGCACAACCACGTGACGCAGCGCCGGCACGTCCTGCACGGCGAGATCGACCGTCGGTTTCATGTCGATGCGTTTGCCGCGGCGCCACGTACCGTCGGCCGTCAACAGACAGACTGCGCGCCCGTCGTTCAGACGCGAAGCGATAGCGGCAGGACCGAAGCCCGAAAAGAGCGGCAAGACGATACCGCCGATCTTCGAGATTGCGAGCAAGGCGGCGGCCGCTTCCGGCACCATCGGCATGTACACGCCGATCACGTCGCCCGGCCCGAAACCCAGTGCGCGCAGGCCCTCGGCGAGGCGGCTCGTCTGCGCACCCAGTTCCGCGTAGCTCCAGCGGCGCTTCTTGCCGTCCTCGCCCTCCCACACGACCGCGTCCTTCGATGCGTGCGCTTCACCCTCGTGGCGGTCGAGACAATTGAGCACCGCGTTGCCCGTCGCATCCACGCACCACTTCGTCCATTCGACGCCTTGGCTGTCGTCGAATACGCGTGAATACGGGCGATCGAAACGAATGCCCATGTGCGCGATCACCTCGTTCCAGAAATGCTCCGGCTGGGTGTCGGCAAGCTCGAGCAGTTTCCGGTACCCATCCGGATTTGCCTCGTCGATGCCGAGCCGGCGCATGAACGCGGCAAGATTGCTCGATTGCGCGAGTTCCGGGTCGGGACGCCAGACGATTTCCGCGTTGTCGTTAACCTGTTCCATCCTGTCTCTCTCTCCGTGCGCGGTGGCCGCTCCCTTCAGGGGGCCCTTTGCGGGTGATGTGTTGCTTCTGATTGTTCATGCAAAAACGTCTCGCGAGGCAGCGATGCAAAGCGCCCGTTGGTCACGACGGGCGCATGCGGGCACCATGCCGCGAAGCTTGTCCCAATGCTACGAACTGTGGCATCGATCTGCAATTGACGAATCACGAAGGGCGGGTTCTGCACTGGCGAAGCAGTTGCTTCAGATGCGATGAGGCGACGTTTGCATACGGGGCAAACGTTCAGGTATGGAAACGATGGGTTGGCGCAGCATGTCGCGGGGCTTCGAGCGTTTCCGCGAGCGAGCATGGCATCACGATACGTACTGCGGTGGAACTTAGAGCGCTGTTTCGAGTTGCGGCACGAGCGTAAAGAGATCGCCGACCAGACCGTAATCGGCAACGCTGAAAATCGGCGCCTCTGGGTCCTTGTTGATTGCCACGATCACCTTCGAGTCTTTCATCCCGGCCAGATGCTGAATCGCACCCGAGATACCGACGGCCACGTACAGCTGCGGCGCGACGATCTTGCCGGTCTGACCAACCTGATAGTCGTTCGGTACGAAGCCCGCATCGACTGCCGCGCGCGAGGCACCGAGTGCGGCCTGGAGTTTGTCCGCTAGCGGTTCGAGTACCTTCGTGTAGTTCTCGCCGTTGCCCAGACCGCGGCCGCCCGAAACGATGATCTTCGCCGAGGTCAGTTCCGGACGGTCCAGCTTCGTTACTTCACGGCTCACGAACTGAGACAGACCGGTATCCGCTGCCGCTTCAATCTTCTCGACCGCGGCGCTGCCGCCTTCTGCCGCAATCGGGTCGAAACCGGTCGTGCGGACCGTGATGACCTTGATCGGATCTTGAGATTGAACCGTCGCGATGGCGTTACCGGCATAGATCGGACGCTCGTACGTGTCCGCACTGTCTACAGCCGTGATGTCGCTAATCTGCGCGACATCGAGCTTTGCGGCAATACGCGGCGTGATGTTCTTGCCAAAAGCCGTCGCCGGCGCAAGGATGTGTGAGTAGTCTTTCGCGATGTTCAGCACCGTCGCTTCGACGTTTTCCGCGAGGCCCGCTTCGAGTTGGGGCGCGTCGGCCAGCAGCACCTTCGACACACCTGCAATTTTCGCTGCTGCGTCAGCAGCCGCCTGCGCGTTGTGCCCTGCCACCAGCACGTGAATGTCGCCACCAATCTTCTGCGCCGCTGCGATCGTATTCAGTGTCGCAGCCTTGATCGACGCGTTGTCGTGTTCCGCCAATACAAGATTCGTCATTTCGTCTGTCTCCGTGTTCTACTTAAAGCACCTTGGCTTCGTTCTTCAGCTTCTCGACCAGCGCCTGCACATCGGCCACCTTCACGCCGGCGGAGCGCTTAGGCGGCTCGGCGACTTTCAGCGTCTTCAGGCGGGGCGTCACATCGACGCCGAGATCCTCCGGCCTGATCGTGTCCATCGGCTTCTTTTTCGCCTTCATGATGTTCGGCAACGTCACGTAGCGCGGCTCGTTCAGGCGCAGGTCGGTCGTGATCACAGCGGGCAACGTCAGCGACAGCGTTTCAGCACCGCCGTCCACTTCGCGCGACACCGTAGCCTTACCGTCTGCGACGACAACCTTCGAGGCAAACGTCGCTTGCGGCAAGCCTGCCAGCGCAGCCAGCATCTGGCCAGTCTGGTTCGAATCGTTGTCGATCGCCTGCTTGCCGAGAATGATCAGCTGCGGCTGTTCCTTGTCGACGAGCGCCTTCAGGATCTTCGCGACCGCGAGCGGCTCGACGCTGTCTTTCGACTCGACGAGGATCGCCCGATCCGCGCCGATCGCCAGCGCTGTGCGCAGCGTTTCCTGCGCCTGCGCGACGCCCACCGACACGGCGATCACTTCGGTCGCTACGCCCACTTCTTTCAGACGCACGGCCTCTTCTACTGCGATTTCGTCGAACGGGTTCATCGACATCTTCACGTTGGTGAGATCGACGCCCGATTGATCGGATTTCACGCTGACCTTCACGTTTGCATCGACCACTCTTTTGACTGGCACCAGGATTTTCACGCTCATCTCCTTTCTTCAATGTTGCTATGCAAATGCAAACTAAGCTTCGCCGCGCAGATAGGCCGAAGCCTCGTCCTCGACGCGCTGCCATATCTCGTAGGCCATCGGCCGTTCCGCCTCCTCGGCCAGGTGCCCCACGAGCCCAATCGCTCGGGCCATCACCCCAAAGCCGCGCACGATCCGCCATGGAAAGCCGAACTCGCAGCAGATCGCGCCGATCGCGCCGGTTGCATTGACCGGCAGCGACTTGCCCGAGACGCGCTCCGCTTCGGCGCCGATCAGCTGCATCAGCTTCACGTAATCGCCAGACAGGCCGTTTTGCGCGGCCATTTCGAAGAGCCGCGGCGTACGCGGATCGACCGGCTTGTGAAGGGGATGCCCGATGCCGGGAATCGTCGCGCCGCGCCCGCGCCACGCGGCAACCGTGTCGTGTGCGAGTTGCTCAAGGTCCTCATGTTTCGTGCTATACGGCAGTGCCTCGGACAGCATCCGGCACGCCCCTTCCATGCTGCCGACGAACACCGAGCCGAGCCCGCAAAGACCGGCCGCGACCGCGGCCTGCAGCGATTCGGGGGCGCCTGCATAGGTCATGCGCGCGACGATCGCGCTCGGTGTCATGCCGTGTTCGACGAGCGTGATGAGGATCGCGTTGAACACCGCCGATTGCTCCGGTGTCGCGGCCTTGCCGGTCAGTTGCAGGAACGCGAAATCACCGAGGTTCATATGCCCCAGTATTTCGTTGGGCAAATCCTTGCCGCGCACGACGATGCGATCGGGCAGGCTGTAGGCGATATCGGATCGCACCAGCGGTTTCGGTTGACGGACCATGAGTTGCTTCCGTAAAGATCGAGCCGATTGAACCAGGTAGCGCTTTAGCGCAGTTCCGCGTAGCCGTTGTTGAGCACGACCACGTTGCGTTCGATCACGCTGGAACGGAACTGCACGACGTCACCCTCGCGCCACACTTCAGTGCGGATCGTTTCGCCAGGATAAACCGGCGCCGTGAAGCGTGCACGGAACAGCGAAAGGCGCGCCGGATCGCTGTTGCACGTCGTCTTCAATACCGCGTGCGCCGCGACGCCCCAGGTGGCAAGACCGTGCAGGATTGGCCGCTCGAAGCCAGCGTTGCGGGCCACATCGGAATCGACGTGCAGCGGATTGTCGTCGCCCGACAGGCGGTAGATGTGCGCAATCTCCGGGCGTGTCGGCAGATCGCACACTGCATCCGGCGTGCGCTCCGGCACCGGCGGCGGCGAGGTCGGCGCTTCGTCGCTCGGGTCGCCGCCGGCACTATAGCCACCGTCACCGCGGCAGAAGTTCAGTTGTTCGATGGTCGCCAGCAGTTCGCCTGTGGCCTTGTCGGTCACTTTGCGTTCGATCAGCACGAGCGCGCCTTTGCCCGGTCCCTTGTCGACGATGCGCGCGATACGCGAACGGCCGATCACGGTGGCAGCAGAGGGTAGCGCCTTGTGAATGTGCAAGGTCTGCTCGCCGTGCAGCATGCGGACCCAGTCGATCCCGCTCCTGGGATCCTTGACCCAGAAGCCTGGAAAACCGAGCACGACCGCAAATGTCGGCGGCACGCGCAGTTCTTTCTCGTACACGAACGCACTTTCGTCGGGGTCGAGGGGATTCATGCCATAGCCCGCGCCGAGGCTATAGAGGATTGCGTCGCGGGCCGAGTAATGCTGCTCGATGTCCTCGAACGGCCAGTTTTTCAGGTTGTGGTAGCTGATGGTCATGATGGTCGGTCAGGCATCGATCTTGAAGGGCCATTGGAACAGCGGTGTATCTTTTTCCTTGAAGCGTCGTACCGCTTCCTTGTGGTAGTCGGTGGTGAACGCGATACCTTGCCCGAGCGCTTCGACCTCGAGCATCGCGCGCAAGTCACTGCCGTATGACTGGTTGATCGCACGCTTCGCAAGGCCGAACGCGACCGGGGATGCCCCTGCGAGGCTTGTCGCCAGTTGCCGGGCGCGTTCGTGCAGTGTGTCTTCCGGCACGATCTCGAATACCGCACCCATGCTGCGCGCCTCGTCCGCGCCGATTTCCCGCGCACTGAAGACCAGATCCTTCGCGCGCGACATGCCGACCACGCGCGGCAGCGTATAAAACGCACCGCAGTCCGGCAGCAGCCCCACCTTCATGAACGGCATGCAGAAACGCGTGCGCGGCGTCGCGATCACGAGGTCGGCGAGGAGCGCGAGGCTGAAGCCCGCGCCATAGGTCACACCGTCGACTGCCGCGATGACGGGTCGGTCCAGGTCGAGCAGCAGGCTGATCCAGCCGTGCAGATCGTCGATGCGCTCACGTCCTGCCTGGGCATCCGCGACGTTCATCGAGCGAATGTCGCCACCGGAACAGAAGTCCGTTCCCGCGCCGCGCAAGATGACCGCACGCACCGAGCGGTCCGCGCGAATCGCATAGACCGCAGCCCGCAACGCATGGCGCAGCGGATCGTTCAGCGCGTTTTTTTGCTGCGGGCGGTTGAGCGTCAGCGTCGCGATGCCGTCCGTCATGTCGACCAGCAAGGGGTTTTCTTCATTCATTGTGGTGCTCCAATCAGTCGACGGGGTGGGATCACGCGCGCTCGAAAATCGCGGCGATCCCCTGACCGCCTCCAATGCACATCGTTTCGAGACCGTAGCGGCCCTTGCGGCGCTGCAGTTCGTGGAGCAGCGTCGCCAGCATCCGCACGCCGGTGGCGCCGATCGGATGGCCGAGCGAGATGCCCGAGCCGTTTACATTGAGCCGCGACTGATCGTTCCAGCCCCAGCCTTTCAGAACGGCCAGCACCTGGCAGGCAAAGGCCTCGTTCAATTCGACGAGGTCGATCTGATCGAGCGTGAGCCCGGTTTTACCCAACAGCTTCTGGACGGCGGGCACCGGGCCGATGCCCATCGCCGAAGGCTCGCACCCGGCGGCCGCCCAGCCCGTCAGGTATGCGATTGGAGTGAGGTTCAGTTCCGCGAGCTTGTCCTCGGCGACGATCAGGCAGGCCGCGGCCGCGTCGTTCTGCTGGCTGGCGTTGCCGGCCGTCACCGTGCCGTCCTTCATCAGCGGGCGAAGCTTGCCGAGCGACTCGACGGTGGCCTCCACGCGTACACCTTCGTCACGTGTGAACAGTACCGGCTCGCCCTTGCGTTGCGGCACGCTCACCGGCACGATTTCGTCGTTGAAGCGGCCGGAGGTCCATGCGTCTGCAGCGCGCTGATGACTGCGCACTGCGTACTCATCCGCCTCCTGACGGGAAATGCCGTAGTCGCGCGCGAGATTCTCGGCGGTCTCGATCATCCCGGAGAGGTAGCCGAAACGCGCCTCCGGCTGCGAACGCTCACGACCTCGCTCCAGGCGGTCGTGCAGCTTGACCGAGCCGGCGCGCGAGCCCCAGCGCATGTCGGTCGTGTAGTACTCGATGTTGCTCATGCTCTCGACGCCGCCCGCCATGACGACATCGGCCGCGCCGCTTTGCACCATCATCGCGGCGGTCACCACCGCCTGAAGGCCACCACCGCAACGGCGGTCGAGTTGCATGCCCGGCACCTGCACCGGCAGGCCGGCTTCCAGCGCGGCCCAACGGCCGATACAAGGGGTCTCGCTGTTCGCGTATGACTGCGCGAACACGA
Source organism: Paraburkholderia aromaticivorans (assembly GCF_012689525.1). Classification (NCBI taxonomy): domain Bacteria; kingdom Pseudomonadati; phylum Pseudomonadota; class Betaproteobacteria; order Burkholderiales; family Burkholderiaceae; genus Paraburkholderia; species Paraburkholderia aromaticivorans. The sequence goes on from NZ_CP051514.1 coordinate 1,824,077, forward strand.
CGTCTTCGATGCGGGCGGGGTCGATGCCGCTCCGTTCGAGCGTCGCACGGATGACGGTCGCCGCCAGCGCCTCGACCGGCACGCCGCGCAGGCTGCCGCCGAACGTGCCGACCGGAGTCCGCAAGGGTGCCACGATCGCTGCTCGTCTCATGTTGAATTCCTCTCGTTAAAGATGCACGTGTCAGAAGTGGGTGCAGCGATGCCGCGTCACACCGGATCCCAGCTGAACACGTCAGCCGACACGTCGAGGGAATGGAAGCTCGAGCGAAGCGCCGGCATCGCGTGCTCGGCGATCAGCTCCGGCGTCCAGCCTTCGCTGCGATGCACCGAACGCACCGGACGCGGCTGGCTCATCACGAAGATTTCGTTGTTGCGCACCGCGAAGATCTGGCCGTTGACCGACTGCGCCGCCTCGCTGCCGAGATACACGGCCAGCGGCGCGATCTTGGCTGGCGTCATCTGCTTGATTTTCTCGACGCGCGCCTCCTGCTCCGGTGTGTCGACCTTGATCGAATTGATCATGCGACTCCATGCGAACGGCGCGATGCAGTTCGAGCGCACCCCGAATTTCTGCAGATCGAGCGCGATCGACTTCGACAGGCCGGCGATCCCCAGTTTCGCCGCACTGTAGTTCGCCTGCGCGAGATTGCCGATCAGGCCCGAGGTCGACGTCATGTGGACGAAGGCGCCACTGCCCTGTTCCTTGAAGCGATCGGCCGCCGCGCGCGACACATAGAAGCTGCCGTAAAGATGGACCTTCAGGACTGCGTCCCATTCGGCTTCGGACATCTTGTGGAAGAAGCGGTCGCGCAGAATGCCGGCGTTGTTGACGACGCAATCGACGCGGCCGAACGTGTCCACGGCCTGCTCGACGATGCGTGCGGCACCGGCCGGGTCCGCGACACTGTCCGTGTTCGCCGTCGCTTCAGCGCCAAAAGCCTTGATCTCTTCAACGACCTGTTGCGCGGGACCGGCACTGTGCCCCTCGCCCGTGAGTGATGCGCCGACGTCGTTGATCACGACCTTGGCGCCCTGACGCGCCATCAGCAACGCGATGTCGCGGCCGATGCCGCCGCCCGCGCCCGTCACGATTACGACCTTGCCATCCATCATGCGTTGCTCCGCCATCACTTCATCTCCTTGATCCGTCGATTGCCTTCAGATGTCTGCAGATTGACGCATGCGTGCAGGCTCGACAATTTGTATCTCGCGAATCCGGGATTCGTCGCGCGTTAACCGGATGCGCCGCGACACGCTCGCCTTTCATTCCGCGAGACGAATCGTCCGGAATCAGACCGATCGATCGAAATTGTGCTTGCACATGGTTCGCAAGCGTTGCCATCAGGACGTCTCCGTACTTTACCTAATTTACGTTAGGTAGATTCATGGCGACAATCAAAATGACATTCAGGAATCCCTTCATGCGTTTCGATCTGATCGATCTCAATCTCTTCACTCACATCGCAGAGGCCAACAGCCTCACGCGCGGTGCAGAGCGTTCGCACTTGTCCCTGCCGGCGGCTAGTACGCGCGTCAAGAATCTGGAGGAACAGGTCGGCGTCAAGCTGCTGAGCCGCACGAGCCAGGGGGTCAAAGTCACGGCGCCAGGAGAGACGCTGCTTGCGCACGCGCGCCGCGTGCTGCGGCAACTCGAACAGTTGACCGGAGACCTTCAGGAATACGCGTCCGGCGTCAAGGGGCACGTCCGCGTCTTTGCAAATACAACCGCAATGAGCGAGTTCTTGCCCGGCGTGCTGCGCAGCTACCTGGTCAATCATCCGGACGTGACCGTGGACATGCAGGAGCGGCTGAGTCCGGACATCGTCCGGGCGGTGCAGGAAGGCGTCGTGGACATTGGCATCGTTGCCGGCAATGTGCGCACCGAAGGGCTCGAAGCGATGCCCTATCAGCGCGATCGTCTGGTCCTCGCCTGTGCGCTGAGCCATCCACTCGCCGCCCATACGCACACGGCCTTTGTCGATACGCTCGAGTACGATTTTGTCGGCCTTCCGGAAGCGAGCGCGATCCACAGCTTTCTCAAGCGTGCGGCGGCGGACTTGCAGCGCACGCTGCGCTGGCGTATCCAGGTCAGCAACTTCGAGACCGCCTGCCGGATGATCGAGGCGAACGTCGGCGTCGGCGTGCTGCCCGAACGCACGGCACGCCGCCACGCAAAGACCATGGCGCTGCGCATCGTCCAGCTCGACGACGATTGGGCCGAACGCCAACTGCAGATCTGCGTCGCGGATCTCGGCGCGCTGCCGTTGTTCGCACGCAATCTCGTCGATTTGCTCGTCGAGGATGGATTGGGGCGTTAGGATTGACCGCGGCTCCGTCGCGGATCATGTTGCTGCCGCTTCGGCCGTCGCCGCGCGCCCCTGTTCCGCCGCCGAGGCGGCGAACGACCAGGTGAGCGCGGGATACCACGCAAGCGTCGCGATCTGCGACGCGGTGCTGCCGAAACGTTCGTCGAACGCATCATCAAGACGCGCCGCCGAACCGAAGCCGAACTGACCGGCCAGTGCAGGTAGATTCTGGCGGGCATGAGGCTGCGCGAGCAGAGCCAGCAAAGCGCGCATCAGGCGCTGCTCGCGCAGGATCGCCGTCAAGGCGTTATTTTCGCGGAACAACTGCGCTTTCAGATGCTGCGTGCTCATCTGCATCCGCTCAGCCGCGAGCGCGACCGACCAGTCGCACGCGGGTTCGCAAAAGACCGCATACGCGAGAACCGCTCCGAGGGCGGGCGCCGTGCAGGCTTCTCCCACGTCGATGATAGGCGGGACGTCATGCAGTATCAGATGAAGCTCGTACCCGACGCGCGCATCGATCAGCGTCGCGCCTTCGTAGTGCACCGTGCGGTACCGCTCGACGACCACCGACTCGCCCTGCGCAAGCACGCCTCGGCGCCGCTCGCCGGCGAGCAGATGTTGCCCACGGCGCGCCACGAACTCGACCTGGAACGGTAACCGGATATTGCAGACACGCAGCAGACGCACCCGGCCGGGATGCGATCCGCGGCCAGGCACGCGCGCCACGTGTGCGCTTGCCGTCGAGTTGAGCGCGTGCATCATGATCGACCTTCCCCGCGTTGCCACTGCCACCCGGGAACCGGACAGCGTTCCAGAAACCGGGGCAACGCGGCCGGTTTACGATGCCATCGCGTCGCTGTAGCGGGCGACTTGATAGTCGCTGTCGCCGAACAACGGATCGAACATCGTCAGACGTTTAAAGTAGTCGCCGACTTCCAGCTCGTCGGTCATCCCCATCCCGCCGTGCAGTTGCACCGCCTGCTGACCGACGTAACGCCCGGCCTTTGCGACCATGACCTTGGCCGCCGAAAGCATGCGCGCGCGTTGCGCCGCGTCCGGTTCGTCGAGCGCCTGCGCCGCGACGTAGGCCATCGACAGCGCGAGCTCCTTCTGAACCAGCATGTCCGCCATGCGGTGTTGCAGCGTCTGGAACTTGCCGAGCGGCTGGCCGAATTGCTTGCGCGTACGCAAAAACTCGGCCGTGATGTCGATCAGCCGTTCCATCGCGCCGGCCGCCTCCGCACAGAGCGCGGCAATGCCGTGGTCGATCCCGTGCTGGAGCGCATCGAGGCCGTCCGCTGGGCCGCAGATCAGCGCGTCGGCGCCGACCGTCACGTTGTCGAGCGTCAGGTCGGCGGCACGAAGGCCGTCGATTGTCGGATAGCCGGTCAGCGCAACGCCCTTCGCGTCGCGCGGCACGATGAAGAGGCCGATGTCGCCGGACCGGCCGACGAGCGCGGTAACGAGCAGCGCATTGGCTACTTCGCCGTGCCAGGCGAGTGACTTCTGGCCGTTCAGCACGTAGCCGTCATCACTGCGTTCCGCGATCGTTTTCACCGCATCGGGCCGAAAGCGCGAATCGGGTTCAAGGTACGCGACCGAAACAATCTTCTTGCCGCTCGCGATGGCCGGAAGCCACGTTGCCTTCTGTGAGTCACTGCCGAATTCGCCGATCACCGCAGCCGCGACCACGGCGCACGGCACGACCGGCTCGAGCACGAGACCGCGGCCCAGCTCGCGCTGCACCACGAGGCGACTCGCCGCCCCTTCGCCAAAACCGCCGTAGTCGGCGTCAATCGTGAGGCCCAGCACGCCCAGTTCTCCGAACGCCGACCAGATCGCGCGCTCGAACGCGCCACCTTGGCGCGAGCGCTTGCGGCGTCGCTCGAAGGTGTATTCGGTGTCGACGAAACGGCGCAGACTGTCGGCCATCATCTGCTGCTCTTCGCTGTAGGTAAAGTCCATGCCCGCTCCTAGAAACCGAGGATCATCTTGGCGATGATGTTTTTCTGCACTTCGGTCGCGCCGCCATAGATCGATACCTTACGCATGTCGAAGTAAGTCGATGCAGCGGGCGAGGCCCAGTCCGGCCCGCTCACCGGCTGCGTTGCGCCCTCCTCCAGCCACTGCGGCGAATACGGCCAGCCGTGCGGGCCGGCAACTTCCTGCTGGAGCATCGCGATATCCTGTTGAATCTCCGAGCCCCGGATCTTCACGACCGACGCTTCCGGGCCCGGTTCTTTGCCGGCGCCCTGTGTAGCGACCCGCAGCAAGAGCATTTCGAGCGCCATGACGTCCATCTCGATGCGCGCAATCTTGTCGCGCATGCGCACGTCGTCGATCACACGGCCGCCTTTGCCGTCCGGCGTAATCGTTGCGTAGTGCTTCAGCTGCCGCAACTCGCGATGACAGTGGCCGATGCCCGCAATGCCGGTCCGCTCATGACCCAGCAGGTACTTCGCGTACGTCCAGCCGCGGTTTTCCTCGCCCACCAGGTTTTCCACCGGCACCTCGACGTCCTCGAGCCATGTCTCGTTGACATCATGACCGCCGTCGAGCGTCACGATCGGGCGCACCGTCACGCCGGGCGACTTCATGTCGATCAGCAAGAGGGAGATGCCTTCCTGCGGCTTCGCTTCCGTATCCGTGCGCACGAGGCAGAACATCCAGTCGGCGAAGTGCGCCATCGTCGTCCAGGTCTTCTGACCCGTCACGATGTACTTGTCGCCGCGACGAACCGCGCGCGTTTTCAGCGACGCGAGGTCGCTGCCGGCGCCAGGCTCCGAATAGCCCTGACACCAGAAATCTTCCATGGTCGGAATGCGGGGCAGAAAGCGCGCCTGCATTTCCGGCGACGCGTACTTCATCAGCACGGGGCCGATCATTGTCAGCCCGAAAGGTAGCAGGCGCGGCGCGCCAGACCTGAACGCCTCAATTTCGAAAATCAACCGTTGCAGCGCGTTCCAGCCCGTGCCGCCGAATTCGTTCGGCCACGTCGGCGCGCCCCACCCCTGCGCGTGCAGGATCCGGTGCCAGCGCACGTAATCATCCTTTTCGACGCGACGGTGGCCCAGCACCTTGTCCCGAATGTCGTTCGGTAACTTCGCCTCGACGAATACGCGTACTTCGTCACGGAATCCCTGCTCCGCCGCGGTATAACGCAAATCCATCCCAGTGTCCTCCCAAGTGTGCGCGTCACTGACTACGCGCAATCTGTTCCTTCGTTATTTCGTTCGTTGCGACGCACGACCGCACGACCGCACGATGAATGTGAGTGTGTTGCACCCCGATGAACTGCGCAATTTGTATTCGGCGAAGGCGCGATTTTCCATTTTCGAAGTCGATTTCACCCATGGGTACCGCTTCGAAAAACATCGTCAAGGAGCCGACCGGTTTTCTGCCGGCCGCGTATCGCTCATTGAGCGCAGTATCGCCATATCGGCGCTAAGCGCCTGCGGAATCCATTCGCGCAACGATTCGACAAACGTCCTGATCTTGGCATCGACGTATTGGCGCGATGCGTAGAGCGCGTAGGCGGTCAACGCCTGGAGCCTATGGTCGGGCAAGACACGCAGGAGCGCACCGCTACGCAACGCCGGCAGCGCGGTCGATACTGGCAATGCACCGATGCCGACCCCTTCACGCAGCGCGACAGCCAGCGCCTCGGCAATGTTGACCTGAAAAACCGCAGCAGGTAGTCGAAACATCTCGTCTCGTTTCGGGCCAAAGAGATGCCACTGATCGCTGGGAAATACGGACGTCAGCATCTGCAAGCACGTGTGCCCGGCCAGTTCCGGCACGTTGCGCGGCACGCCTCTTTCCTGCAGATAGGCCGGCGCCGCGCACAGCACGCTATGCAGGACGCCAAGCTGCTGGCACACCAATCCCGAATCCGGGAGATCCCTCGCGCTCAACTGCAGCGACACGTCATAGCCTTCATCGAGAAGATCCGGCACATGCTGGGATAACGTCAACTCGACGGACACCGACGGGTAACACTGCTGATAGCGCAGCACCGCCGGCACCACATAGGCCTGGCCGAAGCCGGTCGTCGCATGCACGCGTAAGCGGCCGGACGGGCGGGCGTGTGCATCCGCCGCCTCGGCTTCCGCCTGATCGACACAGGCAAGAATCTGTTCGCACCGCCGCAAATAACGTTCGCCCGCCTCGGTCAAGGCGACGCGGCGAGTCGTGCGATGGAACAGACGCGTGCGCAAGCGGTTCTCGAGGGTGACCACGGCTCGCGAGACATGCGCCGTATTGACCTGCAGTCGTTGCGCCGCGCCGGTGAAACTGCCCTCCTCGGCGACGCGCATGAATACCCTCATCGTTTGTAGCGTGTCCAACGGATCTTTCCTGACTATTTTCGAAATCGCTTTGCATCGTGGGCAAGACGATCGTTGTAGAGACTCGATTCATTTGATTTGCCGCATGGGGCGATGTCGGCTATTGAGAACCGTCGCGCGACAAAGATCAATGCGGGAGAGGTGACCGTTCCGTACTTTAGAAATGCCGGTTACTCAAAATCAGCGGATCGCCTCTTGCAAACGCGAAGGGCAGTACGTCGATAAGGGTTCTGCACGGCCTTTCCGCTTCCGACGTACGGAACGACTTGTGTGATCGCGTTGACTGTATAGATCGCTCGCGTCCATGATTGACTCATAGCCACACCGGAATGCGACCGCAGGCATTTTGCGGTTCGCATGCGTAATGCAGTAAGCGATAGGAGAGTCCGAATCTCCCTTGCTACGCAAACCGCGACGACCTGACATTCACAGTGGAAGAACGACTGATGCAAAAAGTACTTCACGGAATTCGCGTTCTCGATTTCGGCCGCTATATTGCGGGGCCGTTTTGCGCAGCGCTGCTTGCCGACTATGGCGCTGATGTCATCCGGATCGATCGGACCGGCGGAAGCGAAGACCGGTTCGTGATGCCGGTGACGGACACCGGCGAAGGCGCTTTTTTTCTGCAGTCCAACCGTAACAAGCGCTCGTTGACGCTTGATATCGACCGGCCCGAGGGACGTGAGGTGGCGCATCGACTCATCCGCAATGCGGACGTGGTGGTCGCCAATATGCCGCCTAAAACGCTGAGCAATCTCGGCCTCGACTACGAGACCTTGTGCACCATCAAGCCGGACATCATCCTGACCGCATCGTCTGCGTTCGGCTCGCATGCCGACGCGGCGCACCGCGTCGGCTTCGACGGCGTCGGCCAGGCCATGAGCGGTGCGGTCCACATGTCAGGCATGCCCAATAGTCCGACCAAGGCGATGGTGCCGGCCGTCGACTTCGCGACCGCGTTGTCCTGCGCGATGGGGACCATGATGGCGCTGTACGAGCGCCGCACGAGCGGACGCGGTCAAATGGTCGAGGTGTCGCTGCTGCAGACAGCGTTAACCATTGCAAGCGGCGCACTGATAGAGGAATCGGTGCTCGGTCTGAACCGGCAGGCCACGGGAAACCGCAGCCCGAACTACGGTCCGTCCGACATCTTTCGCACGACCGACGGCTGGATCATCGCTCAAGTCATCGGTCAACCGCTGTTCAAGCGTTGGGCGACCCTGATCGGCGCGCCCGAGCTGATCGACGACCCGCGCTTCAGCGACGACCTGAGCCGCGGCGAGCACGGTGAAGTGCTGAGCGCGCGGATGGGAAAATGGTGTGCGACTCGTACACGTACCGAAGCCCTTGCCGCGTTGGAGAAAGCCAAGATTCCGGCCGGACCGGTCTATTCGCCACGCGAAACACTCGAAGATCCGCTGGTCCAGGCATCGGGCGCCTTCAAGTGGCTCGACTATCCGGGCCTGTCACGCCCCGCACCGATTGTTGAATCGCCGGCCACGCTTTCGCGTACACCGCCGTCGATCGAATCGCGCCCGCCGACGATTGGCGAGCACACCGACGAGATCCTCACCGAGACCGGCTACAGCAAGGTGCAGATTGATTCGCTTCGTGAACTGGGTGTCATCTGAAGCAATGCAGCCGGGCACGCCCCGAACGTGAATAACAAACGGCGCGGCGCCCGGCACTCCCCGGATCGATCAAGGCGTGCAGTCGACGTCTTCAAGCAGTTCGGTCAGCGTGTGGGCGGCGGCCTTGAGCGCCGGCATGAACCGGCGGCGAATCTTCGCAACGTCAGGCTGCAACTCCACTGCACCGCAATTCAGCGCCATCAAAGTACCGGAGCGCCCGAGCCGCACCGGTAGCGCGATCCCGAAGGCATTGCGCTGGTATTCGCCGACGCATACGCATACGCCGGACTCCGCGAGATCGTCGAAGGCCGCTTCAATGCTGTGCTGAACCAGCTTTGCACTCTCACCTGCGTCTTCGAGTACCGTGGCCATTCGCGCGCGGCGCTCCGCCGGCGGCAATCCGTATAGGTACGCACGGCCAGCCGCAGTCGATTCCATCGGTATCGACGAGCCAACACCGGTGCGCAGCGTCGCGATCTTCGCGCTGATTCCACACGCGATGTAAAGCATGTCGAGGTGATGCGCCACGGCGAGCGCCACACACACGTCGAGCTTGTCGGCCAGCTCCTGCAGAAACGGATTGACGATGCGTGTCACCGGATTCACTTCGAGATAGGCGTGCCCGATGCCGAGCGCACCAGCGCCCAGTTCGAACTGCCGGCCACCGCCCGCTCTGCGCAGGAAACCGATGCGTATCAGGGTCGTTGTCAGCCGGGAAACGGTTGCTTTCGGCAGGCCCGTCCGGCGCACCAGTTCAGCGTTGGACAGCGGAGCCCTGTCCGCGTGAAACGCGCGCAGCACTTCGAGTCCGCGTTCGACCGTCAACGTGATCTCGGGAGACTCACCAGCATTTTTCATGATCGCCTCAGTTTGCAAAAAGCGCCTGTTCCTGCAAAGACCGAGCCGTTGCAACGAGCCGGGGACCCAGTTCGCGCTCGACTCTCGCACGCCCCATGCGCGCGCCTCGCCCGATGCACGCCAGCACGAGCGGCGCGTGATCCGGAACCACAAGCGGCGCGGCAACAATGGCGAGTTCGGGTTCCCATTCGCCAAGCGACGTGCAATAGCCGCCGTTATGCACCTGCGAAATACCTTCGCTAATATTACGGCGCAGATACGGCCAATCGCGGCCCATTTTCCGTTCGATGTTGCCCAGCAGATAGAACCGTTCAAGCTCCGGCAACGCAGCTAGCAAGGCCCAGCCCATCGGAGAGGACGCGATGCGCAGCCGCGTGCCCGCATACAGCTTGAGATCCAGTGCGGCCGGCTTGCTCGCGCACGTCTCAAGCACGACCACGTCCAGGCGATCCCGTGTGGCCAGCACGATAAACGCCTCGTTCGCATTGGCAAACGACTGCATTTCGAGGCGAGCCGCGCGCTGGACGGTGGAGTGCGCAATCGCAGCGTAGCCGAGCGAGAGCACTGCGGCAGTCAGGCGGTATTTGCGTCGTTCCGACGAGTAATGCAGATAGCCCACCGCCACTAGCGAGCGCAGCATTCTCGACACAGTGGCTGCAGGAATTCCCGTCTCGAAGACGATCTCCTGATTGCCGAGCCAAGGGGATGCCGGTGTAAACGCGGACAGAATCGAGAGGCTTCGGGCAAGCGGCATGACCATCGCATGGCCGCCGCCTTCACGCCTGACGGTTTTCCCGCTATCGTCTTCGACCACGGCCGGGTCCGGGTCCGGGTCCGAACCTTTGGATGACGGAACAAACCGAACAATGTTGCGCGTCTGCAAGGACATCGCTGACTCCGTCTTGCCTCAAGAGGACCACGACACAGGTGGCCAAACTATATGAACTATGTGAACGATGATCGGGTGCCTATGCTCGTCCAAACCCTTCCGATTCACTGCCACTAGAGAAGTTGCACCGGGCGGTGTCGATCATGTGGGGTATGGATCGCCGTTTTTCACGGTTAGCTAAACGTTCCCGCGTCAGCTAGTTCAGCAATTTCGCTATCCGACAGCCAGTCGCCAAGTGCCGCGGACCCATTCTCTCGATTCAGTTCGGCAGGCGGCACTGGAGTAGGCAGCGTCGTGCGGGAAAATCGGGGTGCGGGCGCCGGCTGCATGACACCCGCGACGTTGATATAGGTCCCACGTGCTTTGATATGCGGATGCTCGTACGCCTCCTTCAGATCCAGCACCGGCGCGACACAGGCATCCGAACTCTCGAACAGCGCCAGCCACTCGGCCCGGGTTCTTTCCTTGAACTTCGACGTAAAGATCGCCTTGTTCTCCCGCCAGTTCCGCTGGTCCATCTGATCGCCCAGGTCCGTTGGATTCAAGCCGAGACACTCGAGCAACTGTACATAGAACTTCTGCTCGATGGGCCCGATCGACAGGTACTTGCCGTCGGCGCAGGCGTAGACCTGGTAAAAGGGCGCACCGGAGTCAACCAGGTTGGCGCCACGCTCGCCACTGAACATGCCGGCTTCGCGCAAGCCGACAAGAACCGTCATCAGCGACGCCACACCGTCGACGATCGCGGCGTCCACCACCTGCCCCTTGCCCGACGTGCGAGTCTCAAGCACGCCCGCGAGGATCCCGAGTGCGAGATAGAGCGACCCGCCCGCATAGTCGCCGATCACATTGAGTGGGATCGCCGGCGCCTGGCCGCGTTCGCCGATGGCATTCAGCACGCCGGTGATCGAAATGTAGTTGATATCATGCCCGGCAGACTGCGCGAGCGGCCCGTCCTGCCCCCACCCCGTCACGCGCCCATACACCAGCTTCGGATTGCGCTCCAGGCAAATGCCCGGCCCTAGTCCAAGACGTTCGGTCACGCCGGGGCGAAAGCCTTCGATCAAGGCATCCGCCTTGCCGACGAGATCCAGCACGAGCGCGATCCCCGCCGGATCCTTGAGGTCGACCCGGATCGACTTGCGGTTGCGTAGCGCCACGTCGAACTGAACCGGGCGCGGCAAACCTAGCCCGGAAGGCTCCTTGCGATCCACACGGATCACGGTCGCCCCGAGATCGGCGAGCAGCATGGCTGCGACCGGTCCCGGCCCGATCCCCGCCAATTCAACAATACGTACCCCTGCTAACGGTCCCAATTTACGTCCCCTCGTTTTCAAGCCTGACATGAGATGCGAAGTGCCAACGGCGGTTTCGGCGTGCTTCGCCTAGATAATCCCCACAGCACGCAATTCGTCGATGTCGCGCTTCGAGAAAGCCAGCAAGTCGCCGTAGATCTGCTCGTTCGCGGAACCGAGTTCGGTCGCCGGCTGGTCGAACTGGGCTGTACTTTTCGAGAACTGAATCGGCAAGCCCATGCCGATCGCGCCAATTGGCCCAAGCGTTGGATGCTCCAGGTTCATGACCGCACCGCTTTCATGCAGGAACGGATCGTTCAGCACCTCGTCGGGCCGACGCACGCGTGCGGACGGCACGGAACGCTTCTCCAGCAGTTCGTGCACGACATCGTCCGAGGTCCGCTGCCGTGTCCATGCTTCGATGATCGCGTTCAATTCCGCGGCATGCTTGAGTCTCGGTCCACGGCTGCTGAAACGCGGGTCGTCCATCAGGTGCGGTTGATCCAGCGCGTCGAGCAGCCCTCGCAGCCAGTCTGGATGAAGTGCCGCGATGGACACGTAGCCGTCCTTCGTTTGATAGACGCCAAACGGGACCAGACGGTCCTGGAAATTGCCCGTTCGCGTACGGTAACCCGCCTTGGCAAACACATCGAAATGCTCCTCCGCGACCCACGACGCGAGGCAATCGAGCATGGAAACCTTCACGAGCTGACCCTCGCCCGTCCGGCCACGTTGAATCAATGCCGCGAGGATTCCATTGAGCGCATAGAGCGGCGCCACCAGATCCGCGATAGGCAGGCCGCACCGCGTGGGCGGGCCGTCCGCGAAGCCGGTGACTTCCATGACGCCACTCAGGGCCTGCACGATGATGTCCATGCCCTTCAGACCGGGATAGGCGCTCGGCTCGCCCAGCGCCTTGATGGACGCGTAGACGATTTTGGGGTTGCGGCGCTGAACCTGCGCGTAGTCGATGCCGAGGCGCGCCGTCGCCCCCTCGCTCACGTTTTCGATCAGCACGTCGCATTGTTCCGCGAGCTTCATGAAGATCTCACGGCCTCGTTCGCTTTTCAGGTCGAGGGTAATACTCTTCTTGTTGCGCGCGCGGTTCAGGATGGTGAGCGAAACTTCATCGTCGGCCTTCGCGCCGAAATTGATACCGTCCTTGCCGACGAACGGTGGATTGGTGCGCGCGATATCGCCGCCTCCCGGCGCCTCCACGCGAATGACCTCAGCCCCCATGCCACCCAGCACCATCGACGCGTACGGCCCCGCAAGGGCGACCGTCAGGTCGAGGACCCGGATGCCGTCGAGCGGACGTGAATTCTGATTTGACATCTTTGTCTCCAGCCTCCACTTTGGAATGAACGGTCGCCCCCGCAGGGGCCCATCACCGATCAGTAGGACTTGGGCAGGCCGAGGACCTTGTTGGAAACAAAGTTGAGCACCATCTCCTGCGAAATCGGCGCGAGGCGCAGCAGACGAACTTCACGCCAGAGCCGTTCGACGTGGTATTCCTTGGCGTAAGCGAAGCCGCCGTGGGTCTGCATGGCCTGGTCGGCAGCCTGGAATCCGGCGTCGGCGCCCAGGAACTTCGCGGCATTCGCCTCGGCGCCGCACGACTGGTGGCTGTCGTAGAGTGCCGCTGCCCGAAGCGCCATCAGTTCAGCCGCTTCCAGCCGGATCCAGTTCTCCGCCAGCGGATGCGCGACGGCCTGATTCTTGCCGATTGGACGGTCGAAAATCACTCGCGAGTTCGCGTATTCAACCGCCAGATTCAAGGCCGCGCGCCCAATACCGATCCCTTCCATTCCCACGACGATCCGCTCCGGATTCAAGCCGTCCAGCAGATAATGGAACCCACGTCCGACCTCGCCGACCACATTCTCGTCAGCGACTTCCAGACCGTCGATAAACACCTCGTTGGAGTCCACCGCCGCACGGCCCAGTTTGTCGATTACGCGCACGTCGCAGTGCTTGCGATCGAGATCGGCAAAGAACAGCGTCATGCCGTCGAGCGGCCGCTTTTCGTCGCGGGGCGAGGTGCGCGCCAGCAACAGAATTTTCGTCGCGTTCTGCGCGTTTGTCGTCCACACTTTCTGGCCGTTGATGACCCAGCGGTCGCCCTTGCGCTCCGCTTTCGTGCGGATGCGGGACGTGTCGACACCCGAAGTCGGCTCCGTCACGCCGAAGGCCATCAGCATTTCGCCCTTCGCCATGGCCGGCAGACATCTGCGCTTGAGTTCCTCCGAACCGTGCCGCATGATCGGCTGCGGCGGGAACACGTAAAAGTGAACGGCCGACGCGCCACTCATGCCCGCACCCGAGGCACCGATCTCGTTCAGCATGATTGCGGCTTCACTTAGCCCCAGACCCATGCCGCCGTACTCCTCCGGCGTCATGACGCCCATCCAGCCAGCCTGCGCAAACGCGTTCACGAACTCCCAGGGATACTTTTCTTCCTTGTCGCAAGTACGCCAATACGCCAGATCGAAACGGCGTGCAAGGGTGCGTGCGGCCTCCCGTACATCCTTCAAATGCGACTCGCGCTCTTCTTGCGCCTCACTCACTACACTTGATTCACTCATGATTTCTCCAGCAGAATATAGATATGGATGACTAATTTTTATCCATTTTTATGCGACGATGTTTTGTAGAAAAGTTGCTGTCCTGGCCTTCTTGCCGCTCGTATTAGCTCGTATTCGCTCGTATCGCTTATTGCTCCGGGCGTACCAACATCAGGCCGACGCGCACCGCTTCGCAGACGATTTCGTCACGCTGATTCAGGGCGACGTGCTTGAACGTCACGATGCCCGAGTCATTGCGGCTCTTCGAGAGCCGTGCGTTAAGAATCTCCGTGCGCACGCGGATCGTGTCGCCATGGAAGGTCGGCTTCGGGAACGTGATCTCCTTGAACCCCAGGTTGCCGAGCGTCGTGCCGAGCGTCGTCTCAGCTACCGTCACGCCCGCCACCAGCGCGAGCAGGAACATGCTGTTGACGAGGCGCTGGCCGTAGATGGAGTTCTTGCTGTATTCGGCGTCGATGTGCAGCGGTGCGCAGTTGTAGGTCATCGCCGAGAACAGAACGTTGTCGGTCTCGGTCACGGTTCGGCGAATTGCGTGATCGATCACAAGGCCTTCCTTGCAATCTTCGAAGTAAAGTCCAGCCATGATGCGTCTCCTGAATAGTGGCGTGGCGGCCCCGAACGAGGGACCGTCGCTGAAAAAGTTCGTGCTACCGGTCAACTGTTGAAGGTCCGCGCCAGTGCGATGATTTCCCGGGCGGTTTTCACATGGGCGATGTCGATGTGCTCGCCGTCATAGATCGTCGAAGCGCGTCCTTCCGCCTCGGCCTTCTCGAGCGCGGCAATCATGCCCTCGTAGAAGGCCACCTCTTCGGCTGAAGGGCTGTAGATTTCGTTGACGGCCGCCACGTTCGACGGATGCAGCAGCAGTTCGCCCGTCATGCCCAGCGCACGGTCGCGTTGCGCCGATTTCTTGAGACCCTCGACGTCATGCACCTGCTGCCACACACCGCCAATGGGCAACTTGCCGGCGGCGCGCGCGGCCATGACGGCACGCGACTTGAAATACAAGCTTTCTCGTCCGCCCGGCGACCAAACATAGCCGAGCGCGCGGGCCACGTCGGCGTTCTTTGCTGTCGCACCGCACAGTGCCGCAACCCGGTCTCGCTGTGCGATCTCGTAAGCGAACTGCAGTGCGCGGGCTGTCTCCAGCAGCGGAATCACGCGCGTCGTGCCGACCGGCAGCCCGTTGCGATATTCGGCCTCAGACAGCATCATCGACACGCAGTCCACATCCTCCGGTCCGCAAGGTTTCGAGATCACGATCCCTTCCACGTGCGGCCCGACGACGGCGAGGATGTCGTCGAAGTCATACAGGTGCGGGCTGCGGTTGATCCGCACGAACACACGCTGCTTTTGCTCTGCAAGCCATGCAAGTTTCGACTGAACAATGTCGCGCGCTTCCACCTTCAACTCCGCCGGCACACTGTCTTCCAGATCGAGAATCAGTGCGTCGGCCTTGGCGACGATCACCTTCTCCATCCAGCTCGGTTTATTCCCAGGTACGAACAGGAAGGATCTAATGGGTTTCATCGGACTAGCACTCATACAAGGTCACCCTTTCATCATCGTTGTCTGATTTACCTTACTAACGTTAGGTAGTTTGGTCGCTGACAGTACGGCCTACAAGCAGTGTTAACCCCGATCCGGCGATTGGCGCGATGATCGCCCGGCCGCTTCCGCCTCGCCGGATGGGCGAAGTGTTCGGCCAAACGTGATGGTCGGCACCGGCTCCCGAATCTTTACGCGACCTGAGTTACGCTCGAAGTACGGAACAACAATGCGCGAGACGTTGACGCACTAGCGGCCAGGAGGGATGCTCGCCGAGGACATGCTGTGCGTGCCGGACATGGCGCGCAATATCGATTGATGAGGACAAGATGGAAGCAGGAGAACGCCTTCCGGGAACACCGACCCCGATGCATACATGGATCGGCACGGATGGAGTCAAACTCGCCGGAGACTCCTGGGGCAATCCCGATGGGCCGCTTGTCGTCCTGTTGCACGGCGGCGGCCAAACCCGCCACGCATGGGGCGGGACCGGCAAGCGTCTTGGTGCGGCCGGCTATTCCGCTGTTGCCTTCGACGCGAGAGGTCACGGCGATTCCGAATGGTGCCCCGACGGGAACTACAGTCAGGACGCGATGGTGAGCGATCTGAATTGCGTCCTGACAGCGCTCGGCGGACAGCAGGCCGTGCTCGTCGGCGCGTCCATGGGCGGATGCACCAGCCTCGTCGCAGTGGGCGAGGACAGTGTTGACGCTCGCGCGCTGATCCTCGTCGACATCGTGCCGCACACCGAGCCCGCGGGCGTTGCCCGCATCCAGGCCTTCATGCAGCAGAGGCCAGAAGGTTTCGGATCACTCGATGAAGTAGCCGATGCGATCACACAGTACCGGCCGCAGCAGACGCGCCCGCAGAGTCTGGATGGCCTCGCCAAGAATGTGCGCCTCGGGAAGGACGGCAAATTCCGCTGGCATTGGGATCCTCGCTTCATCGGAAACCAGCACGACCGGAACCGTCGCCATGCGCGCCTGTCGGCGTGCGCGCGCCGCTTGACGCTACCTACGCTGCTGGTGCGCGGCGGCAATTCCGATGTAGTCAGCGAAGCGGGCGTCGAAGAATTTCTCGGTTTTTGTCCACGGGCCGAATACGTGAACGTGAGTGAGGCTGGCCATATGGTGGCCGGTGACCGCAACGATGCTTTCGGCCTCGCAGCGATCGATTTTCTGCTGCGTCATGTGCGAACCGGCGAAATGTCGGCCGGCTCGCCTGCCTGATCGGAACAGTAACGCGCGCCTCAGGACGACGCAGCCGCCTCAGGACGACGAGATGCTTTGCGTGCCTTCGCGGCCGGCTTGACCCCTTCGAAAAACATGCCGCAGATCTGCTCCGCGACTTGATCCAGAGCGCCCTTTCGAGGATTGAACCAGCCTTGCACAGAATTGATGCACCCGAGCAGGAACACACGGCACAAGGCGATATCGACGTCGGGACGCAGCATGCCTTCCGTCCTCAGACCCTCGAGCAGTTGAGTCCAGAGCCTCTGATTCTGCTCATGACGCTTCACCTGGCCTTCGCGCGCCTTGTCGGGCAATTGGGCGAGCAGTCTTCCATGCGCCAGCGCATAGTCGCCGAACTTGATCAGCGCGCTCATCTGCCCAAGCACCGCCGCCTTGAACCGCGTCTCCGCCGAGGCGTTCGGCGGCAGTGCGTCCAGGTGTTCCCGGATATGCTGCACGATGCTATCCCCGCCGTGTGCAACGACAACCTCCACCAGTTCTTCTTTCGAAGAAAAATGGTAGTAGATGCTTGCAGCCTCAATGCCGGCCTGGTCCGCGAGGGAACGCATTGTCGTCGCGGTGTATCCTTGCGTGACGAACGAGCGGGCGGCCAGTTGCAAAAGGGTCTCCCGCATATCCACGTTCGAGTTGACGTTTCGCTTGCCCACGTGTGTCTTCGCCCTCTGAAATAAAAACGGTCACCATCACGCCGCACTGGGCGCGCGACTCTGGCCTTTAGTTGCCTGGAGTCGACTCAAAAGAGTCGTGATTGATGGAGTCCCGACCCGAGTCGCGCTTAGGGACGGCCGGCGCATTTGCCCCACCATCTGCAACACGGCTCGAGCGTCTGATTGTGGTTTCTTTAGTCAAGTTACGCGCGCTGCCGCAGCGCTTTGTGCTTGAAAGATTATCCTATTTTGGCCCCGCAAGCTAGCCGATGGGGCCGCCGCCGCGGGCGGCCCGGCATCAACTGCCGGATCCTTTCGGCATGGTGTGTTGTGACAGCGCCGGAAAACCGGTCAAGATCGCTTGCGCGAATGTTCATCGGCGTCACCGCCGCAGCGCAGCCACGTTGTGAACGCCCTCACGGTTGACCTGCTCCCCTCCGTCGCACAGCGACCCAAACGCCCGGCGCGTGAGTGTGACCGCTTCTCGTCCATCACTGTACGGAACACATTGCCGTACGAGATTGACGGGCGCCCGTCCAACCGCGACCTTAGGAAAGACGCGCGCCAGATTCTGCCGATGTCACGCGCACTCGCAGCCCTCGCGTGCGCAATAGGCAAGTACCGAAAGAGTTGGGAAGCCGAAGCTCGTGTTCGTCGACGACTGCAGCACGGTGAAGGGCAGCCGCGACCACGTGCCGATGCAGCAGTGGACGTGGCAGCCGCATCGGGTCGCGGTTGAGAGGTTGCCTGGTCGGCCGCCGTTGCGCCCATGGACGCCTTGGTTTCACCCGAAACCAAACCCACTGCCTCAGCGATAGCTATCAGTTGCCGCCGCTGCCGCGCGAACTTGACACAAGCACGCATGCTTCACGAACCAAGTCGTGAGACAGATGGCTCCGCGGTCTCGCGCCTCAATTATGTCGTCATCCTACGTATATTTTCGGACGTCGTTTTTTTCGAAATCCACTTATTTTTTGAGCACATTCATTGAAGTGTGACGACGCTCCAGGGCTAACACCCATGGATTGAGTTTTTGTCTCATCTCACACTACCTAACATTAGTGTGGTTAAAAAATTGAACACCGAACAGCGCTGAAATCAGTTCAATCCGAATGTTGCGAAAGCCTGGAGAAATGATGAGAAATCCGACGCACGCTGCAGTGCCCGAACATGGCCGCCATGAAGGACCGCTAACGTATCGATCCGCCGCGGCGATCCATCCGGATAGCGCAGGATCGTGGTACACCCTCGCCCTTCTGGCCCTGTCATATTCGCTGGCTTACATCGATCGTCAGTTGCTGAATCTGCTCGTCGACCCGATCCGCCATTCGCTGGCAATCTCCGACACGCAATTGAGCCTTGTTCAAGGCATCGCCTTCGTCTCAGCCTACCTGCTGGCGGCACCAATATTCGGACGTCTCGTCGACGTCACCAACCGGCGCAACATTCTGGTGGTCGGCATCTGTCTGTGGAGCATCTGTACAGCGCTCTGCGGACGTGCGGATACCTATCTCGGACTGTTCGTCGCCCGCTTCGGCGTCGGCGCAAGCGAAGCTTGCGTCTTCCCGGTGGCCTGTTCGATGATTGCCGACCTGTTCAGCGCGCGACGCGCCCCTCGGGCACTGAGCATTTTCCTGCTCGGGCCTCTGCTGGGCGGCGGCTTCTCGCTCCTTGCGGGCGGTCTTGTCATTGCCTTTGCGAGCAATATGCGTGCGCAGCTCCCCATTCTGGCAGCGCTCGCCACATGGCAATTGGCCTTCGTGATGATCGGCCTGCCGGGGCTTCTGGTGGCGGCCATACTGTTCGTGACGGTACGCGAGCCGGCTCGCAGCCACACACTGAAAGCAGCGGTAGATGACCGGCATTACACGGTCCGTGAGGCTGCCTCGTTTATCTGGCAACGCCGAGGATTTTACGGTCGCATCTATCTCGGTCTCGGCACGCTCGGCATCGTACTGCTCGGCATGCCCGCCTGGCTCCCTGCCTACCTGATTCGCGTACACGGCGTCGCACCCGCAATGGTGGGTTTCCGCTTTGGGTTGCTGGTGGTCACGTTTGGTGCGGCCGGCGTACTCATTGGGCCCTGGATAGCACGGGCCTTTGAAAAGCGCGGGTACGAAGACGCAGCGTTGCGCGTAGCAGGTTATTCCATGATCGGCATATTCATTTTTTGTGTCGCCATTCCGTTCGCGCCGGGTTCGGTCGGAGCGCTCGTGGCCAGCGCAGGCGCGGTCTTCTTTTTCAGCCTGCCCACCGGCATCATGGCCGCGGCGATGCAACTTGCCTCGCCTAGCCGCATGCGCGGTGCAGTCGGCGCACTCTACACTTTCTTTGGGCAACTCATTGGCTTCGGCCTTGGACCGACCTCCATCGCGCTCGTCACCGATAAGGTGTTCCACGATCCCAAGGCGCTGGGCTATTCGATCGCCATCGTTTGCTCCATCGCTTCTTTGACGGCTGCGTGGCTGATGTTCACGGCGCTGCCGCACTACCGCAGAAGGCTCGATGAGGAGCGGTCGGCAAGCGCGTCCTGATGAAGCCGGCGCTGGCATCGGACCAACCCGTCGGCAGAGCCATTCCTGATTGTCTGTACCTTTTCAAACCAGCTTAAGCAACCATTGTTCAAGGGGATCGTTTTGATGAAAAAGACAACTTATTCATTAGTATTACTTGGTACATTTTCAATAGCCAATGCTTATGCGGAAGGCAGCGTGAGCTTGTACGGCGTCCTCGATGCCGGCGTGAACTACATCAGCAACGACGGCGGCAAGGCCAACTGGACCATGACCACGGGCGTGCTTCAGGGGAATCGCTGGGGCCTGAAAGGCATCGAAGACCTCGGCGGCGGTATGCGTGCGATTTTCCAGATCGAAAACGGCTTCTCTCTCGGCAGTGGCGCATTGGGACAAGGCGGCCGCGAATTCGGACGTCAGGCATGGGTCGGCGTGAGCAGCGACAGGTACGGCACGGTGACGCTGGGCCGCCAATATGATTCCGTGGTCGACTACGTTCAGGTACTGAGCAGCATCGTCTACACGGGTCTTGCACACCCCTTCGACAACGATAACCTGGACAACGACTTCCGCATCAACAACGCAATCAAATACACGAGCTCTAACTACGGCGGGTTCAAGTTCGGCGGCCTGTACGCGTTCAGCAACGCGCCAAACGGCACAGAAGGCTCCGGCTTCGCCAGCAACCGGACGTGGAGCCTCGGCGCCAGCTATTCGGGGGGAGCGCTCAGCCTTGGCGCGGGCTACATCCATCTGAACGCGCCGAACTCGAACACAACCGGGGCGGTTTCCGGGGACTACATCAACGTCACGAACACCTCGGCGCTACATGCAGCAGGACTGGCGTCGGCCGTGTTGCGCGAGGATGTCTGGGCCGCCGCCGCCAATTACCAGTTCAGCGCGTTGAAATTCGGCCTCGTGTACAGCCATTCGAAGTTCAATTCCGCACAGGACTCGCTGAAGTTCGATAACTACGAGGCCAACGTCAGCTATCAGATCACACCGTTCGCCCTACTTTCGGGCAGCTATTGCTTCACCGACGGAAAACTGGACTCGTCCGGCGTCGAGCCGAAATACCACCAGGTGACATTGACCGGCGACTACTTCCTGTCCAAGCGCACCGACGTCTATCTGATCGGCGCGTATCAGCGGGCAGCCGGCGGCGCGACTGTCGCGTCGATTGCGCCTGACACCTTCGGTGCCGGCGGCTCCTACGCGCCCGACGCGTCGACGAGCAAGAATCAATTGTTGATCCGGCTCGGTATCCGTCACAAGTTCTGATCGGCTAATCCTGGACTCGCGCCGGTATCGCCGGCGCGGGTACAGCTTGCAGTTCGAACGATTCGAGCGCTCCGCGCGTTCATTATTGAGCATCTTCCATTGAAGCCAGTCTGTGATCCGGACAGGAAAGTCGCTTTAAATTGGCTAGCGACGCGCGGTGGAATGCGCAGCGTTGACGCGGCGGCTAAACCGACCGTGACAAATTATCCTGCTGCGTGCGTGCGTCAGTTGTGAGGTGTGATTCGTCGCTCCCAAGCGGTTGCGGCCGCTCAGTGAGTTGTTTGATCAATGCTGTGGTCGCGCTCGACAAGGCCTTCCCGCGTTGCGTGCCGATATGAATGCTCCGATGGGCCCACGGCTCTGCCAATGCCACAGTCGATAGCCGCTCGTAATCCTCGAGCGACAGCATGCACTCAGGCTGAATCGTCACGCCGAGTCCCTCCTGAACCAGACTGCGTGCCGCCTCGACGCTATTCACGTTGTATTTCGGGTGGAGTTCCCGTCCTGCGAGCGCCGCCGCTTTGTGCAACTCGGTCATTAATGTGGTATTGGGTGCGATGCCGATAATGTCCTCCTGCATCAGGTCGACCAGTGTGACGCTCGCGCGCTCGCTCAACGGATGACCGAGCGGCACTACCGCCACAAGATCGTCGGTGCGGTACTCGACGCTGTCGATCGCCTCGTTCGCGAGATTTGCAGTGGCGACGAACACCCCTACGTCGATGTCGCCCGAGGCGACCGCACGCATCACCTTCGCGTTGACGTCTTCGTGCAATTCGACCTGCACCATGGGGAAATCCCGCGTGAATTCGGCAATTTCGCGCGCGAGATACTGGATAATGATCGAGCCGGTTGCACCAATGCCCACGTGCCCGGAGACACCGTCTATCAGTTCGCCGATGTCGCGCCGTATCTCGTCGAGACTAGCGAACATGACCCGAACGTGCCGCGCGAGTACCTCGCCTGCCTGGCTCGTCACGACGCCTTTCGGGTTCCGGTCGAAAAGCCGGATGCCCGCTACATCCTCCAGATCCTGGATTCGCTTTGTTGCTGCTGAGGCGGCGATATTCTCCCGAATAGCCGCGCGTCCGATCTGCCGTTCCTCTACAACCGAAAGAAACAGTTTAAGAGTGAAAAGGTCCACCCTTCGGATCAAGCCCTGAATGCTGAGTCCGCTCATCACTCCTCCTTTCCACGTCTGATTTTTTATGCCGCGATACTTGGCTCAGACTAGCGGGCAGGCCGGTGGACGTCAATCGACAGGGACAGGTAACGGCTCTATTTTTGTATGGGAAATACCCTTGCGCGACGGATGTGCGGCCGGTTGACGTCTGGCGGTCTTTCCCCGATTCCATGCCCGCATCGGATTTACCGCCAGAGTGAGTGTGGCATCCTCGGCAAATGTCGGCCGCGTGGCCTTTCATCCGCGCCTTGGGCTCGCTTACGGAGCAATCTGGGCGGGCTGCAGCTTGCGCGTCGCGACTTCCGGCGGAAAGACGACGACCGGTCGCCCACCCTGACGCTGGAAAACCATCATGTCCGTGAAGGCCTGATGCTTCGTTCCGTCGCTGTCTACAAAGTGACCGCGTCCCAATGGCGTCATGACGTCGAGCTTCGCCAACTCGATCGCCACCTTCTCCCGGTTATCTGTTCCGGCATGCTGAAGGGCAATGAGCAACATTGCAGCTGAGACATAGGAACCAACGTCGAGCAAGTCGGGCTCCCTACCGTAGCGTTTGACAAACCGGTCGTTCCATTCACGCGACGACGGAAATAGCTTCGGATATTGAGGGTCCGCCGGCCGATCGATGCCCGGCACATAGGTGGACGGACCGATCCATCCTTCCTGTGCGTCGTTGCCCACCGCCTTCACAAACGTGTCGAACTGCACGGCTCCTGTCGACACACGGTATGGCGCGGCAAACCTGCGCGCATAGATCTGTTTGGTCAAAGTGGAGAGGTCGCCGCCCTGCACCATCGCGACAAGAATGTCCGGATTGGCGCGGCCAAGCTTGGTCAGCACGGGATTGAAATCAGTCGTGCCGACACGAGCCACCTCCGTGCCGATGATCTTGATTCCGGCATCCTGATAGTACTTTTCAATCGCCTCGATATGACCACGACCGAGCTCGTCGTCGGAATAGATGACAACGGCTCTCTTCCCGGGTCCAAGATACTGCCGCAGAGCACCGGCCTCGGCCTTGTGATAGTGATACGAGTACGGAAAGGTATGGAAGAAGTTGGCTTCCGCTCCCACCGCTTCCTGCAACCGAGGTGAGGTACCGCAGAACTCCATCCAGACTGGTTTCGTCTGGCGCCATGCCGGTACCGCCGCGGACACGAGCGGACTCGCGCACGGGCCGATAATGTAATTGACGTGCTCCGAGTTGGTCAGATCGTTGATCGCGGAGATGACGAGTTGCGGCTCCGACTGAACGTCGCGATAGACAAACTTGACGTTACGTCCACCGATCTTAGTGTCGCCGAAGGCGTCCGCGGCCATGTCGATGCCGCGCTTACCCGCTTCACCATAGTTTGCAAGGCGCCCCGTCAATTCCAGCACAACGCCGATCTCGATCGGCGGCTTCGTTTCCTGTGCGGCCGCCAGCGTCGCGCACAGCATGGCAACCGCGCCGAGAAATGCCTGTGTCAGCGGCTTGTGTTTGCCGCCGTGTGTCTGGGTTTCTTTACTCATGTCTCCTCCTGTAGTGGCCCGCCGCGCGCGGCTATGCCAATACCGCTTGGCGCGTGGCCAGGTGTTCGCCCCAAGTAACACGGGGCTAGGTTTCGCATTGCTCCAGAGGCTGCCCGAGATACGACCGGACGACTTCCGGATGCTCCATGGCGCTGTGCGTGTCGCCCTCGAATATCAACTTGCCGAAATTCAGCACGACGACCCGCTGACACAAACTCATGATCACGTGGACAAGATGCTCGATCATGATGATGGTGACGCCTACCGCGTTGACGTCACGCAGCACCCCCACCATTTCGTCGACCTCCGCCCGTGTCAGCCCAGCGAGGACCTCATCGAGCAACAGCAATCGCGGACTTGTAGCAAGGGCTTTAGCGAGTTCGAGCTTCTTCTTTTCGCCGATCGTCAGCGTGCCGGCCTGTTGGTCTCGCTTCTGCCACAGGCCTGTCAGCTTCAGGGGTTGCTCTGCTGCGAGACGCCCTTGGGCGATACCGGTGCCAAGGCCTGAGGAGAACAAAGCTCCGACCGTTACGTTGTCGAGCACGGACATCTCCGCGAACGGGCGCACTACCTGAAACGTCCGACCGATGCGCAAATGACAGATTTCGTACGGCCGCAAACGGTGGACTGGTGTCCCTTCGAACGTGATTTCGCCCGAGCCGGGCCGCAGATACCCGGTGATCAGATTGAGCAACGTCGTCTTGCCAGCGCCGTTAGGGCCGATGACGCCGACAAACTCACCTTGTGCAACCTCAAAACTAACGTCACTGACCGCCGCTAACCCACCGAAGCTCTTTGCCAGTTGGTTGACCTTAAGCATCGCCCTCTCCATTTGAAGCGCGCGAAACCACGCCGGCTGACCGGCCGCCAAGAAACGCCTCGCGTACGATATCGAGCTTGCGCAACTGATCGATTGTGTTCGTATGAACGATCCGCCCCGCCGAGAGAACATAGCCTCGGTCGGCAACGCTGAACGCAGCATGGGCGTTCTGTTCAACGAGCAGGATGCTGACGTTCGATTGAGCAATCTTCCGGATTGCCTCGAACATCAGCAACACGATCTTTGGTGCCAGGCCAAGCGACGGCTCATCGAGCAGCAGCAGTTTCGGACAGGCCATCAGCGCGCGGCCAATGGCGAGCATCTGTTGCTCTCCGCCTGACATGAGACCGGCCGCCTGAGTGCGACGTTCGAAGAGCTTGGGAAACAGCGAGTAGACCTCTTCGAGCTTGCGATTGCGGTTTGGTCGCGCAGTGCGGTTGAAGCCTCCGAGCAGGAGGTTTTCATGAACACTGAGATTCGGAAACACCTTACGGCCTTCGGGCGAGAGGGCAACGCCCTGACTCACCCGTGCGGCAGCGCTGTGTCGCAGCAGGTTGGCACCTTCGAACACGACACTTCCCTTGCAATCGATCAACCCCGTGATTGCCGCCATGGTGGTGGTCTTGCCGGCGCCGTTTGCACCCAGAAGGCAAACGACTTCGCCGGGGTGGACATCGAGCGAGATTCCTTCTATCGCGACCGATCCGTTGTATCCCGCGCTGACGTCGCGGAGCGATAACAGAGCGCAGTCATGCGGCTTCATGATTCTTCTCCCGTGGCATGACCCTGAACGACGCTGGATCGAGAGCGAGCGCCAAGCTTGAGACCGGGCCGCGATAACCGATAACGCCTTCGCACGCCGCTCCATGCACCACATATCCCCTGCGGCATCAGCAGAATGCCGACGACGAGAATGGCGCCGTAGAGCAACTGGCCGAACGCCTCGTTAGAGTTAAAGACAACGCGCGTGGCTTCAGAGATGCCAGTCAGCACCAGCGCCCCCACCACCGGGCCCGCAACGGTATAGAGACCGCCAAGAATGGGGCCAATCTGTGCAACGATGGTCAGGTTCAGGCCAAACGCGATTCGCGGGTCGAGAAAACCGGCGTACCAGGCGCTCAATCCACCGACGCACGACGCGAGCCCACCTGCGATCGCAAGCACTTGCAGGCGATAGCGGCGTGGATTCAGCCCCAGCATCTGCGCTGCACCTTCGCCGCTGCGCATGGCACGGCATGCGTAGTGAAACTTCGAGCGCGAAAGGAACAGAGAGATTGCCGCCGATACTGCTGCCAGCAATGCCGCGTTAACTGACATGACATGAACGCTGTATCGCAACGGCTGTGGCATGTCGAGCCCTTGTGCACCGCCCGTCAATGCCGGCACCATGAGTGCAATCACTCGCAGGCCCTCCGACACGGCCAGGGTCGCGATGGCGAAGAAGAGACCACTCAACCGGCCCGTTGCGATAGCTAGGAACACGCCGAGCAGCGCGCCGCCAACAATCGATAGCGGCAACGCGGCGAGCAGCGAAAACCCGAACGATCGGGCAACGATCACAGCCACATAACCCCCAATCCCGAAGAAGCTGGCATGCGCAAGCGAGATGAGTCCCGCGTTCGCCATCAGATTCCAGCTGATCCCCATCACGATCAATGTGGAGGCGCGGAACAGAAGATCCGCCTGGCTTGGAGTGGCAACATAGGCAGACGCGATCCACAGGACGGAAAGCGCAGCGAGGGATGCTGTTGTGATTGATAGTCGCGTCATGACTCAGGCCTCCACCGCTTGCCCAAGCAATCCGCGAGGACGAAACAACAGGACCAGGAAGAGCAGCGCGAAAGCGACGCCCTCCCCCCAACCCGTTCCATCCGGCACGTAATACGCGAAGAACGTTTCGCCATACGCGAGGATGAAAGCACCCGCAACCGCACCCAGGATGCTTCCCATGCCACCGAGCACGATCACGGCGAAGCCTTTGATGAGCAGGTCGAATCCCATGAAAGGCGCAATCGGAAAGACCGAGCTGATCAACACGCCCGTTGCGACGCCAAGCGCTACGCTCACGCCGAACGTCAATGCGTACATGCGCTCGACCGGGATACCCATCAAGGTTGCCGCCATGCGGTTCTCGGACAATGCGCGGCTCGCACGGCCGAGTTCGCTGTATTTCAGCCAGACAAATAAAAGCGCGACAAGCACCAGAGCGGCCGCGCAGGCAACCAGTCGACCGACGGGAACGAACAGCATGCCGTGCCAGAGTTGCAACGAGGTCAGCGCATAGGGCGGGTTGGTCGAGCGCTGGTCTCCGCTCCATGCAATCAAGGCGACGTTTTGCAGAATCAGCCCGAATCCAAATGTGACCAGAATCTGATTGATATGCGGCGCGTTCACCAGAGACCGGGACAGCACACGAAACAGGCCGAAACCAACAGCGCCGCCGAACAGCATGAGCGGAATTAGCGATACCAGCGGATCGAATCCCCAGAAGTGACTCGCCCAGAAAGCACCGTAGGCGCCCAGCATGAACATCTCCCCCTGGGCGAAGTTGACGAACCGGACCACGCCAAAACCCAGCGCGAGACCGACCGATGCCAGCATGTAAAGACCGCCAAGTAGAAAGCCATCAACGAGGAATTGCGGAATGTCTTGCATGATTGCTGCGTCCTTGATTCGTATCGAGCCTCACAGGCGGCCCTAGATGACGTTCTGCTCCCGCAGACGGGCGATATCGCTATCGTTTCTGCCTAGCCACTGGCTCAGCACGCTGTCGGTGTGCTGGCCGAGTTCGGGTGGCATGTGACAGTCAGCTTCGGGGACGTCGGACATCTTGATCGGATTGCCCGCCACCTTGACGTGCCCCCACACGGGATCGTCGAGTGTCATCAGCATGTTGCGCGCGGCAACGTGCGGGCAATCGAATACGTCGGGAATGTCCTGCACCAACGACGCCGGGACGCTCCCCGCGCGCAGGATGTCGATTGCCTGGGCGCGCGTTAGCGTAGACAGCCACGCATCGATGTAACCATTCAGCGCGATCACGTTGGCCCGCCTCGCCACGCCGTCGACAAAACGGGCGTCGTGCGTCAGTTCCGGCCGGCCAATGGTGTCGCAGAAGCGTTCCCAGATATGCTCCCCGAGCACCGCGATCACGATGAAGCCGTCTTTGGCGCGGTAAGTGCCGAACGGGGCGGTAACCGCGTGCACGCCCGGCTTTGCCTGCTGCTTGAGCGCGGAGTACATGGTGATCGAAATCTCATTGAGTATCAGCGACGCGTCGTACAGCGAGATATCGATCTTCTTGCCTTTGCCCGTTTGCTCGCGTTGATACAGGGCCAGCATCACGCCATACGCGGCAAGAATTCCGCCTTCGATATCGGCGAGCGAGAAACCTAGGTACGTGGGCCGGTCGTCACTACGTTCCGGCCGGTACATGAGGCCGCTTAACGCCTGGCCGATGATGTCGAATGCCGGATAATCGGCATAGGGACTCGGCAGGACGTCGCCGTGTCCGAAGCCTGATATCGCTGCATAGATCAGGCGCGGATTTACCTTCTGTAGAGTGCTATAGCCGAGACCCAGCCGGTCCATGACGTTCGGACGCAGGTTTTCGATTACGACATCGGCATGCAGAACGAGCTCCTTGAAGATCTTCTTGCCTTCTTCGTTCTTCAGGTCCAGCGTGACGCTTTTCTTGTTGCGATTCGAGCGAAGAAACGAAATGCCTCGGTCGTTTCCCTGTTCATCCGATCTGACCGGACTTGTGCTGCGCGAAAAGTCGCCCCCCTCGCGCGATTCTATTTTTACGACTTCAGCGCCGGCGTCCGCAAGCCACATCGAAGCGAACGGCCCGGCAAGAAAATTCTCAACAGCTAGGACTCGCACACCGGCGAGCGGTCTCGACTGGGAACGCTCCACGTCCAACACAGCAGCGTTCGGGACTTGTTGGTTCATTACGGCTCCAGTATCACTTCTCGTGAGGTTGGTCTGCTGTGTCGTCACATGATTGCTTCGGCGGTTCGCAACGCGGCCAGCTCACTGGCCGACAGTCCCCAGTCGGTGAGCGCTTCGTCGGTGTGCTCTCCGACTGCGGCGGGACCTCGCTGAATCGTAGCTTTGGTGCGACTGAAGCGTGGCGCCGGCGCTGGCTGGACAACGCCGTCGACTTCGACGAACGTCCCGCGCGCGCGGTTATGCGGATGAAGCGGCGCCTCAGCGAGTGACAACACCGGAGAAAGACAGGTTTCAGCACCCTCGGCAAGCGCACACCATTCGTCCCGCGTGCGCTGCCTGAATACCTCCGCGAAGCGGTTATGCAGTGTCGGCCAGCCATCTCGATCGTGCTGGCCGGGCAGCGTTTCACCGTCCAGACCCAGCAGTTCCAGCGTCACTTTGTAGAAGCGAGGTTCGTTGGAAGCGAGTGCGATGTACCGACCGTCCTTTGTCTCGTAGACGTTGTACCAGGGCGCGCCGGAATCCAGACGGTTCGTACCGCGCTCATCGGTCCACGCGCCAGCCGCGCGCATGCCGTAGATCAGTGTCATCAACGAGGAGGCGCCGTCGACCATGGCAGCATCGACCACCTGACCCTTGCCCGACTGTCTCGCTTCGAGGATCGCGCAGACAATGCCGAAGGCGAGATAGAGTCCGCCGCCGCCGAAATCGCCAACGAGGTTCAGCGGCGGAACCGGCGGCCCATTCCTGGTTCCGATCGAGTGCAGCGCGCCGGTTAGCGCGATGTAGTTGAGGTCGTGACCGGGTGCTTGCGAAAGTGGGCCCTCCTGCCCCCAGCCAGTCATCCGGCCATACACCAGTGCGGGATTCGCGGCGAGACAATCGTCGGGACCGAGGCCGAGCCGTTCGGCAACGCCGGGGCGAAATCCTTCGATGACGGCATCAGCCTGGCCGAGCAGTCGTTTAACGAGCGTGACCGATTCCGGCTTCTTCAGATCCATCGCGACCGAGCGGCGGCCGCGGTTCAGCAGATTGAAGCGATCGTCCATCGGTACACCGCTGTCGGACGCAACGATCCGGTCGATGCGCAAGACTTCAGCGCCCATATCGGACAGAATCATCGAGCCAAAGGGTCCTGGTCCGATACCGCCGAGTTCTACCACCTTGACCCCTGCGAGCGGGCCCGTTTTGTCTTTTTCCACATCTGTCTCCCATACAACCGATCCGGACGTCTGGATGCGCCCGTGAGAAATAATTCGCTTCGGGCAGCTTCACCAGCCGCCGAAGGACAAGCCACCGTTGACGCTGACAGTCTGCCCGGTGACCTGCGAGCTCTGGTCCGATGCGAGGAAAACGGCGACGCGCGCAACCTCTTCGGCGGTCGGCGCCCGTCCAGATGGGAAGCGCTCCAGTGCCTTTGAGAAAAGTCCCGTCTGGAAAGTCTTCTCTCCAAAGATCCGATCCCACGACGGCGTGTCGGACGTCAGCGTCAACGACACGCTGTTGACGCGGATCTGCCAGCGAGAGAATTCCTTCGCCAAGGTCTTGGTCATCAGAATGACCCCCGCACCGAACGCACCGACCACCGATTCGCCTGGCGTTGCGTGACGACCGGCATCGGTGCCGACCATGACGACCGAGCCACCGCGCACCCGCAAATAAGGCAATGCGGCGTGAACAGGGAAGATCCGGGCAAAGAAGCGCGAATTGAACGCGGACACCAGTTCCGACCCGCTCATGTCAGCGAAAGGCATCGGCCGCACCGCGCCCTGCGCGCCGGAACTCACGACCACGTCGATACCGCCATTGATTGCCGCGGCGGCGCTTGCCACTTTCAAGGTGGCTTCATAGTCGGTGGTGTCGCCGATCACAAAGCTCACCCGGTCAGAGACTTTCTTGAGTTCGGCAACGGCCTTCTCGCCTTTTTCCTCGGAGCGGCTATTAATCACCACGATGGCGCCGTTGGCCGCGAGCTTTTCAGCCACGCGCAACCCGAGCCCGCCAGATGCACCGGTAATGAGGGCGACCTTGTTTTCAAAATCCGCGTATTGCACTTCCGTCTCCTTGAATGTGTTCTGAACGGTGCGTCGATCTTCGGCACCTCTTGATCCGCCGTGGCTGCGCTGCCTTCCAACTCTTGTCGCCGCGTTTGTAGAGATCGTATGAGGCGCGAGTTCGAACTTCAATTTGTAAGTGCCGAACGCCATGATTCGTTTTTCACGAATTCGGACGATCGGGACGAGATCGCCCGCGGAGCCCATAAAACTAGATCCGTCTCATTCGTCGAACGCGAAACCCGAGGTTCGCCAGTTGCAAGTTGAATCCGCCTGCCCTCGTCCATAGCATTCATCCATGCACTCTCGCGATCGCCCTTCATCGCGGGAGCAGCGACGCCTATTTCCCAAGGAGACACGCAAATGAATACATTGAAGACACCGATCTGCGACTTGCTCAACATCGAATACCCCATTCTTCAGGCCGGCATGGGTGGCGTCGCATTCGGCCCCCTGGCCGCGGCGGTTTCCAAGGCCGGTGGACTCGGAACCATCGCCGCGATTTCCCCGACTCCGGAACGGGTCGAGCAGGAGATCATCCTGGCCCGCAGCCTGACCGACAAACCGATCTGTGTAGATATCGGTTTCCCGTTGCGCGCACCAAAAGAGAAATCCGACATCGAGCTTCCGGAATTGCCCGGCCCGCTCAAGCAACTCCATCAGGAAATCGAGGCACTCGGCGTCGAGATCAAGTCGGCCGACGACCAGGCCATGAGCATCGAAGATGCCAGGACGAAGCTGGAGATCTGTTTCAGGCACGGCGTGGAGGTGATTGCCTGCGCCCTCGGCACGCCAAAGTGGGTGGTTGAGGCATGCCACGCGCGTGGCGTGAAGGTCATCAGCATCGTCGGCCGTGCGTCACATGCCCAGACTGCGATCCGCAATGGCACCGACATCGTGGTCGTCCAAGGAACGGAAGGCGGCGGTCACACCGGCGATATCGGTCTCATCACCCTGCTTGCGGAAGTGCTGGAGTTCTCGACAGTGCCGGTGGTCGCCGCCGGCGGTATCGTCAACGGATCGCAGATCGCGGGTGTCCTGACCCAGGGCGCGCAAGGTGTCTGGGTCGGCACGCGCTTCATCGGCAGTCAGGAGTCGAGCGTCGGGCCCAATTACAAACAGTCGCTGGTCGAGGCTGAAAACGACAGCACGATACGTTCGCTGCTGTTCGATGGCCTCTATGTGCGTCAACTGCAAAATCGCTTCACTGAAGTTTGGGAAGGTCATGAGGCTGAGCTCCAGCCGTATCCCATTCAGCGCATCGTAATCGCACCGTCGCGCTTCGCGGCCGCCGCAGCCGACCTGAAAGATCACCAGGCCTTACCCGCTGGACAGGGCTCCGGCCTGATCCGCGACTTGCCGCCCGCTGGCGAGTTGTTGCACCGGCTGGTCGACGAAACCGTCGAGGCACTCCGCAAAGCCCAGCAACGCATCCAGCTCAAGGTCGCCTGATCATGCTCGTTCTCGATCATCCGGACGAGCTCGACCTGCCAGCACTGCTGCGGCCGCAGGACGCCATTGTGTGCAGCCAGGGACTGGCCGAACCGGTTTCCCTGACGACGCGGCTAGTTCAGCAAAGAGCCACGTTCGGGCCGGTCCAGCTGTTCCTCGGCCCGACATTCTCCGACACGTTCCGCCCCGAACACGGCGATGCGATCGCCTTCCGGAGCTATTGCGGCACGGGCCGGAACGCGGCGCTCAAGTCGGCCGGCGTGCTGGACATCGTCCCATCGCACTACTCTGAACTCCCAGGCCTTTTTGCCACGGGCGCGCTGCCGTGCGACGTGGCACTGTTGACGGCCTCGGAGCCCGATGCGCAGGGCCGCTTCAACCTCGGCCTGACCCGCGACTATGTGATCGAGGCAGCGCGCCGTGCGCGGCTCGTCATCGTCGAGGTCAGCAGTCGTGTTCCGTGGGTATTTGGGGCAGAACTGCCGTCCGACATCCAGCCGGACATTGTGGTGCGTACCGACCGTGAACCATTGTCGCTTGTGTCGAAGAGCAGCGGCGCGGCGAGCGAGGTCGAGCGCGCCATTGCAGCGCGAGTCAGCCAACTGATCCCCGACGGCGCGGCGCTGGAGCTTGGCATCGGCGTACTGCCCGATCTCGTTTTGCAGGCGCTGCGCGGCCACCGCGATCTCGGCATTCATTCGGGGGTGATCGGCGACGGCGTCGTCGAACTGATGGAGGCGGGCGTGATCAACAACACGCGCAAGCTCGTCGACACAGGTACGACGGTCGCGGGGCTACTTATGGGCAGCCGGCGCCTGCTCGACTTCGCACATCGCAACCCCTGCATTCGACTTGCGCCGGCATCGCACACACACGACCCGGGTGTGTTGCGGGCAATCCCTAACTTCGTCGCGCTCAACGGCGCTATCGAAGTGGACCTGACAGGCCAGGTCAACGCGGAAAGCCTCAACGGCAGCTATATCGGCACGGTCGGCGGCCAGCTCGATTTCGTTCGGGGCGCTAACGGGTCACCTGGTGGGCGCTCAATCATGCTGCTGCCTTCGACCGCCCGCAATGGCACGCTCAGCCGTATTGTTCCCCGTATGCCCGACAACGTCGTGACCACGCCGCGCAGCGATGCGGACGTCATCGTGACCGAATGGGGTGCAGCAGAATTGCGCGGCAAGAGTCTGCGAGAGCGTGTGGCGGCCATGATTGCAATCGCGCACCCGCACTTCCGCGACGCGCTCAGGCACTCGGACGAAACGCTCGAGGCATTGAGCTAACAGCGACGCGGTCATCATGCTTTAGCTTGTCACGTAGACAGACGTACTCTCCGAAGGCAAGAGCGCAGCATGGCTGTTCGCATGCTCGACTTCCTTGATCGGAGTGCGGCCGAATAGACGCTTGAAATCCCGGCTGAACTGCGACGGACTTTCATAGCCGACTTCAGCGGACGCTGCCGCGGCGCCGATGCCGTTGTGAAGCATCAGCAAGCGCGCTTTCTGAAGACGCGTAGTCTTCAGATACTGCAATGGCGACGTCGCCGTGACGGCCTTGAACTTTGCATGAAAGCCGGCAACGCTCATGTGCGCTTCGTCCGCCAGCATCCCCACGCTCAGATTGCTGGAAAAATTGACATGGATACGCCGCAGCGCGTGGGCGATCTGGCCGAAATCGCTGCGACGCACCAACGCTGCGCGCAACACGTTACCCTGCTCCCCCGTCAGTACCCGGTAACAGATTTCACGGACGATCGAGGGGCCAAGGACCTCCGCGTCAACGGCACTGCACAACGATTTGAGTAGACGCGTGACAGCATCGCTCATTTCATCAGACAAGGCGGTGGCGAAGATGCTGGTCGGCGCAGCACTAGGGCGTCCGTATCGTGTGTCGAGCAACTCCAGCAGATCCACGAGGACGTCGATATCGACGCGCACGCAAACGGCGAACATCGGGGCGTCCTCGCTTGCCTGGGTCTCACATTCGAGCGGCAGCGGCACGGACAATACCAGGTACTGGTTAGGGTCATAGGTGTAGACGCGTTCACCGACATAAGCACGTTTGCGGCCCTGGCAGATGAAAACGATACTGGGCTCGTACATGATCGGCGTTCGTGCGATCGACCGGTTCGCGCGCACGAATTTGACGGAATCCAGACGCGACTGCGTCGAACCCTCGTTGGGAGCAAGCGTGGCCAATAAATCGAGCATCCCCAATGGGGAGCAACCGTTCGCACTGGCGGCGTCATGCTGGCAATCGGTCATTACGGCGTTTGCTCCAGATATTAAAGAGCCAGAATTCTTTCATATTGGTTCCGTCTCGTCTGCAGACTTGTAGAAACAGGCAAGATTCTTCGAGATTTCATCATTCGCTTTTGAGCCCTCGACTTCTAACATTGATTCACCGGCGCCTCGCCGATTTCACTAAAGGATGACCGATGAAAACGATCGTCACGTTTACCAGTAACGGTCTGAAAATTGCAGGCCATCTCTATTTTCCAGACGATTACAAGGACGGCGAAAAACGGCCCGCAGTCGTGACGAGCCATCCGTTCGGCGGCGTGAAGGAGCAGACAGCCGGACTCTATGCGCAGAAGCTTGCCAACAAGGGCTTCGTGACGCTGGCGTTCGACGCCTCCTATCAGGGCGAAAGCGGAGGAGAGCCGCGCTACCTGGAAGATCCCTTCACGCGCGCCGAAGACATCAAGTCGGCGGTAACGTTTCTCACCACGCGCCCCGAAGTAGACGCCGAGCGTATTGGGGCACTGGGTATCTGCGCCTCAGGCGGCTACGTGCCCTATACGGCGCAAACCGAACGGCGCATCAAGGCCGTTGCCGCGGTGAGCGGAGCCGACATGGGCGCGCTGTTCCGCGAAGGACTCGGCGGCGGAGGCAGCACAGCGGCGCTGCAGGCCATGCTGGAGCAGTCGGGTAAAGCGCGCACTGCAGAGGCAAAGGGCGAACCGGCCCACCTCGAACACGTCGTGCCCAACACGCCTGCGGAAATCACCAAGGAGACGCCGACCCTGTATGCCGAAGGCACCGACTATTACCGCACGCCGCGAGCACAGCACCCCAATTCGCCGAACTGGTTTGTGTTCAGGAGTGTCGACCGGATCGCCGCCTATTCGTCCTACGACCGTGTCGATCTGATTTCGCCGCACCCGTTGCTGATGATTGCCGGCACGAACGCCGACACGCGCTATTTCAGTGAACTGGCAATCGAAAAGGCGCAGGAACCCAAAGAGCTGTTCCTGATCGAGGGTGCATCGCATATCGACCTGTACGACAAGGAAGAATATGTCGGGCCGGCGGTGGAAAAGCTCGATAGCTTCTTCAAACAGTATCTGTGAGCGCAGAGCGGCGCAAGCGCGTCGCGATCGCGCAATGGCCTCGGGGCGCGTGTCAGGGTCGCCCCTTTCGCCTCCCCCTGACCGCGTTTCCATAGCCCACGGGCTGATTCAATTTTTAACTCGCGAAGCGACGCTTCTCGACACACAAATTGAACGCATGTGGACCTCTCCCTAGTATCTGAAGTACACGATCCGCTTCCCGGTGCGGGAGCGATGCGCTTCGGCCACTGGAGGAGAAAACAATGATTGTTTGCAGCAGCGTCGACATGCTGGACCTATCGGCCTTGATTCGCGCAGGCGACGCCGTCGTCTGTAGCCAGGGACTGGCTGAACCCGTCACACTGACGCGGGCACTGGTCGCGCAACGGAAATCGATTGGTCCGATCAGTCTTTTCATCGGGCCGACGTACAGCGACAGTTTCGATTCCGGGCATGGCGATTCAATCGCGTTTACGAGCTATTGCGGCACCGCCTGTAACGCACCGCTTCAGGCCGCCGGGGCGCTCGACGTCGTGCCCGCGCACTACTCCGATCTGCCGCGTCTTTTCGCACAAGGCATCTTTCCGGCTGACGTCGTCCTCCTGACGCTGAGCGAACCCGACGAACACGGCCGCTTCAACCTGGGACTGGTCAACGATTACGTCGTCGACGCGGCGCGGCGTGCGCGGGTCGTCATCGCCGAAATCAGTGATCGCCTGCCGTGGGTCCACGGCGCCGAATTGCCCGCCGACATCCAGCCACACGTCGTCGTGCACACGTCTCGCGATCCCATCTACCTGCCGCGCAAACAACCCGGCGATGCCAGCAAGCAAGATCGCGCCATTGCACAATTAGTCGCATCGCTGATCCCGGACGGAGCAACGCTCGAGCTTGGGATCGGGACTTTGCCCGATCTGGTACTGCATGCGTTGCATGGCCATCGCGATATCGGAATCCACTCCGGCGTGTTGGGCGACGGCGTCGCGGACGTGATGGAGCTCGGCGTGATCAACAACGCTCGCAAGACAAACTTTCGCGGCGTTAGCGTTGCGGGGTTACTCATGGGCAGCCGGCGGCTTCTCGACTTTGCGCACCGGAATAGCAGCGTCTTCCTCGCTGCTCCGAGCGAAACTCACGATATCGGTGTACTGCGCGCGATCCCGCATTTCATTGCTATCAACGGCGCAATCGAGATCGACCTGACCGGTCAGGTGAACGCCGAGAGCCTGGACGGCAAATACGTTGGCGCGGTGGGCGGCCAGGTCGACTTCGTGCGAGGCGCTAACAGCTCGCCCACTGGCCGCTCGATCATGCTGCTGCCGTCCACTGCTCGCAATGGTACGGTCAGCCGCATCGTTTTCCGCCTGCTGGACGCAGTCGTCACGACCCCGCGCAGCGACGTCGACATTGTCGTTACCGAATGGGGCATCGCCGAACTGCGCGGAAAGAGTTTGAGAGAACGCGCCGCCGCTCTTACCGCGATTGCCCATCCTGACTTCCGTGAACAACTCGAGCGGCAAGTTCACGAAACGGACGCGTTGCACGCGACCTGACTCAGAACTCTCAATTCAAAGATAACTACGTGGAGACAATGCTATGGCAAGCGTTCTGCAGGGCGTCAAAGTCGTCGATCAGGGCACGTTCATCACGGGTCCCGCCGCCGGCATGCTGCTCGGCGATCTTGGCGCTGACGTCATCAAGGTCGAGCAACCAGGCAGTGGTGATCCGTTTCGAGCCTTCAAGGGCGGGCTGTACAGCCCACACTTTCAGGCGTGCAATCGAAACAAACGAAGCGTCACGCTCGATACGAAACTTCCGGCCGACCTGGAGAAGTTCGATGCGCTGATTCGCGATGCGGACGTGTACATCCAGAACTTCCGGCCGGGCGTGGCCGAGCGGCTCAACGCGGGCGCCGAGCGCCTGCAGGCAATCAATCCACGCCTGATCTATTGCTCGATCAGCGGCTTCGGGCCAACCGGACCGTCAGCGCAGCGGCCCGCCTACGACGGTGTAGCGCAAGCCGCAAGCGGATTGCTCAGCCTGCTGATCACCCCTGAGAATCCGCGCGTAGTCGGCCCCGCACTTGCCGATTCCCTGACCGCGTTCTACGCGACGTATGGAATACTCGGCGCGCTTTACGAGCGCGAACGAACCGCCCACGGCCGCAAAGTCGAACTATCGATGCTTGAAGCCATGACTCACTTCAACCTTGATGCCTTCACCCACTTCTACCAGGCGGGCGAAATCGTTGGACCCTACACCCGACCGAGCGTGTCGCAAACCTACGCACTCCAATGCGCCGACGGTAAATGGATCGCGTTGCATATGTCGTCGCCGGAAAAGTTTTGGGTCGGTCTTGCGAATGTGATCGAGCGTCCCACGCTGCTGCAGGACCCTCGTTTCGACAGCCGCGAAGGACGCATCGCCAATCAGGCTATTCTTGCCGACGTGCTGGCCGATGTCTTCGTCCGATTCGACCGCGCCGAATGGTGCACACGCCTTGAAAAGGCGGATGTGCCACATTCACCCATGTACGACGCAAGCGACGCACTCGAAGATCCTCAGGCGAAGCATCTGGAGCTGCTGATCAAGGCGCAACACAAAACGATGGGCGAGTTCCGTACGGTACGTTGCCCGGTTAGCTTCGACGGAGAGCGCTCGACTCACGTTCGTCCCCCGCCCGTACTGGGCGAACACAATACGGAGATACTTGAGTGGCCCTGACAAACGGCGTGAAATATGAGCGGCACATTGTGCGTCGAGAACACAATGTGTCGCTCTTTCGCATCCCGCTTGCACTTCTCGCATAGCGCCCTTTGGTACCGCGACATTCGACGATTCGCTCACGTGCTGGTCCGAGGTGCCTCCAGCGCGTATACCCTCCGTTGACCATGAATACGGGAACGTGTTAGCTTTTTGAGCTAACGACAAAAATAATAAAAAGTCATCCAGGAGGCGCGATGAACGGGCTCAGCATTCACAATCTGGTGAGGAAAGTCGATCTCTTCACGTTGAAGCTCTTTCTCACCGCGATCGAAGAAGGTCAAATCGGGCGAGCTGCGGTTCGCGAGCACATCGCACCATCAGCCGCTACCAAGCGCATCCAGGATCTGGAAGATCTCGCCGGGCTCAAACTATTGGACCGCAGTCCGAAAGGCGTCGTGCCAAGCGCGGCGGGCAAGGTATTTGCGCGCCACATCCGGATGATGCTCGGCAATCTCGACGACATGCGCCGCGAAATCGGCGAATTTACCGAAGGTATCCGCGGCCATGTCGCCATCTGTGCCCCACGTCTGATGATCACCGGATTTCTGGGCAACGAGATCGGCGAATTCACGCGGCGCTTCCCGTTGGTCAACGTCGAGGTGCTGGAAGATAGCAACGCGAATGCGGTGCGGGCGGTCGCCGCGGGCGACGTCGATCTGTCTGTGTTCGTTGCAAACAACGAATTGCCCTACGACACACTCGACATTGTCGAATATCGGCCCGACCGACTGGTCGCCGTGCTGCCGCCGAGTCATCCGTTGAGCAGCCGCGGTAGTCTGGCGCTCGACGAACTGCTCGATCTCGACTTCGTGGCGCACCACACAACCGTCATCACGGGCATTCAGCGGGCAGCGCTTGGCATTGGCCGGGAACTTCACGTGAAATACAGCGTGAATACGGTTGAATCCGCACGCAGTCTCGTTAGGGCACGCCTAGGCATTACCGTGCAACCAGGATGCATGTTATCCGCGGAAGACCATGCAGAGCTCGCTACGGTGCCGCTCGCCGGCGATTGGGCGAAGCTCAGTCATTGCATCGGCACGCTGCGCGGCCGTTCGTTGACAGCCGCCGCAAAAGCGATGATCGAACAATTAATGCAGCATGCGCCCGTATTGCACAACACGCACACAGCAGAGAATGCCGTGCCGCGGCCCTATTCAGCCGCGGACGTTGAACGCATATCGACGAACCCGCTTCCGCATTGAACCTGTCACACGATGTCCAACCATGGCATCGTACAAAACCGTGTTGAAAGATGGTCGACATTACGACCACGCTGGAGAAACCAGCTCAGATACACGACGCGCATCAATTCGTTGATAAGGTGTGCGTTTGCGTGACCGCTACGGCACGCAACCAGCGCAAGGTGACTGGCAAGGGACCGTTCGCTTGCCGACGCCCGATCCTTCGGCAACAGGAGTGCCTGGTCAACGGTTTATGGCTGCGGGAACTGCCGGACCTGGTTCGCCTGGAAGACACGGATGCTAAAGTTGCAGGAAGCGGGTTGATAACGGCCCGATTATAGCGGCGCGCTTCTACCCCCGTAGCCATCAAGCATTTTGCGCCCTTCCCGCTTGTCCGCCCGTTCTGAACACCCGCAAAACGGCCCGGACTGAGGCTGGATTGCAGCATAGTTAGTTCATTCCTTGCTGACTCAGTAGCCCCCGCTTCTGCAGACGCGGTTCGAAGTTGTCGGGTGGCACATTCCTCTAGACGGTTAGTTGCGTTTTACATTCGTGAAAATGGACCGAAAGGTGAGCCTATACAGGAAGCAACGTTGCTCCTTCTTTGATGCCTGAATCCGACCCGGCCGATTCCCGATCCGGCTATCGGCGATCCGTCAATCGAACCCACTCGTCGATCGACGTGTTGGGGCAGGCCACAAACCTACCTGTGCCAAACGCCTTGGCTGCAATTGCGATCAGCAATCCAGACCCGACCGCGCGGGTTGACTCCGCCTTGAGTATTCCTGTGTGTGACGTTTCATGGCGCGACCTCAAAAACCGCACTGCGGAGTCGTCGACTATCCACACACCAGTGGAGGCTCAAAGGTCGATTGAAAAAGTCTTGGATCGCGCTCATGCGCACGTTACCGAAGGCCGCAATGGACGTGCGACGGTTCCGGACAGCAACCTCAACAGCACGCTGACCACGTCGCAGGAACTCGGCGGTGGAGGTGGCGATGGGGCTCTGATGTGATGGACTTGACCACTACAGACTTCTCCACTTTGGCATATGCCGAACCCCAAAGGGAGGGAGTCGTCCATCACATCAGAGCCTCCGGCCACAGCCCCGAGACGTCGACCAGATGCTAGCGACCGATCATCGAGAACCGGAGCTACCGCCGAACGTTGGCGATCGTCGCCTGCATCAGGGCAACCACTTTGTAGTCGTCGCCAGGTCCAGAGAACGCGCGGACTTCTCCGGTGCAGACCGTGAGGAGCTTTCCTGAACTCTGCACCCGTCCGATGGCCAAGAAGCGCTCGCCGACGGCGGGTCGCAATAGGTTAATTTTGAACTCCGCCGTGACAACCTCGCATTCAAGCGGTGCCTTCGTTAACGCTGCATAGCCGCATGCGGTGTCGACAATGCTTGTGGTCGCCCCCGCGTGCAGGTACCCATGCTGCTGAGAAAGGCCCGTTGAGAAGGGCAACTCGATTTGGACCTCACCTTCGGCTACCAAACCAAGTCGTGCACCGATGGTTGCCATCAGGCCCTGTGCGTTGAAGCTCTCCGCGATTCGTTTATGGATGTCGCTCATCGGTTTCGAGGGGAAGGTGAGTCTCGATAGAATGGGTTTCGGTGCGCGATGCAATCGCGCTTTACCGCCAAGAATCACATGCAGCTGAATTTTGCCACAAGAGTCGACCACCGTTTGTGGCCGTATTACATCAAGGTGCGATGATCCGCGGCTTACCGCCAACAGCAGCTTTCATGACTTTCTCCCTGACGATAAAGCGCGAGGACGACACCGTCCCTCCGCCATGGCGAACCGCGGCGGTGCTGCTCGTGGGTCTGTCGCGAGCCAGGCAGTTCATTACTGCGCGGCAGTGGTCTGAGCCAGACGCTATTGAGGCGTCGGTGCATCCTGGCGGATCAGTTCGCGGCGCTTCAGTTCGGCCCAGAATTCTGGTGGAATATCAGCCCGGAAGGTTTCCAGGTTGTCTTCCAGTTGTGCAACGGTGCGCACGCCCGGAATGTTGGTCGGAATCGCTGGATGGCCGAGGACGAATTGCAGTGCTGCGGCTTTGAGCGGCACCGAGTATTCCCGGCACACCTGCTCCATCTTGCGCACGCGTTCCAGAATGGCTTCCGGTGCCGGCGCATAGTTGTACTTCGCACCGGGCACCGCGCCCGTCGCGAGAATGCCGCTGTTGTAGCCGCCGCCGAGAATGACCGACACCTGCTTCTCTTCGCACATCGGCAGAAAGCCGTCCAGCGCGTCCTGCTCAAGCAGCGTGTAGCGGCCGGCCAGCAGCAGGCAGTCGAAATCCTGCTGGCGAATCGCTTCGTGTGCGACCTGCCATTCGTTGACGCCAAGGCCCACTGCTTTCACCACCCCTTCGTCGCGAAGCTTCAGCAGCGCTTTCGACGCACCGGCCATCGCAGCCTCGAACATCTCGGGCTGACGCTCGCCGTGGGTAAAGACGTCGATGTCATGAATCAGCGCGATATCGATGTGCTCCAGCGCCAGACGCTGCAGACTGTCTTCGATCGAGCGCATCGTGCCGTCGTAGCTGTAGTCGAAAACGGGGTTGAACGGCAGCCCGTCAACCCACGGCTCGAAGTTGATCTCGGCGCGCTTGCGGGGCTTTAGCAAGCGCCCAACCTTGGTCGACAGCACATATTGATCGCGCGGATACCAGCGCAGCCCTTGCCCGCAACGCGCCTCGCTCAGCCCGTGGCCGTACATCGGCGCGGTGTCGAAGTAGCGAACGCCCGCGTCCCACGCTGCCTTGATCAAGGCGCCCGAGTCCTCCTCACTGATCGGTCTGAAGATGTTGCCGATCGGTGCGGCGCCAAAACCCATCACGGTTGTCTCGAGCCCTGAACGCGGCCATTTTCGCTTTGCTACTGGATCCATTTTTATCCCCTTTCACGAGTGAAGTTGCGCGTTTCGCAATGGACTAACACTGAGCCCCTCACTTGACCTTCGCCGCAGCGGCAAGCTTGCGCACGCCCTCTTTCGCATCCTCATTCGAGTTCATGAAATTCGTGACGACGTCAGTAATGGCGCCAGCGGTAACCGAGGACTGAAGCTCGCCGAAGGCCAATGACGGCAGGAATCCACCCGATTTAATCGTGGCCTGCTCATCCGCACGCGATTTCTTGGCACAGCGATCGAACTTGTCCATGGGCACATCGAGCCGTACAGGGATTGAACCCTTGTAGAGACTGAACTGCTGCTGGAAATCAACCGACATGATCGTTTTGGCAAGGGCAAGCTGCCCCGGCGTTGCCTCTTTTTTTCCGTTCTGCTGAAAGAACACGAATGCATCCGCTGTGTACGTGTAAGCGTTCGACGTTCCGGGCGCAGCCGCGCAGATATAGTCGACATCCGCCTTCTTGTTCGCGTTGGCGAACTCCCCTTTCGCCCAGTCGCCCATGAACTGCATGCCGCCCGAACCGGAAATCACCATTGCGGTCGCGAGGTTCCAGTCGCGGCCGTGGTAGCCCTTATCGAAGTAAGTCCGGATCTTCTGGACGGTCTCGAACACCTGCACCATCTGCGGCGAGGTCAACGTTTTCTGGTCGAGATCGACCAGGGCTTTCCGGTAAAAGTCCGCGCCCTGGGAGAGCACGACTGTCTCCCAGATGGTCATGTCCTGCCACGGTTGGCCTCCATGCGCGACGGGTGTGATGCCCGCTGCGCGAAACTTGTCGGCAAGCGCGAAGAACTCCGGCCAGGTCGTGGGGGGCGTCCCACCGACTTTGTCCAGGTCGGCCTTGTTGATCCACAACCAGTTGATTCGGTGTACGGAGAATGGTGCCGCCACATAGTGACCGCCGGCCTTCATCGCACTGTCTATTTGGGCCGGGGTATGCGCTTTCCAGTCGGTGGCGGACTGATCGATCGTCACCAGCGACCCCTGCTCGGCCCAGTCCCGAATCAGCGGCCCCTTGATCTGCGCGGCCGACGGCGCATTGCCCGAGATGACCTGCGTCTTCAGCGCCGTCATGGCCGCCGCGCCGGCTCCTCCCGCGATAGCGAAGTCCTTCCACTCGTAGCCCTGTTTGCTCATATCGTCCTTCAGCACGCGAATCGCTTTCGATTCGCCGCCGGAGGTCCACCAGTGCAGTACCGAAAGCTGTTCTGCCGCACAGGCTACCTGCGTTCCAGCCGTGAACAATGCAACAGCCGTCGCAACCAATGTCAGTGATTGTTTCATCGCAGTCTCCGAATTTTTCGTTATCGATCGAGCGACTCATGTGCGGTCAAAGC
Source organism: Paraburkholderia aromaticivorans (assembly GCF_012689525.1). Taxonomy (NCBI): domain Bacteria; kingdom Pseudomonadati; phylum Pseudomonadota; class Betaproteobacteria; order Burkholderiales; family Burkholderiaceae; genus Paraburkholderia; species Paraburkholderia aromaticivorans. The sequence continues at coordinate 1,867,750 of NZ_CP051514.1, forward strand.
GGCCGTGCATGCGTGCCCGTTTTCAGGCGAGTGAGGCCCTTTCGTTGATTTACAGATCGAACCCGAGCTGTGACTTGCCAAGCGGTGTCAGGTCGTCCGCCGTCGCGCGGCCGGTGAAATCGACTTCGAAATGGTCAGTCGGGAAATCAGGCGGGCTCTCACCCCTCAGGAAGCTCGGCAACTGACGCTTCAGGTAAGCGTCGTTTTTGGCGCACGCGGGCGCCGAGGCGATGTACATCACATTGCTGTAGCCCGCCCCCTTATGCTCGTCTTCGACCGCATGGATGACATCGCTGTGCCAGAACACAGTGTCACCCGCTTCCATTTTGGGAATCGACGACAGCGCCTCGTACAATGGCGCATGAAATTCCCGCTTGATCGAGAGCGCCCGTCCGGGCATTGCCCCACATAGGTCGTCCTCGGCGACATCGTCCTGAAGCGCCCGCAGCAGGATATAGACCATTGAATTGGCGATGGGTACGAGTTGCAACGTGCCGTCGCCGGGGCCTTGCGGCGTCAAGGCTGTCCAGCCCTGAAAGGTGCGGAACATCGAACAGACGGCTGGCGACGCGATCTCCTCCACGTCGGGTCGGAAAGCTGCATCGAATGCATCGTAGTCGCGCCAGTTCCCAGCAAACACGTGGCGGTACACCTTGCGAAAATTGCCTTCGATCCAGCGCTCGACCGACCCGCCGTCGCAATGCGCCGACAAGCCGAGCGACTCCGAGCCCGGTGGCCGGCGACGCAGACGGTCGGCATAGACAGGCACATGGTCTGGATCAAAGTGAACGCGTCCGTCACTCTCGTTTCGCCAGAGTTTGTTCATGAACACGCGCGCCGCGGTCAGCGATTCAGACTGACGGGCTAGCACTTGAGGTTTCGACCAATACACGCCATAGATTTGCGGCTTACTGGACGCCAACTGGCCAAAGTATTTGTCCTCGGCACGGTTTTCGAGGCGTTTGTCGAGATGATTGCGCTCGACATAGTTGGCGATGTCATCGTCCCAGCTCTGCACCAGCGCGCGAGGAAATACATTGCGAATCACGCATGCGCCGCGTGTTTTGACAACGGCAATCTGTTCCGCACTAATACGCTTTTCGGTGATGTCGGAAAACTGAATCTCGGGAATGACGTCTTCCCCGCGATCCCGCTGCCCGGCAATTCGCTTCGCCTCCGCACCGATCGCCTCTTCGACTTCCGCGAAGACCTCCCGGTAGTTCGGCAACGCCGCGCGCAATTCCTTTTTTGCCTGCCGGATTGCGCCAGGCAAGTCTTCGATTTTCAGCGCCATGATTGTCTCCGTATGAATTTCGTGTGCCCTAGCATATGACGCGCGTGGGGGACGTGGTGATACTATTCAGGCAATTCATTTGCGCTTTCGGCCATGAAACCAGCCTATGAGCACGTCGAGTTTGGCAAGGACTGTTCAGTCCGGGTTTACCATCGGCGGCTCCCGCGTATTCCGTTCGAATGGCATCACCATCCGGAGTACGAGTTAACGCTGACGATGAACAGTCATGGCAAGCGCTACATCGGCGACTCGGTCAACGAGTATGAAGCTGAGGATCTCGTCCTCGTGCCACCGGATTTACCGCACACATGGGCGTCGAATCGTTCGATCGAGCCGTCATTGCCGCAGGTCGCCATCGTTATCTGGTTCGACGGTGAATGGGCACGGCGTATGGCGGATTGTTGCCGCGAATACGAACCGCTGCGCAAGCTGTTACGCAGGGCCGCGTGTGGGCTGGCCTTTGAGCCACCTGCGGGTAACTGGATGCGCGGCCGCCTCTCGCAATTGCTATCGAACGTGGCGCGCGACCGCCTGAGTACAGCGCTCGATATTCTCTGCACCCTCGCCGATGCGCCAGGCCACCCGCTCGCCTCGCCGAGTGCCTTCCATCAGGCGAACATGGGCCCATCCGGCCACGAACCCGAGCAGATCAACCGTGTCCTTTCGATGATCGACGCGCGCTTTGCCGAACCGCTGCGGCTCTCAGAACTTTGTGCCGCGGCCAGCCTGTCGGAACGCACGCTCACACGTTACTTCGTTCAACATATTGGTGAGAGCGTGGGGCGCTATATCGCCCGCGTTCGAATCGGCCACGCGTGCCGGATGCTGGCTGACACGTCCCTGCCCATTGCCGTCATCGCCGCCCGTTCGGGCTTTGCGAATGTCGCCAATTTCAATCGGCAGTTCAAGGCCGCGAAGGAAGCGACGCCGGCTGAATATCGGCGGCAGTTCACGGCTGCGGGTTCTCCGGATCAGGACGCGGCGGCTCGCTTGACCGAACGGTCTCCTTCACTGCAAAGGAAGCGAAAATCAGCCGGTGGGCGAAACGACGAAGAGGCCGCTTTCTAGTACTGCACGTAATTAGGCGAGCAAAATCCGCTTGCGCTGCGAGTGCGCTAATCAACGCACTCCCGCGTGCCCAAATTCCTGCGGACATTCGCTTGCTCGTACGGACGACGCAGTTAAAGTTCAAGAAGCGCCACAGCCAGTTCCCGCAGCCGTTTCCCCACAAACCGCGCTGCCTTGGAAAGCGGCCTTTGCCGGGTGAATCCCAGGGAAATTGTGCGTTTGATCGCCGGTTTCTCGATACGAACACCCTTCAGCACCCCGGCATGCTGCTCTTCCCTGATGGCGGGCACGGGCAGGATTGTTAGCGCATGGCCACTGACTGTAACGTCCTTCATGGCCTGAGCGTATCGACCTCCATCACAATGTTCAGTGAAATGCCCTGTTCGCGAGACAGATGGTCCAGTGTCGAATGCAGGCCGTTGGGCGTCGATGGGAAGCGAGTGCGAGAAAGATGCCATGCGCGGCGTCGTTCGTGACCAGCAACGTATCCGCCGAAGCCGGCATGCCCAGCGACGCGAGCCACGCAATTCCCGCCTGCCGATGGTGCTCGAAGCCCGCGATGGGTCGGAACGCGCGAATCCATGGCTGGTCGTCGAGCGTGGACAGCGTCGCGCACACCTTGCGCCACATGGCGTCGTGCTCCGCCGTATGAATGATGCGTGCGATCGAAAAGTCGACCACCGAGCGCTCGGCGGTGTCCAGCATATAGCTCGACATGGTCTCGGTGACGCGCCTCGCCACGAAGCTGCCGCGTCCCACCTCGCAGCGGATCAGCCCTTGCCGCTCCAGCTCTTTATAAGCGTTCGTGACCGTTGCACGCTGATTGACAGTTCTGCAGCGACGTCACGCTGCGGCAGCCGCGCGCCGGCCGGCAACGACTCGCTTTCGATGTCGCCTGCGATCGCCTTGACCAGCCGCTTGTATTTCGATTCCACGCCGTGCACCGCGCGCACGGCTTCCCGCCACTGCTCGATCACCGTTGCCCTCCGCGAATTTCGGGTCTGCATTAACGCACTCCCCTGATATTGCCGCCACATAGAGCATGGAAAGTATTGTCCTAGGGCTACGCTGAAGAAGCCAGCGTTTTCGCCAACAGCTTGTCGCTGAATTTCGGAATGCGAGATCAGCGACCCGACTGGTTCGATTTTCTGGCCCTGAAGGGCCTTGCAAGCGGGTCTCTCGACCCACTTTGGCTACTCATGGACGCAGCTGTGCCATCAGCCGCGTGCGGCTCATGTAGATGTTGGCCAGCGCGAGTGTGGTAAAGGCGCGCGTGGCGTTCTTCGCGAGGCCGCGATAGCGCACCTTGCCGAACCCCCACAGCCGCTTGACCACCGCAAAGACGTGTTCGACCCGGGCACGAATCTTCGACTTGCTGCGGTTTTTCGAGCGCCTGGCTTCATCGACTTCACCACTGCGATTGCGCACACGCTGGTTGGTGAAGTCCTTGGCTTTCGGCGCCTTGCTGGCGATGAGTTCCTTCTGGCTCGCATAGGCGCTGTCACCGTACACACGCTGCTCGCCGCCATGCAGCAGCGCCGGCAGCGGATGCTTGTCGTGCACGTTCGCCGCTGTCACTACCGCGCTGTGTGCCAGACCCGTCTGGCTATCCACACCGATGTGCAACTTCATGCCGAAGTACCACTGCTGGCCCTTCCTCGTCTGATGCATTTCGGGATCTCGCGCCTTGTCCGCATTCTTTGTGGAACTCGGCGCACCGATGATGGTGGCATCCACGATGGTGCCGCTGCCTACCTTCAGTCCGCGCCCTTGCAGTACCTCGCCGACCTTGGCGAACAATTGCTCGCCGAGCTTGTTGCGCTCCAGCAGCCGCCGGAACTTCAAGAGCGTCGTACCATCAGGAACGCGCTCGCGCCCCAGGTCAATGCCGACGAATCGCCGCAATGCGGTGCTATCCAGCAGCGCTTCCTCGCAGGCTTCATCGGCCAGGTTGAACCAGTGCTGCAGAAAGTGCATGCGCAGCATGCGCTCCAGACCCACTGGCGGGCGACCGCCCTGACCCTTCGGATAGTACGGCTCGACAACCTCGCACAACTGCGCCCACGGCACGATCTGCTCCATCGTCTCAAGGAACACATCGCGTTTGGTTGGCCGACGGTACTGTTCAAATCCGGCGCCTTGATCGGCCGCCATCGCAAGGGTCTGTTGTTTCATGCACATCTAACGATTGAGCGACCAATGCCGTTGACCTTTTTCAGCGTAGCCCTAGTACATTAACGAGAAAAAACTGGCTACGTATTTGTCCAGGTGACGAGGTAAAACGGGCTCGTCAGCTTGATGCGGCTTTCGGTGCCGCGCCCGCAACAACGGCCATGAAGGATGCGCCTGAAAGATGAGCGTCTGAGGGAGCCGGGCGCGGGAGGTTTTGTTTCACACGAGACAGCCGGTAGCATGGACCGTACACACGAACGGCGTCGTGCTTCGCAATTGCGTAACCCGATTCGCACTCTTCGTGCGACCTTTCTTGCTGCTCCGTCACTCTGTCGCCTTGTCCTTTCGCCAGGGAGCGGGCGGAAAAAGCCTTGTTTTTGGCGGCACCAGTTCAGTGATCGGCGGCCGAGTGTGCAAGTATCGTTGCCGAAGCGCACACCACATCCCTTTGCGAGGTTCAGGATGGTTTGGAGACTCTGGAAAACCGAGAAGCGGCAAGATGGGACGCAAAGCTGGCCCAGCGATACGAATCAGTCGATAAAGCAGCTTCTGGGCATGTACCTCAGCAGCGATGCAGCACCGTTCGCAGGCTGGGCCGCACCCGGCATCACATTCACGCCAGATGTCGAACCGGTCCTGCGAAACGGAGTCCGCGGATATCAGCTCGCCCTCTGGTTCTGGCTCTTTGCCGAGAAGCACGGCACCATCGCGGCACGAATGGTACGTGAGTCCTTCTGCCTGTTCGCTGAGGAGGCGCAACCGTCATCCGGTGACAGGATTGATGCGCTCCTCGACTTCGAAAATCGCCTTGCGCATTCTATCGAGGGAATTTCCTCCGGGGAGCGCACGTTCCGTCTGGAAAGCCTGCCGGTAGAGCTGCCGATGGAATTCTTTCTGGCCACGGGTTTCCTCCGACTCGCACCCGAGTCTCCTTATGCCGGAGTAAATGAGAGCGCCAGTCTGCAAGGCAATGACTACAAGCTCGCTGACTGCTTTCGCCACGCAACCGGGGAGGCGCTAGCAGTGTTCCGGGCGATGATAGACAAGGTCGACTTTGACGCGAAATCGCTATCCAACTGGAAATGGAGCGCCCATCCCGGTGCTGCCGAGCGACATCTGCAACGACGCCACAGCAATCCCCTGTTTCCCCTGCACCGCCAGATGGTGACGGCTCATGAGGTCTATGAAGGGCGTCTTGCCGACACCCAGGCCCTTCACGAAATCAGCAACGAGCTTGGTGAGCTCAGCCACTCGTTCGCCCAAACGACCGAACTGCCGCTGAACTGGCAGTCGTTCCTCGACGGATATCGGGACTACGTCGACCGGCTCGATGAACGCCGCCTCGCGGCGGGTGGGCAGAACGCGCCGCTCGGTGACGCCATTGCAAGACTCCGCACTGACATCCTCACGACCTGGCGCACTTCGCTTCACAGAAACCGGCACAGCCTTGCCACACTGGATCAGGAAGAAGCGCAAAGGGCCGAGCGACGCGCGCTTCTTTACGGATGCGACTGGACCGCACAGCTTCTAAGTAGCGGCTCTCTGATACCGCCGGAAGAGGTCGTCCCTGCCCTTCTGAGTGAGTCCCCGGCTGAGCTGGAAAGGGTGGTGACCGCCCTTCAGGCCGAACCCCGACTGCATGAGACGCTTGTGCATTGTCGTGCAACCGCGCATCGACTTGACAACGAATCCCGCTCGGGCGGCCGCAATATTCCTGACATCGGTGACAAGCTCCGTATTCTTGACGGTCCGCCCGGACAGGTGCCGGCCTGACGTCGCCCGCTTCACGTGCAAGGCTCTGCGCTCCGCTATCGCCAGGTTCTGCAGGGAAAGTACGTCCCCTCGCCGCCGGACGACGCAAATGGGTACATTCGAACTAACGCTTTGCGAGATTGCCTTGCGGGACTACATTGAATCCGTATCCGTCGAGACAATATGGCGCGATAAGAGCGGCGAATCGCGGAATGTGTCTGCCGCGGTGACATAAAAGGAGATACCAATATATCTCGTCGATCCTCCGCGAATCGCTGCAAGCCGAGAACCTCGCGCTGGCGCTTTATCGCGAACTGCTCGCGCTAGTCGAGGACCGGTCCGTCGCACTCGAGGAGTTCGCCCGTCAGATGATTCATGTCGAAGAGATGCACGCGGGCGAAGTCGACAAGATGCTGCGCCGCCCTGGAGAAGTGACGACGTCGACCGAACGCCAGGCGGCCAATCCTGATCAACCGGATTAAGGCGGCATGCGCGCGGCACGCCAGGCACGTTGGCGCGTCCCGTCGGCCTATCTGGCTGGAAGATCCAGCATTCGACACGCTTGGGCAGCGCTCGCCACCGTCCGGGCATATTTGCCGCACAATGAAGCCGTGCGCGTAACCAGTTGCGCATGACTCTTCGCCAGCGTGTCCTTATCCCAGCGCACATTGTCTTGCAGACCCGTGCGGCAGCGACCGCTCAGTTCGAGAGTCCACGGATTGACTTCGAGTATTGAGCCAATTTTGCCTCAGGCGCACCTCCGCGCTCACCACCACGGTTAGACCGGAGATTCAGGATTTCTGGTGTCGAATTTTTTCGGAACCCAAAGGATAGGTTTCTTTTTAAACTCGGCTCCGCGAATTTTGCCGGCTATCCATATCACCCCGTTTGCGTTCATGAGAATCTAGTTTGTCGCGTAGGAGCGGTTCTACCGCTTTGAAAGCGACAAACTTTTTTCCCACTCACCTACGGGGTTGAAATGGACCGCATCGATTCAGTCGTTTTGCAGCAAAATACGGGTTACACGTCACTCGGAGAACCCTTTAATCATCGCATCGTAAAGAAAACCGAGAGGTTGCCGTTTACGATAAAGGTGGTAAGCAACCTGGCGGACCTCGACAAGGCCGTCGAGATGCGTCGCGCCGCCTATCGGCGCCACCTGCCGGAATTCGCCGAGACCATGGGCGTCGAGGCGTTGGATGGCGCGCCCGGCACGGTCGTGCTGCTCGCGCAGTCACGGCTGGATGGCGGCCCGCTCGGCACCATGCGGGTGCAGACAAATGCATTCGGTCCGCTTGCAGTCGAACAATCGGTCCGCCTGCCTGACTGGTTGAGCGAGGCGCGTCTCGCCGAGGCGACGCGCCTCGGCGTCGCGCGCGGTGGGATCGGGCGGATGGTAAAGGTGGCGCTGTGCAAGGCGTATTACATGTATTGCGCGCAGAACGGGGTCGACTGGATGTTAATTACCGCGCGTTCACCGCTGGATCGCGAATACGAAGCAATGCTCTTCGGCGACGTATACGGCCAGAACGAATTCCTGCCAATGGCGCACGTTGGCGGGATGCCGCATCGGGTGATGGCGAAACCGGTTGCTTTAGTCCGTCAGCGCTGGGCGAAGGTCAACCATCCGTTCTTCGGATTCTTTTTCGAAACGGATCACCTCGACATCGACGTCAGCGTCGCATCAGAGCAGCGTGAGGCTGGCCATGGCACCGATTGCCGCAGCCTGCCGGGCAGCCTGCCGGGCAGCGTCCCGGATCGTCCGCGAGCGCTGAGCGAAGCGTAAAGCAAAGCGTCCGCCCGAGGGGATCCGGGCGGACGACAGGTCGGTGGCGTCAGCGCAGTCCTGCTTTCGCCGCCGACTACCGCAGTATCGAAATGAAGTCGAGAATGAAGTCATTGGGGAAGGGCAGCAAATGACACGCGTGAAGTGGACGTTTCGGGACCGACTGACCGGCTGGGCTTTCCAGCGGTTTTCAGTATACGTAGCGCCATTTGTGATTGTGCTTGGCAGCGTCGCGGTCATGCTTTGGGCGCCGCGTCAGTTCGATACAACGGGAACAGTCACGCTCAGCTTTCCTGTGATTGCGGATCCGTCGGCAACACTGTCACCCGCCGCCGCCATCGCCCGCCTGCGCGATACCGCGCCCACCACACGTTTCAGCACCCATCTCGCGGAAACGCCATTCTGGTTCCTGCTCACGGCGCCTGCCCTGGCGACCGACGGCGCCACGTTCATCGACCTGCCGTCGCGGCACGCCGAGACGTTATCCTGCTGGCGGACAGCTCCCGACCTTTCGCTGCTCGGCGCGGGCGACCGCCACGGCACGAGCGGCGAGATGCGCTTTAACAAGGCCGGCTTTACGCTCGGCCTCGACGAGCATGTCTCCCATTCGCAAATCCTGTGCCGGGGCACCTTTTCCGGGCCCGCGTATATCACGGCCTCCGCATCGGCGCGTGACAAGCTCGAAGTAACAACCCTCGATTTCCACGAGAGCGCGTCGCTGATCACCGGCGGCCTGCTGACGCTGGCGATTTTCGTGTTCGTTACCGCAATCATCAATCGCGAATGGACTTACGTGATTTTTGCCGCATGGCTGGTCGGCAACCTTCGCTTGAGCGCCAACGCAATGGGCTTCGATACCGAATGGATGGGCTGGCTCATCCCACCCGACCATATCGCGCTCTTACGAGAATTCACGTTCGCCGCCTATTACGTGCTGACCACGACGCTCTTCGTAGAACTGTTTCGCCGCGAGCTGAAAGCCATCGGCCTGCGCTGGAGCTTGCACGCCGTCCGGTATGGCGGCGTCGTGCTGATGGTCGCCGCCTTCACGCTGAACTACGCGCACTTCATTCCGGTGCTGTGGGTAAGCGCCAGTTTCTGCATACTGGTGCTGACCTATTTCCTCGTGCAGTTGTTCATCAAGGCGCGCTCGCGCACGGTGCTCTGGTATGTCGCTTCGATGGCAATCGTGCTGCTCGCAACGTTGTCGCAAGTGCTCGCCGCCGCTTTCGGCGTGAAAGCATTGGCAAGCGCGTTCACCCCCGTAGTGACAGCGCTGTCATCGAGCATGCTTTGCGCGTTTGCGATTGCGGAACGCATGCGCGAAGAGCGCGAACGCCGCCGCCAAATGCAGGTCGAACTGCGCAACACGTACGACGTCACGCCGATCGGCCTTTTCACGCTGAACGGGGAAAACTGCTTCGTCCGCGCCAATCCCGCACTGCACTCGATGCTGGGCTTGTCCCCTCAGCACGACGGCATGCATCGCTGGGCCGACTATTTTGCCCCGGGCGCCGAGCGCGTCCTTGGTGAACTCCTCGCGCGCGAGGACTCGGCGTCGATCGAGATTGAGGGCGCAGCCGGCACGGAGACCGACACGCGGCGTTACTCACTGCGGGCGATTCGCGCGAACAGCTTCATCGAAGGCTCGCTCGAGGATGTGACGGACCGCTCGAAAGCAGTGGAGCGGCTGCACTTTTTGGCCGAACACGACCCCCTCACCGGTCTCCTGAACCGTCGCGGCATCGAGCATGCAATCGGCCGGCAATGTGACGAAAGCGGCCCGTGGGCACTTGCGTATCTCGACCTCGACCGCTTCAAGCTGTTCAACGACCTGTTCGGCCACGGAACCGGCGACGAAATATTGCGCCATGTCGCCACGCGCCTCGTCGAGCGCCTTGGCTCGCACATCCCGATTGGGCGCATCGGTGGTGACGAATTCGTGTGCGTACTCGCGAACATGGCCATCGACGATGCCATCGCGCGCTGCCGGGAACTCGTCTCGGCGTTGAACGCCGCGCCATTTCAGGTCGGCACACGAGCGTTTCAGGTCCGGGGATCGATCGGCGTGGTCGAGTGCTCGCAAGGTGAACGGGTACCGGACGCCCTCGCCTTTGCCGACCGCGCGTGTCGCGCCGCCAAGCGCGGCGGCAATGCGCGGCTTGTCGCGCTGCGCAAGGGAGCGCAAGCCTTCGAGGAGCGCGCCGCCGAGATCAATCTGATCGAGGCGCTGGGACAGAGCCGGCTGCCCGAGGGGCTTTTCCTCGTCATGCAACCCATCATGTCGATGCGCGCACCATCAGAAGCCCTTGACTTCGAAGTGCTGCTGCGGCTGCGCGCGCCGGACGGCTCGGTGACGACAGCCGCGAAAGTGATCGCCGCCGCCGAGGACTCCGGCACGATCATTCAGATCGACCGCTGGGTGCTCTCGACGACGCTTGCCTGGCTTAGCGAAAACCGCGCGGCTCTCCCCAACACCAGCTTCGTCTGCGTGAACCTGAGCGGGGGGTCGCTCAACGACGAACTCTTTCTCGACGAGCTATTCACCCTGTTCTCGCGTCACAAGGACGTCATCCATTACCTGTGCATCGAAATCACCGAAAGCGTCGCGCTGCACGATCTCGAGAATACAGAGCGATTCATCGCGCGCGTGCACGACATGGGCGCAAAAATCGCGATCGACGATTTCGGCGCGGGTCAGACATCCTTACGTTATCTGAAGAAGCTGTCGGCCGATGCATTAAAGATCGACGGCGAGTTTGTGCGCACGATGTGTAACCACCCGGCCGACATCGCGATCGTCGAGGCAATCATCGGCCTCGCACGCAATCTCGGCATGCGCAGTATTGCGGAATGGGTGGAAGACCTCGAAACCTTACGCGCGCTGAATGAACTGGGCGTCGACTATGTGCAGGGCTTTGCGATCGCGAAACCGCAAGAGGCCAGCGACATTCTCGCGGCATCTTCCGCCGCCAGCTTCGTGACTAACGCCGAGCTCACGCGCTATCTGGAGGCAGAGCACACTCCGCAAGCCGGCGATGGCCACGAGCGCATGGAGCGCGAAAACGCAGTCTGATGCGGTTGACTGTGCCCCAGCCGCTAGCGCAGCCGCATCGTTCGCCGCTCCGCGTATCGGATCGCGGCCTCGTGCGTTGCTTTCCGGGGAAGTGTTCTCGCGTATTCGATCCGCCTCCATCCACGCTTCGTAAAGTGCTGAGGGCTACGAGTTTGGCAGGCGCGGGCGGGCGTCAAACGAGCGGGTCAAGCAGCCGAACTTGCGATCCTGTCGCTCCAATCCTGGACGAGCACCAGCACGCCGAATACTGCTCGTGTCACGCGATCGTTGTCTAGCCTACCGACGCACTCTCACGTTGCGCATGCCCTCAACTCTTCCACACGCGCGGATAGCCTTGCCTCGCGCTGGCTGGGACGTGTCGCGCCAGGGCTGGGTGGACTCGTCGGCATCGTCGCCATATGGTGGCTGGCGGTTGATCTTCTCGCCGGACCCGGCACGCTGGCCGCGCAGTTTTCTCCGGCGCGCGCAGTGGCAACGCTGCCGTCACTCTTCACCGACGATCGCCTCGCCGTCCACATTGCCACCAGCCTGCGGCGCATCGCCATCGGTCTCCTCTTGTCAGGAGCGGCGCGAATGTCACGCAAAACGGACGGTTTGAAACTCACTATGCTGAAGACGGTCAAGCGGCAGGATCAGGGTCGATCTGGTCTTTCATCCGATAGCTTTTGCCTTCGATGACGACAGTCTCGGCGTGATGAAGGATGCGATCGAGCAACGCGGAGGTGAGCGTGGTGTCGTGGTTGAAGATCTCAGCCCAGTGTTTAAAGGCACGATTGGAGTTGATGATGGTTGCGCTCTTTTCATATCGTTGACTGATGATCTGGAACAGCGCGTCGGCACCCTGTTTATCGATGGGTAAATATCCCAGTTCATCGACAATAAGCAGGCGCGGTTTGACGTAGCGGCGCAATTCGCGTTTGAGGCCGCCATGCGCATAGGCGGCGTTCACCGAGTTAATGATATCCACCGCGTTAGCGAAGAGCACCGGGTAGCCGCGCAGGCACGCGGTATGTCCGAGCGCAATACTCAGGTGACTCTTGCCGAGCCCGACGCCGCCGAGGAAGATCACGTTAGCCGACTCTTCGATGAAGTTCAGCCGGAACAGGTTCTGGATCTGCAGCCGGTTGATGTGGGTGGGCCAGCTCCATTCGAACTGGTCGAGCGTCTTGAGTATCGGGAAACGGGCCAGGGCGATGCGCCGGGCGATACTACGATCCTCGCGACGATGCGCTTCGCCCTCGATCAGGTGGGCCAGATAGTCGACATGCGACCAGTGCTGCGCGCCCGCGTCGCCAGCCAGTGCCTCGTAATGTTGCAGCACGTAGCTCAGGTGTAGTTCCGTGAGTTGTGCAGGCAACGTATCGATGGCGGGTTTGCGCTGGTGCATGGTGGTGTGTTCAGCTTTCGTCATGGGGCTCCTCCGGTCCGTAGTGCGAGAGATCCGGTTGCGCGAGTTCGATGTCCAGCAGATCCTGATGGCGGACCAGGTGCAGCGCGCCGACTTCGGGAATCTGCCGGGCTTTCATCTCCAGAATGTTGGCGATGTACTCGCAACTGAAGGCGTGAAACGCAAGCCCATCACGCATGGCACGCCCGACCGCCTCGACGCCGTAGATCTCGCTTAATGCGATGATCTTTCGCACGTGCTGTCGCGCATTGGTACGTCGTTGATCGAGTCCGTCGTAATAGGCCTGGGCATGCGGGCCCAGTTTCAGGAACTGCATCATCAGCCGCTGTTCCCGGGCATTGCGGCGTTGTGCGAGCAGTGCCTTGGGATGTTCGGGATCCTCAATATCCTGATGGCGATCGTAGCTTCGCACATGTCGGGCGATCAGCTGGTTGTCGTGGTAGATGCAGACCCGCTCGGGATATGCCTTGAGCGTCACACGCGCACTCGCATACCGGGCCGGCACGGAATAATGGTTGGTGTCCAGCGCCACGCGAAACTGCTTGCTGGCACGCACCGTCACAATGCGTGCGACATCGTAGGCTGATGGATTCAGCGGTTTCAGATGCGCCTGCTCGGCTGCAAACAGATCGACGGGGCGCTGGTGCGTCTCACCGTGTATACGCACATTGGCGATGGTCTCGAGCCAGAGCTGGGCCGCGGGGTTGATCGCGCTGAACCCGGCGAGCTCAAGCCCGTTGAGGAGATTTTTCTTGACGTAACCTACACCATTTTCGACCCGTCCTTTTTCGTTGCCTTTTCCTACATTGCAGGCCACGATGTCGAATCCCCAGTGACGCGCCGCATCCAGATAGCGCGGATTGAACACCGGCGCCTCGCCCACCAGGCGCTGCAGTACCGCTGACTTCAGATTGTCCACCATCACCCTGGCCGGGCAACCATGGAAGGCTGCGAACGCGTGCTCATGGCATGCGAGGAAGTGCTCCATCGTCTGCGACACGGTGAATTCGACATACATCAGGCGGCTATAGCACAGCACCATGACGAAGAACGACAGTCGCCGGCGCGTCGAGCCCACATCAATCGTGCCGTATTCGCCCCAATCAATCTGGGCACACTCCCCGGGAGTGAAGGCAAGTTTCAGGAACGCCTCGTGTCGCGGTGGGCGGATTGCGCTCACATAGTCGCGCACAATCGTGTAGCCGCCTTCGAAGCCCGCTTCGCGCAGGCGCTGGAAGACCTGCTGAACGCTATACGGATGCGCATCGAGCCAGCGAACCACCTGCGCCTTGAACGGATCGAGCCGGCTCGCGCGCCGTGGCGAGCGGCGCGGCTGATACGCGCCCGCCCTGATCCATTTCGCCACCGTTTGCGCATGCAGCCCGAGCGCGCGCGCCGTCTGCGTGATCGTCAGATGCTGCCGGTCATGGCAGTCGCGGATCCTGCAGTACGTCTCGTAATCAAGCATGGCGTTTGCCCAGCGCCGCGTGCAGCCGCTCCAGATGGGTCGCCACGTCGGCTTGAGCAGGCGCGGGCGGCGCCGACTCCGGCGGCGGTGTATCGAGCGCCAGCACCTGATACAGCGGCCTTTGCCAGGCGATCAGGCCGATACGCACCAGATCGCTGCGCGCCATCGACAGGCGCGCCGGGGCCATCGACAGCCGCTGCGCAAGCGACGTGTCCGCGTAGTAGCTCAGGCCCTGGGCATCAGCAACGGTGACCAGAAACAGGTACAGCGCGGCAGCACAGGCGTCACAGCGCTCGATATACCGCTCGCGCACCAGCCGGTGATCGATCCAGCTGAACTGCGCCGGAACCTGCCGGATCCGCTCAGGGCAGATGACCCGCTTGATCACCATGCTCGCGTCTCCCGCTCAGAATGTCCTGTCCCAGTTGTAGCAGGCGCCGGGTGCTCAGCGCGATGTCTTCTTGTAACGCACTGTCAGTCAGATGGGCGATCAACCCAATCAGCACGGCGGGTTGCGCCGACAGGACATCTTGTAACGCATCGCCCGTTAAGAATGGCGATTCCTCTTTTGTTTCAATGGCTTGCACGCAGGAGTCATCTTGTAACGCACCGCCCTCCCGCACACCTGAACGCCGCCAGTATCCTGGATGCTGTTCGCGCCAGCGCTGCACCCGCGCGACGTTTTGCGGGCCGCGGAAGTAGTCCTGATTCTCAGATTGGGAAAGCCACTGGCGCTGACTGGCCGCCTTGCTCGCCTGACGGCACGCGAGGGCGCTGCAATACCGCTGGTGTCTGACGTTGCGCGGGTCCGGGCGGAACAACGCTCCGCAACCGGAACACTGCCGTTGTCGTTGGCGTTTCATGATCGGCCCCCTTGCGCCGATCATGCGCCACCACCCGCGAGCAACCTTAACCGGTTGATCCCGACAAACGGGACCAATAAAGGAAGAAAACGCCTAGGATGAACGAAGAAAATGCGCAAGAAGAGTCACGTCCTTGATAAATAGACGAACCCGAAGAAAACCAGCGAAGAGGTGGATTTCAGACCGACAGATTTAAACGACTTTCAGAACGCCAATGACACCGATCGACAGGCGCTGGTTGCAGCTCGGCGAAAGTCTCGCCGCTACGCGCCGCGAAATGCTCTGGCACGTGTACGTTCCCGGCATCGCTGCGCATGTGCTGACCGGCGTGCGGCTCGCCATCGGCATCTTGTGGATCGTACTGGTGCCGGCGGAGATGCTGGGTGTGAGCTCAGGCCTTGGCTATCTGATTCTCGATACTCGCGACCGTCTCGCGTATTCAGAGTTGACGGCGGTCATTCTGGTGATCGGTGCGCTTGGGTTTCTTCTCGACTTCGCGGCACGTCTTGCTTACCGGCATTTCGGCTCGGGCCGCGTCGAGCAGGAACGATAGCGCGGCCGTTTTTATATCACCTCCGCTGTCTGCTGCCGCAAATCCGCTGCCGCGTACGCGCGAGGCCAGTCCAACTCACAAGGCGCCATGTCGCGGCGGCAGCTTGCCGTTGAGATAAAAGTTGCCCACGGCGTGATACCTCCAGCGCACCGGGTCGTGCAGCGTGTGAGTGCGCGCGTTGCGCCAGAAACGGTCGAGGCCAAGACCGTCAAGTGTCGCAGCTGTGCCGGCGAGTTCGAATAGACGCGAACCGGCATCTAGCGAAACGGTCGTGGTGAGCGCGCGCGCTTCGGCCACGGCGATCGACGCCTCCGCTACCGTTCGCTCGGTGGGCTGCGCCTGAATGTGCTAACGCCGACTCGCCACAAGCTCGTACAGCCACCACCCCGCCAGCATGGCCGGCAAGAAATAGAGCGCCTCTGTATCGGGCGCCGCCAGCAGTGCGATCGCCGGACCAGGACAATAGCCCGAGAGCCCCCAGCCCACGCCGAAAATCGTGGCGCCCCCAATCAGATGGAGGTCGATCGCCTTTGCCTTTGGCAAATCGAAAGACGGTGCCAGCAGCGGCGAACTCCGCCGCAGGACGAAATGGAAGCCCACGGCGGCGAGCGCGACCGCGCTGCCCAGCACCAGTAACAAGCTGGGATCCCAGGACCCAGCCACATCCAGAAAGCCAAGCACCTTCTGCGGACGCGTCATTCCTGCAAGCGCAAGCCCCGCGCCGAACAGGAGTCCGCACACGAGGCTGGCCAGGTGGCGCTGCAGCTTCATTGGAACCCCAACACGTGGCGTACCACATAGGTCGTCACGATGCCTGTCGCGAGAAAGGTCAACGTCGCGACAATCGATCGCGGCGAGAGACGAGCAATGCCACATACGCCGTGCCCGCTCGTGCAACCACGCGCGAGGGCCGTGCCGAAACCCACTGCGAGGCCCCCGGCGACCAGCAATCCTCGTGGGAAAGCGGGTCTTGCGCGCGGTATAACGCCGCCGTATCCAGCGCGGGCGGCGAGCCAATAGTAAAGCCAAGCCCCGCCGACGAGCCCGACGAGGAACAGCGCGCGCCACGCAAGCCCACTGCGATCGCGCGACATGAGCCCCCGCGCGATGCCGCTGACACCGGCAATCCGGCCATTGAACCAGAGCAGCAGCGTGGCTGAGAGCCCAATCAGGAGACCGCCGCCCAGCGCGCTATAGGGTGTGAAAGATTCCATTGGGGTCGAGCGTTCCCTGAAGCGGGTGGCCACCTTAACAAAGTACCATGCGAACGCCGCCTGCGGCCGATCGATCCATTGTCCCGTCACCGGAAGCGCTAGAACTGCTTGCCGAAGCCGATTCCGACCACGTTCTCTTCAAGGCTGACATTTGCGTCGCCGCCGCCAAACGACACGGGAATGGAGTTGTCTCCATTGAGCGTCTTCTTGAAAGCGTGACCATGGAAAAAGCTGAACGCCGCGTTGCTCGCTGCCTTTCAGGTAGAGGTTGCCGGCATAGCCCGTATCCAGCCCACCATTTGCATTGAGCGCGAAACTGGCGTAGGTGAATACAAGGACCCGTAGCACGCGTCCGGCCGCACTGCAATCTCGCCGCTCAGTGCCTTGCCGGTCGCCTCACCACGGCAATCATCCGGTCGACCTCTTCCGGCGTGTTGTAGAACGCGAGCGACGGCCGCACGGTCGCCTCGAGTCCGAAGCGCCGCAGGATGGGTTGCGCGCAATGGTGGCCAGCGCGCACAGCAATGCCCTCTTCGCTAAGCGCGCGCCCCACTTCTTCGGGCGTATAGCCGTTCAGGGCGAATGACAGCACACTCGCCTTGTCCCGCGCCGTGCCGATCAAACGCACGCCCGGAATCGGCTTCATCAAGGCGGTGGCGTAGTCGAGCAACTCGTGCTCGTAGCGCGCGATGTTCTCGATGCCGACGCGCGTCACATAGTCGAGCGCCGCCCCCAAACCGACGGCGTCCGCGATGTTGCCTGTACCAGCCTCGAAGCGATGCGGTGCAGGCTGAAACACGGTGCGCTCGAACGTAACGTCCGCGATCATGTTGCCGCCGCCTTGCCACGGCGGCATCGCATCGAGCAGCGCCCGCTTGCCGTAGACCGCGCCGATGCCGGTCGATCCAAACACCTTATGCCCCGAGAAAACAAAGAAGTCCGCGTCGAGCGCCTGCACGTCCACACGCATATGCGAAACGGACTGCGCGCCGTCGACCAGCGCGACCGCACCAACGCGATGCGCCGATTCGATCATTTCCTTGACCGGCACGACAGTGCCCAGCGCATTCGACACCTGCGTCACCGAGACAATCTTCGTTTTGTCGCTCAGCAGCCGGTTGTATTCTTCAAGTAGCACCTGCCCTGAATCATCAACCGGAATGACCCGCAGCGTCGCGCCAGTCAGCGACGCCAGTTGCTGCCACGGCACGATGTTCGCGTGATGCTCGAGATGCGACACGACGATCTCGTCACCCGCTCCGACATTCTGCACGCCCCACGACTTCGCGATCAGGTTGATCGCTTCCGTCGTGCCGCGCACAAACACAATCTCCTCCGGCTGCGAGGCGCCGATGAAGCGTTGGACCTTGCTGCGCGCTCCCTCGTACGCATCGGTGGCGCGCCCAGCCAGCGCATGCGCCGCACAATGAATGTTGGAGTTCTCGTGCAGATAGAAATAGGCGAGACGATCGATGACCGCCTGCGGTTTCTGGGTGGTGGCGGCGTTATCGAACCACACCAGCTGCCGCCCGTTGACCCGCTCTGCCAAGATCGGGAAGTCGCGCCGGATCGCGTTCACGTCGAACTGAGGGTGGCCGGACTGCCCTTGTGCGGCTGGCTCACGGGTGCGGCCTAAGGTCGGTGCACCGGTCGAGGGCGAGCGGAGATCGTCCAGGAAATACCGCTCCGTGGCGTTCGATTGCGCGGGTGTCGCATCCGCGACCTCGCGTGGCAATCGGAACGGAGATCCTCGGCGCGCAACATCGCTCTCAGGCTCACTGTCAGGCAGTAGCGATGGAATACACAACGGGTCAAGCAGGGACGTCGCGGACAGCGGCGCACCGTCGCCGCCGTGCGCCGTCGGCCGGTCGAGATCAAGAAAATAGTAAGGCGACGCGCTACTGCGACCGGGTGCGCCACCAGCCGGTACATTCGCTGCCGCGGCTTCGGGCACACCGAGCGCCACGCCACCGTAGCGGCTGTCGAGCGCGGGCGCGACCGTCACCAGGTTGTCGGGCAGGCCATTCTGCGCGGCGGCATGCGGCAACAAGGCAGGCGCACGATTGCCGAGCGATAGCACGTGGGTCGGCGCCGACGGAGCAAGGTTGGCGCCCGGCACCTTGCCTTGCGGTATCGCCGCGCCGGGTATGCCACTGCCTGCGCCCGACGGTCCGGCGAACGGCGAGCCCGGCGGCACCGGATTCGTCGAAGCCGGCAACGCGGGCGCTGCTGCCGCAAGCTCGGAAGGCGCACTGCCAGGTACGCCGCGACCGACTGGCGTGCTACCCGGCAGCGCGGCAAAAAACTCGTTTGCGAGCCGCGTCAGTGTCGCGGGATCGGGCAAACCGGCAGGAAGCGCTGGCGTCGGATCGGGATAAGCTGTCGGCGAACTAGAGGTATTTATCGGCATAGTCATGGTACTTGCCAATTTCAACGTCCTCGAGGACCGCCAGCGCGTCCGGCGTATGCACGGCGAGCGAGCAGTACAGCGACACCAGGTACGAAGCGATCGCCTGGTTGTTGATGCCCATGAAACGCACCGATAATCCCGGCCCTTGCTCGCCTGCCACACCCGGCTGGTAAAGACCGACTACACCCTGACGTTTGTCGCCGACCCGCAGCAGCAGGATTTTCGTCTTGCCGTCTTCGATCGCCACCTTGTCTGAAGGAATCAGGGGAATGCCGCGCCACGTGAGGAATTGCGAACCGAACAGGCTGACGGTTGGAGGCGGCACGCCACGGCGCGTGCACTCGCGGCCGAACGCTGCGATCGCCCAAGGATGCGTGAGGAAAAACGCCGGTTCCTTCCAGACCTTGGTCAACAGCTCGTCGAGGTCGTCCGGAGTCGGCGCACCGGTGAGCGGCACCTGGCGCTGCTCGTCCGCGACGTTCGCCAGCAACCCATAATCCGGGTTGTTGATCAACTGGCTCTCCTGCAATTCTTTGATCGTTTCGATCGACAGGCGCAGTTGCTCCTTGATCTGATCGTGCGGGCTGCTGTACAGATCGGAGATGCGGGTGTGCACTTCGACAATCGTGCTCACCGCGTTCAGAAAATATTCGCGTGGCTCTTCTTCGTAAGGCACGTAGGTGGTGGGCAACTGGCTCTCATCTTCGCGCGCGGTGCATGCCGCGATCACGGCCTCTGGATTCTTGACCTGGTTGAGCCGATAGATGCCCGCTTCGACCGGAACCCACTGCAGCAGGTGCGTGAGCCAGCGAGGCGTAATGGTGGCAGCTGAGGAACAGTTTTGGTGGCGTTTGCTAACTGCCGCGCGGCACTATCGCCGAGGGCGCTGTGACCCGATGTTGCCATTTCATACCCCTTTCTATAAGAAATACGGGAATGCTAATAGGCAGAACTGATTTGCGGAATCGCTTCAAGATATTCCGTCTTTTTTCATTCGGCAAGAATTACGTACGAAAAATTTCGTAGTCCGAATGTGATCGGCTAAACCGGAAATACCACCGAACCGCGCAGCTGATGACGACGGCAGGGAAGCGGTGGACGTGATAAAGCGATTTCGTTTTCTTTATCACTTCATTCTACCGCCGCCTCCCCATCAACCTGACAGTGCCGGTCCGCCTGATGCGGCTTGATGAACACGTGGTTCATCTTGTCGTCGTCGATTTCCCACTGGACGCTGTCGCCCATCGCGGGATCGGTAATCAGCTTCTCGCCCGGCTCCAGTTCGATTGTGGTCAGTTTCAGCGGCGCGGTGAGGACGCGGAAGATCTGGTCACGGCTGTACGGAAAGACGCCGATCCGGGCATCGCCAGGCATCGTGAGCGGGTTCGCACCACCGTTGAAGGGACTCACTGGACTCACTGGGCTCATAGTGTCGCCCACGATCAATGCCGGGCTCAGTGTTCCCGTGTCCAGTGGCTTCTTGGCGCAGACCGGCTGGGTTGCAAAGACAGTCGCTGCGAGCATGACAAAGAAACCGAGAGTCGGCCGTTGGTGTTTCGTGATCGTTGGTGTCAAGCTCCACCGGTCCGCTCGAGGCGGAAAAACGGGACATAGATGCCGAAGGGATTAACCGTCAGGGCTGCGTCGGCGGTCGGTGCGACGATCTGGTAGCGCAGCGTCAGCGCATACAATTTGACGTCCGGCTTGCCCGTCGCACCCGCCTGAGAGGTTGTCGTTGTGAACTCAACGAGAGCGGTCTGATCCTCAAGGAGTGGGATGTTTCGCACGTTGACTTCGCGGATCAGTTTTGGATTGGCCGTGATTTGCTGAAAGGGAGCGTCGTCATGCAGCCAGCCTTTGAACTGGTCGGCGGCAGCGCCAATCATCTGTGCTTTCACCGAATTGATGTTGGCCGACATGCGGGATGTCTGAAGGCTGTCGGTCAGAACCGGTGCGATGGTGAACCATCGGACAACCATATCCATCATGCTCGTCCGTGTTGCCTGGGAGTCGGGCTTGTACGCAACGAGTTCCGTCACGACGAGATGCCCGCTCACGTCAGCAGAAACTCCGACCACGCGCGTAACCGACGGGGGCGACTGCCGGGTCCAGACAGCACCGCCAGCTATGGCGGCGAGGACAAAGGCCATCAGCATCCAGCGATTCGACTCGACCTTTAGCCTCGTGCTTGTTTCGAAGATCACTGTGCTCGGATCTTCCTCGGCATACATGCCGGGGGCCGTCGATAGCGCGGTTTGACGCTTGTTACTTGTATAGACCGGAGACATGATTGACATACGTGCGAGGACATCGCTGACACTTTATGGTGATTGTGTTTCGCTTCTGAGGTCAAGCGTCATGATGCGGTGGTGGGCAAACCATAATTCAAATACGCCGTCTTCGCCTTGCTTGGAACGTGCCGCAACTGGCAGCCCATAAAGGGCCTTGGAGACCTTCAGTTGCCGTCCGTCAAAGCGTAGCTGGCCATTTGCCTTGACCCGCAGCACGACGTCGTCAGGTCCATATTCCGGCTCCTGCAGGATCGATGGATAGGCGCGGGGGCTAGGCTTGTAACGGCTGACCGGCGTGTCCATGCCGATCGCCTCATGCGGGCGCTCGCAGTTATAGATGGTGCGCCAGCGGTCCAGTTCGCGTTGCACGTGCTCCTGGGTGGCGAAGCTTCGCTCGTTCAGCACTTCTGCCTTCAGCGTACGGTGAAACCGCTCGTCCTTGCCGTTCGTCTGTGGATGGTAAGGCCGGCTGTAGCTGATGCGGATACCCAGCCGGATCAGCCAGATGGCCAGTTCGGTGAGTTGCCCCGGGCTGCCAGGTGAGCCCCACGGCGAGCCGTTATCGGTGTTGATGCGCAACGGCAAGCCGTAGTGTCCAAACGCCTCCCGTAAGCCCGCCTGCACCGTGGCGGTGTCGGTTGGTCCACAGGCGCGTAGCAGGATGCTGAAGCGCGAGTGATCGTCGAGTACCGTCAGGGGACTGCAGCGCCCCTGTTCCAGGGTGTCAAAGTGTCCCTTGAAATCCATCTGCCAGAGTACGTTGGGCTGCTCGTGCTCAAAGCGTTTCCAGGGCTCGCTCATCGCTGAATCGGCGGGCAGGATCAGGCCATGACGGTGCAGGATAGAGGTGACGGTGCTGGGCTGCGGTACCGCTTCAAAGCCCAGATCCTGAAGGCGCCGGCTGATCTTGCGGCCACCCCAGCGCGGATGGGCCTGACGCAGGCGTACCACCTCCTGCTCCATGGCAACGGCGGTCTTCGAGGGACTACTGGCTGGGCGACGCGACTGATCCGCCAATGAGTCTTCGCCACGTTTGAGCCATTTGTAGCCGGTCTGCCGGCTGATGTTAAAGCGCTCGCACAGCTCGGTCATCGTGAGCGTGCGCTGACTGGCCAGATGAACAAATTCCTGTCTGAGGCTCATGGTGTCTCTTGCGTTCCAGGGCATGGTCGGGACCGGGAGTTTTCGTACCCGGAAGTGTCAACCATGTCCCCGCACACCTGTCAGCTATGTCTCCGGTCTATACAGTTACTGAAAAGACACATGGCAACCGTTGATGAATGGCTACCATTGGAACAATTTTCAAGTCGAGATTAGCGACGAAAGGCACCGAGATTTCAGCGCCTTTTGGCCGTAGGGATTTGCGCTGCGCGGAGAGCGATGAGGTCGCCGAGTGGGATTAACGTGTAAATCCCACTTCGGCAGAGAGACGTGCATTTTCGGCGCCTTTCGAGCGCCCATTGGATCGATTCAATGCTACGAAGTGACGCGCCTCTTACTGTAGCCAACTCAGTGGCTGCACAATGCAATACGCGCCCTCGTACGTTCGTAACGTTTACTACTTAAACCGTACAGATTTGTACGTTAGCGTTTTTCGGGGCGTTTCTACCGCGCCTCACGTGCGGACGTCGCCCGAAGTCCGTGAAACAATCCAGTGCGCGGGGCTTCAAATCAATGCCAGGCATACGTTTCGGCTCCCCGATAAAAAATTCCCAATGTTTCACGGTTGCGAATTTGGGTCATCTGACGCACTTCGCCGCCGGCCGGAAAAGGCCTTGAGTTGGGCGCTGGATGTAACGCAATATTGAGAATAATCTTAGAGTAAGAGCATCTCCATCCTTGGCGCAGAGGCATCGAGCGGATGTACCGAAAGAACTATAAAGCTCCCGCGTGCATTGGTACGCCCAGCAGCGAAAGAGTTGGGGGCCTTGCGGGTGAGGACCAACCCCGAGCAAGTAGCAGAGACTGGCTCGCTGGCTGGGCATCCGCAGCGGGTTGGTAAAAGGAATTCTGCAAAATGAAGAAGTAGGACGATGAACCAAAGGACGCATTGCAGGCTGTGATTGACTTACTCGAAAAACAGGTGACGAGGGAAGATGCACAACACCGCCGCGCTTTGGAGCGGCAGGAAGCCAACATGCGAATCGCTGAGAGATATTCCTGTTGCTGGAGGCGGTACCCGGGGTTGGTGTGGTCTTCCTCGGCGTTGTCTGTGTCCTGTTGTTCAATTCGGTGAGCGATAAGCAATTGCAGCGGCTAGTAGTCGTGGCGGGCATCGTTGCAGGGCTCGTCGGATATCGCGTCCGTGCAACCGGGAAGTAGATGAAGCTGGCCGCAGACCCGCCCGCGAGGCGGGCCTTTTTGTGCCCTCCTCCCGCTTATGCAGTCTTCGCTAAAGCCGGCGAGAATCGCCGCAACGCACCTTTTAGAAGTGTCAAATGGTCTGTGATCGTCTCCGTTACCACGCGGGGTGCTTCGGCTACTGTCCTGCTCGCAGCGGCCACCTGGCGCCGGGCTTGAGCGAACGCCTCGATGTCGGCCTCCTCAGCCACACGGATCTTGCCAGACCTAAGCGCTTCTGCGAAACGCAGTTGCCACTGACCCGCCTCACGGCGCGCAACGCCCTCCTCCACGTGGTAGACCGACAGTGACAGACCATCGGCATCGACTAAGAACTTGCGTTGACCGCTAGCGTCGACGAAGGCCGCGCCCGCAACCTGGCGGACCAATGAGTCAGCGATCTGCCGTTCTTCAACGGCGGCACGTTCAGCGTTAAGTTGGGCGTGCCGGCTGCGGACCTGGAAGGAGAAATCGACGGTGTTGGTGAGCAGTGCGCGCAGATAGCAGATCGGCCGGTTGGCCTTTTTGAGATGCTCCCACGTCGCTTCGACGACATCGGACAAACGCTTGCCCTTTTCACGAGCTTCACGCATCAGTTTGAAAATCAGGAAATCTCGAAATCCCAAGGACCGCAGGCGCTGAAGATCCAAAGGGGGCTGGCCCGGTTGTCTCTTTTGAAAAGAAGGTGGGAAAAGATCCTTAGATATACCACCGCCTGCCACCTTGTCAGACGGTGGCGGAAAACCTTCAGCGGGGGCGGCAGCGGTTGGTTCCTCCCCTTGAGCGCCGGGAGCTTCGATAAGACCAAGGAGGATCGCTGCACGTTCGGTAAGGTGCAGGTAGGCACGTCCAAAGAGACCTGCTTGGACGTAGCGACGCTGCGCTGGCCGCTCGACCAGTCCCGCTGCTTCCAGGTCCGCAAGGCTGCGATAAAACGTGCGCTCGGACTGCATCGCGCGCTCGGTCAGCAACTCACGCCGGGCGAAGATCTGGCCGTACGGATTTTTCGCATCCACGGTGCGCGCAAGTGCTGCCAAAACAGCGCGTGCGCGCGCAGGGATTCCGTCGATGCGAGATGCCTGATGGACGGCGCGCAAGATCACCCACGGCAGGTTGATTGCGTCCGTGGAGAGTGTCTCCGTGTCCGAATTTGCAGTAGGGCGAAGTTCTTCCTCGCCAGCAACGAAGTGTTGCGCGATACACATGTCAGTCGTCCATTTTTCGAAAAATGGATTGGAAAAACTTGACTGACCTGATCTATCCGCTACACTCAGAGCCGTACATGTGGTGCCAACCTTTGTACAACTCACCGCCGCCAAGCGGAGAGTACTGCGGACAGACCACTTCCAAAGTCGTCAAGCCCGGTGATTCAAAAGCCTCCAGCGCCAACTGGGGGCTTTTGTTTTTCTAGGGTCAATGGATCATCAAAGATCTCCGCAGTCGATCATTAAAATTTTTAAGTCCATGATTCTAAAGCGATCTGTTTTTACGAATCCCGCTCACCAGCCGTGAACCTCGCGCTTTCTGCCTCCAGAACCTTCTGCAGCGCCAACTGCACCCGGCTCGCTTCTTCATCTGACTTGAACTGCAAACGCACGACATTGGCAGCCCTGCGCATCACGCAGTAGTCCGCCTTTCCGGCTTTGATCTTCACTGTCTCAGCTGGCGCCGCTGCTTTCGGCGGCTTGGCCGACGCCAATTTGACGGCTTGCGTCTGATCGATTTTCCCTTCTGCCAGTTGCCCGACTGCGGCGATGACCTCCGCGGAGCGGCCGGTTTTGGCCAGCCCTGCCAACGTCTTCCCGGCGTGCGAGCCGATCAGTGCGGGATTCTCGTCCAGCACCGCGATGACTTCCTTGGGCAGATCGTCGAACGCGAGGATGTACGAGATCATGGCCTCAGAGAGTCCCGACTGTTCAGCCATCTTGGCTTGGGTGATAGTCGGGAACCGCTCCTGCATCTGTTTGAAGCCGCGATACTTTTCGTAGTCGGTCAGGTCGGACTGCAGCAAGTTCGAATAGAACGCACTAGCTGCTGCCTCGTCGTCTGTCGACTCCTCGATCACTGCCCTGATCTTGTCCCGACCCAGTGCCTTGTACTGGTCCACTCGGTTGTGGCCCGAGACGATCTCGAACCGACGACCATCCGCCATTCGCCGGATCACGATCGGCTCAACAAGTTTGTTGTGGCGAAGGTTCTCGCGCAGTTCGAGTTTCTTTTCTTCAGGCTTGTACCGGCGACGTCCCGGGACCTCTACCAAGAGTGCGATCTCTACCTCGATCGCGGCAGAGGCCAGTTGAGCCTCTAGTTCCTTCAACCGGGTTTCCGTCGCGCCGCTCGCTCCCTCCCGCTTCTCGAGTTCGCCTTTGAGTTCTTCGATCTGCTTTCTCAGGGCGGTGATCTGCATCGTTTGCCCTGGGCCTGTCGTCGGCATTGTCGGCTTCATGGACGCGGCTGTCGCCTCGTCCTCAGCCGTCAGCGTGATCGCCAACCCCTTCGCCATCCTGTCTTTCAAACTCATGCCCGACCTCCCATCAGCCACGACGCACTTGCCTTCTCATCAACGAAATCTACGAATTGGTCGATCGGGTTGCGGATCCGTCGCAGTGTCTCAAGCCCACCTTCGTACTTGTCGATGTCGTAGATGGTCTGGAAGTGAAGGTTGGTGTTGCGGGCAAGATCGGTCTCTGGAATCTCGACCGGGATCACGCGCGAGCCGTACAAGTTCGCGATCCACTGCTGTAGCACGCGGGTAGCGGCCTTGTTCGGAGACACGCGGGTCACGAGCACATCTACGAACTCAAAGCGTTTTTTCTCTGTGTCACCGAATTCTTCCATGCCCGTGATCAGGTCCGAGAACAGATGCCAGAACTGGACCATGGACGCGAAAGACAGCATGTCCGGCACCACTGGTACGATCACGCCATTGGCTGCGAACACCGCGTTGATCGTCAGGTAGCTGAGCGTCGGCGCCGTGTCGATGATGATGTAGTCGTATTCCTCGGTGAGAGCCTCCAGCCCACGATGCAGGACCTGCTCGAACCGCAAATCACCCTCCTTCGCCAGATTCGCTCGCGCCGGCAACATGAACTCGGCATTGAACAACTGGGGCGAAGCGGGGATGAGATCGAGGTTCGGCCAGTAGGTCTTGACCGGCAGGGTGCGCATGTCAAAATCTGTACCGTCCACGTACGCTTGAATCAGCGGAATGATGGTGTCGTCCTCCTCGATCTCGGCGTGGGGGTTGTAGCCGTAGAGGGTCGTGGCGCTGCCCTGCGGGTCGAGATCGATGTGACAGACCTTGCGGCCGCGACGCATGGACAGGCCCTGCGCGAGCAGCGTCGAAGTCGTGGTCTTGGTAACGCCACCTTTGAAATTGGCGACGGTGATAACCTTGCCCTTGCCGCGGCGTGGAGTCGGTTTCAGTTCAGCCTTCACCCATTCGATAGTCTCCTCGATGGTGAAAGACCGAACTCCGCCAGCACGTGTTTGCGTTCCCTGCGGGAGGGATGTCGTTTGCAGCGCGTAGGCCATCCGCTTGCGATCTATCCCGCACATTTCCTGGACTCGGGTCGAGGAGACTAGGGGCGGGACCTTGCGCGGCTCGGGCTTCAGAATTTCATCGCGAATCTTCTTGAGCATCACCGTCGAGCGGTTCGCGAGCAGCAGCAAATCTTCGGCCGTGGTGTCGCCAGGCGCGGAGAGCGAAAGCGATCCAGCATCAGCTGACGAAGGCTTCGCAATGGGCGCTTCGTCGGCTACCGAACTGTCGGATGTGCGCGTGGTTGATGTCATCAGGATGCTCCGTGGTCTTTTGGACAGCGGGGTGGAAAAATGCCTGTGGCTGTCGAATTCCGTGCAATGTAGACTGCGCGCTGGGTAAACGCAAGTAAACTTTGCACGCTCCGACCCCGCCGAAACCCGCTTCGCGCTTGGTTTTGAGCCAAAAAGCTAGAAACAGGTTAAGAATTTCGGCGATTTATCGCGAATAAGGGGGCAGATCATAGGCTTCCGGTTTGTCGGTCCCCTGCGACATGCAAAACATTTCTGCCTTGGGAGCAGGCGACGCACTCTCCTATTCGGCTTTCGTTATTCGTCCACCGCGAGCTTAAAAATTTTAAGCCCTTGATTTTGCGATGCTATTTTATTTAGTAGCATTGGTCCTAAACCGCGTTCGGTGTGCTTTCTTTCGTCGCCGCACGGGCGGTTTTTGTGCTCCGTCCTCGACTTTCCATTCCTCGTTCAACTTCCCATCACATCCAGCGTGTTGTCGATCTCAAAGACTCCGCAGAGAATGCGAGCTGATGGACGATTAGCGCACCGCCGGATCCTCGCGCGCCAGCACTAACGCACGCGCCACGTCGCTCGGGTTATTAGCGCCTGCCTGAATGAATCAACCATCCTCGAACCGGTCCACCGCTGCCTATTCAATCCCGCCTTCCATGGTCTGCTCCTTGGGGAATGACCCTTCACGAAACGTCGGTCCATAGTCTCAAGGATCCAAATAAAAAGGGTCTTCTATGGGTCGCCCAACGGAGAGGGCTTGCGCGCTTTTCGGGTCAATTCGACACTGATGCAAAACGACTGGTTACATAGAGAGGGAAGCTCGCCGACTACCCTCGGAAAGGGAAAGAGGTGCAGTGCCCATCTACAATGCGGTCAGAACTGCAAGAACCCCGCGTTGGCTGGAAAGACCACTGTGGAGTCCATAAGTGCGCAAGCCGTAGCGCGCTAAGAAAGGCGGTAAAAAGCATGCTGACCGAGTCAAGAGTGCGGTAAAGGTGATATCGGCCGCGACGGCGTTCCACAGCGCAATTCACTCTGTCGCTGCGATTGGTCTGACATTCTTCAGGTGATTGATGCGGAGAGTGGCATTCACGGAGGCAGCGGTTCTACGGGCGACGATGATGAGGAAACGGCGTATTGGCTAGTCGGGCTCATTAAGAAACATCACAACCGCGACGAGGAGAGATTCAAGTTGGCCGCAGATGATCTGATAGACCGGGCGGCGTTTTTCTGGGACCGGTCGGATCCGGTTGTTAATGGGACGAGCTGGTTGGGCTCTGACGGATTGCAGGGCGCGATGCTCAACCTCTTAAGTCAAGCAAAGAGATATCGAGACTCCGGCAATGCGAAGAAAGGCAGTGCGTGACCACCAGCGGGGGGTGACGAAGTACGCTTTGGCCGGCAAAAAGCACGCCGCGGGGGTGTGCCCTCAAGGCTACTGGCGCTGCTTTCTCAGCGCGCGAGAGAGTGAGAGGATTGTGTTCGACGCACTCCCGTAGACGCTGAAGCCTTTCGCGTGAACTTCGTGAACAGGTTGCCGCGCGAACCCTTCCGACGGTGGACCGTGTCGGCGCCGACTAGAGATACAAGGTTGCAGGTGGACTGTTCTAGGGTGTCGCGCCGGAAGAGGCCAGTGTTTTTCGTCGTGGTGACGAAGTAGTCTTGCCCGCGCTGGTCAACGATTGTTGCGTGTTCAGTGTTCCAGTCACCAAGCGCGTCGTGAGTGTGCTGCAACAGGCCATAGGCGTGGACACACTTGTCACCTACAAACTGCTCTTTGCCTCCACCGTTGATCACGTGTGAAATTTCCATGAGTCCGCACGCAGGACACGATCTCGTTGTTTGTGCCGTCTCAGGCATCATCAGTTCCTCTCAGTTATTTGGCGGGAAGACGGACGCAGACATGCGCTACCGCTTTCTCAGACCCAGGCGTGCCGTCAGGCACTTTGGTACCTACTGGGGGACTTTCTCGGCTCGCCGTCGGAGCAGGTGAGCTTGTTGTTGTCGTAAGCACGCGCCACTCGGACTTCGAAGCCGCTTGCGTCACATTTCGCGGTGTAGAGATAGGTGAAATCCTTACCCTCCGAGCTGCGCCCGACGTCGGTGATCATCTTTAGCCAGTAGGTAACGCGGCCGTCTGCCAGCCGTCCGACCGATGACGCGTCGATCGCGGCCATGACGTAATCGTCTTTGTCAATTCCAACCCACTTCGGCGCGGCGGTGGCCATCGAGGAAACGGCAAAAAACATAAGAGTAATAGCAAGTCTGTTCAAGATGGCTTCCTGGAAAATCTAAGTTAATGAGAACATTACAAAAACCTTTGGTTGAGTCGCGGCGAAACCCAGACAATCGCGAGACAGATGGGGGTGCCAGGCGACAGATCGAGCCACCCGGGATCCGTGTGGATGCACGGGGATCGGTGATGCAGGGTTGCGACCCATGACCATGTTTTTGCCCATGACGACTTCGACTCGTGACAGGGCGTTGTTGGCGAGCATTTGCGCGAGTGCTGCGATCAGCTTCTGAGTCAAAGTGCTCATGGGGCCATGTGCGAGCAGGTATGCGTCCAGCGCCTGCTTCGCTTCGAAGTGGTCAGTATGTTTCTATGAAGATTTCCTCATGCCGCGTGGCTTTCTTTTGGTCTCGCCTAGCACGTTGAAGAGGAATACTAATTGAAATTCGAGTGAGTTGTATGTCGTTGAAATCCGGTGACTCACACGACGACGGCATAAAGGCCGCCCCGAAGGCCGGCCGCGACACCTGCGTCACCAACCACGCGACGCAACGAACACTTCACCGACTCACGCGCTGTCCACCGCACAAGGAGACGGTAGGCGGGATTGAAACCGGTGTTGCTTGAATCACTCGAAGCGGGGCCCCCGAGTGTTTCTCGCATGGCAAGCAGCAGTGCAGTGAGCTTTTACAGCTGGGCCTGATGTGCTCAGATACGCTGCGGCTGCTTGGCGATCCACGCAAGTACGCTGCGTTCCGTCCAAGCGTTCCAGTCGTTGACCACAAGTTCCCACGCGGGGAACACGCCGCGGCTCGCGAGCTTCTGCAAATCCAGCAGACCGATCTTCAGCACATGCGCGACTTCTTCGAAATTCAGGGTCTTGCCACGGGCAGGGCCGACCTTCATGGCGTTATAGACCCAGCGCGATCGAGAGATTGTCGGCGATTCTTGAATCGCACGGTCACGACCACGCTCATCTGCGCTGATCACCGCGCGGAACATCGGGCGCGTCGTATCGAGTCTGGCCTGAGTCGGCCAACGCTCCAGCTAGGCATCTCCGCCTTCCTTTAATCAGCGGTTGCATCGTTTTCGTCTACGGCTGGCGGATAGACGTCTGTGCCCGTATGTATGAGAGAGCAGAAGACTGTGGCTACGGCCTCAAGTCGTGCCACGCTGTCTTTGGTGGGCTTGTTGTCTGCTTCCCTGTTAGTTGCATTCCAGCCCCCTACCTTGATCCAGCCGGCACCTAAAAAGGCATGAGGTCGGCGAGATGCACCATCGGCATGCGCAACATCTGGTCGAACGATGCCGGCGATGATTGGCAGAACGTGTTGTCAAGCCAGACACGGCATGTTGGCGCTACCGAGACGTCAGCAGGGATCGAGTTCATGTTCGCGTGAGCAAGCTGTTCGAGCGCCGGGATCATCTCGTCAGTAAGTACTCGCTGCCGCCGTGCGATCGCATCCGACATGGCATTGTGTTGGACCGCACCCGGGCAGATCGTTGGGTCGGCGTCGATACCACGGACTTCAAACTTGATGCCGGGGATATCGATCATCGTCTCGAGACCGGTCAGCAGAAGCTCACTGAAATACTGGACGTCGACCGGCCAATCGGCGACCACCGCGATCTCCGCTTCATCGGAAAAGTATTCGGTGAGTGCGGCTTGCGCTTCTTTGCAACTAACTGTCTTGTCCGGCACCCGGCTCGAGTACAGAAAGGGCACCACGTGATCCGCCACCCAAGGCATGTAAGGGAGGCCGCGGTCGCGCTTCGAGACGAGATCGACGGAAAGCAGTTCACCCTTGACGCCGTTAAACTCCGTGTCGAGAAAATATCGAGTCGTCATGTTTCCTTGCTCTGCCCCGTCACTTAGGTTGGGTCAGCTTTGTTATTGATTGGACATTGCTCCTGGATAAGCGCCGGCACAGCCAAAGGATATAGCCCCGTTATGGAGTTCAAGAATGCTTGCAAGCACTTCGCTGGAATCGCTGCGCTGAACGACATCACCTCAACGTTGCTCTAAGTGAAGTGCTGTGTTTGCTGGGGGAATAACGGCGCCGGCAAATCGACCCTGATAAAAATTCTGTCGGGCGTGCATCGTCCGACGTCTGGTGAGGTTTTTGTCGACAACAAAACGCTCGATTTTCGCTCGCCTTGTGATGCGCAGGATCTTTGAATTGCGACGGTTCACCAGTACGCCGGGGTCATATCGTTGATGAGTGTATCCCGCAACTTTTTTCTAGGCGTTGAGCCCACCAAAGGGTGGGGCCCATTGAAGCGTATAGACCACAAGAAAATCGACCGAGTTGCCCTCTAGTAGATGTCTGCGATGGGGATCCGGCGAGTGCGCGACGGTAGCCGGCTCGTCGGCGTAATGTTAGGTGGTGAGAAACAGGCAATGGTGATCGCACGCGCAGTTTACTTCGGGGGTAGGGTACTAATCTTGGATGAGCCAACGTCCGCTCTCGGCGTTAAGGAAGCTGAAATCGGCTGCGGCTGATCCATCAGGCCCGCGCGAGCGGAATGGCCGTTATTCTGACTACTCACAACGTTCATCACGCGTTGTCAGTAGCGGATCATCTGGCGGGCTTGCCCTTGAGATCTATATAAATAACTGGGTGCGGCTTTCCGCGTGCATCGGCTGCACGGCGCGGCGGT
This sequence comes from Paraburkholderia aromaticivorans, assembly GCF_012689525.1. NCBI lineage: Bacteria > Pseudomonadati > Pseudomonadota > Betaproteobacteria > Burkholderiales > Burkholderiaceae > Paraburkholderia > Paraburkholderia aromaticivorans. Next base: position 1,900,125 of record NZ_CP051514.1, read on the forward strand.
AGCTGCTTCCCAAGTCCTGACAGGTTCACGCGGAAGGCCAGCGGTGGCGTGAGCACGTAGCATTCGGCATTCTGACCTGGCTGTCTTTGCTTGCTCCGGTTGGGCTTGCGCAGTGGAGCGGGACCGTTGATCGCTGGATGATTCTGCATGTGTTTGTTCGGGCGTGCCGGGATAGCTTTCATTGCTATCTTCAGGAGGCTGCGAGCGAGACGGACAGGTCCCGGCCGGCACGGAAGCTCGCGGCGATTCTTTGAATGACCACGATAGCCAGATATCGTCGACCCCTCAGGGAACCATCTGCATGTCGCCTGGCGCTTGCGGCGGCAGCTTGATGGACAGGACCTTGAATTCGCCGCTGGTCGGCTTGGACCCCGCATGCACCGTCCCCTTCGGGATAATGATCAGGTCGCCGGTGTGAATCTCGCGTTGTTCGTTACCCAGCCAGAAAGTACCGCTTCCCGAAATCACATACTGGATTTCGTCAGAACCCCTATGCGTATGCCTGGGTACGTTACCGGTCTGCACGGCGACTGTTCCGCTCGGCGTGACGACGAGGCCCTTCGACCGCAGGGTGCCCATGTTCGGAATCTGCGGGCCAAGATCGGCATCGGTTGCGGCGGCCAAGTCGATGATCTGCGCCGTCAGCGGTACGTCCGACGCCTGAGCGTGCGCGGGGGTGCCCAGATGGGACGCAAACATGCCGGCAATGAAGGCGGCAGGCAACGCCGCCAGATAGATGTATCGACGCATAATCTTGTCCCCTTTTTTGAACGGACCTTCGACAGACAGTGCCGAAGTGGCTTGTTCTTTTTTATTGTCGCACCGTCGAGCAGACAGTGGAAAACTAGGGCAACACCTGAGTACGCCCTGACGGCCAATAGTCAGCTTGGTGTCCGACGCCGCCCACTGGTCGCTACGATCCCCGTCGGCAATCTGTCTCATGGCATCTGGCCGTCGGATGACGGCACGCGCGTGTATGTCGGGCTTGAACATGCCGATCAGATGGTCGCGATCGAAACGCTGTCGAACAAGGTGATAGCGACGGTGCCGACCGGCTAGGTCGCGCAGGCGGTGACCTATGTGCCGAACGCGGTGCGGGAAGGCGACGGCGCGCAGAATACGGAGCCATTTGGCCTCGCCGGACAAGCGGCTCGTCTTGCGTTGGCGGGCACGGGCGCGGCTATATATGCCATTGGTGATAGAAGACCAAGGACGCGCGCCGGGCGCGCCCGGCTCACCAACCGACTGTGTCGCTCAAGATGGCGCTGCCCGAGGCCGGCGCATTCAACGTGCGATTGCCCCCGCCCGGCACGTTCTCCCACGTCACGGTGCCGTCAGCGTTCTTACGGTAGTACTTGTATTGAATGCTGCTGCCCGCCGGCAGATTCACAGTGTTGCTCCATACCGGATAGTTGGCGGGGTCCACGGGTAAGCCGAGATCGGTATTCCAGTTACCGAGAGCCTCGGTGCCGCCAGTCACGTACATGTACTGTCCCGGCTGCGTTATCGCATTGACGTTGATGGTGACTGCGGCCTGCCCGCTCACAGGCGCTATCACGCAGTTGCTATAGCGAGCGCACACGATGGACGGAATATCGACGACCTTGCCTGCCTGGATCGACGCCAGCAAGCTGACGTATTCGCCCATCGCCCAGTTGAGCGGCGCAATCGATTTGGTTGGCGCACCGGCCGTGAATCCCTGTGGCGTTATGACTTGCCAGTTGCCGGGCAGCGTTGCAGTCGGCGTCCAGATCTGTTCGGGGATGAAGCCTTCCGGTGTCGCATAGGTTCTGATGGCGTTGAGGTAAGCGGCACCGCTGCTGCCCGTGCCGCTTTGCGCGATGCTGAACATACCTCGCTCGGCGGTAAAGATGGGCCATGCGCGGCCGACGCCGGTGCCGTCGAAGTTGCTGCCGTCGTTGTGTTCGCCGTAGCCGTCGAAGTTATAGCGGAACCAGGCCTGGTTGGCGTTCCTGATTGTCATCGCGAGCACGGCGTCATAGGCGGCGAGCGTGCTGGCGATGGTGGGATCGTTGACCCGTTTCACGCCCATGCGCACCAGTTCGAGAAAGCCGCCGTCGACCACCGCGCGCTCATCCTGCGTGCCGCCGCCGTTTTTCACGAGAAAGCTTTGTCCGGAGTCCGGAAGGAGGATCGGCTCATAGACCTGCGGCCCGCTTCCAGCGTGGCTCATGCTCGACGGATTGATGCGGACGTAATAATGCCCGCCGCTGTAAAAGCCGGTGTTGGTGTAGGTCCAGCGTGTGACGTTCTGTTGCCAGTAGTCGGCGGCGGCGAGATAGCTGCTCGCGCGTGGATTGTCGCCGCTGTCTTCGGCCATGCGCGCGGCGGCCACGAGTCCGGCGATTTCGGCCGCGATGGTGGAGGGCGAATAGCCCGAGTTTTCCTCCCAACGATCCTGATAGGTCCACGGCCCCGTGCTGAGAATATAGTCTGCGGTTAGGCGAATACTCGGCCACAACGCGTTATAGACGCCAGGCCCGAGCCGCCACGCGAGGAGGATCGGCATGGCCTGCTCGTCCATCTGCGTGCCTTGCCAGTACGGCCAGCCGCTCACCCAGGAATTCTGCGGGAAGCGGCCGACGCGGCTGAAACCTTGCGCGCAACCGTTGGCGTTGTATTCGGCGGTGCCGCAGTCGGTCTTCTGTTGCTGCGTGTCGAAGAGATAGTGCACGACGGTGGCGGGCGTGGTGGCGTCGCCGGCCGTAATCAGTGCATTGGCGAATTTGAAGAGATCGCGCGACCACACGAGGTGATAGCCGCCACTGTTGCCGTCGCCCTGCGTTTCGCCCCACGGCGTGCCAATGCCCGCGATCATCGCTCCGTTGCTCTTGTCCTGCATTGTCTTGAGCGTCATCGCGGCGAGGTAGTACTCATTGTCAGCGGTGCCGTTCTGCGTCGAGAGGCCTGCGGTATAGCTGTGCCATCCCGCGTCGTATTTCGTGCGCAGGCCGTCGAGGTTGTCGCCGAGCGTGGCGCTTGCGGTCTGCATCGCGTTGTTCGCGGAGATGCTGTCGAACGACAACACGACGCTGAACGAGATGCTAGTGGCGTTGCCGGTGCCGAGGTCGAGCCAGCCCATCTGCGCGACGTTGCCATTGGTGGCCGACGCATAGGTCCAATCCATCGTTTTGTCCGGTGATGTCCCGCCGAGCAGATCGGTCCATCCGTCGCTCTGCCCGACGAAGCCGTTCGACACCAACGTCGTGCCGTGTTGGACCGTCCACGGTAATGAAGAAGCGAGCGCCGAGTAGCGCGAGTTGCGGTTGCCGACGAGCATCGTCCGGCTATTGCTGGCGGCCGCTGTGAACGCCGTGTTACCCGAGCCGGCATTGTCGAGATGGGGCTTGAACAGCAGATACAGCCTGTGGTCGCTCAAATGTGTGTCGTTGAGCGCCTGGAAAGTCACGCGTTCGATCAGCGAATTGCGTGTGGGGTCGCTATAGATCGTCTTGCTGATCCGCCAGTTGTGGGCGGCATTGCCGGTTGTGACCTGCCAGCTCATTGTGCGCGGATCGGTCTGGGCGGCGGTGTAGGGCGCGAGCTTCTCCTCGTCGACGAAAGTGCCTGCCGCATCGCCGATGAGAAACTGCAGATCGACCGTCTCCGTCGTGTCGAGCACCGGGTAGTACACCTCCGACACGATGCCGCGATAACCCGTGAAATAGATCTGTGAAGCCGGACTCAGCGCCGTTCCGAGAAAGGACTTTTGCGACGGCCCGTGCATCGCCGCCGCGCCCGGATTGCCGAACGCCTCACCGGAAGTCGCGCCGTGAGCGGCGCCGATCAGCAAGACGGTACCGACAGCCGTCGCCGCCCGAAGCAGGGTGTTGAGTTTCATCGCGTGCAACTCCTCGATTCACCACGGTCCCGCGTTTCCGTCCAATCAATGGCTGGCGCACGCGGTCAACTGGACGCTCATGTTGCGGATCGAGCGCATCTGAATGCCTTGCTGGTCGGCAAAGTGATTGTCGGTGTAGGCCCACCAGTCCCAGCACCCATACGGGTTCAGACCGGGGATCGACTGAGCTTGCGGAAACAGCACAACGATCCGGTTGCTATCCGCCCACTGCGTATAGCCCGCATGCCGGACGAACGTCGTGCCGAAGAAGAGGCCGCCGTCCAGCGGCGAGTCGAGCGGCAAGAAGTCCTGGCCCTGCTCGCAGCCGTGCAGCGTGACGTGCAGACTGCACGGCGCTCCGGCGTCGCATTTGCTCGGCGCATAGACCCAGCCGGTGCTGTCCGTGGCCGTCGTCCAGGTGAAACTCGAAGGACGATTGGCTGGCAGATGGTAGGTTTGACCGAAGCGGACGTAGCGTCCTTTGGGTGTCATGGTGACCGGCGACGCGAACGGATCAGGTCCGTAGATCCAGCCGAGTATGGCTTTCGCGCCATCGACCTGGCACTTGCCGATGAACGGCGATTCGCGCTGTATGCACGCCACCCCGTAGTTCAGAGGGGGCGTGACGTGGCCGGCGTCGTCCAGTTCGACCGTCGAGACGCTTTGCGCCGGCACGCCCAGTGCGGCGTAGAACGCTTGCACCTGATTGACCACGGGTCGCGGTACGGTGGCATCGCTCGCGCCGGAGACCGACGTCTGCGCAATATCGATGTTGAGCGCGGGCAACGGCGGATAGGTGTCCGGGTCCGCGAAGGCGCTAGCCGACAGGCTCGACAGCGCAATGGCACAGATAGACAGGATGACTCGCATCACTTGCCTCGCGCTCGGTTGCATTCCCCGATGCGGAATGCTTTGTCGTTAGAACGAAAAGTGGGTCGGCTATTTAAAGCTCGCTGTACTCGCCCTGTTTTTTTCGATGATCTCGTTTCGACAGTCTATTTGGCCGCCGTAGACCGAAGCGAATCGGTCACCACTCTGCATAGCATGGGCGAGGCAAACCGCGTGCGTGGGGAGCGTTAAAACCTTGGGGTTGTAACTCAGATGCACGGCCAAAGAACTCGATGAACTCGACAGCTTCGTTGGACAAAGGTGTCTTTGGCTCCCTGCACCTCGTGAGTCGGTCCATGAGATCGCCGTTGACGAAGGCACATCGGACCTGGGCAAGCAAGATGGACTCCCCGCGGTGACCAGCGCATTTGTTGCCGCTTGCACATACGCTGGTTCAACACCTGATTGACGCAGACTCGGCCGTTGCTGTCGAGATCGGCTTTCCAAGGCGATTTCGTGCGATGCCCGATAAAGCCCTGAGCCGGATGCGGGGGATCTTGACTATCTGTCGGGTGATCGTGCCACAAACGCCGGGCGTTGCAGAGAGCCTCGCGCAGCTTGATTACCGGACCCGCGCAGTGCATAAAAAACAACCCACACTGCCGTACGGACTTACCCGAATGCAATAAAGTATCAGTTCGCCGTCTTATTTTCAGTGGCGAGATATCCGAGGCAGGGCTAGCTTTCTCTCATGGCGGACGCAATACGACGTATGCGGCTGGCAAAAGCAGAATAGGCTGAGGAGGAGGACAGATGCACACGACGCTGGGTGTCACGGCGCGTACCGATGCCGGCCATGCCAAAATCGCCCAGCCGGATCTGGAACTGGTCGCCGTGCCGCGCGATGAGTCGTTCAAGATCTGGTCCCATGGGTATCCCTATCGCACGGTGCGCTGGCATTTCCATCCTGAATACGAAATTCAGCTGATTACGTCGACGACGGGCAAATACTTCGTAGGCGATTACATCGGCAATTTCGCGCCCGGCAATCTCGTGATGGTTGGATCGAATCTGCCGCATAACTGGGTCAGCAATGTGCCGCAGGGCGACCGTGTGGATGAACGCTGTCTTATTCTGCAATTCGATGCAGAGTTCGTTACGCGCGTAATCAAGGTTTTCCCGGAGTGCAAGCGCGTCGAGTTGTTACTCGATGCATCGCGTTGGGGTGTACTGTTCACACCGGAAACGGGCGCGGCTGCTGAACCGATCATGCGCGAGATGCTGGGCGCGAAAGGCATGCGGCGCATCACGTTGTTTCTTGCTTTGCTTGACTTGCTCGTGCAATGCGTCGCGCCGGTGAAGCTGGCGAGTGCAGCTTATTGTGCAGACCCGGCGCGCTACGCGCAGACGCGCATCAATCACGTGCTTTCCTACATTGGCAAGAACCTGTCGCAGGAGTTGCGCGAAACGGAGTTGGCCGGACTCGTGGGACAGAGCGTCAGTGCCTTCTCGCGATACTTCCGTCGGCACACCGGCGTGCCTTTCGTGCAGTATGTGAACCGGCTGCGCATTAATCTCGCGTGTCAATTACTGATGGCGGGTGAACTGAACATCACCGATATCTGCTATCAGGTCGGCTTTAATAACCTGTCGAATTTCAACCGCCAGTTCCTTTCCCTGAAGGACATGTCGCCTTCGCGATGGCGCGCATTTCAACAATTCAATGCTGCCAGTGCTACTGAACCGCCTGACGCCGCCCGTGCCTCGGAAGTGTCCGGCTAGCGTCTACTCTGGAGCCGTTGCACAAGACCGCCCATGACTACCCGACAAACAAAGCCGCAACACCTTCAGCACCTGGAATGGAGATATCGCGCACTACATAGAATATGAAACACGACGCGGCAACTTTCCCATATTCGGGCCAACGCAAGTGAGGCAAGTGATTGGCATTAATCTGGAAGCCGCCAGCAAAGACGAAAAAATGCAAGGAGCTCACTCGCGACACAGACACGACAGCAGCTACGCCGGAATTTTTCTAATAATGGAGACATTCGATGACCCGACTTTCGAACCAACTAATCGGCGCTAGCGCCCTGAGTCTGAGCTTGTTGAGTAACACGGCGGCACTGGCCGCGCCCGGTGGCACGGTCGCCTTTCTGATGCCCGACCAGGCGTCGACCCGCTACGAACAGCACGACTTCCCCGGCTTCAAAACCGAAATGAGCAAGCTCTGCCCCGACTGCAAGGTGCTCTACCAGAATGCCAATGCCGACGTCTCGACGCAGCAGCAGCAGTTCAACTCGGTAATCGCGCAAGGCGCCAAGGTGATCGTCCTCGACCCGGTCGACTCGACAGCCGCCGCGTCGCTGGTCCACATGGCGCAGGGTCAGGGTATCAAGGTTATCGCCTATGACCGGCCCGTGCCCTCGACGCCGGCCAACTACTACGTCTCGTTCGACAACGAAGGTATCGGCAAGGCCATCGCGCAGTCACTCGTCCAGCACCTGAAGGAAACGGGCGTGCCGACCACCAAGGGCGGCGTGCTCGAGGTCAACGGTTCGCCGACCGACGCGGCCGCGGGACTGATCAAGAAGGGTATCCACGCTGGACTGCAGGGGAGCGGCTACAAGACGCTGGCCGAGTACGACACACCGGACTGGGCGCCGCCGAAAGCCCAGCAGTGGGTCAGCGGGCAGATCACGCGCTTCGGCTCCCAGATTGTCGGTGTCGTGGCCGCTAACGACGGCACGGGCGGTGGGGCAGTCGCGGCCTTCAAGGCAGCCGGCGTCAACCCGGTGCCCCCCGTAACCGGCAACGACGCGACGCTCGCGGGATTGCAGTTGATCATCGCGGGCGACGAGTACAACACGATCCTGAAGCCGAGCGAGATCGTCGCTGCCGCAGCGGCGAAGGTGGCCGTCGGCTTCCTTTCCGGCCAGACGCCCAAGGCTGAAACGACGCTCTTCAATACGCCGTCCCAGCTCTTCAAGCCGGCGGTCATCACGGCGAAGAACCTCAAGGCGGAAGTTGTCGACAAAGGGTTCGCGAGCGGCAAGGATCTGTGTACCGATCGCTATGCCGAAGGATGCAAGAAGCTGGGAATCACCTACTGATCCGGCGCATACCCGACGCAATTGCGACGCAATCGCCGCACGGACCCGGCTCGTGCCGGGTCCTTCTACTCTCGATGAGGTATCCGTCCCATGACTGACAACTCCACATCACGATCCAGGCGCGGCGAACTGGTGCTCAGCCTGCGCGGCGTCTCGAAGCACTTCGGAGCGGTCTCGGCTTTGACGGACATCGAACTCGACGTGCATGCCGGCGAAGTGGTCGCCCTGGTGGGCGACAATGGGGCGGGCAAATCGACGCTGGTGAAAGTTCTAGCCGGGGTCCATCAACCCAGCGCCGGCACCATTACCTTCGGCGGCAAGGAGGTCACGCTGTCCGATCCGGGCGCGGCGCTCGATCTCGGCATCGCCACGGTGTTCCAGGACCTGGCGTTGTGCGAAAACCTTGACGTCGTCGCGAACATCTACCTCGGGCGCGAGCTGAATCCGCTGCGCCTCGACGAGGTCGCGATGGAGGTGAAGGCCTGGACGCTGCTGAACGAGCTCTCGGCGCGCATTCCGAGCGTGCGCGACGTGGTCGCGTCGCTCTCGGGCGGCCAGCGCCAGACCGTCGCAATTGCGCGCTCGTTGCTGCTGGATCCGAAGCTGATCATGCTCGACGAGCCGACAGCAGCGCTGGGCGTGGCCCAGACCGCCGAGGTGCTGAATCTGATCGAGCGGGTGCGCGACCGCGGTCACGCGGTGATCATGATCAGCCACAACATGGAGGACGTCCGCGCCGTGGCGGACCGGATCGTGGTGCTGCGGCTGGGCCGCAACAATGGCGTCTTCTATCCCGACTCCTCGAATCAGGAACTTGTGGCGGCGATCACCGGCGCCACCGAGAACGCCGTGTCGCGTCGCGCCGGCCGACGCCAGGCCGAACAGGGCACCTAGACTAAGGAACCATCATGAGCAACGATATTCAAGGCGGCTCGCAGCCTGAACCGCAAGGCGCGCCACAGCCGTCGACGCTGCTCGACCGCAGCGATGTCCGCGTCAAACACGCCACTGGAGTCGGCGGCACCGTGGCCGCCTTCGTCGAGCGGGTGCGCTCGGGCGATCTGGGATCGCTGCCGGTCGTCGCGGGCCTGATCATCATCTGGACCGTGTTCACCAGCCTGAACCCGGTGTTCCTCTCGGCCGACAACCTGGTCAACCTGCTGTTCGACTGCTCGACGGTCGGCGTGATCTCGCTGGGGATCGTCTGCGTGCTGATGGTGGGGCAGATCGACCTGTCGGTAGGTTCGATGAGCGGCTTTGCTTCGGCCCTCGTCGGGATGCTCTGGGTCAACCACGGCTGGCCGGTGCTGTTGGCCATCGTCGCTGCGATCGTCGTCGGTGCGGTGGTCGGCGCCCTGTACGCGTTTCTGCTCAACCGGCTCGGCATGCCGAGCTTCGTCGCGACGCTGGCCGGGTTGCTCGCGATCCTCGGGATGCAACTGTATGTGCTAGGCGCTACCGGGTCGATCAACCTCCCCTATGGTTCGACGATGGTGAACCTCGGGCAACTCATCATCATCCCGGCTGTCGTTTCGTACCTCTTTGCACTGGTGCCAGGTGTCGTGATGCTGGTGATCGGGCTGCGCACGCGTGAGCGCCGGCGAGCATCCAATCTCTCGGCGCCCTCGCTGGGCAGCCTTTTTGTGCGCGCCCTGGCTATCACCGTACTTTTGGAGGCTGTGGTTGCCTACCTCAACCAGGGACGTGGCGTTCCACTGATGTTCGGTATCTTTCTCGGCCTCTCGGTCGCGATGGACTATGCGCTCAAGAGGACGCGCTGGGGCCGATCGATGAACGCGGTCGGCGGCAATCACGAGGCCGCGAGACGCGCCGGTATCAATGTCGGCGCCATCTACACCAGCGCCTTCGTACTGTGCGCCAGTCTCGCCGCACTCGGCGGCGTGCTGACCGCGGCACGGCTCGCCTCGGCCAGTCAGCAGGCCGGCACCGGCGACGTGAACCTGAACGCCATTGCAGCGGCCGTGATCGGCGGCACCAGCCTGTTCGGCGGCCGAGGCAGCGCGTATTCGGCAGTGCTGGGCATTATCGTGATCCAGTCGATCGCCAGCGGCCTGACGCTGCTGAACCTGTCGTCCTCGCTGCGCTTCATGATCACCGGCGCGGTGCTGGCGATCGCGGTGATCGTCGACTCGCTTGCCCGGCAGTCTCGCGTCTCGCACGGTCGCGCGTAATTCGAGCAATCCAGCAATGATCTTGCACGGGACCGTAGTTGCTTGGGGCCGGAGTAAGCGCTAAAGCGCTCACTGCGGTCGACACAGGAGACCAGTCAATGAGTGAATCCATGAAGGGAAAAGTAGCCGCCATCACGGGCGCGGCATCGGGCATCGGCCTGGAGTGCGCGCGCACCCTGGTCGCGGAAGGCGCCAAGGTCGTTCTGATCGACCGTGCGAAGGAGAGGCTCGCGCAACTGTGCGCAGAACTGGGGCCAAACGCACTGCCGCTGGCCGTGGATCTGTTGCAGCCGTCGGAAGTATCCGGGATGGTACCGAGAATCCTCGAGCTGGCAGGTGGCCTCGACATCTTCCATGCCAACGCCGGCGCCTACGTCGGCGGCGATGTTGTGGACGGAAACCCGGACGAGTGGGATCGCGTACTGAACCTGAACGTCAATGCCGCGTTCCGATCGGTCCATGCCGTGCTGCCGCACATGGTCGCGCAGAAATCGGGTGACATCATCTTTACCAGTTCCATTGCGGGCATCGTCCCGGTTGTGTGGGAGCCGATCTACACCGCGTCCAAATTTGCGGTGCAGGCCTTCGTCCACACGACCCGACGCCAGCTCTCCAAGCATGGTGTGCGGGTCGGCGCGGTAGCCCCGGGCCCGGTTGTCACGGCGCTGCTCGACGACTGGCCGAAAGCGAAGATGGACGAAGCGCTCGCTTCGGGCAGCCTGATGCAGGCCAGGGAGGTCGCCGATGCGGTGCTCTTCATGCTGACGCGGCCGCGCAACGTGACCATCCGCGATCTCGTGATTCTTCCCAACAACGTCGATCTCTGAAACGCGTGCCAGACGCGGGCGCGCTGGCGTGGCTCGCCGTCAACGTGAAACGCCTCCCCGAAAAGGCAATGAGCAGCCAGTCAACAGGCAGCGAGCTATGACCTCAGAAAACCCGACCTCCAGCGCGACAGGCAGCACGCGCGATGCGCGCTATGTCATCGGCGTGGATGTGGGCACGGGCAGCGCCCGGGCCGGAATCTTCGACATTGCCGGTCGCATGGTCGCCTCGGCCAAGCGCGACATCACGCTGTTCCATGCGAGCGGCTCCATCGTCGAACAGTCGAGCAGCGAAATCTGGAACGCCGTCTGCGATTCCGTGGAGGATGCGCTGTCGCAGGCCGTCGTCTCACCCGCTCAGGTCGCCGGCATCGGCTTCGACGCCACCTGCTCGCTCGTCGTACTGGGCAAGGGCGGCCAGCCCCTGCCGGTGGGCCCTTCCGAGCAAACAGAGCGCGACATCATCGTCTGGATGGACCACCGCGCCGTTGCACAGGCGGAGCGCATCAATACGACCGGCCACGAGGTGCTGAAGTTTGTCGGCGGCAAGATCTCGCCGGAAATGGAGACACCGAAGCTGCTGTGGCTCCTCGAGAACAGGCCGGGCGTCTTTGAGGCGGCGTGGCAGTTTTTCGACCTGACCGACTTCCTGACCTGGCGCGCGACCGGGGATCTGTCGAGATCCACCTGCACGGTCACTTGCAAATGGACTTACCTGGCGCACGAGCGGCGCTGGGACGAGAGTTACTTTCGGAGCGTCGGCCTCGGCGTGCTGGCGGACGAGGCCTTTGCGCGCATCGGCCAGACCGTCGTCGACCCGGGAACGCCGTTGGGCAGCGGACTGACCGCAGACGCCGCCGCGCAGCTCGGCCTGCGAACCGGAACGCCGGTCGCCACCGGCGTGATCGATGCCCATGCCGGGGGGATCGGCACGGTCGGCGCCGACGGCGAGCCCGAGTCCTGCCTCGCCTACGTCTTCGGCACCTCGTCGTGCACGATGACCACGACCCGCAGTCCGGTCTTCGTGCCCGGCGTGTGGGGGCCTTATTTTTCGGCGATGGTGCCGGACGTGTGGCTCAACGAGGGCGGCCAATCGGTAGCGGGCGCGGCGATCGAACGACTGCTTTCGATGCACCCCGCAGCCCCGGACGCCAGACGTCGAGCAGAGCACGAGGGCCACCCGCTGCCGGTGATGCTCGCCGGTCTCGCGGTGCAGGCGGCGGACAGCCTGTCGGAGGCGGCGTTGCTGGCCGACGGCCTGCATGTCGTCCCGGAGTTCCTGGGAAACCGCGCCCCGCTGGCCGACCCCCACGCAAGAGCCGTGATTGCGGGCCTTGGAATGGAGGACGACCTGAACAGTCTGGTCGCGCTCTACATTGCCGGCATTTGCAGCATCGGTTACGGCCTTCGCCAGATCATCGAAGCGCAAGCGATGGCGGGTGCACCGATCGAGCGGGTGGTGATCAGCGGCGGCGCGGGGCGACTCGATCTCGTTCGGCAACTGCTTGCCGATGCGACGGGAAAACCCGTGCTTGCGACGCAGGCGGAAGAGCCCGTGTTACTGGGCGCGGCGATCCTGGGCGGCGTGGCTGGCGGCCTGTTCGACGACGTGCGCTCGGGGATGGCCAGAATGTCGCAGATCTGTAGGATCTACGAGTCGGACACGGGTGACATTGCGGCACTGCACGAGGCGCGGTTTCGCGCCTTCAGGCAGTTGCAGACCGTGGCCAGGGAAATTCGCTAGGCCCGACGATCAGCCCACGTTTGCCAGAGAGATCAATGATTGAATTCATGTCGCCGCTTCCGGATGGTGAAGGACCGAGACGGGCTCGATCGTGTCCCATCTGTAGGTCCCTTATACATTCAATTCCGGACAGTAAAGCGATCAGTGCGATGGGCAGTTGTGGATCGATCAGCGAACTTTGCCACAGACGGCAACCGGCCAGTACCATCCTGTTGGCAATGGTGTCGGGAAGCGGCGTCGATGTCAGGCGATCCGTCGAGCGGGAAGTTTTCGGCCCATCGACGGACCCAGAGCAGGCGCAACCGATCATTGAGCACGAGCAAAAACGAGATCAGTTCTATCGTTGATTCAGTTGTCGAACAGTGGATCGCTCAGGTCGGGCGGCCTGCGGGATCGCGGCCCAGGCACTGTCGGGGAGTGGTTGGCGGCTCGGAGATTGTGATCTGGCAGCGGCTATGCGTTGCTATGTCGTTAGGAAGTTCGGCTAGGCAGTGCCCGATGGAGAGAGCCTGTGAAGACAAGTAATCTGGAAGCTGCGCAACTCGATTACTGGGTTGCCAGAGCGGAAGGCCTATCAAACCCAAGGGTGGAGGATGGCCTGTGCTGGGTGGCGTATATTGATTGCGACAACAAACAAGGGAAGTCTGTCGAGATTGATGCAGCCTTTTCGCCGTCGACGGACTGGGCTCAGGCCGGGCCGATCATCGAACGCGAAGACTACTGTCTGCCCCGGGTCAACACTAATGCTGGCGCACTACACCATGGCGGTTACGCAGCATCCACACCGGCGGGTTTTTGCTTCTACGGAAACACTCCGCTGATCGCAGCCATGCGTGCCTATGTTGCAGACAAGTTCGGCGAGGAAGTACCTGACGAGATCTAGGCATTTTTCCTGCCGAAGGTTGTGCATCCACTGGGAGAGAGTCGTGACATTCCAGGCGTTCAAACCGCGGTTGGCGATGCTACTGCGCGATCAGCCACGCGGCCCGGCCTGGTCATTTGGTTCGCCGCGCATTGATAAGGAAAACGAGGACTATGGGTGACTTTCAATCGCCGGGCGCTCGTCGGAAATATCGCCTCACCACGATCGGGAGGTGAGGCTCTTGCTTCAAGGCTGAACCTCATACGGTGGACATGTGGACAGGCGCTGATCGTCTATCGCACGGCCGACGGTGAAGTGATACAGGCTTTGCCAGGTGTGATCCTCTACACCGAGCAGTGCGTGCATTTCATCATCAAAAAAGCAGCCAATCCCTGTCGCGCGCACGCCGGCGGCTTCGGCTTCGAGATAGAGCGCCTGGCCAAGAATGCCGCATTCCCAGAACAGATGGCGATAACGCCATGGCTGCTTCAACGCGATTCCGAATTCCGCGATCATCCCCAACGCAAAGCAGGCATCGGCGCCGATATCCTGGTGACAACACATCAACTTTGCCGTGGCGCGCAAATCGTAAGGCAACAGAAAATAGAGCGGCAGATGATCGGGGCCGGTCTTTTGCCACAGCCATTCTGGACGTAGAGACCGCTTGAGATCCGGCAGCGCGCCCGGATTTCTCACGAACATATACAGGCCAGGCTCCAGGTCGCCCACGCGGTGCACCATTAGCGCTGCATGCACTGCAGCAGGAGACATCAGCGCGTTCCACGGCGGCGTATCATGACGTGGCAACAGGCACGCCAGCATGCTGAAAAACGCCGCCTTGGCGATGCACGTCGTACCGTCGAAATTCACCGCGCTGCGGCGCTGCCGAGCGATCCGGGCAAAGCTGAGGTCAAGGGCGGGCGACGCGGGCGACGGGTGCTCTTCCGGATTCGGCAAGGTCGGTTCGCGCGAACGGGGCTTATGCGTGGCGAGATGGATAGAATCGATATCCGGCCACTTCACATGTCCCGGACTCAGCTGATTCGCGCGTCCGTGCCACTGTGCGCTATCCAGGACGATCAGCATGCGCTCAAGAGCAGGCCGCAATGCAGGGTTGCCGATCCAGAGCAAGACATCCGGCACCTCTGCTTCTGCCTTCCCGAAATCTTCTCCGCGGTTCAATCCAAGCAGGTTGGCCACTGCGTCGTCCGCAGCCGCCTCCATCAGCCGCGTCTGCCAGCCAAGCGCTGCCGCTGCGTAACTCACCGCGGCGATGACATGGCCGCAATCGTGCTGGCAGTAGCGCCAGGCGCGCATGCCGTATTTCCACGCCTCGCGCCAGGGGATCGAGCTTATGCCGACCAGGACGCCACTTGGCGGGAACGCCTCGCTCCATCGCTCGTCATTAACGGCAGCGCGACATTCGAGGGAATGGTCCCGGCTCAGGTAATGGTAGACCCCACCGGACAAGCCGGGCAGAGTCGGACACAGAAGATAGCCCTCGGTCGGATGGAGATTTCCGCTCGAAGGGTTGCAGCGCAGAGCCCACCGCTGGGCGCCGTAGGATTTCCACGCCGACAGGCCGAGCGAAAGTTCGAACAGGATTGCCAGACTGGAAAGATCGAATCTGCGCGCGGGTGGCAAAGCGCCGCAGCGCAGTTCGTTGTAGCGTGTAGTCAGGCTATCCGCAGCTAACGGCAGACCAATGCGCGGTGCGCCGTCAAACACCCGGAACGGATTCGGTTGGGTTGCCCAGTCGAGTTTCCCGGGGCCGGGGGCATAGCCGCTGAGGCGATGCTTGCTGCGCTCGTGATATTCAAACATCGCATGCTTTAACTGGTCCATATTCCCCTCAGACCAGGAGTATCCGCACATGCCGCTGTACAAAGCCGGCTGGCTGGACGTTGGGGCGCGGCCGTCATCAAGTCGTGGAATCGAACGCGCTTCGGCAAACTGCTATTGCGTTCCGCGCCTGCTGTGCGATGCCCCGGCAATCGGGTTTTCTTCGCGAAAGCCGGGGGATGTTTCCAGCGCTTAGGTCACCCTTCAGGCGCCTTCGAAGATTTCGGGACCGCCGACTTCAAAAACTCGTGACCATCCCAGCTTAGCCGCCAATCGCTACCCGTCGAGCGGACGAGATTTGCGTCGGACAGCAGGTTCAACTGATACCACACACCCCGGTTCGAAACATCGAACGCATCCTTGAGCGCGCTTTCAATGTCAAATTCGCTGAGGTGCGGGGATTTGTTTTCCTCGAGAGTCTTCAGTATTGCGAATGCCAGATTCATATCGCGTTTCACGATCCCCCCTGTCGCGGATAGGACATACATCGAAACGGCGCCACGGATACAACATCCGCGCAATCCGGTACGGATAAGGGTACATCGATAGAAGATGTCTCATTGTCCTCCGGAAGTAGTCTTTGGGGCGCAGGCATCGAAGTACACGGCGAGTCCCGTCTTCTCGCCGGTGCGGGGCGCTGATTGCAGAGCTGACCGGCGGCGCCGCAATCGATGTGATTCCGGGTTCCCAACAGGGTCATGCTACGGTCCTAACGCGTAGGGCAAATTTCAACATCAGTCGCGAGCGCTGCCTGGGATTCAACGCCTCGGTCCCCTCATGCCCTCGTTTTCCATCGCGGCATTCCGCTCTTCGGAGGCTTCAATGGGTTCCATGGTCTCGTCGATCGAAGCTGTCGCGCGTTCTGTGGCCGCTTTCGTTTCGTCCACGGCGGAACCGAGTCCTCCGTCGTCGTCGCTCGGCGGCTCCAGCATGTCTCGAAGCATGGCCTCCAACTCCGGCGTGTCCCACGGCGCGCCGTGCTGCTCTTTTTTCTTTATGTAGTGCCTGACTTCTGCGTCCTGCTCCGGCGTCAGGGGAAGACCGCGAAATGTGCTTTGGGGGGTAGCGTCGGTCATGGTATTGCTCCGGAATTTGTCCCATTTTGAGTGTAGCCCTGTTGTGGCCAGCGAGCCTCAACTTTTGGTCTGTGCTTGGGCTGATCCGTCCATTCGCATCGGCTCGTCCAGCGAGCAGACGCTGCTGTCGGCACAGATACGAGCTCGGGCGCTTTGCGCGATTGCTACTGATAGTGGCACCGTGCAAACAAGCCCCGGGCGTGACAACGTCACGCGATGACATGGTTCAGCGCAGGGGCCTTACGCAGAAGGGACATATCTCGAACGTAGCTTTGCGTCTTTACGGCACGTGCAGGCGGTTTCGACCGCTTATGGCGATACGCACCGATGCAAATTGCGACGGGTCATGAAGGATGGCAGCAACTATGACAAAACTCTCCGGACAGTTTTCCATCGAGCGCGTGCACCAAAGCTGCACGCTGGTGATTCCCGACTGCGACTGGATCGAACCAGATAAGCGCATCGCATTCGGCTTTCACAACCTGAGCCGCCGCTACGACGCACTTGGGCACTGCGTCGCCCGCAACAAAGGATCAGTGCCCCGACACGATCGCACGGCCCGCATGTGTTTTTCGCCCGGAGTCAGCCACTGATCGACGGTACGAGTTGGCAGAGTGGCCGGACTCGGCAGTTCGCCCGACGCAGCGATCCAGACTTATACTTGCGTGAAACCGCCGTCCAGGCCGCAGCGATAACCTCGACGATGCGGCAACGATCGATTTCGCCAGATCAAAGGGGCATTAGTTATGGAGTGGATGGACGCGCGACCCGTAGTGCCGGGCTACTACTGGGTGCGATTTACGGACGACCGGACGCCGAAGCAGACCATCGGAGAGGTCGCGGAAGTGCCCGGGAACGGTTCACGGCAGTTAGTCGTGATCCTTCTGGGCGACGATGAAATATTGGAACTGGACGACTCGTTCTTCGACCGCGCACTGTTTGCCGGACCAATGGAACCGCCGTCGATGGAGTGACCGCCGTAGCCGGTTGCCGAGTCTGAAGCGAGGCGGGTTATCGCTCTTTGAATGGATCTGTGGATTCAGCCTTGCGCGGCGTGCACTGACCTTTGCGGCCAGATGCCGCCACAAACCCGTACGACGAGATGACGCTTAATGGTGTTGGCAACGTGAAGCATGCGCGCATCGGGGAGCACTGCACCTGCGAGCGCTGCTGCGGCGTATTTGCGCGCACTCGCCGGGCCGCCGACGCGACAAGTCTGGATGTTGCTGAACGCGAGGCAGCACTGATTCACCTGCGACGGAGAGCCGGCGTACGGATAGCTCCTTCATGCCAGCATTCCTCGAAAATCCCGATGTAAACCTTCATGGCCAGCCACAATTTCTCGTACAACGAGGTCAACTACATCGTTTAGGTAACCGAACAAAAGAACGACCGGTGGGACTGGGCATACATGTTGACCAAACCGCCCATCTACTGGGAAAAACCCGCAGACGCCTGCGGGAACTCCGGAGCAGGCGATCGAACGGCCCTCGTTTCGACGCGGGGCGCCGCATCGCTATGTATCGCCGACAGTATGCGAAATCCACCGGGTATGCGCTGACTTCCTGGGGTGGTAGCCGGTGTATTGCCTGACCCGCCGCCCGTCAGCACCGCCGCGTTAGCGTGTCGCGGCGAAACAGGTGACGCAAATGACGAAGTGCAGCCGCGGGCGGTGCCACGAAACTGCGACAGCGCGCGGTCGCACTGACAAAGCAGCCCCACAGCAGCCGGGAAATGACCAACGCGAGCAGAGTCTCGCCGACCCGGACGTGCCAGTCGATCCAGTTCAGCTTCAAAGTGACATAGGCCGCCGTGACCAGCATGACCACCCGCCGGTGAAACAGTCGCACCGGCGCGTCCCAGACCAGCACCAGACGGTGGACAGGCTGTGCCGGCCGCGTCACGAGTTCGTGAGCATCCATGGGTTGCGCCTTCGTCCGCAAGCGGTTGGAAAGAGATACAGGCCCGGTCGGGTGTGCGGCCCGTCACGGCGAGCAGCACGCGACCAATGCGGGGCGCTGGTGCTTGCAATCACCAGGCCGCGGACGGGGTACCGGTGTTGCCTGCCGCGCGTACGATGAGCGCTGCGCGACACGCGTACTCGGGCGTTTCCTGCACTTTCCTGCACTACAATGGGTTATTACTACACTGCCGGGCGTCGCTGGCAGTATCTGGCCAGCACGACGTGCGGGATTCTCGTTGGAGGAATGCCATGCCGACTTACCAGTACAGGTGCGAGAAGTGCGGTGAAATGTTCGAACATGCCGAGCATCTTGCTGAACATGAAACCGCTCGTCCAGCTTGTCCGAAGTGTGGAAGCGAGAAGGTTCAGCACACACCCACGCCATTTGTCGCGAAAACTTCCAGAAAGAGCTGAAAACTGACTGACGAGCAAAGGCAAAATCCGGCCATGAACGTTCAATGACCAACGCTTGCACCCGGGGTTCACACGTCAGCTACGCCTGTCAGCGGACTTTCGTGTGCGGACGGTGTGAGTTGTATCGTCGGCCACTCCTGCCCGGTAAAGTCGTGGCCACGCGATCCTATTGGTGCGGCAGGCCGGATCTTAAGCGGATCACGCGTGCTTCTCTTCGCCCTGCAGGCAACGGTGACAGTCCAGGCGCCCGACTTCGCCGATCGTCCCACGGCGCAGCCAAAGCGCCCGCAACTGCCGAGTGCGTGACTGCAGAATCGACGAGGCAGCGACGGGCATCGTAATCGGACGCGCCCGCCAACAGCAGAGTGAATCATTTACGATGAGCGGCATCCTTACCGTTTGGGTCTGAGGGTCCGCTGTCTGATCGGAGCAGCCATCCCGGATGGCCGCATGAAGGCGACGACAAATGACGTCTTGTGGCCGACTGCTGATCCATGAAATCGGCATAGGCGGCCAGACCCTTGCAAGGCTGGCATCGGCAGCGCGGGACCCAGCCCCGTCATTCGTCTCGGCGCCACGTCAAGGTCAGGTTCCAAGCGGATAACAGTCGTTCGTGCCCGTATCGTCCGGAAGCCATCAGACTTTGCCGACAGGTTCCTTTCCTGACACTCGCACCTTGGCAGACGCGAGTATCGGGATCGCTGCAGCAACTGCGCCTACCAGCCCGAGCGGGCGTTGGCCCATTAAACGATTCTGTCCGCGCGGTATCGTTCCCTTGAGGGCTGCGACTGGCGAACGCGCGACCTCAACCGGCCGGACGAATAGGCACGCGGTACTGGCGTGACGCTCGCCTCACGCGGCGAGTGCTCCATCGACCGCGGCCAGGTATTGCCTGAAGCCCGCCTGTAGCAGCACGGTTCGCACGCGCCCAAGCTCGCATCGCACGGCTTCGTCCGCGGGCTCCTGCAGGGTGTGCGCGAGCGCGCGACCGCGCGCCGCGAACAGCTCGGCCCAAGGCAGCGGTTCGCGCCGCGTGTAGTCCTCCAGTGCCGCCACGTAGCGCAGCGCGCCGGCTGGATCGGCGGCCGACAGCATCGCTTCGATGGCGTCGCGGTAGAACCAGAGGTGGTTGTGGCCGACCGCGCCGAGGCGCAGGAGGTTCTCGCCTTCTGCCAGGAGCCGCGCACGCTCGTCGTTCTCGTCGACCGCGCGGGAGAGGGCGCCCAGGACCTTCGGCGCGCAGAACTGCGTGCCTACTTCGCGCGAGATCGCGAGCGCCTCGCGAAGCGCTTTCACCGCTTCGCCTCGGCATCCATCGTCCAGCCATACACGTCCCTGCATTTCCAGATTCTGCGCTTCGAAGCGGCGCGCACCCAACTGCCGGATCACCCGCATTTCCTGCTCCAGATGGACTCGCGCAGCCTGCATATCGCCGAGCTCGTAGCAGGCGAACACGCCGAGCGTCTCGCCCAGCAATTGCGCGCGCGGCTGCCCGATCAGCCCGGCGGCGTGCGCGGAGGCCACGGCGTCTTCGCGCGCCTGTCGCGCGTCGTTCAGATAGATGCGGCTGAAGCCCTGCATCGAACGATTCGCGACTTCAATGCGGCCGAATCCGTGCTCGCGGCTCAACGCCACGCAATCGCTGAAATGGCGGAACGCTGTCCGCATCCGTCCCTGTGCGTACGCGGCATCGGCGAGGCCGCCGAGCGCGCGGGCCTCCGCCTCCGGCAGGCCGAGGCGCCGCGCATAGGCGAGTCCGAGTTCGTGCTCGTCGTTGCAGGCGTCGATCTTCCCGAGCGGAAAGAGGATGTTGCCGCGCAGATGGTGAAGGCTCGCGAGTTCGGCGACACGGTCGTCGCGCTCCGCGATCCGCTGCGCGGCTGCGAGCAGATCTAGCGCTTCGTCGAGACCTTCGCTCACGCGCAGGCCTTCCGCAAGCCCGAGCTGGCAGCGGCACAGACTGGCGTCGTCGGGAGCGGCCGCCAGCGCCGCGCGATAGGTGGCGGTCGATCCCGCGATGTCGCCGAGATCGCGCTGGAGCTCGCCCTTGCAACAGTTGAGGGCGTGGCGGTCCGCGTCTGTGTGCGCGATCTCGAGGCCCCGCTCGGTGAGGCGTAGCGCGGCCTCGACAAGGTGGGCCGCGCGTTGCGCGTCCGCGGCGGCCAGATAGGCCTGC
This sequence comes from Paraburkholderia aromaticivorans, assembly GCF_012689525.1. Lineage (NCBI taxonomy): Bacteria > Pseudomonadati > Pseudomonadota > Betaproteobacteria > Burkholderiales > Burkholderiaceae > Paraburkholderia > Paraburkholderia aromaticivorans. The sequence goes on from NZ_CP051514.1 coordinate 1,921,021, forward strand.
GACGCGCATTCGTCCTCGGCGCGGTCGAGATGCTGGGCGTGCAGCGTGGGGTCGCCGTGGGCGAACCAGTCGGCCGCGCAGCGGTGCAGCGCGCGCCGGCGCGCGCGCAGCAGCGTCGAGTACGCGCTCTCCTGAATCAGCGCATGGGCGAACAGGAAGTCCTCGCCCTCCGGCAGCACGAGCGCATTGGCGAGTAGGCCGTCGCAGACGTAGCCGGGATCGTCGATGAGCCGTCGCAGCAACGCGATGTCGAAACGCTGGCCGATCACGGCGGCCGCCTGGAAGGCGAGGCGGTCGCGCGGCGCGAGCCGGTCCATCCGCGCGAGCACGAGGCTCCGGATCGAGGCCGGCACGGCGCTGCCGCTGCCTTCCTCGGCGTTGCGCAATAGCTGCTCCAGGAACAGCGGGTTGCCGCCCGCGCGCTCGATGAAGACGAGCGCGACACGCTGCGTCGCGTCGATGAAGTTGCCCGCGAGGCTCAGGGCCTCGTCCTTTCGGAGCGGCCCGAGATCGATCGTCGCAAAAGGGGTGTCCCGGCAACGCGCGCGCCACGTCGCATCGATCGGATCGTCTTCCACGCGCGAGGTCGTTACGAGGAGACCCGGGCCGTTCGCGATGCCCGAGGCGAATGCCGAGAGATAGTCGAGCACTTCGGGGTCAGCCCAATGCAGGTCTTCGACGACGATCAGGGTCGCCGCCTGCGTGCACGCGTTGTCGGTCAGTCTCGTGGCGAGCGCCTGCTTGCCGCGCTTGCGCGCGCCGTGGTCCATCGCGTCGTAGAGCGCCCGCCATTCTCCCGCGAGCGGCAGGTCGAGGAGGTCGTGGAGAAAGGCGTGCTGCTCGGCCTTGACGACGCCGTCGGCGGCAAGACGCGCGACGGCGGCTTGCCGCGCGTCGCTCGATGCGCCGGCCGGCAGGCCGGCCAGGCTGCCGACGATCGCGTGCACGGGATCCTGCCCCTTGCCCACGCCGAAATCGAGCACGAGGCCCCGATGGATCGCGAAGCCCTGTGACTGCGCGTAGCGGCGCATCTCGTCGACGAGACGCGTCTTGCCGATGCCCGCTTCGCCGCGCACATGGACGACGTGGCCGGCCCGCCTCGCGACGCACGCGTGGACGATACCGTGAAATTGCTCGAGCTCGGCCTGGCGTCCGACGAAGCGGCTCTGGTTCGCCTTCGGCGATTCGCTCGAGATGGCGCGCAGCCGCCAGGCCCGCACCGGCGTGTCGATGCCTTTGAAGCGTTGCTCACCCACCGCGTCGCAGACGGCGGCGTCGCCGAGCGCGCGCGCCACGTCATCGGAAAGCCAGGTCTCACCGGCCGGCGCCGCGGCCTGGAGCCGCGCGGCCAGGTTCACTGGATTGCCGGTCACGGTGTAGTCCCGCGCGTCGATGCAGCCGAGCGTGCCCGCGACCACCTCGCCGCTGGCGATGCCGATGTGCGCCTGCAACGTCCGCGCCGCCTGTGCGCTCAGCTGTGTCAGCGCGTCATGGATGTCGAGCGCCGCGCGGGCTGCGCGCAGCGTGTCCGTATCGTGCGCGCGGGGAGCGCCGAACAGCGCCATCACCGCATCGCCGATGTGTCTGTCGGTCGTGCCGCCATAGGCGAGCACGATGCCGTCGACGAGCGCCGTGTAGCGGCCGATCAGCGCGCGCAGTTCCTCCGGATCGAGCGTGCGCGACAGTGCCGTGAAGCCGCAGAGATCGGCAAAGAGGATCGTGACCTGCCTGCGTTCGTCCGCGGGGGTGTCCAGGGCGTTGGGCGCCTGCGCCGCTGGCGGGGCCGCTGCGGCCGAGTCCCGCGCGGCCGCAGCGAGGATGCGTTTGCGGTGGCCGAGCGACTGTACCCCGAGCTCCTTCAGATCCCCATCGGTCAGCTGCGCGAGCAGCGACAGATCGATGTCGTTCGCCGCGAACGCTTGCGCGTACTGCTCAAGCCCCAGGACCTCCAGCCATTGCTCAATATCCATGCTCGCCGCCTGCATCCAATGCCGGGCGGCGCGCGCCGCTCTGCCGCGCGGGTCGCTTCCGGTTCCTTCCCATGGGCTCAAAGCGCAGACGAAAGCCCCACGCCGATGGCCGATGCGAACGGCCCCGAACCTGTCGGGGATCGTGCCGATGATTACCCAGTGTAGGCGTCCGCCACGCACCACGTCTGGCGTTTGACAGGCTATCGATCGAGGACGGATACTGGATCGCTCCCCATCGTGCCACTGCATTCCACCGGGAATTCACGTGAAGCCGGGCAAGACCGTTTCCGTCTCCGATGTCCGGCCGCGCTCGCGTCTCGCGGGGCTGCCCGGCGATCTGGCGGCTGGGGCGGTATCGGCACTGGTCATGCTGTGCTACGCGATGAGCCTCGGCACGATGATCTTCAGCGCCGATCTGGCCCGCTACGCGATGCTCGGCGTGCCCACCGCGCTCGTCAGCTGTGTCGTCACGGCGCTCGTGATTGCCTTGACGAGCTCGATGCGCCTGAACATCGGTGGCCCCGACAGCAATGCGGCGGCATTTCTCGCGGGTGTGGCGGCAGGCGTCGCGAGCAGCGTGCGCGCGGACGGCGGCTCCCCACAGACTCTCCTCCTGACCGTGCTGATCGCGATCGCGCTCTGTTCGCTCGTGACCGGCATCGTGCTCTACGCAATCGGCTCGTCGAAGCGCAGCCGCTCGCTGCAGTTCCTGCCTTATCCGGTCCTCGGCGGCTTCCTCGCTGGCACGGGCTATCTGCTCCTCGCCGGCGCGTTCCGCGTGATGACGGGCGAGTCCCTGAAATGGCAGACGCTCGTGCTATTGACTCATCTTCACTGGCTCGCGTGGCTCCCCGCGCTCGTCGTAGGCGTGCTGGCCACCATCCTGATGCGCACCTGGATGCACGTCGCCGCGTTGCCGCTCACGCTGGCCTTCGGGATCGCCCTCTTTTACGTCCTGCTGCGCGCTGCGGACCTGTCGATCGACGAAGCGCGTGGCATGGGGTTGCTGTTGCCGCGCGTGGCACTGCGGCTCGCCGGGCTGCCGGAGCTGCACCTGACAGCGCAGCTCCGGCACGGTGGCATCGACTGGCCGGCGATCGCTGCACACCTTCCGGAGAGCCTCGTGGTCACGTCGGCCTCGGCTGTCACAATCCTGATGAATTCGACGGCAATCGGTGCGGCGACGGGCGAGGAGGTCGATCTCAATCGCGAGATGCGGGCTGCGGGCCTCGCCAATCTCGCGAGCGGGCTTTTGGGTGGAATGGTCGGCTATCAATCGTTCAATCGCTCGATGCTCAACGCGCGCGTCGGCGCGACGAGCCGGATGGCGGGCGTGTTCGCGTCGCTCGCGTGCCTCGTGGTACTTGCCGCGTCACCGGGTCTCGTCGCGCTGTTTCCCGTGCCGGTGCTCGTCGGCCTCCAACTTTTCATGGGGCTGCGCCTCCTCGTGCAGTGGGTGGTCGGCGCCTATGCGAAGCTCAATTGGTATGAGTACCTGCTCGTGCCCATCATTCTCGGCACGATCGCGGGCTGGGGCGTGATCGTCGGCGTGGTCGCAGGCGTCGTCGCCGCTTGCGTGATGTTCACATTGCTCTACGGCCGGGTCAGTTGCATCCGGATGGAATTCGACCTCCGCACCCGGACATCCAATGTCGAGCGCAACATCGAGGAGACCGAAGCATTGCGCGGACTTGGCGCACAGGTGTGCGGAATGTGCCTGCAAGGGTTTCTGTTCTTCGGCACGGCCAATTCGATCCTCCAACGCATACGCGAGCGGCTCGTCGCGCGCGATCTGGCGGCGGTCCGATTCGTCGTGCTTGACTTCGCGTCGACCCAGGGCATGGACGCGTCCGTATCGATCAGCTTCGTCAAGCTGCGGCAGCTCTGCGCGGCGACGGAGACGGACCTGGTCTTGACCGCGCTGCCGCCGCGCTCGCGCGATCTGCTTACTAAAACCGGTACGCTCAATCTGCGGATTCGTGAATTCGACACGCTCGATGCGGGCCTCGAATGGGTCGAAGACAAACTGCTCGAGTCAAGCGCGGTCGCGCTGAAACGCGGTGACGACATCCACGCGATGCTCGCGCCGTATTTCACGGCCGGCTCGCTGAACGCACTGTTCACCTATCTCGAAGTGCATGACCTGCCAAGTGGCCAGCCACTGTTTCTTCGCGGGGAGCCGGGCGATGCGCTGTACATCATCGAGCGCGGGCGGGTCGCGGTTTCGCTGCCGCTTGGTAACGGGCGGTCGGTGAGGCTGCGCGCCTCCAGCGCGGGCACGGTCGTTGGGGAAATGGCCGTGTACACGCAGCAGCCGCGCAGCGCTGACGTGTTCGCCGAGGTGCCGACGCGCGTGCGCAGGCTGTCGCTGGCCGCGCTCGTTGCTCTCGAGCGAGACAACCCTGCAGCCGCGCAGCAGTTTCATCGCTTTCTGGTGAAGGTCATCGCGTCGCGGCTTGCTCTCGCCACTGAGGCCCTACGCGCGGCCTACTGAGTGGTAGGCGAGGGGTGGTGTTCGGGGCAACTGCCGTGGCGTCTGGAGGGCGGCCGACGCGCGTCGAGGCCGCACCCAATGTAGCGAGGATGCGAGAAACGCGCTTAAGCGGCGAGGGGCGACAATCAGAATTGCCAACACAGCGAGAGCCAGAGGCAACGCTGCCAAGAGACCTTTTCGGTTTTATCAACATGTCGTGCTTTTCGGCGGCGTCAGACCTCACTTGCATTGATCGCGATTTCGGTAACTGGCGGAGCCGAAGGCGAGTCCACAAACAAAACGGTGACTATTAGCTGCCGCGATATTCCCATGCGTCGATCCCATCAACACGGCGAGAAATCACCTCTTCGCTGCCGTCGGCAGTCGTAACCCGCAGCGAGCTATACGTCAGGTCAACCTCAGCGAAGGGACCCAGCACATCGCTGCGTCGCTTGTGCAGTCGATGTGCAAACAAGGATAGATTGAAGGCATGTGGGCTCTTCCGTTATCTAGTGCGCGAGCAACGCACCGAGATTGAGTTCATCGGCTACTTTCTTCAATCGCTTATCGCGCGTCCAGATGGTGATGCCGGGTTGTAGGCGCGCGGACGCCAACAGTGACGTATCGACATAGCCGATTCCACGATTGAACAACCCTTCATGGTCGATCAGATAAAACGTCTCCTCCGGTGTTGCAACTGGCGCGCGCGGCAAATCGAGCAAGGCGCCAAGCACGACGTCACGGTCACGCAGACTACCGAGCGAAATCTCGCCGATGACATATGGATGAGCCAGCACACGCTCCTGGGCGAGCAGGGTAATCAGCATAGGATCAGAAGCGCTGATGTGGTCAATCCAGACCGACGTGTCGACAAGAATCATTCGACGTCCTGCCGGCGACGCGGCGCGCCCTTGATGCCCGGTTGGCTACCGCCAAGGTTCGCGAGTCGTTTCGCGGCTTCACGCTGGATCAAGGCCTTTAGCGCCTCGCGCACGAGGGCCGTTTTTTCCTCCACGCCCGTATAGGCCTGAGCCTTGGCAATCAAGTCGTCATCAAGCGCAATAGTTGTACGCATGGGGAATCTCCGGAAATGTATGCACGAATTATAGCATCGTTTGATGCGTAAAAATGGTGCATTTCGACGTGCTGTGATGAATGCATTTCGCCGCGACATTCCGACACAATTGCACGCGGGAACGGCGGAAATGGCCGGTGTCTGCGCATGAGCAGCCGCACCGCCTTTGTTAGAGCCAGGTGGGTCGCGGAAGTCCTTCAGCAACACGGTGCTTTTCGAGGCGCTTGCGACCGGCCTCCATCGATTGGCAATCTGAGGTCGGTAATCCGCGGCTGGCGCAGGCCGGAATGCGTTTTCTTCACCAAGTCGTGTAACGTGCGCGCGATCGAAAGCTGGCACGATAAGCTCGTTCTAGGATCGAAACGTGTTCGCAGCGATCGAGCCTGGACAGATGGATCACTCCGTGCGGAGCATCAGATTTCCTTAAGGTGGAGGCGGTTAGCATCGTTTAGTATGGGCGACGAGCATGTGCCGGCAGTTGATCTGGGCGTCGGTGGCCGCTCCTATTATCGAATACAACGTTGTGCTGAAAAACGGGGGATTGGGAGTGATCAAGGTCAACGCAAGTACGCGCCCGGCATATGACGCGGTCGCGCGTGCGCTCCACTGGCTCACCGTTTTGTTGATCGCAATGCAGTTTGTGATCGGCTGGACGATGCCCGACGTCCACAAGGACACGCAGCTCGTTGGCCTGATCGCGTGGCACCTCGGCGTAGGTTCGACACTTGTCGCACTGATAGTGGTCAGGGCGATCTGGCGGTTGACCCATAGGCCTATACCGGACGACCTGCCGCCGGTGCTGAGCATCCTCTCCCGCGTCACGCATCTTCTGCTCTATGCCGCCTTGCTCGCGGTGCCAGTGCTCGGCTGGATCAACGCATCCTCACGCGGGTGGACGGTTCGCTTACTGGGCGTCGTTCCCTATCCGGCGCTGAGCGCTCCAGGCTCGGCGTTCGGTCACAAAATGGGCGATGTGCACGGCATCCTCGCATGGGTGCTTTTCGCACTGATCGCTCTGCATGTCGGCGCGGCTCTGTTCCATCGCTTTGTTCTAAGAGACCATGTATTGCAGCGGATGCTGCCTTAAGCAGCGCCGTCTGGGCAAAACCATGGCGAGCGAAACTACTGAGGTCTCGCAAAGGCTGCGCAAGGGACATGAAGAAGCCCATCGCATCAACTCGATTGGCTGGCTGCGCGCCGCGCTGCTCGGTGCGAACGACTGGATCATATCGACGGCGAGTCTGATCGTTGGCATCGTGTCAGCACACGCTGAAATCAGTACGAAGGAGGCGGCCGACGCTTACGCGTCCCACTTCATCGCTGACTTCAACGGTCGGTTCGGCAAGGTGCCGAGGAGCACATTCGGTGCGCACCGGCCGTTGTGTGCAGAAGACGATGTCGCGCCTGGCGCCGGTCTTCAACGCCTGTCAGGCAGAAGGATCCGCTCATCCACCTGACGGATGTCAGTGTGGCCGCAAAAGGCCATGGTGATGTCTAATTCCTTCTGGATGATCTGCAGGCACTGTGTGACACCAGCCTCTCCCATCGCACCCAGGCCGTAGAGAAAGCTGCGGCCGATCAGCGTGCCCCTGGCGCCGAGCGCAACGGCTTTCAGCACGTCCTGGCCGCTGCGGATGCCGCCATCCATCCACACCTCGATGCGCGAGCCGATCTCACGCGCGATCTCGGGGAGTGCCGAGATCGAAGAGGGTGCACCGTCGAGTTGGCGGCCGCCATGGTTGGAGACGATCAGCGCGTCGGCACCGCTGTTGGCGGCAAGGCGCGCATCTTCGACATCCATGATGCCTTTCAGAATGAGTTTGCCACCCCATAGCTTCTTGACCCACTCGACGTCCGCCCAACTCAGCGCCGGATCGAACTGTTCGGCGGTCCACGAACTCAGGGACGATAGATCGCCTACACCCTTTGCATGACCGACGATGTTGCCGAAGGTGCGTCGCCGGGTGCCAAGCATGCCGAGGCACCAGCGCGGCTTGGTCGCCAGATTAATGAGGTTCGCTGGGGTCAGTTTGGGCGGCGCCGACAGCCCGTTCTTGATGTCCTTGTGGCGTTGGCCGAGGATCTGCAGGTCCAGCGTTAGCATCAGGGCGCTGCACCGTGCCGCACGAGCCCGCTCAATTAACCGCACAATGAAATCGCGATCGCGCATCATATAGAGTTGGAACCAGAACGGCTTGCTGGTCTCGGCGGCAACGTCCTCGATCGAGCAGATGCTCATCGTGGACAAGGTGAACGGGACGCCGAATTTCTCCGCCGCGCGTGCAGCGAGGATTTCGCCGTCGGCATGTTGCATGCCGGTCAAGCCTGTCGGCGCGAGCGCTACGGGCATGGCGGCCTCCTGACCGACCATTTCCGTGCGCGTGCTGCGGTCCGCCATGTTGACCGCCACTCGCTGGCGCAGCTTGAGGCGCTGGAAGTCGCTTTCATTCGCGCGGTAGGTACTCTCGGTCCATGAGCCACTGTCGGCGTAGTCGTAGAACATGCGCGGCACGCGCCGTTGAGCGAGCACGCGTAAATCTTCGATGCAGGTGATGGCAGACACAGTTTTTCTCAGCACAGGGAGTAACGACGAGTGTACGTTCTCGGACGGTCGCTCGATATTCTGGGAATGCCTGGGAAAAATTCACGCCCGCCACGCCGCGCCTTGCGGAAAGTGAAATTCGTCGAGCGACTCGGCGCGCATCTCGATGCTATAGCCGGGCAGTTGCGGCGGCTTATAGCGTCCGTTGCGAATCACGACGGGGTCGACGAAGTGCTGGTGCAGGTGGTCGACGTATTCGAGTACGCGGTTTTCAAGCGATGCCGACACGCCGATGTAATCGAACAGAGCGATGTGCTGCACGTACTCGCACAGCCCGACACCACCCGCGTGCGGGCATACCGGCACACCGAACTTCGCCGCCATCAGCAACACGACGAGCACCTCGTTGAGACCGCCGAGCCGGCAACTGTCGACCTGGCAAAAATCGATCGCCTGCGCCTGCAATAGCTGCTTGAACATCATGCGGTTCTGGCAATGTTCGCCGGTCGCCACACCGATCGGGGCGACGCGCCGGCGGATGGCCGCGTGCCCCAGGATATCGTCGGGGCTCGTCGGCTCTTCGATCCACCAGGGATCGAACTCTGCGAGGCGCCGCATGTTGGCGACGGCTTCGTCGACTTCCCACACCTGGTTGGCGTCCATCATCAGCTTGCGATCAGCGCCGATTTCGTCGCGCAGAATGCGCGCGCGCCGCACGTCCTCGTCGAGATTGCCGCCGACTTTCTGCTTGAAGTGCGTCCATCCCTGGGCCACGCCTTCGCGAGCGAGGCGGCGGATCTTTTCATCGTCGTAACCGAGCCAGCCCGCCGACGTGGTGTAAGCCGGATAGCCGTTTGCCAGCATCTCCGTTTCGCGCTCAGCTTTGGTGGCCGCGTGGCGCCGCAGGATCGCAAGCGCTTCGTGGGGTGTCAGTGCATCTGTGACGTAGCGGAAGTCGAGACAGCGCACCAGCGCCTCCGGGCTCATGTCCACCAGGAGTTTCCAGACCGGTTTGTGTTCCGTCTTCGCCCACAGGTCCCACACGGCATTCACGATAGCGGCAGTCGCGAGGTGAATCGCGCCTTTCTCCGGACCGATCCAGCGCAACTGACTGTCTGACGTGAAGGCGCGCCAGAACGAACCCATGTCGGCAACGATGTCTTCGAGGGTCTTGCCGACGATGAGCGGCGCCAGCGAGTTCGCCGCGGTCACGCAAATTTCGTTACCCCGGCCGATAGTGAAGGTGAGTCCGTGTCCCGCCATCTGTTCCGGTGAGTCTGTTTCGAGCACGACGTAGGTGGCCGAATAATCCGGCGCCGCATTCATCGCATCGGAGCCATCGAGTGAGCGGGAGGTCGGGAAGCGAATGTCCCGAACGGACAGGTTCGTGATCGTGGTCATTGGACGCCCCCCAAGGGTGACCGGGTGCGGCAGCCAGGCTGGTACGCGCGTATGGCTCGCACTAAGCGCCGCCGGCAAGCACATACGAGGCCACACTCCAAGCGTTAGCACGCGTTGACAGCACTGATTTCTCCACCTAGCATGCTAGCATGTTAGTCGTAAATCAAGCTCTCCGTGAGCCTCTTGATCCATGAAGTCAGCGGCCATCGACCCTTATGCCGCATTGCAGAAACTGCAGGGCGGGGAACGGAGTAGTTTGACCGACGCCGTGGCAGAGGCGTTGCGCGAGGCTATCGTCACGCTGGCGCTGGAGCCGGGAATGATGATCGACAAGCAGGCGGTTTGCGAACGGATGGGCGTGTCGCGTTTTCCGGTGTCCGCGGCGCTTGCGAAGCTTGCAACCGCTGGGCTCGTCGAGGTGTTGCCGCAACGCGGCACGCGTGTGAAGCCGATCGTGATTCACGACATCCGCCAGCATCTGTTTATCCGCAGCGCGCTCGAAGTCGAGACCGTGCGCGGCCTGTCGTCGACGCGTTCCGATGCGACTCTGGAGGCGCTCGCCGCCAACCTCGACAAGCAACGCGAAGCCGTGGCCAAAGGATTGCGCCATGAATTTCACCTGCTCGATCTCGCCTTTCACGCGATCCTGCTCGACGCTATCGACTTGCCTCGCGTGAAGGAAATCGTCGCCACGTCGCGCGGCGCGCTTGATCGTGCGCGCCAGTTGCTGGGGAGTCCGGAACGTCATATTCATACACTCGAGGAGCACGTGCGCATCTTCGAGGCGATCGCGGAGCGTGACGCCGAAGCTGCGGCCCACGCGATGCACTGTCATCTGGAGGAAGTCGTTGCAGAGTTGCGGCGCTTTGCCAGCGAAAGGCCCGATTTGTTCGAGGAGTAGACCGGGCCTTCGCGCGAGTCTTCGTAGGAGTCTTCGTAGGAGTTTCCGGACCGCCGCAGTCCGGGCGCATCGGGTGGGCTGCTCGCCAGCCGCCGAGCGCAGCGTAGTCAACTCGATATGAAGGAGACAAAAAATGAAACTCGTCAAACGTGCAAGCGTGGCCGTCGCCCTGGCGGCTGCGTGGTTCATGGCAGCGGGACATGCGCTCGCTGCAGAAGATTTCCATGGCGTCACCATCAATGTGATGACGTTCGTGGGTCCGCAAATCGCGGAGCCGCTGCAGCGCCGTGCGCCCGATTTCGAAAAGCTCACGGGTGCCAAAGTCAACATTCTGACCGTGCCGTTCTCCGACTTGTACCAGAAGCTGCTGACCGATTGGGCCTCCGGTACGAACTCGGTCGACGCCGCGGTGTTCGCCCCGCAATGGATGGTCGACTATACGAAGGGCGGCTTCCTCGAGGACCTGTCGGCGCGCGTCGCCCATGATCCGGCGCTGAAGGAAGACGACGTCATGCCGTTCTTCCGCGATTTCTCGGAGCGTTTCAATGGCAAGACCTATCTGGTTGCGCTCGACGGCGACTTCCAGATGGTCTACTACCGGACCGACATTCTGAAACAGCTCGGCAAGCAGCCGCCGAGAACCTGGAACGATTACCTGGACATCGCGAAGGCAGCGAACGGCAAGGTATTCGGCGGCGACGGCAAACCGGTTGCGGGTTCCTGTATTTCGAAGAAGCGCAACGCGCAGGCGTACTGGGCGATCATCTCGATTGCGGGTGGCTACATCCAGTCGAAAGGGACGGCGCAAGGAGCCTTCTTCGATCCGGTCAACTTCAAGCCGCTCGTCGACAATGATGCGTTCAAGGCCGCGCTGAACGTCTACAAGGAATCGACCCAATACGGGCCGCCGAACGAAATCAATCTCGACGTCGGCGATACGCGCAGCGCCTTCATTTCAGGACACTGCGCGCTGACGCTCGACTGGGGTGACGTCGGCGTGCTGGCGATCGACCCGAAGCAGTCGAAGGTGATCGACAAGGTCGGCGCGGTCATCCTGCCGGGCTCGACGAAGGTGTTGAACCGTGACACCGGCAAGCTGGTGGCGTGCGACAAGAGTACCTGCCCGTATGCGGTGGAGGGCGTCAACCATGCGCCTTTTGCAGCATTCGGCGGGTGGTCCGGCGGGATCAATGCCAAGGCCAACCCCAAGGTGAAGGATGCAGCCTACGCGTTTCTCTCGTACATGAGCCAGCCTGCTCAATCGAATGTTGACGTGACGATCGGTGCGACCGGCTTCAATCCGTATCGCCGATCGCAGTTCACGGACATGTCGATCTGGAAGAAGTCCGGCATGAGCGACGCGGCGGCGGCCTCCTACCTCGGCGCCATCAAGGCCAGTCTGCAAAGCCCGAATATGATCATCGATCTGCGTATCCCGCAGAACCAGCGCTACGAGCAAGTTGTACTGGATACCGCGGTGGCGCGGTTTCTCGCGGGGGAACTTGATGCCGACGCCACCATGAAGGCGATCCAGACAGGCTGGGATGAAATTACCGATGACCTTGGAAAGGACGGCCAGTTGAAGGCCTACAAGGCGTCGATCGGCGCCAAATAGCCGCATGCCGCGCCGGTCTGCGGCAACCGGCGCCGCTTCCGGAGAGGCGATGACGAACGGCGTCCGAACGTCGTTCGTCTGCCGTAACGATGACACGAGACTGGCTCATGCAATCTTCGTCGCACGTTTCGTCACCTGCTTCACAGCGACGCGCGTCGCGCAGGTCATCCGTTGTCAACTGGCTGGATCGTCAGGCTCCCTATGTGTTCGTGCTGCCGGCCGTGCTGCTCATTCTCGGCTTTTCGATCTTTCCGCTAGTCACGTCCGCCTATCTGTCGTTGATGCGGTTCTCGCTCGGCGAGGGAGGCTACGAACTGAAGTTCGTCGGCATGCGCAACTACGTGAGGCTTTTCAGCGGCAGCCAGCAATTTCACTTTGTCGGTGTATTCCGGCCGCCTGGCCTTATTAGCCTCTCGATGATGGTCGCTGTCGCGCTCGCTACAGGCTGGTGGCTCCTCAGTTACCTGCGCGGCAGGCATCGCTCTGTCGTCGGCGGCATCGGCCGGCTGATCGCTGCTGCGTCCTTGCTGGCGCTCGTGTGGCTTACCGCCAATACGGTCGGTCACGGCGGCGAGCTGGGCAGCCTGATGGTGACGCTCTTTTACGTGGTGTTCGGCGTGGCGCTGCAGTTCTTGCTGGGTCTCGGACTCGCCTACCTGTGCACGTTGCCGCTCAAGGGCGGCCGATTTTTCCGGATTCTGTTCTTTCTGCCGCTGATGGTGACACCCGTTGGCATCGCGTACATGTTCCGCATGATGGCGGATACCGCAGTTGGCCCGCTTGCGCCGGTTTGGGCGTGGCTTGGGCTGGGGCAGATCTCGTGGGCGGCGGACCCGTGGCTTGCGCGCATCGTGGTCATCATTGGGGATACGTGGCAGTGGGTGCCTTTCATGTTTCTCGTTTTGCTGGCCGCGCTGGAAGGCACCTCGCGTGACCAGATCGAGGCCGCGCAACTCGATGGCGCGTCGAGCTGGCGGATCTTTCGCGACGTGACCTGGCCATCGATCGCACCGGTCGCCGCGAGCGCGGTGCTGATTCGCCTGATCGAAGCGTTCAAGGTGGTCGACCTGCCGAACGTGCTGACCAATGGCGGCCCCGGCATTGCGACAGAATCAATGACACTGCACGCATTCATCGAGTGGCGCACGCTGAATCTCGGCGGTGCGTCGGCCGTCGCCTACATGTTGTTCTTCGTGTCGACGATCGCGTGTGTGTCATTTTTTCAACTCGTCGTGCGGCGCGCGAGAGGGGGGCAATCATGATCCGGCGCCTCTTTGTTCCCGCACGGCTCGATGAGATCCCCATCGGCACCCGGGTGATTGCCTACGGCCTGCTTGGCCTATGGACGCTGGTCGTATTGTTTCCGTTGTACTGGATGGCGATCACGTCGTTCAAGCTGCCTATCGACGTATCGAACGGGCCGGCCTACGTGCCATTCATCGACTTCAAGCCGAGTCTCGACGCTTGGCATTACATCTTCGTCGACCTCGGGCCGGATACGTTTCGTCCCTACGTGAATTCGCTGATCATTGCCACGTTCTCCACGGCTGCCGCCGTGTTCCTGGGCTCAATAGCGGCTTACGCCCTCGCGCGCATCGAGTACAGGCCGCCCGTCGCAGCGGTGGGTCTCGGCGTCCTGATGCTGGCCGTGGTGGTGGCCGCCGTCGGCTGGGGCGGTGTGGACCTGCGGATCGCAGTGGCCGTGTGCGGCGCGCTCTTTATCCTGCTGCTGCGCCCGATCATCCGACGCGCAAGGCGCCATTTCGCCAACGACGACATTCTCTTCTGGATTATTTCTCAACGCATCTTGCCGCCGGTCGTCACGGTGATCCCGATCTACCTGACCTTCAAGAGCATCGGGTTGCTCGACACTCGGACCGCGCTGATCATCACCTATGCGACAGCGAATGTGCCGATTGTCGTCTGGCTGATGTTCGATTTTTTCGCCAGCGTGCCGAAAGAAATCGAGGAGAGCGCACAGATCGACGGCGCGACACGCTTTGCCATCCTGTTTGGCATCGTGGTCCCGCTCGTCGCGCCGGGTATCGTGGCGACAGGCCTGCTCGTGCTGATCCTCTCCTGGAACGAGTATCTGTTCGCGCTCTTTCTGTCGACGGCCAACGCGCAAACCCTGCCACTTCTCGTCGCCGCGCAGAACGCCACTCGGGGGCCACAGTGGTGGAACATGTCGGTGCTGATTCTGATCATGATCCTGCCGGTGATGCTGCTCACGCTCACGCTACAGCGCTTCATCGTCAAAGGCATTCTCGTGGGAGCGGTCAAAGGATGAACGACATGGAGATGCGGGCGCCACGCCCGTCGCATTTTGCGAGTTCGACGGTGCCGCATTCGAAGAGCGTCTCGCTGCGCAACGTCAGCAAGACCTTCGGAGACGTGCGCGTACTGCACGACCTGTCACTGGACGTACAGGCGGGCGAGTTTCTTGTCCTTCTCGGCGAATCTGGTTGCGGCAAGACGACCGCGTTGCGCATCATCGCGGGACTCGAATCGGCGAGTGAGGGGAGCATCTACGTCGGCGACAACGACGTGACACAGCAACTGCCGCGCGATCGTGATGTTGCGATGGTATTTCAGTCTTACGCGCTGTATCCGCATAAGACGGTGTTCGAGAACATTGCTTACCCGCTGATCGTGAGAAAGCGCGCGAAGGCCGAGATCGATGCGGCGGTGCGCGAGGTGGCGGCGAGCGTTCATCTTGAACCGCAGCTCGACCGGTATCCGCGTCAGTTATCGGGCGGCCAGCGGCAGCGCGTCGCGCTCGCTCGCGCCATTGTTCGCCGCCCCGCGGCGTTTCTGATGGACGAGCCGCTGTCGAACCTCGATGCGAAGCTGCGCGGCCATATGCGTGCCGAACTCAAGCACATGCAGCATGAACTCGGTGTCACTACGATCTACGTCACGCATGACCAGATCGAGGCAATGACCCTCGCGCATCGTGTTGCGCTGATCGACAAAGGCGTGCTGCAACAACTCGACGCCCCAGCGCGCATTTATTCGGACCCCGCCAATCTGTTCGTCGCGGGCTTCATTGGTTCGCCGCCAATGAATTTTCTGCGCGGCACGCTGGCGAACAACCGCTTCGAGTCGGAAGACCTGGCGTTGGTTGCGGACGTAAATCATCATGGGGAGGCGGTGCTTGGCGTGCGTCCCGAAGACTGCATGCTCGTCACCGCGTCTGATGGTGAGTTCCGGGGACACATCTATTCGGTCGAATTGATCGGCGATCATTCGCTCGTCACACTGAACGTCGGAGAGCAGCAGATAGCCGTGAAGGTGTCGAACATGTTTGCTGGAGAGATCGGTACGGAGGTCGGCCTGCGGGCGAACCGCGAGCGTGTTTATTTCTTCGACCAGAGTTCGGGCCTGCGTATCCGGCAGTGCTGAGTGTTGCCGGATGCGTGCAGCGGATTGACCCAGATTGGCGATGAAGAAACTGAAGTCGCTCGACCGTTGCCAAACTTTTTGGCGGCAAGAGTGGGGGTGTTTCTGGCTTGGTTCTGGTAATCATATAGCCGGCCTCCTGTGCGTCAAGTCGGTGGGTCTGCACCCTGACTATATGTCAGCCGTTCTAACGGAACGGAGGCAGGCCGGCTATATGATTATCAAAACCCAGCGGCGCCCCAGAAGCGCCGCGTCATGTCCTTGAGTCCACTGGGCACTGTCAACTTGCGGGACTTCGTCAAGACTCCGAGCGCATCGGGGCACTCCGTGGTTTCCTCCATCGAGGTTCGTTCGACGCCTGCCAGCGAAGCGCGGTGGCGCACCCACACTCCGCCGACTATCACGTGCCGGTTCATCTCGATGTGCCGGAGATCGACATCATCTGGAATGAGGAAGCGGATCCTCACACGCCGATGGGCGCGCGTGGCGTGGGCGAGATCGGAATTACAGGTGTGGGTGCAGCTGTAGCGAATGCGGTTTTCAACGCTACCGGCAAGCGGGTTCGAGATCTGCCCATCACGTTGGACAAGCTGATTTGCTAGACCGACGACGATATCGCCGCTGTCAGACGCCTAACGGGTTCCCGATGCAGGAGCCTGATTGTCGGGACGTCGCAGCAGCGGATTTAATGGCACGTTAGCTACCGGTAATGGCGATTCAGTCGCGCTGGAGTGAGTGAAGTATGGCGCTCAGCGACAACGTAATCTGCGGTGCGCTGCAGGCATATTTCACAACTGCGCTCGTTCGACCAGATCGGTGTCAGCCGGCATGGCAGTTTTTCGCGCTGTATCAACCGATGAAACCGCGGCGCATGAATCAGGTTTCTGTCTCAGCTTGACTATGAGTTCATTTGCAACGAATGCGCCGGCTATCGTTTCCACATCGCGACGTCGCAACAAGGCCGACTCATTGAGGGGTTTCTTGTCAGGGCGGGTCGCAATTTTCTTCAATATCTTCGGTGGACTTCCTGTTGCGAGCGCATCACGCGTTGGGGGTGTCGGTTGAACGATAGGAGCCGGATGAATCGAGACATTCACGTCCGGATCTGTTAGAGCGTGCGGGTGAGATTCCTATGCGCTACTCGACACACTCAGCCTAAGATCGCTTCTGGACGTCGAACCGATCTGACCCGTGCTGGATTGCAGTTCGCTACCGTCACTGCTGTCACGGCTCCCAAATGCCATCAGGATTCTGATGCCCACCGCGCCTGCTTGCTTGCAATGAGCATTCCGCTTGCCGCGACGCGCGCTTGCGGACACTGTTGTTGAACAAGATCGCGATCAGATGCAACAGCAACACGCCGGCGAGGATAGGGAGAAGGAGAAAGCGTGGGGACATCCCACCGGCCAGCATGATCACGAGCGGATCAGCTCCCGCGGGGGGATGCACGGTCCGGGTCAGTTGCATGGCGGCAATGGCGGCGCCGACGGCCACTGCGGCTTGCCAGATACCCGCGCCCGCGCCCCAAAAAACGGCCAGCCCGATCGCCGAGGCGATCAGATGTCCCAGCATGAGGTTTCTCGGCCGGGCAAAGGCGCTATCGGGTGCCGCAAACAACAGCACGCTTGATGCACCGAATGGCGCGATCAATAGCGGCAAGCCTGTCAGTTTGCCGATCGCGCCGAGCACACCGATGGCAAGCGTGCCGCCCAGAAACCCTAGCACGGCCGCCATGACGTGGCTGCGAAACGTGGCGCGAGAGCCAACCAGCGTCGACGGAGAAGGACTTTGCATGAATAATCCGGCTTGAGCCGCGTGCCGTCAGCGCGGCTCACCGACGCGCGACAGTACGCGGCGAAAGGGTCAGGCGGCTTTGAAGCGGCCCGCTTCTTCGGAACCCTTCGTGGCGTTGCCCGCAGAGTATGAATGGGCGCCCACACCGGCGAGTTACCCGCCGTCGACAATCAGGTATTCGTCGCGAATCGGTCGGTTGCCGAACCAGCACTCGAGAATTTCGCGCGTGCCCGCAGCGTAGCGCGCTTGCGCGGACAAGGTCGTACCTGACGTGTGCGGCGTCATGCCCTGATGCGGCATCGTTCGCCATGGGTGATCGCGCGGCGCGGGCTGAGGGAACCACACATCGCCCGCGTAGCCGGCCAGTTGTCCACTTTCGAGCGCGCGCACGATCGCGTCGCGGTCACAGATCTTGCCGCGTGCCGTGTTGATGATGTACGCTCCGCGCTTCATCTTCGCGATCATCCTTTCATCGAACAGATGCTCGGTTTCCGGATGCAGCGGACAGTTGATCGTCACGACATCGCATACTTTCACCATCGATTCGACGTCCGGATGCCAGGTCGCGCCCAGCTCGCGTTCGACGTCGGCGGGAAGACGATGCCGATCCGTGTAGTGAAGCTTGACATCGAAAGCCTTGAGCCGGCGCAGCACCGCGGCGCCGATCCGTCCGGCCGCAACGGTGCCGACGTGCATGCCTTCCAGATCGTAAGCCCGTTCAACACAATCGGCGATATTCCAGCCGCCTCGCTTGACCCATTCGTGCGAAGGCAGATAGTTGCGCACCTGGGAGAGAATCATCATCACCACGTGTTCCGCGACGCTGATGCTGTTGCAGTAAGTCACCTCGGCGACGGTGATGCCGCGTTCGATCGCCGCCTGCAGATCGACGTGATCGGAGCCGATGCCAGCGGTCAAGGCGAGCTTGAGTTTCGGTGCTTTGGCAATGCGCTCCGCCGTCAGATAGGCCGGCCAGAACGGTTGCGAAATGACCACCTCCGCGTCGAGCAACTCGCGTTCGAACACGGAGTTGGGGCCATCCTTGTCCGACGTGACAACCAGCGTGTGACCTTGCGACTCAAGATAGCGGCGCAGCCCCAGTTCGCCGGACACGTTGCCGAGCAGTTGACCCGGGGTGAAATCGATCGCCTCGGGTGTCGGCGCGGTTTGACCATCGTGATAACGGGTGATTGCCGGAACGTCGTCACGTGCATACCTTTTCGGCATGCCGCCGACGGGGTCGTCATACAGTACACAAAGAACCTTCGCCATTTGTCTCGCTCCACTCAATTCAATTGTGATCCGGCGTCACTTGTTTGCCGGCTGGATCGATGCGCGGCATCGATGAACACAGTGTCTTTGAGAGAAGCGAGACCGGTCCAATCGTTTGGACGGATTGGCTGATAACCGGCGCTTATCAAACGTTCGCTATCCCAGCGCAGCAATGTCTGCCGTGTTGAGCAATGCATCAAAAGCCTTCTGAAGGTCCAGACGTTCCGCTGCACTCCACATCGCCGCCGCGAGCGGCGGCATGGAAGGAGAGTTGCGCGTGATCAGGCCGATCTCACGCGTCAACTCGGGCAGCAATGGCGTTGCGTTGACGCCGGTTCGTGCGTCGAGCACGCTTAACAGGCTGTGCGGCAGGATGCTGTACAGGCCGGCATGCTGAACGTTCGAATACAACGCTAGCAAAGAATCCGTTTCGAGCACGACCGTTGGCTGAACGCCGGCCCTGCGAAAAGCCGCGTTGATGACCTGCCGATTCTGCATCGAGGTGCCCAGCAGACAGAACGGTAGTTCGCCGAGCGCGTCCCAACGATTCACGCCCGGCCGGGCAGGCGAGGAAGGCGGAGAGAGCAGAAAATAACGCTCGCGATACAGAGGAAGAACCGCGAACCCCGCCTGGACGCGATCGTCCAGATAGGTGAACCCTATATCGAGTTCATAGTCGTCCAGTTGGCGAAGGATCGTGTCGGCACTGAGCGAGCGCGCCGAGTATCGGATCGAAGCGTGATCCGAGCGGCACGCGCCCAGCAACAAACCGACGATGGGCATTGTCGTTGGAATGACACCGATGCGTATCGTGCCAGTCAGCCGCACCTGGGCGGCCGACGCATCCTGCCGCATATGCTCAAGTGTGGCGAGCGTCTGGCGGGCCCATCCGAGTACCCGCTCGCCTTCCTCGGTGAAACCGATGAAACGTCTGCCACGCCTGACGATGACCAGGCCCAGCTCTGCCTCCAGACTTCGGATCGCCGAGGACAGCGCCGGTTGCGAAACATGGCTCACCTCGGCGGCCTTGGCGAAGTGCTGCTCCTTCGCAAGCGTAACCAGATAATGAAGTTGACGGATGAACATGTGCTCCCCGGATTCCGGCAGATGCGGTTTGCACATGCCAGTCTCGTTATATCACATGGAATATAGCGAGCCCGAATCGCGAAATTTATCGGTTAGCCGCGGATCAATT
This sequence comes from Paraburkholderia aromaticivorans, assembly GCF_012689525.1. Taxonomy (NCBI): domain Bacteria; kingdom Pseudomonadati; phylum Pseudomonadota; class Betaproteobacteria; order Burkholderiales; family Burkholderiaceae; genus Paraburkholderia; species Paraburkholderia aromaticivorans. The sequence continues at coordinate 1,940,661 of NZ_CP051514.1, forward strand.
CTCCAGCGCCATACCTCACGTTGGGTATTGTCGAAGCCAATACTGCTGCTGATACAGTCGGTCGACCGGGAAGTTGAATGACTCGCAGAGGATGCGACGCACGGTGGGAAACGAACCGATCCGAACAGGACAATTCACGGAGGGAGGATGCCGAATGTGCATTGATCACGGCTGCGGAGAACAAGCTTCTCGCGCGATTGAATATTCGCAGGAAACCAGGGCAAGCGTTCTTGCTGCATATCACGATGAAATTTGGGGAGAGACAGTATTTCTGAAGCTGGCAGAGCACGCGCCATTCGCGAGCGAGCACGAGAAGCTGATGGTACTCGCACGCCTCGAAAGTGAAACAAGAGCAAGGCTGAAGGTGTTGCTTGCTCGTTGGGGAATGTCCACGGACGAACCGGATGGCAAGCGGCAAGAGGGTATTGAGCGCGCAAAGGCGTACTGTGCCATGAGCTGGCTGGAATTCGCAGCCGCCTTTGCAAGGGAACTGCCTCCGTACGTGGCCCGATACCGCCTCCTGGCGGAAAGCGCAGCAGGCGCCGACAAACCTGTGCTTCGCTGGCTATATGAGCACGAACGCGTGCTACTCGAATTTTTCAGATGTGAGAGCGGCGGTGAGAGTACGCGGTCTCTAGCGCAGGTTACGGCTCTGATGGAGGCGGCCTCAAAGCAATGCCCTTAGATCAACATCCGGGTGTGAAAAAAACACGACGAAAAAGGCGACAGGAACCGCCCAATGAGGGGGTAGACGAAGACCTACTCCCTTCGCGATAAGAGGGGTATTCGCCAGCATAGGCAAGCGGTAGGGGCAACTCGAGGCGCGATTGAGCGCGAACCCCGACATACGCGTCGAATGGCCGCCAGACTTCGAATGACGACGCCTTCCCAATTGGCGAACACATTCTTTTCCTTTGTCGCTTCTCGATGCGGTCATCCTATGCTGCATCGCATTTGTCGAGTCACTGGCTCATAGCGCTCCGCCCGCTCCCTTGCTCAGCCATTTCTCGCGTGTGACGCTGATGTCGTCCTGTTTGGCCAGTGTGAGGCGGTCGCTTCATCAATGTCGCTCTAGCCACTCAGTATCCGACGGTTTGCGCATGGAAGCGCGTGAAACTCGCCATCTATCTGGCAAGACTTCAGCAAGACAAGACAAGGGAATATCAGATAATGAAAAAACTGAATGCCGCAGCACTGTCCGGCGTAGCCCTCGCGTTCGCGAGCGCCCCGATTACCAGCCAGGCTCAAAGCAGCGTAACGCTGTATGGGATCGTCGATGCCGGCGTCACCTATGTGAGCAATACCGGCGGTTCGCACGTCGTCAAATTCGACGACGGCATTTCATATGGCAACCGCTGGGGCATCAAGGGTACTGAAGATCTCGGCGGCGGCTTGTCCGCAGTATTCACGCTGGAAAGCGGATTCCATCTCGGTAACGGCACGCTCGGCTTCGGCGGTGCGGAGTTCGGCCGTCAGGCCTATGTTGGGTTGGCGACTTCGTGGGGCACCTTGTCGTTCGGCAATCAGCTCGATATGACCGAGGAAATGGTATTCGCGTACAACATTTCGGCATGGGGCAGTGGCTACGCGATTCATCAGGGCGATTTCGACCGCTTCAATGGTGATCGTCTGCCAAATTCGGTGAAATTCCTTTCGAATGAGTTTGGCGGCTTCATGTTCGGCGGTATGTATTCATTCGGCAATCAGGCGGGGAATTTCCATCAGAACAGCGCGTACAGCGTGGGCGCGCACTATGCCCACGGCGCGTTCACGATGGGCGCTGCGTACACCCAGTTGAACAATCCCTTCGGCATCTATGCGTTCGATCCGTATGCGATGATTGGCACGAGCACGTTCCTCGGCCGGCCGACGATCAGCGTCGATCCAGCGACAGGCGCGATCACCGATCTCTATGCGAGTAGCCCGTTCGCGGTGGACAAGCAAGGCACGTTCGGTGTGGGCGCGAGCTATGCGATCGGCACGGTCACGTTGAACGGCAACTATACGTATACGACGATTAAGGCATTCGGTAACTCATCGCACATGCAGGTCGGCGAGGGCGGCGCGATCTGGCAGGTGACACCGGCATTCAGCGCGATCGGTGGCTATCAGTACACGTCGTTCGAAGGGCATCACTGGAACCAGGGCACGCTGGGGCTACATTATCTGCTGTCCAAGCGTACCGACGTGTATGTGTCAGGAGACTACCTTAAGGCGTCGAGCGGTGTGAACGCCGTGATCGGCTACAGCTTTACGCCGTCCACGACAACGACTCAGGCCGATGTGCGGATAGGGATGCGGCATTCGTTCTGAACGGTATTATCGTCAAGGTCCGGAATAGGGTGTCTGGCGTTTCTCGCGCAGAAGACATCTTCGTACCTGCAATAGGGCGGTTGCCATGACTATCGACGCTGGACCGTTTGCCACTGAACTGACCTTGGCGCTGGGTTGCCGGCACCCTATCATCTCGGCTGGAATGGGAGGGCCGGCACGCGCTGAACTTGCTGCGGCCGTTTCGAAAGCGGGTGGGTTCGGCTTGCTCGGCATGGTTCGCGAGCTACCTGAGTTGATCGAGCGTGAAATTGCCGCAGTGCGGGCCGTGACGGATCTTCCGTTCGGCGTGAATCTCATTCCGTCCGCGACAGAACCGACGCTCTTTGCCGCGGAGCTTGACGCGTGCCTGGCGGCACGTGTGCCGGCGCTGTGCTTCTTCTGGGACGTGGTGCCCGAAGCGATACGGCGAGCCAAGGACGCCGGCGCGATCGTGCTGTATCAGGTTGGCTCCGTTGACGACGCGCTAGCCGCCGCGAAGGCCGGCGCGGATGTGATCATCGCTCAGGGTATCGAGGCCGGCGGCCACGTGCGCGGACGTACCGGCATTCTGACGTTGCTGCCTGAGGTCATACGGCATGTGCGCGTCCCGGTAGTCGCATCCGGTGGGTTTGCGACCGGAGGAGGGTTGATTGCCACCCTCGCGCTTGGCGCCTCGGGAATTCATTGCGGGACTCTTTTTCTTGCCTCGCATGAATCGTTTGCGCACGCTTATCACAAGCAGCGCATTCTCGATGCCCGGGCTGGGGATACGGTGTACAACGACCTCTTCGCGATCAATTGGCCACCGCATTCCCCGGTCCGTGTGCTGGTAAATAGCGTGACGCAAGAAGCGGCGGACCATTTGTTCGGCAATCATCCAGACACGCTACCGCGCGAAGTGATCGCGCATGACGATGGACGGCCAATCTACAAGTTCAGCACCGATTCGCCATTGCGCAGTACCACGGGCGACGTTGAGAAGATGGCGCTATTTGCAGGGGAATCAGCCGCTCTCGTGAATGCGAGCACGTCGGCGGCCGAGGTGATCGAGCGCCTCTTGGATGAGGCGCTCAATGCGTCGAACCGAGTCAGGCTGGTAGGCGAGGGTGGGCGTCGAAACGGTCAGCAGTGAGTCCTGGCGAGTTGCCGAACGTGGCGTCCCGATTGCTGGCAGATTGTCGCGTGCCGCAGAGCAGCTTCAGAGTGCTTTGCATGTCGTGTGATGCAACGGGCGCTCGTCGAACCTGTCGTTTACCCCGGATGCAGTGACGACTTCCTAGGCCTGTTACGGGGTGGAGCATGGCTTCATGTTGCTCTGCGACATACCGGCAACCGCACATCAAGCACATGCGCGCACGACCACGCTATTGACCTGTGCGTCTCTCCTTGTCATCGAAAGCCATTCGACTGGTGCGCCCGGCCAGGACTCGCGTGGGCCGCATTGGCAAGTAGCGAGGCAACGTCGGCCGACCTTCCCCTTGTGTGCTTTTTACTGGCTGCACACCGCGACGCGAACCACCCTTGGCGCGTTGCAACTTGCCGTGCTGCATCAACGGGCTTCGTTCGAGTCGATCCGCGTCTACCCACACAAAGCATATTGACAAGAAAGTGCCTCCGCACGCTAAATACCACGGAGAAACTTTGTTGCCGAAAGGGAATCTATTGACGTCATTTAGCGAAGCCCCGTATTAGCTTGTCTGTCTGCCCGAACTACCCACACCGCCGGCACATGCCGGCACGACCGAGGAGGGTTTGAAGATGGAACACGGAATGCAAAAGCGCATCGATCGAATGTTTACCCGAGATCGCCGGATGGCATGCGTCGCTTTGCTGCTGCTATGGGTCACGCTCGGTTACGTCTACATTGCAGTGACTGCGTCCGCGACGGATCCGGCTGTGCGGATTGCGCTTTCGATCGGCGTGACGGGCGTGCTGGTGTTCAATACCGCTTCGATTCTGGCGATGATCCGGCATTACAAGGACGACAAGAATCATATCTACGGTCTCGACATTCGCCACCTCGATGAAAATCGTGCGCGCAAAGCCGAACTCGTTTCAGCCCAGGATGAGGTCCTCGCGCAGCCCTGAGGTGAAGCATCTCTGCAGTGCCCCTAAAGCACCCATCCACGAGGAAAGCGTCCCATGGCAGCCGAATACGTTCCCCCCGTGCAGAAAGGTTTCGGCCAGTTGGTCGACAGCCTGTTTCTGCTTGTGCTCGTGTATTGCAGCTTACTCGCGCCGCTCCTTCTGAAAGCGCCGGAGAAACAGCCCGAGGCTTCGGCAGCGAAGACCCAGGTGTCCTGGCGGGAGCTAGGCCAGAACCCGACGATGCAGGCGCAGTGGCAAAAGCTCGGCTACGACAGTGAGCAAGCCAAGCCGATCATCACGAGCAAGTTCGACTATCAGATCGAACCGGCCTCGTTAATCGTGACGGTTCTCGTCATTGCCGGCTATTTCGGCTTCGTCCTGTTTGTGTCCGACCGGCAGTACCGGCAGGTCATCGCTGAAAAATTTTCGGAGTGAACCGATGAATTTCTGGCAACTGTTGAGTCATGCCGCGTGGGGCCTGTCGATCCTGCTGTTCCTGTGGATTCTGATCGATGCGCTCAAGGTCCGTCGCCAATACAACGACGACTTCCTGATGAGTTCAACCGAAGGAAAGGAATAGCAGCGCGATTGCGCTCAACCCGTTCGAGACGTTCAAGACGTTCAGGAGCAACTCATGAGTGACACCGCGGTAACAGGACAGCCAGGCGAGCGAATCGCGTTGCTGAAAGTGCTTGGGCCGATTCATGTATGGGCGCTCGGCGTCGGTATCGTACTGGTCGGCGAATTCATGGGATGGAATTTTTCTGTCGCCAAAGGCGGCGCGTATGGTTCGCTGATCGCGTGCTGGATCATCGGCCTGCTCTATACCTGTGTAGCGATGATCGATTCCGAAGTGACCTCGACGGTCGCTGCGGCGGGCGGCCAGTACACGCAGGCGAAACACATCATCGGACCGCTGATGGCGTTCAATGTCGGCCTGTATCTCGTCATGGCCTACACCATGCTTGAGGCAGCCGATGCGCTGGTGGTCGGCGACCTGATCAAGGCTGTCGCCGCCGATTCGGGTTTCCCGGGTCTGGATTCGCGACCGTTCGCACTTGTCACCATTGCGTTTCTGGCGTGGCTGAATTACCGCGGGGTGTTTGTCACGCTGACGGTCAATTTCGTCATCACGGCGGTCGCATTCGTCGCTATCGTGGTGCTGTTTTTTGGCGTGCAGCCCTGGAACCCCGGGCATACGCTGCTGCATCACGAATTGCTGACGCCGTTGCCTTATGGATGGCTGGGCGTGGTGGCCGCGTTGCAGTTCGGCATGTGGTATTACCTCGGTATCGAAGGCACCTGTCAGGCGGCGGAGGAAGTGCGCTCGGCCGGTCGATCGATTCCGCTTGGCACGATGTGCGGGATGATCACGCTACTGGTCGCCGCCGCGATGACCTGGTACATCGCGAGCGGACTGATGCCGTGGGAATACCTCGGTCAAGCCGTGACACCGCTATACGACGCTGCGCGCCTGTCGGGCAGTAAGGGTTTGCAAACGCTGCTGTTCGTGGGCACGCTGTTCTCCGCCGTCGCGTCGGCCAACGGCTGCATCAACGACGCATCGCGCGCGTGGTTTTCGATGTCGCGCGATCGCTACATGCCGATGTGGTTCGGCGCCGTGCACCCGCGCTATCGCACGCCCTACCGCGCGATTATCTTTCTTGTGCCGATTGCGATTTCGTTTGCCTTCACGGGCTTACTGGACCAGGTGATCACGTTTTCGATCCTCTCAGGCCTGCTCGGCTACACGTTCATGTCGATCAATATCGTCAAGTTCCGCCGGCAATGGCCGATTGGCAGCATCAACCGGGGCTATGTCCATCCGTTTCACCCGATTCCGGCGATTGTGCTGCTGGTCCTGTGCGTAGCGACCTACTTCGCGACTTACCTGGGCTATGGCGCATCGCTGCTGTCGATCATGGCGTTCTACATCGTCGCTTCCATCTGGTTCGCATTGCATCGCTATAAATTCGTCAAACGTGGGGATCAATTCACGATGGACTGGCCCCGGCCGAAAAATTACTGATACCGGGACGGCGCCGCTGCGACTGTGGAAGAAGTGGCGCCGCAGGAACGGAGTGTCACACCATGCACCTCGCCGGCACCGTCTTGGCCGCGCTGTTCGTCATTGCACTCGGATTCATCTACTGGCGCGACCGGAACGCGCTGAAAGAACGGCGTCTCAAGCTGTTTGAAGCGTGTCTCGCGCTATTCGACAATTACCAGCTGACCCAGGATGCCGTGAATTTCCCGGTACTCACGGGGTCGTACGGCGGATTCGAGGTCCGCATCGAACCCTTGGCCGATCACGTGGTTTTTCGCAAGATTCCTTCGTTGTGGCTGCTTGTCACCGTCAAACACGCATTGCCGGTGGAAGGTACGTTCGACCTGCTTGCACGTGCACAAAACGTCGAGTTCTACTCGCCTGCGGATAGTCTCCAGGTGCGCATCGCCACGCCGGATGCATGGCCCCGCCATACGACGCTCAGAGCTGACCGTTCCGCCGCTGAATTGCCCATGAAGCTACTGGATCCGCATGTGAGGGTGCTCTTTGGCGATCCTCGGTCGAAGGAACTGGTCGTCACGCGGCGTGGCGTAAGAATCGTCTATCAGGCGCACAGCGGGGATCGCAGTGAATATCTGGTGATGCGTTCCGCGGCGTTTCGCGAGGCGCACGTGCCAGCGGCGCTGCTCAGGTCGCTGCTCGATCAGGCCGTAGCCATGTGCGTCGATCTTGCGGCAGGAGGTGCTCATGCGCGTGGGTAAATCGACGCCACCTTCCGCCCGCCGCGATGGGTCGAATCCGGAACCCAAGTCCGGACAGAATGCGGCGGCGCCGCGCCCGCGGCGCCCCTTGCATCCGTACCTCGTGCTGGCTGCCGCCGTGATCCTGCCGGGTGGCGGCCAGGTGCTCAACCGGATGCCCACGCGCGGGCTGATCATGATTTTCTTCATGCTCTCCCTCGGAATCGTCACGATGGAACTCGCCGCGCCGGGACGATCGTTCATCGGCCGGCACGCGGGCGGTCTCTTCGTCTATGCGATCGCCGTGATGGATGCCTACATGACCGCCCGCTATCGGTGGGAGCTGTTCAGACAACGTCGGCTCGCATCCTCGCTTTAGCGCGAACGCTTCGCCTTGAGCCGAACCCTATCTCCAAGGTGGTACTCATAAGGTGTTTCTTGATAGGAAATAAAGTTTATCTGTATTGACCTGTCGTTTTTTCATGGTTACTCTGAATCAACATTTATTCCTACTGAGAACTGGACCCCACATGCCAGCACCTCGCCGCTTTACGCTGACTCTGTCGTGTCCTGACCGCATTGGCATCGTTGCCGCGGTCAGCACATTTCTCGCCGAACATCATGGCTGGATCATCGAGGCGACGCACCACGCCGACGAGATCGAGAAGCGCTTCTTCATGCGCCATGAGATCGCGACCGATTCGTTGCCGTTCAGCGTCGACGCGTTTCGCGAACGGTTTGCGCGCATTGGGCGCGAGTTCTCGATGGATTGGAAAGTCACCGACCATTCGGTGAAAAAGCGCGTGGTCATTCTGGTATCGAAGCTCGAACACTGTCTGTACGACCTGCTTGCCCGTTGGAAAGCGGGTGAACTCAACATCGACATTCCCTGCGTGATCTCGAATCACGACACGTGGCGCAGCTTTGTCGAATGGCACGGCATCCCGTTTCACCACGTGCCGGTTACACCCGACAACAAGGCGCACGCCTATGACGAAGTGCAGCGGCTCTTCGAGGACGCGCGCGCTGACACCATGGTGCTTGCGCGCTACATGCAGGTGCTATCGCCAAAGCTGTGCGCGGCGTATCCGGGCCGCATCATCAACATCCATCATTCGTTCCTGCCGAGCTTTGTGGGTGCCAAGCCGTATCACCAGGCGTATGGGCGCGGCGTGAAGTTGACAGGCGCGACGTGCCACTACGTGACGGAAGACCTCGACGAAGGGCCGATCATCGAACAGGACACGATCCGCGTGCGTCATTCCGACCGTCCTGACGATCTGGTGCGCCTCGGCCGCGATATCGAGAAGGCCGTATTGGCACGGGGTTTGCGATATCACCTCGAAGACCGCGTGCTGATTCACGGCAACAAGACGGTGGTGTTGCGGTAGTCAGTGAGTAGTCAAAACCCTGATCAGGATCGTCCCGGCCTTGCGCTGCAACGGGCAGCAAGGGGCCGCACTAGGAGCAAGCTATGCCGTGGCGTCTCGCGCGTTTCGCAATGTCGAAGCAACATCCCGAACCGAGGATGTTCACGCAGCATGACACTTTGCGTCGTTCTTATGACGTTGTGATTATCGGCGCGGGCGGTCACGGTCTAGCGTCGGCCTACTACCTCGCTCGCGAACACGGCATCACGAACGTCGCCGTGCTGGAGAAGGGCTACATCGGCGGCGGCAACACCGGCCGCAACACGACCATCATTCGCTCGAATTACCTGACACCCGAAGGCGTGCAGTTCTACGACGCTTCCGTCAAGCTGTGGCAAGACCTGGCGCAGGATTTCGACCTGAACCTGTTCTACTCGACGCGCGGTCACTACACGCTCGCCCACACAGATTCGGCGATGCGCACGATGCGCTGGCGTGCCGAGGTCAACAAGCACTACGGCGTCGACTCCGAAGTCGTCGGCCCCAAGGATGTGAAGCAGTCCGCGCCGATGATCGACCTGTCGTGCGGCGGGGTCGCGCCGATTCTCGGCGCCCTCTACCACGCGCCGGGTTCGGTCGCGCGGCACGACGCGGTGGCGTGGGGCTACGGCCGAGGCGCCGATCAGCGCGGCGTCGAGATCCATCAGCAGACGGAAGTGCTCGGCATCGACGTGGTGGGCGGCAAGGTGAAGGGTGTGAAGACTTCGCGCGGCTACATCTCGACCAACAAGGTGCTGTGCGCCGTGGCCGGTTCCACGCCGCGCATGACGGATATGGTTGGACTGCGCACGCCGATCTACATTCATCCTCTCCAGGCGATGGTGAGTGAGCCGCTCAAGCCATGGCTCGATCCGATCCTCGTCTCCGGCAGCCTGCACGTCTACATCAGTCAGTCGGCGCGCGGCGAACTCGTGATGGGCGCCTCGCTCGATCCGTATGAACTGCATTCCACACGCTCGACGCTCGACTTCGTGGAAGGCTTGACGTCACACATGCTCGAAATGTTCCCATTCCTGTCGCAGGTGAAGGTGATGCGTCAGTGGGCCGGCATGGCCGACATGACGCCTGACTTTGCGCCAGTGATGGGCAAGACGCCGGTCGAGGGTTTCTACCTTGATTCCGGCTGGGGCACCTGGGGTTTCAAGGCCACGCCGATCTGCGGCAAGACTATGTCGCACACAGTGGTGAACGACACGAACCATCCGCTCATTACCGGCTTCACGCTCGACCGCTTCCGTCAGTTCTCGTTGACGGGCGAGAAGGGCGCGGCGTCGGTTGGCCATTGATCGGGGAGCGACGGCAATGAAGATCATGACCTGTCCTGTCAACGGCGCGCGACCCGTGTCCGAGTTTGCCTACTGGGGCGAGATCCGCGAGATTCCCGACCCGGCGGCAGCCACCGACGACGAATGGGCGGACTACGTGTTTTGCCGCAACGGCGCAGCGGGCTTCAAGAAAGAATGGTGGTGCCATACGCCGAGCAATACGTGGTTTATCGCCGAACGTGACACCGCGAAGGATCGTGTCGTCCGAACCTATCTGAGTGGCGGGGAGGCGTAAATGCGTTTGGCAAAGCACGCAGGCGAATGGATCGATCGCAATACGACGCTCGATTTCTCGTACGAAGGTAAGGGCCATAAGGGCTTCGCTGGCGACACGATTACCAGTGCGCTGTGGGCGTCGGAGGTGTCGGTACTGGGGCGCAGTTTCAAATATCACCGGCCGCGTGGCGTGCTGTCGCTCGCCAATCACGATGTCAACGTGATGTTGCAGGACGGTGCGCGCATCAACGTGCGGGCTGACGTCACGGAACTCATTGCGGGGGCCAACTGGCATTCGGTCAATACGGTCGGCGGCGTGGCCGGTGACCGCGCCCGCTGGATCGGCAAGCTCGCGCCGTTCCTGCCAGTCGGTTTTTACTATAAGGCGTTCTACAGCAAGCGCTGGTTTCCACGCTGGGAGCGCATGTTCCGCAACATGACCGGGCTGGGCAAGGTCGAGTTCGACGCACCGCATATTCGTACGCCCAAGCGCTATGGCTTTTGCGACGTGCTGGTGATCGGCGCGGGACCGTCTGGTTTGTCTGCCGCGCTGGCGGCGGCGCAACGTGGCGCGGACGTCGTGATCGTCGATGAAAACGCTCGCTCGGGTGGCAGCGGCACGTATCAATTCGGTGGCGACGAGGCGCGCTTTCATGCGGTGCGCAAGCTTGACGATACCGTGCGCGCTCATCCGCGCATCCGCGTGCTGACTGGCACGCTCGCGGCAGCCTATTACGCGGATCATTGGGTCCCGCTCGTGGATGCCACGCGGATCACAAAGATGCGTGCCAAGGCGGTCGTGGTGGCGAGCGGCGCGTTCGAGCAACCTGCGGTGTTTCACAACAACGATTTGCCTGGCGTGATGCTGGCCTCCGCCGCGCAGCGGCTGGCGTATCGCTATGCCGTGAGGCCAGGCGAGCGCGCGGTCGTACTGACTGCCAACGCAGACGGCTACCGCGCCGCGCTCGACATGCTGGCGCGCGGAATGGCTGTCGCGGCCGTGGTCGACTTGCGCGTATCGCACCGCTTTGGAGAACTCGCCCGCGAACTCGAAGCACGCGGGGTCGAAGTGATGACGTCCAGTTGCGTGATCGAGGCTGTAGCGAATGCGGCAGGCAACCGGCTGGTGGCCGTGCGGGTCGGCGCGGTGCCGCCCGTCGGGATGGAGGCCGTTCCCGTGCAGACGCGGGAGATCCGATGCGATACGTTGCTGATGAGCGTCGGCTGGGCGCCCGCGGCCAACCTGTTGTATCAGGCCGGCACGAGCATGCGCTACGCGAAGCCTGTCGAGCAGTTCGTTCCTGACCGGCTACCGGAAGGTGTGTTCGCCTGCGGCCGTGTGAACGGCGTGTTCACCTTCGATAGCAAACTGCAGGACGGCCGTCGCGCCGGTGAACTCGCCGCGATACACAGCGGTCATGCGTCGAGCGCGGGTACTTTCGGTGAATACGCGGTCGTCGTCGCGCCGGAGCCTGAATCGCCCTCGCATGCATGGCCGATCGTCCCGCACGCGGCAGGCAAGAACTTCGTCGACTTCGATGAAGATCTGCAGCTCAAGGACTTCGCCAACGCCGTGCAGGAAGGTTTCGACAATATCGAACTGCTCAAGCGCTTTTCGACCAACGGCATGGGCCCGAGTCAGGGCAAGCATTCCAACATGAACGGCCTGCGCATCCTCGCGCAACTGACCGGTAAGGAACCGCAGCAGGTCGGCACGACCACGGCGCGTCCGTTTTTCCATCCCGTGCCAATGTCGTTGTTGGCCGGACGCGGATTCAATCCTGAGCGGCGCACGCCGTTGCACGCCCAACATGACAGGCTCGGCGCGCAGTGGATGCCGGCGGGCGTCTGGCAGCGTCCCGAGTACTACGCGGTGGCGGGCAAGGATCGCGCGACGTGCATCCAGGAGGAAGTGCTGGCGGTGCGCAACGGCGTCGGCATCATCGACGTGGGCACACTCGGCAAGCTCGAAGTGCGCGGACCGCAAGCCGCAGAGTTCCTTGAACGCGTCTACGTGTCGAAGTATGCAGGTCTGAAGCCCGGCATGACACGCTACGCGCTGATGTGCGACGAATCGGGCGTGGTGATCGACGACGGCGTGATCGCGCGCCTCTCCGACGATCACTTCTACTTCACCACCACGACGTCGGGAGCTGCTGCGATCTATCGCGAGCTGTCGCGGTTGAACACGATCTGGGGTCTCGACTGCGGCATCGTCAACGTGACCGGTGGCTATGCGGCTGTCAACCTGGCGGGTAGCCAGGCGCGTGCCGTGCTCGAAAAGCTGGTCGATCTCGATCTGTCCTCCGAAGCATTTCCGTATCTCGGCATTCGAGTCACCGGTATCGCACTTGGCACGCATCGCGTCCCCGCGCGGCTGATGCGGGTCGGCTTCGTCGGCGAATGGGGTTACGAAATTCATATTCCCGCCGAATACGGCGAAGCGTTATGGACGACGCTCGTCGAAACGGGTGCCGAATATGGCATCCGTGCGTTCGGCGTCGAAGCACAACGACTTCTGCGGCTCGAAAAAGGCCACGTGATCGTCAGCCAGGATACCGATGGTCTCACGACGCCCCGCGATGCCGGGATGGAATGGGCGGTCAAGATGGACAAGCCGTTTTTTGTGGGCCAGCGCAGTCTGAAGATCATCGACAAGCAGTCTGCCCAACAACGGCTCGTCGGTTTCGCCCTGGATGAGGGGGTGAAGAATGCGAGCTTGCGCGAGTGCCATCTCGTGATCGACGGCGGCGAAATCGCCGGGCGCGTGACGAGCGTCGCGTGGAGTCCGACGCTGCAGAAGACGATCGGTCTCGCGTTTGTGCGCCCGGCGCTGACCGCAGCCGGCACTCGTATCACGTTTCGCGTGAGCGACGGCAGCATGGTGCCGGCCACCGTCGTGCCCACGCCGTTCTACGACCCTGAGAACCTGCGGCAGAAAGAGGCCGCGCCGTCGAAGACCGCCGCACCCAGGAAGGAGGCCGCATGAAAGCACCGAACGCAGCAATGGCGTTGCGCGCCAGTCCCGCGCGCGATGCCCAGCAGGCGGCCCACGCGCAGTGGACCGTGCTGGAGAACATGCAGGTGGCCGAGCGCTTTGGAGCCGGCGACGCCGCGCTGGCCCGCACACTCGGCATCGCCGACGTGTCGTATCTGCACCGCACCGGCTTCAAAGGGCAGGGCGTGGCGGCATGGCTCGCCGAACAGGGCGTCCCTGTGCCTGAGACGCCCAATACGTGGCAGCCGCTGGCGCAGAGCGGTTTCATCGCGCGACTTGGCTTGACCGAATACCTGATCGAGGATGGCCTCCGTGGCCGGACCTCGGCGAAGCTGGCCCATCGCGAGCCGGCATTGCGTGTCTACCCGGTGCTGCGCCAGGACCTGGCGCTGGCCCTGTGCGGGGAGGCCCTGCACGAGTTGCTGCTGCAGACCTGCAATGTCAACTTTCGCGCGTTGGACCTGGAGGCGAGACCCGTCGTGCTCACGTCGATGGCGGGTGTCGCCGTCACGGTGCTGCCGGGCGAGCGGCTAGGCCGGCCGTACTACCGTTTGTGGGCCGACGGCACGTACGGCATGTACCTGTGGGAAACCCTCGTCGGCATTGCTGCCGAGTTGGGCGGCGGGCCGGTCGGTCTCGCCACGATCACCGAAATCGACCAGGCAGCATCCCGGTAGGCCAACGACAGGAAGGCCCGAGCACGCTGGCCGTGCGCTGGCACAGCGCGTCGGGCGCTTCTCCGACATAGCACCATGACGCTTGAGGACAATCGACATGACCCCCGCAGAAGCCAAGAAATTCCTTGCAGACAACGATGTGAAATACATCCTCGCGCAGTTCGTCGACATCCACGGGGTCGCGAAGACCAAGTCGGTGCCGGCAGCGCACCTCGACAGCATCCTGACGGCAGGTGCCGGTTTTGCGGGCTTCGCGGTCTGGGGCCTCGGGATCGATCCGCAGGGCCCTGACTTCATGGCGGTCGGCGATCTCGACACGCTGGCGCTGGTGCCGTGGCAACCGGGCTATGCTCGCATCGCCTGCGATGGCCACGTCAAGAAGCAGCCGTGGGATTTCGAAAGCCGCGTCACTTTGAAAAAGCAGGTCCGGCGTCTGACTGAACACGGCTGGATTCTGAATACCGGGCTCGAACCGGAGTTCTCGCTGCTGCGGCGCACGGAAGAAGGCCGCATCGTGCCATGCGACGATTCGGACTCGCTGCCGAAACCCTGCTACGACTACAAAGGTCTGTCGCGCTCGCGCGTCTTCCTCGAACGCCTGACTGAATCGCTGATCAAGGCGGGCATCGACGTCTATCAGATCGACCACGAAGACGCCAACGGCCAGTTCGAAATCAACTACACGTACACGGACTGCCTGAAGTCCGCGGATCACTACGTGTTCTTCAAGATGGCCGCATCTGAGATCGCTAATGAACTTGGCCTGATCTGTTCGTTCATGCCCAAGCCGTTCGCGAACCGGCCGGGCAACGGCATGCACATGCACATGTCGATTTCGGACGGCGAGCGCAACCTGTTCGCCGACGATCGCGATGAATACGGGCTCGGTCTCTCGAAGCTCGCTTATCACTGGACGGCCGGACTGCTCAAGCACGCTCCGGCACTGGCGGCGATCTGCGCCCCGACCGTGAATTCGTACAAACGGCTGGTGGTGGGACGCTCGCTGACGGGCGCAACATGGGCGCCCGCGTACGTGAGCTACGGCGACAACAACCGCTCGTCGATGGTGCGCATTCCTGGCGGCCGGATCGAGTTGCGTCTGCCCGATGCGGCCTGCAACGCCTATCTCGCGACCGCGGCGGTGATCGCGGCGGGCCTCGATGGCGTGAACAACAAGCTGCATCCGGGCAAGCCGTGCAATCTGAATCTGTACGAGCTGAACCCGCAGGAACTCAAGGACAACGGCATCAGCATCCTGCCGCAGAACCTCCAGGATGCGCTGCACGCACTCGAGCGGGACGAGGTGATGCTCGAGGCGCTCGGGCCGGCGGGTGGCGAATTCCTTCGTCTCAAACATATGGAATGGATCGAGTACATGCGCCATGTCTCGGACTGGGAACAGAAGTCCTACCTCGAATTTTTCTAACGTCTCACCGATCGCCAAAAATCAATTGAACGCAGGACTGTGCGCAGGAGAAAAAAACCATGTGTGGAATTGTCGGATTACTCGTCAAGCAGCCGGCGCTGCGCGAGCGGCTGGGCGAACTAATGGTGCCCATGCTGCTCGGTATGACTGAGCGCGGCCCGGATTCGGCGGGCCTTGCCGTGTTCACCGATCCGGTGAGCGAAGGCACCCGCAAGATCAGTCTCTATTCAGGTCTGACCGATGACGGCGAAGACTTCAACTGGCAAGGGCTTGTACACGAACTGAACGCCCACATGGGCGCCAAAGCATCCGTGCATGCGAAGGGCAACCACGCGGTGCTGAACGTCGGGTTGGCGCCCGATACGGTCAAGCGCTGGATCAAGGAACAGCATCCGCAGCTGCACATCTTGTCGACCGGTCGCACGATCGATCTCTACAAGGACGTGGGCACGCCGGAGGAAGTGTCGAACCGGTACGCGTTCAGCGGCCTGACGGGCACGCACCTCGTCGGCCACACACGGATGGCGACCGAATCGGCAGTCACGCCGGATCGCGCCCACCCGTTCACGGCGGGCGAGGACTTCTGCCTCGTGCACAACGGATCGCTGTCGAATCCCTACGGCGTGCGCCGGATGCTCGAACCGCACGGCATCCGCTTCGACACGGACAACGATACCGAAGCCGCATGCCGTTTCCTCGAATACCGCCTGCGCGAAGGTGACGATCTCGAAGTCGCGCTGCAAAAGGGCTTCGAGCAGCTCGACGGGTTTTACACGTTCCTGATGGGCACGCCCGACAAGCTCGCGTTGATTCGCGATCCGTTCGCCTGCAAGCCGGCCGTCGTTGCCGAAACCGACGACTACGTGGCGATTGCCTCCGAGTTCCGCTCGCTGGCCCATCTGCCCGACATCAAGCATGCACGCGTGTTCGAACCGGCTCCCGAGGAGATGTACGTATGGAAAGTGTGAACTTTGACCTGGCGAGCACGCCAGTGACCGAGCTCAACCGCTTCCTGCACAAGGACGCCGCTGACAAGGGCACCCGCATGGTGCGCATCACGAATCCCGATGGCGCGCACAACATCGCGGTGGGACTCGACCTGCCGATCGAGATCGAAATCGACGGCCACGCGGGCTACTACGCCGCCGGCATGAACAAGGAAGCGAAGGTGACGATCAGCGGCAGCGCGAGTACCGGCGTCGCCGAAAACATGATGAGCGGCCGGGTCCACGTGAAGGGTTTTGCGTCGAACGCGGCGGGGGCCTCGGCGCATGGCGGACTGCTGGTGATCGAAGGTGATGCGGGCTTGCGCTGCGGCATTTCGCTCAAGGGCGCCGATATCGTCGTCAAGGGTTCGGTTGGCAGCTTCTCGGCGTTCATGGCGCAGGCGGGACGCCTCGTGGTGTGCGGCGACGCAGGCGACGCGCTCGGCGATTCGCTGTACGAGGCAGTGCTCTACGTGCGCGGCAGCATCAAGTCGCTCGGCGCCGACGCACGCGAGGAGCCGCTGACCGGCGCCGACGTCGAGGCGGTTGCACAGTTGTTGCGCGCAGCCGGTCCGGCCTTCGCCGGCATCGATCCGAAGGCGTTCAAGCGCATCGCTTCGGCCCGTTCGTTGTATCACTGGAACGCGGACGCGAACCAGGAATATTGACCCAAGGATCCTCGCCATGGAAATCAAGCCCATCCAAATCAAGCAAATCGCCACCGAAGAATCCTGGGGTTTCGACCGCAAGACCATCGATTACATCCAGAACGCGGCGGCACACGGTCTGTATGAAATCCGCGGTCTCGGCGCCAAGCGGCGCGTGCCGCACTTCGACGATCTGCTGTTTCTCGGCGCGTCGCTGTCGCGCTATCCGCTCGAAGGCTATCGCGAGAAGTGCGTGACGAAGACCGTGCTTGGCACGCGCTTCGCCAAAAAGCCGATCGAACTGGCGATTCCGATCACGGTGGCGGGCATGAGTTTCGGCGCGTTGTCGGCCAACGTGAAGGAGTCGCTTGGCCGCGCGGCGACCGAAATGGGCACCTCGACCACGACCGGCGACGGCGGCATGACACAGGAGGAACGCCGCTCGTCGAAGACGCTCGTCTATCAGTGCCTGCCGTCGCGTTACGGCTTCAACCCGGACGACGTGCGCCGCGCCGATGCCATCGAAGTCGTGATCGGTCAGGGCGCGAAACCGGGCGGCGGCGGCATGTTGCTGGGTCAGAAGATCTCGCCGCGCGTCGCGAAGATGCGTACGCTGCCCGAAGGCATCGACCAGCGCTCGGCATCGCGCCATCCCGACTGGACGGGACCGGACGACCTGCTGATCAAGATTCACGAACTGCGCGAGATCACCGACTGGCAAACGCCGATCTATGTGAAGGTCGGCGCGACCCGCACCTTCAACGACGTGAAGCTCGCGGTGCATGCCGGCGCGGACGTGATCGTGGTCGACGGTATGCAGGGCGGCACAGCGGCGACGCAAACCTGCTTCATCGAGAATGTGGGTATTCCTACGTTGGCCGCATTACGCCAGGCGGTCGACGCGCTGGAAGACCTGAACATGAAGGGCACCGTGCAGCTGATCGTGTCGGGCGGCATTCGCAGCGGCGCCGACATCGCCAAGGCGCTCGCGATGGGCGCGGATGCGGTTGCGATCGGGCAGGGCGTGCTGTTCTCGCTGGGCTGCAATAGCGCCACGTATATGCAAAACGGCCAGCATGTGTCCGCACTCGACGACTACGCGAACCTTGGTACGGCGCCGGGCTATTGCCATCATTGCCATACCGGCAAGTGCCCGGTCGGCATCACGACGCAGGATTCGGTGTTGCAGGAGCGCCTGCAACCCGAGATCGGCGCGAAGCGTCTGAAGAACTATCTCAAGACGCTCAATATGGAACTGACCACGATCGCGCGGGCGTGCGGCAAGCAGAACGTGCACCACCTGGAGCGGGAGGATCTCGTCGCGCTGACCGTTGAAGCCGCGGCTATGGCGCGTGTGCCGTTGGCGGGAACAAGCTGGATTCCGGGCGCGGTCTGATCGCGATGACGGCGCAGATCATCGATGGGAAGCATCTCGCACGGCGGCTGCGCGTTCGGTTTCGTGAACGCGTCGCCGCGCTCTCGGCGCGCGGCATCGTGCCCGGACTCGCCGTCGTGCTGGTCGGCGACAACCCGGCTTCGCAAGTCTACGTCGCGAACAAGGTGAAGGCGTGCGAGGAAAGCGGTGTGCGTTCGTTCATGCACCGCTTCCCCGCCGATTGCGCGGAGACCGACCTGCTCGACCGGATTGCCTCGCTCAATGTCGATCCCACCACACACGGCATCCTCGTGCAGTTGCCGCTGCCGCCTCAGGTCGAGGTGCGGCGGGTGCTGGAGGGCATCGTCGTGGACAAGGACGTGGACGGGTTTCATCTGTACAACGTTGGTGCGCTCGTGATCGGCAATTCGGTCTTTCCGCCGTGCACGCCGTATGGGGTGCAACTGCTACTCGAAACGACGGGGATCGACGTGGCGGGCAAGAACGTCGTGGTGGTTGGCGCGAGCAATATTGTCGGCAAACCGATGGCGCTGATGCTGCTGCAGAAAGAAGCGACTGTGACGGTCTGCCACGTGAAGACACGCGATCTCGCGCACCACACGATTCACGCGGACATTCTCGTCGTGGCCGCCGGCAAGCCCGGGCTCATCAAGGCGGAAATGGTGAAGGAGGGGGCCATCGTGATCGATGTCGGCATCAACCGCGTGGCTGACGGCCGGATTGTCGGCGATGTCGATTTCGACGCGGTACGCGAGCGTGCGGCGTGGATTACGCCGGTGCCGGGCGGAGTGGGGCCGATGACGGTGACGATGCTCATCGAAAACACCTTGCGCTCGGCAGAGCGGTTTGCGGACGGTCAGGCGTTTCATCCGCCGCAGCCGTTCTGGCAGGTTCCCGCGCGTTAGCCGGTCAGGACATGGCGGCGAGTTGTGTTCACTCCGCAGGCAGGGCGGAAACCATCGTGTCCCGCAAATTCAACGATTCAGGCAACACTGGCGATTCGAGCGATTTGAGCGATTCCAGCGCCGCGCTCGAAACCGCCTATCGCCATGCGCTGCGCTTTCATGAAGCGCGCCACTCACAGCCGCCCGCGGCCTCAGCGGACTTCAACGCCTTGCTTGAAGCCTTTGGCGGCCCCACGCCCGAAACCGGCGCGCCGGCCGCCGAGGTCATCGAGCGCCTTGTCGTGGCCGCCGAACCCGGCTTGATGGGAACGGCAGGCGCGCGCTTTTTCAGTTGGGTCGTCGGCGGCTCTCATCCGGTGGGCGTGGCGGCGGACTGGCTCACCAGCGTCTGGGGGCAAAACGCAGGCTGCTATCAAGGCGCGCCTGCGGGCGCGGTGGCCGAGCAGGTCGCGGCGCAATGGCTGGTCGATATCCTGCACCTGCCGCGTGAGTGCTCGGTGGGCTTCACGACGGGTGCGACGATGAGCAACTTCGTGTGCCTCGCAGCCGCGCGCGGTGCGTTGCTGAGGCGCGTGGGCTGGGACGTCGAACTGGACGGCATGTTCGGCGCGCCACCGATCACGGTGTGTATCGGCGACGATGCGCACGCCAGCGTGCTGGCCTCGCTGCGCTATCTCGGCTTCGGCGAGCGCCGCGTCGTCAGGATCGCGACTGATGAGGCCGGGCGCATGAAGGTCGCCGCCTTGCGCGTGGCGCTTGCTCGTTGTCCTGGTCCGCTCATCGTGATCGCGCAGGCCGGCCATATCATGACGGGCGCATTCGATCCCATCGACGACATCGCGACGCTCACGCAGGCGCGCGGTGGCTGGCTGCATGTCGACGGCGCATTTGGCTTGTGGGCCAGAGCCTCGCCGGCGCGCGCGCACCTCGCACGGGGATTCGACCGTGCGGACTCGTGGGCCACCGACGCGCACAAATGGCTTCAGGCGCCGTACGAATGCGGTTGCGCATTCGTACGGGATGCGGACGCGCATCGGCGCGCCATGACGATCGGTGCGAGCTACCTGCCGGACGCCGGCGATGCGATCCGCGATCCATTGCACTATGCCCCTGAGTTGTCCCGACGCGCACGCGGCTTTGCGTTGTGGGCGTTATTGCGCGCATTCGGCCGGGAGGGCGTTGCGGCGATGATCGAGCGGCACTGCGTGCTGGCGGGACGCATGGCGCAGCGTCTGGCCGTGGTACCCGGCATCGAGATTCTCAACGAAGTCGCATTGAATCAGTTCGTCGTGCAATTCGGCGCGGGCGAAGCGGCGCAGCAGCACGACGCGCTGACCGTCGAAACGATTGCGCGGATCCAGGCGGCAGGGGTGTGCCATGCCGCCGGCGCACGCTGGCGCGGACGCGAGGTGATGCGCGTGTCGGTGATCTCGTGGCCGACCACGGAAGAGGACATCGATCGGGCCGCCGATTCGATGATCGCAGCGTGGCGAGGAGTGCGGGGCCGCCATGCCAAGGAGGTCCTTGATGAGAGGCGGACGGCCATGCAGGCATAGCGGCGCGCCGCGGACGAATGAATGACCTCATTCGCCACAGGGCCGCGCCGCCCGCGCCGGTGCGTACCATTCGGCCGACGCAAGCTTGCCCTATGCAACTTTGGCCTATGCAGCTTTGGCCGACGCAGCAATCGCATTCGCGCTCGCCAGCAGCGCTTCAGCCATCCGGATGCTTGCCGCGTCGATCAGCCGGCCATCCAGCGAGACCGCGCCCTTGCCGTCTTTTGCCGCTTGCGCCATAGCCTCCATGATGCGTTGTGCACGGGTGACTTCGGCGACCGTCGGCGTGAAGACCCGGTTGGCCAGTTCGATCTGCGAAGGATGGATTGCCCACTTGCCCTCGTAGCCCAGCACGGCGGCGCGCCGGGCCGCGGCGTCGTAACCGTCGGGATCGCTGAAATCGCCAAACGGCCCGTCGATTGGACGCAATCCGTACGCGCGGCACGCGACCATCATGCGTGTTTGCGCGGCATGCCACTGGTCGGCCCAGAAATAATCGCGCTCGCCGCGCTCATCCTTGTCGCTCAGCACGCCATAGTCGCGATTGACGCCGCCAATCACGGTGGTGCGCGCCCGCGTGGACGCTGCATAGTCCGCCACGCCGAACGACATTGCTTCGAGCCGCTTGCTCGATTGCGCGATCGACTCCACATTCGCCATGCCGAGCGCGGTCTCGATCAGCACTTCGAAGCCGATGCGGCGGCTGCGTTTCTTCGCATTTTCGATCTGCGTGACCAGCATGTCGATCGCATACACATCCGCCGCGACCCCGACTTTCGGAATCAGGATCATATCGAGCCTCGGACAGGCTTCGACGATATCCACCACATCGCGATACATGTAGTGTGTATCCAGACCGTTGATGCGGACCATCGTCGTCTTCGTGCCCCAGTCGATATCGTTCAACCCCTCGACGATATTCTTGCGCGCCTGCTCCTTGTCGTCGGGAGCGACGGCGTCCTCGCAGTCGAGGAAGACGATATCGGCGGCGGATTTGGCGGCTTTTTCGAACATCGCCGGATTGGAGCCGGGCACCGCCAGTTCCGAGCGATGCAGTCGCGGTGTCGCCTGTTCGATCACGGTAAAGCTCATAGTGGATCTCCTTGTTGAGGGTTCGCTCACGGCGCAACGACCGCCGCGGGTTTCGTTTCGAATGTCAGGGGGCATCAACCCGTGGCGCCAAAGCCGGACGCAATGCAGTTGATGGACAGCAGGAGCGGCATCAGGTAGCTCCTTCGTTCCTGATCGTTGACGGTTTGCCGATAGAGCCGCAACAACTCGATCTGCTGACGTCCGACCTGGTTGATAGCCGGCAGTCGGCGCGCGAGCCGCTCGCGGAATTGCGGAAAGCGCTCGGCGACTTCACGTCCACCGCTCAGCTTGAGCACCATCTCGGTCGTGAGGCGATGTTCCTTTTCGATCTGCGCGAAGATGGCCTCGCGCACCGCTTCATCAGGCACGAGATCCGCGTAACCGCGGGCGATGTCGAGATCGACCTGTGCGAGTGTCTTCTCGACTTCGTCGATGATCAGACGGAACAGCCGCGACTCGTTGAACATCCGGCTCAGCAGGTCGAGCCCGCGTTCCTTGCGGACCTCGAGAAACGCGGCAATGGCACTGCCAACCCCATACCAGCCCGTCAGCGCGTGCCGGTTCTGCGCCCACGCAAACACCCACGGAATGGCGCGCAGGTCTTGCATGCTGCGTGCTCCGAAGCGCCGCGCAGGGCGCGATCCCATGTTCAGCATGGACAGCTCTTCAAGCGGGCTGGCGGCCTGAAAGTAGGTGATCAGGTCGGGCTGTTCGATAAACTTCGCGTAGGCGGCGCGCGACGCGCCGGAGAGCGCTTCCATCGCCTCGTCGAATTCGCCTCTCGGCACGAGTTCGTCTTCGCGCTCCGACTTGAAAGTGTGCTCAAGCACACTCGACGCGAGCAATTCGACGTGATACTGCGCCGTGCCGCGATTCGCGTACTTGAACGAGACGACTTCACCCTGTTCCGTGACCCGAAAGCGGCCGTTGACCGAACTGGCCGGCAGCGCCGCGATGGCGCGGCCCGCGGGCACGCCACCCCGGCTGACCGAGCCGCCGCGGCCATGGAAGAAGGCGATGCTCACGCCCAGTTCATTGCCGACCCGCGTGATCCTGGTCTGCGCCTTCGACAACTCCCAGTTACTCGCGAAGAATCCGCCGTCCTTGTTGGAGTCCGAATAGCCGATCATGATTTCGAGCACACCGCCCTGCGCGCGAATGCTGCGCCGGACCATTGGCACCGCCAGCAGTTCACGCAAAATGTCGGGCGCGCGCCTCAGGTCGTCGATGGTTTCGAGCAGCGGCACCACCGGCAGCGTGCAGCTTTCGACGCCGGCCGCGTCGGTGAAAAGGCCGGCCTCCTTCGCGAGCAGGTAGACACCGAGCACGTCCGTCGCGTGATGCGTCATGCTCAAAACGAACGCGCCGAACGCATTACGATCCACCTGCTTGCGCATGTCGCGCACCGTGCGGAAAATTTGCAAGGTCTCCGCTTCGACTGCAGGCAGCGTTTTCAGCAAGTCATCACGGCATGCCTCTTTTTCGCGAGGCCGGGCCAGTTCGGCCAGCAACCATGCCTTCCACTCGGGCGACGGAATGGCCGGCGGCTCATCGCCGGGTTCCGCCTGGGCACGCCAGAGCGCTGCCAGCGTTTTTCCTGTCACTGTCGTGTTCTCGCGCAGGTCGAGTTGCACGGTGCAGAAGCGGAACGTCTCGACCTCATGCCGCAACGGCCGCACCAGCGAGCCGGCCAATGCGGCGCTTTCGGTTGCAAGCAACGCCTGCTCGATTACGCGAAGCTCGGCCGCAAGTTCATCCGCGCTCGCATAGCCGCCCTCAACCGGTTCACCCGCGCCGCGCCGTTGCGCATCGGCGAGCGTCGCGTCGAGCCGGCGCTGGATACAGGTCAGATATTGGCGAAACAACTCGCCCGGATTGCGCGCGGCAATGGCCGCGCCGTCGCCGCTTTGTTCGAGTGCACGCGCCAGTTCCTTCTGGAAACTCTGCGGCACGGGCATGGCTTCAGCGGTGATGCTGAGCGTTTGCGTCAACTCGATCAACCGTTGACGATAGCGCTTCAGGCACGCCAGACGATTTTCGTGCAACGTCGCCCGCGTGACGTCATTGTTGACAAAGGGATTGCCGTCACGGTCGCCGCCGATCCATGAACCGAACTGAAAAAAGCGCGGCGTCTCGAAGTTTTCGCCGGGATACGATTGGCGCAGCGCGTCGTCGAGCTTGTCGAACAGAAGCGGCACCGCCTCGAAAAGCGTCTCGCCGAAGAAGTGCAGACCCCATGCTACTTCCTGCGCGACGGTGGGCTTTTCGCGGCGCAGTTCACCGCTCATCCACAGCAGTTCGATTTCGTTGCCGAGCGCGCTGACGAGCGCGCGGCGCTCGCGGGGTGTCCAGCGCGGCGATTCCAGATCCATGAGTCGCCGGTAGATGCGGCGGTGGATTTCCAGCACGGTGACGCGCTTCGCTTCGGTCGGATGCGCCGTGATGACCGGGCGGATTTTCAGACGCTGAAGCACCGAGCGGACTTCCTCGACCGGCACGCCCGCCGCGGCCGCTTCCGCGACCACCCGCGCGAACGAGGCGGGTAGCCTGTCATAGCCGCTCTCGATCTCGATCTCGCGACGCCGGCGCATCGCCGTGCTCTGCTCGGCAATACTCAGCAACTGGAACCAGATTCCCTGCGCCTGCAAACTGCGGCGCCACACCGCGCGCGGTACGTCGGCGGGCAACGGCTCGCCGCGTAACGCGAGTTCAACCTGCGGCTGACGACGGCGCGCAACGTCGCATAACAAGCCGAACAGCAGGTTGACGACGCAGGGTTCATACGCCTTCGCATTCAGCGCGGGCAGCGCGGCGGAAGCCGCCGCCAGCCGCTCGATCTGCGAAGCTGACGGCAGCGGCTGCCGCGCCGGCTCGCCGATGCGTTCCCGGTTTGGCGGTTCGCCGCCCGCCTGGTCGGGAGGGGTGGGGGCGGGCGCCCGCTCAAGCGACGCGGCGGGTAACATTTTGAGCCAGCGCCATAGCAACAGTGGAGCCCAGCTCGGAGGCGCTCGGCGCCACCAGCAGGCCATACGACTTCATGATCTCGGCTTTTTCAGCGGCACTGTCGCCGGTCGCGGAGATGATTGCACCGGCATGGCCCATGCGGCGGCCTTTGGGCGCAGTGAGCCCGGCGACATAGCCGACCACCGGCTTGGTCATGTGCTCGCTGACCCAGCGGGACGCCTCTGCTTCCTGGGGGCCGCCGATCTCGCCGATCATGATGACCACCTCGGTCTGCGGGTCCTGCTCGAACAGCTTCAGATGATCGAGAAAGGAACTACCGTTGATCGGATCGCCGCCGATGCCGACGCTCGTCGTGACACCCAGGCCAAACTCGTTGAGTTGGGCGGCGGCCTCATAACCGAGCGTGCCCGAGCGCGACACGATCCCGACCGAGCCGCGCCGGTAGATATGACCCGGCATGATGCCGAGCATGGCTCGGCCCGCACTGATGATGCCGGCGCAGTTCGGCCCCACGACCATCGTGCGGGTTTCCTTGGGATAGCGCAGCAGATAGCGCTTGATGCGCATCATGTCCTGGGCGGGAATGCCGTCGGTGATCGCGCAGACGAGTTGCAGGCCGGCGTCCGCCGCTTCCATGATCGAGTCGCCGCAGAAAGGCGGCGGCACGAACACGAGGCTGGCGGTGGCGCCGGTGGCACGCACGGCGTCCTTCACCGTGTTGAATACCGGACGGTCGAGGTGCCGCTGGCCGCCTTTGCCCGGCGTCACGCCGCCGACCACATTGGTGCCGTAGGCGATCATCTCCTGTGCGTGGAAGGTGGCTTTGTCGCCGGTGAAGCCCTGCACGATCACCGGGGTGTTTTCATCGATCAGGATGCTCATGGATGCGCTCCTAGTGACTCTTTCTGGCGCGGTGCGCCTTGGATGCTTCGACGGCCTTTTGCGCTGCTTCGAGCAGGGTTTCGGCCGCGATGATGGGAAGTCCGCTGTCGCGCACGATCCGGCGTCCTTCTTCGACATGGGTGCCAGCCAGGCGTACGACAAGCGGCACCCGCAGATTCTTTGCCGCCTGCACGACCCCTTCGGCAACCCAGTCGCAGCGGTTGATGCCGGCGAAGATGTTCACCAGAATCGCGGAGACATTCGGATCCGACAGGACCAGCCGGAACGCGGCGGCCACCCGCTCGGGCGAAGCGCCGCCACCCACGTCGAGAAAGTTCGCGGGTTCACCGCCCGCGTATTTGATGGTGTCCATCGTGGCCATCGCGAGACCGGCGCCGTTGATGATGCAGCCAATGTCGCCTTCCAGCCCGACGTAGTTGAGCCCGAATTGAGCGGCTTCAGCTTCGCGCGGGTCTTCCTGCGCGGCGTCACGCATCTCGGAGACATGCGGATGACGGAACAGGCCGTTGTCGTCGAAGGAAACTTTGGCGTCGAGTGCGATGACACGGTCGTCATGGGTCACGACGAGCGGATTGATTTCCACCATGGTCGCGTCGAGATCGCGGAACGCGCGGTAAGCGCCCATGATCGCGGCAACGGCACGGCTCACCTGTTTGCTGTTCAGACCGAGCCCGAACGCCAGCTCGCGCGCCTGGAACGGCTGAAGACCGACAGCCGGTTCGACGACCGTTTGCAAAACGGCCTCCGGCGCAGTGTGGACGATTTCCTCGATGTCCATGCCGCCCTGTGCCGACACGATCACACGCACGCGTTCGGCCTTGCGATCGAGCACGATGCCCAGATAAATTTCGCGCTCGAATTTTTCGGCCACTTCTACATAGACCCGCTCGACGATCTTGCCTTCCGGTCCGGTCTGTCCCGTCACCAGGCGCTTGCCGAACAGTCCGCTCGCCGCTTCGTGCACCTCGTGATAGGTCTCGCACAATTTAATGCCGCCTGCCTTGCCACGTGCGCCGGAGTGAATTTGCGCTTTCACGGCCCAATGCCAGCCGCCGAGTTCCGTGGCGCAATACACGGCCTGGTCGGGTGTATAGGCGACTGCGCCGCGCTGGATCGGCACGCCGAAGCCGGACAGCAGTTCCTTGGCCTGATATTCATGGATATCCATGGTGGTCTTCCCGAACGAATGAAATGATGGGGTGCGTCGAATGTGTGTTCCAGCCGCGATCAGACGACGAGATGCTGCGGCTCGCCACGCGCGAATGCCTCCACGTTGTCGATCAGCTGGTCTGCGAGGAACTGCATCGCGCCGTCCGACGCCCACGCGACGTGCGGTGTCAGGATGAAGTTCGGCAGGTCCAGTTCGAGCAGCGGATTGCCTTCCTTGGGCGGCTCCGTGGTCAGGACGTCGAAGCCTGCGCCCGCGATCAATCCTTCGCGCAGTGCCGTGGCGAGCGACGCTTCGCACACGAGGCCGCCGCGTGCGGTGTTGATGAGCAAGGCGCTGCGCTTCATCATGCGCAACTGATCGAGCGCAATCAGATGGTGCGTTTCCGGTCTGAGCGGCATGTGCAACGACACGACATCCGCTTCGCGCAGCAGCGTATCGAGCGGCGTGTAGGCGATGTCGTGTGCCTTCTCCTTCGCCTTCGACGAAGCGTGCTCCGCAAACAGCACGCGCATGCCGAAGCCGCGCGCAATGGCGGCGGTGCCTTGTCCCAGCGAGCCTTCGCCGATGATTCCGATGGTCGCGCCATGCAAGTCGCGAATCGGATGATCGAAGAAGCAGAACTGCTTGGAGTTTTGCCACCGGCCGCGCCGCACATCGTCGCGATACGCCAGCAGATTGCGGCGCAGCGCGAGAATGAGCGCGAACGTATGTTCGGGCACGGTGTGCGTCGCGTATTGCCGGATGTTCGTCACGGCGATACCGTGCGCCTTGCAGTACACGGTATCGATGACGTCATGGCCGGTTGCCGCCACCGCGATCAGCTTTAGACGCGGCAGCCTGGCGAGCGTTTCGGCGCGCAACGGCACCTTGTTCGTGATCGCAATGGTTGCGCCTTCGAGCCGGTCCGCCGCCTCGTTCGCCGCGCTCACGGCATATTGTTGCCAATGATGCTCGAAGGCCGGACGCCGCACGTCGGCCTTCAACGTGGAGCGATCGAGAAAAACAATGTCATGTCGCATACTGTCGGCGTCCTGGCGGCAAGGTCCTGGTTGAGGATAGGCAATAGAGGCTCAAGCCGCGGCGGCGATGCGCGCGGGCTGCGCTTTCTGCGCGCGGTCGTGAGTGCGCCAGTACTGCGCGGCGGCGCCGGTGCCACTGCCCGGGCGTACGTTGATGCCGATGTCGAGCATCGCCATCTCCGCGCCCGCGATGGCGCCCATCAGCATCAACTCGTTCAGATCGCCAAGGTGGCCGATGCGGAACACCTTGCCCGCGACTTTCGACAAGCCCGCGCCGAGTGCCAGGTTGTAGCGGCGGAACGCGATGTCGATGACCTGCGCGGCATTGAAACCTTCGGGTACGACGATCGCGCTAACCGTGTCGGAATGCCACTTGGGCGCCTTGGCGCACAACTCGAGCCCCCAGCCTTCGGTCACTGCGACGCGCACGCCTTGCGCGAGGTAATGATGACGGGCGAAGACGTTGTCGAGACCTTCCTGAAGAATCAGATCGAGCGCAGTGCGCAGACCGTAGAGCAGCGACAGCGCCGGTGTGTAGGGGAAGTAGCCGGTCGCATTGGCCTTGATCATGTCGGTGAGATCGAAGTAGCAGCGCCGCGACTTTGCGTGTTCGATGGCCTTCAACGCCTTGGGGCTGACACACAGGATGCCGAGACCCGCCGGCAGCATCAGGCCTTTCTGCGAACCCGTGACCGCGAGGTCGACGCGCCAGTCGTCCATGCGAAAGTCAATGCAGCCGATCGAACTCACACCGTCGACGAACAACAGCGCCGGATGGTGCGCGCTATCCATCGCGTGGCGCAGCGCGCCGATGTCGCTCGTCACGCCGGTCGCGGTCTCGTTGTGACACGCGAGAATGCCCTTGATCGCATGCTGCTTGTCCGCGCGCAACACCTCCTCGATACGCTCGACGGGCACGCCTTCACCCCAGTCGACGTCGATGATTTCGACTTCGAAACCGAGGCGTTGCGCCATATCGGCCCACAGGTGACTGAACTGTCCGAAACGCGCGACCAGCACCTTATCGCCCGGCGACAGCGTGTTGGTGAGCGCCGCTTCCCATGCGCCGGTTCCCGATGACGGAAAGACGAACGGCTGGCCGCTCGTGGTCTTGTAGATCGATTTGAGATCGCTCAATATGCCGTTGGTTAACTCGGGAAAGCGGCTTGAACGGTGGTCTTCCATTGAGACCATCATCGCCCGCAACACAGCATCGGGGATATTCGTGGGGCCCGGAACGGCGAGAAAATTGCGACCCGGGATGCGCGTGCCTGATGTATTCGACATGTCTTGACTCCTCCGTTCTTGCAGCGGTATTGACAGGTATGTTCAGATCGCGGTATGGCCTGCGATGGCTTCGTGCGGATGGTTCGGCGCGTCGCCGTAAACCGGAAACTGACTGGTCAGTGCATTCACCGCATCCGTTACGCGGCGGATCACCAGATCGTTTTGCGGCGCTTCGAGCACGTCGGCGATCAGATTGGCAAGCTGCTGCGCTTCGTGGTCGCCGAAACCGCGCGTCGTCATCGCGGGCGAGCCGACGCGGATGCCGCTCGTCACGAACGGCTTTTGCGGATCGTTCGGAATTGCGTTCTTGTTGACGGTGATCGAGGCTTTGCCGAGCGCCGCCTCAGCGTCCTTGCCGGTGATGTTTTTCGGCCGCAGGTCGACGAGAAAAAGGTGAGAGTCGGTGCGCCCCGACACGATGCGCAGGCCGCGTGCCTGTAGCGTTTCGGCCATGATTCGCGCGTTGGTGATGACCTGCTGCTGGTATTGCCTGAACTCGTCGGTCATCGCTTCGCGGAATGCAACGGCCTTCGCGGCGATCACGTGCATCAAGGGCCCACCCTGGATACCCGGGAAGATGGTCGAATTGAGCACCTTCTCGTGTTCGGCGCTGGACAGGATGAGACCGCCGCGCGGTCCGCGCAACGTCTTGTGGGTCGTGGACGTCACGAAGTCGGCGATACCCACCGGGCTCGGATAAAGGCCGGCGGCAATCAGGCCGGCGTAGTGCGCCATGTCGACGAACAGATACGCGCCCACCGCGTCCGCAATGGCGCGAAAACGCTGCCAGTCGATCACGAGCGAATAAGCCGACGCACCTGCGACGATCATGCGTGGCTTGTGTTCATGCGCCAGCCGTTCGACTTCGTCGTAGTCGATGACTTCCGTGTCGGGATGCAGGCCATACGAGACTGCCTTGAAGAGTTTGCCGCTCACGTTCACCGAGGCGCCGTGAGTCAGGTGTCCACCGTGGGCAAGCGACATGCCGAGGATCGTGTCGCCGGGTTTCAGCATGGCGAGGTAGACGGCCTGATTCGCCTGCGAACCGGAGTGCGGCTGCACGTTCGCGTAGTCGGCGTTGAAAAGCTGTTTGGCGCGATCGATCGCCAACTGCTCGGCCACATCCACATGCTCGCAACCACCGTAGTACCGCTTGCCGGGATAGCCTTCGGCATACTTGTTGGTGAGCAGCGACCCTTGCGCTTCCAGCACGCCAGGCGACGCATAGTTCTCCGATGCAATCAATTCGATATGATGTTGCTGGCGGAGCGATTCCGCGAAAATGGCCCGATGCAATTCCGGATCGGTTGCCGCGATGGTTTGTTTGAAGCTGAACATGGGCACGCCTCTTGTCTGTTGTCGGTAATCTGTCGAGCAGATAGGTCATGAGGCTTCGCAGAGTTTCGTGCTCTGCCTTGCCTGTTGAAACGATGGTAGTGGCGTGCCGCCGAATTGACTCATTCCGGTTTCTTATCCAACCCATAACCTGCCCTGCGGCCCAATGACGGCGGGCATCGAACACAAAGCTGTACTCCGTTATGGGCATTGCCGTCGTAACCACGGCTGATACAGTGGTGGCACCAGAACGGAGCCAATGGAGCTGTGCGAGGAGAGAGGCGGATGCTGCATTTGACATTGCGTCAACTGAGGGTCTTTGAGGCAGCCGCGCGCCATTTGAGCTTTTCCCGCGCCGCGGAAGAATTGCATATGACGCAACCTGGCGTTTCGGGCCAGCTCAAACATCTGGAGGAAAGCGTCGGCATGCCGCTTTTCGAGCAAATGGGTCGGCGTATTTTTCTGACGGAAGTGGGCCAGCAGGTATACAGCCACACCCGCTCGATTCAACAGCAACTGGCGATTCTCGAAGAGTCGCTCGATCAGTTGCGCGACACGAAGCAGGGGAAGATCAAAATCTCTGCGGTGTCGGGGACGGCCAGCTACCTGGCGCTGCAACTCATCGCGAAGTACACGAAGTCGTTTCCCGGTGTGCGCGTGCATCTGAACGTCGCCAACCGGGGAACGGTATTAGGCGAGCTGGCGAGCAACGAAACGGACCTGGCGATCATGGGGCAGCCGCCGGAGGGGCAGGGGCTCGTCGCGCAACGGTTCATGAAGAACCCCTTGGTGGTGATTGCGCCACCCGATCACCCGCTCGCCCGGCAGCGCGCGATTCCGCTGTCAGCGCTGGAAGGTGAGATCTTTCTGGTGCGTGAGCCGGGTTCCGGCACGCGGCGCGCGATGGAGCGTTTTTTTGCCGAGCATCGCATCACGTTCCGGCCGGGCATGGAGGTGAGCAGCAACGATGCGGTCAAGTGCGGCGTGCATGCCGGGATGGGTTTGTCCATCGTCCCGCTGCAGACCATCATGCCGGAGCTGGAGACGCTACGCATCAAGGTGCTCGACGTGGAACGCTTTCCGATTGTCCGGTATCTGTACGTCGTGCATCGCGAGAGCAAGCATTTGTCGGCGGCGGCGGATGCGTTTAAAGACACGTTGCTGGCGGAGGCGGCGCGGGCGGTGGGGGAAGGGTAAGGGTAACGGCGTGCAGCCTAAGAGGTGGCCGCCCGCCACCCGCAGCGCCATCACGCCACAACCAGCACTTCCCCCTTCCCTTCGACCGACACATCTCCCACCCAACGCCGCGGCGTAGTCTCCGCCAGCGCTGCAAACGCGCCACCTTCACGAGCAAGACTGCGTGACATCAGTCGCCAGAACACGTCGACGTCGCCGTGATTTTCTGTAAAGCGATTCCCGAGCAACGGTTGTGCGCCCGGCAACACAAGCGAACCGCGCCGCATGCCGTAGGCGAGATGTTCGCCCACCTGGCCCGCGATCCCAATCGTGCCCGCTACCATCCGCGACGCCGCGAAAGCGCCGGCACTGCCGAACACCAGCGCAATGCCGCGTCGCATCCGGTCGCCGAAGCGCTCGCCCGCATCGCCGCGCACAATGAGCGTGCCGCCGCGCATGCCGTCCATGTCTCCGGGCAACGCGGCAGCGGCAAAGTCTCCCGTATTGCCGCCGATTTCAATACGGCCGCCAGTCAGTTCGCAGGCAGTGAAACTGCCACTGTCGCCGGAAGCGACGATGGAGCCCGCCGTCATCTGCGCGCCGAGCAGATCGCCGACACTGCCTTCGACGATCAACTGCCCACCGTCCATCTTCTCGCCGACGCGATCAAAGCGGCGCAGATCGCCGGCGAACACGAGACAAGGCGTGTCGCCTGAAGCGTTGTCGTCAAGAAGAACGTCGAAGAGTTCGGCCAGCGCCAGGCGTTCCGTGCCGTGCCACAGCGGCAGACTCTCGATCTCGTGAACCGTAAGCCCGGCGAGCGCAGCGGGCAATAAATCTCGCGCATCGATGCGTAGCGCAGGCACGTGTCTGAGGCTCAGCGTGATGCGCTTCATGAAACCTCCCGGTCGCCGCACAGTTGGCGCAAGTGGAAGTGAAACGGTCCGAGCTTGCCGCCGTAATTGCCCGCCGAGATACGCAGGACGCCCGCCGCCGCACCACGCGCCGTCACGGCCTGGATGCCTGCGCGCATCGCTTGTGCGACA
Source organism: Paraburkholderia aromaticivorans (assembly GCF_012689525.1). Lineage (NCBI taxonomy): Bacteria > Pseudomonadati > Pseudomonadota > Betaproteobacteria > Burkholderiales > Burkholderiaceae > Paraburkholderia > Paraburkholderia aromaticivorans. Next base: position 1,973,365 of record NZ_CP051514.1, read on the forward strand.
TCGGCGTCGCTGAGTCCGTCGATGACGATTTCCAGCACGCTGCGCGTATCCGCAGTCAGTTCGGTGCGAGGCGCGAGTTCGGCGAGAGTGGGGCAGAACGCGTCGTTGGTCGAGGCGGGCAGCGCCGAATACTTCGAGCCGACTTTCGAGCCGGAGCGCACCACGCCACCTGGAAACGGCATGATCACGTTCGGAACGCACCGCATCGCGTTGACGGCAGCTTCCGCTGCGGCAAGCGCCGCATCCGTATCGCGCGCGAGAAACAGCAGGTTGCCGCCGCCCACTCCCTTGATGACCGCAGTCGTTTCCTCGGCGACGAATTCGCCGTCCATCACAGGGATGCGCCAGTAGCGCACGCCGTCGATCATCTTCGAAATCTGCCAGCCATCCCCAAAAAAGCGCAGGTTTTTGGCCAGGGCGATGGGTTCTCCCGCTGCGATACCCGCATAGACAGCGGTGGTCGGACAAGTGAGCACGCACTGGCCCACGCGGCGTTCGACCTGTTTGGCCAACTCCTTGCCGGACATCGAAAACAGCAGGATGGCGATGCCCGGTCTGCCGTCCGGCGATTCCTCCGGCGGGATCGCCCCCTCGATGCCCGCCTCGCAGCCACAGGCGATCACGGACGTTGCGAAGCCCGTCGCCGCGATTGCCGCGTGGCGTGCCCAGGTTTCGTTGCGGGCGGTGATGATGAGGCGCGTCGCTTTCATCGGGAACGCTTCGGCGAACGTGTCGTCGATTGTCACGCCGTTGATGGCGAGCGGCGTCACCGTCGCGGCGGTGTCGGGCTGCATGCTAACGGCGCCGCTCATGATTGCTGTCCCGCAGGCTCGTGCGGGTGGACGCTGCACGCGGCGGGCAGCAGCCGGCCGCCGTTGCAGCACGAGCACAACTCGTCGCGGCCGATCGCGGCGTGACGGAAGTTGAACGCCAGATAGGTATCGCTGTATTCGGCCAGCGTGCGCTCGATCGAGCGGTCGAACTCCGGCTCGACATAGTGCGTGCCGCCGGCGGGCGTCGCGACGATGCGGCCGTTGCGCGCGACCAGTTCGCCATCCTTGAACACATACTCGGGCGCGGTAAACATCGCCTCACGGTCGGCCTGCTCGCGATACACGGCGATATCGGCGGCAGCGCCCGCATTCAGACGTCCACGGTCGCGCAGGCCGAGCAACCTGGCTGGGGCGGCGCGCGTCAGGATGGCGATCTCGTCGAAACTCAGTTCGCGCGTCATGCTCGCCAGCGCGGCTTGCTGCGCGACATCGGGATGCAGCTTCGCGAGCTGTTCGTCACGGAACGATTTGTCCATCAGCAGTCGGATCAGGTGGGGATAGCTGGTGAAGGGGCCGCCGTTCGGATGATCGGTGGTCAAGGTAATCTGCCACGGGTTCTTCACCATCAGGAACAGTTCGAGCCCGATCGTCCATTGCAATGCGTTGACGTAGCTTTGCTCGCGATAGCGAAACGGTACGACACCGCAACCCGCATCGCATTCGATGTCGCCAGCGATCCATTTGCGCGGCGACGCAAACTCGGCCTGTTTGACCTGCTTCATGATGTCGCCAGATGCGGTCACCGTCTGTCCGAACATGATCTGGCCGACGTCGATCGACACATTGGGATTCGCGTTGACCGCGTCGGCGATCCGCTCGGCCGCCGAAGAAAACTTGCGCGGACCCTCGACACCATAGCTATGAAACTGAATATGCGTGAGATGCCCCGGCAGTCCTTCGAGGGCGTCGATGGTGGCGAGCGTCGACTCGACGTTACCCGGCACACCGAGATTGCTGGCATGAATGTGCAGCGGATGCGGCACACGCATGTCGGTCAGCGCGCGGGCCAGTGTCTGCAGAACCTGGCGCGGCGTAATTGCGTAATGCACATGGGTTTCGTCAATATCCAGCGCGCGCTGGTTGAACTTGAACGCTGAGATCCCACCGGGATTCACGACCTTGACGCCGAGCGCCTTCGTCGCGTTGATCGTCCAGCCCACATAGTCGCGAATGCGTTCGAAGTCCGTGCCTTGCGCAAGCATGCGCAAAAACAGCTCGTCGTTGCCGAGCATCACGTACGCACCGTGATCGATGATCGGTGTATCGCCCATTTCAAGGTGGGTGTGACGCGCATTCGAAGCCATCATCGCCGGCTCGAACGCAGCGGTATAGCCCATCTCGGCGTAGCGATAGCCGGTGGCGAGCGTACCGGGCGTGCAGACGCCGCACGACGCGAGTTCGCCAGAATTGGCTTCAGCCTCCCGTCGCGCCCGCGACCGATGATCTTCCGGCATCAGCATGCGCGCGAGATTGACCTTGCCGCCGCCGATGTGCGAATGCATATCGATGCCCCCCGCCATCACGGCCATGCCGCTGACATCGTATTCGCGATCCACGGCTTCTTCAGCGGCCAGCTCGACGATGCGGCCGTCGCGCACGCCGATATCCGCGATCTGTCCGTTGATCCGGTTGGCCGGATCGAACACCCGGCCGCCGCGCAAACGAAATGTGCTCATACCCTGCCCTCCCGTTGCGCGGCGAGCCGCTGGTCGAGTTCTATCGCGACGCTGGCGACGCTCGGCAGCGTGTCCGTGTAGACCGGCGTGAGCGGCAGCACGACGCCGCCGTCCGCACGGAACAGATGACCGGGCGAACCGATGCCCGGCGTCGAAACCGGAAGGAAGACGGTCGGGCCAGGGCGGTCCATGCAGGCGCCGGCAAGGCGTGGGTGGCCTAAGACTATGGTCGGCAACTCGGTGGGTGGCGGCGCGAGATCGGCGGTAAAGCTCGCGATCCATAGAAGCGAGTCGACCGCACGGTCGGCGAGCAGGCGCGCGGTGTCGTAGCGATGCGGTTCATGTTCGAGTCCGCCGCGGTGAACGCCGGTGCGTAGCGGCAGGCCCGAGAGCCAGGTGAGTGTCTGGTTCACCGTTGCGCCGCCGTCGTCGCCGCCGAGTGCGAGACCGCCTGCACGGGTCGTGCGGTTGAGTGTTTTCAACAGACGGTCGAGTGCTTCGACCAGAAGCGCTGCATGCGCGCCTGGCAAATCGGCAGGTGTCCAGACGAGCGTCGCATAACGGGCGGCGCGCAGTTTTTCGACGAGCGAGGCGAGCGCGGGGTCAGCCGCTTGCGGCGGTTTGCGGCTCAACAGGGCATTCAAGGTCGAGAGCGTGTCGTACAGGTCGCCTTGCAGCGGGATGGCGTGGGTCGCTACACCGTGGGCCTGTGCGATCGCAGGATCGACGTCGCAACCCACGAACACGATGTCGCGTTGCGCCGGTCCGGCATCGGACGCGCCCGAGCCGATCCCGCAACGCGCGAAGAATTCTGGATGCCGTGCCGACGGCATCGACCCAATACAGACGATCAGATCCGCACGGCAGCGGATTTCCGCGAGCGTCGTCGTGAAGCTGCCGCGGTCCTGCATGGCGGTGAGTCCGTGCATCATGGCCCGGCCGTGCGCGTGGTCGATGATCGCGCCAGTGGTGTTCGCAAGCCGGTAGAGTGCGCGCGCACCGGCAACGTCGGTGGCCATGCCGCCAAAGAGCGGCTGCCGCGCGGCGCGAAGCCATTGAGCGGCTGCATCGAGCGCGGTCCGGTGATCGGCAGGCTGTCCGTTCAAGAGCGGCGTTACGGCCGACGGACGGTTTTCGAACTGCGCGAGCGCATGCGTTGCGCGAGGGCAGTGTGTGCCGGCCGGCGTTAGCGTCCCGGCTGTGTCGACGCCGAAGCGGTCGCACAGCAAAGCGCAGAACGGGCAGGTCCAGAGCGAGGGGGATTGAGTCGAAGTCATGCGGGCTGACGAGCAAGGCATATGCCATGCGACGCGCTTCAACGTTTGCGGACAACGCCGGCGAGATGACGTGCAACGCGCGACACACAATGTGCCGTGCGCCGTGTGCGAGCCGTCACAAACTGTCACGCGAGTGGACGTGTTGCGTGAGGCCTGTGCTCAGATGAGACGGCGGCGTCGTGCGCCAGGGCCATTGGCATGAAACATGATAGTCAGCACTGTCATGCGGTAGGCAACCCGCTGAGGAGCGATCAGATCGTAGCGGGTGGAATACGGCGGTCATGCAGCGCGGACGCAATCAGCCATGCATCCGCGCCGGCCGCCGCGGCGGCGCGCAAGTCCTCGGTATGACGCACGCCGCCCGCGCCGATGATCTGGCGTTGGCCTGCCCGACGCCGTACGTCGGCGAGCGCGGTGAGGTCGGGGCCCTCGAACGAGCCGACCCGTTCGAGCGTCATCACGATCAGCCGGGCAGGCCAGTTCGCGGTGTCGGTCCAGTACAGCGGATCGCCTAGAAGCGTGTCGTGGCGGCGGTCGAGAGACAGGATGGCGTCCTCCGGCAAGCGCGGAGGCGGGCACCCAGGGAGCGGGGGATGAGTGGGCGAGACGGACGGCAGCAAGGGTGCGCGGGCGTAACCGTCCAGTGCCGATTCGCTGCGCAGCGATTCACTGCCGAACACGGGTGTCAGTGTCGCGCCGGCTTCACGCAGCGGTGTAATCAGCGTGTCGGCAGCGGCGGGATGGGTGAAGCCGGCATCGAGCCAGAGTTCGATACCGGGCAATGCGCGGACAAGACGCGCCAGGGTGTCGCGTTGCGGCGCGCCGCGCATGATGCCGTCGAGGTCCGCGACGTAGAGCGCCGACGCGGCACTGTAGTCGAGAAGGGCCCGCGCGATATCGACGGGATCGCTGCCGCTGCATAGCTGCGATTCGACCGGCTGATAGCGGCTGCGTTCACCGCGCACGGCGCGTACCGCCGAGCCGTTGAGCAAATCGATGACTGGAATGATCTGCATGAGGAGCGAGTGATGACGAAAGTGCTGGTGTACGAATATATCAGTGGCGGTGGTTGCGCGGATGCCGACGTCATGCGCGAGCTGCTGCCGACGGGACGCGCGATGCGCAACGCGATTGCCGGTGACCTCGCCCGCGTGCCCGGCGTCTCGGTAACGTGCGCGACGACGGCAAGCGAGGCCGGCGATGCAAGCTGGCGCCGACCGGATACACGGCAACTGGCGTACTGCCTCCCGCCGGACGGCAACGACCCCTATCAGTTCATCCGCAAAGAGGCCCTGCGTCATGACGTGGTATGGGTGATCGCGCCGGAAACAGACGGTGTGCTAGCCGGGTTGTGTGACGCAGTCGACACGTCGCGCTGGATCGGTTGCGACGCGGAGTCGATCCGGATCGCGAGCAGCAAGCGCTGCACCGCGAAGCGTCTTGCGCAGGCGGGCATCGCCACGACGCGTGCGTGGTCGGTGGATGCGCCGTTACAGCCCGGCCCCGGCGCATGGGTCGTGAAACCCGACGACGGCGCGGGCGCCGTCGACACGCTTGTTTACCACGACTTTCGTACCGCCGAATATGCGTTCCTGCATCGCGCGGCGGCGCACGAGCGCGTGACGTTCGAAGAGTGGGTGGAAGGCGACGCATTGAGCTTGTCGCTAATCTGCGACCACGGCCGCGCCGACTTGCTGAGCATCAACTGGCAGCACATCAGCGTCGCGGGAGGACGGCTCCGGTATGACGGCGTAACGGTGGGCTCGATTACCTTGAACAGCCTCGTCGGCCATTCATGCAGCGCACTTGTGCGGCGCATCGCGGCGACGCTACCCGGTCTTGCCGGGTTTGTGGGTATCGACGTGGTGTGGCATCGGGAGCGCGGTCCGGTCGTGATCGAAATCAATCCGCGCGCGACCTGTGCTTACGTCGATCTGGCGAAGCGAGCCGACCTCAACCTCGCGGCCAACATCCTCGCCAACCATTGCGCTGGACAAGCTGATGTCGAACGGAACCGCCATGCCGCGTGAATGCGTGATCGGCTGGGATATCGGCGGCGCGCACATCAAGGCGGCGCGCATCGAGGCCGGGCGTGTGCGCGATATCGTGCAATGGCCCTGTCCGTTGTGGCAGGGCCTCAGCCATGTCGATAGCGCGCTGGAACAGGCCGCCGCACGATGGCCCGACTACGCAGAGGCCGATCACGCGGTGACGATGACAGGTGAAATGGCCGATCTATTCGAGCATCGAGAGGCGGGCGTCGCGGCACTCGCGCAGCGGCTCGCCGCACGTTTCGGCGCGCGGGTCGCGTTCTATGCAGGCACGGCGGGCTGGCACCGGCATGACGCAGTGGCCGCTCACTGGGCCCAGATCGCTTCAGCCAACTGGCTCGCGACTGCCGAGCTCATCGCGAGCCGGCTACCCGATGCCGTACTGGTCGATATTGGCAGCACCACGACGGACCTGATCCCGATTCTCGGCGCTCAAATCGTCGCGCGCGGCGCCGATGATGCGGGACGCCTGCGCTCGGGCGAACTGGTCTATCAGGGCGCGGTGCGTACGCCGCTGTGCGCGCTTGCGCAGCGCATACGCTTTCGCGGCGAGCAATACAACGTGATGAACGAATACTTTGCTACGACGGCGGACATCTACCGGCTCACGGGCGAGCTCAATCCGCTGCACGATCAGTATCCGGCCGCTGACAATGGCCGCAAGGATCGTACGGCGACGTGTCAGCGTCTCGCGCGGATGATCGGTTGCGACGCGCGCGAAGCCGTGGACACCGACTGGAACAGCTTCGCGCGCCAGTGGCGCAGCGCGCAACTCGCGCACCTGTCGTCGAACCTCACGCGGGTGCTCGGCCGCAGCGGCCTTGCACACAGTGTCGTGCTGGTGGCGGCCGGTTGCGGCGCGTTTCTCGCGGATGAGTTGGCCGCGCCGTTCGGCCGCGACGTGGTGCGCTTCGAGACGCTGCTCGACGTCGATGGACCAGCCGCCGAATGGGCGCAAGTCTGCGCGCCGAGTGTAGCGGTCGGCATGCTGCTCGCCGAAGAGATCGATATGGCATTCGCCTGAACCAACCGCATCGCCGAAGCTGCGAAGGGAGCGCGTATGTGGGTGGTGAAGATTGGCGGCAGTCTGAGCCGCGATCCATTGCTGGAAGAATGGTTGCGCCAGCTAAGCGACCTGGGCGCCGGCCGCGTCGTGATCGTACCGGGTGGCGGCGGTTTCGCGGATCAGGTCCGCGAGCATCAGGCCGTGTGGCGTTTCGACGATGTCGCGGCCCACAACATGGCGGTGCTCGCGATGGCGCAGCATGCGCTGCTGATGCAGGGCGTGTGCCGCAATCTGGTTGTCGCGGCCACCGAGGGGCAGATCCGGCGCGCGCTGCACGATGGCCGCGCGGCCGTCTGGGCGCCGCTCGGCATGTTGCGTCAGGAAGCGAATCTGCTAACCAACTGGGACGTGAGTTCGGACAGTCTGGCCGCGTGGCTGGCCAGCCGGTTGAATGCCGAGCGGCTCTTTGTCGTCAAATCGTGCGAGATCGAACCGGGGCAAAGCATGGCTCACTACACCGCGCAGGGTGTGCTCGACCGGCGCTTCGCGGAGTTTACGCGCGACGCGTCCTATCTGGTCGAACTGGTGAACAAGAACGACTGGTCGCGCGTGCGCGACCAGTTGCTTCATGCGGCGACGCCCTGATTGATTGGCATTGCGTGGCATGCTGCGGATTCAGACACGCCTGTCAACTGTTCGAGTAGTGCGCGCACACGCGCGCCCTCGAGCTTGCCGGTGCGAGGCCCGTTACACAGCGCGCTGCGAAACCCGGCGAAATCCGGTCCGAGCGCCCGCAGGCGCGACACGTGCTCGAGCCTCAGCGCGCCGGCAAGACCCACCATTACTTCATGCGCGCGGGCAATCTGCACCATGCTGTCGAGTACGGCCAGCGATACGCCGTTGAACAGGCTTCCCGTTTTGCGCGCAGTATCGGCCATCACCGCAGAAAAGCGCAGTTCGCAGGCGAGCTCGACCAGCGTGAGGTCCAGCCCATCGTCGCACAGGAGCACGGGCACCATGTTCCACGGCAGGGCGCGCATGCGTGTGAGCGTGTCGCGCGCACCGGGCCCGGGCGAGACGCCCGCTTTCACATAGTCGACGCCGCATTGCCCGATGACCGCCGCGTGATAGGCGACGGCAGCGTCATCGCCCGGTTGCAGGTCGCCGATCGTCGCGCTGATCGGTATGCCCAGATACGTCATGCGCAACTCGCGCACGATGGCCGAGATGCGCGTGGCCGGCAACGCGCCGAGTGCGCCGGCATGCGGCTCCTTGAGGTCGATGAAATCAGCGCCTGCTGCGGCGGCTTCGCGCGCCTCATCGAGGTCGCGCACACTGGTGAGGAGTCGGATCATGATAGCGCTCGCTGGTGGGCAGGTTCGTCGGATTCATAGTGGGCGGCAATGGCGTCGGTTAACCATTGCCAGGCTTCGTGCTCAGCGGGGCCGGCGGTTTTGTCGACGGCAATTTTCAGGTAGGCGATCTCCGCGTCGATCTTCTCGCGCGGCAGCAGGTGCAACCGGCTGACGAGTACGGCGCCTTCGATGACCGCGGCCTGCGCACGGTTAAAACCCGTGAAGGCGCCGTGGGTGGCGTCGACGACTCTTTGCATCGTCAGGGTGGGTCGAAGAGGGTCGTCGCGCGCGCGGGTCAATCGCAATTCGGCATGCGCGAGTGCGCCGGCCAGCCGCACGCATGGCACTTCTCTCGCGGGCAGCGTCGGCCAGTCGCGTCGGCCCGTCACGCAGCCCGCGAAGACGCGCACGTCGGTCGTGAAGTTGACGACGGCACAGCGGGTCGCGATGATATTGTCGTAGGTCAGTGATGGCCGGAACGGCATCAGGATTATGTTGTTGCCATCGAAGCGCACGCCCATCGGCGCGACATGCGCCGTGCCTTGCTTCGATAGGGTTGTGACAACTGTTTCGTGGATCATCGTCAAGCCTCCTTGCGCAAGGTGGTGCCCGGCGCGCATTGTGCAAGCAGCGTGCCGGCGTCGCGCGGCGCGGCGCATCCCCAGTCGAGCGACTGATCCTGCGCATAGCGCTTGCCAAGGCGCCATGCGACTTCGGCGCGGGCCAGTTCCACACCCATGTAGAACGCATGCGCGGCGTCGTCGTCGAGCTTCAGGCGCGGCCATAGCGCGAACGGATCGTGTGCGACGTGGTGACCGTCGCGGTTGTAGACATGCACACCGTCGAGCGCTACCTGCACGCGAAAGTTCGGATCGCGGATCGCGCGGGCCGTCTCGGCGATCTCGTCGGGTGTATCGGGAAAAGGACGCTTTGCGTGCACGGTCATCAGCGCGTCTGACAGGCCCTTGGGGAGCGTCTGCATTTCGCGGGCGGCGTACATCACGCGCCGCGCCACATCGGCTTCGCGCACGGCCCGGCGTGCATGGCCGCTGACCTGGGTGGTCAGGATGCCGGCGATCCCGAGTTCCACGCCAATACCGAGCAGGACTGCGTTGATGCCGGAGGTATCGGCTTCAGTCAACTCTGTGACGTTGCCGACGCCCATCAGGATCGGCGCTTCGGGGAACGCATCGCGCAGCCGCTGATAACGCATCAGCGACTTCATCAGGCCGAACGGAATGGGGTCGAGAATAGGATCGGCGAGGAATGGCCGACCTGTGCGCGTCATCATGTCGACCGCGGCGAAGAGCGACGCTTCGTCGCCCGGTTCACGGGCGATCAACACCGGCGTCGAGTCGACTTCATTCAGGAGCCACAGCGTATCGACGTTCAGGCTCAACAGATAGTCGGCGCCCGCGCGCCCGCCGCGCACGAGTTCTTTCGTGTCCATCGAGTCGACGCTGACCTTCATCCCTTGCGCCTTCAGCGCGCGCACGGCGTCCGCCAGATGCGGGAACGGTGTGGAGGGCAGGCAGCCGAGATCGATTACATCGGCGCCGTCTGCCCGCAACTGCGCGGCGCGCGCGCAGATCGCGTCGACCGTTAGCCTCGGCGCATCGACGATCTCCGCAAAAATCGCGATGTCGTACTTCGACAGATCGACCGGTCGTGCCGCGCGGTTGAAGTAGGCAGGGAGGTCTTTCAGTTCTTCTGGTCCGCGTTCGACCGGCATGCCGTAGTGCAACGACAGCGCGTCGAGATCGCCGCGGCAGCGGCCGGGTACGATCACACGGTCGGCGGCGATAGGAGCGGATACCCGGCGCTTGATCATGTCCGCGGTCATCAACGCGGCGACCTGCAAACCGATCTCGCGTATCTCCCATGTGAAAGAGGCCGGTTCCAGGCTTTGCAGCACGCGCGCAAGCCCGTTCTGTGCGAGGCGGCCGGTGAGAAAGACAATGTGTTCCATGGCGAACTCGGTGAGCCGGATGTCAGACGGGACTCAGGCACGCGGGTGTACCCAGCGACCTGAGACGGAGGTTGAGCGCTTCACGCAAAGCGTCGACCGAACAGACGACCTGGCAATGATCGATTTGCCGCAGGCGCGCCACGTTGTCCAGTTCGATGTTGCGTGGCCGCAGTTCGACCCAGTCCTGCGGACTCTTCGTGACGACCACGGCCTCCGTATCACAGGCAAACACGATCCCTGGGATGCCGAGCTTGCCGGCCTGCGCAAAGATGTTGGTAGGCAGCGTGTCGGACAGGCCGAGCGCGCATTTCGCAACCGTGTTGCTGGTGGCGGGCGCGATCACGACGGTGTGGTAGTAGCCGGCCTCATAGAACATTCCGACCGGCACTGAGCTCGCACTGTTGTCGCGAAACACGCGGAAGCGTTCCTTCAGTTGCGCGAGGTGGATTTTGTAAAGCGGCAGCACTTCCTCGGCCGCACGCGAGAGGAACAGGTCGACGTTCGGCATCTCGGCCGCAAGCGCGAGGGACTCTTCCAGACAATGCCCCGATCCGGTAATGGCCCATGCGAGGCGCGGCCGGGTGGCCGGGAGCGTGTGCGACGTTTCGTGCGACTGGGTCATCGGCCACCTGGGCAGGCAGTGTGTGCAGTTTGCGATACAGAGTGTGACCACCGGCATGCACGCCATCGGAACATCCAGCGACAGCACTGCGCCGACGATCGGCCTGTGCGTGCGGCTGGCTGAGGATTGCCGGCGCGATGGAACCAGCGCCCGGCCGCACACACTGCGCTCTCTTGCGACATTCGTGCCTGGGCCGGTTCTTGCATGACGGTGAGCCACGAGCCGTCGCGTTTTCTCGCGGATCACGAAAAGCGAGGCGCGAAGGAAAAGGGCTGACACTTCCAATGCAAGCGAAAGGAGCATCGATGAACGCGATCGACACAAGCATGTTTGAACGGCATTCGAAGCATGCCGGCAGTGCCACCCGGCACGCCGATGCGGAGGCGGCTCAGCCGATGGACATCATTTTCATCGAGGGATTCACAGGCGAAACCGTGATCGGCATCGACCCGGAAGAGCTGCATCAACCGCAGCCGGTGCAGATCGATCTATGGGCCGGCTTGCCGCGAAGTCTCGCGTGCGACACGGACCAGATTCTCGACACGATCGACTACGGCCGGGTGCACGGCGCGCTGCAAACCTTGCTGGCGGACCATGGCGTGCAGTTGCTCGAAGCGCTGGCCGAGGCGATTGCGCAGATGCTGCTCGTCGACTTCGGCGCGCACTGGGCGCGGGTCGCGCTCGTGAAGCCGCACAAGTTTCCGAATGTGAAGGCGGTGGGGGTCGTGATTGAACGGCGCCGCCGCGAGGCCAGCAGCACACCGAGGCGCGAAGGTGCCGGTCTCGCGCTGCTCGGCGCCGGTATGTTTCCGCCGGAGAACGCTTTGTGAAGAGAGCAGGGCCGCGTGCCATCGCACGCGGTGGTTCTGCTGGCGAGGCTCACGTGTGTACGCGAGGAAACGGCAGTTGCATCAACGACGGGTCAAGGCACGCGGCGGCAAAGAGTGTCGCCACGGTAAGGTCCGCGCTGGTGCCAGGATTGATCCCGTCTGACTTCAGCGCGTTGTCCCATGCTTCGAGTGCATGCGGATCAAGCGGGCCCTGCGTGGCTTGCGTGAGCCAGCCAACGGCTTCGCGCATCACCCACTCTGCCCAGGCGAGTCCGTGTTTGCGCGCGATGTGCGAATCTGGCCATCGCGTGAGGAACGCGAGCCATGTTGCGAGCACGGCGTCGGACAATGCGGACGGCGACCCACGCCGCGCCGCGAGCGTTGCATGAAACCGCGCAAGGCCGAAGCCCAGCACGTCGGCGAAATCGACTGCATATTGGCGCGCGATGCTGTCGCGGTCGGCGGCGAGGCGCATCGCCGCGCGCAGATCGATGGTCGGCGGTGCACCGACATTCTGGCTCGGCACTTTGCCGAGGCCGGCAGGGTTGGCCAGCGCTATTGCCCGATAGGCGGCGCTCGCATCGTCGACGCTCAATGCCGCAAGCACCCGTTGCAGCGCGAGACCGAGCGCAGCGGGCGAAGCCGGTTGCGTCTCAAAGGCGGCAGCAAGCGGCGCGCATAGCAGCACGATGCCGAGGTTCGTGTTACACCCGGCTGCCTCGTGTGTGCGCGAGATGGCGGCTTCAATCCGCGCACCGACCGGCGCACCGCGCTGCGCGAGCGGGCCGCATGCCGCGCGGGCGCTCGCCACGAAAAGATCGGCGGTCATTCGGTGCCCCGGCGACGCGACACTGACGTTGCCCGGCTTCGCGCAGGCGACGTCCAGCTCGCAAGCCCACAGAAACGCCGCTTCGATCGCCGCGGTGGCCGCTGTGGCTGCTTGCGCGTTCACGCAACCTCCGCATGCCGGATGTCGTGCGGCACGACGCGGGGACTTAGCGCGAGCTTGCGGTTCAGCAGATCGTCGACGATACACCCGGCGATATCGAAAGGCGTGACCGACTGCAGACCGTGCCACGCGGCCACGCCGTTGACTTCGATCACCTGTGCGCCAGCGGGCGAGTCGCCGCAGGGGATCAGATCGATGCCCGCATAGTCGAGCCCGAGCGCGGCGCTTGCGCACTCGGCCAGTTGCGCGAGCGGGGCCGTCAGCGGCGCCGCTTCGCAGCGCGCACCTTGCGCGACGTTATGCACCCAGTGTTCGCTCACTCGCCGCATGGCCGTCACCGCTTTGCCACCGATCACCAATACGCGCCAGTCGAAGCCCGGCGTCTCGCGTGGTTCGATGAAGCGTTGCAGATAGGCCAGTTGCCCATAGGCCTTCAGCGTGGGTAGCGGCGTGCACCCTGTGTCGTCCGCGCCCAACCGCAGCAGCCCTTTGCCCTGTGAGCCGAACAGCGGTTTGAGGACGACCTGTCGTCCTGCCGCCGCTTCGCGCATGACGATGCGCTGCGCTTGCGGCGCCGATTCGCTGACCCATGTCGCCGGCGTCGGAATGCCGGCGCGATGCAACAGAAACGTGGTCATCGACTTGTCGACACTGCGCTCGATCGCGCGCGCATCGTTGTAGACGGGAATGCCGAGTTCCCGCAGCGCATGCAGAATGCCGAGCCGCACGGTGACCTGTTCGAAGGTGCCCCCGGCAATGCCACGCACGATCACCGCGTCCGGCAGTGCGCGTCCATAGCCTGGAATCACGAGGCCATGTGGGGCCCAGGTCGTGTCGAAGCGGCAGTCCGCGAGATCCACGCAGCGACCTTGCGCGCCGCGCTCGCGTAATGCCTTCTTGAGCCGCGACGTATGCCAGCCGGTTTCGTCGCACATGATCGCTACGCGCAGTACATGAGTGCTCATTTCAAGCCTCGGTGAGCCAGAGTGGGTGCAGCAGATCGAAGCGGGTTGCGCCCGCGTGCCACGTGCGGCCTGTACTCAGATTGCTGACCCACACCTCGGCCGGTGCGAACAGCGCCGGATCGATGCGATAGAAGTCGTAGTCGTATTCCGTGAAGATATCGGCGAACGAGCGGCCAAAGTCACGTGACGCCGATGAAGGCAATCGCTGGGCGAGATCGCGTGCCGCGTCGTCGCTGCCCGTCACGCTCAGATGAACGCGGCCGCCGTAAAGAATGGCGTCGTTGGTGCGGCCCATCGCGTCGATGGGCTCGTGACCCGGCGGCGGCAGCGGTGCGCTGGCGGTGCCTTCGACAATGTCGGTGAGTGCAAAACCCAACACATGCGCCTTGTGCAGCGCGACTTCGAGCGCGCGTGCGACCACCTGCGTCGTGCCCGCACGGCTCGCCGTCGGCGTGAGAATCAGGGTGAGGTGACGCGGGTCGAGCTTGCAGTCGCGCAGCACCTTGTCGATGACAACCTCGGGCGGCGCGCGGTCTACCTCCAGAACAAGGCACCCGTGAGATGCGTCGTCGCGATAGCGCAGTTCTTCGTAGAGGGGTTCCTTGCAGGCAAGCGAACGCGCCGGGCCGGAGCCGAGCGCGAAGAACTTCTTGCCGCCGGTTTCTTCCTTGCTCGCCGCGAGACTCCATCCGGCGTACTGGCTCGCAAGGCAGGCCAGCACGGGTTGTGCACTGGCAATCTCCACGACGGTGGGCCATTCGTCGCGCGCGCTGTTCGAGCTTGCCGCGCGCACGCGGACTTCACCGAGTCCGCCCATGCAGATTTCAGCGATGGCGGCGCCCGCTGCGACGCTGCCGGGTGTGTCGATGCCGGCATCGACGATCAGCACGCCGCGCGCGTCGCGGCGCGCCGTGAGGCCGAGTTGCGGCAGCCGTTCGAGCAGCTTCGCGAGCAGAGGTTGAGTGAGCGCGTTGACGCTGAGCGGCGCGGCGCCGGATACGGCGTCAGCGAAGGGCGATGAAGTCGTCATGGGAAACCTTCATGATGGGTTCGATGGTGGACGCGCGAGCGGCAAGTTCGGCGCGTACGGCTTCAGAGGAGGTGCCGGGCGCGCAGGTGACCGACACGCTGCATAGCGGCGTCCCAGCTGCAATCGCGCTGCCGGCGGCCGGGATATCGTGACACCAGCCACGTTGCCGGGTTCTCGCGACGAACGCCGGCGAAACCGTGTGGCTGGCCCGTGCGAAAACGACTTGTTCACCGCGAATCTGCGGCGTAGGCGGGGTGTGTGTGGCGGGCGCCGGCAGATCGAGCGCTTCACCCTTGCAGGCACGGACATGCAGCGCAAGCAGCGACGGCAGCAGGTGAGCGTCATACAGCGCCATCGTCGCGGAAGGCCGGGGGTTGACCTCAAGCACGAAGAAGCGCTCGCTGTCGAACAGAAAGTCCAGACTGTTCAGACCAACCAGACCCGTACTGGCGACGATCGTCTGTATGGCGTGATGTAGCTGTGTGGTGAGACTGGGGGGCAACTGAACCGGCCCGATCGCACCGCGCCAGGTGAACGGATGGCGGCGCTGCGGCACGATGATCTGTTCGTTGAAGCCCAGCACGGTGGCGCTGCTGCCATTGGCGATAAACAGTGCCGACATCGAGCGGCCCGGGCAGGACCGCTGGAAATACACGTCTGGATGCTTTTCGCACACCGCATCGCCGCGTGCGCCGGCTCGCCGGATATGCCAGCCGCCCGTGCCGCGTGCATCCTTGCGCAGCCAGCCGTTCGTTTCACGAGGACGCCGCGCGAGCGTCTCCGGGAATGGAATGCCGTGCGCGGCGAGCAGTCCAAAGAAGCGGGCTGGCGTGCGTACCGCTTGGTAGGCGTGCAGAGAATTGCCGAGCAACGGCAATGCCGGCGTAAAGCTCGCCTGTAGCAGTTCCGGGCAGCTTTCGAAGCCGCTGCCCGCGACCCAACCCATCACCCCAGGCAAGCTGGCCGCACGTTCAAGCGCGGCGTACGTGCGTGCCGGGTCGAGCTGCAGCGTGGCCGGGTCGCCGATCTGATGCCAGTCGTCGACGGCGGCGCGGGTGTCGACGTCGCCAAACAGATCGAGGGCGATGACGCGCCAGCCGGCACGCCGTGCCGACTCGGCGAGCATGCGCGCCGATAGTCCGGCGACGACAAGGGTGGGCTGATTCATGGGCACGCGGGGTGGTGGGTTACCGTCGACAGCAAGCAGATTATCGAGTCGCGCCGTCGAAAGGAGGCAGCGGTCCGTTCAGGCCGCCTGCGCCGTCCGCTCGGCGAGCACGTCGCGGGCGAGCGCAAACGCCTCCTCGAAGCCAAGCTGCAAGGGGTGGTTCGTGGCGAGCATCTGCTCGAACAGTCGCCGCTGTACCTGATACTTGACGTTGCCGATCGCGAGCGCGCCAATGCCGAGCGCGCCGTGCTTGCCGAAATGCTTGCCGTCATCCATGACGCCCACGCCCTCGATGCCTGCGGGCGGCACGGCATTGACGTCGGCTGCAATCAGCAACTTCGCTGCCGCGTCGACCTGCCGCGCATTCATGACCTGCACACCGGCCGCGGCGGTGGCGAACAGGGCGTCGCTGCGGGCCGAGGCGGCTTCCAGCGCGTCCGTCGATTGAGCATCTGCGCCGGTCGTCTGCACGCCGAAGCGCGCGTTGATGCGCTCGCTCGCGGCCTGCGCGGCGTCCAGACCACGGCTGCTTGCAATGGCAACCTGAGCGCCGGCCCGCGCCGCCAGCACGCCGGCAATGACGCCGACCGGCCCCGTGCCGCCCAGCACGAGAATCCGCTTTCCCTTGAGTCCGGTAGCGTAGCTGCGCTGCAGATGCCATTCAACCGTTGCGACGAGCGCGGCGGCCGTTGTGTACGAGCCGCTCGGGTCGGCGAAAACCGACACCTCGAACGGCGGGACCATCGCCTCGCGCGCGCGGTTCAGCATGTCGGCGGCGAGCACGACGTCACGCCCGCCGATGAAAATGCCGGTATGCGCGACCCCTTTCGGTCCGCGCGAGAAGATCGCGTCCTGCGTGAGCGCGGCGACGTTGTCGATCCCGACATCAGCGTACGGTACGACGACCTGATAACCGGCATCGACGGCCATGTTCACGTCGAACGGACTCATCTGCCGGGTGGGCGTGAACATATGGAGAATGAAGGGGCGTTCCATTTTTCCTCAACGAAAGAGAAGTGACGCATAGAAGGGATTCAACTGGCGGCGGGCGTATGGATAACAGTCGCGCCCACGTTCCGCCCCTTGACGATTTCAAGCCGTAGCGACGCGCCGACCACACCGGCCGCGCGTGCTGAGGCCACGACGTGCGCGGTTTCGTCCTGTGAAGGCAGGATCGCAAAACCGGTGGGGCCCCACGAACTTTGTCCGATTCCCGCGCGATAGCGCGCGCCGATCCAGTCGAGTACTTGGGCTACCGCCGGACTGGTATAGACGCCGCCCTGCGACGCGGCGAAATAGCGGCCGACACCCGCTTGCAGTTCGCTGACGCCGCGCGCGAACGGCACGAAGTCGTGCTCTGCGGCGGCAGGCAGGATCTGCATCAGCGTGAGGTGGCACGCGTGGGCGGCAAGCGATTGTGGAAATGGCGGCAGCTCAGCCAGTGCGTTGCGCTCAGCATTGCCCGAGAGCCCCGTACGCGTGTCGTCGAGTACGAGCAGCACGCGCCATTCAGTGGGGAAGGCGAAGCGTGCGAGGACGGGTGGCAATTCTGTCGCGCTGCGCGGGCCGCCGTCGAGGATCAGCCCGCCCTGTTCGAAACCGGCCACGCCGACGCCCGAGCGTCCGCCGCGCGCGAGTGCTAGCGCAAGTTGTGTCGCGTCGAGCGCCAGCCCATGCAGTTGCGCAAATGCGTGGCCGGCCGTGAGCGCGATTTGCGTGCCGGAGCCGAGACCTGCATGGGCGGGCAACGCGTGTCGCAGCCGTACGTCGATGGCCTCACGTTTGCCGGTCAGCCGCTTGAGTGTGTCGATGTGGGCCCGAATGCGAGGGAGTTCATCGCGTGCATAGGGTGGTGCTGTGTAGTGATCCTGATTATCGCTGGACAGGCGAGCTTCAAGTGTCGTGCTGATGCCGTCGACCACCAGGCCGAGACTGCCGAAGCGCCGCCCGAGCGACGCGCCTGGATCCAGAAAACCGAGATGCAGCCGTCCGGGCGCATTCACGGTGACGGCGCTCGCGTGTTTCGCACACTGTGTGGATACGGCGTCTTGCGTCATGAGCGCTTCCTTCGATCGGTGAGCGGACGGCGGGTCCTGACCGATCAACGCAAGCGTCATGCCATGCGGGCATGCGATGCCGGCGGCGATTCGCAGGCTACGCCGTCGAGCAATTCACGCGATTCATGCGCACGCGGCGTTAGCTGTTCGTCACGTTGTTGTGCCGAATCAGTGACACAGTGTCACGCGCGGCGGCCCCATCCGATCCGCGTAGGGTGACCTGCCTCGGCGCATTCGCGTATTCGTCGGCGAGATAGGGACCGGCCTGCTCGATCACAAAACGTCGAAATGTCTGGCAGGTCGGCGAGAGTTGCTTCGCGTTGAGATGGACGATCTGCCAGGCGCGATCGATCGGTGTGCCGCTCACGTCGAGCAGCGCAATCTCACGCGTGCGCAGTTCCAGCCGCAGCGTATGCAGCGACAACAGGCTGATGCCCATACCCGCCATCACGGCCTGCTTGATGGTTTCGTTGCTGTCGAGCGTGACAAGTTTTGCGGGCGTAAAGAGATGATTCTTGAACATCTGCTCGGCGACCGTGCGCGTGCCCGAACCCATTTCACGCATCAGGAACGTGTCGTGGCGCAATTCCTGCAAGTCAAATCGCTGGGCGCTGGCAAGCGGGTGTCGCGGCGAGGCGACGATAACCTGCGGATTGTAGGCGAGCGGCTCGGCGACAGCATCGAGATCGCGCGGCGGGCGACCCATTACCGCGAGATCGATCGCGTTGTCTTGCAGGAGGCGCAGCAACGCATCGCGATTGGCGATGGAGAACCGCACGTCCACTTTGGGAAACTGCGCTGAGTAGCGCGCAATCAGCATCGGCACGAAGTACCTCGCGGTACTGACGAGACCGATCGAGATTGCGCCGCTGTCGGCGAGGCTGAGCGACTGCAGCGCATCTTCGGCGTCCTTGACCTCGCCGAGAATCCGGTTCGCATGGTGAGACAGCGTTTCACCCGCTTCGGTCAGCGTAAGCCGGCGGCCGATGCGTTCGAACAGCGGCAGCGCCACGGTTTCTTCCAGTTGCTTGATCTGCATGGAGACCGCGGGTTGCGTCAAATGCAGTTCTTCCGCGGCGCGCACGAAGCTGCTGTGCCTCGAGGCGGTCGCGAAGATCTGCAGTTGACGCAGCGTGAGCGTGCGGACGAAGTTGAGCATGAGCGGATGAGTGGGTCGAGTGACAGATAACGCATCGCTTATAGGATGACTAAGAATATATGAATTTATCTTGGTCGTGCGAGCGCTTATCGTCGAACCCATGCATCGGACCCAAGCCATTGAATTCATGATGCGTGAGGGTTCACCCCTAACAGGAGCCAGGATGAATGCGCCAACGGAAAATCTGAGGAATCGATACGCGGCCGGCGTGATGAAGTACCGTGAAATGGGTTACTGGCAACCGGACTATGAGCCCAAACAAACAGACCTGATCGCGCTTTTTCGCATTACGCCGCAGGCTGGCGTCGATCCGGAAGAGGCCGCTGCGGCTGTCGCTGGCGAATCGTCCACCGCGACATGGACGGTAGTCTGGACCGACCGCCTCACGGCATGTGAGACGTACCGTGCCAAAGCGTATCGGGTCGATCTGGTGCCGAACACGGGTCCGGGTTGTGCGACCGAGCAGCAATATTTCGCCTACGTCGCGTACGACCTGGATCTGTTCGAAGAGGGATCGATTGCCAACCTGACCGCTTCGATTATCGGCAATGTGTTCAGCTTCAAGCCGCTGAAGGCGGCGCGGCTCGAGGATATGCGTCTGCCTGTCGCATACGTGAAGACGTTTCGCGGGCCCCCGACCGGCATCGTCGTGGAGCGCGAGCGGCTCGACAAGTACGGCCGCCCGCTGCTCGGCGCCACCGTGAAGCCAAAACTCGGCCTGTCGGGAAAAAGCTATGGACGGGTGGTCTACGAAGGCCTCAAGGGCGGGCTAGATTTCATGAAGGACGACGAGAACATCAACTCGCAGCCCTTCATGCACTGGCGCGACCGCTTTCTGTTTTCGATAGAAGGGGTGGAGCGTGCGCAGGCCGAAACCGGCGAACTCAAGGGACACTACCTCAACATCACCGCCGGCACGATGGAAGAGATGTATCGCCGCGCGGAGTTCGCGAAGGAGTTGGGTTCTTGCATCGTGATGGTCGATCTCATCGTCGGTTGGGCGGCGACGCAATCGATCTCTAACTGGGCGCGCGAAAACGACATGATCCTGCATATGCACCGCGCGGGTCACGGCACCTATACGCGGCAGAAAAGCCACGGCGTGTCGTTCCGGGTGATCGCGAAGTGGCTGCGGCTCGCGGGCGTCGATCACACGCACGCGGGCACGGCGGTCGGCAAGCTGGAAGGCGATCCGATGACCGTGCAGGGCTATTACAACGTGCTGCGCGAAATGCGCAACCCCGTGGACCTGCAACGCGGCATCTATTTCGAGCAGGACTGGGCGGGCATGCGCCGCGTCATGCCGGTCGCGTCGGGCGGCATTCACGCGGGACAGATGCACCAGTTGCTCGACCTGTTCGGCGACGACGTGGTGCTGCAATTCGGCGGCGGAACGATCGGGCATCCGGCAGGCATTCAGGCTGGCGCACAGGCCAACCGCGTAGCGTTGGAGACCATGGTCAAGGCGCGCAACGAGGGGCGCGACATCCGCCACGAAGGTACGGAGATTCTCGAGGCGGCGGCGCGCTGGTGCAGGCCGCTCGCGCAGGCACTCGATACATGGAAGGACGTGAGCTTCAACTACACGTCGACCGATACGCCCGACTACGTCGCCACACCGACCGCCGCATAAGCACGCGTTCCGTAAGCACTGAAGGAGACACGAATGAAGCTGACCCAGGGGACGTTTTCGTTTCTGCCCGAACTGACCGATGCCGAAATTGCGGCACAGATCGATTATGCGTTGAACCAGGGCTGGGCGTGCTCGGTGGAATTCACCGACGATCCGCACCCGCGCAACTCGTATTGGGAGATGTGGGGGTTGCCGATGTTCGATCTGCGCGACGCCGCGGGCGTGCTGCTGGAAGTCAATGCCTGCCGGAAGACCTACCCGCATCACTACATCAAGGTCAACGCCTTCGATTCGACACGCGGCTTCGAAACGATGCGGATGTCATTCATCGTCAACCGTCCGCCAGCTGAGCCAGGCTTCAACCTCGACCGGCAGCAAGGGCCTGGCCGCGTCCAGCGTTACAGCCTGCGCGGCTATGCCGCCGACAAGGCAGGTGGGTCGCGCTACTGATGCAGGCCACGATAGGCCATACACGACGCGGACGCCGGCAGGTATCTTGCATACGCTACCTGCCAGGCGACGATGCCGGTTCACGGCACGCGCGACTTGCATGACAGACAGGAGGAGACATGACCGCATCGCCAGCGTTATCCCTCGATACGCCGCGTCCGTCTGAGACTGGCGACGCGCCCGCATCGCCGCATGATGCCCACGCGCCGCACGCTGCCCATACTGCGCAGACTATCGATCTCGCAGGCCGCTATCGCGACGCGGGGATCGGCGACGCACTCGCCGAACTCGATCGGGATCTGATCGGACTGGCGCCAGTCAAAACGCGCTTGCGGGAAGTGGCGGCCTACCTCGTCGTCCAGAAGGTGCGCGCCGAACTCGGCATGACGGGCGGCACGCCGACGCTGCATATGTGCTTCACCGGCAACCCTGGGACGGGCAAGACAACGGTGGCGCTACGCATGGCCGACGTACTCCACCGGCTGGGCTATACGCGCCGGAATCATCTGGTGTCGGTGACGCGCGACGATCTGGTTGGCCAGTACATCGGCCATACGGCGCCAAAAACGAAGGACGTACTCAAGCGGGCCATGGGCGGGGTGCTGTTCATCGATGAGGCGTACTACCTGTACCGCCCCGAGAACGAGCGCGACTACGGACTGGAAGCGATCGAAATCCTGCTGCAAGTGATGGAAAACCAGCGCGACGATCTGGTGGTGATTCTCGCGGGCTACCGGGACCGGATGGAGACGTTTTTCCAGAGCAATCCCGGATTCAAGTCGCGGATCGCCCATCACATCGACTTCCCCGACTACAGCAAAAGCGAATTGATGGCGATTGCCGACAACATGCTCGGCACCGAGCACTACCACTTCGATGCAGCCGCGCGCGATGCATTCGCCGACTACCTGACACGACGCCTGCAGCAGCCGCATTTCGCGAACGCACGGTCGGTGCGCAACGCGCTGGAGCGCGCGCGATTGCGCCAGGCGAACCGCGTTTTTGAGGCAGCGCTCACAGGCGCGGCACTCACCCCCGACGAACTGGCGCGGCTCGACGCCGCCGATTTCCGCGCGAGCCGTGTGTTCGCCGCCGCGCGCGAAGCCGGTCAATCCATTCAACCATCCTGAAACGAGGCGACTATGCAGAACAGACACATGACGCTGGCGGATTGTCTGACCAGCGAGCTTCGCGAACCGGCCGGCGCAATGGTCGATCAGGCGGGCCGTGCTGGGCTCGACCTCCTGCTCGGCGAGATTGCCCAGACGGTCAACAGGATTTCGTCGCTCGTGAGCCGGGGCGCGCTCGGCGGGCAGGGGACGCGACATCAGCCGCTCGATGTCGCCGCGCACGATATGTTCGCCTCGATGTGCGAGCAAAGCGCGCTAGTGGCCGCTTTCGCCTCGACAAGAATGGAGGCGGCCACGCCTGTCGACAGCGCATGCGGAAAGTACCTTGTCGCATTCGAGCCGCTGGATAGCGCCGCGCAAGCCGGCCTGAACGTGACCACCGGAACGATTTTTTCGGTGTTGCGTCAGCACGGGCGCCAAACCGCAGGGGACGCCGCTTTCCTGCGAACGGGCCGCGAACAGATTGCAGCAGGCTACGCGATCTATGGTCCGTCGACGATGCTTGTCCTGACGGCCGGCAGCGGCGCGCACGGTTTCACGCTGGATCGCGAAACCAGCACGTTCATGCTGACGCATCCATCGATCCGGCTGCCTGAGAAAGCGGCCGGATTTTCGATTAATAGCGCCAGGGAGCGCTTGTGGGAGCCCCCCGTGCTGCGTTTCGTGCGTGAGTGCAGGGCGGGCAGCACGGGCGAACGTAAGCAGGATTTCAGCACACGCTGGACGGGCTCGACCGTCGCCGACGTGCACCGTTTGATGATGTTGGGCGGCGTCTATCTGCAGCCCCGTGAGCGCAGGCAGCCGGCGCGTCCGGGCCGCTTGCGGATGCTCCATGAGGCGAACCCGTTGGCGTTTCTGGTCGAGCAGGCCGGCGGCATGGCGAGCACCGGGCGCGCGCGGCTCCTCGACCTCGAGCCGCAAACCGTGCATGAGCGCGTGCCGGTGATTCTAGGCTCGCCCTGCGAGGTCGAACGGCTTGAGCGCTATCACCGAGAATATGAGAGTGGCGCGGATGCGCCATTCATTTCGCCGCTTTTCAACGAACGTTCGCTGTTTCGCCCGGAAGCGCGCGCCTGACGCGTGTCGCC
This sequence comes from Paraburkholderia aromaticivorans, assembly GCF_012689525.1. NCBI lineage: Bacteria > Pseudomonadati > Pseudomonadota > Betaproteobacteria > Burkholderiales > Burkholderiaceae > Paraburkholderia > Paraburkholderia aromaticivorans. The sequence goes on from NZ_CP051514.1 coordinate 1,996,613, forward strand.
GGAATGGACCGCGGATTCGACCCGGCGCAGTTTCGGCGTCGATCCATGAAACTTGACCTGACCAGCGCTTCGCCGCGCGTGTTTTGCGCGCCTGCGAGGCTTTGCCTGATGAGCGGGACATTATGTCGATCCAACACCCGATTGTGGCCGTGACGGGTTCGAGCGGTGCCGGCACCACCACGGTGATGAATAGTTTTCAGCATATTTTCAGACGCGAAAAGCTGAACGCGCAGATCGTCGAAGGCGACGCGTTTCACCGCTACGATCGTGCGACGATGCGCGTGGCGATGAAGGAAGCGGAGGAGAGCCGCGAGCAGTTCAGCCACTTCGGGCCGGAGGCGAATCTGCTGGAACAGCTTGCTGAACTATTCCAGCAATACGCCGTGTCGGGACGAGGCCGTGTGCGCCAATACCTGCACGACGAGGCGCAAGCCGCTCAATATGATTTGCAGGCGGGCATGTTCACCCCTTGGGCGGACGTGGAACCCGGTACTGATCTGCTGTTCTACGAAGGATTGCATGGCGGCTTCGTCGGTCATGGCATCGATGTGGCGCAGCATGCTGATCTGCTGGTCGGCGTGGTGCCGATCATCAACCTCGAATGGATTCAGAAGCTGCATCGCGACAAGACGCTGCGGGGCTATTCGCAGGAGGCGGTGATGGACACCATCCTGCGGCGTATGCCCGACTACGCGCACTACATCTGTCCGCAGTTCAGCCGCACGCACGTCAACTTTCAGCGCGTGCCGACCGTCGATACGTCGAATCCGTTCACGGCACGCGATATTCCGAGCGCCGACGAGAGTTTCGTCGTGATCCGCTTCACCAATCCCAAGGGTATCGATTTCCCCTATCTGTTGACGATGCTGCACGACTCGTTCATGAGCCGGCCGAACGTGATCGTGGTGCCCGGCGGCAAGATGGGTCTCGCGATGCAACTGATTTTCACGCCGATGATCCTGCAGATGATCGACCGGCAACGACGTGCGGCTTGACGCACGTGCGCTATCCAACCATGCAGTGAATACCCGTTTACAGGAGATACAGTCATGCAAGTCATGTCGCGCAACCTGCCCGTCGACGCCGTCCTGTTTGATCTTGACGGCACGTTGTTGCATACCTCGCCCGACATCGGCAGCGCGCTCAATCGCGCGCTGACTGAGCGTGGCTTGTCCGCGCTCAGCACGGATGTGACGCAAACGCTGATCGGCGGTGGTTCGGCCGTGCTGGTCCAGCGTGCGTTCGCCTGGCTCGGCGCCCCCCACGAGGCGCATACGCACGATCTCGTGCTGCGGCGCTACGAGACCTGCTATCAGTCAATCTGCCAGAGTGCGGATGGGTATCAGACGCAGTTGTTTGAAGGTGTCGAGGCTGCGCTCGACGGACTGCGGCAGATGGGGCTGAAGCTCGGTCTCGTGACCAACAAGGAACAGCGCTTTGTCGCGCCGCTGCTGCAGCGTTTCGGCTTGTCGGCATGGTTCGATATCATCGTCGATGGCAACACGCTCGCGCAACGCAAGCCCGACCCGGCGCCGCTCCTGCATGCCTGCGACGCGCTGGGCGTGGAGCCGGCCCATACGCTCTATGTCGGCGATTCGGTCAATGATGCGTTAGCCGCGCAGGCCGCCGGGATGGCGATGATCTGCGTGAGCTACGGCTATAGCGCTGACCATCCGGTATCGGAATTGCCGTGCCTGCGCGTCATCGACGATCTCGCCGAATTGCCCGAACTGATCGGCGGTCCGCGCCGGTGGCGGCAACGGACACACTCAGCAAGTGCTGCGTATCGCGCGGACGAGCAGGCAAGCCCGTGGATCTGAGCTGAAACGTGCGGTGCGTCAGGGCTTGATATGGACGCGCCGCATCTTCCGGTACAGCGTATTGCGCGTGACGCCCAGCGCAAGCGCCACCTGACTCACGTTCCAATGATGTTTGTCGAGCAAGGTGAGCAGCGCGTCGCGCTCGGCCTGCAGGATTGCATTGAGCGTCGGTGCGGCGGGAACGGTGTCGTCGGTGGCCTCCGTGGTGATCTGCGCCGCCAGGTTCGCGCTGGCTTCGCGTGTCGGGCGGCCCGCGTTGCGCACGAGGTCGGCAGGCAGATGCGCACGGGTCAACTCTGCCCCGTCGCAGAGCGCAGCGGCCGTGCGCAGCACATTGCGCAACTGCCGAATGTTGCCGGGCCACGGGTAATCGAGCAGGATCTGGTGTGCGTCTGTGCTGAGCGAGAGCGGCGTGTCGCTGTCCTGTTCGAGAAGATGGTGAATCAGCGCGAGTTTGTCTTCGCGATCGCGCAGCGGCGGCAAATGCAGGGAGACGCCGTTAAGCCGGTAGTACAGGTCTTCACGGAATTGCCCATTGGCGACCAATTCGGCGAGATTGCGATGGCTCGCGCTGACCAGCTGAAAATCGACCTTGATGACCGTTTCCGCACCGAGCGGCGTGACTTCGCGTTCCTCAAGCACGCGCAGCAAGCGCGCCTGAAGCGCAAGCGGCATGTCGCCGATTTCGTCTAGAAAGAGCGTGCCGCCGTCGGCCTGCAGAATCTTGCCGCGTCGCCCTTCACGCTGTGCGCCCGTGAAGGCGCCCGCGCGATAGCCGAACAACTCGCTTTCGATCAGATGTTCAGGCAGTGACGCACAGTTCACCGCCACGAATGGGCCGCGATGACGGGCACTAACCGCGTGCAGGGCGTTCGCGAATACTTCCTTGCCGCTGCCGGTTTCGCCATGCACGAGTACCGCAATGCCACGATCGATCACGCGCTCGCCGAGACTGAACTGGCCGGCGAGTTGCGTATCGCCGAATTCAACGCGCGGCGCACCAGGACGGCGAAGCCGTTCGGGTGTCACAGACGGAGCCGGCACCCGGTTTCGCGCGGCGGATTCCACCGCCGCCGCCGTCTGACTGCGCGGCTCCTGGGCAACGACAAAAAAGCGATTCGACGCATGCGCCCGGTAAATGGCGACGGGATGAAACGAACTGCGCACACTGCGCGCCACGATATCCGACAGCGATGCATTGAACAGCTCGGTAATGGCTTTGCCCGCAACCTCGGCAAGCGTGCTGAAACCCAGCTGGAACAGCGCGCTGCGGTTTGCCGCGAGCACCGTGCCGTCGTCGGCGATCGTGAGCTTGCCGGCGTGCAGTGTGTTGACGAATTCGGGCCGGCTGTGGAAATGCACCATGTGTGCCTGGGCGTGACGCGCATCGAGCAGGCGATTCTCGATCATCTGCCGGGACATCCCGACCAGCACGAGCGAATGCTGCTGCTGCAACTGCGAGCGGCTGGTGACGTCGAGTACGCCCGCAATCTTGCCGTGTTCGTCGAACACCGGCGCGGCAGAGCAGGTCAGCGCGGTATAGCGTGAGAAGAAGTGCTCATGCTGGCGCACGGCGATCGCTTCGCCTTCGGCGAGACACGTGCCCATGCCGTTCGTGCCGGCTTCCCGCTCGCTCCATACGGCGCCGACGCAGAAGCCCCAGTCCTCGACCTGCTCCGCAAAATCGGTCGACGACACCAGATGCAGAATCACGCCATCGGCATCGGTCAGCACCACCGCGAGATCGGCATCGCCGAGTTGCTGATAAAGCGTCGTCATCTCGAGTTTCGCGCAGCCGATCAGATCGCTCTGCCGGTCGCGGCGCACCGCGAATTCGGCGCTGGTGAGCACAGGCGGTGGTTTGCAGACCTCGGGATCGAGCCCATACTCCTGCAGGCAACGTGTCCAGGAACGGACCACGGGCGCGCTCGGTTCGAAGCGTCCGAGCCGTTGGCGCAGAACGTCGTCGACCCGGCCTCTGCGCTCCGCTACGCACTCCTCGATGAACTGGGATGACTGCATGCTGCGCATCTCCGAATAATGAAGGACGGACAGGGCAGTGCCTTCACCCTGAGTCCGATTATTCGTGGTCGAATTTCCAGTGACAATTCGCCTTAAGGGACTACCTCCTTGGAGGTAGTCGCGCATTTTTTTAGCGCAGCGGCGAGGCCGGGAGCCTCAGTGTCCCCGTGCGCCTTGCTCGTGCCGCCACACCACGGCTTCGAGCCGCGAGTGCAGATCGAGTTTGCGCAGCACATGCTTGACGTGCACCTTCACCGTGCCGACGCTGATATCGAGCTTGCGCGCAATCGCCTTGTTGCACAGGCCGGCGACCAGGTAGTCGAACACCTCGAGTTCGCGCGCCGTGAGGTCGGTCTGGCTGGCCGGCATGCGCTGGCCACCCGAGAGCGCATGCACGAGGCTCCCCGTCACCGCCTCACTCAGTACGGCGGTGCCCTTGAGGGCCTTTTGCAAGCTCACGCAGAGATCCTCCGGGTCCATATCCTTCAGAAGATAGCCGTGTGCCCCGGCTCGCAGCGCCGCGACGACATCACGCTCGTTGTCCGAGACCGTCAGCATGATGAAGCGCGCATCCACGCCGGCCTCGCGCATCAGTCCAAGGGTCTCGATGCCGGTGATTTCCGGCATGTTGAGGTCGATCAACACGACATCGGGTTTCAGGCGGACGGCCATCTCGACGCCGTCACGTCCTGACGACGCCTCGCCGGCGATCGTGAAAGCCGGGTTCATCTGGATCAGTTGCGCGACGCCCTTGCGAAACAACGCATGGTCGTCGATGAGAAGAACTGTATTGGGGTCCATCGACTTTTTTCCTTGGCTCATTGACCAGACTGCCTGTCTCTACTGGAACGGCCTGTTTCCAATCTTGCAGCCAGGCATGGGACGCGGTGTGCGGTGCGTCGTGCCGGCTGGGGACTGTAATTTTTTGAGATGCCGGTTAGTCTACCTGTGGATGGCGTTTGAAAAAATGTTCAGCGTTAAAGAAAATTGCAGGCCGGGCATCTCGCGACGCGCCGGCCGATGGGGTGGTTCACGTATACCCGGATTCAGAAGTGACCGCGCAGTTCTTCACCAATTTCGAAGATGTCGCCGACGATGCCATAGCGGGCGATCGTAAAGATGGACGCCTCGGGATCGGTGTTGACGGCGATGATGTTGTCGACGTGCTTCATCCCCGCCATGTGCTGCACGGAGCCCGAGATACCCATCGCGATGTACAGCTTGCAGGCTGCAGCGGTCTTGCCCGACTGCCCGACCTGATGCGCTTTCGGCAACCACCCCGAATCGGCGATTGGACGCGAGCAGCCGAGCGTCGCGCCGACCGAGTCGGCCAGTTCCTTGAACTGTTCGACATGGGTTTCTTCGCCGATACCACGGCCGATCGACAGGATGAAATCGGCGCCCGGAATATCGACCGCGCTGCTGACAGCCGGGTCTTCGAATTCGACGTGCGTGCTGCGCGGCGTGACGGCCGGCGCGGCAAACGTGGAGACATTGGGCGTGGCCGCGCCTTCGGGCGCCTTGAACGAGCCGGGCCGCAAGGTCACGACGACGGTCGCCTTGTCCGGGAATTCGATTTCCATGTTGACCTTCTGGCCGTAGCCGGATCGCGTTGCCAGCCACGCGTCGCCATCGCGCGCGAGGGCGAATGCGTCGGTCGTGAAGCCGTAGTTGCCTTTGGCCGCGAGCGGCGCCGCGTAGCCCAGCGTATCGATCGTGTGCGGCAGCAGCACGAGCGAAGGTGAACGCGCATCGATCAGTGCGCGCGTGACGGCTTCATAGGTGTCGGGATCGAATGCGTCGTGCGCCGTTCGCACGGTGACGATTTCGTCGACGCCCGCGAGTTTCAGCGCCTCGACATACGTATCGGGCTGGGTCCCCAGTACGGCGACCGTAATGGCTTCGCCGCTCGCTTCCTTTGCCGCGACCGCGGCGCCAATTACTTCGAGGCTCACAGGCCGCAGTTGCCCCTGGCGATGTTCAACGACTAGCAGAATGCCGCTCATTTCGCTTCTCCCCGGAATTCCTTGATCAGATTGGCCAGGCGTGCGGCCTGCTCGGCCGGTGTGCCCTCGAGCATTTTGGCCCGGCCGACGCTCGGTACATAGACACGCCGCACGCGTGACAGTGAACCGGCTGCGCCGGTCTGCGCGGCCGCCAGCCCAAGTGCCTGGGACGTAACGGTTTCGATCGGCCGTGCCGCGGCCTGCTTGATGCCCCGCAGCGATGCGTAGCGTGGTGTGTTGATGCCGAGTTGCAGCGTCAGCACGGCGGGACATTGCACCGTCACCGTCGCGTACGCACCGCCCTCGAGTTCACGGCGGGCGGTCGCCGTCTGTGCGCCCGGCGCATAGTCGAGCCCCGCGACGACCGCCGCATGCGGCCAGTCGAGCAGTCCGGCTAGCGCCATGCCGGTCGCCCCGTAGGCGTGGTCCGACGCCTGCACGCCGGCGAAGATCATATCGGGCGCTTCCTGACGCGCGAGCGCGGCCAGCACGCGAGCGATGGCGATCGGGTCCGATTCCTCCAAGTCGTCGCTCCAGACACGGATCGCGCGGTCGGCACCCTTGGCCAGACACTTACGCAGTTCTTCGTCGGCGCTATCGGGGCCGATGGTGGCTACCACGACCTCGACGTCGCCGCCTGCGCCTTCCTTGAGCCGCATCGCTTCTTCCAGCGCGTAATGGTCCCATTCGTTCAGATCGAAGACGTGGAAATCGGCTTCGACATCGCGGCCGTCGTCACGTAGCTCGAAATCCTCATCGAGCGACACGACCTGCTTAATGGTTACGAGTATTTTCATCTTGGCTCCATCATGTTCGTCGGGTAATGCGGATAGGGCGGGTCATGTTGCGTTGAATTTTGCGGTGAACCTGCTTCCGGGGTGGGCTGCAAAATGGGGTGCTCATGCGCGCGGCGGCGCCGCTTCGCGGCCGCAGTGGCGGATATCGCTGGGCCGAGCGTGCGGCCGAAATAGCCAAACATGCGGGCGCGCGCCTCGCTGTCCGGGTCGAAGCGCATGCGCCAGCGATCCGGGTCGGTGAGATTGGGATGCTCGAACACCAGGACGCGGTGCAGCGGGTAGCCTTCGTCACGCAGAGGCAGGAGGACGCGGCGTGTCGCGTGCCGGTTCAGGATCACACCGCGTCGCACGTCGGGCGCCGCGTGCTCGGCGAGTCGCGCGAGTTGCGCCTGCGGCGTCGCCGGATTGCGGGCGACGCCGGATAGCACGTCGATATCGTGGTCTGCCGTCAGCCGATTCAACACGGCACGCCCGAGGTCGTCGCGATAGGCGACGCCCGCGCGCACCCATGACACCGCGTCGCTGGCGAGTATCGCAAGCAGGCGCGCGGGGCAGCGCGGATGCCGGCTGACCGCGCGACGCACCTCGGATTCGCGATCCTCGACAAACCGTTCGAGCCAAAGTGCCGGGCAGGCCAGGTTGCGTGCCAGTGCCCGCCGGACCCACGCATCGGCATCGTCGGCGAGCCAGTCGACGACCTTCAGCGGGATATCGTCGCGCACCGCCACCGCGCGCCGTACCGAGGCCTCTGCGTCGAAGCACAAAGCGATCAGCGCACTGGCCGGCGTGTTGACGTTCAGGGCAGTGGCGCGCCGCACCGCTGCGTCATCGTCGCGGGCGAGCTGGATCAGGGCGTTGGCGGGGGTGCGTGGATGGAGCGCGAGACTTCGCCGTTCGGCCACGGAAGCTGGCATCGTCTGCAATAGCGCGTCGGGGCAGTACGGATGCCGCAGCACCTGGGCGCGCACGGCGCTACTACGGGTGCTTTTCCAGAGGCGCGTGAGCGTCTGAGCGTCGGTGGCCAGATGAATGGCCAGCACGCGTTGCAGCAATGCGATGCCGCGCCGCTCCAGTTGGGTAAGAAGATCCGACGGTACGCCGACGTTCTCGCACAGCGCGTGCAGGATGCTGACGTCGTCGGTGTGCGTGGCGATGCCGGCGAGCAGCGCGTGAGGCGCATGAGCGTGGCGCGCGAGCAGTTGCGAGAGACGCACGGGGACGGGCTGGTCCGCGCCGGCAAGCCGTTCGAGCGCGCTGCCGGGTGTCGACGGATTTCGGGCGAGCCGCAGCTTCAGCGTTTCGTCCTGCTGGGCGTCGGCAAGCACGGCAAGCTGGGCGAGCACGGCCGGTGGTGCGAACGCGAAGGCCGCCAATGCGAGGCGCTCGCGCCGTGTGCCGAACAGGCGCGCGCCGAGCCGTTCGCGATCAGCGGCGCGTGCGTAGGGATACAGGGCGGCTGCGCCGTAGACATCGTCAGCGTCGAGCGCGAGACCGATCAGTTCACGCCAGTGACGCCGCATCGTGGCCGTACGCACGACAGGCGTCGGTGCGCCGTCTGCGTGGCCGGGGTCTGCGACGGGAGTCGACATGTTCGCCGTTCCTCGCAGGTTCACGCCGCGACGATTTCGCGGGCACCGCCGGCGGCGGGTCCGTCGCCGTCCGCATCGACGAGGCTCTCGGCGATCAGTTCGATGAGCTCGCGTACGACGAACCGGCCTTCGTAGCCGCTCGTCTTCAGCGCATCCTCGAACATCGTCAGGTCCTTGGGACAGCACACGACAAACACCTCCAGTCCTTCAAGGCGCGCCGCTTCGTGCATGCGGTTCTGCGATGGCTTTTCGGCACCCACCGGATCGCTCATCCAGATGCGTCCGCCACCCGCGCCGCAGCAGAACGAGTTGTCGCGCGAGCGGGGCATCTCGATCAGTTCGCAACCGAGCGCCGCCAGAATCTGCCGTGGCGCGTCGTAGCCCTTGTTGAAGCGTCCGAGGTGGCAGGGATCGTGGAACGTCACGCGGTATCCCAGCGGGCGTTTCGGCGTGATGCGGTGGTCAGCCAGCATGCGCGCGACGACGCTCGTGTAGTGCTCGATCTCGTACTTGCCGCCGAAGTCGGGATACTCGTTACGAATGGTGTTGTAAGAGTGCGGATCGGTGGTGACGATGCGCTTGAAGGTCGAGGCGCCCAGCATCGCGATGTTGTTTTCGGCGAGCAGTTCGTACAGCCCTTCTTCACCGACGCGGCGCACGTCGTTGCCCGCGTTCGATTCGCCTTCGTACAGCAGCCCGAAGTCGACGTTCGAGTCGTGCAGCAGCGTGGCGAACGCCTGGCTGACCCGCTGATTGCGGGGGTCGAACGACGCATAGTCACCCACGAACCACAGCAATTCCACCGGCTCCTTGCGCGCGTCCTTGATCTGGAAGGGCAGGGGCTTGGTCCATGCGGCGCGCTTGCGCTTCGATTCATTGAATGAGTTGCCGTTCTTGTGGATGGCCTGCAGCGTCTTCTGCACCTGGGGTTCCATCTCGCCGTCCTCGACCAGCTTGCGACGCAGTTGCACGATGATCGGCACATGTTCGACCGCCACCGGGCAAATCTCGACGCACGCCATGCAAGTGCGGCATGACCAGACGGTTTCCATGAACACCTGGCCGATGTCCTTGCCGTGCACATCGAGTTTGACCTCGTCGGGCAGGGCGTTCTTTTGCAAGGCTTCGTTGGCGAATTCGCGCAGCGACAGGATCACGTCGCGCGGCGACAGCGGCGCGCCGACGGCGTTGGCCGGACACGCCTCATGGCAACGGCCGCACTTCGTGCAGGCGTCGAGATTGAGTAGATGCTTCCACGTGAAATCGGTGATCGTTTTGTAGCCAACGCGTTCGCTATCCGCCGGGATGCGCGGCAGACGCTGAGCGGCGAGCGGATCGCGCATCATCAGCGATCCGCTCGCGGTGAAGATATGCTTGACCTTCGTGTAAGGGATCAGCGCGATGAAGGTGAGCGCTAGCAGTCCATGGAACCACCAGAGGCCGGTGCGGATCACGTAGGCTGCAGATGAATCAAGTCCTGCGCCCCGCATGCCTTCAGCGAGCAACGCGGCGACCGGCGACCACCAGCGCGTGTCCCACACCACCGCACGGTCCTGCAACCACACCAGCCGCAGCGCGCTCAACACGAAGCCCGTGATGCCGATCAGGATGAGGGTCCACAGGAACGCCCAGTCCTCGCGGCGATAACCGCTGCGATCGTAGTCCGGATCGCCGGGCTGGCGGTCAGGGCGCTTGTAGTCGAGTTTCGGCGGCTTGATCCAGCCACGGCGCGCCATCATGTAGATCAGGCCGCCGATCAGCGAGACACCCGCCAGGTTCATCGCGAGCTTGAAGCCCAGATAGAAGTTGCCGTTCCAGAAGTGAAAGCCCAGGAAGCGGGCGGTGATGTCGTAGTCGACCGTGACCGTCGCGGTGCCGAGAAACAACACGGCGAAGCCGTAGAAGATCAGCCGGTGAGCGCGGCCCGCTGCAGGGTCGCGGCGCGCCACGGTGCGGTGACTTAGCACCACGCGCACCATGTCGGCGAAACGCGCGCGCAAGTCGATTGGCCCCTTCACGGCCTGGCCGCGCCGGTACTTGCGAATCTGCACGTAGACGCCCCACGCGAACACCGCGATGGCTGCCACGCCTACCAGATAAAACAGCACGATCGCGAACGCTGGGAAATCCTCGAACAGGATGCGCGTCACGGTGGCTTGATCGAAATTCGCTGCGCTCAGCATGGGACTCGTCCGTTGGATTGGGGAGGGGAAGGGCGCGCGCTGCGTGCCCTTCCATGGCCTTCGTGGTGAGGCCTTGTTGACGTGGTTCGCGTGTTCTGCCGGTCTTGCGTCCGGCAGAACGGCTGTGGATGCTCGGCCATCGCACAGCCGCGACCACGCTTCGTGATTACTTCTTGTAGGCGATCTCGAAGGTGCCGCCAGGCTGATACGGTGTGCCCCACACGGCCACTTCACGCTTGTACGGCAGCGGGATCTGCGCGTTCGGCTCCTCGATTTCGCGGGCCAGACGGTGCCCGGTGAAGGTTGCATCGGCGATCAGGCGCGGTGCTTCGGCGTCGCCGATCAGGTACACCGACTTGATGCCCTTCTCGGCCCACTGGTCCTGCTTCGCCTTCAGTTCGCGATACAGCGTGTCGTTCGAGCGGCGGCCCGTAACGAGCACCAGCGAATCGAATTCGAGCCAGCGGTGCGTCTTGTTCGCATCGCGCGGCAGTTGCCCCGCACCCTTGTACGTGCGGCGCGACCCGTCGCCCCAGATGTTGTAGATCTCGATCCGGCCTTTTTCGATGCGGCTCGCGAAGTGATCGCCGAGTTCGTGCACACCGAGTTCGTGCAGGCGGCGCATCATGTTCGGATATTCGAGGGTGAAGTGCATGTAGTTCGCCAGATGCACGCCACTCACGACTGTGACTTCGTGGCCTGCTGTCGCGAGTTTTTCGGCGAGGCTCGGCGCCATGAAGTAGGTGTCCGCGTTCAGGATGACCACGCGCTTGCCGAGCGGTTTTTTGCCCGAGATCACCTGTTCCGGCGTGAGCTGATCCGGCAGCGAGGCGTCCGCGCCCGGAATCGGATCGTGCGTCAGGCAGTTCGTGCCGTCCGTGACCCAGTGCGAACCCGTGGCGATCACCACCTTGTCGGCGCCGTAGTCGAGCACGTCGTCGGCGGTGAGCGGCTTCTGGCCGAGGGCGAGTTGGCTCTGCTTGTTCTTCTTGAGCAGCTTGGCGATCTGCGTTTCGCGGTAATCGCGGTGATAACCCCATTCACCGAGGCCCGGCAGGGTGACGACGCTGTTCAGATGACCGCCGATCTTGTCGGCCGAATCGACGAGGTGAACCGTGTGGCCGCGCTGCATCAGCACGCGCGCGCATTCGGAGCCGGCCGGACCCGCGCCGACCACGAGCACCGAATCGTTCGACTTGCACTCGGCGAACTTTTCCGGATGCCAGCCGCGGCGATATTCTTCGCCGGCCGTGGCGTTCTGCGTGCAGATCATCGGCGGGCCGCCGATTTCCCAGCGCGAGATACACACGTTGCAGCCGATGCAAACGCGAATGTCGTCGATACGGCCTTCTTCGACTTTCTTCGGCAGGAACGGATCGGCGATCGACGGACGCGCTGCGCCGATGATGTCGGCAATGCCCTTCGTGACGATTTCCGTCATCTTTTCCGGATCGGTGAAACGGCCCACACCGAGCACCGGCTTCTTCGATACTTCCTTGATGAAGCGGGTCCATGGAATCTGGTGGCCTTGCAGGTTGAAGCGCGACGGGCCCGCGTCTTCGCCCCACTCGGCGATATCGCCGACATCGACGTCCCAAAGATCGACCAGCGAGTCGGCCATCTCGACGAATTTCATGCCATCTTTTTCGACTTCGATGCCGCCGCTGCCGTACAGCGTATCGACAGCGAAGCGCGTCGCGATCGCGCAATCCTGGCCGACTGCACGGCGCACTTTCTCGAGCGTTTCGACCCAGAAGCGCGCACGGTTTTCAAGCGAACCCCCGTAGCCGTCGGTGCGCTTGTTGTAGTACGGCGAGAGGAACTGCAGCGGCAGATACGAGTGCGCGCCGTACACGTAGACAATGTCGAAGCCTGCATCGCGTGCGCGCAGCGCGGCGTCGACGTAAAACTGCTGGACGTCGCGAATGTCGTCGAGGTCCATCTCCTTGCAGTACGTGAGCGTTTCGAATTCAGACGCGAACTGGCTCGGGCCGCGCGGCGTCGCGCGGCTTTCCATGCAGGGCGCGTGCGAGCCGCCATACCACATCTCGATTCCGGCGAGCGCGCCGTACTTGTGGACTTCGTCGGTCATCGCGCGCAGATTGCGCACGTCGCCCTCGTCCCAGATACGCGCCGACAGACGGTGCGTATCGTCGGATTCCGGGTGGATCGAGCAGTACTCGGTGTTCATCGCGGCCCAGCCGCCCTCGGCTTTCATCGACCGGTGGGCGGCCTGGAAACCTGGCAGGTTGCTGCCGGCGCCAATGCAATGGGGAACTTGATAGAAACGGTTGCGCAACGTCTTCGGGCCGATCTGGATGGGTTCGAACAGGACGTCGTAGCGGGGATCGCGTGGCATGGGGGGTGTCTCTCCTGGCTGGCTTTTTGACTACGTAAGTCGGGGTGGATATGGCTGGCCGGCTTGCGCGCCGTCGGGAACCAAACGGAGGGATGCCTGGGATGCTTCGAAGCACCCTCCGTCGACGGCAGTTCCTGAGACGGGCGTCAGGCGGCGACGCGGGTGCGCAGGCGCATCGGGTCGTAGAACGGCGTTTTGGTGACGACGCCGCTGAAGTTGCCCGCGGCATCGCGGATCTCGACCTTGGTGCCGAGCGCGGTATGACCGGGCTTCAGATGCACCATGGCGAGCGACTGCATGAGGTAGCGGCTGAACGATGCGCTCGTCACGACGCCCACCTCTTCCTTGCCGATGAAAATCTTCGCGCCTGCGGTGACGGGGCCGTCGTGCTTGACGACCACGCCCGCCTGTTTGAACCGCGCCTTGCCGCGCGCGTTGAGCAACGCGGCCTTGCCGGTATAGTCGCCGGGCTTGTCGAGGTCGATCATCCAGTCGAGGTTCAACTCCCACGGGGTGGTGTCGCCTTCAGGCATGTCGAACGGATAGAACAGCAACGCGGCTTCGATGCGTGCCAGTTCGAGCGAGGTCCACGATGCGGGCACGATGCCATGCGGCTTGCCGGCTTCCAGAATGGCGTCCCACAGCGCAATCGCATGGTCTGCGCTGCACGACACTTCGAAACCCTGCTCACCGGAATAACCGCCGCGCGAGATGACGATCTTGCGATCGAACAGTTTCGTTTCGACGTGAGCGAAGTAGGGCAGCTCGTTCAGGTCGATGCCGATATGCGGCTGCAGGATCGCCGTGGCGCGCGGGCCTTGCAGCGACAGCATGTGCACGTCGAAGTCCTGGTGCCACTCCACGTCGCGTTTCTCCGCGGCGCGGCGCAGATTCTCCTGAGTCGAACCACCGCCGTGCGAAATCCGGTAGCGATTCGGCGCATCGTAGATCACCATCAGGTCGTCGCAGAGCGCGCCGCGTTCATCGACTTCGGCGGCCAGACGCGCGGTGCCCGGCTTCATCTTCGTGACATCGATCGCGCAGATGCTGTCGATCACTGCTGCGGCATCCGGGCCGCTCACGTGGAGAATATTCAGCGCACTGATATCGTAGAGACCGGCTCCCGTGCGTACGGCGACGACTTCGTCGTTGGGATCGCTGTTGTAGTACCAGGGCAGCGGCATGTCGTTCCACCTATCGCCGTCAAGTTTTGAGCCGAGTTCACGATGGCGGATATTCAGAATTGATTGCCTTGTCATAGCGTTTTCCCGAGAGTGGACCGTACGTGAGTGATGGCCGGTGCGCCTGGGCCGCGGAAGGCCAGACCTTGGGCCGCTGGATGACAGCAAGTCTCGGCTGTAAAAATTGGCGTCACAATCGCCCAATGGCGCTACCTCCGAGTGGGTAGGCGCACTACTTCGCTTAAGCCCAAAAAACAGAAAAACAGGAGGGCAGGCGGTAGGGACATCGATCATGTATCGCCCGGAAGCGGCATCAAACGGACATCTCAGCCGTTCGCGGCAACGCGATACCTACAGCGCCGGGGCTACCTCCAACGAATCATTGATATCGTTTTTTTGCCGCTCGATTCTAGTTACGTGAATTCGCTGCAGAGATGCGTGGCCTGACTTGGGGTTCTCCCGAGGTACAGGGTGCGTGCCAATTCCAATGCGAGGAAGAGCGGGCATGAACGGACCGAGAACGATCCCAGTACGTGTGGCACACATCGAGCCAATCGCGAGCGACGTACGGCGCTTCACGCTCGTGCCGGCCGACGGCGGGCATTTGCCGGCGTATTCGGCGGGCAGCCACATTGTCGTCACGATGCGCGGCGAAACACGCGTGTGGCGCAATGCCTATTCACTGACGACGCCGTCCGGCGCACGCGACGCCTACCAGATCATGGTTCGCCGCGTGCCCGCGTCGCGTGGCGGGTCAGTGTTCATGCATGAAGAAGTCAACGAAGGCACGACGCTCGACATCTCGATGCCGTCGAATTTTTTTCCACTTGCCAGACGCGGTAGCAAGCATGTGATGATCGCGGGCGGTATCGGCGTCACACCGTTTCTGTCGATGCTGCCGGAACTGGCCAATGCGCGTGCTCGCGTCGAGATGCACCTGTGCTGCCGCCCGGAAGACGCCGACGCGTTCACGGATCTGATCGCCGCACGCACCACGGGCGGGATCGCGGTCTACGTGGAGCCGCAGGACGCGGGCGAGCGCTTTGGCGCATTGCTCGCGGCGCAGCCCGCCGGTACGCATCTGTACACTTGCGGTCCCGCGGGACTGATGGACGGGGTTGCGCTTGCCGCGCGCTCGCTGGGCTGGCCGGAAAGCCATTTTCACCAGGAGAGCTTTGGCGGTGCGTCGCACGGCGAACCGTTCGTCGCGGTACTGGCAAAGAGCGGCGGGGAAGTCGCGGTCGGTGCAGATCAGAGTCTGCTCGAAGCGCTCGAGGCGGCAGGCGTCGACGCGCCCTATATGTGCCGCGGTGGCGCATGCGGCACCTGCGCGCTGGAAGTGCTGGAAGGCGAGCCGGAGCATCGTGACTTTTTCCAGAGCGCGGCTGAGCGCGCAACGAACTGCAACGTACTGCCCTGCGTTTCGCGCGCCCGCAGCGCCCGGATCGTCCTGAACATCTGATGAACACGAGGAGCGGAGCCGCCATGTCCATCGCTTTCAAAACCGAAGAAACCTTTCGAGATACCTACACATTCCGCAACAGCGACGACGCTATCATGCGGTTTCCGTTTCCGTTTCCGGAAGACCGCTACATGTACTCGGTCAACATCGAGCCGCATGTGCCAGGCGGCTCATCGCCGGTATTCCGGAGCGCCTTCGATGTCGATGAGCATTACGTCGCCGAATGTCGCGACCGTGCGCTCACGCTGGAGCGCGATCCGCTGCGCTGTCAGGTGCTCGATCACATGGGCGCTGCGCAGTGGGACACGCTTGAGTTGATGATGGAAAGTCTCGCACGCGACTACCCTGAGCAATTTCGTCTCGAACGCGATGGCGATCATTGGCGCTGGACGAATCGGCCGCTGGGCCTGACGCAGCAATTCGTGTTCGGTGACGCAAGCACGCTGCCATGCCCCCCCTTTGAATACATCACGCGCCAAGGGCAGGGCGACTTCTGCCTGCTCGACCATCGCGACGACAACCTGTTCATGGACGGCGGCACGGTGACGACCCAGGCGGACTGGTCGCTCGACTTCGATCTCGGCATGAGTTTCATGGAATGGCATGGTCCTGTGCCGCTCGCGCACCAGGCAGGGATCTTCGAACGTGCGCTGAAATTCCTGCTGCGTTTGCAACTCGGCGCACCGGTACGGCGGCTGAACTGGACGATGACGGTCAACCCGCGACTGGACACGTCGCCCGAACAATATCCCGAGTGGGGACCGGACCGCGCGAGCATCACGCCTGTGAACGTCGGCCATAAGCTCCATCTGCGCGTCGAATTGCAGACCCTGTTCAGATTGCCGCGCAGCAATGCGATCCTTTTTTGCGTGCGCTGCTACCTGATTGCGCTCGACGAACTGGCGCGCGTGCCGAAATGGGGCAAGCGCCTGCATCGGGTGCTCGCTACGCTGCCGCCGGAGCTCATCGAATACAAAGGGCTGACCCGTTATCGCGACGTCGCTTTGCAATGGCTCGCGCCGTTCGACGACGGCACGCCGACCAGTACCGGCACCCAGCCCGAGATCGAACAGCTCACCACGGAGCTGGTCTAGCAACGGACCGAGATCGTTGTGGCACGTTTTTGTTTGACCCGTACGTACGCAACGTCTCACGCCTGGGTTGGCCTTTGATGGCAGGCCACGGGATGTCGGCTTGAGACGAAACCCACCTGTTGGTAACCAACCCGGCGCCTGACCGGAAAAGGAAGGCAGCGATGAGTGCGATTTCCGAAGACTACGCCGTCGAAACAGACGGCGCTCTACAGAGAAAAATCAGTTGGACCGGCGCGTTCTGGGTAGCAAGCGGCGTCCCTGCGCTGGTGCTGTTTTCGATCGGCTCGATTGCAGCGACAGTCGGCAAGTTGTCGTGGGCAGTGTGGATTATTTCGATCGGGCTGGGTTTCATCCAGTCTTTTTCGTATGCGGAAATCGCGGGGCTCTTTCCGCACAAGGCGGGTGGCGCATCGGTCTACGGGGCGATCGCATGGGTGCGCTACTCGAAGCTGTTTGCGCCGCTGTCGGTGTGGTGCAACTGGTTCGCGTGGTCGCCTGTCCTTGCAATCGGCTCGGGGCTCGCGGCGGGCTATGTCCTGTCGATCATGTTCCCGGCCGATGCGGCAATCAACACGTGGCAGGTCACACTCGTGAGTCTCGACTGGTTGCGCAGCGGACTGAGTCTGCGGATCAACTCGACATTCATTCTCGGCGCGGCCATTTTGCTGGTGACGTTTGCGATTCAACACCGGGGCATCCTGAACGCCGCGCGCATTCAGGCGATTCTCGGCGTGGCGGCCTTGATTCCGCTGATCCTTGTCGGTACCGTGCCGCTGGTGACAGGCGATCTGCCGCTGCATAACCTGCTGCCGCTGGTGCCATTCGCAAAGGACAGCGCGGGGCAGATCGTCGACGGAACGTGGGGGCGCGCCGGCATCACGCTGATGGCAGGCGGCCTCTTCATCGCCGCATGGTCGACGTATGGGTTCGAGACGGCAGTCTGTTACACGCGTGAATTTCGCGATCCCAAGGTCGATACGTTCAAGGCGATTCTCTACTCGGGTCTGCTTTGCATCTTCGTCTTCACGGTGGTGCCGCTGTCGTTCCAGGGCATGCTGGGTCTCGGTCACCTGGTGAGCCCGGAAGTGAAGGACGCAGCAGGTCATGTCGTGACGCCCGCCGTGTACAACGGCATGCTGTCGCCCGACATCTACAGTGGCATGGGCGTGGCGAAAGCCATGGCGCCGATGATCCACGGCGGCTTGCTGGTGGAACGGGTGCTCGTGGTGATGCTGGTGCTCGCGCTCGTGCTCGCGATCATGACGTCGATGGCAGGCTCGTCGCGCACGCTGTATCAAGCCTCGGTGGACGGCTGGCTGCCGAAGTATCTGTCACACGTCAACGAGCATGGCGCACCGACCCGCGCGATGTGGACCGATCTGTGTTTCAACCTGGTCCTGCTGATGATGTCGGACTATGTCTTCGTGCTGGCCATGTCCAACGTCGGCTACATCATCTTCAACTTCCTGAACCTGAATTCCGCGTGGATTCACCGGCTTGACCGACCTGACTGGAGCAGGCCGTTCCGCGCACCGAACTGGCTGCTCGCGCTCGGCACGCTGTTCTCGTTCGTCAACCTCGCGTTGCTCGGCATGGGCGCGGATATCTGGGGTGCGGGGACGCTGGTATCGGGGCTGTGCTTCGCCGCACTGATCATCCCCGTATTCCTGTTCCGCCACTACGTGGTCGACAAAGGTCACTTCCCGGAGGCGATGAAAGAGGACATGCAGCTGGCAGGCGGCGGCAGCGTCACCAAACGCGCCGGGATCCTGCCTTATGTAACCGTCGTGGCCGGCATCGCCGTGATCGTGGTCACGCACAGTCTCGCGATCTACTGATACGGATGGCGCCACGATGATGACTTCTCCCAACAAGAGCCGCCCCGTGTACGCGCCGCTCGATGCGGACCCGCGCGGCACTGAGCACTGGTTCATTACCTCCGGCGCGACCGATCAGGACCGCGCGCGGGCGGTGGCCGCATTGAGTCGCGTGGCGCCGCTCCAGGTCTGGGTTGTACAGGCGGACGCGCCTCGCGCGGATGCCGATCCATTGCATGCGCTGGCTGAGGCGCCACGGCGTTTCGACAGCGAAGAGGGCCTGCTCGCCGCACTGGAGCAGGCAATGCGCGACGCGAGTATCGGCGTCAGGATCTATGCGCTCGGCAGTGAACCGTTCATCTGGTCGGTCCATCAGCTGGCGGCGCGCTACGCCATCGCGGCGGAAGCAGTGCGCGTTGCGCATAGCGGCGGCCTGTTCCGCCGCGTCTACTGCGTTCATTGCCGCGCGCTGAACGAACGGGTGACGAGCAATGTTGTGGCCTGCGCGGGTTGCGGACGACATCTGTTCGTGCGGGATCATTTCTCGCGCCGGCTTGCTGCTTTCATGGGTGTGCAGGCGGATGCGGAAATGCCTGGCGAACTGCCCGAGCGCGAGCAGATCTACACGTAGTTCTTCCGTTAGCAATCCCTGTTTCACCCGATCCTGAGCGGCGACGTGCACCTGCTGATTGCGAGGCGCATGTCGTTCATCAGGATCTTTTTTTTAGTGCGGCGCGCCGCTGGTTCCGCTGCGCGCTTTCTCCGCCATCATCACTGCGGGCACAAAGGTCAGCACAACGCGCGAGCCGTTCGGCACTGCGCGGATGTCGAGCTTGCCACCGAGGCTGCGTGTGCGCTCGCGCATGATCGAGAGTCCGTAGTGATGTTCGCCGCCGTCCTCGGTCGTGATGCCACGGCCATTGTCCTCGACTAACACGGTGACCTCATTGCCGCTCGACGACAGTTGCACGAGCGCCGTTGACGCGCGCGCGTGGTGGATCACGTTGGTGAGCGCCTCGCGCACGATCTGCGCGACGTGCAATTCCTCATTCACCGTGAGGCGGATTCGGCGAATCCGGTTGTCGATGGAAATCTGCACCTGGCTGCGCGACGACAGTTCATCCGCGACTTCCTCGAGCGTGGACGCGAGACCATGCGCGTGCATCGATGTGCGAAACGTCGTCAGCAGTTCGCGTAGCTGCCGATAGGCACTGTCGATACCTTCGCGGATGGCCCGCGCTATCTGGCCGGCGTCGTCTTGTGCCAGCTCCGGCGGCAGCACGGCCTGGAGGCGTGCCAGCTGGATCTTCATGTAAGCCAGCGACTGGGCGAGCGAATCATGAAGCTCACGCGCGATGGCGTTGCGCTCTTCGAGTAGCGCCATGCGGTGATCGCGCACGTCTCGGCTCAGGTTGGAGATGGCATGAGCGAGCACGCTGGCGATGGTTTCCATCAGATGCTGGTGACGCGGCTCGAAGCGGGTGTCCGGCGCGCCTTCGCCGATCAGCAGGCCGTAGCTCTCCGACGGCACGCGCACGGGCGCGGCCAGGATGGGCAGCATGACGCCGCTATCCTTGCCGGCCGGGAAGGTGCGCACACCGGCGAGCGACATCAGTTCATGCGCGACACGGTCGCGCACGATCAGCGGAGCGTCGCCGCCTGGCGACACGACGACATCGACGCCGAGCAACTGCGCCGACGGTTCCGACAGGACGAGCGCAATGCGCTGGACGCGCGAGACGCCGACCAGACGTTGCAGCAGTGCTTCGAGCGTACCGCGCGAGGGCACGTCTTCGGCCAGTTGCGCGCAGATGTAGTGAAGCAGATCGAGCGATTGGTCCGCAAACGCGATATGGTCTTCGACGATGCGTTTCAGGCGCGCGGACTCGTCCTGCTCGCTTCGCAGCCGCACGGAGAGGTCGTTCTGCAGCTTGAGCAGACGGTCGATCTCGTCCAGGCCATCGGGTGGCCGGTGGCCCGTTTGCGCGAGGTTCTGCAACGTGAGGGCGGGACGTACGACAAGCGAGCGTCGCGCACCCCACGCGAGCGCGACGAAACCGCCGAGCAATAGCGCAGCCGCGCACGCTTCGAGCAGGGCGATGACGGCGTTACGCACTTCGCTTTCGCTCTCGATCCGTGTCCTCAGTTGGTCGAGGGCATCGGGCGCGGCGTGTGTGCCCGTTGGTTCGCGGCCGGCGCTGTTCAGTGCGCTGAGTTGCCTGCCTAGCTCCGGCGTGGGCGCACCGCGTTGCCTCCAGCCCTGTAATAACGTATCGTTGCGTACGAGTTGGTCGGCCTGCGCGAGTAGCGTCGCCGCCGCGTCCGGCGAACGGGCCTCGATATGCCCGGCAATGCGCTGCAGCCGCGCCGCTTCCCGCAGGGTAAACGCGGTTTGACTGTAGGCGGCTTCGCCATCGAGTTGCACCCGGGTGCTGACGAACAGCAGCGCGACCAGCGCAACGAGGCAAGCCAGCACGATGCACGTCTTCGCGTAAAGCGGGTAACGGCGGAACGGGGCGGGGTCGACTGCGTTCATTCAAGAATAGTTGCGAGGAGAGGTGGGGAACGGTCCGCGTCCATACCCCATGTTCCGGTTTCGCGAGACCAAAGGTTCATGACAGTCTATCTGTTTTCCACTGCGCTGCTGCTGGCAGTGGCTGCATTGGTGTTTCCACGGCTCGGTCTAAACCCGCGCGGAGACACATTATTGTATGTCGCTCTGGCGCTGGCAGGTGGTCTTGCCGCGGGTCTTCTCATACTCGCCTTCGCGTTCGGCGCGAAACGTGCGGCGCGGCGCGGCACGCCAGGTTCCGCATCGCCGGAACTGAGCGCGTTTGCCGCGAATCTTTCGACCCCTGCGGTGCTGCTCGACAACGACGCGCTGGTCTTCGTCAACGGCGCCTTCCTCAAGCACGCGCGCTGGGAGGCCTACGCCGACGAAATTGTCGGCATGCCGTTCAGCAACCTCGTGCACCCACAATCGCTGCTGGATCTGACGAAGCTGCTCGGGGAGGCCGGAGATGGCGAAGAACGCACGTCCGGTTCGCTGCGCCTCGCCTATGGCGACGGCACGTTCAGGCTGCATCCGGTGACGGCGCTGCGTGGGCAAGGCTCACGTCTGACACTGCTGCAATTCCCCGCGCCCTATGCGAGCGCCAACGCACAGCGCAGCGAAGCGCAGATCCAGCGCCATTGTCACGATGTCGTGGAGCAGTTGCCGCAGGCGCTGTTTCGGGTCGACCGCGAGTTGCATCTGATCTTCTCGAACCCGGCCTGGCGCAACCTGCTGCGCACTGTGGGCAATAGTGCCGAGTGTCCGCCATTTGCCGGTTTCTTCCATCCTGAAGATCGTCAGACGCTGAGCGCCCGGCTTGCTACGCTGCTCGACGGGCATATCAGCGAGCTGATTACCGAGGCGCGCATGATTCGCGCCGACGAAACGATGATCCACGTCGAACTGCGCTGTCACGGTGTGACCGATGAGGAAGGCACGCTGATCGGCGCGGCGGGTCTCGCGATGGACATTTCGAATCGGCGTCGCAGCGAAGAAGCGCTGCGTGCGAGCCGTCGCAGTCTGAGGATGTTGCTTGCCAACATGCGCGCGATGATCTATCGCGGACAGAACGACCGGCGTTGGTCGATGGAATTCGTCAGCGAAGGGTGTTTCGAGTTGACCGGTTACGAGCCGAGTGAACTGCTCGACGACGCACGCATGAGCTTCAGTTCGCTGATCCATCCCGAGGACCGCGAGTTTGTCTGGAATGAAGTACAGTCGCGCATATTGGCCGGCGAATCGTATGAATTGACGTACCGCATCATCGACCGTTCAGGCGACACCAAGTGGGTGTGGGATCAGGGGCGCGGCATTTTCTCGGCGCGGGGCGAACTGGTTGGACTCGAGGGCTTCATCATCGAAGTGACGCGGCGTCGGCTCGCGGAAGAAAGTGCGCGCCGCAGACTGGTGTTCGACCGCTCGACGGGCCTTACCAACGCCAGCATGTTCATGGACCGCCTGAGCTTTGCCACGGCGCTCGCGCGCCGCACCGGCCAGCCCTGCGCGATTTTCGCCGTGCGCGTGCGGGGGTTCGATCATGTGGCAGAGCGTTTCGGTCAGGAATATGCGGACCGGGCGCTGGTTGAACTCGGCCGACGACTGCATTTGACGCAAAGCGAGCTGAATTGCGTAACGTTGCTCGACAAGCAGGACTTTGCGATGATGGTTGCGGATTTCGAGGCGGCATCGCTCGCATGGTGCGAATCGGCCGAGCAGATCGCGCAGTCCGCGTCACCCATGAGCGCGGCCTCGCTCAGTCTGCTTGCCACGGGCTTGCAGAATGTTGTCTGCCGGCCGCTGCGTCTCGAGGGGTATGAGTTCAACGTGTCGGTTCGGATCGGCTGGGCCGTGGCGCAGAGCGAATTGACCAGCGCGCAACAACTGCTCGACTGTGCGATGGCGGCGGCCGGCGCGGCGCCGATTGCGGGCGAGATGGGCGAGACTGGCAATACGCCTGGCCCGTCGACCACGGCGGCCTAACAGGAGAAAAACTAATGATTCGGCAGCAGGCTGGAGATCCAGCGGAAACGGCCCAGAACGACGATAGCCAGACGGTGTCAGTCGAGCATTTCATTGGCAAGGTCGTGCGCGAAAATCGCACCAACCAGGGCCTGACGATCGCCGAACTCGCGGAGCAAAGTGGCTTGTCGCGCGGCATGGTGTCGAAGATCGAAAACGGCCAGGTGTCGACGAGCCTCGATTCGATGGTGAACATCGCGCATGCGCTCGGCATTTCAATGTCCACGCTGTTCCGGAACTTCGAAGGCCGCGAGGGGAACGCGCAGCACGTGAAAGCAGGCAAGGGCATGGAAGTGGTGCGGCGCGGCACGACGAAAGGGCATACCTATCATCTGCTCGCCTATGACCAGGGGCCTGTCAAACTGTTCGAACCGTTTCTCATCTCGATGGACGACGAAGCTGAGATTTTCCCGACCTTCGAACATCCGGGAACGGAATTCATCTACATGCTGCAAGGGAAGATGGAGTATCGGCACGGCAGCCGCAGCTACCTGTTGCAACCGGGCGATTCGTTCACGTTCCGCGGCTCCGTACCGCATGGACCGGAGCGGCTCATCAAGCTGCCGATCCGGTTTATCACGATCATCATGTACGGGCAGACGCAAGGCGTCGACACCTGACAGCCGGCGTTTTCATACCCGTTGAGTTCGGCCTGGATCGGCTGACGCCGCGCGGCGCCTTTGGCCGTGGCAAGCGTGTCCGTTAATGGATTCCGGAGGGTTCGTTAAGCGATGCCGTGTGGCAAATCGCTCGGCCAGAAACGCCCCTTACTTGTGCCAATGGTGTACTCCCTCCGGAGCATTGCTCCGCCAAAACCAGTCGGTTCTAATGATCAGACGCCCAACGCGTGACACGGTTGTCGCGCATCGGTGAAACGTTGTCCTGATTATATTGAACCAATGGCGAGGTACGGAATGGCCAAATCATGGCGGCAGGCGGCACTCGCCGAACGACATACAGCACTGGGTTCCAGGCTTGAAGACTGGAACGGCATGCCGACAGCATGGACCTATAACCAGAGCGTCGCCGATGAGCATGAAGCGATTCGGACGCGCGCGGGCCTGATGGACGTTTCCGGCTTGAAAAAAGTGCACGTAGTGGGTCCGCATGCGGAAATGCTGATTGATTACGCGACGACTCGCGATGTCTCGCTGTTGTATCCGGGAAAGTCGGTTTATGCATCCATGCTCAATGAGCGTGGCCACTTCGTCGACGACTGCGTCATCTATCGAAACGGTCCGAACGCTTTCATGGTTGTGCATGGTTCAGGCGAGGGGCATGAACTCCTGCACCGAGGCGCGATAGGTCGCAACGTGTCTGTGCTATTCGACGACGACCTGCAGGACCTTTCGCTGCAAGGCCCCGTCGCCGTTGATTTTTTAGCCGAGCATGTGCGTGGCATTCGCGATCTGCAGTATTTCCATCACACTCAGACGACGCTGTTCGGCAAGCCCGTGACGATCTCGAGAACGGGCTATACCGGCGAACGCGGCTATGAGCTTTTCTGCAAGCGCGCGGACGCGCCGCTGATCTGGGATACGGTTCTGGAGAAGGGCCGGTCGTTGGGCATCATCCCCTGTTCGTTCACGGCGCTCGACTGGTTGCGAGTGGAGAGCAGTCTCCTGTTCTATCCGTTCGACCATTCCGAAATGCATCCATTCGCGGATCAGCCTGCGGGCGACACGCTGTGGGAGTTGGGACTCGACTTCACGGTGTCTAAGAACAAGCGTGAGTTCCGTGGTGCGGCTGAACATTTTCGCCTGGCAGGAAAGGAGCGCTTCAGGATCTTCGGCGTGCTGGTAGACGGAACGAGGGCGACCCAAGGCGGCGACACATTGTGGGTGGGTGAGCGGCAGGTTGGCGTTATCACGTGCGGCATGGTCTCGCGACTCACCGGCCAGTCGATGGCGATTGCCCGCCTGGATCCTGCGTTGGCCGTTCATGGCGCGACGCTGGAGGTGCGCGGCAAGGACTATGTGCTAGGCGCGTCGAGCCACACGCTGCCGTTCGATGATCCCGAGAAGACCAAGCGCCTGGCGAAGGGTTGAACGCTCAGCGGTGGTTGGGTAACTGCACGCGCGCCGATCAACAAGGAGTGGGACAAACATGACTCTGACGATAACGCTCGTATTGACTGTCATTGGCGAAGACAGGCCGGGATTGGTCAATGCCATCGCCGAAAAAACCACCGAATTCGGCGCTAACTGGCTGGACACTCGCCTCGTCAGTCTCGGAGGAAAGTTCGCTGGCATCGTGCTGGTCAGCGTGTCACAAGCAAACGCAGATGCACTGGTCGGCGGGTTGCAAAGTCTTCGCTCAAACAGCTTGAGTCTCACGCTCGAACGGCGCGCCGACGCCGCTGCGTTGGCGCCGGCGCGCGCCCTTAAGCTCGAACTGGTCAGTCATGACCGGCCAGGTATCGTGCGCGAAATTGCGGGCCTGCTAGCAGGAAACAAGGTCAGCATTGAAGAACTTGAGACTGATCTTGTCAGTGGCTCGTTTTCCGGTGAAAACCTGTTCAAGGCACGAGCCCGCTTACGCGCACCGTTAGAACTCGACGTCGTTGTTTTGCGCGACATGATCGAAAACCTGGCTAACGAGCTGATGGCCGACATCAGCATCGATGAGGATGTAACGAATTAGAACCGTGAGTGATGCCGCTGACTGATGTATCGAGTCAATCGTCTTCGCCGAAGACGCCGCGTCACGTCATTCGCAAGAACGAATGGATGAATGCCGCGTTGAAGTCATGAAAGAACTGCATTGAGGAGACTGGAATTGAGCGCAACCGAAAAGATAAGCGGCCTGGAAGGCATACCCGGCGCCGGGACGCCGGCGACGCTGCGGCGGACCCTGACATGGAAGGACGCATTCTGGGTGGCGAGTGGATCGCCCGCGTTTGTGCTCTTTACGCTGGGCGCCATCGCCGCAACCGTCGGGCAGCCTGCGTGGATCATCTGGATAGCCTCGATTGTGATAGGTTTCGTCCAATGCTTTACCTACGCCGAAATATCCGGTCTGTTCCCCCACAAATCGGGCGGCGCGTCGATTTACGGCGCAATTGCCTGGGTCCGGTATTCGAAATTTCTTGCGCCTGTTTCCGTGTGGTGCAACTGGTTCGCGTGGTCGCCGGTGCTGGCGCTCGGCACGGGGCTCGGCGCCAGCTACGTTCTCTCGACGCTGTTTCCGGCCGACGCCGCGATTAACACCTGGTCGATTACCCTGCTGAACCTGGACGCCGTCAAGCATGGACTGACCCTGCGAATCAACGCTACCTTCGTGCTGGGTGCCGCGCTCCTGCTGCTGACGTTTCTCGTGCAACACCACGGTGCGCAACGTGCGGCGAAGCTCCAGAAGTATATGGGGATTGCAGCGCTGATTCCGCTGACGCTATTCGGCATCGTACCGTTGGTTACCGGCGGCGTGCACATGCATAACTGGTTTCCGTTGCTGCCGTTGGCCCACGACGCACACGGAAATGTGGTCATGGGGAGTTGGAATGCAGCCGGCTGGACGCTTGCGATCGGCGGGCTGTTCGTCGCCGGATGGTCGACCTATGGCTTCGAAACAGCGGTTTGCTACACGCGAGAATTCAAGAACCCGAAAACCGATACGTTCAAGGCGATCTTCTATTCCGGACTGCTGTGCCTCGGCGTCTATATTCTGGTGCCGCTGTCGTTTCAGGGAGCGATGGGACTCAAGGGGCTGCTGGAACCAGGCATCTATGACGGCACTGGCGTGGCTGCAGCGATGGCTAACATCATCGGCGGTGGCGCCATCGTTTTCTATGTGATCGTGGTGATGCTAGTTTTCACCTTGCTGCTTTCGGTGATGACCTCGATGATGGGGTCGTCGCGAACCTTGTACCAGGCGTCGGTCGACGGATGGCTGCCACGTTATCTGTCGCATGTGAACGAACATGGTGCCCCGACGCGCGCCATGTGGACCGATCTGTGCTTCAACCTGATCTTGCTGCTGATGTCGGACAATGTCGCGATATTGGCCATGTCCAACGTCTGCTATTTCGCCTTTGTGTTTCTGAATCTTCAGGCGGGCTGGATTCACCGGCTCGATCGCCCGCACTGGGCGCGGCCGTTCAAGTGCCCAAACTGGCTGTTGGCGCTCGGTGCGCTCTGCGGATTCATCGACCTCGTTTGCATCGGCGCGGGCGCGGATATCTGGGGTCCGGGGACACTGCGCAACGGCCTCATTGCTATCGCACTCATCATTCCCGTCTTTGTGTTTCGCCATTACGTTCAGGACAAGGGCAAATTTCCCGACGCGATGCTCGATGATCTCGAATTACGTCAGGACGAAGGCGTGCAGCGGCACGCAGGATACCTTCCCTATCTTGTGCTTGTTTTGACAGTTGTGGTGATCTGGGTGTCGCATAAATTCGCCGTGTTGCCGACCTAGTGCCTCGTCACGCCTCAAACGTCGGATAAAGTCTGAACAGCACACGCCGGATTTTGTGCGATGCGGACACGTGGTGGCGTAGTTGCTTGGCCGCGCATGCGCTTCTGGATGCAGGCAGTTGGCTACCCGGAGACGGCCGAAGCATGGGCAAGAGCAGATTCGCATGCTGCGGTAGTCCGCCTCTGGTGCCACACTGGACCGGCACTATCGTTCTATCAGCGAAACAGCTTTCAACCTTTGGATAGATTTCGGACGAACGACTTTGATGGTCGTCGGATAGTTGAGATGGAGTGGCGCGGCACTTGATGGTCATTCGCGCTGTGATATTAATCTCATGGTGACTTGGACGGATGTCCGGTTGACTCTCCGGAATCCCCCGCCAGGGTCGTAAGATGGCGACCGGCAGAAGCCGGCCAAGCGGTCGTTGCGGGGGGACGAGTCCGACAGGCGGCTCGGGGGTCGAGAGCACGCATTCGCTGGCGGTGCGACCCGACCGTCCCCTCCCGTTTTGCTGACGACGTTGGTATCGAGCAGCCGAATGCCAGCTTCCTCGATCAGCGAACTCACCCTCCCGACCCCAGCCGGACGCCTATGACAAACCGCCGAACGTCGCTTGCTGAATCGGTAACGGTCAGTGCGCGAGTCCCGTCGCTGGCGAGATGGACAGAAACGACGACGCGTCAGCGGCCGGCCCGCGTCGTCAAGTCAGTAGTCTTGTATGGAGCATCGCAGCCGCCGCGGATATAGACGCGAAGGCGCTATTCCATGGGAACGATCACATCTTCGGAGAGAGAGATTTCCTTTGTCGCATCGTTGCGACGGCCAAACGCAAAAAGCGCGAACGCTGCGACGAACGCAGGCACCGCGAGTAGCGTGAAGACTGCGCCAAATGGCAGGCCGAGGCTCATCATTACGCCACCGGACAGTGCGCCGGCCACGGCGCCCATGCGTCCGATGCCGAGCATCCACGCGACGCCGGTCGCACGCCCTTGCGTCGGATAAAAGGCCGCGGCGAGTGCCGACATCGAGGTGACCGCGCTCGTCACTGCCACGCCGGTCAGGAAGATCAGGACGGCAAGCCAGAACCGGTCAGAAACGCCGCATCCGATGGTCAACACCAGCGCTGCCGACAGTACATAGGCGCAGGCGTTGGCGCGTCGCGGATTGGTGCGACCCATCACCCAGCCGAGACACAAGTTGCCCAGAATGCCACCGAGCGGGAACAGCGAAGTGGTGAGCGCGGCCCCTTGCGCCGTGAAGCCCGCGTCCTTGAAAAGCGTCGGCAGCCAGTTGGTGAGGAGGTAATAAATCATCAGACCGGTGAAGTAGGCGAGCCACAGCATCGCGGTGCCGAAGCTATACGGCTTCGACACGATGAGCGCCAGCGAAGATTTCTTCTCCGTTGCGACGTGCGTATCGGCGGCGATGAAGTTGAGGGCGGCGCCATGGGCGAGACGCGGGTCGTTTGAGATGCGGCGCAGAACCCGCGCGATCTTCTCTGCCGGCCACTTGCGTACGACCATGAACTGCGCGGACTCGGGCAGCAGCGCAACGAGCAGCACAGCCAGTACGAGCGGTCCGATGCCGCCGGTGATCAGCACGCTTTGCCAGCCGAATTCCGGTATCAGCCACGCTGCGCACAATCCGCCGATGGTAAGCCCCACCGAGAAGCCGCAAAACATCGCGTTGACTACGATGGCCCGAATGCGTGCTGGCGCGTACTCCGACATCAGCGTGACCGCGTTCGGCATGGCCGCGCCGAGCCCGAGCCCGGTGAGGAAGCGCCAGGCAGTGAGCGACTCGATCGAGCCCGACTGCGATGAAGCAAGGCTCCACGCGCCGAAAAAGAACACCGACAGCACAAGCACGACCTTACGCCCGATGCGATCCGCGGCGGGACCGGCGGCGAGCGCGCCAATGCCGAGGCCGACGAGCGCCGCGCTCATCACCGGACCGAGCGCGGCTCGTGTGATGCCCCATTCGCCGATCAACGAAGGCGCGACGAAGCCGACGGCCGCCGTATCGAAGCCGTCGGCGGCGACCACCAGAAAGCAAAGGATCAAGATGATCCATTGATAGGGGGAGAAGCGTTGACTATCTACGAAGCTTTGGACTTCAAGGGTGTGCTTTTTCATTGCGGTTCGTCTCCATTGATTTATCTCCAGGCGGCTGCAGGAATGCGGTTTTCTATGAACCGCTATGCCGATCCCGATGCATGCCAACCGCCGTCCACACTCAACACAGTTCCGGTGATATAGCTCGCCGCATCGGAGGCGAGAAAGAGGATGGCTTGAGCGATCTCTTCAGGACGCGCGAGTCGTCCCATCGGCGTGCGACGCTCGATAGACGGCAAGTCGATCTGCCCATTCTTTACGAGCCGTTGTGCGAGTTCGGTGGCGACATAGCCTGGCGCCACGGCATTCACGCGAATGCCATCCCGCGCCCACTCGCATGCCATCGAGCGGGTCATTGCCGCGATGCCCGCCTTCGCCGCGCCGTATGCATTGCGCTGCGGGATGCCGGAGAGTCCGGCAATCGAGCACAGATTTACAATGGCGCCCGAGCGTTGGACGAGCATCGATTTTGCGGCCTCGCGGCTGGCAAGAAACGCGCCGCGCAGATGAACGCCGATCAGTACGTCGAAGGCATCGACGCTCTGTTCAATGGTGGGCTTTGCCTGCTCGCCGATCCCTGCGTTGTTCACGAGCACGTCGAGCCGTCCGCATGCCTTCAAGGTGTCGTCGATCATCGCGACGACATCGCTCTCCGACGACACGTCGCCGCCGATGGCCACATGTCCCCCACCACCGAGTTCCTCGACGCGATGCCGCGCCGCATCGCGATGCAGATCCGCTATCACGACGCGATATCCTTGCGCGGCCAGTGCACGAGCCGTTGCCCAACCGATGCCGCTCGCACCGCCCGTGACAAGCGCCACGCGTTGCCGTTCCTCGTTCATGGTCTTCTCCCTCGCGATCTAGCGCACTGCCGCTGACAGGCTTCTGAATTCGACGCGCTTGATGATGCGGCTCTCCTGCGCGACGATCAGATGCGCCGATGCCTGGAGATACGCGGGCCATTCGGGATCGTTATCACGTGCGGTACGGCGCTGGTCGTAGTCCGCGATGCTTTCGTATCCCCACAGGTGCACGACCTGATTCAACGCGCCGATGTCGCTCATAAAGAAGCCGACGGGCGCGCCGAGATACTTGAGCTGAATGGGCATCGCGAGACGATCGAATACGTCGATGAATTCGGCCATGCCGCGCGGCTTGATCGTGTAGATGCGGTGATCGATGAAAGGCTTGTTGCTCATGCTGCACTCCTGAACTCGCTGACCTTGCTTCGCGCATGCACGCGGCCAGCCAGATGCAATCCCGTGAGATAGCCGAACGTCATGATGGGGCCCAGCGTGATGCCCGCGCCCGGATAGTTGCCGCCCATGACGCTCGCGCGGTCGTTGCCGACGGCGTAAAGACCGTCAATCGGTTCCGTGCCCTTGAGCACTTGTCCATGCACGTTCGTGGCGATGCCGTCGAAGGTGCCGAGATCACCCATCACGAGCTTCAGCGCGTAATACGGTCCCTTGCCGACGGGCGCGACGCAGGGGTTCGGTGTATGAGCGGAATCGCCGAGATAGCGGTTGAAGGAAGTCGTTCCGCGGCCGAACGCGCGGTCCAGGCCGATGGGTGCGCCCTGGTTGTATTCGCGCACGGTTTCCTCCAGCACGGCGCTGTCTATACCCGCACGCTGCGCGAGCTCGGCGAGGGTCCGCCCTTTGACGAGGTAGCCGTTCTTCAGGTGCGGCTTGAGCGAAAGCGGCGCGGGCTTCGCGAACCCGAGTCCGTACCTGCGAATCGTCGCATGATCGCAGACCAGCCACATCGCGGTTTCGCGCTCGTCCCGGCAGGCTTCGATCATCGCCGCGCCTACATCGTGATAGGAGTTCGATTCGTTGGTGAAGCGAGCGCCCCTGCGGGTCACGCCGATCACGCCTGGCTTGTAGCGGTCGAGCAGATGCGGAAACACGCCATATCGTCCATCCTTCAACGGCACACGCGATACGGGCATCCATGCGGCGGGCTGCGGATAGCGAATATCGACGCGTCCACCGACACGCTCCGCCATGCGTGCGCCGTCGCCGGTATTGCCCGCAGGCACGGGCGACACATGTTCGCCACCCCGCTGCACGTGCGGATAGGCAATCGAAATGCGCGCGACGTCGTGTGAGAAGCCACCGCATGCCAGCACTACGCCGCGCCGCGCGATGACGCGCATCTCCTGACCCTTCGCGGTGATGACCGCACCCGTTACACGTCCATTGGTCGTGGTGAGTTCTTTTGCGCCGGTGTTCGTGTGAATCGGAATGCCAAGATCGAGCGCGGACTTGGCGAGTCGTGCGGCAAGCGCATTGCCGCTGGTGACCTGCACACCACGTTTATAGAGCGCAAGCTCCTTGAGATGGCTCGTCAGTCGCCTGGCGACATACCACGCCGAAGCTAGCGATTTCGTCGCGTTGAAAAAATGCTTGAGATCCGCACTCGACGAATTGAACATCATGCCGATGAACGTGATCGTCTGGAGCGGCGGGCGCAAGCGCGCGATATCCGCACCGAGCGCGCGCGCATCGAACGGCTTCGCGACGACCGAGCGGCCGACATCGACACCGCCCGGCGCGTCGGGATGATAGTCGGGATAGAGCGTTGGCAAAAACTCGACCGACGTCTCACGTTCGAAGAATTCGATCATTCGCGGGCCGTTGTCGAGGAACGCATCGATCGCGGTCTGATCAAACATTGCGCCGGTTTCATGGCGCAGATAATCAATCGCGGCGTCACGCGTGTCGTCGATGCCGGCTCGCTTCGCATGCGGGTTGCCGGGAATCCACAGCACACCGCCGGAAAACGCGGTCGTGCCGCCGAAATAAGCCTCCTTCTCGACGACGATCACGTCGAGGCCCTGCTTTTTCGCGGTGATGGCAGTGGAAAGACCGCCTGCGCCCGAGCCGATCACAAGCACGTCGCAAGCGAGGTCGGACGACCGTGTCACGGTAGTCATCGTCATGTCCTTTAACATTGATTCGAGCGCGGGTGCGCCCGTAGATAGTCGTGTTACGCGGCGCGGATCGCTTCGAAACCGGGGCGCGGCACGAGGTCCATCAACATGCATTCAAAGCCGCCGTCGACAACAATTTCCGCGCCGTTCACATACGCCGCGCGTCTGCTTGCGAGAAAGGCCGCGACATCGGCGATATCGTTGGGCTCGCCGATGCGTCGGCTCGCCGTCATCGCGCTGCGGCGCGCTTCGATATCGCCTTGTTCATAAAAGGCCCTTGAAAGCGGCGTGCGAATCATGCCGGGGCAGAGCGTATTGCTCCGAACGCCGCGCGGTCCCCATTCTGCAGCGACCTGCCGGGAAAGCATCGCGATGCCGGCCTTGCTGGCGCTATACGCGCCGCTCCACGTCTGCGGATGATGCGCGGCGATCGATGCGATATGTACTATGCTGCCCGTGCCGCGCGCGAGCATGCCTCGTCCGAACGACTGTGCGCACAGCATGTAGCCGGTGAGATTGACCGCGAGCATCGCGTTCCATTCGTCGAGTCCAATATCCTCGATGCCGCCGGCGCGCAATAGTCCCGCGTTGTTGATGAGCACGTCCGCGTGGCCGAGCTTGCGCTCCACCTGTTCACGTGCGCGATTGACGCTTGACGCATCGCTGATATCGCACGCGACGGCAAGCGCTTGTATGCCCCGCGCCTGCAAGACTTGCGCCGCTTCATGGCAGCCGGATTCGTCGCGGTCCAGCAATGCGAGGCGCGCACCAGCATCGGCGAGCGTCGCGGCGATCGCACGGCCGATGCCGCCCGCCGCGCCGGTCACCACGCATATGCTCGATTCGAGGCCGAGCCAATGCGTCGCGGCGTGATCCCGCGTCACGTGATTAGTCATCCTTGTCTCCTGATAGGCTTGAAAAGGAGGCATCTGTCGGGCTGCCGCATGACGCCTTTCCTATGAAAAAAGTATATTCACGGCCTTGCACAAAAAATTGGACAAAGGAGGCAGACAACAGGACAATTTGTGCAAAGGAGACGCGACGTGCCCAGGAATATCCCTAACTACAATCTCTATGGCGAATCCGCGCGCCCACCGTGGTACGACGCATTCAACTTCGAATGGATCGCGGAGCGCAGCGCACCGAACGACTGGCATATCGACCCGCATCGTCACGACGCCCTCTTGCAGTTTCTGTACATTCGCGGCGGCGGTAGCAACGGCGACGTGCTGATCGAAAACACCCGCCTGCGCATTGAGCCGCCATGCGTCATCATGCTGCCCGCGCAGACGGTGCATGGCTTTAACTTCGCGTCCGATGTGGACGGCCTCGTCGTAACAGCGGCGCAGCGTTCGCTTGAGGCGCTCGCAACGATGGTCGCGCCCGCGCTTGTGCCGGTGCTGCAACATGCGGGCGTGACGCGCGTGAATCCTCAGACACATGACAGCGTGCTGATGCCGCTCGTCGACTTGCTGGAGAGGGAATATCGCGCGACGGATCGCGGGCACATGGCGGCGGGCCTGCCGCTATTGATTGCACTGTTTGTGCATGTTGCGCGTATGTGCGAACGTGCGTCTGCGGCTCGCGCGACTGCTGCGGCGAGTGTTTCGGCCACGGAGCGGCGCGCCGCGCAGATCAGGCGCTTCAGGGAACTCGTCGCCGCGCAATTTCGCGAGCACCGGCCCGTAGAGTTCTATGCCCAGAAGCTTGACATGACCGTCGCGCAACTGGGGCGCATCTGCCGCGAGGAAATCTCAAGTTCGCCGCTCGCCGTCATCAACGAACATCTCGTGCGTGAAGCGCAACGAGATTTAGTCTATTCACATATGTCGGTCAAGCAGATCGCGCATGGTTTAGGTTTTGCCGACGTCGCCTATTTCAGCCGGTATTTTCGCAATCAGACCGGCGTGACACCCACTCAATTTCAGGTTGAGGCGCATAAGGCGTTGGCGATTGATCTACGGTGTTGAAAGTGATGAATCAACGAATACGCCGTTCCGAGTCGGTCCAGCAGTGATGCAAGCGTGCACATATGCGGCGCCCACGCCGATGATTGCTTGACCAAGCCTTTTCTACCAGTGATACCTGCGCAATGGCAAGCTGCCGTTCAATTCCTTTGGGTCGAACGAGGTATGCGTAGGGCTCGACATTGCAGGCCCGACACGTGAGCATCAGGCTGTAGACGATTGCGCTCGCTTTCGCTCCGGCAACCGTGTCACTGAACAGCCATGAGGATCGGCCTGTACAGAATGGCCTGATGTCTCGCTCGATGACGTTGTTGTCAACCGGCGCATGCCCGTCGCTCACGTAGCGACTGTTATACGTCCACTGGTTGCGTGTATATGAGATCGCCTTGCCCAGCAGGCTTTCTGGCAGGACCTGCGGCGCCTGTTCGTCCAGCCACTTTCTGAACGCTTCGAGTAGTGGCACGCAGTGCTGCTGGCGCAGCTGGTATGTGTAGTTAACGCGCATC
The DNA here is from genome assembly GCF_012689525.1 of Paraburkholderia aromaticivorans. Classification (NCBI taxonomy): domain Bacteria; kingdom Pseudomonadati; phylum Pseudomonadota; class Betaproteobacteria; order Burkholderiales; family Burkholderiaceae; genus Paraburkholderia; species Paraburkholderia aromaticivorans. The sequence continues at coordinate 2,031,460 of NZ_CP051514.1, forward strand.
TTGCCTTCGGGCAGATCGGCTTTGGCCAGCGCCTCGACCTGATAAAGCGCCTTGAAGTATTCCAGTGCCTGCGCGGCGCGGCCGCCGGGTTTCTTCATGCCCTTGAGCGCGTCGACGAAGGCTCGACGGGCGTGAGCCAGGCAGCCGAAGTGGGTTGGACCTTCGAGCGTGCGCCAGGCGGCGTATCCGTCCGTCATCAGCAGGCCTTGATAGCCGGCGAGAAACGCCTGGGGATGTTCCTGCCCCCGCTCAGGCTGATAGTCGAACAGCACGACCGGCTGCGCACAGCCTTCGGCACTGCGGTAGACCCACATATACGATGTGCTCTGCGCGGCCTTGCCAGGTTCCTTGAGCACCTGCACCGTTGTCTCGTCGCCATGGATCAATGGCTGCGACAGCAGCGTCCTGCGCAGTGCCTCGTAGAGCCGGCTGTAATGCAGTTCAGCGGGCCGGATGATCCAGTTTGCCAGCGTGCCACGTCCGACTTCGATAACTGCGCGCGCGAGCGCGTGAGCCATCCGGTACAGCGGCGTACCATCGCCGTACTTTCCTGCTGCGTGACCCGCGGATTCAAGCCTTCGAAGAAACTCCACAGTCGAAGCGGAGTCGTAGAAAATGACGTGGTCTGTATAGCGCTTTTGGCCGAAGAGATCAGTCGTGTCCGGCTTTCCTTCCTCGGCCACAGGTCGCTCAATCCGCATCGAAGAACCGGTTCGGGAAATCCAATATTTGCTGCGAAGCGGGGTTCCGCCAATGCTTGGCATAACTGCGATGCGGGGAGCGATGCTGGCAAAGAACGAACATTACGACGCCGATGCGTGGCAACGCCATCTCATGTGCGTATTCCGGTGAACGTGACCGCCAATTCCGGCGCAACGTGACCGTTGCGCACGGGTGGGTGTTACGCGGTTCAGATTGTAGACGGGGCGGTCACGATGAGTTGTTTTTTCCCTCCTATTTTCGTGTTTTTCGAAGCGTTACTGCGTAACGGTTGAGGAAGCAAAGTACTCGTCCCATTCTGGCGTATCCAGTTCGAGTGTCGCGATCACGCGGTCGTCCTCGATCTTGATGAGGCCTTCGATCAATTCCCGTTTCGTTACTCCGTAACGGCATGCGAGCCGGGCCAATCCAAGGAAGGCGCTGGTGCCGATCCACATGCTCAACTGACGTTCGCCGTTGCGATCGGGTCCTGCCATCTGGCGTCTGGCTCGGTATTGGGCCTGACGCTGCGCTACTGTCTTTGCCATTTCTTCTTTATCCCTGTGTGCCAACGACGATCGGTGCGGCGATGCCTGCTTCGCTACCCTGTGCTGGCTGGGCCTTTCTCGAGCGCAGCGAATCGCCGGTCAGCGTAATGCGGTGATGGTGCTGCATCAGCCGGTCGAGCATGGCATCGGCTATCGTGGCGTCGCCGATCCACGCGTGCCAGTGCTCGATCGGCAGTTGTGATGTGATGATGGTGGCTTTGCGCCCGGCCCGGTCGTCGACGACTTCCAGCAGGTCGGAGCGGGTCATGCTGTCGATGGCACCCATGCCCCAGTCGTCCAGGACGACGACGTCGGTCTTGGCCAGTTGAAGCAGCCATTTGCCGAACGCCCCGCTGCCGTGGCGGATGCGCAGCTCTTCCGGCAGGCGTGGCACGCGTTGATACAGCGCGGAGTGGCCGCGCCGGCACGCATACTGCGCCAGTGCGCAAGCCAACCAGGACTTGCCGACGCGCGTCGGTCCGGTGATCAGGATGCAGTGGCCGGCGCTGACCCACTCGCCCAGGGCCAGGCTCATGATCTGCGAGCGGTCGACGCCCCGGCCGGCCCGGCTGTCGAGATCTTCCAGCGTCGCCTGTCCATATTTGAGCCGCGCGTTCTTCAACAGGCGCATCAGCTTGCGCTCGTTGCGGTGGTGGACCTCGCGGTCCACCAGCATCGTGAGCCGTTCCTCGAAGCTCAGGTTCGCCAGTCCCGGCTGGATGAGTTGTTCCTCCAGCGCGCCGGCGAGGCCCTCCAGTTTCAGGCTGCGCAGGTGGGCCAGGGTGTGATGCATCATCATGTCGTTATCCTTATTGGTAATAGCCGGGGCCGCGCACGTGCGTGTGATCGGGGCTGACCCAGTCGCCGGCGGGAGCCGGTGCGCTTTGATCGCGGTTGTTGGCCAGGATGTCGCGCACATGCCGGTATTTGCAGGCGCCCAACTGCAGCGCGAGCATGCAGGCGGCTTCCAGCCTTGAGCGGCCATAACGCTTGGCCAGCGACAGCAAGCCCAGGCAGGCGCGGTAGCCATGCTCCGGATGCTTGTGCTCGGCCAGCTGCCGGGTGACGACTTCCGCCGTGGCCGGGCCGATGCGCTGCCCCCAGTCGATCAGGCGTTGCGGGCTCCACTCGCGGTGGGCACGGTGAGCGGCCGGCATGTGCTCGTTCACCGTGGAGAACTTGCCAGCTTGCGAGCTGCGGGCATGACAGGCGACTCGTTGCCCGCGATGCAGCAGTTCGACCGTGGTGCGTGTAACACGGGCCTCCAGGGACTGTCCGACCAGCGCATGCGGCACGCTGTAACGATGCAGGTCGATCTCGACGTGATAGTCAATGTGCACCTTGACAGGCTTGAAGGTGGCCAGCTCGTAACGCTGCATCGGCAAAGGCGACAGCGCCGGGGCATCCAGCTGGGCAAAGGCACTGGCGCGGCTGCCCGGCAGCTTCTGGAAGGGACGCTCATTGAGCCGCTGCAAGAGCGGCTCAATCGCCTGGTTCACCTCGCCTACGCTCGCAAAGCGCTGGTGGCGCAGGCGGGCCATGATCCAGCGCTCGACGATCTGGACCGCCGATTCCGCCTTGGCCTTGTCCTGTGGGTGATAGGGGCGCGCTGGAAGAAACGAGGTGCCGTAATGACGGGCGAAGTCGAGCACGGTGTCGTTGGCGCGCGGCTCGTAACGGTTCGCCTCGGCGATCAGGGCGCGGGGATTGTCGGGCACGATCAGTGCCGGTAATCAGCAGGTTCTGGTAATGCGCAGGAGTGCAGCGGAACCGGCACCGTCACTGGCGTCGCGTCGCCGGCTCCTTCACATTACGCGGGGGCTTAAAGTGAATCTAGCCACGCAAGCAAGTCAGCGTCGCGTTTCCATCGCGGCGGTCTCTGTCTCTTCGAGCTCGGTTCGAGACGCTCGAGTGCCGCGCGCTTCGTAGCCAGATTTGCCTGGGCATAGTGATTGGTCGTGTCCAGGCTCACGTGACCGAGCCAGCTGCGAATCACAGTGACGTCTACGCCCACTGCTACGAGGTGGACGGCAGCCGCGTGCCGGAAACTGTGAGGAGACACGCGCTTCGAAGACAAGGTAGGAGCAGTCTTTGCGGCCGCCTGAACGTACTGAGCGAGCTTATAGCGCACTCCGGACGCCCCCAGAGGTGCGCCATAGCGATTGACAAAAATGGGATCGTTGTCCGCGCGCGGTTGCCGCTTGAGTAGTGCCTTAAGCACGAGAACGGTTTCTGGCCATAGAGGACAAACCCGCTCTTTTTTACCCTTGCCGACCAATCGCACGTAAGACGGTGGATCGAAGCGAATGCGCTGTGGGCTAACATCGAGCGCTTCCTGGATGCGTGCGCCCGTGTTGTAGAGAAAACAAAGCAGCGCGTGATCGCGTAGGCCCTCAAGACTTGTGCGATCCGGCTGCAACATGATCGCATCAACTTCGTCCAGCTCAAGATAGAATGGCGCGCGAACGGCTTCACGCTTGGTGGGAATGCGCAGCACTTCGGCGCACTGCGCTGCGTATATGGGCTCCCGTTCAGCGACAAAAGAGAAGAAGCTGTGCAGCGCGGCGAGTCGGCAGTTTCGAGTGCCGATCGTGACCTTGCGCTCTTGCTCGCATTGCTGCAAGAAGGCTCCTACCATGGCTGCGGTAAGGTCGCCGAGCACGAGTGCGGCTACGGACCGTTTGCGCCTCGTAGCCGAAAACCGCAGGAATAGTCTCCAGGTATCGCGATAGGATCGCACCGTATGTGCTGAGAGATTGCGCTGTTCCAGCATGTGTGTGTAAAAAAATTCTTGCAGCAATCTGGGCAAAGGATCAATCGGTCTCATTGTCCACTCCTTCGGCGACGTGCAGACTGTGCGCGCCGAAAGCACGGAAGCGCGCGCCTGCCAGTTGCAGCAGATCATTGGTGATGGTCAAATAGGCCAGAGTCGAGTTAATGTCCTTATGGCCGAGATACGTGGCGAGATAAGGAAGGCGAGCCTGGGGATTGATTCCCTCGCGGTACCACGCAAGCATTCGGTTCGCCACGAACGTGTGCCTAAGATCATGAATGCGTGGTCCAAGCCCGCCTCTGTCAGGCTTTACGCCAGAGAGGCGCAGCACACGTACCAGAAGCTTCTCGGTCATCACGTAAGAGTAGCGCCCGGCCCGTTGCTGATGCCAGAACAGCCCTGAGGCGGCCTGCTGTGGGCCGCCCGCCAGTCGCCGCGCCTTTAAGTAGTCGCGCAGTGCAGCCACGACGCTGTCGGGAACCGGTAATGTCCTCGATTTAAAGAACTTCGTTTCCCGAATGTCGATCTCGCCCACATCGAGATGTACGTCACCCAGGTTGAGACCTGCGATCTCTCCCAGGCGTAGTCCGACGCAGTATGCAAGAACGAGCATTGTGTACAAGCTCAAAGGTCGAAGCGGTGCATACGGTGAGGGAAATCGCCGTGCGGTTTCGAGCAGTTGCCGCATCTCTTGCTCCGTGTAAATGTGGGGACGTCGTCGCTGTTGCGTCAACTGTTGACAGAGTCGACGGTCGCGCGTGGGCACGGGAATCGTTGGCTCGAAGCGTCGCCACGCCCTGGCGAGATCGCGCCCCAACTCCTGGCACTGCCACGCGTGCTCGGGCGTCGGAAGTATGGCTCGCCATTCTTGGAGAAGAACGGTCAGAGGTTGACCCTCCAGATGCGGATTCTTCTGCAGATAGCGATCGAAACATAAAAATCGGTTTGCTGGCGTCTCGTAGAGGTAGCCCATGGCGCGCATTAACGTGACATGGTAGAGCATGAGTGGCCCGAGAAAGCTTCCAAAGCGGGGAAGTGGACGTAAGGTTTCAAGCGCTGTCTCTGGGGAAAACGATAGTAGTGCACGTACTACTGGCGTTGTCGTTCGCTGACCGTATTGCATCCGCAGTTCATGTAGCGGGTTGCTCGTAATCGATCCCTCTGTTTCGAGAAAATCAAGGAACCGGTCGACGAGACGCGCGCGATGAAACACGATGTGCAAAGGCCATTGTGTAATTCGCTCGTGCAACCATACTTCGATCGTTTGCTGATCCAGCGATCGTCCGCGATCGCGCTGCATGACAAACCGCTGGAAGCCGGAGAGAACGCATCGATAAACGATCGGCGTCGTTGCGTTGCGAGTTCCCAATCCCCGAATAAAGCGTTCGATGCAACGTCCGTCAGCGTCTGGCCAGATTCGCTTCATGGCTGCTTCTCCATGTTCGGGACTTCGAGAGCTACGCCACGCAGGTGCTCCGTAGCCAACTTCAGGTACGCGGCCGTAGACCCGGCCGACCGGTGTCCCAATAGGTCCCCAATCCCTTTTACCGAAACCTCAGCGCGAAGCAGGCTGACAGCGCGTGCATGTCGAAATGCGTGCGGCCCGCGTTTGCCAGCTGGATATATCCCGGCCGCTTCGAGTCGCCGACGCACTGGTGTGTACAAGCTGGAACCGCTGTGAAATCCACGATAAGGTGCCCGGGCGCGAACAAATATCTCGCGCACATCTGAGGCTGGTCGTCCTCGTCGCAAGTAGTCAAGCAGAGCATCACCGACACTCGGAAGCAACGGCAAGACTGACTGCGATCCAGTCTTGGTGTGACGGACGTAAAATCGATCAGATCTCCAGTCGATATCCTCCAGACGCAGTCGCGTCACCTCTCCCGCACGTAAGCCGTACGTCGACAGCATCATCAGAATGGCGTAGTCGCGCAGCCCTATCGGGGAACGGTCCTGGCGCGTGGAGCCTAGGACAGCGCTGATGTCAGCGGGGCTTAGCGCCGAGGGAATAGACTCGTACGCATACGTTGTTGGGACAATGATGAACCGAGAAAGATCGCGATCGGTACGCCCCGTCTCATACAGGTAACGAATGAAGCTGCGAAGCAGCAACGCGATACTTTTACGCGATACCCGACGCAGCGATGAAACACGGCTTTGCAGATAGGCATCAATATCCGACACCGTCATATGCATCAACGTTTCGGCGCCTTTGCACCGTCCATTGGAACACAAGAATCGTTGTGCTTCGGCAAGAAGACCGTCGACCGTTTCGGCTGCCAGTCCCCGCCACTCCCGAAGCCATTGACCGTATTCCATGCACAGTGTCCGATCAAATCTTGCATTCACACTGGAAGGAATTGGATCGCGCGGCCACTTGCCAATGGCCAATCGCAGCAACTGATGAATGCCGGTGGTATGAGAAGCTTCCCAGCCCCGCAGCGAAACTGGCGAGTGCCCGCGGTGGCGCCGGAAGCGTCGAAGTTCACATTGAAGATACGCCGATATGTCTGCTGCCCTCGCCGCCTCAACGCGTATTCGTCGTCTATCGAGAAATCGAAGGAAGTTTGCCGCGACCGCCAGATAGCGATTGCGGATGTGGACACAATATCGCTCGGCTACCAGATGTTGTTCGAGTTTGCTGAGCAGCGTTTCGTGCCTTGTTTGCTGATCGGACATGGCGCGCCTCCTTAAGCGGTTGGTCGCACCTATAGGATGGCACCATCGCCATAATGTGAAGGAACCGGCAACGTGACGCCAGCAACGGCGCCGGTTCCGCCGCGCTCCTGCGCATTACCTGAGCCTGCTGATTACCGGCATTGTACTAAACCGCTGACGCGGTAGTGGGAGGGAAGCGGAGGTCAGTGCCTGGCGTTCGGTCAGGACGGTTATCGGATGCCGGGCCACGAGGAAGGGACGAGCAGGCGGCCAGGAGCAGCATGGAGGTGCCCGACCGGGCATGCCATCCAATGTTCCCAGGAGGTACGCCATGACACTGCTCCGCCAACGCATGCTGCACGACATGCAGATCCGCAACCTCGCCGACAACACCCAGAAGTCCTATCTGTTGCAGGTTTCCAGTTTCGCCCGGCATTTCCGGCGCTCGCCTGAACTACTCGGCCCCGAAGAGATCCGGGCCTGGCTTGTCCATCTTCGCGAGGAGCGCAAGCTGGCCCCCAGCAGCCTCGGTCCAACGATCGGCGCACTGCGCTTCCTCTACCGCGTGACGCTCAAGCGACCCTGGAGCGACGAGGATTTTCCGTTGCCGAAGAAGCCGTTCAGACTGCCGGTCGTCCTGAGCCTGGAGGAAATCACCACCTTCTTCGAGTCGATCGCCAGTCTCAAGCAGCGCACCATCCTGATGACCGCGTACGCAGCCGGGCTGCGCGTGTCGGAAGCCGTGCACCTGAAGGTCAGCGATATTGATAGCCAGCGCATGGTGATCCGTGTGAATCAGGGTAAAAATCGTAAGGATCGCTACGTGATGCTGTCTCCGCGGCTGCTCGAGATCCTGCGACTGTACTGGCACGATGCTCACCCCAGGGAGTGGCTATTTCCGGGCGACATCCCCGGGCACCCTATCACCCGGTCCGCAGTAGCGCTGGCTTGCCGGATCGCGCGCCGGCGCAGCGGTATCCAGAAACCCATCACGCCGCATTCGCTGCGGCACTATGTACCCTTCCGGGTTATGTCTTGTAGCCGCGTGATAGCGCGTATTCCCGGGCAAATGCGCAACGCGGGATAGAGATAATCTGGGCTCCTTCCACCCGCTCCCCAGGTCGGGGAAGGAGTTCGTCGTGAAGTACATCATTCATGATCAGGTCGTTCTCTCGCGAGAACCTGAAGGTCCACTCGCAGCCCATTTATCATCCTTTGCCAACTCCATCAGCGCGCAGGGTTACAACGTGTGGTCCCTGAAACGGAAGGTCCGGATCGCCGCATGTTTCAGTCGATGGCTTAAACAGAGAGGTGTCGAAGTACGGGATATCGGCCTCGATCACGCAACACGATATTTACGCTATCGTGCCCTGCATTTCCAGCCTCGCAACGATGATCGGGCAGCGCTCAGACAGCTTATTGATTTTCTTCGTGGCGAAGGCGTGGTTCCGCCTGAGCAGATGGCAACAATTCGGATTTCGCCAGCTGAGCGGTGTGTACAGGAGTACGAGGAGTACTTGCGCAATATTCAAGCTCTCGCCAGAGCCACAATCATTCATTACGTGCCGTTCGTCCGAGAGTTTCTCAAACATCGTTTCGGCGACGGGAAGGTCATGCTATCGAAACTACGTGCGGCCGATGTCGTGCACTTTGTGCAAGTTCAGGCGCCACGACTGCATTTAAAACAGGCGAAGATTATGACCACTGCCCTGCGATCCTTTCTGCGCTATTTGCGCTATCGCGGCGACATTACGCTGGACCTCGCTGCCGCCGTGCCCGTGGTCGCCAACTGGTCGATGCCGTCAATTCCCCGGGGAATCTCAGCAGACCAGACACGGAAGTTGCTGGATAGCATCGATCGACGGACTGCAGTCGGTCGTCGCGACTACGCGATCCTGCTGGTGCTCGCGCGATTGGGGTTGCGCTCCAGTGAGGTGGTCTTCCTCGAGCTCGATGATATTGACTGGGACGCAGGTCAACTGAGCGTGCGCACCAAGGGTGGACAACGCATCGAGCTACCCTTACCTGCGGACGTCGGCAAAGCCATCGCCGCCTACTTGCAACATGGGCGGCCGAAGAGCGCCAGTCGCCGCGTATTTTTACGTGCACGCGCGCACATCACCGGCTTTCGTGGGCCAAGTGGTCTCGGCTGCGTCGTTCGGCGTGCACTTAAGCGCGCTGGCATCGACGCGCCCACAACGGGTGCCCATCAGTTTCGCCACGGACTGGCTACCCAGATGCTGAACCATGGAGCTTCGCTCAGCGAGATTGGCGAGGTGTTGGGTCATCGTCACCCACAGAGCACGATGATCTACACTCGGGTCGACATCAAAGCATTGCGTGAACTCGCGTTGCCCTGGCCCGGAGGTGTACGATGAACGCGCTTCGGCAGGCTGTTCAGGATTACCTCGATCTGAGGCATAGCCTGGGATTCAAATTGAGGGAGGAGAGCACGGCGCTACCAGATTTCGTCGCGTTCATGGAACAGCATCGAGCTTCTTACATTACGCAGACGTTGGCCCTCGCCTGGGCTCGGCAACCCGCAAATGTCCAGCCCGACCGCTGGGCGCAACGAATGAGCTGGTTGCGTGGGTTCGCGCGATATCGTAGTGCTACCGATCCCCGCACGGAAATACCCGCACCGGGTTTATTGCCATTTCGACCGAAGCGGGCTCGGCCGTACCTATACTCGGCCGCCGAGATCCGTAGCCTGCTACAGGCGGCGCTGCAGATGCCATACCACTATGAACGGGGTGCACTGCTGCCCTGGACCTATCATTGCCTGTTCGGGCTGTTGAGCGTGACGGGCATGCGCCTGGGTGAAGTGCGCAATCTCGAACTTCAGGATGTGGATCTGACGGAGGCGATATTGACGATCCGAGGCGCGAAGCTCGGAAAGACCAGACTCATTCCTTTGCATGCCTCGACATGCAAGGTGCTCGCGGACTACATCACGCGGCGTGAGCATCACTGGGCGGGTCGACCGGTATCCCCCTATCTCTTTGTTTCCAGTTGGGGTAACAGGATGGATGTCGGTGAGATCCATCGCACTTTTTATTCATTGTCGCGACAGATTGGTTTGCGCGGGGCATCCGACAGTCGCGGGCCGCGTCTGCACGACATGAGACACGTTTTCGCGACGAACGCACTTGTGCGCTGGTACAAGTCTGGAGATGACCCGGAGCGCCGTCTGCCCATCCTGTCAGCCTACCTCGGCCATGCTCACGTCGCGGATACCCAGTGGTATCTGAACGGCTCGCCTGAACTGATGCGCGAGGCGATGCGCCGGCTCGAACAACTCTGGGAGGACCGGCCATGAATAAAGCTGCCACCTTTGCTCCGTTACTGGAGCGGTTCTTCACGCAGCGCCTGATGCAAGAGCGTCAGGCGAGTCCTCACACCATCGGTGCCTATCGCGATTCCTATCGTCAATTCCTTAAGTTCGTGCAGCAGCGCCTGCATAAGTCACCGTCGCAGCTAAACCTCGAAGACATCGATACTCCTCTGATCGTCGCGTTCCTGGACGAAATTGAGAAGAACCAGGGCGTTAGTGTTCGCACCAGAAATCTGCGCCTCGCGGCGATTCACTCTTTCTTTCGCTACGCCGCTTACGAAGCACCAGACCATGCCGCCCAGATCCAACGGGTGCTTGCCATCCCCAGCAAGCGCTTCACCCGTACGCTGATTCACTTTCTGACGCATCCAGAAGTCGACGCCTTGCTTGCCGCGCCTGATCAAGGCACGTGGTCTGGCCGGCGCGACCACGCCTTTCTATTGGTCGCGGTACAGACCGGTCTGCGCCTGTCCGAGATGACGGGACTCAATCGCGAGGATGTGGTGCTTGGCACCGGCGCACACGTGAGGGTAATCGGAAAGGGTCGGAACTATGACGATCTCGGGAATATGCGCAGTTCCGCGCCACAGACGCCAATTCGTTCTTCTGCGATGGGCTGTGGATGGCGGATCCGTGGTGTGAACTGCGCATAATTACAAGCTTTCCAGGAACTGCATCAAGCGATCGGGCGGTCGATATCGCGCGATTCTGCTGTGAGGTGGTTGCAAAGTATTGAGCGCACGCTCCTTCATCGCGAGGTCGGCCTCGACGTACATGTGAGTAGTCGCTGGGCTTTCGTGTCCAAGCCACAGTGCAATGACACTCAGGTCAACGCCCGATTGCAGCAGATGAGTCCCAGTCGAGTGCCGGATGACATGCGGTGAAATGGGATGGCTTGATAGTTGAGGGCATTGCCTGGTGGCTGTCCGCGCTGCGAGTTTGAGCCGATCCGTAACGTTGGATCGCGTCATCGGGTTCCCCGAGCGATTCGGAAACAGAATCTGATCAGGCGATGACCGGATCCGCGGCAACCAGCTTCTGATTTGGCTCGCGGTTGAGCGCCACAACGGTACGGTGCGCTGTTTCCGGCCTTTGCCGTGGATATGTGCACAGGGCGCCTTATCCAGAACGACGTCACCCACCCGCAGACCGATCAGTTCGGAAACGCGTGCGCCAGTATTGTATAGCGTTGCAAACAGTACCCGGTCCCGCTGCCCGCACCAGGTGTTGGGGTCGGGTGCGGCGAGTAGTGCCTCGATCTCGTCACGCGACAGGTGGCCGATGAGCGGCCTGTCGAAGCGCTTCATTGGGATAGCTAGAGTGCTTTGGATAACAGCCAGCGAAGAAATATCCTTGAGGGCTGCGTACTTCAGAAATGAACGGATGGCAACAAGCCGCGAATTCCGGGTGCGCGCGCAATTATGCCGGTTGTCCTCCAGATGACGAAGGAAGGCCAGCACCAGATCCACGTTGATGTCTGCTAACGCCAGCTCGACAGGCGACTTATGCAGACGCGCCTGAGCAAACTGAAGGAATAGTCGAAAGGTATCCCGATAACTGGCTATCGTCTGCGGGCTGACTGCCCGTTGTTGCATTAGCCGCTCAACGAAGAATTCCTGTAGCAGCGCGGCGAAGTTCGACGACGAACAATGGCTTTGCCTTTTAGACATGACAGACTCCTTCTGTAAAGTGCTCGAAGCGCTGAGCCGCAATTGCCATCAGTTCCGGGATGCCCGTTAGATACCAGTAGGTGTCGGTCACCTTGGCATGCCCTACGTAAGTCGAAAGCATGATCATTGCGTTGTCGACGTCCACCCCTTGCTGGTACCAGAGCAACACCCTTCGGCAGATAAACGAGTGCCTCAGATTGTGGATGCGTGGAGCCGGATGATCACCACGGGCGACCCATCCCAACTGCGAACGCAAGGAACTGAAGACCTCCTCAACGGTACTGATCTTCATGCTGCTTCCGTGCACGATGAAGAAGTGATCGCTTAGCGTGATGGGCCAATCGCGATCCCGCAGCTCTACATAGTGTGCAAGTGCTCGCACGACCGTTTGATGAAGTGGAACGACGCGGGACTTACGATACTTCGTTACCCGAATCATCAGCAGGCCTTGATCGAGGTCGACGTCTGCGCGCCTCAGGTTAAGCGCCTCAGAAATCCGCAGTCCGGTGGCCGCGATCAGCCCGAACAGGGTTGAGTAGGTCACGGGCCGCAGTTTCTCCTTCGAGGGCAACGTCGAAGCAGCGGCCAGCAGTTCCCGGATCTCCTCATCGGCATAGATGTGCGGTGTCAAACGGCGATGGGCTCGGCCGAAAAGATAAAGCGGAGGAACTTCGGTGGCAGGGTCAAATTGCTGGAGATACCTTGCGAACGGGCGAACGATCTCAATCCGACGCGCCCAGGTAAAGGGCACCTGACTTGATGCAGATCGAGCCCAGGACGCTGCCAGTTTTACGGTGAGCGGCCCCTGGTGGCCGATCCGGTCGGCAAAGCAGGCAAAATCAAGAAGCCGGCGTCCCGTACACCGCAGGTCAAAACCAAGGCGGCGTCTTGACGCAAGGTAGTCCTCGGCGAGCGATAGCATTCTCACTGAACGTTTCATGATTCGCTCCCCGGCCAGGGCAGCGCGACCTTGGCAAGGCTCCTGATATCGACCGTGGTGTAAATCGCGGTAGTATCGAGGCTGCGGTGTCGAAGGATATCGGCGATTTCCTTCATAGGGACTCCAGCGTTAATCAGCCGACTGCCTACGCTGTGCCGCAATACATGGGTTCCCCTGCAGCGTGGATCGCTGCCGCATCGCGCATGAGCGGCACGGACGGTATTGCGAACGACGCTCGAGCCGACGGGTTCGGTAAGTGGAGCGCGATGCCGCAGAAATACCGCCCGGCTATCGGAGACCGGGCGCCCGTCAGTCAGGTATTGAGCAATTGCGCGCCCGGTCCGGGGCGGCAACGGAAGCACATCTGTTCGCCGCGCCTTGCCTGCTGATAACCGCAACGTCCCGTCGTGCCAGTTCAGGTCGTCCAGCTGTAGCGAAGCGACTTCGCCGGCGCGTAGTCCCAGGTCGACCATACACCGGGCCATTGCGTAGTCTCTGCGGCCGATCGCGGATTTGCGATCGAATGCGTTAAGAAACCGTTCCAGCTCCGCCTCACATAGCGAGTCTGGTAACGATGCGAACCGCCACTGGGCGATTTGTGGAATCGCGGCAATAAGGCACCGGACGTGATCTCCGTGCATTCCTCGGAAATGCAAGTAGCTCCGTAGTGCACTCCCAAGGACTTTGCCGGTGCTCGGCTTGCATCCTTCGAGGTGGCTGACTACAAATCGATGAACATGTTCCGGTTTGACCTGTGCCATAGTGATTCTCGATGCACCGAATCGCTCCGACAGGAACGTCCGTACGATGCGTGTACGCAACCTTCTCGTAGATGCGGCCAGCCCGCAGACCTGGTCAAGGTGTGCGTCAAATTCCCTGATCTCCTCCCGTATCAGACGGGGTGTGAAGTCGGGCTGATGGCGTATGTCCGCCCTCTGGCGCAGCACGACAAGCAGATGCTTTAAGGCCGACCCGATATGGTTCCTGCTTCTTGGCGTGCGCAATGGGCAGTCGCACTGAGGCAGGTGTTCATCCAGAAAATAGCGGATCAGCGCTTCGTCAATCTGACTGAGTTTGATGCGTCGCTTGCGCAGCCAATAAGCAAAGTGCGCGACGCAGCACAAATACTTCCGGACGCTCCACGACGAATATCCGCGCCCAATCAAATACGTCGAATAGGCTTGATAGCTGGGTTTGAGCACGCCGTCCGTCAACCATGCCCGGGTCCGCTGCGGTAACGCGAAGTCGCTGTTCATGATACCCCTCCTCAAAAAGCCGAACTTGTCGACCTGCCTCCTGAGGAAAGCACTTTTGCCTCTTTTGAATTTGGAGTGGGTGGGTTTGGCGGGTCAAGGGCGGGCGTGAGCCCGGCGCAGCGAACCCTTGAGGCGCAGTCACCCAGTAAGATGAGTCTTGGGTGATTGCGGCAGAATGCGGGAATCACCCATGTAAAGCCAATCAGCTATGACGAATCAATTGTTCGAATCCGCCCTCGGTATCACGGCTCCTTGGTATGTCCGAAGTGTTGACTTCGATGCTGCTCAGCGGCACCTCAACATCGCCGTTGACTTTGTTGCAGGCAGCCGGTTTGGCTATGCTGGAGTGGCCGGCGAGAATCCCGTGCACGACACGCAAATCAAGCGCCTGCGGCATCTGAATTTCTTCCAGCACGAGTGCTTCCTCGAAGTGCGGGTGCCCAGGGTGCGCCTGCCCGATGGTTCAGTGCGTTTGGTTGAGCCAGATTGGGTGGGCCAGCTCAGCGGCTTCACATTGCTGTTCGAAGCGCTCGTGCTGATGCTCGCGCAGCAGATGCCGTTCGCCGCCGTTGCACGCGCGGTCAATCTGTCGTGGCATCGAGTACATGCCATCTGTTCGCGGTATGTGGAGCTCGCACTCGCGGCGGCCGACCTGTCGGGTGTGACGGCGCTGGCGATTGACGAAACCTCGTACCGTCGCGGTCATGAGTATCTGACGCTGGTCGCCGACATGCAGGCGCGGCGGGTCGCGTTCGTCACCACAGGCAAGGATGCCAGCACGATAGAGCGCTTTGCCACGTATCTGGGCGAGCATGGCGGCTCGCCCGGGCAAGTAAGCTCGGTCAGCATCGACATGTCGCCAGCTTTCATCAAGGGCGTCAATGAACATCTCCCCGAAGCGCGAGTTACCTTTGACAAGTTCCACGTCGTCGCTCACGCGTCCAAGGCGCTCGACGCAGTACGTCGCCAGCAGCAGAAACTCGACCCTCAGCTTAAAGGCATGCGTTGGACGTTGCTGAAGGACGCCGACAAACTGAACCTCGCGCAACTCACCGACCTTGAAGCGTTGGTCAGTCAGTACACGACCAATCGCACCGCGCGAGCCTGGCTTTACCGGGAACAATTGCGCGACATTCTCGAGCGCAAACAAATCAATGTCGTCTCCGAGATGCTGCACCAGTGGTGCACGAACGTCATGCGCTCCAAGGTCGAGCCCATGAAGGATGTCGTCAGCCTGATTCGCAGACATTTCGATGGAATCGTTGCCTGGACCCAGACCCGTCAGACCAACGGTTTCATCGAGGCCATCAACGGCCTGTTTCAGGCAGCAAAGCGCAAGGCTCGTGGATATGCACGCTTTGAAACCATGCGCACGGTCTTGTTTCTCATTGCTGGAAAACTTAACTTCGCCGCGTTCAACGCGCATGCCCGCTGAGCCGCATTACCCACTGAGTTTTCAAAAGAGCCGCACTTTTATTATGCGCAGTCCACTACCGGTACCCGTGACCAAACACCCTTTACAAGGCGCCAAACGGACGTCCCTGGCGCGGAGCTGCGCATATTCCCGAGTTCGTCATAGTTCCGACCCTTTCCGATTACCCTCACGTGTGCGCCGGTGCCAAGCACCACATCCTCGCGATTGAGTCCCGTCATCTCGGACAGGCGCAGACCGGTCTGTACCGCGACCAATAGAAAGGCGTGGTCGCGCCGGCCAGACCACGTGCCTTGATCAGGCGCGGCAAGCAAGGCGTCGACTTCTGGATGCGTCAGAAAGTGAATCAGCGTACGGGTGAAGCGCTTGCTGGGGATGGCAAGCACCCGTTGGATCTGGGCGGCATGGTCTGGTGCTTCGTAAGCGGCGTAGCGAAAGAAAGAGTGAATCGCCGCGAGGCGCAGATTTCTGGTGCGAACACTAACGCCCTGGTTCTTCTCAATTTCGTCCAGGAACGCGACGATCAGAGGAGTATCGATGTCTTCGAGGTTTAGCTGCGACGGTGACTTATGCAGGCGCTGCTGCACGAACTTAAGGAATTGACGATAGGAATCGCGATAGGCACCGATGGTGTGAGGACTCGCCTGACGCTCTTGCATCAGGCGCTGCGTGAAGAACCGCTCCAGTAACGGAGCAAAGGTGGCAGCTTTATTCATGGCCGGTCCTCCCAGAGTTGTTCGAGCCGGCGCATCGCCTCGCGCATCAGTTCAGGCGAGCCGTTCAGATACCACTGGGTATCCGCGACGTGAGCATGGCCGAGGTAGGCTGACAGGATGGGCAGACGGCGCTCCGGGTCATCTCCAGACTTGTACCAGCGCACAAGTGCGTTCGTCGCGAAAACGTGTCTCATGTCGTGCAGACGCGGCCCGCGACTGTCGGATGCCCCGCGCAAACCAATCTGTCGCGACAATGAATAAAAAGTGCGATGGATCTCACCGACATCCATCCTGTTACCCCAACTGGAAACAAAGAGATAGGGGGATACCGGTCGACCCGCCCAGTGATGCTCACGCCGCGTGATGTAGTCCGCGAGCACCTTGCATGTCGAGGCATGCAAAGGAATGAGTCTGGTCTTTCCGAGCTTCGCGCCTCGGATCGTCAATATCGCCTCCGTCAGATCCACATCCTGAAGTTCGAGATTGCGCACTTCACCCAGGCGCATGCCCGTCACGCTCAACAGCCCGAACAGGCAATGATAGGTCCAGGGCAGCAGTGCACCCCGTTCATAGTGGTATGGCATCTGCAGCGCCGCCTGTAGCAGGCTACGGATCTCGGCGGCCGAGTATAGGTACGGCCGAGCCCGCTTCGGTCGAAATGGCAATAAACCCGGTGCGGGTATTTCCGTGCGGGGATCGGTAGCACTACGATATCGCGCGAACCCACGCAACCAGCTCATTCGTTGCGCCCAGCGGTCGGGCTGGACATTTGCGGGTTGCCGAGCCCAGGCGAGGGCCAACGTCTGCGTAATGTAAGAAGCTCGATGCTGTTCCATGAACGCGACGAAATCTGGTAGCGCCGTGCTCTCCTCCCTCAATTTGAATCCCAGGCTATGCCTCAGATCGAGGTAATCCTGAACAGCCTGCCGAAGCGCGTTCATCGTACACCTCCGGGCCAGGGCAACGCGAGTTCACGCAATGCTTTGATGTCGACCCGAGTGTAGATCATCGTGCTCTGTGGGTGACGATGACCCAACACCTCGCCAATCTCGCTGAGCGAAGCTCCATGGTTCAGCATCTGGGTAGCCAGTCCGTGGCGAAACTGATGGGCACCCGTTGTGGGCGCGTCGATGCCAGCGCGCTTAAGTGCACGCCGAACGACGCAGCCGAGACCACTTGGCCCACGAAAGCCGGTGATGTGCGCGCGTGCACGTAAAAATACGCGGCGACTGGCGCTCTTCGGCCGCCCATGTTGCAAGTAGGCGGCGATGGCTTTGCCGACGTCCGCAGGTAAGGGTAGCTCGATGCGTTGTCCACCCTTGGTGCGCACGCTCAGTTGACCTGCGTCCCAGTCAATATCATCGAGCTCGAGGAAGACCACCTCACTGGAGCGCAACCCCAATCGCGCGAGCACCAGCAGGATCGCGTAGTCGCGACGACCGACTGCAGTCCGTCGATCGATGCTATCCAGCAACTTCCGTGTCTGGTCTGCTGAGATTCCCCGGGGAATTGACGGCATCGACCAGTTGGCGACCACGGGCACGGCGGCAGCGAGGTCCAGCGTAATGTCGCCGCGATAGCGCAAATAGCGCAGAAAGGATCGCAGGGCAGTGGTCATAATCTTCGCCTGTTTTAAATGCAGTCGTGGCGCCTGAACTTGCACAAAGTGCACGACATCGGCCGCACGTAGTTTCGATAGCATGACCTTCCCGTCGCCGAAACGATGTTTGAGAAACTCTCGGACGAACGGCACGTAATGAATGATTGTGGCTCTGGCGAGAGCTTGAATATTGCGCAAGTACTCCTCGTACTCCTGTACACACCGCTCAGCTGGCGAAATCCGAATTGTTGCCATCTGCTCAGGCGGAACCACGCCTTCGCCACGAAGAAAATCAATAAGCTGTCTGAGCGCTGCCCGATCATCGTTGCGAGGCTGGAAATGCAGGGCACGATAGCGTAAATATCGTGTTGCGTGATCGAGGCCGATATCCCGTACTTCGACACCTCTCTGTTTAAGCCATCGACTGAAACATGCGGCGATCCGGACCTTCCGTTTCAGGGACCACACGTTGTAACCCTGCGCGCTGATGGAGTTGGCAAAGGATGATAAATGGGCTGCGAGTGGACCTTCAGGTTCTCGCGAGAGAACGACCTGATCATGAATGATGTACTTCACGACGAACTCCTTCCCCGACCTGGGGAGCGGGTGGAAGGAGCCCAGATTATCTCTATCCCGCGTTGCGCATTTGCCCGGGAATACGCGCTATCACGCGGCTACAAGACATAACCCGGAAGGGTACATAGTGCCGCTTATCTACCCAGCGATATAAGCGTCACACCACCGCCAACGCTCGGTCAGCATACCGACGAGGTGCTCGCATCGCTTTGCGGGATGCGTGCGGGCGATATCGAGGCGCTGCGCGTGCGCGCGATCGTATGAAAGAACGGCACAGCTGCAATCGCGAACCGGGCCGGCGTTCTTTGCCAGCCAGGGCGCATATCGTTGAATCGGAGAAAGTACAGCATGAACGGCGCTGAGAGTCTTGTTACCACGTTGCTGGAGTCAGGCATCGACACCTGCTTTGCCAATCCTGGAACCAGTGAGATGCACTTTGTTGCGGCACTGGATCAGATCCCGGGTATGCGTTGCGTGCTCGGCCTACAGGAAAACATCGTGACCGGCATGGCCGATGGTTACTATCGTATCGCCGGCAAGCCGGCAAGTACGCTGTTGCACTGCGGCGCGGGGCTCGCCAATGGGTGGGCCAACCTGCACAACGCTCGCCGCGCCAATAGCGGCATCGTCAATATCGTGGGCGATCAGGCGACCTATCATCACCCGTTCGATGCACCGCTCACCGCCGATACCGCTGGCCTCGCAAGTGCCGTTTCGCGCTGGGTGCGCACGAGCCGGCACGCGGCCGACGTGGGCAGGGACGCGGCGGCGGCGGTGGCCGCCGCGCGAACCGCCCCCGGACAGATCGCCACGCTCATTCTGCCTTCGGACACCTCCTGGGATGCGGGCGGCGTCGCCGCGCGCGCGATGGCCGTCCCCGCAGCGCCCGCCATCGACCCGCTTGCGGTCGAGACCGCTGCAAGTATCCTTAGGTGCAATACGAACGTGCTCATTCTGCTTGGCGGACACTGTGCGATGCCGCAAGCGCAAGCACTGGCATGGCGCATCGCCAGCGCGACGGGCGCGACGCTGAAGTACGAGTATGTGAACGGACGCGTGGCGCGCGGACGTGGACGCCTGCCGATCGAGCGTCTGCCGTACAACACCGATCAGGCCGTAAAGCTACTGGAGCCGTTCCAGCACATCATTCTGGTCAATGCGAAAGCCCCGGTCGGGTTCTTTGCGTACCCAGGCAAGCCTTCCATTCAATATTCGAGCACCGCACAGATCCACACCTTGTCGCGCGTCGATCAGGATCCCGTTTCCGCACTGCTGGCGCTCGCGGAAGCGCTGAATGCGCCGCCCGCAGACATACCCGATGCCGGTCCGCGACCCGAAGCGGGCCGGGGCACACCAACGCAGGAAGGCCTCGCGCAGACGCTGGCCGCACTGATGCCTGAGAACGCCATCGTGTCCGACGAGAGCATTTCGTTCGGACGCGGCTTTTACCGGCTCACTCATGGTGCCGCGCCGCACGACTGGCTTCAACTGACTGGGGGCGCCATCGGCGACGGCCTTCCTGTGGCGACCGGCGCGGCAGTGGCAAGCAGTGGCTCAAGGAGAGTCATCAGCCTGCAGGCGGACGGCTCGGCCATGTATTCGTTACAGTCCTTGTGGACGCAGGCCCGCGAGAAGCTGCCCTGCACGACGATCCTTCTCAGCAACCGGAAATACAACATTCTGATCGGCGAATACCAGAATGTGGGTGCCACTCCTGGCCCGACTGCGATGGGCATGCTCGATCTCTCCAATCCCGATCTCGACTGGGTCAAGCTGGCCAATGGCATGGGCGTGGAAGCAGCGCGCGCGACGACACTGGAATCTTGTGCGGACCTGATGAAGCAGAGCTTTTTGCAGAACGGTCCATTCCTGATCGAACTGATCATCTGAAAAGAGCCGGTAGCCAAAGCAATGTCACGCACGGCGCCGGATAAATGACGGAGACTTATCAACGTGAGCGATATCACGCATCTCGGCTTTCTGGGCCTCGGAAACATGGGCGCCGCGATTGCCCTGCGGCTCATTCATCCAGGCTCGACGCTGCATGTGTTCGACCCGAATCCCGAAGCAGTCAGGCCGCTGGTCGAAGCTGGCGCGACGGCGCATGCCAGCCCCCGCTTAGTGGCGGATGCGGCGTCCGTTGTCATGGCCTGTCTGCCGAACAGTGACGTGTGTGAACGCGTGCTGTTCGGGCAGGATGCCGTGGCTGCGGGCAGGAGAGTGCAAACATATATCGAGATGTCCACGCTGGGGCCGACTGTGGTCTCGTCGAATACGAAGCGGCTCGCTGCCTCGAACATCGTGACCATCGATGCACCAGTCAGCGGCGGCCCCGCTGCGGCGCGGGCGGGCACCTTGTCCATCATGCTGTCGGGCAACGACGATGTCGTTGCCACCGCGATGCCATGGCTCACACTCATCGCAAAGAAGATCTGCAGACTTGGCGAACAGCCCGGCCAGGCCCAGGCAATGAAGCTAGTGAACAACATCATGCTCGCAGCCAATATGGTCGTGGCTTCTGAGGCGCTTACCATCGGCGCAAAGGCAGGACTCGACGCGGACGCCATGATCGAGGTGATCCGGTCGAGCACCGGGAACAGCGCGGCCGCGGATATCCTCGCCCGCTTCGCCATCTGCGGTGCATTTGACTTTGGTGCGCACATGTCGATCGTGGCAAAGGACGTGGAGCTCGCCATTGACGAAGCGAGAGCACTCGACGTGCCGGTGCCCGTGCTGAACGAAGCGCGAGATCTCTGGCATGTCGCAATCGAACAGGGCCGGGGACGCGACGACTTCACGTCCATCCTCAAAATCGTGGAATCACGCGGCGGCGTAGTGGTTCGTGGCGTACCACGACAATAACCCGCCGCGAGATTTCCCTACCCCGCCAACAGTTTCACACAACGGAGCAAATCATGAATTCCGTCGACAGCGATAAAGCCGCTTCTCCTGCGACAGCCAGCGATAGCGCCGAGCTGATTGCAAAACTTGCCTACGCCACCCCGGAGACCGCACCGCTGGTGCCGGGGCGCCGCGAATTTTTCAAATACCGCGATCTTGGCGTCACCGATGCCACGGACGGGCGCATGCGCGCGCAGCTCACTATTGCCACGGGCGACATGCAGCAGACCGGATGGCATTACCACTTGTGCGAGTCCCAATTCATCTTCACGTTGCGAGGGTGGGTGGATCTCCTGATTGAGGATGGCCGGAAGATTCGCGTGAGCGCAGGCGAATCGCTGCTTATTCCGGGTGGGCTCAAGCATAACGAGATCGCCATCTCGCAAGACTTTGAGCTTCTCGAAGTGTCCGTGCCGGCCCCCGGTGTCACAATAGTTGTCGCCTCTGAATTTTCTTAAATTGAAGAGTCAGAGGTGCAGGTTGAAGGCGAAACAAACGTATTCTGTCGAGTTCAAAGAGCAAGCGCTGTCGAAAGTTTTGCAGCGCGGGAGCCGCACGGTTGGATCGGTGGCCGACGAATTGAACATGAATTTACTGACATTAAGGAAGTGGATGAGAGGTAGCGCCGCTGCGGGTCGGAGCTCAGGCTCCGGACTAGCAAAACGTCCAGAAGACTGGTCGCCGGAAGAACGGCTGCTGGCTTTGCATGAGAGCCACGGCCTGGTCGACGAAGCACTGAACGCGTGGTGTCGTGAGCGGGGGCTGTTCGCTCATCATCTCACGCAGTGGCGCATGGATTTTTGCGCCGTCGGCGGGACCGGCGGTCGGCGTGAGAACGGCCAGGAAGTACGGGATCTGAAGCAAGCCAATGTCCAATTACAGCGCGAATTGAACCGCAAGGAGAAAGCGCTGGCGGAGGCGGCGGCGCTGTTGGTGCTGCAAAAAAAGTATCGTGCGCTGTTCGAGGGCGAGGCCGAATGACAGCCCTTGAAGAGCGCAAGACATTGATCGGCCTGATCAGCGAGGCGACCCTGGCGGGGGCTCGCCAGGCGCCCGCGTGTGAGATGCTGGGGCTGAGCGCACGGACGGTTCAGCGTTGGCAAGGTGGCGAACCTGACGCGGTGGACGGGCGCTCGTTACGACACCATGAGCCATCTCACAAGCTGAGCGCCGAGGAACGCACCGAGCTGCTGGCAGTTGCGAACTCGGCCGAGTTTGGTCATTTGCCGCCGAGCCAGATCGTGCCTCGGCTGGCTGACCAGCAACGCTATATCGCCTCGGAGTCGACGTTCTATCGGGTGCTGAAAGCCGAGAAGCAGCTTGCCCATCGGCGCAGTGAACGGCCGGTCAAATCATGCGGCAAACCACGAGCGGTTCGCGCGGACGCGCCGAATCAGCTTTACAGTTGGGACATCACGTACTTGCCGGCGACGATCCGCGGGCAGTACTTTTATCTGTATCTGTTTATGGACGTGTTCAGCCGCAAGATCGTCGGCTGGCAGGTCTACGCCGAAGAGAGTAGCGCCCAGGCCAGCGAGGTGCTCAAGGATCTATGCGCGCGTGAGGCGATACAGCCCAACCAGGTAATTTTGCACTCCGACAACGGCGGCCCAATGAAGGGCGCCACGATGCTTGCCACCTTGCAGGCCTTGGGCGTGATGCCGTCGTTGAGTCGCCCCGGCGTGAGCAACGACAACCCCTATTCGGAATCGTTGTTCAAAACGCTGAAGTACCGGCCCGCTTATCCGTTAGAGGCATTCGATACCCTGTTCGCCGCCCGCACCTGGGTTGCAGAACTGGTGCGCTGGTACAACCACGAACACCGCCACAGTGCGATCCGTTTCGTGACGCCGGCCCAGCGCCATGCGAATCTTGATCAGGACATCCTCGAGCGCCGCAAGGCGCTCTACGAGGGTGCGCGCGAACGTCATCCGCTACGATGGAAAGGTGCCACGCGGGACTGGCAGCGCGTTCATGTCGTGCATCTGAATCCCGATCGTGCTGAGCCGACGGTCAACATTCGACGACCCCGTAACCAGGAATTAAAAGCAGCCTGAATTCAAAACGTCGAGGCGACAACTAGCTGGAAAACTTCCGCCGGCGAAGATGGGCACGGTAGCCTGCGACCCGCCCGAGGCCTTCGCTTCCCAACCGTAATGGATTCGTGGATGCATGCCAACATGAGCCGACATTGAACGACATATCGAACGCAGAGGAACTTCAAATGACCAAGGGCTACATCTTTGCCGAAGTTAATATTCGCTCCGCCAACTCGGAGTGGAGCGAATACAGCAGCAAGGTACAAGCAACGCTCGATGCATACGGCGGTGTATTCCTGATCCGCGGCGGCACGCAAAACGTGCTGGAAGGAACGGCGAATGGTGCCACTATCGTCGTACTCGAATTCGAAAGCTCCCAACGCGCGGAAGAATGGTATGCATCGACTGCTTATCAGGACATCCTGCCGCTAAGACTGCGTAATGCAGATGCGCGAGTCATGTGTCTCTCCGGCAGCAACTGAACGCATACGAAGGTTGCGTCCGTTCTATCAACGGACGGAACTCATTGCACACATCGCCGGAGGCAGAATGATCGAAACGAAAGGTCGACTCGCAGGAAAGGTGGCGTTCATCACGGGCGCGGGCGCCGGTATTGGACGGGTCGCGGCCGAGCGGTTCGCACTTGAGGGCGCGGCAGTCATCATTGCGGAATTCGACGCAGACAGCGGTGAAGCCGTTACCGAAGCGATCCTCGGACACGGCGGCACGGCGAAGTTCGTTCGGACCGACGTCACGAACGAAAATAGCGTGCGTGAGGCCATCAAGTCGGCAGTTGAATTCGGCGGCAAGATCGACGTGCTTTATAACAACGCAGGTGGATCGAGCAGGATCGACGCACGTGTCACCGATTGCCCGGCCGACGAGTTCTGGCGAGCGGTCAAACTCGATCTTTTCGGCACCTGGATAGCATGCAAGTATGGGATCGCGGCCATGCTTGAGAGCGGTGGAGGTTCGGTCATCAATAGCTGCTCCGTGTTTGCACTCGTCGGCACGCGAGGAAAAGACGCGTATACGGCCACTAAGGGCGGCATCGCATCGCTTACACGTTCGATGGCCGTCGAGTACGCGCCCCATCGCATCCGCGTCAATGCGCTCGCCCCGGCGGTAACGACGACCAGACGCGTGCTCGGTCTCATCGAAACGCAACCGGAGGTGATGAACAAGACGAGCGAGCGTCAATTGCTCGGCCTCGTCGAGCCAGAGGAAGTGGCGATGACCGCCCTGTTCCTGGCATCGGACGAATCGAGGAAGACGACAGGCCAGATCTTCGCAATCGATGGCGGTTTTTCGATTTCATGACGGGCACGAAGATCGACAGTGCCTGTGCCGTGGAGGTGTTGCTCGCGAACGTGCGTGTCGATGCCAACGCGGTACCCGGAAACCGAAGCGCCTGATCGCGCCACGGATTACGACATCGTCGCGCCGACTCGAAGGTGCTCGGTGCGATGGATGTCCGGAAAGGGCACGCGCTCGACTACCTGCTCGCGACCGAAATGAATTTCGATGTGATGATGAGCATTTCGACTGCTCACCGCACAAGCAGCGAGACTCCAGCGCGTATGCCTAGAACGCAGATCGTCTAACGTAATACTTTGCGGTTATAAATTTGCATACCTAATTATTAATCTAACAAATACGTGTTGAGGAATTCGAAAATGTAACAGTTAGTTTGAGAATTGAAACCGAAAAAAGTAGTCAAGATCGGAGACCGGTATGGCCTTGGTAATTGTTCTGTTTTCTCTGGCGTTTCTCATGCTCGCGGCATATCGCGGCTACAGCGTCATTCTTTTTGCTCCGATCGCAGCGCTCGGCGCCGTCTTCCTCACGGAACCCGCAGCCGTCGCGCCGGTGTTCTCGGGCATCTTCATGGAAAAGATGGTTGGTTTCGTGAAGCTCTACTTCCCGGTGTTTCTGCTTGGCGCGCTATTCGGAAAGGTGATCGAAATATCGGGATTTGCCGCAGCCATCGTTGCTGCCGCCATTCGATATATCGGTCGTTCGCGTGCAAACGTCGTGATTATCACGGTTTGCGCGTTGCTGACTTACGGCGGGGTATCGGTATTCGTTGTCGTGTTTGCGGTTTATCCATTCGCTGCAGAACTCTATCGGCAGAGCAATATTCCGAAGCGGTTAATGCCAGGCGTTATCGCGCTCGGTGCGTTCTGCTTCACCATGGACGCGCTCCCAGGCACGCCGCAGATTCAAAACATCATCCCGTCCACCTTTTTCAGGACTACGGGTTGGGCCGCACCTGCGCTTGGAGTGAGCGGTTCAGTATTCATGCTCGTCATCGGATTGATCTATGTCGAGTGGCGTCGAAAGAGCGCGATGGCAAAGGGCGAAGGGTACGGCACGTCACTCGTTAACGAGCCAGAGCGCCTGGCAGAGAACATGTTGCCCAACCCGGTGCTGGCGATCATGCCGCTGATCCTGGTCGGCGTCTCGAACTACTGCTTCACGAAGTGGATTCCGCACTGGTATGGACCTTCGTACACCGTGGCACCGGAGGTGCTGCCAGGCGTGCATGGTCAGGTTACGACGTCGATCAAGGCGGTTACCGCGATCTGGGCCGTCGAGGCTGCATTGATTCTCGGCATCGCGCTCGTGGTGTTGACAGCTTTCAGGCGGGTCTCCGCCACTATCGCCGATGGCACGCGCGCTGCCGCAGGCGGCGCATTGTTGGCCGCAATGAATACGGCGTCGGAATATGGTTTCGGTGCGGTAATCGCCGCGTTGCCGGGTTTCATGGTCGTAAGCGACGCACTCAAGACAATACCTAACCCACTTGTCAATGCCGCGGTGTCGGTGGGCACGCTGGCAGGCATCACGGGTTCGGCCTCTGGCGGTATGAGTATCGCGCTTGCCGCGACATCCGATTTGTTGATCAGGAATGCCCACGCCGCGCATATACCGTTGGATGTCCTGCATCGCGTCGTCGCGATGGCGAGTGGCGGCATGGACACGCTGCCGCACAACGGCGCCGTCATCACGTTGCTGGCGGTGACCGGGCTGACGCATCGTCAGTCGTATCGGGAGATTTTCGCCATCACCCTCATCAAGACGATGGCCGTGGCATTCGTCATCTCCGTGTATTACCTCACTGGGTGGGTTTGAAAACTGTTTTGCAGTCTCGTCTCAACCAGCAGTGTCCCTAAAAAACAAAGACTTTATTGGAGATCTTCATATGCGGAAGCTTCCTCTTGCCTGTGCCTTTTTGTGCTCGGTCAGTGGCGTCGCACATTCACAAAGCAACGTATTGCTGTATGGCATCCTTGATGAAGGAGTGCAATTCAACAGCAATGCAGGAGGAAATCGTCAATATTACCTGGCGAGCGGCGAATTGAATGGCAGCCGTTGGGGCATGCGAGGGAACGAGGATCTGGGCGGTGGCCTGAAAGCGATGTTCGTGCTCGAAAACGGCTTCGATGAGAATACCGGAAAACTGGGTCAGGGTGGACTCGAGTTTGGTCGACAAGCTTATGTCGGATTGTCGAACAGTCTTGGTACCGTCACGCTCGGTCGCCAGTACGATTCAGTGGTCGATTTCGTCGGGATTCTTGAAGCAGGCGATCAGTGGGCAGGATACCTCGGCGCGCATCCGGCGGACAATGACAATTTCAACAATACTAACCGCGTCAACAACGCGGTCAAATTCACGAGCAGGGGCCTGGGTGGATTGACCTTCGGGGGCATGTACAGCCTCGGCGGTCTTGCCGGAGACCCGACACGCAATCAGATATGGTCGTTCGGCGCCGGCTATACGAGCGGTCCGCTGGTTCTGGGCGCGGCATATCTCAACGTACGAAATCCGAACGTATCGTTCTATGGGTCCGGCGGCACCGTAGCGGCCACGAGTGGAGGCGTTCCGGGCTCGAACTTCGGCAACTCGCCTGTTATCTCCGGCTATGCGTCAGCGCATGTGCTACAGGTGATCGGCGCGGGGGCGGCATACACGTTTGGGGCATCCACGCTCGGCGCACTGTATTCCAATACCCGCTTCAAGGGACTGGGCGATGTATCGTCCGGGCCGGTTCCAGTGAGAGGCGTAAGCGGCAGCGCGACGCTGAACAACGTGGAGTTGAACTTCAAATACCAGTTCACGCCTGCGCTGCTCGTGGGTGCCGAGTATGTGTACACGAAAGGAAGCGGCCCTAACGGAGTGGGTGACGCCTCGTATCACCAAGGTGCTCTGGGCATCGATTACTTCCTTTCCAAACGAACCGATATCTATGCGGTGGTCGCGTTCCAGAAGGCAAGCGGGACAGATTCCAGCGGGAAACTGGCAGTCGCGTCTCTCAGCCAGATCACTCCATCCAGTACGGACAAGCAAACTGCGTTACGTTTTGCCATACGTCACAAGTTCTGATTCGAAGCGGCGGCCAATGCGGCCCGTCCGCGCTTTGTTTCATAAAACGGTCCCAGCAATCAGCACCTCGAACTGTGACTCGGGGGACGAATTCGCGATTCATCAGGGAGGAGTTGATGCTCGATGCAGCGGCAGGACTGGTCGGTGTCTTGCGGTCAACAGCCGTATCAAAGTCCGTCAACGAACCTCGGCTAAGGCTGATCTGCCCCTCCGAGATAAACCTGCAGGGCAGGCACTATCCCCGGGCTGCTTCATTCTGGCAGCGCGCCGGTGTCCGGAAGACTGCGTCACGGCTCAATTGAGTAAGAGGTACCGAGGGTTGTTTCAGTCGGGCAATGTGGGCAGCTAGCCATAACGGGCTTAGTAGCGCGGGTTCGGATTGATAGATGAGAGTCGCCCGTTCCGTATGTCAGGTTCGCGCCTGCCTCCGACTACCAGCATGGAGAATCTTGACTGGACGGCTGGTTCGCTGACCTCTTCCGTGCAGGTCGTGATAATCGCGTTTGTCAAAGAAAACTTGACGGTATGTCAATTCTCCATGTGATTGTTAAATGTGCTTATCCCCCCGAGAATGTAGTCACAGCCTCGGGGCATCCACAATTTCAATCTCCAGATGGAACTGAGTCATGGATCTGACATTCACTGCAGAGGAAGAGGCGTTTCGCGCTGAAGTCTCGAAGTGCGGCCCATCATCACGCTCGACGGCGAGCATGAAGTCAACGAGGTGTTCTTCACCGATGTGCGCGTGCCTGTCGAGAACCTCGTCGGCGAGGAAAACAGGGGCTGGACGCACGCGAAGTATCTGCTGACCTATGAGCGGACCAACATTGCAGGTGTCGGCTTCTCGGTCGCGGCGCTGCGTCGCCTGAAGGCGGTCGCAAGCAAGGTCCAGCGCAATGGCCGCGCTCTCATCGCAGACCCGTTGTTCGCAGCGCGGCCAGCGCGCGTCGAGATCGACCTCGAAAACATGAAAACGACGAACCTGCGCGTGATCGCGGCCGTGGTAGGCGGAGGCGTGCCGGGCGCAGAGAGTTCGATGCTCAAGATTCGCGGCACGGAGATTCGCCAGGAGATTTCGTCGCTGATGCGCCGCGCGATGGGGCCGTATGCGCAACCGCTCGTCGAAGAGGCGCTTGACGGCGCCG
This sequence comes from Paraburkholderia aromaticivorans, assembly GCF_012689525.1. Classification (NCBI taxonomy): domain Bacteria; kingdom Pseudomonadati; phylum Pseudomonadota; class Betaproteobacteria; order Burkholderiales; family Burkholderiaceae; genus Paraburkholderia; species Paraburkholderia aromaticivorans. The sequence goes on from NZ_CP051514.1 coordinate 2,060,134, forward strand.
ACGATGTCGATGGGTCGAGCGCGGCGCCCCAGTACTTCAACAATCGCAAGCTGTCAATTTTTGGTGGCTCCAACGAAATTCAGAAGAACATCATCTCCAAGATGATCCTCGGGCTCTAAAGGATTCGTACCATGAATTTTCAGCACACGGAAGATCGGCGGATGCTTGCGGATTCGCTCAACCGTTTCATCGCGGATCAGTATCCATTCAATGTGCGCGACCACATCGCGCAATCGGAAGAGGGTTTCAGCCTCGACATGTGGAAGCGGTTCTGCGAACTCGGCATCGTCGGCGCATTCTTCGATGAGTCCGTCGGCGGCTTCGGCGGCGATGGCGTCGATATCGCCGTCGTGTTCGAGGCGCTTGGGCGCGGACTCGTGGTCGAGCCATTTCTGGATGTGTTGATCGTCGGACGGGCGCTTGCTCGCGCAGGCAATCAGGTTCAGCGCGGTATCGTCGCGAAGCTGATCGACGGGGACACCATCGCTGCCTTGGCACACGACGAGCCAGGCTCCCACTATGAGCCGGCGCGTGTTGCGACGCGTGCCGTGCGCAACGATAAGGGTTGGGTGCTGAGTGGCGCGAAAGGTGTCGTGCATCAGGCAGAACAGGCAGATGTGCTGCTCGTGTCGGCACGTACGTCGGGTGGAGAGCACGACGAAGCGGGCATTTCCCTCTTCGTGGTACCGCGGGTTGCCAGGGGCGTGGAGGTGCGCGGCTACCGGAAGATCGATGGTGGACGGGCGGCGGAGGTGGCGCTCAATGACGTCGCGCTCGACGCCGTCGCGCTCGTCGGCGAAGAGGGAACCGGACTCGCGACGCTCACGCTGGCAATTGGTTATGGACTTGTTGCGCTCGCATCGGAAGCGGTCGGCGCGATGGACGTCGCGAAGGAGCACACGCTCGACTATCTGCGCACGCGAAAGCAGTTCGGCGCCCCAATCGGCACGTTTCAGGCATTGCAGCATCGTATGGCCGATTTGTCGCTCGATATCGAACAGGCGCGTTCTGCAGCGATCAACGCGGCGGCTGCCGTGGCTGCCGAAGGCGTCGATCGCGAACGGACATTGTCGGCGGCAAAATACTCAATCGGTCGCATCGGCGCGCGCGTCGCGGAAGAATCGATCCAGCTGCACGGTGGGATCGGCATGACGTGGGAACTGCCGCTTTCGCACTACGCGAAGCGTCTTGTGATGATCGACCATCAGCTCGGCGATGAAGATCATCATCTCGCGCGATATATCGAGATGGGTTCGGCTATGGCGGCCTGAGTGTCGGTCGTGCCAATAAAAGGAAACCAGATATGAAGATTCTTGTACCAGTCAAGAGAGTGGTTGACTATAACGTGAAAGTCCGCGTGAAATCGGACGGCACGGGCGTCGACATCGCGAACGTGAAGATGTCGATGAATCCGTTCGACGAAATCGCGGTTGAAGAAGCCGTGCGCCTGAAAGAAGCGGGCGTGGCGACCGAAGTGATCGCCGTGTCGGCGGGTGTGACGCAATCGCAGGAAACGCTGCGCACGGCGCTGGCGATCGGTGCGGACCGCGCGATCCTGATCGAGTCTTCGGAAGAACTGCAGCCGCTGGCGGTGGCCAAGCTGCTCAAGGCGCTGGTCGACAAGGAACAGCCGCAGTTGATCATCCTCGGCAAGCAGGCTATCGACGACGATTCGAACCAGACCGGGCAGATGCTGGCCGCCCTGGCAAACCTGCCGCAAGCGACGTTCGCATCGAAAGTGGTCGTGGCCGACGGTAAAGCCACTGTGTCGCGCGAAGTGGACGGCGGTGCCGAGACGCTGTCGCTCATGCTGCCTGCAGTGGTGACGACCGACCTGCGCCTGAACGAGCCGCGCTACGTGACGCTGCCGAACATCATGAAGGCGAAGAAGAAGCCGCTGGAAATCGTCAAGCCGGAAGACCTCGGTGTCGATGTCACGCCGCGCCTGAAGACGCTGAAGGTTGTCGAGCCGCCGAAGCGCTCCGCTGGTGTGAAGGTTGCCGACGTGAAGACGCTGGTCGAGAAACTCAAGACGGAAGCCAAGGTGCTGTGAATTTTCGGGCACACGGAGACGAATGAAATGACGATTCTGGTAATTGCTGAACACGACAACGCGGCGCTGAAGGCAGCGACGCTGAATACGGTTGCTGCTGCACAGAAGATCGGCGGTGACGTGCACGTGCTGGTGGCTGGCCACAATGCGCAAGGCGCGGCTGAAGCGGCTGCGAAGGTGGCAGGTGTATCGAAGGTACTATTCGCCGACGCGCTGCAGCTGGCCGAAGACCTCGCGGAAAACGTCGAAGCTACGGCACTGAATATCGCGAAGAATTACTCGCACATCCTCGCGCCGGCGACGGCTTACGGCAAGAACATCGCGCCGCGCATTGCAGCAAAGCTCGACGTCGCACAGATCAGCGAGATTACCGCCGTGATCAGCGCCGACACGTTCGAACGCCCGATCTACGCAGGCAACGCAATCGCGACGGTTCAGTCACACGACGCGATCAAGGTCATCACCGTGCGCGCGACAGGTTTCGATCCCGCTGCCGGGGAAGGTGGCAGCGCAACAGTTGAAAAAATCGAAGCAGCACCCGATGCAGGCATTTCGCAGTTCGTGAGCCGAGAAGTGACGAAGCTCGACCGTCCGGAACTGACGTCGGCGAACATCATCGTATCGGGCGGTCGTGGGCTCAGCAGCGGCGAGAACTACACGAAGGTTCTCGAACCGCTAGCCGACAAACTGCAAGCCGCGCTAGGCGCCTCACGCGCAGCCGTCGATGCTGGCTTCGTACCGAACGACTATCAGGTCGGTCAGACGGGCAAGATCGTCGCGCCGCAACTCTATATCGCCGTCGGCATTTCAGGCGCGATCCAGCATCTGGCCGGCATGAAAGACTCGAAAGTGATCGTCGCAATCAACAAGGACGAAGAAGCGCCGATCTTCAGCATCGCGGATTACGGCCTCGTTGGCGATCTGTTCACCGCCGTTCCCGAGCTCGCCAACGCACTAGCCTGAGATGCAAAAATCCATGCTGGCGATAACCCGCGACAACGTTCGGAGCGAAGCCGCCAAGCTCGCCGATAAAGAAGACGCCACGCTCTGGCGCTGGTTCTCCGAACTGTCAACTGGTTGCGAGTTTTGACGCTGATTTCGTAGAGGGCGCTCGAAATCCTGAGGCGCAAATCGATGTCGGGTACGGCACGCTGAAGATGCGACGACATGTTTCGTTATGCGAAGATGAAGGTATCGACAGGTCGAGCACAATCGCGACGCTGAGCCGGGCGCCGACGGTGCTACGCTAAGCCAGAAATTGAGATCAGTTTTGGCAGTAGTGCCGCAGATTGATCATCGTATAGGCGAGTGTCTTTAACGCGTAGTGCACGTCACTGATGCGTTCGAAGCGCAGCAGCAGACGACGGAACTTATCTTCCCATGCAAAGACGCGTTCGATGGTCCTGAAGCGCTCATCGAAGATCGCCGGATCAAAGTGCTGCTTGCGGCCCCGCTTCGGTGTTTTTCGCCCACGCGGGGGCTCTGTCAGGTTGATGGAGAGGCGGCGGTAGAATGAAGCGATGAAGAAAACGAAATCGCTTTATCACGGTCACCGCTTCCCCGCCGCTGTCATCAGCTGCGCGCTTCGCTGGTATTTCAGGTTCAGCCTGAGCCTGCGCGACATTGAGGAGTCGTTGCTCGAACGTGGTGTCGTGGTCAGCTACGAAACGATCCGTTGCTGGTGCGAGAAGTTTGGCGCTGGATTCGCCCAGCGCGCCAAAGCCGGACGGCGCAAGCCGGGTAGCACATGGCATCTGGACGAAATGTTCGTGACGCTGCGCGGCGAGCCGTATCTGCTGTGGCGAGCGGTCGACTAGCATGGTGCTGAACTCGACGTGCTGGTGCAAAAGCGGCGCGACAAGGCTGCGGCAAAGCGCTTTTTCCGGAGGGTGCTACGTTCAAACCCGGTGCCGCGCAAGATCGTCACCGACCAGCTACGCAGCTATCCAGCGGCAAAGGCAGAGATTCCCGAGCTTGTTCATGTGAAGCACGTTCTCGTCAAGGCGGCTGCACGGGTGAACAACCGCGCAGAGAACAGCCACCAACCGACCCGCAGGCGCGAACGGCAGATGTGTGGCTTTCGCGATGCGCGTCGCACGCAGGCGTTTCTCTCATGCTCCGGACCGATCCGGCAGCACTTCGCGTTGCCCAGACATCTGATGAACGCAGCATGTCATCGCGGAATGCTGCAGGAACGCTTCGCCAAATGGTATGACTGGACAGTCACCACCGCGGTATCCAACACTATCTGATAAGGATAACTACGTTTTAAGGGCGTTTGTCGGTGGCACCCGTCAACTTGACAATGCCGTACAGCGTGAAGATGCCGTAGTAGGTCGCTTCGCGAAGTGAGAGCGGTGCGAGCGCGTGTGTACCCAACGAGCGCACTGACTACGAGCCCGAAGTGCCTGACCGCAGCGAACGGCGCATCAAGCATGGCATCGCTAATTGTATCGACGACCAGTTCGAATCCTTCGCCGTCGGTAATGCTCGACGCTCTGCGCGCGGCAGTTGATCGGGGTTGCGGCAAGCTGGCGTCCCAACTCGCCATGATGGACCAGCCGGTATCGCTTAAGGATCAAATGGCTCATTCCGATTTTCTCCGCAATCCACCAGCCGGCCACTGCGATCAAAGACCTCACGAAAACAGACGGAAAAAGGCTCCGGAGAAAACCGCCGGAGGCACGCAACTCTGGCCGTAATAGGCGCATGACTGTTCGTCCGATGGTTCCGGCTCACTCCACACGAGCACCAGAGCGGCAAGACCCACGGCGGCAAGCAAACTCAGCACCCAGACAGGCCAATTCATGACAGTCTCCTCGTTTGGTCGAATGTCGCGGCGCAACAGGCACTTATCTCGAAGCCGAGGCGTTCAACGCATCGCCCGAACCGACATTTTCTGTTGGACCGCGAGCGTTGACGCATTAGCTAATGCGCGCTTCAGCGCTCGAAGAAGCGGGGCTGCTGGCTGCGCTGCCGGCCTTCGGTTGACCGCTTCCGGCAATGGCCATGGCGGCCAGATAACCGAACGTCAACGCGGGGCCGAGTGTAATTCCAGCGCCAATATAGTGTCCGCCGACCGGCGAGTTCATGTCATTGCCGCAGGCATAGAGCCCCGGAATTGGCCGGTTGTCCTGATCAAATACTTCACCGTGACTTCCGGTCACGAGGCCACGGCTAGTACCGAAATCTCCCGGCATCAGCTTGACGGCGTAAAAAGGACCACGCTCGATGGGGCCCAGGCAGGTATTGGGCGAATGGGTCGGGTCGCCCTTGTAAATGTTATAGGCGGACGATCCCTTGCCGAAATCCGTGTCCACGCCGGTGGCGGCGAACTGGTTGTTGCGCGCGACGCTGCGCTCCAACCCGGCGGGGTCCACGCCGATCTTGCCGCTAAGTTCAGCCAGCGTCCGGCCGCTGACGATGTATCCCGTTTTCTCGTAGCGTCGCAGCGACATACCGCCCGGAAGGATGACGCCAATACCGTACTTTTTTACGGTCGCCGCATCGGCAATCAGATAGGCGGGGATAGCGCCGGCATCGAACATGCCGAGGGTAAAAGCGTGGTACGACGCCGCTTCGTTGGTGAAGCGGTTCCCGTCCTTGCCCACTGCGATAAAGCCAGGCTTGGGACGGTCGAGCATGAAGTGGCCCCAGAGCGTCTTTTCGCCCGTCCCGTTCGACAGCACGGACATCGGTACGTAGTAACCCGTGTCCTCCGAGTTGTGGTCAAGTCGTCCACCGGCCGATTCGCCCAAGCGAATTCCCTCGCCTACATTGCTGGGCAATCCGAGTCCCAATTCGACGGTGGGCTTGCGTGAGTGTTGCTGACGCATTTCCAGGTTGCCCGGATACCCGCCGGTCGCAATGACCACACCCTGGCGAGCGCGGATTCGAAGTGCGCGGCCGTCGCGGACCACTTCGGCACCGATGACGGCGCCGTCCTCCACGATCAGCCTGGTGGCGGCCGACTTCAGCCAGACTTCGATCTGACGGTCCAGTATGGTCTTGTACAACCGGGCGATGAGCGCATTGCCGCCCACGAGCCGGGTGCCACGGTGGTAGCTCAGCCGGTCGACGCCATAGCGCAAGAAGCGCTTCAGCACGTGGAAGAACGATTTCGCCGACTTCGTGAAGGACAGGAAGTGGAGCAAGTCGACGAGGTCGAGCATCATGCCGCCGAACGGTGCGAACGCCGGCAGCGGCGCACGCAAGTGCTTGAACTGCTCCCCAAGCTTACGCGCGTCGAATTCCAACGGGGCGTGAGCACGGCCGAACATGGCTCCCTCCAACTCGGGGTGGTAGTCGGGGTAGTCGACTGCCACGACCTCAAGCGCGGAGTTGCGCAGCATATAGTCGAGGGCGGTTCGGCCATCCTGGATGTAGGGCTACGCTGAAGAAGCCAGCGTTTTCGCCAACAGCTTGTCGCTGAATTTCGGAATGCGAGATCAGCGACCCGACTGGTTCGATTTTCTGGCCCTGAAGGGCCTTGCAAGCGGGTCTCTCGACCCACTTTGGCTACTCATGGACGCAGCTGTGCCATCAGCCGCGTGCGGCTCATGTAGATGTTGGCCAGCGCGAGTGTGGTAAAGGCGCGCGTGGCGTTCTTCGCGAGGCCGCGATAGCGCACCTTGCCGAACCCCCACAGCCGCTTGACCACCGCAAAGACGTGTTCGACCCGGGCACGAATCTTCGACTTGCTGCGGTTTTTCGAGCGCCTGGCTTCATCGACTTCACCACTGCGATTGCGCACACGCTGGTTGGTGAAGTCCTTGGCTTTCGGCGCCTTGCTGGCGATGAGTTCCTTCTGGCTCGCATAGGCGCTGTCACCGTACACACGCTGCTCGCCGCCATGCAGCAGCGCCGGCAGCGGATGCTTGTCGTGCACGTTCGCCGCTGTCACTACCGCGCTGTGTGCCAGACCCGTCTGGCTATCCACACCGATGTGCAACTTCATGCCGAAGTACCACTGCTGGCCCTTCCTCGTCTGATGCATTTCGGGATCTCGCGCCTTGTCCGCATTCTTTGTGGAACTCGGCGCACCGATGATGGTGGCATCCACGATGGTGCCGCTGCCTACCTTCAGTCCGCGCCCTTGCAGTACCTCGCCGACCTTGGCGAACAATTGCTCGCCGAGCTTGTTGCGCTCCAGCAGCCGCCGGAACTTCAAGAGCGTCGTACCATCAGGAACGCGCTCGCGCCCCAGGTCAATGCCGACGAATCGCCGCAATGCGGTGCTATCCAGCAGCGCTTCCTCGCAGGCTTCATCGGCCAGGTTGAACCAGTGCTGCAGAAAGTGCATGCGCAGCATGCGCTCCAGACCCACTGGCGGGCGACCGCCCTGACCCTTCGGATAGTACGGCTCGACAACCTCGCACAACTGCGCCCACGGCACGATCTGCTCCATCGTCTCAAGGAACACATCGCGTTTGGTTGGCCGACGGTACTGTTCAAATCCGGCGCCTTGATCGGCCGCCATCGCAAGGGTCTGTTGTTTCATGCACATCTAACGATTGAGCGACCAATGCCGTTGACCTTTTTCAGCGTAGCCGTAGGCTTCCTGCAGTGAGCGCTCGACACTCGTGCCAACTGTCCCTGCAAAGTATTCGCGCGCTTTATCCAATGAGTCCTTGAAGCCGGCGGCCTGCATTGGCGCGCTGTCGACGAACCACATCATGCCCACCGACCACGCGGACGTTCCACCAACCTGATCGGTCTTCTCGAGAACGAGCGGGACCAACCCCTCGTTCTTCGACACGATCGCTGCCGTCATACCGGCGGCGCCTGCACCCATGATGATGACGTCGACCTCGCGGTCCCAATTCTGCGTCGTTGCGGTGCCCATGGCATGTGTCCTGTTTGCTAGCGTTTCTGTCAGATGTATTCGAAGGTCGGCGTGCGTGCTTTGGAAATCAGTCGCGCTACAACCACATCATTCGATATAGCATAATGCTAGAAAAGATTGATTCATAGCGAATCATGTAATTTGAGGTGAACAATGTCAAGAAACTCCAGGGAATCCCCCAGGCAAATTTGTCGGCTCCACTTGCTGCGTATGCACATGTCTTGCGTCCTGCCTTGATTCACCAGACTACCCCTTCTGTTTCGATATCGTGAAGTTGTCGACGGAGTCTCGAAGCTCTTGACATTAATAGATTCATGAAGGATCATTCGATATAGATCTATATGGATGACTGAAGATCGAAACCAGCGTCGTGCGCCTTTCTGCACAGTGCATGGTTGCAGGCGAAACAGAGCGTTTTCGGCAACACACAGCAACACACAGGAGCAACAATGAGCAAGCTTCAGTTATCCGTCGCCGTAGGCAATTACGACAGGATCAGGCCATTGGTCGACGGTGAGGTTCAGATCGAGGGCGTGGATCCCGTCTTCATGCTGCAGGATCCCGAGGAGATCTTCTTTCGCGCGTTCAGACATGCGGACTTTGATATTTGCGAGCTCTCGCTTAGCAGCTACTCAGTGAAGACTGCTGCGGGCACGTCACCCTACATCGCGGTGCCGGTCTTTCCGTCGAGAGCTTTTCGGCATACATCGGTTTACGTGCGCACGGATAGGGGCATTAACAGTCCGCAAGATCTGAAGGGCAAGCGCATCGGCGTGCCGGAATATCAGCTAACGGCAAACGTCTGGGTCCGGCTTCTTCTTGAAGAGGAGTACGGTGTCAAACCTTCTGACGTAACCTGGGTGCGCGGTGGATACGAAGATCCGGGTAGGGTGGAGAAAATCACGCTGAATTTGCCTGCGGACGTCAAACTGGAGAGCGCGCCCGAAGGCAAGACCATCTCGAACCTGCTCGCAGATGGAGAAATCGATGCTGTCATTGGACCGCGAGCGCCTTCATGCTTTGACCGAGGGCATCCGCAGGTCAAGTATCTGTTCGACGATCCGCACAAAGCCGCAGCAGACTGGTACGCGCGCACAAAGCTGTTTCCGATCATGCACACGCTTGGAATCCGTAAAACGCTGGCGGAGAGCCACCCTTGGCTGCCCGGCGCGGTGATTAAGGCATTCGAGAAGTCTAAGGCCCTTGCGTTGACGAGGCTGAGTGATACGGCGGCCACCAAGGTTACGCTGCCGTTCGTCGAAGACCAGCTACGCGCCGCTCGAAAACTGATGGGTACGGACTTCTGGTCATATGGTTTTTCGGCTAACGAGCACGCAATCGACCGTTTTCTCGCGCGTCATTTCGCAGAGGGCTTGTCGAGTCGCCGCCTCGAACCCAGTGAGTTATTCCATCCGGCCAGCCTGGAAAGCTTCGCAATTTAAAGAAAGATGGCGCGTGCCGTAATAACGGCGCACGCCTGAGGGACTTTGAAGCGAAGGCAGCCGATGAGAGAGTTTGGCCGAGAAAAATACCGGCGCGTCCGATTTTGACGCGCCGGTGTGCACATTCAAACGCGATACGCGGGCGCGCCTTGCGGGGCACGAGATGCGCCGCCGTCGATAACGATTTCCGCCGCCTGCATGCTACGTGAGTGATCCGAAGCGAGGAACAGCGCGGCTTGGGCGACCTCGTCGGCTTCGTTGAGACGGCCTATTGGAATACTTCTGATCAGACTTTTTTCGAGCTCCTGTAATTCGCTCTGCGTATGAGCGATGGTGCTCCAGATTGGCGTGCGAGTGGGGCCAGGAACCAGCGTGTTCACGCGAATGTCTTTAGGCGTAAGTTCCGAGGCCAGCGCGCGTGCCATCCCCGATAGTCCGGCTTTGCTCGCCGCATACGCCCCGAATCCTGCCATTCCCATGGTTGCCACCACGGAGCCTATCAAGATCACCGATGCTCCCGAACGCAGATAAGGCAGCGCGGCCTGAACCGTGTAGAAACTCCCGGCGACGTTAATTCTGAGGATACGTTCAAAGAGCTCGCTGGACGTGTTCTCCAAAGGCGTGGGCGACACAACGCCGGCGCTGGCAAACAGGACGTCGATATGATTAAACCGGCGACCCACCTCTGCAAAGGCGACGTCGAGAGCTTGAGTATCCGTGACATCGGCCTCGATCGTCACGACCTTCTCGTTGAGTTGACTGCGAGCGACACCAAGCGTTTCCGGATTGTTGCTCATGATGACGACATCCGCGCCCGCTTCGAGGAACAGCCGTGCCGAAGCCAGCCCGATCCCACTGTCTCCGCCCGTGATAACCGCCGCCTTGTCGTTCAACTCCATGTGTGTGCCTCCTGTGAATGCCAGACCGTGGAATGGACATCAACACAGCAACGTGCCGAGATTGACGCTGCCTACGCGCTCTCTGGTTGCAACGATTTTTTCATTGCCGTTCTTTCGGACCCGCAGTTCGATTGTCGAAGTCTGCTCAGTCAGTCCTGAGAAGCGGAAATCGCCGAAATGGTCAGTGGTGGTCGTGCGTTCGTCGCCGCCGGCGGAATCGCGCAGCACGATTTCAACACCCTCCAGATTGCGCAGGCGACCGTCTCCAGTAACTTCGCAAACGTTGCCTGCCACCAAATGGCTTAACGCGTCATCCAGATTGCGGTAGAAGACGCGAGGCCTCGTGCCGAGTTCCGGGCGAATGACCGCCAACTGTTCCTTCTTCACCATTTCTTGCAGTTCGCTCTCCGGCATGTTCAGCGCACGTAGTGCCTTGGTCGGGCAGGCTTGCGCGCAACGCGGTTCTTTCCATCCGGCGTCGAGCAGGTGCGCATCGAAATTCCAGTTCTGCGGCACCTGTTCCTGTTCGTTCCATTCGATCATGCCGTAAGGGCACGCCGTCACCAGATCCTGTCGGCCGCGGGACTTCTCCGGGTCGATGACGACGACGCCGTCCGGGCGCTTATAGATTGACCCATCGCCCGCCGCCTTCACGCAAGGCGCGTCATCGCAGTGATTGCACATTTTCGGAATGTAAGTCACGTCCACCAGCGATCCCTCTCCGCGAACGTGGCGTTCGACGCGGATCGTCTCGAGACCTTGTGGAGGGTGGGGCGCCGAATAGCCCGGAAACGCATTGCCGGTGTACTCGTCTTTTGTCGAGATCACGCAGTTCCTGCAATTGATGCAGAGCGAAACGTCCACGACCAGTGCCCAACCGATCATGCTGCCTTTTCCATTGCGGTGTTCCATTTCTCTACCTCCACCCAGCAACTGTTGGGAACAATCCCGTCTGCGGTTTCGCTCATTTTTCGCCCCGGCGTGAGGAGGTTGAGACAACCGCCGCGATCCACAATGCCTATCGAGGTCTGGATCAGATCGAGTTCGCCGCATGATTCGTTTCCGCGTGCAACGCCTTCTTTGACGAGTTGCGAAACGTCGATTGCGCAGATGACCGAAGCCTGGGCGTTGTAGACCCGGACCAGATCGCCCGACCCGAGACTGCGCGCCGACGCATCCGCGGGGCTCATTCGAAGCACCCAGTATCGATAGCCTCCAACGTTCATGCGGTGCTCATTGATCGTGCTGATGTGGCTATTCTTTCCATCTGCCTGGGTATGGAAGCTATAGACCGGATGATTGGTCACGAGTTGGAGCGGGAACCTTTGCTTCACGCCGCTCTGACTGTTGATGTATCGGTTGACCGCCGGCCGCGCTGGATCGATCTGCTCGATACGGCGCAGGCTGGACGGGACAAACTCGAACTTGCCCGATTGCGTGGGCAATCCCTGGGCGGTTTCAAGGGTGAAGCGCAACAGCGGGATTAATGTTTAGAGCCTTGAGGTTGGCTTGCTGATGCAAGGGTCGCGGCGAAGACCTCGAATGGTGAATGGAAGTCGTGAGTCGCACGAGGCCGGCTGTTCAGACTGTCGGCGATGGCGTCGAGTTCGTCCTGACTGTAGACAGAAAGGTCGGTGCCTTTGGGCAGATACTGTCGCAGCAGCCCGTTGGTGTTTTCGCAGGTGCCCCTTTGCCATGGACTGTGCGGGTCGCAGAAGTACACCTGCACGCCGGTCGCGGCGGTGAGCTCTTTATGGCGCGACATTTCTTTGCCCTGGTCGTAGGTGAAGCTCTGCCGTAGTGGCGCGACAATCGAATTGAGCTTGACGGAGAAGCCCGCCAGCGCCGACGCTGCGGTGGCATCTTCCATCTTTGCGAGCAGCACCAGGCGGCTGGTCCGTTCGACCAGAACGCCTACCGAGGACTGGTTGCCAGCCCCCTTGATGAAGTCGCCTTCCCAGTGTCCAGGCAGCAGCCGGTCCTCGATTTCGGGCGGCCGCACATGAATACTGACCATGTCCGGAATCTGTCCGCGTCGGTCTGTGCCCCGTGTGCGCGGCATACGCGTGCTGTGACCATGGCGCAGACAGGCAATGAGCTGTCTGCGCAGTTCGCCGCGCGGCTGGGCGTAGATGGCCGTGTAGATGGTTTCGTGCGAAACCTGCTGGGTCGGGTCAGTCGGATACATACGCTTGAGTGTGCCCGATATCTGCTGGGGTGACCATTTCCACTCGAGCAGGGTAAGAACAATGCGCCAGCAAACGCTTTGCAGGCAAAGCTTTGTGGGGCGGCGGCCCGCGCTGCGGCGTGCGGCGCGGAGCGCTTCAGCCGGCACCGATGCGTAACCCGCAGGAGAGCTGTTTCGCGTCAGTTCACGGCTAACGGTGGCCGGCGAGCGCCCGAGTATCCGGGCCATGGCCCGGATACTCGAACCCTGTAGATGCAGGCTTGCAATGATGAGGCGCTCTTCAGGTTGAAGTTGCTGGTACTGAGTTCTTTCGTGCATCGCAACACCTTATACGAAACGGTGTTGCACTTCAGATTTGAGGCCGCCCTGGCTAAATCCGTTGGAATACACGCCGGGAAGGGGATTCGCTTCCGGCAAGTCCTTGGTGCGACCCTCCGCGAACCAGCGCATGTCCACCGGCTGCTTGTCATCGTTGCTGGGAGGCGGCACGACGTGATAGCCCTTCTTCAGGAATTTCTTCCAGGTGGTCTGCCGGGGCAGGTCCGTGGAGTTGAAGATCCGTTCACACCAGGTCAGTTCCGACCCGCCGCCTTCCGAGTACATACCGCCGTAGCCGAGTCGCGTCATGATCTCCAGGAAAATCTGGTAGTCCGATTTCGATTCGCCAAGAGGCTCGATACATTTGTGCTGCATGATCGTCATGCGATGATTGAGCTGGCTCTGTGCGTGCTGGATGTAACCGCCGCAGTTTGCCCATTCGGATATGTCGTCACGCTCGAGAGCGGTACACGCCGGCAGGATGATGTCGGCGAACTGCGCCTCGTTCTCCATCCATATGGATTGGTTGACAACGAACTCAAGCGACGCATGACGATACGCGTCGATAAGTTTGTTCGAGCCCGGAACTGTGCCGAATGAAGACGATCCGTAGCGGTAGAGCATGTGAACGCGCGAATGGCCGAGCTTGGGATACGAGTATTGACCAAATTGCCCTTCGGCTGAGAAGCCGTCCCAAAAGTATCCGTCCGCGCTTCCCTGCGTGATTGCCTCGGCAAACCGTTGGCGAGGGATGGACTGCTTCACCGGATTGATCGTGATGATGTGCGGCATGCGGCAATAGTTGTTAGCCGCGCTTGCCGTGTAGGTCAGGTCGCCCGAGATTCCGCCCTCGGCATAGCCGGGAAAGTAAAAATTCAGGTCCTGAGGGGCGCCGATCTGAAGATTGCCGAAGTTGATCCCGGGCTTTCCCCATCCTTGCATGGCCATCATCATGACGAGGCTGCGCGTCCACTGGGCTCCGGTTTCCGTGCGGCATGCTCCGCCAAAACCCGCGCCGAGGCCACCTGCAGCGAGGTACGTTTTCTTCGACGCCCACAACTGCGCGAGGCTGCGCACGTCTTTTGCAGGAATGCCGGTTTCGGCTTCCTGCCACTCCGGCGTCTTCGGCGTGCCGTCCTCTTCGCCGAGCACATAAGCACGCCATTCGTCGAAGCCCGTTGTTCTTGTCGCTACATATTGCTCATCGTAGCTGCCGCTGATCATCCATTCATGCATGATGGCGATCGCGAGGGCCGAGTCGGTGCCGGGCTTGATGGGCAGCCACTTTCCACCGAGGAACTGGGCGGATTGCGTCAGGTACGGGTCGATATGAACGAACTGTATTCCGAGCTGCTTCGCCCACAACCGGCGCTCGGTGCCCTCGAAGCCGGCGTACACGCCATTGGTCGACTCGGGATCGCTCGACCAGAAGACGATCACTTCCGCGTGTTCAAGACAGTCCTGCGTCGTACCGTAGAAGCTCGGCGTGCCCAGACGCAGACTGTTGCCGTAGTGGTGCATGGCGCCCCAGTACCAGCCTTCCCAGCTAATCGGGCTCATTTCGATGCGGGTATATCCAATCAGGTTACCGAAGCGCTGCATGGCGCTCAGGTAGTAGTTGACGTTTCCCCACTGATGATGCGCACCCGTGGCCATCGCGATCGCGCCGGGACCATGTTCCTGCTTCATACGGCGGATCTCACCAACGACAATGTCGAGCGCTTCGTCCCAGCTGATACGCTCGTAGCCCGAAATTCCCCGCGTCTGAGGATTGCGTTCTCCCTTCGGGTCGTAATCGACCCGCTTCATGGGAGAAAGAATCCGTTTGTCCGAATAGACGAGGGATTTGAGCGAGAGCGCGTGCGGGCTGACGGTTGCACGCCGTGCCGGTGAAAACTGGCGGCCTCGCGCCGTGATGGTCCAACTGGGTCCGTCTTCCGCCGTCAGATCAATGGGCGTTGTCCGGATGATCTTGCCGTCTTTCACGAAGACAAAGACCGGCCCCCCATTGGTGAGCGTGACATAACGGGTGGTCCCATCTTTCATCCGGGTGCCTGTGCGCCAGGACGCTGTCTTCATCGTGTTCACCAACTGGCCGAACCAGACCAGAGCCTGATCGCTGCCACCCTGCGTGATCTTGAAGTTCTTGAGCGCATCGATCAGGAACGCGTGATCGGTCGTGGGCGCAAGCATCTGGCGTGCCGTGGCCGCATCCATGAACACGAGTTCGGCGTCGGGCTTGGCGTTCACTCCCCAGCGCGCGGACACGGTGCCGTCTCTGAAATGGAGCTGTCGCGCCAGGCTGTTGTCTCTCAGCCGGAGCTGGATGACCCAATGCGCTGAACCGAGATGTTCCCGTACGGACGGAAACAGACGCGCTGCCACGCGCAGAGCGGTTGGCATCAGCCAAAGTATCAGTACGAGAATCTTTCTTTGCATACGAGTTCTCAAACGTTTTGTCAGTGCGAGACCACGAAGCGGTCGCAAATTCGGCCGTCTGTTGTATGATCTCTCTTGTGGCGGATGATTTGCAAAAAGATCATTCCATCCAATATAGATTCATATCGAATGATGTGTTTTAGAATGAATAAAGTCAAGGACTCCAGGGAATACCCTGGTCCGATGTTTCTGATTGTCGTCTTTTCTCCAGTCGGGTTGTGTCCGGCTCGGGACTCCAACGTCGAGGAATGAACCCATGCCCAAGTCGAACGCCGCTGCGGTCAAAGCAACCCGGGGAACGGCCGTACCACCGGTCGCCGCGGACAATCAGCCCTCTGACGTATTTGACGATCGCGGCAGAACCGTCCCGTGGATGGCCAGGACCGTGCACAGACTCTACGACGCCCAGGCGCAGAAGATTCTGGACCGCGAGAACATCGCGATTGCGTACTGGTACTACTTACGGGTATTGGCGGAACGCGGCGAATTGAACCAGCTTGAACTGAGCAAGCGCGTCGGTATTGCGTCGACTACGGCGGTGCCCGCGCTAGACAACCTTGAAAAACGCGGCCTCGTGGAGAGAAAGCGCGACCCGAACGACAGGCGAAAGTATTTCGTCAGTTTGAAGGATGAAGGCAAGCGTCTCGTGGATGAGTTGCTGCCTGAGTTGACGGAGATGATCTCTGGTTCGCTTGATGGAATCACCCCGCGAGATATGCGTGTCTTCTGGAAAGTCGTGCATCAGATCGAGGCAAACCTCATCCAGAAGGCCCAGGATGATTCGGTCGTGGATTGAACGGGAGCAGCGCGTTAAGCGGTGTGCCATTCCTGCATATTTGGGTCCGCGAATTCACGAAGGCTCTCCAGTGCCATGGCCACTGCATTGCGATTGACGTTTTCGGCGTGCCAATAGAGCGAGACGGATCCAAAGCCCGCCAGTTGAATTGGCAGAATCCGAAGCGCGTTCAATTGTTCGAATCGAAGGGCGGCGCGGTGCGATGCGACGCCCACCAGTTCCGTGTTGTTCAGCAACGTCAGGTTGAGAATGGAGGAATTGGATTCGACGCAATGGCCCGGTAGCGTGCGCCCCTCCGCCGCTAGCGCCGCTTCCAGTGCATTTCGCACGGGCGTGCCTTGCGGCCAGACGATCCACGAATAGGCGAGCACGTCATCCCAACCGAGCGCCGCGCGTCCGGCGAGCGGGTGCTGCGGTCCTGCGACGAAGTTGATCGGCTCCGTGTAGAGCGTCACCGTTTGCAGTTGCGGATCGTCGTACTGCTGACCCGAGCGTCCAACAACAATGTCAAGCTCGCCGCGCGCGAGTTGCGGCATCAACTGGTTCATCGTGCTTTCGACAAGCCGCACCTGGGCGTGCGGCATGCGCTCGAGCAGCCGGGATACGGCGAGGGGCACGGTATCGGCCGCCGATACGCCCGACGTTCCAATGCTCACCAGACCGCTGCCACCTTCACGCATGGCCTGCATGTCGTCGCGCGCGACGTCGAGATGAGCCTCGATGCGGCGCGCGTGTTCGATCAATGCCTCGCCATACGACGTGGGCCGCAAGCCGCGCGCGTGCCGGTCAAATAGCGGCAGGCCGACGTCCTCCTCCAGTTCCTTGAGCCATTTCGACAACGCCGGTTGCGTCGTATTGAGCGCCGCGGCCGATTGACTCAAATTGCCTGTGCTCGCGAGACTCAGCAGTACCTGCAAATGCCTCAGACGAAGGCGGTAAGTCCAGTCCATCGGCTAATCCTCCTGCCGGGAGATATACCCAAAATTATATGAATTAGATGTTTTCATCATTTTACTGGATATAGCTTCGTCGCATATAAATGATGCACAGGGCCCATGAGACCGACGCTTGAATAGCCGACGTGCCTGACCAAGGGGACACCGAAAGGAGACGCGAATGACACACGACAATCCGGGCGCATCGCGCGCGGCCTACTACGAGCAGATCGCGCGGTTGCGTATGGCACCGCTGTGGGAATCGCTGCACAACCTCGTGCCGAAGGCGCCGCAGCCCAAAGCCCAGCCGGCCATCTGGAAATATGCGCAGGTGCGCGATCTCGTGATGCAGGCCGGTTCCATTATCAGCGCCGAAGAAGCCGTGCGCCGCGTGCTGGTGCTCGAAAACCCCGGCTTGCCCGGCAAGTCCAGTATGACGCTGAACCTGTACGCCGGACTGCAGTTGATCTTGCCGGGCGAAATTGCGCCGAGTCACCGGCATACGCAGTCGGCGCTGCGTTTTATCGTCGAAGGCAAGGGTGCGTGGACGGCCGTGAACGGTGAGCGCGCCACCATGCATCCGGGCGATTTCATCATTACGCCGTCGTGGACGTGGCACGACCACGGCAACCCGTCGGTGGAAGACGGCGGCGAGCCCGTCGTGTGGCTCGACGGCCTCGATATTCCTCTAGTTGCGCAGATGGATGCCGGTTTTGCCGAGAACTTCCCCGAGGCGACGCAGCCGATTGCGCGCCCCGAGGGCGACAGCTTCGCGCGCTTCGGTCACAACATGGTGCCCGTGCGGCATCGCGTGTCCGATCCCACTTCGCCGATATTCAGCTACCCGTATGAGCGCAGCCGCGAAGCGCTCGACGCGCTGTATCGCAACGGCGAACTCGACGAGTGGGACGGCGTGAAGTTGCGCTATGTGAATCCGGCGACGGGCGGCTGGCCGATGCCGACCATCGCGACGTTCATGCAATACCTGCCCACAGGCTTCAAGGGCCGCTCTTATCGCAGCACCGATGCAACCGTCTATTGCGTCGTGGAAGGCAAAGGCACCGCGAAGATCGGTAATGACGAATTTACGTTCGAACCGCATGACGTGTTCGTCGCACCGTCGTGGGCGTCCGTGCAACTGTCGGCATCGGCGGAAAGCGTGCTGTTCAGTTATTCGGATCGTCCCGTGCTCGCCGCGCTGAATCTGTTGCGCGAAGAACGCGCCTGACCCATCTGTATTTTGACCACACGTGTTGTACGTGCGTGTGTGCTCTCCCTTATCTATTGAGTCGACATCAACATGACTTTTGTTTTCCCGCCCGAAGCACCTGTTGCCGTTCCCGTCGCCGGTAGTGACGCTCAATTCGCGGTGCGCCGCGTCTATTGCGTGGGCCGCAACTACGCGGCGCACGCACGCGAAATGGGCTTCGATCCCGATCGCGAGCCGCCATTCTTCTTCTGCAAACCGGCCGATGCCGTTGTGCCGGTCGCGTATGGCGAGACACTCGAACTGGCCTATCCGGCGCAGACGCAGAACTATCATTATGAAGCGGAGCTTGTCGCGGTAATTGGAAAGGGCGGTTCGGATATTGCGGTTGAACAGGCGCTGGATCATGTTTGGGGCTACGCGGTCGGTCTCGATATGACACGCCGCGACCTGCAGATGAAGATGCGCGAAATGGGCCGTCCGTGGGAAATCGGCAAGGCGTTCGACCGTTCCGCTCCTATCGGCCCGATTCATCCTGTCAGCACTGTCGGTCACTTTGAAAGCGGCGCGTTGTGGCTCAGCGTCAATGGCGAGACGAAACAGAAGAGCGATGTGTCAAATCTGATCTGGTCGGTGGCTGAAACCGTTTCGGACCTGTCGAAATTCTTCCGCCTCGAACCGGGCGACGTGATTTTCACCGGCACGCCCGAAGGGGTTGGCGCAGTGAAGACGGGCGACACGATGAAGGTCGGCGTCGAGCGCCTGGGTGAAGTGACGGTACGCGTGGTCTGATTGACGCAATCTGCAATGGACGGAGATCTACTCGTGCAACTCCATAGCTTCTTTAACAGCTCGACGTCCTACCGCGTGCGCATTGCGCTCGCGCTCAAAGGTCTGACGTACGACACGCTGCCCGTCAATATCCGCGTCGGCGAGCATCGCACAGCGGATTACGTGGCGAACGTGAATCCGTCCGCGTCGGTGCCCGCGCTGATCGATGGCGATTTCAAGCTCGGCCAGTCACTCGCGATCATCGACTATCTCGATCAGATACATCCCGAGCCGCGCCTGATCCCGCTTGAACGCGCACGGCGCGCGCGCGTGCTGGAGCTTTCGACGCTGATTGCCTGCGACATTCATCCTGTCAACAATCTGCGCGTGCTGCGCTATCTGGAGACGGAACTGAAGGTGACGCCGCAGCAAAAAACCGCGTGGTATCGGCACTGGATCGCTCAGGGGATGGCGGGCGTCGAACGCATGCTCGAACGCGGCAACAAGGGCCCGTGGTGCTTCGGCGCCCAGCCGACGCTCGCCGACGTGTCCCTCGTGCCGCAGATCGCCAACGCTTTGCGCATGGACTGTGATTTGAGCGCTTATCCGCGCAGCCTTGCGGTGTATGAGCATGCGTCGACGCACCGGGCATTCGCTGCTGCGGAGCCGCAGCGTCAGCCCGATTACGTTGTTTGATTGCAGGGAGACAATCATGAGTGAGACAAACAATGGCCGCCGCGTGCTGGTGATCGGCGGCGGTATCGGTGGACTCGCCGCTGCGCTAGCGCTGGCACGGCAGGGCATTCGGGTACAACTGCTCGAGCAGGCGCCGGAGATACAGGAGATCGGCGCGGGCATCCAGTTGGCCGCGAACGCGTTCAATGCGCTCGATGCCTTGGGTGTCGGCGAGGCGGCGCGCGGCCGGGCCGTGTTCACCGACTATCTGAGCCTGAGGGACGCGCTCGACGCGAGGGAAATCGTGCGCATCGACGTGGGGGCGCCGTATCGCGCGTTTCGGCAATCCGTATGCGGTGATTCATCGCGTTGACATTCATCTGTCGATTCTCGAAGCCGTCAAGGATCATCCGCTGATTCAGTTCCACACGAATACGCAGGTCTGCACGCTGGATCAGGATGCCAATGGCGTGACCGTGACTGACCAGCATGGCGAGCGCTACAGCGCGGACGCAGTGATTGGCTGCGACGGCGTGAAGTCGGCGATACGCAAGGCGCTGATTGGAGACGCGCATAGCGTGACGGGACATGTGGTGTATCGCGCAGTCGTCGATGTCGAGAACATGTCCAAGGATCTGCAAATCAATGCGTCCGTCGTTTGGGCGGGGCCGCATTGTCATCTTGTGCATTACCCGCTGCGCGGCGGCCAGCAATACAACCTCGCCGGCTGCTGGACATCATGACGGCGGTGCGCGGCGAGTAGTCGACTCCGTTCAAGGACGAGGTTGCGTACCGTGCCGCATTCGGCCCAGTCTCGTCGCTCCTGCTCATCGGTCCTCAATTGGGCATCGGCCGCGCTGCGTTGAAGTACGTTATCGAGAAGGCGCCTCAACGAGCTATCGCGTACACGTCGTTCACCAGGCAGACCGATTCGACGGTATTTCAGGTGCAGGTGGCGGAGGCCGCGTTGAAGATCGATAGCGCACATTTGCGCGCCTTCCGTGCCGCAGATGAGATCGACGATCTAGCTCGCCGCAATGCATCTCCGGACTACATCACACGGGCCTGCGTCCGCGCTGATACCGGTGTTGTAGCCACTGATATTACCGACGCCCTCAATACGCTGATCTTCGCCCATGGCGCAGGAAGTTTTGCCGAGACGAGTCCGATGCAACGCTGGTGGCGCGATTCGAATACTGCGGCCCGTCATGCGATTGTCCTCCCTGCTATTGGGACTGAGCTTTACGGGAAGGCTCTGTTAGGCGTGGAGAACACGGTTACGCCGCTGGTTTAACCACGAAAGACTCTGTTGATGCAACGCTGCCCGTCTTACCTGATGTGCTACAAAATCGAGTAAGACGGGCGGCGAACTATCTCCGTTGGCGTACAGATGTCTGTACGCCATCAAGTCATCGGTTAGAAGAAGTGCATGATGCCGATGTAGCCGCCTTGCTGGTTGTGGCCAGGCAGCGGTTGAGAGTCAGCCGTCTCGACCGGGAACGCGGAATTCTTGCCGTTGAACATCTCTCCGACGGTCAGATAAAGGAAGGTCCGTTTCGAAAGATTGTAGGTGGTGCCGATGGCACCAAGATTTCCCGAGCCGCCACCATGATTCACGTTGCCGTGATACCAGCCGGCCTGAAAGGCGAGGGCGGGGGTTGCCTGATAAGAGGCGCCCACCCACTCTTGCTGGCTCCGCGTCGCGGCGGCCGGGTTGAAAGAAGTCGCGAGTGTGTCTTGCCCTGACGAGACAAGCTGTTGAAAGCCGGTGTAGAACTTCAGTCCGCCCACCTGGTAGGTGGCACCCACCATGTATTCGCGCGACGCGGCATACAGGTCGGAGAATTTGCCGTTGGCGTCGCGAACTTCTTCGTATACGCCGTAGGCAGCAAAGTTCACGAGCGTGTATTGTGCGCTCACACTGAACTGGCGGCCGCCGCGGAAGTTGCCGGCCTCATTGCCGAATCCATCCTGAGCGCGGAACGAGAAACCGCTCCAGATTGGCGAATTGTAGGTGACCACGTTCGATCGTGGACCCCACGCTCGCCCGTATGCGAAATTGCCCACACCAATGCCCACTTGTTCTCCGAGTGGGTCAATGTACCAACCCGTTTCATCCGTGAGGCTCATGGCTCGTCCAAACCAGATACTTCCGTATGTGTCGTGAGACAGGCCCACATAGGCGTCGCGGGTAAAAATCGTGTCTGGCGGGGTCTGGCCTGTACCGGAGGTAAAAAGGCTTTCGAGTTTAAAGACGGCGTGCAGGCCGCCTCCGAGGTCTTCATCACCTTTCAGGCCAAACCAGCTGTATCCGTACTGGTTGCTACCGAACCTGAAATTGTTCTTCGACTGGCCGTTTGGCGTTGCGACGTTCGTGACGAAATCGAGACCTGATGCGACGCGTCCGTACAAGGTCACCGTGCTCTGTGCGTAGGTGTTGCAGGCACAGAAAGCCATCAACGATGCGCAGTAAATAATCTTTCTCATTTCGTTATCCTTAAAAAAGGAGTCTCCATGGATTGCGTGCCGACCTCTGGTGGGTCGATGCAATCGGCTTGAAAATTCAGACCCGTTCGTACGGCGTTGAACTGATCGGACGATTGGCCCTGAGAATCAAACTTCCGCTACGACTTTTCACTATGCGTTTTTGTGAAACGTTTTTACCGCCGCCGGCAGATGGCGAACGGTGGTGGCGAGCAGAATCGCGCACGCCTGCACTAACAACTGAACTGCGGGCCCTGCACCGAGTGCCAGTACAAGTTGACCGAGCTGCGCCATGAACAGCGCCGCGACCGCGCTGGCGATAACGCTGCCTTTTCCCCCGGTGAATGGCGTACCGCCTACAACGACAGCCGCGATGGCGGGAAGCAGATAGTCGTTGCCCGACGTCTGCGACGCGCTACCAATGAATCCGGCGAGCAGCATCCCGGCGGCGGAGAAGCACACCGCAGACGCGACATAGGCACCAATCCGATACTGCAGAACCCTCACCCCCGCAGCCTCAGCCGCCCGCGGATTGACGCCAACAGCGACAAATCTGCGGCCGATTGCGGTTTTCCTGGTGATGACCCAGGCTGTCACCACGAAAGCGAACGCAAACAGGACATTAGCCGGCAAGCCAATAAACTGTGCGTGCGAGATGGTTTGCATAACAAGCGGGACGTTGACGGGAACATTGCCGGTCAACGAACGCACGCCGCCAATCAGAAGCGCGTTCACCGCCAAGGTTGCAACTAATGGTGTGATAGCGAATCTCGATACCAGTGTCCCATTGACGATCCCGACAATCGCTCCCACGCACACCGTGAGAATTGCCGCTAGGACAATGGAATCGAAGCCAAATCCCGTTCGGGCCATCACCACGCCGGAGAGTGAGACCATTCCGATGGCCGACATGTCGAGGCCTCGCTGCTGGATGACCAGAGTTTGTCCTGTTGCGACAATGGCGAGGATGCCTGCGAACGGAAGCATGGCCAGAATCGAACCACGCGTCATCGTGCCTGGCGCGACTACTGAGCTAACTGAGAAGAGAAGTATCAATCCGACCCAGATCCACCAGAATTCACTGAATCCTGGAGCCCGAATCGACCGCCACTTCGCGAAAAATGACCGCAAGAGATCCGAAATCACGTATGTCTGATTGTTCATGACCTTTCTCATTTCGCCACCGCCATTTCTCTACTCCTGGAATAGAGGGCGACAGATGCCAGAATCATTCCGCCCAATAGATACGATTGCCACGAATCTCCAATGTCCAGAAACGACGTGACCACATTGACCTGAATGATTAGAAGCGCGCCAAGCAAGGAACCGACAAAAGACCCGCGTCCGCCAAACAGGCTTGCCCCGCCGATGACGACGGCCGCAATGCTAGCCAGCGTGTAGTTGATGCCGGCGCTCGGGTCACCGGACCCGACCTGCGCCATCATCGGCGCGGCGGCCACACCGGCGAGGAGCGAGCAACCCACATACGCGGCAAGTAACGTCCTATGTGGGCGCACGCCTGCCATGCGGGCGGCTTCAACCCGCGAGCCCACGCCGCGAAACGTAAGCCCAAGCCGGGTTTTAAAGAGGACGAACTCGAGCACGACGGCGAGAACAACAGCGAAGATCGTGATGACTGGGACGAAGCCAGCCTGCGTGCCGATTGTCTCGACCACCGAATCGGCGATCAGTCCACCCGGAACGGGGCGCAGTAAAAGGGATATCGCCTGCAACGCCATATAGGTAGCTAGCGTTGCGACCATTGGATGCAATCGGAAGGGGTCCACCAGTATCCAGTTCACTACTCCGACTGCAACGGCGACCACAATAACAATTGCCCATCCCGACAACTGGTGTCCCAGTGACGCACCGTCGTTGAGAAAAAACGACTGTATGACGACCATCAGCCCCATTAGGGGTCCGACAGATAGATCGATCCCTCCCACGAGCATGAGCGCCTGCTGCCCGTATGCGACGATGGCCAATGTCGCCACGAGCGCTAACACCCCACTCAGGTTGCGAGCGGACAGATAGGTTTCGTTGACGTGCGTGGCATAGATGCCGAGCGCGCAAATTGCCAGTGCGAGCATGACAAGAGGTGCCCAGTCTCCCGACGCCCACTTCCAGAAGCCAGGAATGCTTGCCGAACCTCTCTCGCGCTCGGTGGTCGCAGTCAGCACCGCGGATGTGATGTTGTTTTCGGTGACGGCGGCGTCGCGCAGCTCCTTGACGATATGTCCGCGAGAGAAGATCAGCACACGGTCGCACAAGCCCGCCACCTCGAGCGCATCGGACGAGACTATGATGACGGCGGTGCCGGTCGCGGCGGCCTGGCGAAGCACCTTGTAAATCTCCATCCGCGCGCCAATGTCCACACCTTGAGTCGGTTCGTCGACGAGCAGCACCTCGGGATTGCTCGCAAGGACACTGGCCAGCACCAGCTTTTGCTGATTGCCGCCCGACAGCGAACGAATGGGCGTCTCGACCGTCGGTGTCTTGACCGCGAAACCCTTTACTGCCAGTTTTGTGCGTCTCGCTTCGCTTCTCTGGCTGATCCAGCCATGAATGGAATCGAACGGAAGACTGCGGAGCGAGAAATTCTCGCGTACGGATAAATCACCGAAAATGCCGTCACGATGGCGGTCACCAGGGAGATAGCGAATGCCCGAAGTGGCAGCAGCTTGAGACGTCTGAGTTTTTGCTGGCTTGCCGTTGACCGCGACGTTGCCCCGGTTTCGGGTAAGACCGGCGAGAGCGCGCATGAATTCGCGCTGCCCATTGCCGTCGATACCGGCGAGGCCCACGATTTCCCCGCTCTTTACCTGCATCGATACGTCAGTGAAGCCGGCGCCGCGCAGCGATACCACGTCGAGAACCACACCGGCGCGGTCGTTTCCGGCTTTCGCGGGAAACTCCCGATCAAGCGCCCCGCCAACGATGAGTTCGACGATTTGTTGTTCGCTGAGCCCGGCAGCGTCGTACGTGCCTTGTCCTTGGCCATCGCGTAAAACGGTAAGGCGGTTGGCGATTTTCTGCACCTCGCGAATGCGGTGCGAGATATAAACGACCGAGCAACCGGAGGCCGTCACTTTTCGAATGTGTTCGAAAAGACGGTCGACGTCTTCCGCCAGTAGATGTTCCGTTGGCTCATCCAGGACGAGAACCTTCGGTTTGGCAGCAAGCGCCTTCACGATCTCGACGATGAAGCGCTGCTCTGGATTCAGGCTCAAGACCCGCTCGTTTGCGTCGATCGCGACATCGCCACTCCACTGCCGCAGGAGCTGTTGTGCCCATTGCGTGGTGCTCATCAGTGAAGTGCGTTGTTCGATTGGCACGCCAAGATAGAGATTCTCGGCGACCGTCAGATCGGGCATGAGAGCCGGTTCCTGCCGCACGATGGCCAGACCAAGCCGGCGCGCCGTATCGGTGTCGCCTTTGGTTTCCGCGCCGTTGATAAGCACGCGCCCCTTTTCCGGCACGAGCGCGCCGGACGCAACCGCCATGAGCGTGGACTTACCTGCGCCGTTCTCACCGACGAGACCGTGTACTTCGCCCGCGAGTACCGAAAACGTGACGTTATCGAGTGCCCGTACGCCGGGAAAAACTTTGGTGACGCCATCAATCTGAAGCAGAGTGTTCTGGTCGTTCATGATTCGTCTCGAACGTTACTGCTCAAAAACGGCCTTGAGCTTTTCAGGGGAAAGGGCGGAGGACAGGTCAGCGTCAGGCGGCGCGCTGGGATCGCACTTGGGATCAAGACCCTTGGCGCTGTCGGCGTAGGCGAAAGGAAGTACTGAGGGCGATTCGTTATCAGCCGTGCCCTGATAGCTGGCGACTCCATGCCGTACCGCGAAACGTACATAAGTTGTCGTGCCATCGAG
The DNA here is from genome assembly GCF_012689525.1 of Paraburkholderia aromaticivorans. Classification (NCBI taxonomy): domain Bacteria; kingdom Pseudomonadati; phylum Pseudomonadota; class Betaproteobacteria; order Burkholderiales; family Burkholderiaceae; genus Paraburkholderia; species Paraburkholderia aromaticivorans. The sequence continues at coordinate 2,086,067 of NZ_CP051514.1, forward strand.
CGTGTAGTAAGGAAATGCTGTCCCCGACTTTTTGGCCGACAGGTAGTGACAGTTCAGCTCGTTGTCGCTTGCGATGGTGACGATGGCGGGCACCGGGAGGTGGGCCTGCTCGAATGCTTTCGCAGCGGCGAGCGCAGTCACACCGTAGTCGGTGACAATGGCGTCAATGTGCGGGTATTGGGCAATCAGACCAGCGGTGGCTTTTTGCGCGTCGACTGGGTTCCAGTTGGTTACGACGAACTGCTCATTTAACAGCTTCAGGTTCGGGTATTTCCCAAGGCCGCCCTTTAGACCGTCCATGAAGTTCCGGGATCCGGCAGCGCCAGGCGATCCACCCATGAACACGACGTTGCCTTTCTTGAGGGTTGTCCCAAGCCAGTCGGCCCAAAGCACGCCGACCTGCTTGGAATCTCCGACGACATTGACGACATAGTCGCGTCCGGCTACTCCGGGTATCTGTGCCGAATACGGTACGACCGATACACCCGCTTTCATGGCTGAGCGCATGGCCGGAAGTTGTACGGCGCCAAAATCCGGAAGCATGATGAGCACGTTGACGCCCTGTGCGACCATGCTGTTGATGTCGGAATTGGCCTTTTGCGGATCGCCGTTGGCGTTGCTGTAGATGACTCGCTTGACGTTCTTGCAGCGGCTGAGTTCGTCCTTGACCTCGGCAAGACCAGTCTTGCGCCAGGTATTGCCACCGTACCCATCGGACACGCCGACGATCATCGGCTTCGTGCCGCAAAGGGGCGTGATGTCGTTCTGGCGGTTCGTCAGGGAATCGTCCGCCGCGTGTGCGGCAGTACCAATCAGGGCTGCCGAGATGAGCAGTGCAAGATGGCGCAGCATAGGCGCAACAACTCGCCCGTGCGCAAGGAGCGCGCCGTCTGGCCGGGGCGAGCGATCCGTAGAGACTTTCTGCCCGGCCGGCAACTCGTCTTCTGCAATGCACCGGGTCTGCATTTTTGGCGCTGCAGCTTGCCAGACTCCAAACATATCGAACATGACGATCCTCAAGGTAGGTAATGAAATCGGATTCGAAATGAGTTGAGGCAAAATCTCGAACCCAGTGGTGTTCTTTTATGTATTTAGCGAAACCGTGTTTCCGGTTTCGCGGGATAGGCAAGAAAGCGCGCGTTCGGCGTCCAGTGGCCGTTACGACATAATTTGACGTGGAATCATGCTGTATAAAATCGATTTATATCGAATGATGTGTTTCGGGATGAACAAAGTCAAGAACCCTAGGGAATGTCCCTAGCGGAGGATGTAGAGGTAGTTTTGCAGCGATAGTCGATGAGGAAAGCTAAGCAGATGCTTCCCAACCAGAAATGAGGCGAGCATCGCGGACGGACTGTTGTCCGCGGTGAAACGGTGAATCGACGGAATGAGTACTTACCCTAGTGACCTTTTTTTCTTAGACTGCTGCTAGCCGTGGCACAGAAGTTGTTTCGTCACGCCGCTCACACCCTCTCAGAGAATAATGATCATGAAGTCGTTCACTAAAGCGGTCCTTATCGCAGCCTTGATCGCGGCGCCCGTTGCGTCGTTCGCGCAGTCCAGTCAAGTGCTCAGTCGTGCACAGGTGCGCGACGAACTCTCTCAGGTCGAAAGCGCCGGCTACAACCCGCGAGATGCGATTCACTACCCGGAAAACATTCAGGCTGCTGAAGCCAAGGTCGCAGCGCAGAATGCCACGGCGCAAGGTGGTGCGGCCGGCTACGGTGGCGCGACGGCCGGAGCTTCCCATTCGGGCCACGCAAAGGGGCTGTAACGTTTAACCAGGCGAACTGCGGCGGCCGGGCCGCAGTTCGCCTGGCTTCCCCGCATGTGCCTGATCAATGACTGTGCGCCTCTGCATGCCGGCGCTCACGACCTAGTCCACGACCGTGCCGTCACTGGATGGATCCGTGAGATTTCCAGCGATCTGATGCATGACCTTCCAGAAGACGTACATCTCCTCGTGCGTCACTCCATCAAACGAACTCGACAGCATCCGGATGATCTCCGGCAACAGTTCATCCACTAGACGTCTACCATCGTCAGTGAGGCTGACGTAGTACTTGCGCCGATCTTTCGGATCGCGAGTTCGCGTCAATAGCCCGCGCTTTTCCATGCTGTCCAAAGCTGGCACGGCAGTGGTCGATGCGATCCCCACGCGTCTGCTCAATTCCAATTGATTCATTTCACCCCGTTGAGCTAGCACCCGCAGGTAGTACCAATGCGCGATGGAGACTTTCTCCCTGTCGAGGATCTTCTGTGCCTCGACGTTGTACAGCCGGTGCAATGTCCGCGTCATCCACGGGACGGTCCTGCCGCGATCGTCGAAAATCTCTCGCCGTTCCTTTTCCGTTGAGCCGCAAGGTGACTCGATCGTTTCGTCGGTCATACCGATTGCGGTGGGGTAGAGCTTAACCATTTGTTCATTCCTCGACAGATAGTGTGAGCCGGCTACGCGCCGGGCCGCCCCAGAAAAACTCTGTCCTAGCAGCTTCCAGGGGATTCCCTGGTGCCCTTGACTTTGTTAATTCCAAAACGCATCATTCGATATAAATCGATTGTGCACGGAATCATCTTAGCACAAATGATTCGATCGGGAGAGTGGTAGGCCGTCGTGAGCTTACTGCTCTGTCGTTTGGTGAGGCGTCAGCCATGTCGGAGCGTCCGATAACGGTCTGATTGCCGTTGGTTCGAAGAGATTCGAACCGTTACTTCGCTACTTACGTCGAGGATCATCATCATGGAAAAACTGCCACTTTGGGAAGCCGCCAAACGCGAAATGGAGGAGTACCAGTTCATTGCAGGGCCCGAGTTGCAGCCCAAGTGGGACGTACCGGAGAAAGTCGCGATCAACGCCGCGGTCTCCGGACGCTTTGAAGACACGACGTCCTTCAAGGCGTATGTGGATGAGGCGACCACCGTGATCGAAGCCGGCGCCTGCGGCGTTCACATCGACTTCTCGTTCATGACCGACGCACAGGGGCGCCGCATGGATCGTGACATCCTGCCGGTTGAAGCCTACAAGCAGGTTATCGAGCCGCTGCGCTCCCGCTTCGGCAACGATTTCGTGCCGAACGTGAACGTGTTGCACGGCACGACGTTCGAGATGTGCATGAGTCCCGCTCGCGAAGGCCTGACCGAAGTTGCGCCGTGCGCGCCGGGCCATCCGGAGGCCTTTGCGGTGCCGGCCGTTGCAACGCTCGAGGAAGTGGGCGTCAAACCGGAGCTGGCGGTCCATAGTTCCGGCGAAATCGAGCTTGCCAAGCGCAAGCTGATCGATACCGGCATTCTCAAGAAGCCGTACAACTGGCTGATTCTGTACGGCCTGCCGTTCAACGTCGGCCGCACGCTGGTGTCGGGCACCTGGGTAAGCGACGCTCAAGACATGACTCAGCACATGTTCCTGATGGTCGACCAGATCCGCAAGATCGATCCGACCTCGGTTATCAGCGTCTGCGCGGCGGGTCGCGCATCGCTCTATATGACCACGCTCGCCACCATGATGGGTCTGCATATCCGCGTCGGCACGGAAGACACGCCATGGAAGTATCCGAACAGCGACGAGCGCCTCAAGAGCAATCTCGAGATGTTCACGATGGCGCGCGACATCGCCGGCCTGCTCGGCCGTCAGCCAGCAACGGCGAACGAGTACCGGGCGTTGATCGGAAAACCGGCACGCTAGTGTTTGTTTGCCACGGCGCCGCCAGCGCGGCGCCGTTTAGAAAGAGTGATTGTTCGACGTTGACGCGCTCATGCAATGCGGGGAATCTTGGCGATACCGTTGGTGATCGGATTCTGTCGCTGCTTGCAAAGTCAGAACGAATGGTTTTTCAGGCCTTGGCGTGTTCGACGCACGCCTGGACGCGCCATGGGCCACACCGACTGTGAGCGTTCCACAACCGAGGAGAGTGGCAAATGAGTGATCAGACGAAAGGCGGAGAGCCTCCCGTGCAACTGTGGACCCGGGATGGGTTTATGGGCGCTATTTCTGTCGTTACCCGGTCGACGTACGCGCCTGATTACCTCTCGGTGGAAGGTCCGCATGCACCACGGCGGGCGGTCCTCGACCAGTTAATACCTGACGATCGGGACAACGGCAATGCACTTCCGACCACCGTGGCGACGTCCCGGCTGGGAGTCAAGTTGCATGTGTCCGGCCGGCGCATGCCCATGCCGTTCGTGGTTCGAAATGTCGAGGCGGACGAAATTCATTTCATCCAGTCGGGCACGGTCAGATTCGAAACGGACGTTGGCCGTATCACGGCGGATGAAGGCGACTTTGTGTGCATTCCGCGTGCGATAGCGTATCGATATGCGCCGACGGGCGACGCCATGCGCAGCGTCATTGTCGAAAGCCCATCGGCATTAAAACTTTCGCCTCCGGCGCCCACGGGAATGATCAACGTCGCGCGCGACGTGGAGTATGCCAGGGTGGGCCCCGACATTCCCGCGGGCGGTCCGACGAAACTAGTTCTAAAGGCCATCGACGGAGAGAACACGGTGTTCACCATGCCGCATGACCCGCTCTCGCTCGGCATGCAATTGTCGGACTCCGTTCCGGTGTGGAAACTGAATCTCAACAAAATTCAGCGGCTCACCTATTTGCCTGATGGCGGCCCGCCGAGTCAATTTTTGTCATCCACCGCAGGCGATGTTCTGATGTTCAACCTCAGTTCACGCATCTCGAATCGGCCGCCGATTCATATCAATGCGGATTTCGACGAGGTGATCTGTTACGTGCGCGGACCCGGTGTCTGGGGCGGGTGCTCGGAGCCGGGCACGTTGACCTGGGTGCCGAAAGGTGTGATTCACCATGGACCACCCGAGAACGCTCCGGAGACCTATCAGGCCTGGTTGCTGGAAACGCGAGCCACGCTTCGCTGGACGCCGAACGCGATCGCAGCATCGCAGTTGATGGAAACAGGCGAATACGGACCGCATCCGAGCGAGCAGCGCCGTTCATAACGCAAAACAGGAGACATAACGTGGATACGAGGCTTCAACAGTTTCTGGACGAGGCGGAAATCAAGCGCGTCCATATCCGCTACTGCCGGGGTATCGACCGGATGGATTGGGACCTGGTGCGCTCGTGCTACCACCCGGACGCGATCGATCGTCACGGGGCCTATAACGGTGGCGTCGAAGGCTTCATTGAGTGGGCTGCGGAATTGCTGCCGAACTTTGAGTGCACGCAGCACTTCACTGGCAATCAATACGTGCAGGTGGATGGCGACGTGGCTTACGCGGAGCACTACGCGCAGGCAATACACCGGACAAAACCCGTCGAAGGCACGATGGCATCGGATTGGGTGGTGAACGTGCGATACGTGGACCGGATGGAGCGGCGTAGTGGGGAGTGGCGCATTGCGGACCGGGTTGTCGTACTCGATTCACAGCGCGCGGACCCGGTCTCAGGCGAGTCGGCACCGTTGGAGAACGCGAACGTCGGGCGGCGCGATAAGGATGATCCGTCATATAGGTACGGGCTGGTGTAAGCGGTTCCTGATGGTCGGGATGGAAGTCACTCATTGGTTTTCGAGGATGCAATGGAAAAACGTTTTCGTGTGGGTATCGTCGGTTTGAGCGCTGAGCGCGGCTGGGCGACAACCGCCCATATTCCGGCCCTGCGTGCCTTGCCTGATGTGTTCGAGCTTGCCGGTGTGGCCAACACCAGTTTGGCGAGCGCGCAGGTCGCCGCCACCGCCTTTGACATTCCCCGCGCCTTCGGGAACGTGGCGGAACTTGTCGCGTCTCCCGACATTGACGTCGTGGTTGTGACGGTAAAGGTCCCCTATCATAAGGAAGTTGTCGCGGCGGCACTCGAGGCAGGCAAAGCGGTCTATTGTGAATGGCCGCTCGGAAATGGACTTGCTGAAGCGACCGAACTCGCTCAACTTGCGAAAAAAGCAAAGGTGCCGGCCGTTATTGGAACTCAGGCGATTGCGTCACCTGAAGTTAGATTCATTCGCGAGCTCATTGCGCAGGGGTATGTCGGAGACGTCTTGTCGTCGACGTATATCAGCGCCGGGGTCAGCTGGGGCGGCCAGATACCACGCGGCGACACCTACGCCATGGATTCCAGAAACGGCGCGACGCTGCTTTCAGTGATTGGTGGACACGCTATTTCGGCGGTGCAAAGTGTGCTCGGGCCTATTCGCGAGATCGATGCCGTATTGTCGCAGCGTCGGCAAACCGTGAGCGTCGTCGAAACGGGCGAGAGCATTCCAATGAAAACGCCCGATCATGTGATGCTCAACGCAGTGCTTCAATCTGGCGCGCCTCTGTCTTTGCAGCTTCGCGGCGGTTTGCCGCGCGGCACCCGGCTGCTATGGGAGATCAATGGAACCGAAGGGGATCTGCGCATCACCGCGGCGGTCGAACAGGCCCCGGTGGTGAACATTTCGCCGTTGCGCGTGGAAGCGGGTCGTAAAGGCCAGGACGGCTACACCGAACTCGAGATACCGCAGTCGTATTACTTCGGTCTTGAAGACGCTCTGGCAGCCCGAAACGTCGCGGGGATATATCGCTTGATGGCTGACGATCTACGCCTCGGAACCCACACGGCGCCGAATTTCGATGACGCGCTCGGACTTCACAAAGTTTTGTCCGCAATTGAACAGTCTGATCAGACTGGTCGACGAGTGCGAGTCGGCTGATCAGTGCATTGGTCGCATCTTCGGAGACGGTTCCATCCGACACGTGCGTTACGTGCCGCTTTTTGGGCACGCGGCGCAGGTTTCGCGCGTCGGTGCCGAGCGTCAATCGGCGTGATTCAGGCGGTCAAATGCGCCCTCCATGATTGGCAGCAAGTATCTTGCGTGAGACCGCAGAAGGCGCGAGTGCGCTAACTCCGGTCGAGGAGAAAAAACGATGAAGCGTGCTTCGGTCGTCGACGTCCAGGAGTTCATCAATGAGTACCCGTTCGGCCGCTTTCAACGACTCATTTTTTTCATGTGCTTCGTGATTGTCCTGCTCGACGGTTTCGACACTGGGGCAATCGGATTTATCGCATCGTCGTTATTGACTGAGTGGCATCTGGCAAAGCCCGATCTCGCACCCGTCCTGAGTGCCGCACTGTTCGGCCTCGCACTCGGTGCGCTCGTGCCTGGCCCTTTGTCCGACCGTGTTGGACGACGCTCCCTGATGGTCGGGTCCGTGTTCCTCTTCGGTGTTGCCTGTGTCGTTTCCGCGTTCTCAACGAACATCGGTCAACTGACTGTGCTGCGCTTCATGACGGGCATCGGCCTCGGCGCAGCGATGGCCAACGCGGTGACAATGATGGACGAGTTTTGTTCAACCCGACGCCGCGCAACCGTGACCAGCTTGATGTGCTGCGGATTCCCGCTCGGCGCGGCGTTGGGCGGATTGCTTGCGGCATGGCTGGTTCCCCATGCTGGCTGGCGAAGTGTTCTGATGCTTGGCGGGATCGCACCGATCCTTCACGGGGTCCTGCTGTTGCTCAAGATACCGGAATCAGTACGCTTCATGGTGTCAAATGGCAAGCCGGTAGAGCGCGTTCGTGCCATTCTGGCGCGCATCTCTGATGAAGCAATCAACGCCCGCGGCTTCGTACTGACCGAGAGCGCGCCGGGAACGGGCGGCAACGGACTCGGTCTCGTGCTGTCGCGTTCATACATCGTCGGTTCATTGATGCTATGGATCGCGGCCTTCATGGGACTCCTGATTATCTACGCGTTATTCAACTGGATGCCGATTTTGCTGAAGGATGCCGGGCTGAGCCTGAAGAGCGCGATGTTAATTTCTGCACTGTTCTCGCTTGGTGGTATTGGCGCGGTGCTGTGCGGCGTGCTGATGGATCGGTTCAATGCAAATCTCGTGATTGCCGCGTGCTACGCGCTCGCCGCGATCAGCCTCTTTTATATTGGAGCGACGGCGGGAAATGTAGGCCTGCTCGTGCCAATCGTACTCGTGTCCGGCGTGCTGATGAACACTGCACAGGCCTCGATGAATGCGCTTTCGGCCACCTTCTATCCGACTGAAGGGCGTGGCACAGGCGTCGCGTGGATGCTCGGCATGGGGCGCTTTGGCGGCATCGCCGGCTCGTTTCTCGTAGCCGAACTCGTACGTTGGCATTTCACGTTTGTGGGTGTCTTTACGACGATCGCCGTTGCCGGAGCCCTCGCTTTTGTCGCTTTGCTAGTCAAGCAGCTTGCGCCGCCACACGTCGTCAGAACGGTGCAGGGCGGAGTCGGATCGCTGAGTCATTAACTGGCCGGTCGTCCTTGCTATCGCTGACGATGCGGCCGACGTGTACGCGGCATTCTCTCTCCGTCGCCGTAAGGCCCGTACAGAGCGGGAACCGCGCAAGTGGTGCTCCAAGTTATCTACAACGTCGTACCCATTCACCATTTGAGGAGGAAACTCGAGATGTCCACTGAGGCGCCCACAGCAGCATTCGAATACGCTTCAGAAGTGTACGAGGCGGTTGATTCGACCGACGAGCAGCGGTTAGCTCGCTTCTTGACGGAGAACTGCACGTTTGTTTATGGCAACAGCGAGCCTGTCATCGGACGCGCTAATGTTGCCGAGTCTTCGAAGAAGTTCATGGCATTGATTGCGGGAATCGAGCACCATCTGCTTGATGTCTGGGCATTCGAAGACGTCATTGTCTCGCGGCTCGAAGTGACCTACACGCGCAAGGACGGATCGACATTGACACTGCCAGCCGTGACGATCTGGCGGGTGCGCAGCAGGCAAATCGACGACTACCGTATCTACATCGACGTTACGCCGCTGTTCCCGCATTAATTGCGAAGGGGGCAAAAGCGCATGAACCGGGCATTTGAAGGCAATACGATCATCGTCACGGGCGGTGGTTCGGGCAACGGGCGGGCGGCAGCCATTGCCTGCGCTGCGGCAAGAGCGCGCGTAGTGGTGGCTGACATTGGCGTGGCGCAGGGTGAGGACACCGTACCGGCAAATCGGCAACAGGACGGCGAGGCGATTTTCGTAGCAACCGATGTTGCCGATGAAGCGCAGGTCGAAGCGCTCGTGGCGGCAGCGGTAGACAATTTCGGACGGCTCGACGGCGCGTTCAACAACGCAGGTCTCGCCCAAACGAACGCCTTGCTGCACGACTTGACCGCTGCGCAGTGGCGCCGCATTCAAAGCGTCAACTACGACAGCGTATTTTTCTTCATAAACACGAGATACGCGCAATGCTGCGAACTGGCGGGGGCGCCATCGTCAACACATCGTCCGCTCTTGGCGTGCGCCGTGCAAAGGCGGCGCTTTCCCAGTGGGTGTAAGCCCCACCGGCAACTGGTCCAGCCGGAAGCAACCGGAGCAATCGTGGAGGTAACGAAGCGGTCGAAGCCTTTGGTGAAGCGTGTCACGAGACACGGTGACAGCTCGAGTGGGCAGGCCGTAACGCGAATGAACGCTGAGTAAGCCTCGAAAAGGACGATGCGCAGGCCGACCTGACTGCCATATCGGGGAAGGCTGATACGGTTGGGTGAACGAGCAGGCAGGACGCCCAGTCGCTGCGCCGGGGTAGTGGCGACAGCATGTACGCAAGGGAAGCGCACGCAACACGGGAAACACGTTGGCGTGGTCAGGGATGACGAACAGGAAGCTTGCAAAACGCGCCGGGTCCATACAAGCACGAAAAGGACGATTACCCCAGGATGCGCAAATCGTTGATCGGCAATGGTTTTTTGGAAACAAACCGCCAGATTTTACGAAAAGGACGATTACCCCGAACTGAGAGGCGCGGCGCCTCCGCACAGTGGCGTGCTGAAGGGGTCGCACATTCATCGCTATGCCGCTTGTACCGTGTTGCGCAACGTGTCGGCTTTCTGCTGCGAAGCCAACGTCGCCGCGTCGACTTGACCGAGTTTACTGGAAAACTTATGTGGCATGCTGAGGTAGCGCACGCACGTTGTCGGGACACCCGCTTCGGCCCATTTCCGCATGTGATTTTGAGAAGAAGACATCGCGGCTTTCAGGGAGTGGGGGTTGCTGAGGGAGCAAACGTAACCGGCGGAATGGCGGCCACGACGCCAAGGCCGCCATCGACAGCAAGGATCTCGCCGGCAATATGGGCGCTCAGGTCGGACGCAAGGAACATCAGGGGGGCCGCGATTTCGGCCGGCATGGCAGCTCGTCCGATTGGAATCGCGTTGCCGATTCTCGTCCAGGTCGCTTCGTCCTGGCGCTGATTCAGCCTCGGCGTGCGGACGAAACCCGGCGCCACGGCATTGATGCGCACATTGTGGGGCGCATACTCGGCACCCGCACTGCGCACGAGGTGATGCAATGCGGCCTTCGCGGCAGCGTACGCAACCTCGTTCGGCACGGCGAGATCGCCGGCGAGCGAGCCGACAAACGCAAACGTACCTCCGCCATCGGCTTTCATCATTTCGCCGCCAATCTGAATCGCGAGGTAGGCATGACGGACGACGATATCGAGTTGCTGGTCCCACGACGCGTCGTCGACGGCGGAGAGTGGCTTCAGGCCCGCGACACCGATGATATCGACGACGCCATGGATGCGCCCGAAGTACTAGCGCGCCGTGTCGAACACACGCTGCATGTCTGCGCGAGATGTTGCATCCGCCACGCACGGTATCCCGTCCACGACATCTGCAATATTTCGCGCAAGCGTCTCGTCACGGTCGACGCAGAGCACGCGAGCACCGGCCTGTGCCAGTGCGTGAACGGTCTGCTCGCCGATGCCCTGCCCCGCACCAAGCACCACAAAACCGCGCCCGTCGAGTCGTAACAAGGACAGGTAGTCCGGAACGTCTTTTTGGGTGGTGTCGGTCACGTGAATATCCTCATTCGACCGAGCATACGGTTCACAAAATGCTCGAGTGCGGTTTGGTCGACGGTCATTTTTTCGAAGTGTGCCTAGTGTGCCGTTCTGTTGTTAACTAATCTATGTTCACGTAGCATGCTGGTATCAACGGAACGGGAGATGCCAGCATGCCCATGGGACGACCGAAGGCCGAACTGGTGTTGAGTGAAGATGAGCACTCGCAACTGACTTCGATAGCGCGTTCGCGCTCGATTTCGGCGGCGCTGGTGACGCGTGCGCGCATCGTGCTGGCTGCTGCTGTCGGGGAACCCAACAGCGCCATTGCCCAGCGTCTTCAGCTCACGCGTGCCACGGTGGGCAAGTGGCGTCTGCGGTTCCTGGAGCATCGCATCAACGGGCTGTATGACGAAGTACGTCCCGGCAAGCCGCGCACGATTGACGATGAGCGGCTGGCGCAGCTGATTCACAAGACCCTGCACACCAAGCCAGCGGATGGCTCCACGCACTGGAGCGTGCGCACGATCGCCGCCGAAACGGCTATCTCGCCCACGAGTGTGCACCGGTACTTCAAGCTGCTGGGCCTGCAACCGCATCGCAGCGAAAGCTTCAAGCTCTCGACCGATCAATTCTTCATCGAGAAACTGCGCGACGTGGTTGGCCTGTACCTGAGCCCGCCCGAGAATGCATTGGTCCTGTGCGTGGACGAGAAGAGCCAGTGTCAGGCGCTCGAACGCACGCAACCCATGCTGCCGATGGGTTTCGGCTACGTCGAAGGCGTTACCCACGACTACGTTCGTCATGGCACCACCACGCTGTTCGCCGCCCTGAACGTACTCAACGGCGCAGTGCTCGCGACCTGCAAGCCGCGTCATCGGCATCAGGAGTTCCTGTCGTTTCTGCGCGAAATCGACAAGGCCGTACCGGCTGAACTCGACGTGCACTGCATCGTGGACAACTATGGCAGTCACAAGCATCCCAAAGTCAAGGCGTGGCTCGCAGCAAAGCCCCGCTGGCACATGCATTTCATTCCTACCTACAGTTCGTGGCTTAACCAGGTCGAACGCTTCTTTGCGCTGATCACCGACAAGGCCATCCGCAGGGGCTCGTTTGGCTCGGTCAAACAACTGATCAAGCGTATCGATCAGTTCGTTTCCCACTACAACGAAAACTGCAAGCCATTCATGTGGACTGCTTCCGCTGATTCCATCCTCGAAAAACTACACAGACTTTGTTCGCGAATCAGCGGAACGGAACACTAGACGGGCGCATTAAACAAGACCGCGTTGAGTATACCGTGGGGTCGTCAAAGCGAGTTTTAGGCGAAGACATAATCGAATGGGAACGAACTAACGCAGCCCTTTTCGAGGAAGGCGTAATCTCTCGCCTTCCCGGCCCAACGGAAGACGTCTGGAATTCTTACACGTGTTCTCTATTCGGGAGCTTGATCGGTTTGACTGGAAGCGGGATCTTATTGCCCGACGGGCGGTTGGTGCTTCGGCAGGACGTTGTCTTGCATCTAAGCCGCACCGATATCAAACATCCGCAAATTTTCCTCGCAACTTCGAAGCACCCGGCACGAGAAGTACTGAAAGCCTGCGAAGCCGAAAGTGTTTTCACCTATCTCTTACCCCGAATTTCCCTGGCTCATCCGGACCAAATCCTCCAGGTTCGCGAGAAGGTCAAGGATACCCGTGAGGGCTTCAGCATGCATCTTCAGAAATTGACAGAGGGACTAGAATCTAAACTGAAGGGCGGTGAGCAGATGGACGAGATAAGACGCTTCGCGCAATCGACGATTGAGACGAAGCTAATCCCCGACTATCGGGAGTACGTTCGCCAATTGCTTGCAGAAAAAGCGGGCTTCTGGGGAAAAATACTCGATCCGACGTCGAAATTGCTCCAGATAGATGCAGCTCCGTGGACACCAAAATTTTACGGCGAGTTCATAAAGGCGCTCGGATTTACAGCCTTAGCAGCCACCTCGGAGAAGAAACAAAGGCTGAGTAACGCCTCCCAAGTATATCAATTCATGCACTCCGTGGAAAAAAGCCTCCGACAGTTGGCTTAGTGTATGAGCAAATGGATCACTCTGAGGCCGAGCGCCGCCGTCGATGGCGAGCGGGTCGACTTTCTGACTCGGACATCCCGTGGCGTTATTTACCCGTGCGATTGAGGGGCAGAGGACCGCAATGGCCGGGCACTAGGCCGGCCAGATGTGCGCTGGGGGCGCCGTTGAACATTCGAAAGCGGGCGGTCGGGACTGCGTGAGCCTGATCGGCCGCAAAGGGTCCAGCTTGTGTGAAAACGCACGCCCATCGCCTAAACTGAAACAACGCGTTCAGGTCGGATGGGTACATGAAACGATTCGTTGAAGGCGAAGACCGTAAGCAGGCTGTCCTGCTGCCTGAGTATCTCAAGGACTATGTGTCCGACGACAATCCGGTGCGCGTAGTCGACGTCTTTGTCGATGAGCTTGATCTTCGTGATCTCGGCTTTGACGGAACCGATCCCGCAGCAACGGGGCGACCCTCGTACCATCCATCCGTGCTGCTCAAGATTTATATCTATGGCTATCTGAATCGCATTCAATCGAGTCGGCGTCTGGAGCGTGAGACCCAGCGCAACATTGAGCTTATGTGGCTAACAGGGCGCGTTTCGCCTGACTTCAAGACCATCGCCGACTTCCGCCGTAACAACGGCAAGGCGATCCGCAAAGTCTGCAGTCAATTCATCGTGCTATGCCGTAACCTGGACCTCTTCTCAAAGTCGATAGTGGCCATCGACGGTAGCAAGTTCAAAGCGGTCAATAATCGTGATCGGAACTTTACAAGCGGGAAGGTCAAGGCGCGCCTGCAGCAGATCGATGAGAGCATCGCGCGATATCTCTCCGTGATGGAGACGGCAGACCGGACTCAATCCGATGTTGCCGAGGCGAAGACACGTCGCATCAGCGACAAGATCAGCAAGCTCAGGCAGCAGATGCAGGACCTCAAGGCGATGGAGCAGCGATTGCACGAGTCGCCAGATGGACAGGTCTCGCTGACTGATCCAGATGCGCGTTCAATGGCTACCAGCGGTCGGGGAACGGGGATGGTCGGCTACAACGTTCAGACGGCGGTTGATGACACGCATCATCTGATCGTGGCGCACGAGGTCACCAACGTTGGTAACGATCGCAGCCAGTTGACGAACATGGCCGAGCAGGCACGGGTGGCTACCGGTATCAAAGATCTAACCGTTGTTGCCGACCGGGGCTACTTCAAGAGCGAGGAAGTCCTGCAATGCCACGAGGCGGGCATTACGGCCTTCGTTCCTAAACCGCTGACTTCGGGCAAGATCGCTGACGGCTACTTCGGCAAGCAGGATTTTATCTGCATTGCCGAGGACGACGAGTATCTTTGCCCCGCCCAGCAGCGGCTCAACTGGCGTTTCACAAACATCGAACATGGCATGACGCTGCATTGCTATTCGAGCTCAGCCTGTACTAACTGCACCATCAGGAAACAATGCACATCAGGCAAACAGGCTCGCCGGATAAAGCGCTGGGAACATGAGGCCGTCATCGATGCGATGCAGCACCGGCTCGACCAGAGGCCGGACATGATGCGCATACGCCGTCAGACCGTCGAGCATCCGTTTGGTACGCTGAAGTTCTGGATGGGCGCGGCGCACTTCCTGATGAAAACACGCGAACATGTCAGCACCGAGATGAGCCTTCATGTACTCGCATACAACCTCAGACGCGTTGTGGCGATCTTCGGCACTGGGGCGATGTTGCAAAAGATGCGTGCCTGAGGACCGGCCTGCATCAACCGGCCGCGTTGGCGCGCATTACAGCGCTGGGCGTCTCGTTACCTCGCACAGAGATCAAAATAACCGATAACCGTCAGACGGGCTCAATAAGCCGTTGACGGCCTGTCATTGATTGCGTGAAATTGTCCATGCGTCCGCGGCGCGTTTTTACACGACCTGGGTCGTAAACTGCCCTTCGATCATCGCGTCGAAGCCGCCCACAGCACACTCGTTATCGGCGTCACATCGCGCTCGAATTTCCCCGCCATATATCGCTGAAAGTCGCAGATCTAGCCGAGCTGTTTTCGATCTCCCGTCCAACCGTGTAACGAACTCTCGCTCTTCAGCCAGAAGGTACATAGCGCGGCCTCTACAGGTCGTTGCCCCCCGAACTCTACGTCAGGCGAGTTCACCGGACTTAACTGACTTCCCTGTTCCATTGCTCCCCGGACCCCTTCATTTACTGAAACGCATCTCTACTCCGTGAAGATGTGCCTGGCTTGATAACCTTCAAAGAGACCAGGATGCGCTTCATTGGTGCGATTGGTTCCTGACCGACGCGAGTCGCGTCCCCGAGACGTGCGCTCACTTCCAAAAACAAAGCGGGCAGGTGCTGGAGGACTACTGCGGCGCGGGCCCAGCCACATAACGCTGTCCTTGCATGGCTGCTCTGCGGCCCCTATAGTTATTTTGACAACATTCCGCTAACAAGCGTCTTTGGAAATGCTGTCGGTAAGTGGTTAATCAGAAATATATCGACAGGTTGCGGCAGCACTCAAAGACAAACCAGCCTGGTGCTTCACTGACAGGCCAACCCGTCTCTGGTCGAAGAATAACCACCGGGCCAGGCGATGAGGTTTAGCTTTGGCGTGCGGTGCCTGCCCGGCATGGAGACCGCTTGCCTCGCACCACGGGCCGGTATCGCCCCCTGATGGACAGGAACTGGAAGGCGACCTGGTTTGGCCCAGTTTGCACATTTTTTGTCTGGAGCAGGTCACAACGTTAATGCGCCATTGAAAGGGCATCGAAATTATTATGCTAGAAAGGTATTTGAATGTCATCTGTCACTTCATTGCCATACGGTTGTCCCGGACTGACTGGTTCGCCGTGGATGAAAAAATTGGGATACTAAAGGTTCTTCCATCCTTTTATTGCGTGAGAAAGCCTCTCGCTTAATTCGTCGCTGTTGTGAGCAATCGCTAACGCTCATGCCCGGAGAAGAGGGGGCCGAAATTGATGTGGGCGCGTCCGCTCGTCGATATGCGTCTGCCCTTCAGGGCGAGGCTTTAGCCCGGTCGACACAGGAGTCGTGTTCGGCCATGTCCCACAGCACTCGAAAGGAAGGTAACTGATGAACAAATTAGCCAGACTCTCCCTCGGACTTCTGCTTCCCGCACTGATGCTAGTGGGCGCGGACCTTAATCGGGCAATGGCGCAGGATGCCGCGGTGGCGGCTCCAAAAGCAGAACAGAAGGTGCTGTTAGATAACGACAAAGTGAAAGTTGTCGAGAATCGGTTCGTGCCCGGCGCCGAACTGGAAAATGCTTCGCGTGGCTATCGGGTCGCGCGCGCACTAAAAGGCGGTACGCTCATCCGCATTTATGCCGGCGGCAAGAAGGAAACCATCGAGTGGAAAACAGGTGAAGTGAAATACTTTGAGCCATCCGACCCATTCAAGCTCAGGAACGTCGGGAAAGCCGAAGTTGTCGTCTATGTCGTCAACCTGAAGTAATGACGTAGGCGCGACGATGCACGTGTGCCCTTCTGCGCAGTGGCAAGGGCACTGCTGTATTCGCCACTGGAGAGTCATGTCAAAAAAATGAGACATGTTTCTCGACTTCGTGCGTCGCTGCCAGGCGCGCGCTCCTTTCCCCCGAGGAGTTGGCTGCGAATCACGCCGAGTGGCCGAAGCTGATGGGCGCGGCCGGCCACTCGCGTCGCGGCGGACGTGCACTCAAGTGAAGGTTCGTGAAATTGGCGGTTGGGAGGAATCTGATCATGGCTGGCACAAGACAGGTATTCAGCAACGTGGTGGCAGGTCGATTTCTCGTTATGGGACTCCTGGCAGGCTGCGCGGCCTTACTGAACACAGCGGCCGCGACACCCCTCGTTGTAACCGAGCAAGGCCTGGTCCGCGGTATGGCAAAGCAGGGCGTAGTCAAGTATTTAGGTATTCCCTATGCCGCTCCTCCAGTGGGAGATCTGCGCTGGACGCCTCCCCGACCTCACGTACCCTGGACCGGCGTTCTCGATGTTACGAAATTCGGCAGTCATTGCGCGCAGACTGCCGAGGTCGTTGGCGCACCCAGCATCAGCGAAGATTGCTTGTTCCGGAATGTCTACGTTGCCGATGGCAGGGATAACAGTCGATCGCAGACCGGCGACGAAAAGCAAGCGCCGACCGGTCCTCGTGGGCACGCCGTCATGGTATGGATCCATGGAGGTGCTCTGACAGAACTTGGCCCAGTTTGGCTACGTAACGGGTCTGGACGCATTCCAATCGCTGGCGCCTGATTTCCTGGGACCCGAATTTCAACTTCGCCTCGAACTACTGCTGCGTCTTTTGGGCGGGGCTCTTTCCGCAATAGAGTCTCGCTTATCGTGCGCTCTGGTGACGTATCGGCCGTGTATGAACAGATTGAGAACCCGCTCAAGGGGCCGAAGCAAGTTTTTGTAGTTGACAAGCAGACTTGAAGCGGTGGGTCACCTTCTCGCGTATCCGTGTCGGCTCGTGGGAGTTTTTCTCCCGGTTGTTCAACCTGTCATTCCAGGGAGGATGTATGGAACGGTCACCTGGTCGCCGTCGCTTTCTCAAATCCGTTACCGCATTGACCGCGGTCGGCCTGCCGGTCACCGGTGTCGCAGCGGACGCCCGTTCCCAACATCCGGAGCATGGCGCGCGGGAAAAACACGGCGCGCAACCTGCGACCGTGTTGCAGGCGTACAGCTATTTCACGCAGACGGAGGCGACCTTCGTCGAAGGCGCGGTGAGCTGCCTGATTCCTGCCGACGATCTCGGACCCGGTGCAAAGGAAGCTGGAGTCGCCTATTTCATCGACCAGCAACTTGACGGCGCGTGGGGTGCGCACGCGCGCACCTACAGGCTGGGGCCGTGGCCCGAGGGTACGCCGACGCAGGGTGACCAATCGCTGCTGACGCCGCGAGAGGTTTACCGGACAGCGATTGCAGAGATCCAGCGCTATTGCAGCGCGAAGTACGGCAACGCGTTTGACGCGCTCGTCGCCGCGCAGCAGGACGAAGTGTTGCGAGATCTTCAGGAGGGAAAGATCTCGCTGGAACTCGTGCCCGCGCGATTGTTCTTCGGCATGTTGTGGGCGAACACTCAGCAGGGTTTCTTCGCCGATCCGATGTACGGTGGTAACCGCGACAAGATTGGCTGGAAGCTGGTCGGATTCCCCGGCGTCGCCGCGGTGTACACGGAGTTCATCGAGAAGCACAACCAGGCCTATCGCGCAGTACCGGTTTCGATCGCCGACGTCCAGCAAGGCCTGGCGCGCGTGGACGAACACGGCCATCCGGTGCACGTGCTGCTGAGCGAGAACGATTGACGGTGACCTCACCGGAAGAGTCCGAAGCATCTGGTTTCCGATAAAGCAGATGCTTCGCTTCGCAAGGGATGACAAGAAGGGACACCAAATGGCAACCAGGCTGAAACCGGTGGATGTCGTCACCGTCGGCGTCGGGCTCGTCGGCTCGATCGTGGCGAAGGAGCTTGCCGATGCGGGACTGAAAGTCGTCGGGCTGGAGCGCGGCGGCTATCGCGACACGCATCCAGACTTCGAAGTGCCGAACACGCACGACGAGTTGAAATACGGCCTGCGTCACGAGTTGATGCAGAACCTCGCACGCGAAACGCTCACTTTCCGCAACGCCGCGAGCGAAGCCGCGTTGCCGATGCGACAGTTGGGCTCGTTCCTGCCCGGCGAGGGCGTCGGAGGCGCGGCGGTTCACTGGAGCGGATTGACGTGGCGCTTTCTGCCCTGGGACTTCGAGACGCGAAGTCGCACGATCGCGCGCTATGGCAAGGACGCGCTTGCGGCCGATTGCACAAGCCAGGACTGGGGCGTGACCTACGATGAACTTGAGCCGCACTTCGACCGCTTTGAGCAGATTTGCGGCATCTGCGGCAAGGCAGGCAACCTGCAGGGCCGGATCCAGGCGGGCGGCAACCCGTTCGAGGGGCCGCGCTCGCGTGAGTATCCCAATCCGCCATCCAGGGAAAGCTACGCGGGATCGCTATTCACGACGGCGGCTCAGTCGCTCGGCTACCATCCATTTCCGACGCCCTCCGCAAACCTGACGCGCCCGTATACGAACCCGTACGGGGCGACGATGGGAGTTTGCGTGTATTGCGGCTACTGCGAACGCTTTGGCTGCGAGATGGGCGCCAAGGCCAGCCCCCAGACGATGGTACTGCCGGTGTTGCTGGCGAATGAAAACTACGAGCTACGCACATTCGCCAACGTCATCCGCGTGAATCTCGATCTTGAGAACAAGCGTGCCGTGAGCGTCACTTATATCGATTCGCGCGGGCGCGAGTTCGAGCAGCCGGCCGACATCGTGTTGCTAACCTCGTACGTCTTCAGCAACGTGCGCCTCATGCTGCTCTCGGGCATCGGTAAGCCCTACGATCCGGCGAGCAACCGCGGTGTGGTCGGCAGAAACTACGCCTACCAGTGCAACAGTTCGGTGACGATGTTCTTCGAGGACAAGGTGTTCAACCAGTTTATGGGCGCTGGTGCGCTCGGGCGTACGATCGACGATTTCAACGGCGACAACTTTGACCACTCGGGCCTCGGATTCATCGGCGGTGGCTTTATCACTTGCGATTCGAGCGGCGCCCGCCCGATCGAATATCACCCGGTGCCGGGTGGCACGCCACCCTGGGGCTCCGGCTGGAAGCACGCCGTGGCGCACTATTACAACCGTTCGATTGGCATCCGCTCGAACGGCGCGGTGCAAAGCTATCGCGGCAACTACCTCGACCTCGATCCGGTCTACCGCGACGCTTTCGGCCTGCCACTACTGCGCATGACCTTCGATTTCCATGAGAACGAGTACAGGATGTCGGATTTCCTCACCAGCAAATGCGAGCAGATCGGCAACGCGATCGGTTCGGCGAAGATGAATGTGAATCGCCGCACCGGCAAGTACAGTATCGTCCCGTACCAGAGCACGCACAACACGGGCGGGGCAATCATGGGCACCAACCCGACGACGAGTGCGGTCAACAGGTACCTGCAGTGCTGGGACGTGCCGAACATATTCGTGATTGGCGCGAGCGCCTTTCCGCAAAACGGGGGGTACAACCCGACCGGCACGATCGGCGCGCTGACTTATTGGGCGCTAGACGCGATCAAGAGCCACTATCTCAAGCAGCCAGGGCCATTGGCAGTATGACTACTACGGCCATAGGTGTAGAGAAGCGGAAGGTGTGCAGCCACGGCACCGGTAGTGGAATTGTACAGCGCGAGCCAGCAGTGACAGCGTGATGTGACGGTACCAGCCCTGCCATCGGCGCACGGCCCTGGGAAGCCGGCTTGGATGACCGGATCACTCCGTTACCTGCCATTGAGCCCCTGACAGCGCGACCGGCGGCAGTGGGGCGAAAGGAGCGTTCGGCAGCGGTCGTTCAGATCGCTTTAAGCGGCTAACTGCAATTCACCAAATACCTAAACTGAATTTCGGTTCTGCCGAATCTGTGTAGTCGTCCATATTCCAGCGTATCTTAATGTGTACGCTGCTCGCGGTGACAACACGGGCGCTGTCCGAGACTGCGCGAGTGCCCGGCGCCATGATGCAGCGCTATCCCGACGATGCGACACCGCAGGCGGTCTTCAGTGCGTTGCCACCGTTTCCGGCTGGAGGGTGCCACCATGCCCGAGGCAAAGACCAAGTCAGGCGCCATGGAGGGTCGTGGCGCATACAACCGCCATGCGGGGTTACAGGCTGCCGGCGGCGCGCTCGCGTTGAACGCTTTAAAGCAGGCGGCTGCAAGCGTCGTGCTGGAGACGGCGGACCAGCCGATCGTCATTGCCGAATACGGAGCGTCGCAGGGCAGAAATTCGCAGCTCCCGATGCGCGTTGCGATTACCGGGTTGCGCTCCAGGGTCGGCCCGGATCGTCCCATTCTTGTCTATCACGAAGATCTGCCAATCAACGATTTCGCCTCGCTTTTCGAGGTGCTGGACTCGGACCCGGACCGATATGTCCGCGACGACCCGCACGTGTACCCTTGTGCGATCGGCCGGTCGTTTTACGAGAGCGTTCTTCCGCCGGCCTACGTGCATCTCGGATGGAGTTCGTACGCAGCGATGTGGTTAAGCCGCGTTCCCACGTCAGTCTCCGACCATATCTACGTGCCCTGCATGAAGGGGGCTTCGAGCGCTGCGTTCCGCGAACAGGGGAAACAAGACTGGCAGAAGTTCTTGTCGTTGCGCGCCGCCGAGTTACGGCCAGGCGGACGTCTCGTCGTTGTGCTCCCAGGAGCGGACGACGACGGGCGCACGGGTTTTGAACCGCTCATGAACGACGCGAACGATGTGTTGACGCAGATGGCAGACGAGGGTGCCCTTACAGAAGATGAACGGGCGCATATGGTGCTGGCGACGTTCGGTCGACCTTTGCACGAACTTCTCACTGCATTCGCGATAGGCGGCCGGTTTTGCGCGTTATCTGTCGAGCATTGTGAGCGGCGTCCCTTGCCCGACGCCGTCTGGGACGATTTTCTGCAAGATGGGGACGGCGAGCGGATGGTGAGCCGGTATGCTGCGTTTTTTCGCTGCACTTTTGTGCCGTCGTTATTCCTCGCGCTTGCGCAGCCGGTCGACCCGCAAAGAAAAAGCGGACTGAGCGACCGGTTCGAGCATCTTCTGAAGGAACGGCTCGGAGCTCGCATGGAGCCAATCCGTTCGCAGGTCCAGATGCTCGTCTTTGCACGCGATTCGCACCCGAAGGTTTGCTCATAACACCGGATTCGACAGCGTACGCGACGGTATGGCGCCTTCTGACTCGTAGTCCTGCGTTCACACAGACGTGGCGTTGATACGGTCCTCGCCGCACTGCGGCCGCGTGGGATTGTGCGGAAAGGCGGTTGCGGGTGAGCATCCGGCAAAACACGGCCCACAAGCGACACCATTCAGGCACGACCTCGAGCGGACGTTCGAAGGTCGCTTGACCATTCGATGCCGGTCGTTCAGAGGCTCGCGCGGCAGCCACGAAGCCGGTGGCCCGCGTGCCGATCCCACCCGTCCACCGTGGCGGGCCGTCCCATCAGGCCACGCTCTTGATCCGTTCTCCAGCCACTACTTCTCAAGCCACTGTTGATGGCGCTCGGCGAGCGTAGCTGCGTACAATAGTCCGGGCGATGCGGTCCTCGCGTGCGTTACAGCTCCGCGTCGAGCGCAAGGCTGCGAATTGCAACGCGTTCCTTTAAGTGCCTCTTTGTGTGCTCGTCGAAAACCTTAAACCGCACTCTAAGAAGCTGTTGCGAAATTAATTTTTGGGGCTGTTAACTTCTCCGACTTGGTGTTAACTTACTGTCTTGTTTTGCCTGACAGGAAGCGATGCCGAAAGAACTGATAGACGACGAATTGTGGTCACTCATCGAACCGCTGCTGCCTGCGCGAGCACCGCGCAATCGCCAATATGCCGGTCGAAACCGACACCGGACCGAGCCGTTCTAACCGGCATCGTATTCGTGTTGCGCTCGGGCATTGCGTGGAACCTGCTACCGCAAGAGATGGGATGCGGTTCGGGCACCGCCTGCTGGCGACGGCTCGTAGCATGGCAAGAAGCAGGAGTCTGGCAACGCATCCACGAAACGTTGCTGGCCGAACTGCGTCGTCGTGGCGAAATCGACCTGTCACGAGTGCTTGTGGACAGCTCGTCGATTCGCGCGATGCTGGCGGGAAAAAAACCGGCCCGAATCCAACGGACCGGCGCAAGCTCGGCAGCAAACACCACCTCATCGTCGACGCGAAAGGCCTCCCGCTCGCGGTCATCCTGACCGGGGCGAACCGTCACGACGTCACCCAGCTTGATGCACTCGTCGATGCCATTCCACACATTCGCGGCAAGCGGGGACGTCCACTGCATAAACCGCAAATCGTTCAGGGCGACCGGGGCTACAGCTCGGAACCGCACCGGCAGCGTTTGAGAGAACGCGGCATCACGCCGGTACTCGCAAAGATTGGCTCGCCCCATGGCAGTGGCCTGGGTAAAACGCGTTGGCCAGTCGAGCGCTCGATTGCCTGGCTTCACTCGTTCCGACGCCTGAAGATTCGCTACGAACGCTATGCCCATGTCCATGAAGCCTTCCTGTCTCTGGCTTGTGCCTTGATTTGCTGGACGCGACTCAAGCCAATGTTTAACTAATTTCGCAACAGCTTCTAATACTACAGCCGTAGATAAAACAAAGCAGGAGGTACGCAGCCGCGGCGCCGGTAGTGACACTGCTGGGCGCGGTACTGGTGCCTGCGCCGCCATGCCGACCAGGCCAGGACGTACTCGATGGAGTGAGCTCCGCGCCATAGGAGGCGGCACAGTAGCCGGCGGATCTCCTGCACACTGAGCGGCACCGAATCTTCAGGTGTTTTTTTTGGCGCGCACCCGCAGGGTGACGAGCGCGGCATGGGCCAGCAGCGCCAGCGTGATGTGACGGTACCAGCCCTGCCATTGGCGTACCTCGTATTGATCGAGCCCGCATTCGCCTTTGGTTGCCTCGAAGCCGGTTTCGATTTCCCACCTGCGGCCCGCGACGTTGACCAGGGTTTGCCGTGTGGCTTTGCTGCGCGGGGCGTATACGACGTAATACGCATGCTCGCGTTGCTCGTCCAGGCTGCGCCGCACCAGCAGGTAATGCCCGAAGCGGCGCTCTTCTGTGGTGATCTGCAGACGCCACAGCGGAGTCAACGCCCAGTCATACAGGCGCTCGCCTTTGGCGCCGGCACCTGCTGACAGGCGTCGCCATGCCCGTGCCGGCAAGGCTTCGGCGATCCGGTCGGACCGTACGTAGTCGGGACCCTGCCACCACAGGGGTTCGTTCTTCGCGACGGCCAGTACGAAAGACTGGCCGCGCGACTCGAGCCACAGCCGCAGGTGACGGTCGCCGCCGTAGACTTCATCACCCGTGACCCAGCCGCACGGCACACCTGCGTCCAGCGCCCGCTCAAGCATGCTGCGCGCGAGCTGCGGCTTCGTTGCAAACTCCACCGCCTTGGGAATGCCCGCTGCCTCGCAGCGCACACGGTCATCGGTCCACGCCTTGGGCACATACAGTTCGCGGTCGATAAACGCGCTGCCGCCGCGACCGGCATAGCAGAGGAACACGCCGATCTGGCTGTTCTCGATACGGCCTGCGGTGCCACTGTACTGGCGTTGCACACCGGCCGAGTGCTGCCCCTTCTTGACGAAGCCGGTCTCGTCCACAACCAGCACCGCGTCGCGCTCGCCCAGTTGTTCAACGACGTACTCCCGGAGCACATCGCGCGCGCCATCCGCATCCCATTGCGCCCGCTCGAGCAGGTGCTGCACGCCATCAGGCGTTTCTTCGCCGATCCATTCGGCGAGTTGCCAGCCGTTCTTGCGCTCGACTGTGCCCAGCAGGCCCTTCAGGTAAGCGAGAGACCGATGTCGGGGCTCGGGTCGCCTGAACAGTTCTCCGAGCCGCTGATGTAGCGCCTCCAGTTCACGCTCCCACGCTATTGCCGTCGAATGCATCGCTTTCTCATGTAGTAGTACTAAATATTGTTAGTATAGTAAAAAATCTACGGCTGTAGTACTAAGTGTTGAGAGTCGCGTATCACTCGGACTTAGGTCATTAATCTGCGCTCGAAATTTTTCGTCTTCGAAGTAGACTTCCGGACGCGGAGCTATGCGCATCGGAACGCTGTCAGCACCGTCCAGATGCCTTCGTTGTTGGGCGGGTATCGCCCGGGACCAGCCTGAACCATTGCCTCGATCTGTTCTGCTGTAATTGCATCGCTGTTTTGCGAATCCGCCACTGCGGCGGCGATGTCGTTCGCATACATTGCCCGTCGAAATCGCAGATACACCTCTTCCTCGCGAGCTGCTTGCGCGGGCAAGCTGTCGTTGGGTTGAAACGTTGTGAACAACATCGCAATTTCACGCGCCGTGATCGCGGACACGACAATCTGCCCGCCATCCAGCTCCCTCTGGATGTCTGCCGTGGCTTTCTTGCTCAGGACATCGTCGCCGTTTGCCCACCAGACCGGCGCATGCATATCGAGGACGACACTGAGCCGGCTCCCACTTCACATCCACCGGCGCGGACGTATCGTCGTAGCGCCGTGCCGCGCAGCATATCGAGTGGATTGCGCTCAAGGCTGCGGTACCGTCAGACTTCCAGCGTCGTCCGCCGTGATCGGTCACGCCCACGCTTTCGCCTGACTACTCAACCAGCCAGGTGTATTCAAGCGCCCTTGCCTTGAACTCGGACTTCGATACCCGGTTTCCAGCCATCACGCGCTCCATAGGCATTTGACCATGGTCCGAACCGCGTCGGCTGAAGCTCGTAACCAGTGCCGTTGTTTGGCATTGCGGACTTGTCCTGTCAGTGTTCCTCGAAAAAACACCGGATCGGAGCGTCAGCAAATCCGCGTGCGGATGATGCGCTGCCAATCCGCGAACCGCGAAATGCGGCTGCCCGAATCTTTGAGACAAGGGTTGTGATCGCATCCACCTGATCCACGGCGCCAGTCCGGTTGACACCACTGTAGGCGCCCGATCTATTGGCGCTCAGTAGCAATGGCGCCCGCCGCGGACATGGATGGCCGGAAAAAGGTTGCGCAGGGACACAGACCCGCGTATTTGCAGCACCACCTCGTTATCGCAGCGACTCCGTTCGTCGGCGGGCAACCATCCATCGCTTTATGCGCCACCCGTTGTACTGAAATCGGAGGCTGTATGGCCACCTTCCTGTCTGCACCTGCTTTCCACACCCAGAAGGCGCTCGAATCCCTGGGACTCTCCGCCACGCGTAACCAAATCCACGAATTTTTCGGATCGTTTCTCGGCTATCACCACCTCGGTGAGATGCAGGCCGACCTCGATGAAATCGAATTCCACCTCCAGCAGTCGACGCCGCTCGTCGTTCTTCAGTGCCATGCGGGCTATCTGCGCATTGCCGACCTGCTGAAGCGTTACGTCCGCGCCGATCAGGTGATGCCGGTGTACGAAGTCGTCAAGCACCACCTGCGTTCGGTGCTGCCCGCAACCACCTTTGATGACGAGTATCAACTGCTCAGCACGTGGGTCGCGCAGGAGGTCCGGCGCTGCTTGCTGGCAGACGACAACCAGCAGGTCGTCGACGCCCAACTGCGTGTCGCCTCGTATTGCGACATCTTCGTGCACGACGACATCGATTTCCCGACGCTGATCGACGTAAGGGACATGATGTGGCAGGGCGACTATATGGGAATCCTCTACCGCGCGAAACCGGATGGCACACCGGCGTATGCCGAGGACCAGATCGGCACGAGCGCCCACCTGAACTTCGAAAAGGTAGGCCAGCTGCATGCTGTCGCCGGAGTTCTCGATCAGCAGCGGTGCGTGGGCCTACAAGCCTGATGCGGGCATGGGTGGCATCCGCCTGTAGTCACCGAGAGTGAGGACCCGCTGTGGAGGACTGCGGGGCCCGGCAAAACCGCAACGGCGGCCACGGTCGATCGCTTGCGTTGCCCGGTACAGTCCATGCGGGTCGAGCCCTTGCCGTTGGTGCCGCCGACCGTGACTACCGGATTCCAGGTGATCGAGCCGCGCCGTTGAGAGTGGGGAACGCGGTCATCGGATTAGTCAATGCTTGCCTGTTTTCATGCACAACAAGTATCGGGTGACGCGTCGTGTACGCCAATATATCGACGGTGATGATTTCAAAATCGTTGAGTGAATAACAACACTCGCACCGCGCGCTGGTACTCGGGCGATGTCACGCCGAATTTCCACAGTATCTGCGAACGCTCGATCCTCGCATTCGGAATGAGACGGGGTGCAATATTTGCCTTGAGCGGCGTCAATCACCAGGCCGAGTTTCATCGCTCACCAGATCTGGGGCTCCGGGGAAGGGTAAAACGACACCCGAAAACCGAGTACTTTCGCGTTTTCACACGGCCTTATATGGACACCCATTCGAATCTATCGTCGCCTCGACGCTCAAGTGTCGCCTGCGCACCCGCAAACAGCCGTTCGTCTCTCCAAGCTGACCGAGGCCTCGCGAAACGAACGCGGCCTTCGCCGCACTCAAATTTTGAGTCGCGAGACCTTCGTTCCCGAGAGCGACACATCTCCCATCAGACCAGCATTGGTCAGCACGATCGCATTGACTGGTGCGGTCGCCGTTATCGTATCGAGCGAACCGTTCGCACCGATTTTCAACATCGCGACTGGCCCTTGTCGGCGGAGCTTGCCATGCGAGGATTGCCACTGCGGAACAGTGCGAGCCGATGGTGCTCGCAGTCGTGGCGCTACCGTCGCCCCTCCCTTTCAATTGCCCGGACAACGTTAGCGATGCACTACCATTCAATCACGCACACGCCAAAACAACGGTCTTGTGCCGGCCATGTCCGGAGACGACTATGAAAATCATGGTGATATTGGCATGTGTAGTACTTTCTTCTAATGCATTCGCCGAGTGCAGAACAAGCGCCACCGGGCGCACAGTCTGCGACAACGGGCAGAAAGCCGGCGGCTATAACCGCAATACCGGTACCGCCTGGAAGTCTGAGAAGAATTCGGGCGGCGTAACCACAACCCAGACGAGCAAGGGCGGAGAAGCCAAGACCAAAAATGGCAAGGGCGTATACAAGAGCCCAAGCGGCAAGACATGCGTTAAGACCGCGAACAATCAGGGATGTAATTAAACAGATATTGCTACTCCTTGACCACCGCTGTCCGGAGTAGCTTTGGCATTCTGGTTGGTCTACGGCGAAAAGCGGCTCCGCTTGATAAGCCAGAAACTTGGGCAGTTTCAGGGGACGCTTGAGCACGTACGTGGATCGGAAGAGCGCGGGCAGACGGTGGCGAGGAAGAAGCGGAACGCGGCCTGGAAGAAGTGTGGGACCTTATCTATCGGAGCGAGGTGGGAAACGGTGCTTGAGGACCATAGCGAGTGGCGTTCGCGAACACTATCCGACCGTTAACCGCGAAGGTACAACTGGCATGACAACCATAGCATCACGGGAACTTCACGGCCAGCGTCATAGGCGGTGAACCATAAATGGCCTCGCTGGCTCATTCTGATAGGAAGCTGCCGGTAGCCCGCGGGGTCTTGCCTCCGGGCGGATGGTGTGGGTCGGCCTCAAGCAGTGCAGGGGGCCGCGTGCGCTACTTCGCCGCCGGTACCACTGTTGCCGCCCCGCCGGGGTGTGGGTCGGCCAGGATTCGGCCCCCGACGTCCCGCAGCAGCCGCTGGAACTCGGGCGACGCCATGATGATCTTCCCGGCAGCGGCGCGCAGGCGGTCGACGGCCTCGGCCGACAGGGAGAACGACGTGGGCTGCTCATTCAGGTAATCCAGTTCCGCCTGGTCCGTCAACTGGGAGAACGACACGTCGATGGCATAGATCGTCGTGTCCGGCGTGCGCAACGCCTTGGTTATGGCCGTATCCTTGTTGGCGGCAAATGCATGCGACTCCCGAATCCGGCGCATGGATTGCCACTGTGCCTGCTTGTCCCTCAACAGTTCAGTCGCCTCGTAGGAATAGTGGTCGATCGGAACGCCCGCCGCTTTCACCAGTATCTGCAGCGTGCCCGGCGGGGATTCCGACTTATCCCAGGCTGTCTTCGGCGTGGACAGTGAATTGACGACGAAGACGACGATCCTGCGTATATGGTCCAGTGGCGTGCGCTGATCAATTGATTGCAGCGCTTCCATGATCTCGAGGGAATCCAGCACGCTTCGCATACCGAGGTTGTCCGAAACGCCACCGTCTACGACATGGATGTATGGCCGGTTGACGCCGTCACCGAAATCCGCCTCCTCCCTCAAATGGCGGGTCGCGCGTGCGGCAGGCCGGGGCGGGTCGACGGAGTCGACAAACGGCTTGATCCATGCGGGCGGCACGTAGCCGCAAGTGCCGCCGTAATTGTTGAGCGTAATGGGCGAGAGTACCACCGGTACTGCCGACGATGCGGCCGCGGCACGGGAAAGACGTATCCCATTTAGATCCGAGCAGAGCACGTCGAAGGTGGTCTGCGTGAACGGGAGACGGGCGCCGGTGGAAATGTCAGTGGCCGATGCGATGATGAACGGGCCTTTCCCGCGATCAAGATCGCCAAACGTCGCGCCGTTGAACAGGATTTCGTCGTATAGATCGGCCGCCAGTTCCGAACGACCCCAAGCGCTTGACCATAGTGACGGCCAGTAGGTCGGGTTTAAAGTGCGTGAAGTGATCTCCCCCTGCACGTCGCGTTTGAGAAAGCGCTGTTCGTAGTCGTCGAAGAGTTTGTCACCGTACAGGCCGTAGGCAAGCGCCGTAAAGCTGCCGCCCGACACGCCGGTAATCACGCCAACATAGTCAAGCAGGCGCGACTGGTTGCCTTTCGGTCCAACGACTTCGGTGTTCCGCAGGAACTCGAGGACGCCGTACGAGAACGCGGCAGCGCGTGTGCCACCGCCCGAAAAGGCAAGGATCACCAGATTTTCGTTGGCCGTCGAATACTGCGGGCGCGTGACAAATCGGTAGCCGGTATTCGGATCGGCGTGGGTAATCGGCGGGTTGATGGGACGGCTGGCGCAGCCGCCGATCAGGAGCAACAATGCAAGAACCAGCCATGGTGGTGTCGGCCATCGAGTCATCGGTCCTCCGGATCCGTCCCCGTGCTGGGCACGGTTGCCAGCTTTGTTCTCGGCGTAAGCTGTGACTATCGACGGGAGCCCCCGCCGCGCTCGGCTTGGCCGTAGCGTCGACGCCGGGCGGCACCTCGCTATCGATTCTACATGTTCTGGGATTCAGCTCACCAAAGGCGCATGTCGACCCTATGCTGCTCGTTGCGCCTAAAAGCGCGACCGTTGCTTGTACGGACGATTGCCTCCGGTCGCGGATCGCAGATCGCAGATCCCTCGCGACGGGTCTCTGGAGTCCTGTCGTGGCAGTCTCTTTCCGGAGAAGTCACACGATCGAACGACACGTAACGCATTTTGACCGATCGCGTTTCGACAGAGTGCACGGTCGCACATCGGAGAGAATGCGGTCGCGGCACAGCAATTCGTTACATTATCGCAATCGATTGCTGCTTCCCGTTAGCGAGACCGGCCTGCTGGCAAAAACAGCGCTTGCCGGCTCATTGCTTTCTGCCACGTGCAACTTCACCGGCCAACACGCGTTGCTGATAAGGCATACTTGTCGACGCGTGTACCGGACCTTGGCGTATTGCTCGGACAGGCGTATTTCCACCGCTCCGCGAGTTCGAGATTTTCTTGGACGTCAAACGCGCGCATCGGGCTCGCGCATCGCGCCAAAAATGGTCGCTCCGTACGTCGATCAGTTTGCAAGCGGGCGCGAGGAACTTATGACAATGCCGGGAGCGTCGATCGGCTCGCATTGCGCAGTCCGTGCCGGACGCCCTGCGGATTGCGGTTCGACAAAAAGAAATATTTGGCGCTTTCAGTCTCGGTGGGCGGGAATAGCGCTTGTGTGGTCCATACTAGCGTCCGCGCAGGAAATGGAGCCGCGCAGCTATTCGGCCGTCCCGGTTGGAACGAACTTCGTGGTGGCGGGCTATGCTTGATCGACCGGCGACGTTTCGCTGGACCCTTCGCTGCCCATCACCGATCTTCAAGCCCGAATCAATACGTATTCACTGGGCTATTCTCACAGCTTTGGCGTCGCGGGACATCTCGCCAGCATTGCTGTGTTGCTGCCGTATGCCAATGCAAACCTGACGGGGAATGTAGCAGGCGTGCCTGGCCAGGCTTGGCGTTCGGGGCTAGGCGATGTACGGTTCCGGATTGCCGTGAATCTGTTGGGTGGTCGCGCGCTCACGCCAGAGGAATTTGCCCAACGTAGCCCGAACGCTATACTGGGTGCCAGCCTGAGCGTGGTGGCGCCGACCGGCCAATATCAGTCCGCCCGTATCATTAATGTGGGTTCGAACCGATGGGCGTTCAAACCTGAACTCGGATTGTCCCAGCCAGTCGGCAACTGGTTTGTAGAAGGCGCGGCTGGGGTGTGGGTGTTCACCGACAATACAGACTTTTTTGGTGGCAAGCGACGAAGCCAGGCTCCGCTGGCCGTGTTCCAATGGCATGGAGGCTACACATGGCGGCCCGGACTGTGGATTGCCGCAGACGTTACGTATCTCACGGGTGGCCGGACAAGCATCAATGGAGTCCAGAACCAGGATCTGCAAAGCAGTACTCGCTATGGGATCACGTTGTCGGTTCCTCTTGCTGCACAATGGTCAACCAAACTCGCGTGGTCGCGTGGGTTAACGACACGCATCGGCGGAAATTTCCAGACCGTCGCGGTCGCGCTCCAATACCGTTGGTTCAATCGCTAACTGAACGTGGAAACACGTGTGGAGTTCATTTAGATAGGCTTTACCTCCTTCGCCGACTGGGCGAACGACACGTCTGTTGCGTGGATCGTCGCCTCCGGCGTGCGCGACGCACTCACGGCTTTGGCTTGTCGAGATGAAACCTATCCAGATTAGAAGCTCACGCGATGCTCGCGAGGATATCTCAATTGGCCGGCTCGTGCGTGACGCATCTGACGAGTCCTGTGTGCTTGTCCTGTTAGCGGATTCGCCGATCAAGTGTCCACAGCCGCGGCGGCGGTAATGGCCATTGACACTCACATCGCTGCCGTTGAGGTGGTCCGGGGGCCGGTGACTGGAGAGGGTCGACCCCGGTCCCACGTCTCGGTCGGAAGCTGACATTCGCAGAATGCTGAAAGGGCGGATCTCCGATAACCGCGATGGCCGATAGCGCGGCGAATGTGACTGATGCGACAAACGGCTTCGGCGTATCGGGCCTAAAATTAAAAATAGCGCCGGTCCCTTTGTGTGGGGCGGCTCGCCTTATCCTCGTCCATCAACGGCAGGCGGCCATGAACACTCAGGATCTGCGTTTCGTTCGCCCGGCGCTGGCCGCACTTTGCGCGGCTTCGCTCGCAACACTGGTTGCGTGTGGCGGAAGCGCCTGCTTCGGCCTCGACGGCTGTGGCGGCGAAAACGGGATGCCAAACGTCGCTCTATCCGGCACGGCAGCCATCGGCAAGGCGCTCGCCAGCGCGATGGTTACCGTCAGTTGTGCGTCGGGTTCGGGCTCCACCCTCTCAGACGGCGGTGGACATTACAGCATTACGTTCAACGCCACGCTTCCCTGCATCCTCGCTGTGACCTCCGACGGTACGACCCTGCATTCGCTAGCATTTGTCGGCGGCACTTTCAATACGACACCCGAGACCGAACTGATGTTCGTCTACCTAGCTTCGCAACTTGGCACAAACGAGACCAGCCTGATTGCAGGCTTCCCCAGCAACTCGCAGTTCCAGCGGGTGCTGGCAAATCAGACCGATGTACTGGCTGCGCAATCGGCAGTCGTCACGAATCTGCAGCAGCACTATGCGGTCACACTGACGGCACCGGCGTTTCTGACGACGCCGTTTATCGTCGGGCAAGCAGGGGTCGACAGCGATCTCGGCGCGCTGGCGACAGCAGGCGCCATCAACGTCAATGGCATGACCTATCCGGCTGCCGTCTCGCTGCTGTCCGCGGCGGGTCTCGCCCATCCGCTCACAACGACGTCCACACCTTCATCCGGCACTGGTGGCACAGGGAGCGCCGCCGGCGGCATGATGTGAACTGAGGCAGTTTTAGGCTGGCGTCATCAGGCAAAGGTCGGCCCAGAGTGTGTCAAAACACCTTTTTGAATTGCTAAAATATCTCGTCCGATAGCGGAGGGTGCGCGAGATGAAGCGGTTCGTTCAAGGCGACAATCGTACGCAAAGCTTTCTTCTTCCCGAAGCGCTCGACGACTACGTGACGGACACGAACCCCGTGCGCGTAGTCGATGTCTTTGTAGATGAACTTGATCTTCAGAAGCTTGGGTTTGAGGGCGTCGAACCAGCACTTACCGGCCGACCTTCATATCACCCGGAGGTGATGCTTAAGATCTATATCTACGGTTACCTGAACCGTATTCAATCCAGTCGTCGCCTTGAGCGCGAGGCCCAACGCAACATTGAATTGATGTGGCTCACCGGCCGCTTGGCACCGGACTTCAAGACCATTGCGCGGTTCCGCAAAGACAACGGCAAAGCGATCCGCAGCGTCTGCCGTCAGTTCGTCATGCTATGCCAACGCCTGGACCTGTTCTCCGAAGCGCTCGTTGCAATCGATGGCAGCAAGTTTAAGGCAGTGAACCATCGCGACCGCAACTTCACCAACGCAAAACTAGAACGGCGAATGCGGGATATCGAGGCAAGCATCAGCCGTTATCTTGTGCAGATGGACACCGCCGATCGCCAGGAGCCGACGATCGCGAAGGCAAAGACAGAACGGCTGCAAGACAAGATTGCGGCTCTCAAGGAGCAGATGCAAATCCTCAAGCAAGTCGAAGTTCAACTCGACGCAGCGCCGGACAAGCAAGTGTCGCTCACGGACCCGGACGCGCGTTCGATGAAGACGCGAGGTACAGGCGTCGTCGGCTACAACGTCCAGGTAGCGGTCGATGCAAAGCACCATCTGATTGTCGCGCACGAGGTCACCAACAACGGCATTGATCGTGACCAACTTACGTCGATGGCCAAGCTCGCGCGTAAGGAAATGGGTGTCGAGAAACTCACGGCAGTTGCAGACAAAGGCTATTACAAGAGCGAGGAGATACTCGCATGCCACGAGGCCGGAATCACGGCGTTTGTTCCCAAGACGAAGACCTCGGGCGCGACGTTCGACGGCCGCTTGGGCAAAGAAGATTTTATCTACGACGCTGAGAAGAACGAGTATCGATGTCCGGCGGGCGAGCGTCTCATATGGCGCTACAGGACAACTGAACGTGACCTGAAGTTAGATCGCTACTGGAGCTCGCAGTGCCAACAGTGCTCATTGAAAGATAAATGCACCCCAAGCACCGAACGACGGGTAACGCGTTGGGAGCACGAAGGATTGCTCGAAGAGATGCAGGTCCGGCTTGATCTCGCCCCGGACATGATGCGTATCCGACGACAGACCGTCGAGCATCCCTTCGGCACGATCAAGGCCTGGATGGGAGCGACTCATTTCCTGACGCGCACTATCGAGCGGGTGAGCACGGAGATGAGCTTGCACGTGCTCGCTTACAACATGAAGCGGGTAATCAAGCTACTCGGCTCAGATACGGTTATGAAGGCAATGCGGGCGTGAAACCTCGTGCGGCAGACGGTCCTTGCAACATGTTCGGCGCTGAATTGACGTTTAGGATGCCGCAACCGATAAGCCGCGATCTCCGCCGAGACAGCGCCTGGTCAAATTCCCGGCGGCCACGCGTTTTGACACGGTCTGGGCCAGTTGCTGCCATTCGAGTATGCCCTGAAGCGGCCGCTCGGACGTCGGCTTAACTCATGTAACGGCCCAACACCGGCGATCATGTGCGTAGTGCTCTTTGGCCAACTACGAACGTTTAACGACACATGCCCCGCTCCGCCTGCTGCTCGATTCGCCACACGCTGGCGCGGACGTCCATGCTCATGAAGTCCTGCGCGTCACCGAGCCAGGAACCGCACACTGGCGCGGCCTGTTCGGGCTTGCGCGTGAACGCCACCCGGATCAGGTCAGTCCCGCCGACCGGTGAGTTGGTCGGGTCGTATGGCACCCAACCGGCTCCTGGCAAAAAGACGTGCAACCATGCATGGGTCGCCCCGGCGCCTGCCACGAGCGGCTCGTCGCGGAAAGTTCCACTTAGCTCAGTCTGGAAGAATTGGGTGAGCTTGGTGTGCGAGTAGACGAAGCCCGCCACAGCCGGACCGAAGGTGTAATTCACGCCAGCGCCGAATGTCTTCTGACTGTTGGCCAGCACGCCTAAAGGCACACCCGTCGGTGCGAGCGCGCCCTGCAGGGACGCGCCGGTTGGATCGGTGACTGCGCCGTTCGTATTCAACTGTCCGGGCGTCCGGGCAGAACTGCTGAGCCCGAGGTAACCAACACCGAAATTCAGCGCTTCCCAACATAGGACATGCCAAAGCTATACGCGCGATTGTTCGTGAATCCACCCGCCTGATCGGAAAAGCCATACAGCGCACCGACCCTGAGGCCGCCGAATTCCGGGCTCAGATACTTCACCGAGTTATTGATCTGCAACGAATCGTTCAGGTTGTCGCTGTCAAGCGAATGCGCGAAATGCGTGCCGCCGTATTCCGTTCCCGTCAATGAAAGCGGCGCGACAAAAATCGCCCGTGCTATCGGTTTGGCGGCCCAGCGTGAGCGCGCCGTAATCGCGGCTTGACAAGCCAACGTACGCTTGGTGATTGAAGATGCGGTTGCTCGACGAGAACTGCCCGTTGTTCAGATTGAAGCCGCTCTCCAGGGTGAAGATGGCCTTTACTCCCGCGCCGAGGTCCTCAGCCCCGCGCAAACCCCAGCGACTGTACTGGACCGGGCCGCTCGTCATCTCCCAGTTGCTGTGGCCGCCGCCTGTCCCGCTGATCTGGCTGTTGGTGTAGGTCAGGCCCGCGTCGATTAGCCCATAAAGCGTGACACTACTCTGCGCATGCGCTAGTCCGGCAACTGTGACAATCGTCGTCGCACCGATTTTAAGGATCGTGCTCATTCGCCTGCTCAAGCCAAGACCGAGAGATACGATTCTCTTGGAACGCTTTCTACACAGACCTTGATGTCTTCCAGGCGCGCAGCCGTTCGAATCATCGATACGAAAAGGCGCGATGTGCTCCACCCACCTTATTACGACCGCGGTCAGATCCGCCAACGTCAAATATGCCTTTCGAACATCGATGTCAGGCGAACCGTGCTTCAAGCAACACGTACGCAGCTCCCGCCTGGGGATCCCCTGGCTGGCAGCAATGGAGAGTTTCCTGTTTCTTCTCTGGCCTCAATTTACACGTGCCTATTTGGCAAGCAGATGATCTGGAATTTTCGCGAATTCTCCCTGCCCTATAATGAGACTCAAGTCGAGGAGGGGTGTGCGGCCGCTGACTCGCGGGCCACCTTGCCGGCTGAATCAGGGGATGGAGGCGCCGAGGCCATGAATCGCTATTTAGGCTTGAGACCAGACAAAACAGGCCATACCGCCCCGACCGCCGAGGAGATCCTGCGCGATACGCAGAATTTCTCACTGGTTCTTGGCGGCCCGCTCTTCCAATTGCTGCGCAGGGTGCACATGGCCGACGATGCACTGGAGTTGGTCCGCCAGCGGGTTCTCGTCATCTCGCTTGTGGCCTGGCTGCCGCTGCTGGCGCTCTCTGCGCTCGACGGACATCTGCTCGGTCATTCCGTGGCAGTACCGTTCTTGGTGGATTTTGAAGTCCACATCCGTTTTCTTGTGGCCGTGCCCCTGCTGATCCTCGCCGAACTGGTAGTGCACCGGCGCCTACGTCCGATCGCGCGCGCATTCCTCGACCGGAAGATCATTCCGGAAGCGTCCGTTACACGGTTCGATGAGGCCATCAGGTCGGCGTTCCGGCTCCGCAATTCGATAGCCGCCGAGCTACTGATGATCGCTTTTGTGTATGGCGTGGGTATCTTCGTTGTCTGGCGTCAATACACTGCGCTGCAAACGACGACGTCATGGTATGCCGTACCCGGCGCTGGTGAATTGTCGCTTTCGCCCGCCGGATTCTGGTATGCCTATGTGAGTGTGCCTATTTTCCAGTTCCTCTTGATCCGCTGGTACTTCCGACTGTTCATCTGGACGCGGTTTCTGTGGCACGTATCGCGCATCGGACTGAGCTCGTTCCGACGCACCCTGATCGCGTCGGCGGCCTGGGATTTCTTGCCAATACGGTCTACGCGTTCACGACCCTCCTGGTCGCGCACGGCGCAATGCTCGCTGCACAGTTCGCCAACCGAATTTTTTTCGCCGGTGCGGCACTCACGGAATTCAAGGTCGAGATCGGAGCGATGGTCCTCTTCCTGCTATGCCTCGTCTTCGCTCCTTTACTGGTCTTCGCGCCTCAGCTCGCGCAGGCGAAGCGGACGGGCCTGAGTGAGTACGGCTCGTTGGCGGAACGATACGTGCGCGAATTCGACACCAAGTGGTTAAGAGGAAGCTCGCCTACGGGCGAGGCCTTGGTGGGCAGTGCCGACATCCAGTCGCTTGCGGATCTTGCCAATAGTTTCGACGTGGTGCGGACGATGCGTATTGCTCCCATCACCAAAGACGCGATCATACGCCTCGCGGCTGCGGTACTTATCCCGATCGTGCCGCTCGCACTAACGATGATGTCCCTAGAAGAACTGCTGAAGCGACTGTTCGGATTGGTATTCTAGGCGCCGGCCTTCCTTGCCAGGTTCATGAGTAACCGTGGCCGACCCGCGTACCTGGCTGGAGCGGCCGTGGTGAGCGACCGCTCGACTCAGATATCTGCCGTTGCACCTCTAACGCCTCGACCGTCGGCAAGGGGTCGCACTGAGACGGACAAAGTAGCTTTGACTTGTCGTCTCAAGGCGGCGATAGTTCAGGGGGTGGAATGACAGGCGCAACGCCTATCAGCTATGGATTCACGGCATTGCTGTAGCAAATCTGTAGCACGAGAATCTTCCCCTCTAAGATCTCAGCCGACTGTTACGCGGTCCCGGCACGTTCACGCTCATCCGACAACAATCGGCCAATTGTTGCCGCTCGCTCATCCCACAAATCCGTCATTCGATTGGCTGATCCGCAGCCAAATTCGGCCATTCTTAGTGATCGCGATCGTCGCTTTCTGTTCAGGTTTGTTCGACGCCTGCCCCGGTTGATCGGGTGGCCGACGCCCGCAATTCGCGGGCGCCGTCGCCGCCCTGTTCGCCACTCCTCCTCAACGCGGGTTTAAAGAGGAGAATGCGTTCCTTAACATTTTGACAATGTTGTCTTTTCTGCCGCGTGCGCATGGAGCTTCGGCGGCGTCGCGTTTCCGCCGTGCTCTTCTAGGTATTTGCATGCAGCGAGGATGTCATGCCCCAGCAACTGGGCCACATTGTTATTGACGTGCGGGCGGACCACGACCCGTAGGCTCCGCACCTCTTCGGCGTTGGGGGGCATCGTGTACGCCGAGAGTACCCAGCCCTTTTCGCGGACCTTGTTTGATACATCGAACTCGTTAAACTTCGTGATTTTCTTGTCGAGCGTGACAGCTACCACAGGAATTCGCTGAGTCTCGTTCATAATCGTAAAGTAACCACTGTCCACGAGTGTCTTGCGCAGCGCGATCGCATTGTCCAGCGTATGCTGCATGATCCGCCTGTAACCCTCAAATCCATGGCGCAGGAACATGTAGTACTGCACGGCCAACACCTTGGGCAGGTCACCAATCGTCGATTCGAGACGCTTCATCGTGGCCTCGTGAGACAGGCAATCTTCCCTTTCGACGTTTCGATCACCAGAAACTTGAAGAGCGTGTCGCCACACTGATCCAGCGCAAGCCAGCCCTCCCCGCCTTGCGCAAATTGTCACCGCGCAACCTGAAGGCATGGCCGAATCCAGAATTTGTGCAGCAGCCTCCTGCACAAATTGGAACCTCTTCGTCTTGGTAAACATAGGATTGCAAATTAAACGTCGATCATTCATTTTATGTCAAATGCGTAGGATCACGAATGAAATTACGCTGATGTTGGTATCCCGATGTGTTTTTGACATCTCGGGCACGAGGCGTGTGTCGACGACAGAACGGCCCCTGTACCGCGAGTTGCGCACCAAACAGCTCCGCCGGGAGGCGAAGCACGCAATTTCGTATCCCGACCGGCAGCACTTCTGCAGATCGGGTGACCATGAAGATTGACGTTCGAAACTCGGAAGAAACGCAAGTTGAGAATGAGGCCAGTTTTTTTCGAACGGACGAATCCTTCGCGGGGCGGGTCGACGACCGGCCGTCTACGATGAGCAAACCCGTTCGTCGCCATGAAGTCTGCAAAGCTGGGCTTGACTTTGTCACGTGTTGAGCTGTGGCAAACAATTAGTTGCTTTTTGCTTGTGCTATCTGCCCGAACGGTGAGCTTTTGCGGGATCGAAAAAGTGCGGCATACGCGACGGGAGTGGCGCCATCAAAGTTTCTTCTCAAAAAGCTAACGCGCGCCCCTTGATCTGGATCTCTTCCACATTGCCGAGCGAAGATGACCTGTCGCTCCCATCTTGGTCATGCGTGCTGTGGAGGGTACAGGGAAGACTTCAGTGCAGTGAAGGTACATTGTGGAATCTTGTCGCGCGTGACCTCCTGCCACGGGCCCGGCTCCAGATACCGGGTCCTATCCTGGAGCAGGCGCGATACAAAAAAGAGATAGATCGGGAATAAAGGAAATTCCGCGGTGGTATTACAAGAGCGTGCCGAGTCCTCGCAAGAACCTTTGATGCTTTCGAAGCGGCACGGAATCCCGGCGCAAACTGCGGTATTCGATTAGCGTCGGGCATGTCATGCACCTTGCTGGAGAATACGATGAAATCTCTGATTTTGGTCCCTATTGCCGCATTGACGTTGTGCACGACGCTCGCCTATGCGGGAGACACCTCCGACACGTCCAGGACGGCCTCCGACAGCAACGCAGCTATGACGTCGGACGCAGTCGGCGGTACCCCGGTGGGCAGTAGCGGCAGCGGTGGCCTCCGTGGCAAGACTCGCGCGGAAGTGGTTCAGGAATTGCAGCGCGCCCAGAAGGACGGCACGCTGGATCGCCTGAACGCGCTCTACGGCGGCCAATGAGCAGATGCACCGGATGCGGCAGTGCGCACCGCACAGCATTCCGGGAGACAACGTCAACAATCAGAGCGCGATGCCACAGCCCGGGAGAATGGCAGGACTGGGGTTCGTCGCGCAGTGGAACGGTTACGCAAAAAAACCCCCGTTGTATGGGAAGCCCATCGTAACGGAAAGATTTCTGATGTGGGGCGGCGGCGCGGGTTTGTCCCCAGCCCTTCCCGCAACGAAAGGCTGGGAGCTAACTCACGTTATGCTGCCGCCTTTCGGGGCGTGGTTGCGCCCGACGACAAGCATGCCGGTCAGTTGACGACAGCGCTTGACCAGTGGCGCCTGGGCTTTCTGTTCTGCGGTCGGCAGCGGTTTGACGAACTTGTCGCGTTCTGGACCTGGTTGAATGGTCTCGCCGGCATCGGCGAGGACGCGTGCGTCGATGCGATGCGTCTGCCGGGGTGTTCGGCGGGAATACCTCCGAGATAGCACTGTCGGACGAGACCTGCCGAATCGTCGCCACGCGCATGGCGGTACATGGGCAGGAGCGCTTACCCGTGGCGGCGGATTCGCCATCGGGCCGGCTCGTGCGCATCGTCTCGCGCAGCCACCAGGTCAAGCGGTCGCTGGCGTTCCTCGATGAAGAGCATCGCCGCGAACCCATGCGCATCGTGCCGCTTTCGTGCACAAGCACGGAACTGATGCTGCGCCGCCGACGCGCGGGCCGAAACTCGAGGTAGCGCCTTGTATTCGCTACGCTGTTTCAGCACCTGCGCCAGGTCCTCGCCGCGCACTGGCCAAACCCAACGTCGTCGGCGAACGCCTCGATAGCGCAATCAGGCGTTACTGCCAAACTCGATGCCGCAGCGGATCGCGCGCTGAGGACCATCAGCGATGAAATGTCCGGCGTGGCCCGCTTAGACGACCTACCGGGGTGGCCTGAAGGCCGGCGGGGCCCTGGCGGTCAGCCCGGAAGGGAAGGGCTTGCAGGAGCGTCTGCGCTGCATTTCATTTGACTGGTCCAAACGGACTCGCGAACGGATTTGTTGATGGTGCGGCGACAAAGCCCGAGTCGTTGGATTTTTCCGGCACAACTGCAATCTCAGAGATCCATGCGAACGGCGGTCCTTGATGCGCATCACCTGAATTGCTGAGCAAGGTCCGTTGCCCGGTCTGCGGGTCGATTCGGAAGAGCAGGGTTGGGTCGGCGGCTCTGCTCGCGGGGTTACCGGCGCCGACAATTATCCTTCCCGTCCTCGCCTCCAGGGCAATGCCGGAGAGGCGCGACCCCAGCGGTCCTTGCGCGGCATTGTCGACATCGCTGAGGACAGCACGGTTCCCGGTACTGGGATCAATTCGCAGAAGTAGATTTTTGGGGCCAGGCGCGATTTCCGACCCGTGCGAATCGGCCAGGATCTGCCCAGAGGTCTCGATGGCAATGCCGGTTGAAGGTACCGAGTCAGTGGCACCCTGTGCCGGGTTGGCGAAATCGCTGAGCAGCGATCGTTGGCCCGTAACGGGATCGATCCGGTATACGTCCCCTGCGTCCCGGTTGGGCCCGACGGGGACAAACCACGTGACGCTTGCGACGATCATCCCGGTTTTATCCAGCGCCAGATCGGTAAAGTACGCGACACAACAATTGAACACGTCGCCCTGAGCGGGGTTCGTGAGATCGCTGATCACAACGCGAGTGGCCGCCAGTGTATCTATGCGAACAATTGACCTCGGAGCGCCACCGAATTGCGGTTGCGCCCAATTTGTCATGAGACGTCCGGACGCATCCACCGCCGAGCCAAAGACGTCTCCACGAAAAGCCCCGGTAGTGAAGTCGCTCACAAGAGTTCGGTTTCCGGTGCGCGGATCAACCGCGTAAATGCCGGTGGTGGCAGCGGTGACGAATAACTTCCCCCGTCCTATGGCAACGCCCGCGAGAAACGATCTGTCTACAGGCCCTTGTGACGGATCCAGAAAGTCACTGATGACAGTGCGGGCGCCGGTTTTGGGATCTACAAGAAACAGCTTGCCTGCCTGGGCGTCGACAACCAGGATATCGCCTCCATGGATCGTAGCTGCGTGGGCGAGATTGCCCGCCAGCAGAAGGGCGCAGAGCACCCCGAGCCAGCCGCGAAGGAAGCGCCGACAAGAAACGCGACTTGCTATTTTTCGACTTGAACCAGCAATGCAGTGGCCTGGGACCGTGTTCCACTTTGTCGCGGTTGCCATCACTATTCTCCTTTTGAAGCGTGTCGCGCGTAAGCGTAGGAAGTCGAACAATGTAAGGCGCACCTCTAGCGTATGAAACTGGCGGTCAATTGCAAAGTTGTTCCGGCTCCTGCAATGCCGGTGCCATTGCGGAAGACGTCTTCGGGCGGCGGCCCACAGTGGAGACGCGCCTTCCCGTCAGCCGCACGTATTGAGCAGGATCGAAAGGGCACCGGATGCAGCCAGGCCCAATTTGCTCGTGATGGTCGCGCGCTGTTGGGTGCGTGGTAGCTGGCGAATTGCACACCGGTATTGTCGCCGTCCTGGTGTCCGCGATGGTCGACGGGTGCCGAGCGGGCGAACCGACCATGGTTACGCCAGGCTGATCATCGGCCGCTTGGCGACCTTCAGCGTTGGCATATTCGCTGGCGGCGCCTGACCGGGCATCCGTCACTCCATCACCCCGAACGTGTCCCATTCCAGCGGGCGCATACTTCGACCCGGAGCGAATGGTGGATACACTTGGGGGCGTTTGACGAAAGGGGCGACAAAGTACGCTAAGACCATGGTGGGTCAGGTACAGAGACGTCACAGTCACCCGGCCGCAAAAGCCTGACGGAGCTGTTGGGCGCGTTTGATTTCATCGCTGTGCAGATAAATCGGGGTCGTCGCAATCGATGCGTGACCCAGGTTATCGCGAACCGTTGTGAGTTCGCCCCGTGTGTCAGTGCCTGTGTGGCATGAGTGTGCCGAGTCCAGTGAGGGCTCGCGCGGCGCAGCTTTTCCGCCAGCACCGGACTGTCGAGCCCGACTATCTCGGCCGCCTGCACGAAGAAGCGCCGCATGACCTCCGAACAGGCGTACACCGCTGATGCCGGCCGCACTGTCGAGTCCGAGGCTGCCGATCAGCGGCGTCTTCGGGTTCCATCGTGCTGGCGAGACCGACAAGCCACGTTCCATCAAATTACGATCCGGCGCTGACCAGGCCATTGGCGGAAGCGCGACCTTGCCAGCCTTGCTGCCCTTGCCGATCGGGTGCAGCCAGTGATCGCCCTGGGCGTCGGTCTGAATGCCACCAAGCTTTGTGCCGACGAGTTCGCTTGTCCGCAGGCCGGTCGAATACGCCAGATCCAGTACAAAGCGCAGGCGCTGCGCGGCCGGGGCTCCCATCCGTAGGACCACTCCAGTCCCTCAACGATGGTGCTCACGAGCTGCCACTCGCCCCCGGTGAAGGCGTGCGACGTGTCCAGCGCGGTCGACCGCGGGCTTGGTCAGATCCGCGATCGTACGT
This sequence comes from Paraburkholderia aromaticivorans, assembly GCF_012689525.1. Taxonomy (NCBI): domain Bacteria; kingdom Pseudomonadati; phylum Pseudomonadota; class Betaproteobacteria; order Burkholderiales; family Burkholderiaceae; genus Paraburkholderia; species Paraburkholderia aromaticivorans. The sequence continues at coordinate 2,128,982 of NZ_CP051514.1, forward strand.
TCGAGTTAAAGCGTCATCGTGCCAGCGGCCTGAATCTCGTTGTCGCGGCGATCATGTTATGGAACACCGTCTATCTGGAGCGTGCCGTGGCAGCGCTTCGCGCGCAGGGGCACCAAATCGACGAAGCGCTGCTCAAGCATGTTGCGCCTGTTCACTGGAACCATGTCATCCTGACGGGCGACTACAATTGGCGGCAGAACCGGCGCGTCGAGAAAGGCGGCTTCAGGCCATTTCGGCCGCCGTCATCGGCTTAGCCCTCCACGGCCGTCGAGGCGTCCACCGCCGCTTATGGCCACCTGTAGAGTTATCTACTGCTCAGCCATACCTGTCCGTCGCACCGCGCGCAAATGGCCAGTTCTCCCGCATGCGACGCGTCCGGCCCCCACACGGTGGCATGGTGTCCACACGCTGCGCACGCATAGGTGTAACGATTTTCAGCGAGTATTCCCATCAACGGTCTCCTAGCCATCGCGCCGGTCGCAACTGTTGAAACCGCCGACGCGTTTACCTCGTCATTTTCCTCGCTCTATTGAAGTCATCCGCCCCCACCTCTGAATTCATCCTGCCGATTCACCGGAAACACGACAGGTCGCGACTGCAAGGTCGTTGTCCCTGGCGAACCGCATCACAAAATTGAATGCGTCGGGACAGACGCACCGCAATTCGTGCGCGATGCGCAGGCATTTAAGATCCTGCTCCACAACCGGTATCGCAAGTCGCGTGCAGGCGACATGAATGCCGGGGCTGCGCTCTCCAACGAACAGCGTGATAACCCCGGTCAGACGTTCGGCCCAATCGCCGGGCCGGAACAGCTTGCCTTGCGACGTCACGCCGCGGATCAGGTAACAGTCAATCCCATCGTCACTCATGTTGGTGGAATCACCCGCGTGTGCGCCGTCAGGAAGCGGGCTGGATGTTTGTGTTCGGGCAGTTTGTCCGACGCTGCGTTCGACGTGAGATTGCCGGTCTGGAAGATCATTCTTCCGATTTCACCGGTCTTGAAAATCGTTTTCAGGCGAGGCCCTTCCATGTCAATCATGCGATTTTAAGAGGGCGAAACCTTCTCAACGCTTTCACCGGCGGTGACTTCTGCTGGGGGTTTTCCATGACTGGAATCAGCCTTTCCTGAATCAGGTGGCGAAAGATCGACGCAGACCGTAACGCGGCCGTGCTTCGCACCCGGCGACGGTCTGTCTCATGGAAATCCCCTAATCGAAAGGCTTCGTCGTGAAAGCCGTGAGAAGGATTCATGCTTCCATAATTCCGCCATCGATGCAGACAGGCAGCACCGTGCTGCCGACAATAACGGAGACTATCGATGCGACCTAATCTGAGCGTGTTTCGCCAACTTGCTCTTGCTTCCAGCCTGGTGTTCAGCCTTGCCTCGCAACACGCGACGGCTGCCGACACCGGGAAGATCACGATCATGGTCGGGGGCATCACGAAGCTGATCTATCTCCCGGCGCGCCTGACTGAACAGCTTGGCTACTTCAAGGACGAGGGGCTCGATGTCGAACTGCTGTCGCAGCCGGCCGGTGTCGATGCGGAGAACGAACTGCTGGCCGGCGCCGTCCAGGGCGTCGTCGGCTTCTACGACCACACGATCGACCTCCAGACCAAGGGCAAGGAAGTCAAGGCGATTGTCGTGTTCGGTCAGGTGCCAGGCGAAGTCGAAATGGTGTCGACCAAAGCTGCCGATACGGTCAAATCCATGGCCGACGTCAAAGGCAAGACGCTCGGCGTGACGGGCCTGGGTTCGTCGACCAGCTTCCTGACGCAATACCTCGCCGGACAGCACGGTATCCAGTCGACGGAATACACGATGCTACCGGTGGGTGCTGATGCCAGCTTCATCGCGGCGATCAAACAAAGCCGTATCGACGCTGGCATGACCACGGAGCCCACGGTGTCGGCATTACTGAAATCCGGCGAGGCGAAAGTGCTCGTCGACATGCGCTCGGTCGAGGGCACGAAGGCGGCGCTCGGCGGCACCTACCCCGCATCGAGTCTCTACGTGCAGGCCGCGTGGGCCGATTCGCACAAGGCTGAAGCCGCCAAACTCGCGCATGCCTTCGTTCGCACGATGCAATTCATCCACACGCATAGCGCGGAAGAGATTGCGGCGAAGATGCCCGACGACTATCAGAAGGACAAGCAGCTTTACGTGAGCGCCCTGAAGGCGTCGTTGCCGATGTACACGGTCGACGGCAAGATGCCGGCTGATGGTCCGGCGACTGTGCTCAAGGTGCTCTCGGCGTTCAACCCGTCCGTCAAGGGCAAGCATGTCGAACTGGGCAAAACCTACACCAACGAGTTTGTCGGCTCGAAATAGGTCGCTGGCGCAGGCACAACGGACGCCATTGGTGTCCGTTGTGCCTGCGGGTTTGTTTGCGCCTCAGATTATCCAAATGGATGTACTTCATGAACCATGTAGTTTCCAGGGACGTACCCGCGATCGAATTCAGCTCGGTATCGTGCCGCTTCGTGAGCCACGATGGCAAGGCGACCGTCGCGTTGCGCAACTTCAGCATGTCCGTCGCCAAAGGTGAGTTCGTCGCGGTGGTCGGGCCGACCGGTTGTGGCAAATCGACGACGCTCAGCATGATCACCGGCCTGCTCAAGCCGACCACCGGCGAAGTGCGTGTGATGGGCGCACCGGTTGATGGCATCGATCCACGCATCGGCTTTGTGTTTCAGGCCGACGCAGTGTTTCCCTGGCGCTCGGTGCTCGACAACGTGGCGGCTGGCCCGCTGTATCGCGGCCGCTCGAAATCCGCCGCGTACGACGAGGCGAACGAATGGCTGCGCCGCGTCGGGCTGGAGAAGTTTGGCAAGCATTATCCGCATCAACTGTCGGGCGGCATGCGCAAGCGCATCGCACTCGCGCAGACTTTCATCAACAAGCCGGAAATCCTGCTGATGGACGAGCCGTTTTCCGCGCTCGACATGCAGACCCGCACGCTGATGCAGGATGAGCTGCTGCAGTTGTGGTCGGCCAATGCGGGCTCGGTGGTGTTCGTCACGCACGATCTCGAAGAAGCCATTGCGCTGGCCGACCGGGTGTTCGTGCTGAGTGCGCGGCCCGCGACGCTGAAAAAGGTCTACGAAATCGATCTGCCACGTCCACGCATCACCTCGGAGGTTCGCTACGAGCCGCGTTTTATCGAGATCTCCCGCGATATCTGGCACGACCTGCGAGAAGAAGTACAGATCGCATGACACAAACCCAGCTTCTAAAAACACTCATGGCAACCTCTGAATACATGGCCGAAGCAGGCATCGACGCTACCTCGCTGGCCGCAGTTGAACGAATCGCACAGCGACGGCTGCGCCAACGGCGCGCGCTGATCATCGGCTTGCGTGTCCTGGTATTGGTGGTCGTGCTCGGCGGATGGGAGATCGGCGGGCGGACCAAGTGGATCGATCCATTCTTCTTCTCGATGCCGTCGCTGATCTTCCAGCAGATCGTGGACTGGTTCGTGAACGGCACGTCGCAAGGCCCGTTGCTGGTGCAGGTATGGGTCACGCTCGAGGAAACATTTCTCGGGTTTCTGATCGGTTCGATTGGCGGTATCGTCTGTGGCGTTGTGCTCGGTCGCAACAAGCTGCTCTCCGACGTGTTCAGCCTCTACATCCAGATCGCGAATTCAATTCCCCGCGTTGTCCTCGGTTCCATTTTCGTCATTGCGCTTGGCCTCGGGATGGCATCGAAGGTGGCACTGGCCGTCGTGATGGTCTTTTTCGTCGTGTTCGGCAACGCCTTCCAGGGCGTACGGGAAGCTGACCGCTACATGATCGCGAATGCGCAGATCCTGGGCGCATCGAAGCGTCAACTGACCACCACAGTTGTGATTCCTTCCGCACTGTCGTGGATTCTCGCCAGCCTGCACGTGAGCTTCGGCTTCGCCCTGGTTGGCGCTGTGGTTGGCGAGTTTCTCGGCTCCAAGCAGGGCATTGGTCTGCTGATCTCGACCGCGCAGGGCGCATTTAACGCCAGTGGCGTGTTTGCAGCGATGATCGTGCTCGCGGTAGTCGCCCTTACTGCGGACTATCTGCTTACCACGCTGGAAAAGCGCCTGCTCAAATGGAGGCCAGCTGCGTTCTGAGCGTCAGCAGGCGGAAGGTTGCGCTTGCGATGAGCCAGGAGAAGGAAACGACTAGTGCTGGTCGCAGTTACGGCACGCGCGTAAGGTCCCGGGAGTCGACAATGATGCATAGCCTGCGTGTGCGCCTGCTCGGGTGGCTGTTGGTGCCGGTCGCCGCGTTTGTACTCGTCACTGGCATGACGGCATATGACGCGGCTCGCGAGACTGCCTGCCTTCTGCAGGACAACGCATTGCTCGCATCAGCGCGCATTATCGGCGAGGAAGTCAATTGGGAAAATGGCGTGCTGGTTGCCAGGATTCCGCCCGCGGCGCTCGAGATGTTCGAGTCGCCGGAGCAGGACCAGGTGTTCTACAAGGTGGTCAAGGGTGGTGCGGGCCTGCTCGGCGGCAATCCCGACCTGGCCTTCCCTGCGCAGGCAACACCGGGGCCCGTGTTTTACGACACGGCGCTTGATGGTCGGCCCATTCGCGCGGTCGCTTACGCGCGTGAACTCTACGACTCCGGCGCGACCGAGCCGGTTACAGTTATCGTGGCCAAGACGCAGGCATCGTACCGGGCCATGCTGCTGACACTGTGGCGTCCCCAGTTAGTCCGGCAGGCTCTGATGCTGGCACTCGTGCTAGCACTTGTCCTGCTCGGGCTGACCTTTGAATTGCGACCGCTTGTCAGACTGAAGGATGACGTCGCCGATCGCGACGCGTTGCAACTCGTGCCTGTGCGGGTCGAGCGCCTGCCTTCCGAGTTGCGCCCTGTCGTCGACGCGATCAATCAGTGTATCGCGCGCCTTAAGGCTACGCTGAAAAAGGTCAACGGCATTGGTCGCTCAATCGTTAGATGTGCATGAAACAACAGACCCTTGCGATGGCGGCCGATCAAGGCGCCGGATTTGAACAGTACCGTCGGCCAACCAAACGCGATGTGTTCCTTGAGACGATGGAGCAGATCGTGCCGTGGGCGCAGTTGTGCGAGGTTGTCGAGCCGTACTATCCGAAGGGTCAGGGCGGTCGCCCGCCAGTGGGTCTGGAGCGCATGCTGCGCATGCACTTTCTGCAGCACTGGTTCAACCTGGCCGATGAAGCCTGCGAGGAAGCGCTGCTGGATAGCACCGCATTGCGGCGATTCGTCGGCATTGACCTGGGGCGCGAGCGCGTTCCTGATGGTACGACGCTCTTGAAGTTCCGGCGGCTGCTGGAGCGCAACAAGCTCGGCGAGCAATTGTTCGCCAAGGTCGGCGAGGTACTGCAAGGGCGCGGACTGAAGGTAGGCAGCGGCACCATCGTGGATGCCACCATCATCGGTGCGCCGAGTTCCACAAAGAATGCGGACAAGGCGCGAGATCCCGAAATGCATCAGACGAGGAAGGGCCAGCAGTGGTACTTCGGCATGAAGTTGCACATCGGTGTGGATAGCCAGACGGGTCTGGCACACAGCGCGGTAGTGACAGCGGCGAACGTGCACGACAAGCATCCGCTGCCGGCGCTGCTGCATGGCGGCGAGCAGCGTGTGTACGGTGACAGCGCCTATGCGAGCCAGAAGGAACTCATCGCCAGCAAGGCGCCGAAAGCCAAGGACTTCACCAACCAGCGTGTGCGCAATCGCAGTGGTGAAGTCGATGAAGCCAGGCGCTCGAAAAACCGCAGCAAGTCGAAGATTCGTGCCCGGGTCGAACACGTCTTTGCGGTGGTCAAGCGGCTGTGGGGGTTCGGCAAGGTGCGCTATCGCGGCCTCGCGAAGAACGCCACGCGCGCCTTTACCACACTCGCGCTGGCCAACATCTACATGAGCCGCACGCGGCTGATGGCACAGCTGCGTCCATGAGTAGCCAAAGTGGGTCGAGAGACCCGCTTGCAAGGCCCTTCAGGGCCAGAAAATCGAACCAGTCGGGTCGCTGATCTCGCATTCCGAAATTCAGCGACAAGCTGTTGGCGAAAACGCTGGCTTCTTCAGCGTAGCCCTAAACTGCATGCGACGACACAGCGCAAATTCATTGCGGACGCCGCGCACCAGTTGCGTACCCCCCTTGCGCTGCTGGGAGCACAGATCGAGTGCGCCCGCCCGTGCGGCCATTGCGGACCGCTGCTCACCGAAGCGCTGGCGGGAATACGTCGCAGCAGCGGGAAGATGACCGAAATGACCAACCAGCTGCTGCTGCTGGCACAGGCCGAGTCGTCTCCGTCTGGCCGTACTCCGCTCAGGGTCGACGTGGCCGCTGTCGTCTCACGCGTACTGGAAGAACTGGTTGTCGCCGCGCAGCGACGCCAGATCGATCTCGGCGCGGAGTTCAGCGGGACGGTGTCCGTCCCAGGCAGCGAAACCCTATTGACGGCGCTCGTGACGAATCTGGTCGATAACGCGATCCGTTACACGCAGAAGGGCGGAAGGGTTACCGCTCTGTGCCGCGAGGAAGGCGACGAAGTTGTACTGCAGGTTGTCGACAACGGTCCCGGCATTCCGGCCGAGGTGCGTGCCCATGTGTTCGAACGTTTCTATCGCGGAGCGACTGACATCGAAGGGACGGGTCTGGGCCTGTCAATCGTGCGTGAAATCGCGCATTCGCACGGTGGAACGGTCGCATTGAGGCCGCACGCGGAGCATGTGGGCCTAGTCGTCACGGTCCGCTTGCCGAGATGGCGTGATTGAGGAAGACGCAATGAAATTGCTACTGGTAGAAGACAACATTGAGCTCGCGCACTGGATTGTCAATCTGTTGCGCCAGGAGAACTTCGCGGTCGACTGTGCCCCTGACGGTGAACGCGCGGATGGAATGCTGACGACGCAACGCTATGACGTGGTGCTGCTTGACCTCCGGTTGCCACGAATGGACGGCAAGGAGGTGCTGGCCAGACTACGCCGCCGCGGCGACAAGGTGCCGGTGTTGATGCTGACTGCGCATGGTTCGACCGAAGACAAGGTTGACTGTTTCAGTGCGGGTGCCGACGACTATGTTGTCAAGCCGTTCGAAGCACGTGAGCTGGTCGCGCGCATCAAGGCGCTGATCCGCCGGCAATCAGGTGGAATGTCTTCGCGTCTCACCTGCGGCGACCTGCAATACATATCCGATACGCGGGAGTTTGTTCACCACGACATCCCCCTCGCGTTGCGGCGCCGCGAGCACACCGTCCTCGAAACGCTGATGTTGCGACAGGGCAAGACAGTCTCGAAAACCATGCTGATGGAAAGCGTGTTCAGTCTGGATGACGAACCGAGCGCAGACGCCATCGACATCTACATCCACCGTTTGCGCAAACATCTCGTGCACTCCAGCGCACAGATCATGACGCTGCGGGGCCTGGGCTATATCCTCCGGCAGAGGGATCCGGAATAACGGGGAGAATCGCTGCCACGTACATCAGTGAATACACTTAGTTGTGCAAAAGGTACGGGAAAGGAGCGTGAAGGATTGGGGTAACTAGGATTGCGTTCATTGGCGTACCGGAGCGGATATCCGGCCAGACGGGCTGCACCAGCCGCAAACAGAAAAAAAGCAGATTTTCAACGCAGCAACTTGAGGAGACGATCTTGAAGAAAAAGTACCTTACCCTGGCAGTCGCAGCAGGGGCGTTTGGGGCGAGCGGCGCGTACGCGCAGTCGAGCGTGCAACTCTACGGCCTAATGGATTTGAGCGTGCCGACCTATCAGTCGCACGCGAACGCGAACGGCGATCATGTCATCGGCATGGGTATCGGCGGCGAACCCTGGTTCAGCGGAAGCCGCTGGGGCCTGAAGGGCGCTGAAGATATCGGTGCGGGTTCGAAGATCATTTTCCGGCTTGAAAGCGAATACGTTGTCGCCAACGGCCAGATGGAGGATCCGGGCCAGATCTTCGACCGTGACGCATGGGTGGGTATCGAGAACGACACGTTCGGCAAGATCACGGCAGGTTTCCAGAACACGATAGCGCGCGACGCATCGACGATCTATGGCGACCCGTACGGCTCGGCTCGCCTGACGACGGAAGAGGGCGGCTGGACCAATGCGAATAACTTCAAGCAGATGATTTTCTACGCGGCCAGCGCGACCGGCACACGTTATAACAACGGCGTGGCATGGAAGAAACTGTTCGACAATGGCATTTTCGCCAGCGCAGGTTACGCATTTGGCAACTCGACGAGCTTCGGTTCCAACTCCAACTACCAGGCAGCACTCGGGTATAACGGCGGGCAGTTCGACGTGTCGGGCTTCTATAGCCATGTGAATCGCGCCGGTATCACGAACCAGACGTTCTCGGTGGGCGGCAACTATCAGTTCGGTATTTTGCGCGCGAACGCGGGTTACTTCCGTTACCTGGGCAATCAGGGTGCGCTCGGCCAACGTCAGGACAACGCCTGGACGGCGTCGCTCAAGCTGTCCCCCAAGGGGCCGTTCGATTATGAGCTCGGCTATCAGCAGATGCGCGTGAAGAACGCCGCTTACAATGCGGACGGCGATATCCCCAACGCGAACATCGGCGCTTTCGATCCGACGTCGGGCCTCCACAACGGTTACAAGGAAACGCTGTACTGGTCGGCGTTCTATCATCTGTCCAAGCGTACCGAAGTCTATCTGGCCGGCGACTACATGAGGCTTCATGGCGGCTATACGGTCGGAAGCACGTTTGGCGCGACCAACCAGCTTGAACTGACGACAGGCGTGCGCACCCGCTTCTGATCCTGGACGCCGCCCTCCCGGCTCATTCATCGACGAAAAGTGCTCCTGTTTGCGGCGACGGATAAATCCGTTCGCCGCTTTTTTCTGTTCCGCGGGTCGAGGACGACTACCATGTTCAGAAATACCACTATCCGTACCGCCCTGACAGTCACGATCGCCTGCTATACGGCCGCGTTGGTGTTCGTGATCGCCACATCGGTCGCTGGCCTGAAGACGGCCAACGCGGCACTCGAAAAGATGTACACCGAAGAGACGGTCGCCTTGCGTCACCTTACCGCGAGCGGCGAAGCGATTCTGCAGGTGCGGGTCGATCTCGGCGCCTACGAAACGCTCGTCGCGCAGGGAAAACCCACCGACGCGGTGCTCGCCCGCGTACACGCCGGGCTGGCTGACAGTGATCGTGAACTGGCGGCCTACCTGACGCAGTCGCCGTCGGACGGCGTAGAGAAGGGTCTCGCCGACGCATTGCGCGCGAGGCGTGAGCAGTTGATGAAACAGGTGCTGGCTCCTGAAGTCGCGGCGCTCGACCAGAGCGATTTCATCACCTTCCGGACCACGGAGCGCCAGGCCCCTGACGCGGTGTTCAGCGACTATAAAAGCGCCCAGCTTGCGTTAGAGAATGTTCAGGCACAGCAGCAGAAAGCCCGCTTCGAATCGGCCCAACGGAATTTCCAGCAGTTGTGCTGGCTGTTTGGTGCGATCGGGTTGGTAGTGATCGCGCTTGGGCTGTTCGCGCGCTTCATGGTGACAGCGTCGATCGTGCGACCAATCAACGCGGCAATCCAGCACTTCGAGCGGATCGCGGCCGGCGACCTCACGGGGCAGATCGCCGGCGTGCAGACGAATGAAATGGGCCGCCTGATGGGGGCGCTTGCCCGCATGCAGGAGGGGCTCGTTGCTGCTGTCAGTCAGGTTCGTCACGGGACGGCGGCGATCGCAGACGGCGTGCGCGAGATTGCAGGCGGTAATGCCGATCTGTCGACGCGCACTGAACAGCAGGCGGCGACACTGCAGGAAACGGCATCGAGCATGGAGGAATTGACCGCGACGGTCAGGCAGAACGCCGACAATGCACGGGAAGCCAGCACGCTCGCCGACAACGCGTCGCAAACGGCCGCGCGCGGCGGCAAAGTCGTCGACCAGGTCATTGGCGTAATCGCGGACATGGCCTCGGGGTCGAACAGGATCGTCGACATCATTGGCGCCATCGAGGGTATCGCTTTCCAGACCAACATACTTGCACTGAATGCTGCCGTCGAAGCTGCGCGTGCCGGCGAGGAAGGGCGTGGATTCGCGGTGGTGGCAGGCGAAGTACGTGCACTGGCGCAACGCTCGGCTGCAGCGGCGAAAGAGATCAGGGAACTGATCAGCGGCTCGGTCGCAAGGGTTCAGAATGGAGCAGAACTCGCGACCCGCGCCGGCGCCACCATGGCGGAAATCGTCAGCGCTGCGCGCAACGTAACCCGTATCGTGAGCGAAATCAGTGTGGCTTCTGAAGAACAATCGCGGGGCATCGAGCAGATCAACCAAGCGGTGACGCAGATGGACAATGTGACCCAGCAGAATGCCGCGCTCGTCGAGCAGGCCGCGGCAGCAGCGGCGTCGCTCGAAGATCAGGCGGGCGCCCTCGACGATGCGGTTGCCGTGTTCCGATTGCATGAAACTTGCCAACCACAGGGCGGGGAATCCTATAGGCAGGAGGCGGTGACGTCAGGACTATCGACCGCCTGCGTATCAGGTCAAAGAACACTGCGGGGTCAATCGCTCGTCCAGGCCGTCGCGGCGCAACTCGTACCCCAGTTGCCGGTCCAACCAGTAGAGCAGTGTGGTGCGCCAGGAGGTGCGAGATGAATGCTCGGACGACGTTGTGGCGGCCTGGGGCGGTTTTCCTCACATGCATGCTTCTGGCCAGCTTAGCGGGATGCGACGTGTTCACCGGACCGCCCGCACCAGAATGGCCGGGCCCCCACGCACCGTATCCTTTTCCTAACGACGTTCCGCATCGAACCGAATGATGTGGCATGGACGCGGTATATGCGCGCGCGTTCGGTGTCGGTCGCGCATCAGCCACAATCGAATGTCGGCCGGAACAGGTCTTGCGGATTTGCGAGAGAACTGTTCCTGTCCCGCCTCGGGAGCCGTCATCGCCTTAACGTACTTTGACGCCCCTTTCGTCAGACGCCCCCCATTTGTCCGCAATTGCCGATGACGGCCAGGCGCCGGCCTTCGTAATCACGGGCTTGTCTGTAGCCGCGCGGGGGGGGTAATTGCACGAGCAGCCTCCTCAGCTTGCTCATCGCGGTGCCTCAAATTGTCCTCAAGCGCATGCTGGCCGCCGCACGCCCGAAGTCGGTCCGCTGGAAGCGCCACACCGATGGCTGCTTCGGTATGCTGAGCACTGGGATTCCCGTGCTCGCAAACGCGGGCCGATCAGCGGCTTGAAGCGGCCGATCGGCATTTCGTTCAGGGCTCGCCGGCCATAACCGCTGGCCTTCTGCCAGCCCGGTCGTCCGTGCACCTACATCGCTTCAATATGCCGATCGCGCTGCGTGGCCGGTCCAGCCCCGCAGCCGCGTATCGAAGTTGATCGTGGCGGAATGACGATCAGCGCGGCCGCGCTGATTTGCGCGACCGTGCGGTAGGTCGGCGCGCCGTCATACCGCCTGCAGCGAACGATTTCAATAATTGAAGTTGTCCTTTTTTCCACCAGGTGCGGCTAGGCACGCCGAAGGCGGGTGCGATTCACACATAACGCGAAATTTCTACCGTGCGCGAACTGTGCGTATAATGTGCATGTGAGTTGCAAGGAGGTTCGAGATGACTGTTGAAAATTTTTCTGGTGTTCTGGAGTCTGCACGGGAAGCGGGAACATCCCGACTCTCCGCGGTCAATCTCGCCAACGTTCTCGGCTTACAGCAGCAGGACCTTGCGACCTTGGCGGGTGTCCACCGTAACACACTGCGCACGCACCCCGAGTCGCCGAGGTTGCAGGCCGCCTTGCGTGACCTCATGCGGGTCGTATCAGCGGCTGTTGCTGTCCAGCCGGACATCGAACGCGCGCTGTTTTTCATAAAAAACAGTCCGATCCCTGCATTCCGCCACAAGACGATCCTCCAGTTGGTCCAGGACGGCCGGACGGAGGATGCGATCGACTATCTGGAGTCCATCAGCGCAGGTTTCGTTGGATGATTCTGACCGATCTGCCGAAGGGAACAATGCTTTACCGCGCCCACGCGCCCCGGTGGGCCGATCGTCCCACGAGCGGCGCCGGGGCCGCGTTGAAAGGCGGACGTTTTAACCGCGAAGGCGTCGAAGCGCTATACCTCTCTGTGGAAGAACTGACAGCGCTGCGCGAGTATCAGCAGACGTCGCCGTTCCTGCCGCCATGCACGATGTGCTCGTACTCCGCTGAACTCCGGGATCTGGTGGATCTGCGTCAGCTGGACCGCAGTTCCTGGGACGAACTCTGGCACGACTGGCGCGAGGATTGGCGATACTGGAAGTTTGACCAGCACATTGAGCCACCCACTTGGGTTCTGGGTGATCTGGTTCGGGAAAGCGGATACCCCGGCATTGTTTTTCAGAGTCAGACGCACGACGGGGGAACCAATGTCGTGGTTTTCAGCGACCGGCTTCACGGCGACAATTCGATTAAGGTCAACGACCCTGGCGGGCAGCTCCCCAAAGATCAGTCAAGCTGGTAGTCCCAGGCTCCTGCAGCGCATCCCGCTCCAGAAAAAGCGGCTTGCCCCTTTGACAGGAGCCGGCGATTCCTGAAAGGGGGTTCCCTTGAGTTGAATGCCGTGACCTGCGGTCGAGGGGTGTCGGCGGGACAAGGTGTGGCAGCCGGTCAGAGACCATGCGCGGGTGGCTCTCTGTGGCCAGCCTGCACGCCGGCGCTGCAACGACCGGTACCTCCGGGCCTGGGGTAACGTAGCACGTGGCGCGGAGAAGCCCGGCGGCCACCGTACCGGTCGCGGTGCCCGATTGGTCAGAGGATCTTCAGGTTGCGGAGCTTGCCGATCGCCGGCGATCGCTGAGGATCAACGCAGCGATGTATTCCGGCAGGAGCGCTCGCGGAATGTTCGGCGGGACGCCGGCGACCAGTCAGCTTACGCCGCGAAAAAAAAAGCGGACATTACTAAAAAGCTCTGACAAATTTACGGTTGATAAAAAACCTTAAGTCAAACTATATAGGATACCTATGTAATGACGCCTTCACGCGGCATTGCCTGGATTTCTGCGCTGTCGGCCTGTTGCACACTCTGGTAGATTCGCCGAGGCTCGCTCGGTGGAATGCTTTCTCCCGGCGCGGAAACATTCGACGTCAAAGGCGCGCAGGATCGCTCATCTTGCGCCACCAGTTTTGGCGGAACGCACGTAGAGGTACCGGAATGAGCGTCGTGCTCAGGAGTAGTCAGCAAGGCATTGATTTAAAAAAATATTTATTTGGGGCCTCAAGGCAAGGCCGCACCGGGCTTAGATCGTCCTAACCGGATATTTGCATGTAGATCAAGGGGACCCGCGATAGCGGTGAGAGATGATGTGGCGGCCTTACGATGTGTTTCTGAATTCGCGGCTCCTGTTCGGCAGGCAGTTCAACGCCCGGGTCGCCACGCGCGACCATGATCGCGTCGGCCGCATCAATGATCGGGTCCAGCGACTCGATTGCAGTGGGTTTCTCGAACTTGGCCAGGACAGCCGTGGCTGAAGTTGAGACGGAACACGTCGGCCGCGGCATCGAACAGGCCGCGCACCGCGGTCAGGTCGGAACTCGACGGCCCCAGCGTGGCGACGATTCTGGCAGTACGTTTGCGATGCATCATGTCCGCTCCCCTCACAGGATGAAGTCTGTGTTAATGAACTTGGATTGGTGTTCGCGCACGATGGTATTCAGCAGTTCCCTGTTCGGCGCGGTCTGTTTGGTGGCGACCATCGAGCGGATCGAGAACGCGCGCAGCGCGTCGCTGACCGACAGCGTGCCCTCAGCCGAGTCCTTGCGCCCTGCGAACGGGAATACATCCGGCCCGCGCTGACACTGACAGTTGATGTTCACGCGGCAGACCTGGTTGACCAGCGGATCCACGAGCGCACCAATCTGCGCGGCGTCGGATCCGAAGATGCTCACCTGTTGGCCGTGATCAGAGGTGATCACGTAGTCGAGTGCCTCTTCGACGGCGTCGAAGACCATCACCGGGACCACCGGTCCGAACTGCTCCTCGCGGTACAGCTTCATTCCCTCGCGCACCGGGTAGACCACAGCCGGATAGAACAGCGTGCTGCAGAAGTCACCGCCGCCGTCATTGACGACGCGCGCACCTTGGGCCTTCGCGTCCTCGATCGCCTCGGTCATGTAGGCGGTGCGATGCGGCCCCGGCAGCGGAGTGATCTGCACGCCGGCCTCCCACGGCATACCCAGCTTGAGCCGCGCCAGTTCAGCCGTGAAGCGTTCAAGGAACGTGTCGACGACACTCCTGTGCACGATCAGCATCTTGAGGGCCGTGCAGCGTTGTCCGTTGAACGACAGTGCACCGAGCAGGCATTCCTTGACTGCGAGGTCCAGGTCAGCATCGGGCAGCACAATGGCCGCATTCTTCGCGTCCAGGCCCAACACTGCGCGCAGGCGGTGGGATTTGGGGTGCTGCTTTTTCAGATGGTCCGCAACGCGGCTCGAGCCGATCAGTGCCAGCACGTTGACCTTGCCCGAGGCCAGCATGCGTGGCACCACCAGTGCGCCCGGTGCGTAGATGGTGTTGACAACACCGGGTGGAAACGCATCGCGAAACACCTCGAGTAGCGGCTCGAACAGCAGGGTGCCATATTGTGGCGGCTTGAGGACGACCGTGTTACCCATCAGCAGCGCCGGAATGAGTGTGCAGAAGGTCTCGTTGAGCGGGTAGTTGTATGGCCCCATGCATAGCACCACCCCGAGTGGGGTGCGGCGGACCTGGCCGATGGTCCCCTCGACCACCATGAATCGCGAATGGCCATTGTCCATGTCCTTCAGGGCCTCGATCGTGGCCTGGATGTATTCTACGGTCCGGTCGAACTCCTTGAACGAGTCGGCAAGGCTCTTCCCGATCTCCCACATGAGCAGGTTCACGATCGCCTGCCGGCGCTCAACCATGCCGTTTGCGAACTTGTGCATGCAGGCGATGCGGTCGGCGACCGTCATCGTTGGCCATTTGCCTCTGCCGTTGTCGTACGCGGCTACTGCGGCGTCCAGTGCGGCGTCGCTCTGCACCTCGCTCATCAGCGGATAGCTGCCGATTTCGATCTGGCTTACGTCACCGGTGGCTGGGTCGCGTGTGCAGACCGGCGAGAACACAGTCTTGAAGGGCCCGTTCCATACGGGTATCTGGCCGTCGATAAGGAAACCGCGCTGATGAACGGGTGCGTTGAGGCGGTGTTCAGCCGGAATCTCGTTAGGCGCGGGGAAGTGCAGGGCGAGTTGCGAATTGCGGTCGATCGTCATGAGGACTCCGGAAGATGAGAAGAAGTTAAGGCAGTCGTGCCGAATCAGAACGTTCAAGGCGCGCAGCGTTTAAAGCAACGGGCCGCGTTGTATTCATTGAGTCAGGACCTCGAATCGATAAGCGATTTCGACCGGTTGACCCGGATCGAGTGCTATCGCGGTCGGAATACCTCGTTCATTGATCGGGTTCGCCGCCAGCGCGGCACGGCAGCCCAGTTCAAACGCACTTGCCACGGGCTCGACGCCCAGGCAGAGATTGTGGCTGTTCCAGGGACCGTAGCTACGGCCCCGATTGCTGATCCACAGCAAAAGCGACGGGAGTACAGAGGCATCCCAACAGAGACGATAAGCAACCTGAGATTCGTCATCCGTCAGGATCACCGCTCCGTCTACCCCACAGAGCTGGACGATTTCTTCAGTATCGTGAGGAAGCGGAAAGCGATCAAACTCCGCTGTGCCACCGGCACGCAGCGGCACCTGATCAAGCCTGTCAAAAAATGCCCCCGGTTCTGCGCGAGATACGCCGGGTTCGGGCCCGCCCGGGTGAACGACGCCAAAACGAAACGCGCCGGGATGGATCTGAAATGCGCCTGCGAGTGATGGAAGCGCCAGATTGGGATGCAAACCGACCGGACGGCGTGTCTCCTTGCGCGCCTCGACTGCTAACGAGAAATCAATCGCGGGACCATTCGGATCGGCACGGATCACGCGGACAAGACGTGCTATCGGTGAGGCGGGCGGATATTCGAGCGCGATCTCAATTTCAAGGTCCGTCTGCCTCACGAGTGTCCAGTCGGTCACGCAGCCATAACCATGCAGCAGATCATCGCTCGAATCCAGCAGGGCGTGAGATTCGGGGACGGGGGTGGCGACGCTCTCCTGCCAGCTTTCCACGACGGCCTCCGGTGCATAGGGCACGCCAAAGGGAACACACGGGAATTCGCTTCTCATATGGTTGAGTAATTCCGGCCGCTGGTGCGCTCCGTCGCCGATCCACGGAGGCTCGTAAAACGGCCGGACCTGCCGGTCACCGCGCTTGAGCGCCACCCCGCCGAGCATGCCGCCCCTGGCATGCACATCAAGCGCGCCGTGTGGCCATTCAAGTTGCCAGAATTTATCCATGATCGCTGTCTTGACGGGAAATGAGTTAGAGCTGCACTTCGCCAGGCGGTCGTCAAAAGGCAACGTCGCCGCATAGCGTGTGCCGTTAGAGAAGCAAGTGGCTGGGGCACGTTCGGGCGGCTTCAACCAGACCGCGTCCGGACTGCACTCAGTTCTCTTCTTCCAGCCAGCATGTGTTGTGGCGCGCGAGCAGCGCGCTGCTCGCAGCCGGCCCCCAGGTACCCGACGAATAGGGTTTGGGAGGGTTCTCCTGAGTGGCCCAGTCATCGATGATCGGTGCGACCCACCGCCATGCCGCCTCCTGTTCATCGCGCCGCACGAAGAGCGCGAGCCGTCCGGCGATGACATCGAGCAACAGGCGCTGGTAGGCCTCCATCCTGTCCTGCTGAAAGAACTGATCGAAAGCGAGATCAAGGTAGACGCCCTGCAGTGTCATCCCTAGACCCGGCTGCTTCGCGAGCGCGGAGAGCCGGATCGATTCAGTCGGTTGCAAACGGATCGTCAGCCGGTTCGAACCCGGACGCAGGGCCGTCGGCCCCAGCGCGGAGTGCGGCACGGTCCGGAAGTTGACGACAATCTCAGCGACACGGGCCGTCAGCCGCTTGCCCGTGCGCAGAAAAAACGGCACGCCGGCCCACCGCCAGTTTTCGACCTCTACTTTCAGTGCGACAAATGTCTCGGTCCTGCTCTCGGGTCTGACGCCTGCTTCGGATTGGTAAGCAGGGACTGACACGCCGTTGATGGCGCCGGCATGATACTGGCCGCGCACGACGTTTTGCCTGATCTGCTCACCTAGCACCGGCTTGAGTGCGCGCAGCACGCGCAGCTTCTCGTCGCGCACCGCATCCGCGTCCATCGATTGCGGTGGCTCCATCGCAACGATCGACATGAGTTGTAGCAGGTGGTTCTGCACCATATCGCGCAATGCGCCGGTCTGATCATAAAAGTTGCCGCGACCTTCCACGCCGAGTTCCTCGGCTACCGTGATCTGAATGCTCTCGACCCATTCACGACGCCACAGCGGCTCGAACAGCGAGTTACCGAAGCGAAGTGCAAACAGGTTCTGTACCGCTTCCTTGCCGAGGTAGTGGTCGATGCGGTAGATCTGGTCTTCGCTGAAGATCCTGCCGACCGCATCGTTGATGGCACGGGACGATTCCAGATCGTAACCAAGCGGCTTCTCCAGCACGACACGCGCACCTTCGGTCAGCCCTGCGGCCCCCAGCGCGCTGCAGATCGGCTCGAATAGCGCCGGTCCGGTTGCCAGATAGAAAATGCGCCTGCCGTGAGCCGCGCCGATCGCTTCGCCCAGCACTGAGTACGAATCGGGCTGCCCGGCATCGAGTGCGACATACGTGACTCGGTCGAGAAAGCTTCGCCATACTGCGTCGTCGATCGCGGTTCCCGATATGCGCGGCTTGACGTGCTCCTCGACCCATGCGAGATAGCCACTGCGATCCAGTGCCGTCACCGCGACCGAGACGATCCTGCCGTCGGGCGCGAGCATCTCGTCGCGGTGCGCGGCATATAGCGCGGGAAGGATCTTGCGCATCGCCAGATCCCCTGTTCCACCGAACAGGACGAAGGCGAATCCGGGCATGTCCGGCTGGTTTGTCGATGCTGTCGTCATGGTCTCAGAAGAAAATGTCGAATAGGAATCCTACCAATCAGCCAGCGCAATCACCTCGTCGATGGTGGGAGCATAGGCTCCTTGCTGTGCACACACCACGGCTGCACAAGCGGAAGAAAAGCGCAGATGGGATGCCGGCGATGGCTATCGAAATACGCGCGATGCTCTCGCGATGTTCAACGAGCGCCCGCCAGGCGGGCGACCGAGTGAAGATTTGACATCATTGTCCAGCGTGCAATTGGCGGTTTGAGCCTAGTGGGGTGCTGACCAGCCCTTGTAGCTGCCCACGTTGTCCCGAGTCACGAGCGTCGACGGCAGCAGGATCATCGAGTTGGCAGGCTTCTTGCCGTTCATGATGGCGTAGCCGACCGTCACGGCCGTTTGCGCCATGGACCACGGATCCTGGCTCGCGGAAGCCTGGACCAGGGTGTCGGTCTTCAGAGCGTTTTCGATGTCCGGTGCGCCGTCGACGGACGTAATGAAGAGGTTCTTGCGGTTGAGTTGCTTGGCCGCCAGATCGCTGCCCACTGCTTGCGGGTCGTTGATCGCGAATACGGCATCGACTTTCGGGAACCGAGTCAGATAGCCTTGCATGGCGTTCATGCCGCCCTCGCGGGAGCCCTTTGCGTCCTGATCGTCAGACAGCACCTTGAGATCCGGATGCTTCGCGAATACCGACTTGCAGCCCTTCACCCGGTCGACCACCGCCGAGACGGGCGGCCCGTTTTCGATGATGACGCTGCCCTTGCCGTTGAGTTTTTTGGCGATGTAATCGCACGAGATTTCTCCGGCCTGGACGTTGTTGGTCTGCACCGTGGCGTCAGCGCCCGCGGCGGCCACATCGACTGCCACGACCACGATGCCGGCGGCCTGGGCCTTCTTCACAGCAGGCTCGATGGCCTTCGGGTCTGCTGCGTTGAGCAGGATCATGTCAACGTGAGCGGCGATGAAGTTATCGATCTGCGTGAACTGCTTGTTCATATCGTAGTCCGCCGACACCGCGGTGACATTCACGCCGGGGTTGATCTGTTTCGCCTTCGCCTCGGCGCCTTTGACGATCGTGACGAAGTAGGGGTTGCCGAGGGACCCGACGGTGATCCCAATCGCCTTGAGCGGCTTGTCGGCGGCTCTCGCCGAGGGCAGCGTGAAGCTGAGGCCCATTGCGAGGGCGATGCTGGCGAAAGCAACTTTTTGCTTGAACATTTTCTCTGTCTCCAAGGTGGTCCATTGGGTGAGTGGGGCGCAAGGGGACCGGTTTGCACCCATGGTTTTTTGAAGCGGGCGGGAACAGCTTGTGAAGCGTATTTCAGGTGCGGGCTGATCCGCGTTGACGGAAGCGGTCGAGCGCCACGGCGCCGATGATGACGAGGCCCTTGATGATGTATTGCCAGACGTCGGATACGCCGAGCAAAACCAGCCCATTGGTCAGGACTGCGATGATCAGCGCGCCAACCAGCGTGCCGACGATCGAGCCCACGCCGCCGACGAAGCTGGTGCCACCGAGAATCACCGCGGCGATCGCGTCCAGTTCGTACGACTGTCCCATCTGCAGACCGTTCGCCGCATACAGGCGGGCTGCGGACATCACGGCGCCTAGGCCGGCAAGCAGGCCCGACATCGCGTAGACGAACATCTCGATGCCCCACACCTTGATGCCCGAGAGGCGAGCGGCTTCGGGGTTGCCGCCGACCGAGTAGATGCGCAGGCCGAGGACGGTGCGACGAAGGATGAACCACGACAGCGCGACCACGGCGATCGCGATCACCACGAGCCAGGGCACACCGAGGACTGTGCCATTGCCAATGAAAGCGAACGACAGTTGCGGATTGAAGACGGTCGTGTCATGGCCGAGCAATCGGGCAACACCGCGCACCGCAGTGAGCGCGCCGAGTGTGACGATGAAAGGCGGCAGCCTCAGGAGGGCGATCAGCGCGCCGTTGATCAGGCCGAAGCCGATCCCGACGGCGAGCGCGGTCGGGATGCCGAGCCAGCCCCAGCCAGGAATGTTCGACGCCAGCAAGGCCGCCACCGCGGCGGCCGACAGCACCGAGCCGACTGACAGATCGATCCCGCCTGTCAGAATGACGAAGGTCATCCCGGCGGCCAGCACGATGTTGATCGATGCCTGCTGCGTGACGATCGACAGGTTCTGCAGACTGAAAAAGTTGTCCGTCCCGAGGCCGAAGCCGATGCACAGCAGCACGAGCACGGGCAGCATGCCCGCCGTTCGCATCAGCGACTGCATGCGCTCGCGGTGTTCGATACGCGATTGCCGCTGGGCCTGGGTGGGCGCCTTCGGGACTGGGACCGGGTCGGCGTCGTGCTGCTTGGTGGTATTGCTCATGTCGTCCTCCGAAATACTCGAGATCCTGTCTCTTTTAAGAATCAGGCAGCTTCGCCCAGCGCGGGGCGAGAGCCCGTGGCCAGTTCGATGATGGTTTCCTGAACAATCGGCGTGCCGGTGTGCCCGCCGAGTTCGCCTGCAAATTCGCCTTCGCGCATCACCAGCACGCGATCGGCCACACCGATGATTTCCGGCAACTCGCTCGATATGACGATGATGCCCACGCCCGAGCGCGCGAGGTCGTTGATGATCCGATAGATCTCGGACTTCGCGCCGATGTCCACCCCGCGCGTCGGCTCGTCAAGAATGAGCACACGTGGCTTGGTCTCGAGCAGGCGCGACAGCAACACTTTTTGCTGGTTACCGCCGGAGAGCGCGCCCGCGTTGACCTTGGCGTTCGGTACGCGGATGGATAGCGCGGCGATCGCATCGCGCGCGCGGGAAGCACCGCGTGCCAGATCGAGTACTCCGAGCCGCGCGTCCCGGTTGCAGACCGCGACGTTGATGTTGTCGCGCACGCTCATGTCGAGAAAGAGGCCTTGGCCCTTGCGGTCTTCGGTGAGGTAGACGAGGCCCGCGTCGATTGCATCACGCGGGGTGCGCAGCGCGAGAACCTTGCCGTCCACCGCCACTTCGCCTCTTACGCGCGGTTCGGCGCCAAAGATGAGGCGGGCCAGTTCGGTGCGCCCGGCGCCCACGAGGCCCGCGATGCCGAGGACTTCGCCCGCGTGAAGATCCAGGCTGCAGCCACGGACGCGTCCTTTGTCTGCGACATTGCGTACCGACAGCACGACTTTGCCCGGATCGTAGGGCGCGTGCTGCTTCTTGTAGAAGCCGGAGATGTCGCGACCGACCATCATTTTCACGAGACTCTCGGCGGAGAGCTGGTCGCGCTCCAGCGTGCCGACATAGCTGCCGTCGCGCAGCACGGAAACGCGATCGGAAAGCTCGTAGATCTCCGCCATGCGATGGCTGATATAGATGATCGCGAGTCCTTCGGTG
This sequence comes from Paraburkholderia aromaticivorans, assembly GCF_012689525.1. Lineage (NCBI taxonomy): Bacteria > Pseudomonadati > Pseudomonadota > Betaproteobacteria > Burkholderiales > Burkholderiaceae > Paraburkholderia > Paraburkholderia aromaticivorans. Next base: position 2,150,309 of record NZ_CP051514.1, read on the forward strand.
CGCAACTGACGGATCAGATCGAAGAGGCGGTCGGTTTCGCGCGACGACAGCGGTGTAGTGGGCTCGTCCATCACGAGGATACGTGCGCGGGTATGCACGGCCCGTGCAATCTCGACGAGTTGCCGCTCGGCGATGGACAGGTCGCCCACCAGGGTGTGCGGCCGGAAGGCGGCACCCAGGCGTTTGAGCACGGCTTCGCAGGCCTGCTCCATTCCCGGGCGGTCGATTACGCCCCAGCGGCCGCCCTTGCGCAGTTCGCGTCCCGCATGGATGTTTTCGGCGACCGACAGATTGGGCGCAAGGCTCAATTCCTGGTAGATCACAGCTACACCGAGGGCTCGCGCGGCGAGCGGGCCGTCAATGACCTCGACCTTGCCGTCGATGAGAATCTGTCCGCCTGCGTCCGCCTGATAAGCGCCCGAGAGGATTTTCATCAGGGTCGACTTGCCGGCGCCGTTTTCGCCCATCAGCGAATGCACTTCGCCTGGATACACGGTGAGGCGCACGTTGTCGAGCGCGCGCACACCGGGAAAGGTTTTGCTGATGCCACGCATTTCCAGCAGCGCGGGGCGGGATTCAGAACTGGACATGGGTCACCTCCTGGGGTGTAGTACCCGCGCCTTTGAGAATTCCCGTGCGCGGCGAAAAGTTGAAGAACATCGGCAGCGTTGCCGCGCCGATCGCGCCTGCATCCGGCCCGAACGTGCCTTGCACCATCTCCGGAGTGCCACGCGCTTCCGGGGCGGTCGCGATCATGGCGGTGCGCAGGCGCTTCATCAGGGTATTGAGCAGACCGCAGTCGACGTCGGCGTCGAGGATCACCACCGGAACATCGAGCACGCACAGCATCGAGCGCAGGGCGGGGGCGAGCGCGTCGATGCAATCGTCGATCCATTCGTCGACGGCTGGCAGGCCGCGCGTCATGCAGGCTTCGAGATCGGCCCGCTTTTCAATCGACTCGCCGCTGTAGCGTAGATGCCGTGTTAGCGCGTTGAGGGACGCGCGTGAGAGCAGGATGTCCCATTGCCCTCTGGGCTGAAGGGCCGAAGGCAGGCGGCTGGGCGGAACCGGCATGACGCCGATATCGCCCGCATTGCCGCTCACGCCGCGCAGACAATCGCCGTCTACCGCGATGCCGCCGCCTATTGCCGGCCCGAGAAACAGGTAAATGAAATCGTCCGATTGACGCCCGTGGCCGTAGAACAACTCGGCGATGGCGGCAGCGTTGCCGTCGTTCTCGCTGAAAACCGGCAGGGACAGGGCCCGGCCGAGTTCGCCCGCGAAGTCCACGCCGTCCCAGGCGCGGAACGTGTCGGCCGGCAGGCCAAGTTCGCGCAGCCAGCTTCCCAGGTTGTATGGCTGCGCAACGCCGACGCCCGTCAACCGCTCGCGCTCGTGCGAGGTGAGCACCTGAAGGATGCCGCGGATATCGTCCTGGACGATTTCGAGCACCTTGGCGGGGTGAGGCAGCACCACGTCGTGCGCGCGGCGAGCCAGCACCTCTCCGGCAAAGTTCACCAGCACCGTCTCGATGGAGGTGCGATCAAGCCGCACGCCAATGCCGAAGGCGCCGCGCGGGTGCAGGCGGATCAGGGAGGCGGGTTGGCCGCGCTGGCCCTCCAGACGGCGGCCGGTGAATTCGATCAGTCCGGCCTCGCCCAGCGACGCGATGATGCTGCCCACCGCTGTGCCAGTCAGGTTCGCCTGGCGTGCCAGGTCGGCTTTCGACGCGGGTTCCGTACGACGCAGCGCCTGCAGCAACAGGCGTTCGTTGTAACGACGCACGTTGGCTGAATTGCTGCCGCGACCGATATGAGGACTTCTCACGTGTCTCACTCCAGAGTGATTGCTGTCTGGCTGGCTATTAATTAAATCAAGTTGATTTATTTAATACCACGGTTCAGCGCGTGTCTGCCAGGGGAAATCCTGGGTGGGAGCCAAAGTGAAGCAGGTCCGGACGGGGCCGCGTGTGTCGATCAATGGCAACGCGTCGCGCATCTGCAATAAGGGGAGTAACGGGCCGCCGCGCCTGCGGCTCGTCCCTAATTGGAGGCAAATGAGGGCTTGACTGGCCGCAACGGGTCTGACTTGCGGCCTTTGCTTGGCCGTCCAACGGCCACCGTGAGGGACGGGGTATGCGAGTGCGGGAGCGCGCTTTTCAACGTACGCGCTGTGACCGGGTTCCCGGTTCGGTTCGTCCGCCGTCCAGGCTCAAATTTGGACAGGATCTGGACAAGAACGGCGGTGTCCGCAGGCTTGGTGATCGCTGGTAGGTGGCCTTTCTCATGGCGTGGCACGACGCCGCGAAGGGTCAAGGCGGTGCGGTCTTCGCGCAGTCCGTTCTGGACCGCATACGTCACTGTTCGACGAAATTTCCTGCCTGAATAGTTCAGCGAGCTTTTCCGCTGTCAGTGAAAGCGGCGCATCGCGTAGCTTCAAGATGCCGAGCTTAAGCGGCGGCAACGCCGTCAGTAGTGGCACCCGGCTCGCCTGCTCCCCATACGGCTCCGTGCTGAGCATCTCGGCCGGACACACGAGCAGCGCGTCACTGCGCGTCATCAGACTCCAGCTGACGCCGTACGTGTTGGTCCGGATGATGCGCGTAGGCAGCAGTTGCTGCGATCGACGCAGATAGTCGAGCAGGTTGGTGTGCTGACTGCCGGGCGAGAGGTTCATGACCCATTGGCAATCGAGTAATTGCTGCCATTCGGTTGCCTTTTCCAGCGGGTCCCCCGCCGGCATGCCACTATCGTCTCGAGCGTCTGCAGCGGTTCGAAATCGAATTCGCCGCTTATCTCGTCTTCGGCTGGCGCGGCGACCGCGAAATCGATCGATCCATCGCGCAGTGCGTGGAGCACGTGGTCGAAAAGATGTACACAGAAGAGACGGTCGCCTTGCGTCACCTTGCCGCGAGCGGCGAAGCGATTCTGCAGGTGCGGGTCGATCTCGGCGCCTACGAAACGCTCGTCGCGCAGGGAAAACCCACCGACGCGGTGCTCGCCCGCGTACACGCCGGGCTGGCTGACAGTGATCGTGAACTGGCGGCCTACCTGACGCAGTCGCCGTCGGACGGCGTAGAGAAGGGTCTCGCCGACGCACTGCGCGCGAGGCGTGAGCAGTTGATGAAACAGGTGCTGGCTCCTGAAGTCGCGGCGCTCGACCAGAACGATTTCATCACCTTCCGGACCACGGAGCGCCAGGCCCCTGACGCGGTGTTCAGCGACTACAAAAGCGCCCAGCTTGCGTTAGAGAATGTTCAGGCACAGCAGCAGAAAGCCCGCTTCGAATCGGCCCAACGGAATTTCCAGCAGTTGTGCTGGCTGTTTGGTGCGATCGGGTTGGTAGTGATCGCGCTTGGGCTGTTCGCGCGCTTCATGGTGACAGCGTCGATCGTGCGACCAATCAACGCGGCAATCCAGCACTTCGAGCGGATCGCGGCCGGCGACCTCACGGGGCAGATCGCCGGCGTGCAGACGAATGAAATGGGCCGCCTGATGGGGGCGCTTGCCCGCATGCAGGAGGGGCTCGTTGCTGCTGTCAGTCAGGTTCGTCACGGGACGGCGGCGATCGCAGACGGCGTGCGCGAGATTGCAGGCGGTAATGCCGATCTGTCGACGCGCACTGAACAGCAGGCGGCGACACTGCAGGAAACGGCATCGAGCATGGAGGAATTGACCGCGACGGTCAGGCAGAACGCCGACAATGCACGGGAAGCCAGCACGCTCGCCGACAACGCGTCGCAAACGGCCGCGCGCGGCGGCAAAGTCGTCGACCAGGTCATTGGCGTAATCGCGGACATGGCCTCGGGGTCGAACAGGATCGTCGACATCATTGGCGCCATCGAGGGTATCGCTTTCCAGACCAACATACTTGCACTGAATGCTGCCGTCGAAGCTGCGCGTGCCGGCGAGGAAGGGCGTGGATTCGCGGTGGTGGCAGGCGAAGTACGTGCACTGGCGCAACGCTCGGCTGCAGCGGCGAAAGAGATCAGGGAACTGATCAGCGGCTCGGTCGCAAGGGTTCAGAATGGAGCAGAACTCGCGACCCGCGCCGGCGCCACCATGGCGGAAATCGTCAGCGCTGCGCGCAACGTAACCCGTATCGTGAGCGAAATCAGTGTGGCTTCTGAAGAACAATCGCGGGGCATCGAGCAGATCAACCAAGCGGTGACGCAGATGGACAATGTGACCCAGCAGAATGCCGCGCTCGTCGAGCAGGCCGCGGCAGCAGCGGCGTCGCTCGAAGATCAGGCGGGCGCCCTCGACGATGCGGTTGCCGTGTTCCGATTGCATGAAACTTGCCAACCACAGGGCGGGGAATCCTATAGGCAGGAGGCGGTGACGTCAGGACTATCGACCGCCTGCGTATCAGGTCAAAGAACACTGCGGGGTCAATCGCTCGTCCAGGCCGTCGCGGCGCAACTCGTACCCCAGTTGCCGGTCCAACCAGTAGAGCAGTGTGGTGCGCCAGGAGGTGCGAGATGAATGCTCGGACGACGTTGTGGCGGCCTGGGGCGGTTTTCCTCACATGCATGCTTCTGGCCAGCTTAGCGGGATGCGACGTGTTCACCGGACCGCCCGCACCAGAATGGCCGGGCCCCCACGCACCGTATCCTTTTCCTAACGACGTTCCGCATCGAACCGAATGATGTGGCATGGACGCGGTATATGCGCGCGCGTTCGGTGTCGGTCGCGCATCAGCCACAATCGAATGTCGGCCGGAACAGGTCTTGCGGATTTGCGAGAGAACTGTTCCTGTCCCGCCTCGGGAGCCGTCATCGCCTTAACGTACTTTGACGCCCCTTTCGTCAGACGCCCCCCATTTGTCCGCAATTGCCGATGACGGCCAGGCGCCGGCCTTCGTAATCACGGGCTTGTCTGTAGCCGCGCGGGGGGGGTAATTGCACGAGCAGCCTCCTCAGCTTGCTCATCGCGGTGCCTCAAATTGTCCTCAAGCGCATGCTGGCCGCCGCACGCCCGAAGTCGGTCCGCTGGAAGCGCCACACCGATGGCTGCTTCGGTATGCTGAGCACTGGGATTCCCGTGCTCGCAAACGCGGGCCGATCAGCGGCTTGAAGCGGCCGATCGGCATTTCGTTCAGGGCTCGCCGGCCATAACCGCTGGCCTTCTGCCAGCCCGGTCGTCCGTGCACCTACATCGCTTCCATATGCCGATCGCGCTGCGTGGCCGGTCCAGCCCCGCGGCCACGTATCGCAGTTGATCGTGGCGGAATGACGATCAGCGCGGCCGCGCTGATTTGCGCGACCGTGCGGTAGATCGGTGCGCCGTCATACCGCCATCGACGATGAACGGCCCGATCTCGCCAGGATCTCATCGAGCAGCGGCGTGACCTGTGACCAATCGTTCCCACTCTGATCGTTGAGCGTGTGCGCCACGATCAGCCCTGTGCCGACATCGAACGCCAGATGCAGCTTGCGCCAGCAGCGGGGCGACTTGACGCCGTGTTTCTCCTGCAGCAGGACCCGCGCCGCAGACCTGCAGCTCGGTGCTGGTCGACCGGCACGTCCAGTGGTGGTGAGATCGGGAATCGGCGACGTCAACCTCCTCAACTGGACCACCGAACCCGGTACCCTTCGGCCTCGCCCAAGTCCGGCATCTATCGGAGGTGCGCGGCGAAATCACGCCGGCGGAGCGGATTGGCCGCGACCCTTGCGCCGGGGGTTGTGTCGCGATAAGTTCAGCGAGGCGAGAAAATTCCGCGATGGTAAGGAGTCCTTATGCCACCAACGAATAGAACTGGGCAGCAGCGGTTCGGGTAACGCCGTTGTCCTTCATCTGGCCTTTCCTGATCATATGCATCGTCTCAATGCCTGACAGGATGATGCGGGCACACCGGAAATCCTTGAAACCCATCATGGGCCTGGTTCGGCGTTTGATCGCCCGATGATCCTGCTCGACAATGTTGTTCAAATATTTGACCTGCCGGACCTTGATGGGCGTTTCCCGCTTAGCGTTGATGGTCTGGAGGGCGGCCAGATTGGCTCCGCTTTTATCCATGGTCACGGTCTCAGGCGTGCCGTTCCGATCGATGGCTTTCTCAAAGTAGCGGCGGGCGGCAGCCTTGTCGCGATGCGCCCGCAACAGGAAATCGACCGTATTACCGGCCTTGTCCACTGCGCGATACAAGTACTTCCACTGGCCGCGCACCTTGACGTAGGTTTCATCCATCCTCCAGCTTTTGCCGACCGGATATTTGTTCCTGCGAAACGCTTTCTCGAACAACGACACGAGTTTGATTACCCAGCGATGCACGCTCGAATGGTCAACCTCGAAACCCCGTTCGGCCATCATCTCTATATGAACGCGTCCCTTTGCGCTAGTTCTCGCTTGTTGTGACAGACAGGATCGGCTGCTGCTCTATATCCGGGCTTATTGCAGCCCAACAGGCTGCGGCCCCCTATGAAATCCGCTGGCCCGCGCCTCATTCTTCCAACGAGCTCGAAGCTCTGGAGATGATTCAGGCTTGGCGGGCCCCGGTCCTACCTGGCTTGAAAATCATCTAGCGGGCCTCCCACCGTCGTCATGGAGGCGGCGGGGTTAAAGTGAGTTTGCCAACTGCTTTAACCGAAGGGAGGCTGTGATGAAATATAGCGGAATTGACCTGCATTCGAATAACAGCGTCGTGACTGTGACCGATGAGGCGGACCGGGTGGTCGCGGAAAAGCGCATGCCTAACGACTTGCCAAAAATCCTTGCGTTTCTTTCACCATGGCGAGCGGAGCTGGCCGGCGTCGTGGTCGAATCCACCTTCAACTGGTACTGGCTTGTCGACGGGTTGCAGGAAGCGGGCTTCAAAGTGCATCTCGCCAATACGACGGCTATCAAGAAATACGATGGACTCAAACACAGCGGCGATGAGACCGATGCGCGTTACCTGGCTCACCTGCTGCGGCTGGGGATACTTCCGACAGGGACCATCCTGCCGCCACAACAGCGTGCCGTTCGTGATCTTGCAAGGAAACGGATGCAACTCGTACGAAGTCGCACCAGCCACATCCTCGCGGTCGAGAACATTACGGCACGCCAGTTCGGCAAGCGAATCACGAGCAACCAGGTCAAGCGACTGGACGGAGAAACCATCAAACAAATGCACCTGCCAGACGACATCGCACTCGCGGTTCAGGCCAACGTCGCGGTCATAACAACGCTTTGCACGCAGATCGACCTCCTGGAAAAACGTCTTCACGAAAAAGTCGCACCGAACCCTGACTACACGTTGCTGACGACGGTGCCGGGCATAGGTCAGACTCTTGCAACCGTCATTCTGCTGGAGGTGGGCACTATTGAGCGGTTCGCCAGCGCCGGCACCTTTGCTTCCTATGCGCGCTGCGTCGACAGCCAGCACATGAGCAACGGCAAGAAGAAAGGCGAAGGCAATACAAAGAATGGCAACCCGTATCTGTCCTGGGCGTTCATCGAAGCGGCCAACTTCGCGCTGCGCTATTGCGCTGAGGCCAAACGATTCTACGAGCGAAAGAAGGTCAAGACCAATACCATCCTGGCGCGCAAAGCTTTGGCGCACAAGCTCGCCCGCGCATGCTTCCACATGCTGAAGGAGCACAAGCCATTCGATATAACGCGCTGCTTTACGTAGAGCTAACGACGGCGGCCGCAAGCCTCATGTGATGACTGGTATTCAACCACTTTGGTTTGAATAGGATGCTGTGCCGCCGTCCCCGATATGCAGTAAAAGCGGATCGCCCGCAATGCGAGCCAGCTGTGGATTGGCGCCGACAACCCGGCAGCCCTTGCACTTGTGCGAACCCCATGGACGCATTGCGGTACCAAAGTTCTTCTGGGGTGGCGCAGCCACCAGGGCGACAGGCAACCGCAGTACGCCGATCGCTTGATCCTGATGGGTGTCTGGCGCGATCCGTCGCAAGCCAGGAATTGAAGAAACGGGCGCGCTCAGCTACTGCAATCAGGCATCGAACCCGGCTGCTGACAGCCGTGGGTTTTGCTTGCTCGCTTGACACGAACCCGCTAATGGGTGTCATCACACTCGATTGCTGCGCAACCTTTCGACGTTCACCCTGTGTCAAACGTTGATCTTCTACATCGCGTGAGTCATTCAGGCCGGTTTTACGCTCACATAGTCCTTCCGGTATGGCCGGTCATGGGCCAGTACGGCCCAGATCGTCCGCGCCATCTTGTTGGCCAGTGCGACTATCACGACATTCTTTGGCCGCCGCTTCTTCATCTGCTCGAGCCACTCACCTGGCTCCTTTGCGTGCTCAAGGACGCTACGTGCACCGTGGATCAGCAGTGTGCGCAGATACGTGTCCCCCCTCTTGCTGATCCCGTGCAGATTCACTTTGCCGCCCGAACCCGTCTGCCTCGGTACGATCCCAACCCACGCGGCAAACTCCCGCCCCGAACTGAACGCTTTCGGGTCGCCCATCATCGCGACCGCCGCTGTTGCCGTCAGCAGTCCGACGCCGGGGATCTCGCCGATTGCCTTTACCGATTTGTCTTCCTTCTTCCACTCGCTCATGCGGCGCTCAATCTGTGCTATCTGGTCGTCCAGCTTCGCCAGTCCGTTCCACTGCTCGCGAAACGTGTCAATGATCACAGCAGGCAGATGCTCGGCGATCCGTTCGAGCACCACCGGTATCTCATTGTCCAGCTTGCTCCGGCCCTTGCTCATCACTTCGCCGTATTCCGTCAGCAGTCCTCGCAGGTTATTGATCTGCATCGTTCGGAACTTGATCAGTTGCTGCCTCATCCGGTGCAGCCCAAGCATCGCCTGCTGCATCTCGGTTTTTACCGCGACCGGCTTGCCTGGCTGCTGCACCGCCAGCCAGATCGCCCGGGCGTCCGCCGCATCGTTCTTGTTACGGATGTTGAACGCCTTCACGAACTCCCCAGGCATCAGCTTCACCTCGTGGCCCATCTTCGTCAGTTGCCTGGCCCAGTGGTGCGCACCACCGCAAGCTTCCATCCCGATCAGGCACGGCGCACGGTTCGCGAAGTGCTCAAGGAACTTTGCCCGCTTGACCGGCTTGTTCACAATCTCGCCGGTTTCCTGATCGATGTAATGCACCTGGAACACGTTTTTCGCGATGTCTATACCGACTGCTGTACGATTCACCACTGGATCCTCCGGTTGCCTTGGAAAAATCTCTATTTTCCACGTGGGCACATCGATGCCGTTGGCCCGTGAGGATCCACCTTGCTTTGCTCACTCGGCCACGGGGTGGGACGCGTTCATTTCATTCCTCCAGGTGGCGCAGGCTCAGCGGGTAGGCCACGTACCATCTGACACACAGCAGGATCACGTCCAGCGGATAGTGCAGGCGTTTGAGTACCTTCGCTACGCCGGCAGGCAGGGCTTTTCTCGCAGCCGCCTTCTTCATATCACGCTTCACTTCAGGAAAATGTCCGCCTGGATTTTACTCCTGCATCCTTAGCGCGACACAACCATAATTCTGACGATGCAGGCGCAGGCCTGAATGTGCTCGGCCGGAACGCCTTGACCAGGTCGTCCTCGTCGCGTTTGATGTCCATGTTCTCGATCAAAGACTCCGCCGGCGAGACAACGCAGCCATGATCGTCGGCTCTAGGCCATGAAGCGTTTTGACACGGTCTGGGCCGAACTCTGCCCGATGATGAACTGCTGGCTGGGTCGGCGCGCTGATCGGCCGCGTCGGTCAGCAGTCGACCCCTTACGGCCCTTCAGATCCTCAGGAAGCGGCCGTTCTACGTTGATATGGCGAGAACACCGAGAGCGGGCCAGGTGAAGAGAAATAAAGCGAAATGGGCGGATGCTGCGCGACTAACCCGCTGTAATATCAAACGGGCTTATCGCTGCAGTGGCTGGTATAGAAACTGATGCCATTGCCATCGGGATCCTGCATCGAGAAATAGTGGTGGCCGTATAGCTCGCCATCCGCAATAGCTGACGGTGAATATCCTTTACCGATCAGGCCGACCCTGTAGGATTCCAGATCCGCTTTTGTAGGCCCCGCGATCATCAGGTCTATTTTTTCGCTGCTGAAATCAGGCCTCTGCCCATTCTGACTGTTCAGCAAAGCGCCAGCCTGATCATCGCCCTTTTGGAACAGCAGCAAATGCGTGCCACCACGCATTTCAACGACCCCCATTCCTGGAAAGGTGCCGAATGCGCGCAGGCCTAAACCAATATAAAAGCGATAGCTCGCCTCGACATCTTGCACTTTCATAACAAAGTGACCAAGGGTCACGGCAGGCAACAGATCTTCCTGTTCATGTTCGTTCATAACGTACCCCAGAGAGTTAGCTGAGAAACAATCTTGCGCCGCGAGCGTCGCTGCGCTAATCTGACTGGCCAGTCGGAAATAGTATCCGACTGGCCAGTCAGAAAAGCAAGGGGTTGTTGTGACGCGAAAAAAGGAAATCGACAAAGACAGGGTTTTAGATGCAGCCGAGGCCGTAATCCTCGAATCTGGCGGCCGAAATTTCACGCTCGATGCCGTCGCCGAGCGCGCAGGAATCAGCAAGGGCGGTCTCGTCTATAGCTTTGCAACTAAGGATGGATTGATACACGCTGCGCTAGAACGAGAAATTGCTCGGTTTCAGGAGGCAGTGTGTCGGCGACTTGGCAGCGGGCCAACTGGGCCGGTCGAATTGGTCCTCGCGCATATCGAGGAAGCACTGGACGAGGACGACGCCTCGACGCAAATGGCGGCTTTTCTCGTAACCGCCCTGGTGCACGCCCCTGACATGCTGGGGCCGGTCCGAAACCTTTACCGTGCACTGCTCGATCCGCTTCGATCCGAACATGGCGGGGTTGCTGAAGTACGTCACGCACTGCTGGCTGTTGAAGGTATTTTTCTGCTCCGAGGACTCGGGTTTGCAGAGGTTTCCTCAGACGAGCTCAAATCTGTCCTGCTCCACGCGCGCAATGTCGTCCTCGCGGCGTTGGATAGACCCGCGTAGCGCCCGCTCCGGGAATCAGAGGGTCAACGATGAGCGCGGCAATCGCCCAATCCCGGCGGGCAGTTCTGATAGGACGGGCGGGTCTTAATTTCGAGCGCCAAGAGTCCGTCGCAAACCGGGACGCGAGCGCAGTATTGCCAGCGAAATGAAGGTCGATTGTGGACAATGTAGGTCGCGTAATCGAGTGTCCCTTCATGGCCGAACCCGGAAGTCCATTGGCGGTCCGAGCAGTACCCCTCTAGCCGCACGCTGAACTTCTGTAGACGAACCACTTCGGCCTCAGGGAACGTCGGCGTTCACAGATACGCATACATTGAAATTAACCGGAAACAAACAATAATGGTTGATGATTCCCATGCAGTTTTTCACGTCGTGATGCGTTTTAAACGTCGATCGGTTATTTCACGCAACTCTATGTCACCAGCGAGAGCAATGCGATCATGCAAAAAGCAATAGCTGCACAGCCGGTCAAGCGGCACGTGTTGAGGGGCCTGCTGGCCGTGACGGCCTTCATGGTCACGTTGCCGGGCGGTTCGTGGGTGCGGGCGGCCGACACCGGCGCCGCCGATACGGGAGCGTCCGCGAATCTGTCGCGCGTCGCCGTGCTGGCCACTGGCGGCACGATCGCTGGCCAGGCCGATACACGTGCGGCGAATGCGTATAACGCCGGCGCGGTCGGCGCGCAGCAGCTCGTGCAGGCCGTGCCCGGCATCGAGAAGCTCGCGCACCTGAGCACCGAGCAGGTCGCGTCAATCGGCTCGCAGGACATGAACGACAAAGTCTGGTTCGCGCTCGCGCGGCGCATCCAGCAAATCTTCGATCGCAACGAAGCGGACGCCGTGGTCATTACGCACGGCACCGATACGCTCGAAGAAACGGCCTTCTTCCTCGACAGCGTGCTGCGCACAGACAAACCGGTGGTGTTGGTCGGCTCGATGCGGCCGTCGACGGCGATAAGCGCGGACGGTCCGAGCAACCTGTATGAGGCGGTCGAAGTCGCGGCGAACAACCGTTCACGCGGGCGCGGCGTCATGATCGTGCTCGACGACAAGATCCAGGCCGCGCGCTGGACGACGAAGACCAACACGACCAGTGTCGAGACCTTCGTGTCGCCGACGACCGGCCCGATCGGCTTTGTCGATCCTGCAAGCGTGAGGTTCGTGACAGCCGCCGCGCCGGGCAGCGGCGCGAAGTACGCGTTGCCGTCAGGTGATCAGTTGCCGCGCGTCGAGATCGTCTACGCGCACAGCAATATGGATGCGCTGCAGATCGACAACGCAATCACGAACGGGGCAAAAGGCATCGTGTTGGCAGGCGTCGGCGACGGCAACACGTCGAAGGAGGCGTTGGACGCGCTCGAGCGCGCGGCGCAGAAAGGCATCGTGGTAGTACGCTCGACGCGCGTCGGCTCGGGCTTCGTTAACCGCAACGTCGAAGTCAACGACGACAAAAGCGGTTTCGTTGTGTCGCTCGATCTGAATCCGCAAAAGGCGCGGATACTCACGCAGTTGCTGATCGCAAATGGCATCACGTCGCCCGCGCAGGTTCAGCAGGCGTTCGCGATCACCCGGTAACGCTGCGCGCAGGTCAGTGTGCCTGTAAAAAGCCGGCTGCCATGCTTCCGACAGTCCGTGCACGAAGTTCCGTTGTTTGGTGCGAAGCTGCCGTTCGAATGTCTAGACGAAACTGCGAGGCAATGGCCGTAACTGGCCCAGACCGTGTCAAAACGCGTGGCCGCCGGGAATTTGACCAGGCGCTGTCTCGGCGGAGATCGCGGCTTATCGGTTGCGGCATCCTAAACGTCAATTCAGCGCCGAACATGTTGCAAGGACCGTCTGCCGCACGAGGTTTCACGCCCGCATTGCCTTCATAACCGTATCTGAGCCGAGTAGCTTGATTACCCGCTTCATGTTGTAAGCGAGCACGTGCAAGCTCATCTCCGTGCTCACCCGCTCGATAGTGCGCGTCAGGAAATGAGTCGCTCCCATCCAGGCCTTGATCGTGCCGAAGGGATGCTCGACGGTCTGTCGTCGGATACGCATCATGTCCGGGGCGAGATCAAGCCGGACCTGCATCTCTTCGAGCAATCCTTCGTGCTCCCAACGCGTTACCCGTCGTTCGGTGCTTGGGGTGCATTTATCTTTCAATGAGCACTGTTGGCACTGCGAGCTCCAGTAGCGATCTAACTTCAGGTCACGTTCAGTTGTCCTGTAGCGCCATATGAGACGCTCGCCCGCCGGACATCGATACTCGTTCTTCTCAGCGTCGTAGATAAAATCTTCTTTGCCCAAGCGGCCGTCGAACGTCGCGCCCGAGGTCTTCGTCTTGGGAACAAACGCCGTGATTCCGGCCTCGTGGCATGCGAGTATCTCCTCGCTCTTGTAATAGCCTTTGTCTGCAACTGCCGTGAGTTTCTCGACACCCATTTCCTTACGCGCGAGCTTGGCCATCGACGTAAGTTGGTCACGATCAATGCCGTTGTTGGTGACCTCGTGCGCGACAATCAGATGGTGCTTTGCATCGACCGCTACCTGGACGTTGTAGCCGACGACGCCTGTACCTCGCGTCTTCATCGAACGCGCGTCCGGGTCCGTGAGCGACACTTGCTTGTCCGGCGCTGCGTCGAGTTGAACTTCGACTTGCTTGAGGATTTGCATCTGCTCCTTGAGAGCCGCAATCTTGTCTTGCAGCCGTTCTGTCTTTGCCTTCGCGATCGTCGGCTCCTGGCGATCGGCGGTGTCCATCTGCACAAGATAACGGCTGATGCTTGCCTCGATATCCCGCATTCGCCGTTCTAGTTTTGCGTTGGTGAAGTTGCGGTCGCGATGGTTCACTGCCTTAAACTTGCTGCCATCGATTGCAACGAGCGCTTCGGAGAACAGGTCCAGGCGTTGGCATAGCATGACGAACTGACGGCAGACGCTGCGGATCGCTTTGCCGTTGTCTTTGCGGAACCGCGCAATGGTCTTGAAGTCCGGTGCCAAGCGGCCGGTGAGCCACATCAATTCAATGTTGCGTTGGGCCTCGCGCTCAAGGCGACGACTGGATTGAATACGGTTCAGGTAACCGTAGATATAGATCTTAAGCATCACCTCCGGGTGATATGAAGGTCGGCCGGTAAGTGCTGGTTCGACGCCCTCAAACCCAAGCTTCTGAAGATCAAGTTCATCTACAAAGACATCGACTACGCGCACGGGGTTCGTGTCCGTCACGTAGTCGTCGAGCGCTTCGGGAAGAAGAAAGCTTTGCGTACGATTGTCGCCTTGAACGAACCGCTTCATCTCGCGCACCCTCCGCTATCGGACGAGATATTTTAGCAATTCAAAAAGGTGTTTTGACACACTCTTATATGGACACCGCCCGGTTTGCCAGGTTGATTTTGATGTGACGTCTCGACGCGGTATCGGCTGCGGTCTTATATCCGGCTTTACGCAAGCCGTAGCCGCGAGCCCTGATGGAATTCGCCAAGAACGTCCTCATCTGGGCCGCGTGCTTCAGGCACAAGAGTGTGTTCAGGTTTACGTTCTTGCGGTCCGACCTGTTTCGCCATCACATGGATTCAACCTAAGCAACCTACCGGTCCCCCAATATCCAGATGCCTGTTACTGCTAGTTCGGTCTTACACTGATGTGACTCGCCTCGTAAGTACTCTCATGGGCCAGTATTGCCCACGCAGTACGCGCTATCTTGTTCGCGAGCGCGACAGCTACTACGTTACCTGGGCGCCTCTCCTGCATTCCCTTCTGCCAGTTGGACGGTATCTTTGCGTGACACAGGACGGAACGTGCCCCGTGGATCAGTAATGTGCGCAGGTACGGGTCTCCTCGCTTTGAGATCGAGCCTAATCGAACCTTGCCACCTGTGCCGTTTTGCCGGGGAACAAGCCCGAGGAACGCAGCGAATTCGCGGCCCGATTTGAACGTCCTCGCGTCTCCGATTGTTGCTACCAGAGCGGTCGCGGTGAGCCTGCCGATACCCGGCACTTCGGAAATCGCACGACACGCCGCTTCCTGCTTCTGCCAGGCTCCAATACGCTTCTCGAGTTGATCGATGTCGTTCTCAAACGCGTTGATACGTCGTAGTTGCTCTTGTAGATTTAGGACTATAGATCGCGGCAATGTGTCTTCCAGTTCCGCCATGCGCTCACGGATCTCGGACATTCCTGCCACGCGTCCGGCTCGGAATGTGACGCCGAATTCGTACAAAAACCCACGGAGCTGATTGATCTGCATCGTCCGGAACTTCACGAGCAGTGAGCGCATTCGGTGTAGGCTAAGCATCGCTTGTTGATCCTCCGTCTTGGCTGCGACCGTGCGCATTCCAGGCTGCTGGACAGCAGTCCATATCGCTCTGGCATCCGCCGCGTCGGTCTTGTTCGTTTGCACGAACGGACGGACAAACTGGGCATGCAGTAACACCACCTCGTGCCCGAGCGACTGGATCTTACGGGCCCACCAGTGAGCGCTTCCGCACGCCTCAAGCGCCACTCGACCAGCAGGGCGCTGGGCTAGGAAAGCGATCAGATCGTCACGTCCGAACCGGCGGTTCGCAACTTCACCGGTTTGCGCGTCGACCCAGTACATTTGGAATACACGCTTTGCAACATCCAATCCATACGTCGTAACATTCATTTGGGGCCTCCGTTCCTCAAGTGGACGTGTCGAAACTCCAGTCTGGCACATTGATGCTGTTGGCTTCCGGAGACCTTCGATCATGCCCAGGTCCCCGAAGGGAGGGCGGTGTCCATTCCATCTGGGCCGTCTACCGCCGAACACCGAACGGTTGGAGTGTCGCTTCATTGCGGTCGCTCGCGTCTATGCTGCGCACGCCCCTTGCTCGGCCCATGCGGCTATTACTCCCCGAAGCCGCTTGTCGGGCGGGCGGTCAAGGCGTAGAAACTTGATACGCTTTGTGTACTTCTGTGACGCCGCTTACGTCACCTGGCAAGGCATGCGAGGGAGGGGACATGACATTCA
The DNA here is from genome assembly GCF_012689525.1 of Paraburkholderia aromaticivorans. Taxonomy (NCBI): domain Bacteria; kingdom Pseudomonadati; phylum Pseudomonadota; class Betaproteobacteria; order Burkholderiales; family Burkholderiaceae; genus Paraburkholderia; species Paraburkholderia aromaticivorans. Next base: position 2,166,222 of record NZ_CP051514.1, read on the forward strand.
AGGCCCAGTGGTACCGGGACAAGTTTGTGAAAAAACGTGGCAAAGGCTTCTGCGGCTATCCGGTCGCAACAGTTGCCTTCTACGGGCCAGACGACATCAGAGCGACGAAGGTCACTGTTGGCATCGTCACGCACGAAGGTGCTGACGCGGACCCTGTTGAGCGATGGTTCTGCAAAACAACCGATGCGAGAACTGATCCAGAAGTCACCGAAGCAATCGTTCGATTCATCGATCATCATGGTGCCAAATCGGTGGCGGCCGTCGATCGCATCATCGGCTGCCCGCATGAGGAAGGCATTGACTACCCAGACGGCGAAGAATGTATGCAGTGTTCGTTCTGGGCCAACCGTGATCGATGGAGCGGCAAGATCATACAGTGAGACTTCAGGAGGCAAGCGCTTCAATTCTCGCGCTTAGGCGTTCCGTACTCGCGTCATGCCGAACGTAGTCATGCATTCAATAACGCACGACACTTGCTGGACGAGAAGGGCGCGCGTGACCCTCAGCGTGGCGCAGCCAAACACGTGGCGCGATTCCCCGCGACCGTGATCGCCGACGCGACGGACTTCAACTCCACGAGTGCGATAACCGCGACGGAGTTCACGTGCAGGATAGGCCCGGCGCGAGGGGCTCTCGACCGGAACGACGCGAAGCCTGGCCATGCGCTCGGCGTAAGGTACCGGGGCGAATCTCGTGCTGGGTAGGCACGTTGTGGAATCTTGTCGAGCGTGGTGAGCATCACCGTTTATGCAAGGGGCAGAACCATGGGTTTTTCTTGTCGAACGTTTCTGATCGCTCGTGACGATACCCTCTGGCGGCTGTCAGGCACCAGTTTCGACCGGATGCTGCGAGATCCTGCAAGCCATTGTCTGCCCGTTTTTGCAGGGCAACGGGCGCGAATGGCCAGCGTCGAGGTCGAGCTTGTGGACAGAAACCCGGTGCGTGTTGTTCGGAGCACGTTTTCCATTCTTAATTTCGATGCCGAAGGCCGCGTCGACCCGAGCAGATTCGAAAAGCAGCAATTTGCCCTCCTGGAATCGGTCGTCGCACCTGTCGTAGCCGTATTCGATGATGACAGCCACCAGACAGTCGTCGACGCAACGTCCCGATTCCTTGCACATGGAGGCCAATGGGCTCCGTCGCGCGCTTTGGCGCGCGTCATCGATCAGACTGCGTTGGGCCAACAACAGTGCCGACGCCTATGAGTCGTCGCTGACAGGCTCGCCTACGGCATCCAGTTTTCGATTCTCGAGTCTCGGCGGGGGCTCGACAGCGACCAACTCATACGGTCATCGTGTAAGCCGCCGCTCGCGAGCGAAAAATCCGCCGCTATCCGAATGGCGGCTTTGCCCCGACGACCTGTCCGCCAAAGGGCCGCTGCTACTCGAAGCCGACGTTCAAATGTCCGCGCGACGGCGCGGTGAACGGCAGGGGATGGCCGCACCGGCCCGCTCGAACCGTTGGTCGCCGCTACGACAAGTGGTTGCAGAAGGTAGCATTTCAATCCAGCGTCGACATTCGGCCAGTTCGAATCCGCAGGCTCCCCGCAAGACGACAAACGCGCGTGCGACAATCACGCAGCGACCCAACCGGGCGAAAACCGTAGTGGTGGATTGATGACCGAGCACACCTGCGCCCGTTGCGGCGCCAGAACGCCACCGTACGATACTGTCAACGCCGCGTCATCAGACGGCACCTACCGGCTGCTCTGCAGCCGGTGTTTCAATGAGGACATGGCGCGGTGGGCGGACGTTGTCGGTTTCGAACATCCGCAGTTCACACCGGTTCGTCTGCTCGACGCAGATGGCCGCTCTCATGAATTCCACTTCCGCAGCCTTCTGCTCGGGGACCAACTTTCGCTTGAAGCGTTCGAACTTGCGGGCAACCACGAATCAGAAGGATACCGCTTCCAGATTCTCGACGAGCCGCAATCGGATCCCTTCGTCCTGCTCGGAAGCTTGTGCAGAAGATGATGCGCGCATTGTCGATGAAACACCTGCACGAGGACGCTAGCGGCCTGCAGGTCGCTGGTACGATAGTCAGAGGCCATATTGAATGGAATGGGGTTGAAGACGGACGCCGGCCCTGTGTCGTCATCGACGGCAGGCGTGTGGAATGGAACGATTTCGGCGCAACCCTGATGGCCTTCGAAGGATGGCAGTTCAGGCTTGAACTGCTCGATCCGAGTGACGAGGCGTGATCCTGGTGATACTGTCTCGCCCGACTCTGTGGGCCGAGCCCAAAGAGGATATTCGTCGTTCACTGTCTCCGATCGACTCGCCGCTTACGCGCTGCTCGTGATTGGTTGCTGAACGATGCAACGGACCGATAGACGGTTGCCTAGTGATAGTCATCCTCGCGCTGGTGCCGGACAGCGAGGATGGTGACCGTACTGGCGTCGTCAATCTCGAACAGAACAACATATCCTGCCGAGCCAAATGGCACGATCAGTTCGCGCAGAAAGGGATTGTCTCTATCCACCTTCCTGCACGTGAAGGGGAATTCCTGCAGCACTTCGGCAGATTTTCGCAACGCCTCGAGCGCGCGCGTCGCGGCCGCTATATCGCGGTCCAGCAGATACGCGTAAAGACGCAGCAGGTCACGCCGGGCTCCGGCGGTATAGCGTACACGGTACGTCAATGGGCTTGTCCTGCCGTCCTGGCCGCCTGGAGCATGCTCGCCAGTTCCGCGTGTACATCGTCAGCGTCAAAGTACTCACCAGTATTGCGCGCTTCGTCGCGCGCGGCCAGACCGCGCGCAACGAACTCCCGCTGGAGCCGGCGCTTCGCAATGCTTTCGCGGAGCGATGCCTCCATAAACGAGGACAGACTCTCGTTCTCGTTCAGAACTTCTTCTGCAGCCTGTCGCAACTCCGGCTCGACGCGCAGCGCAGGGATCGTTGCAGTCTTCATGGCAAACCTCTCTGTAATGCATTTGCGATACATATTACCAGCTTATTGAGAGGCTTGCGTGACGCAAGCCAGAGCGTCATCGGCAAGATGTCGGACCGGCGGATTCAATTTTTAGCGTTTTGCGAAAAAATGTTTCCTGGCATCTATGGGACGGGGTTGCGTAACCTTGGCAAGCAAACTCGGACGACAGCATTTGTCAGGGCTTCGAGTTGTCTTTGAAGAGAAAATTGACGACTCATCGTTGCGCGTCAAAACTTATGCTTTCTGTTGCGCAGAATCCGGCTGGAAGCCTTGAGCTGCTGTCGCCGGATGCCCTGAAAACGCAACAGTTCCAAACATACCAGTTCGGTTGATAATTTGATTTATGTCAAAGCGATTAGGATGACTGAATGGATTAACGAAGCCGTCGGCTTGCGTAATTTTACTTATATAATTTCTGTTGCGGCAAAATTCTGCTCTAAAGAACGGAACGTCCTACGCTGCGTAGTTGTTCACAAAACTGCTCCGCTGACATAGCACACCCGCAACTTCGCAACGGTAAAGTGGCAGAGCTTCGGCAAATGAGGTGCGTACGAAGCTTTGCGCCTGGTACCCCGAACGAACTTTGCTGAGAATAGGGCCTTCTAATTGGCCATTTGGACGGTGAGCTTTTGCGGGATGGCAAAACCTCGGCGAATACGACGGGAGTGAGTGGGCCGTCAAAGCATCTGCTCAACAACCGATCTGTTTGCCGACCGGGCTCCATCGCGTATACACGCGCATGCCGGGGCTGAACTCAATATGACGATCAATCGCCGGTGAATGGCCTCCCTCTATCGACCTAGCCCAAAAGCCACCGCGTGCAGCACGCGCGCGTCGGTCAGTCATCGTCCCATCCACGACGCTCGCGCCTTTCGCGTTCGTGCTCATGATGGCGCCATTGCCGTTCACGCCACTGCTGCCGCTCGTGCCAGTCGCGTTCGCGCCAGTCATCGGGGTAGCCATAGGCGGCTACCCGCGCGGGCGCATAGATGATTGGTGGCGGTGCTTCATAGACTGGCTGCGCCGGCACGAACACCGGTCCCGGAACGCCGATGCCGATGCCCACATCCACGTGAGCGGATGCCATTGACGAAGCCACCAATATCGCACCGCCCATAACCATCGATATTAACTTCTTGCGCATGACTTTCTTGTTGCCCGTATGAGAGGTGATGACAGAGGAGATGAACGCAGTGTAGGTAGGACTGCGGGATGCAGGTGCAAGAGGGTTGCGATTTCGGTAACACAGCGTAACGATGCGCGGCCTTAAGGTTGCCATAATGATTGCCGTGCACGGACGGCCGGTTCGGACCGTCGGCTTTCGACCAATGCACGCACCGTGCGCCGCCATCTGCGGTCATCGCAAAGGGTTCGCGATGGGCTTCTCTACAGCGCTTTGGGCGCTTGCGTGTCTGTGCTGCATGTTCCCGGTGCTCGACGGAATCGCAATCTGGTATTTTTCGCGATCTGCCCGTCTGCTGCAGTTGATGTACGGCCGCCACGAATGAGACAGAACAGGCTCGACAGCCTAAGCGGCGCCGATGGTCGATTAAGGCGGCCGTCCAGACACTTTTGCGGGGTTCGTGCAGCTTCGTAAAATACCGCCAACAAGATAGGTATCCCTATCTTGATTGCTGTATTCTTGCGCGGAATCCACGTGTACGAAAACGCGCTTGCGTGCCTCGGATTATGTCCCTCTCCTGTCGCGCCGATTTTCTAGTCGCGAACGGGCGCGCTGCTCTGCGTGCCCGGTCCTCGGGGCTTTCCTCGCGGGAGGTCGTCGGACGCTATCTCGGACAGCAAGACAGGGGAAGCTCAGCGCGGAAAGCCTTCGGGCGGATCTGCCGCTCGCTGATGAAGGCAGCGCAGCGTGCCCGTCGAGACCATCTGGCGACGTTGCTGGCGCATCCAACGGCCGCTCGCATTGAATATGCGAAAGCCGTGACGCAGGCAACCTCGGCACCACGCCACACGCGAGCGCTCGAACCCCAGATTGCCTATCCGTGGCCCTTGCTTGCCGCTATGGTTGGTCACCGGGCTGGAATGCCGCGATGCTTCATGCCGATTGTGCGATTAGCAAGCGCACAGACTTCTATCTTGAAGGCATCTATCAAGGCGTGCATGGCGCTCCGAAGAATTCGGTGCTTTCGCATGCGATAATCAACACGCTGTCGCCGTTGTCTACCAATGTGCAGTTGCGGTCACCGCAGGGATTCGTCACGTATTCCGGCGTCCTGGCATATTTTGCGTCGTTGCTTCAGCCGCGCGTTCCGACGTTGAATTAGCCTGACGGTCACGGACGAATCGGCACGCCGTGATGACGCAGTCGCCTGACGTTCGAGTAGGCGGCGAGCGTAATCAGTGCGGCGGCGACGGAGGCGCCAGATATCGCCAGTTTGACAGGCCCGCCGGCGGTACTGCACCGATGCAGACATCGCGCACGATACCGCCGCCGCACGCCACGACGAACGCAACCGCAACCACCCCGAACAGGTCCAGGTTACGCTGCTTGGCGGCCACTGCGCCACTGATGGCAAAGACGAATGTGCCAACCAGGTCGAGCAGCAGATATAGTCCATGCCCGCTCACGTAGATTTTGCCTCCTGGCAAAGCCACACAGCCGCAGCGGAAAGCATGGCCAGCAGACCCGTTTTCATCGTTGGATCGAGCGTCGGAGCGTATTTCGGGGAGTGATTGCTGGGAATCAGATTGAGTTTCTTCTCCGCTTTTGCTTTCGCATAGACCTTCGGATCGGTGCCGCCCACAATCCAGAAGACGTAGGGAGCATTCCAGCGTCGGCCGAATACGCTGAAGTCTTCGCTGGCGGCGGCAGGAGGCGTTTCGAAAGCGCGTTCGCCGAACTGGGCCTCGAACGCCGTTGCGACACGCCCGGTCGCTTCCTTGTCGTTCTCGGTCATCGGGTAACTGCTCAGCGTGGTGAATTCAGGTTCGCGTGGCGCATTGGAGGCAACGCATTCGGCGCAGCAGATGCGTCGGATCGCTGACAGCATGTACTCTCTCACGTCCTCGTCATAGGTGCGCATGTTCAGCTTGAGCGTGGCGTCATCGGGGATGATGTTTTCTTTTGTGCCGGCCTGCAGGGCACCGATCGTGAGCACCGCGCTGTCGCTCGGCGCTATTTCACGCGAGACGATCGTCTGAAGGCGCATAGTCGTCGATGCAGCCATGATCACCGGGTCGATCGACGTTTGCGGTTGTGAGCCGTGCGATCCGCGGCCGAACAGTTTGACCTTGAGGCTGTCGCCTGCCGAGAGAATCGTGCCGCTGCGGTATCCCACCGTGCCAGCTTCCCCGACCATCACGTGCTGCCCGAGAATGATATCCGGCTTGGGAAACCGGTCTGCCATGCCGTCGTCCATCATGCTTTGCGCGCCACGACCCACTTCTTCGCCCGGCTGAAACACGGCCAGCACGGTCCCTTTCCACGATTGTCGGTTTTCCGCCAGCAGGCGTGCCGCACCCATCAGCCACGTTACGTGCAGATCGTGCCCGCAGGCATGCGCAACGCCCACCTCGACGCCGTCTTCATCTCTGGCCGTGACGGTGCTCGCATAGGGAAGCCCGGTCGCCTCCGTTACCGGAAGGGCATCCATATCCGCGCGCAGCATGACCGTCGGACCTTCACCGTTGCGCAGCACGCCCACCACGCCAGTCACGCCGACGTCGCGAGTTACCTCGAATCCATGCGCAGCCAGGTAGTCGGCGGCAAGGCGCGCGGTACGCTCCTCCTGCATCGACAGTTCGGGATGTTGATGCAGATCCTTGTAGACCGCTTCCAGTTCCGGAAGCAGTTTGTCAACGCGACCGTTCAGCGCCGTCATGAACGTATTCATATGTCCACTCCTCGATGATTTCAGAGCTTACATTGCCACAGGATAGTTGCGGCGGTGACGCGATGCTTCGCGCCAAGGTTAAAAGATTCCGGGCGCCCGTTGCCGGCAAACGCACACGGCACCCATTATGCGTTCTCCCCCAAAATCGAAACGGGGCCATAGGGACAGGCGTTTCCACCCTGAGTGACGAAGTCCATAAAAGCGGCGCGGCCGCCCGGCAAGCCGATCACTTTCCAGCCAATCATAGGCTTGTTGCCGCCGTCGATCGGGTCGCAAAAAAGTTTTCACGCATGCTCCGCAGTACTGCGTGAAGAAGAGCGTGGCAGGCACATCGTCAAACTCGCTCCCTGATTTCTCCGGTGCGGAAAGTACCTCGTCGCGCTGCCCCGGCGGCAGATTGGCAAAGCGCTTGCCGCGCTCGTGCAGACAATATTCATCGGCTGCCGAATGCCAGGAAGACAGACGTCCCGCGGCACGAGCTCCGATTGATAGCCCATTTTGGGGTACACCCCCAGCAAGGCTAAGCAGTGACCCTGTCCAGCATCCTACGGAATCTCACGGAAGACCACCCTCCGATTCCAGTGCAGCAACCATCTCGCGCACCGCGGCCTGAAGCTCAGGCACATATCGTCGTGTCGCTTCCGCGAGCGTGACCGCTCGCAAAAGGAACACCACATTCAGACTCGCCAGCACACGTTCGCGCGATACGATCGCAACGGCCACTGCCCCGATCTTGCTTTGCGCGGCCCAGTCGCCGTGATTGGAGCCAAAGCCATCCGCGCGTACCCGTTTGACCAGGCTTTTGATCAGGGCGTCGTTGAAGGCGAGCGTTTTCTGTTCTTCACCGCCCACGCCCGAGCGCAACAATTCGAGTATGTCCTCGCGCTCGCCGTCGGGGCACATCGCGAAGTATGCGCGCCCCGCGGCGGTCAGCAGAATCGGCAAGCGGCGGCCGACCATCGAGCGATGAAACGACAGCGGACTGAAACGATGCGTCGTCTCGCGGATGATCATCGCGTCGCCGTCCGGCGTGGTCAGATCCGAAGGCCACGCAACGCGCTGCAACAACTGGCCCATGATTGGCGGCGCAATCGTTGCGATCCGTTCGTTATCCGTAAAACCTTCGCTTAACGAACGAACCCGCAACGTCAAACGAAAACTGTCGTCCGACGCGCTGCGCCGCACAAAGCCTTGCTCCATCAGCGTCTCGAGAAGCCGTCGCACGGTGGTGCGATGCAGCCCGGTCAGGTCACTGATCTGCTGGCTGGTGGCGCGGCCGCTTTCCATGGCATTGAGCGCCTGCAGCACTTGCAGGCCGCGCGTGAGTCCCCGCACGCTCGTGTATTTGGTCACCGAAAAACCTCATTAAATCAATCCTGTGCATTCTATGCACATTTTCCACAAATTGTTGAGGCTGTACGGCATGCGCCATAGACTGCAAGCAAATCAACGATTCGAGGAGACGCGAGATGCCGCATCCCATGCGCGACTTTTTCGCCATGGCGATACGCAATCGTCACGCCGTGCTCTCCCTGGATATTTCAAACAAGTCCGCTATCTGACGCGGCGGCGCGCTGTGCCGCTCGCGAGCAAGGAGACAGTATGCTCCCACCCAATGATCCGGCGGCCGCGAGCGGCCGCAGCGAAACCGTGTCCGCCGACGTGGCGATTGTCGGCGCCGGCCCGGTCGGGCTGATGATCGCCAATTACCTGGGCTTGCAGGGCGTGCGCGTGGTGCTGCTGGAAAAGCTCGAGCAGATCATCGACTATCCGCGCGCCATCGGCCTCGACGATGAAGCGTTGCGCGTGTTCCAGTCGGTCGGCCTCGCCGACATCCTGTTGCCGCACACCACGCCTGACCACTGGATGCGTTTCGTCACGCGCACCGGTCATTGCTTTGCGTCGATCGAGCCGCGCACGGACGAGTTCGGCTGGTCGCGCCGCAATGCATTCATTCAGCCGCTCGCGGATCGCGTGTTGTACGAGGGGCTGAGCCGTTTTCCGCATGTCGAGGTGCTGTTCGGCACCAGCGTGAGCGCATTCACGCAGGACCAGACGGGTGTGACGATCGAGGCGGAAGTTCAGAAAGGCGGCCGTCGCACGGTGCGCGCGTCGTACATGGTCGGCGCGGACGGCGGCAATAGCTTCGTGCGCCGCGTGCTCGACGTGCCGTTCGAAGGACGCACGAAACCGAATCAATGGATCGTGGTGGATGTGCGCAACGATCCGATCGGCTCGCCGCACGTCTACATGCATTGCGATCCGCAACGGCCATACGTGTCTGCGGCCTTGCCGCACGGCATCCGCCGCTTCGAGTTCATGGTGATGCCGGGCGAAACCGAGGAGGAACTGTCGAAGCCGGAGAACATGGCCGCGCTGATCCGCAAGGTGGTGGCCGATCCGCAGAAGGTGGACTACATCCGCAAGCGCGTCTATACGCACAATGCGCGGCTCGCGAGCCGCTTCCGCGTGGATCGCGTGCTGCTCGCCGGCGACGCCGCGCACATCATGCCAGTTTGGCAAGGGCAGGGCTACAACAGCGGGATTCGCGACGCGAGCAACCTCGGCTGGAAGCTGGCGATGGTGGTCAAGCAACTCGCGAGCGACGCGCTGCTCGACACGTACACGGCGGAGCGCCGCGCGCACGCCCGCTCGATGATCCATCTGTCGGAAGTGGCCGGCGATATCTTCGCGCCGACGAGCCGCTTCGGCATCAAATTCCGCGACGCCTTCGTGCGGACCTTCAACGTGGTGCCCGCCATGAAGCGCTACTTCGTGGAAATGCGTTTCAAGCCGATGCCGCGTTACGAAACGGGCGTCGTCTTGCTGGCGGAGCGCACACGCAAGCATGGCGTGCTGGCTCGCGTGCTGGAACGCTCCGGTCATTCCGCACCCGGCCGGCTACTCGGCCTGATGAGCGAGAAACGTGAGTCTCTGCTCGGCCGCCTCGTGTATGGCGGTGACCCGCAGTGTCATTCGCCCGTCGGCCGCATGTTCATCCAACCTCGTGTGCGTACCGTGGACGGCAGCATCGTGCGCCTGGACGACGCGCTCGGCAATCGCTTCGCGATCATTGGCTGGGGTTCCGATCCCACGTTCGGGATGTCGCCAGCGGCGCGCGAAACGTGGCAGCGCCTCGGCGGCTGCTTCGTGCTCGCGAAACCCGACGCGCAGCTCGCTTTTCATGACGACGTGCCCAATGGCGTGATCGCTCTCGGCGACGTACAAGGGCGGCTGAAGGAATGGTTCGCGCGTGTGCCGGAGTCCGTCGTGTTGCTGCGGCCGGATCGTTTCGTTGCGGGTATGTGTACGCCGCAGCAGGTGTCGGCCTCGATTGAGGAACTGGCAGTCAAGCTGAGCTTTAAGCCTGCTGAACTGCCTGCGGCGGCGGGTGTCCCGAGTGAGCCGGTTGATGTGTCCGAAAGCGCGGCGACCATCGCGGCCGGAGCCTGACATGCCGATCCTGCTCGAATGTCTCTCCCACACGCCGCTCAGCGGATATTACGACCCGGCGCCGGATGTCGTCGCTGACGTCGGGCGGATTCATGCAGCGGCGCGCGCACGCGTTGCCGCCTTCGATCCGCAACTGGTCGTCGTGTTCGCGCCGGACCATTACAACGGATTCTTCTACGACGTGATGCCGCCGTTCTGCATCGGCGCATCGGCGAGCGCGATCGGCGACTTCGGAAGTCTGTCAGGGCAACTTGCCGTCCCCGCCGACAGCGCGCTCGATCTCGCGCAAGCCGCGCTCGCCGCCGATGTCGACGTCGCCGTGTCGTACCGGATGCAGGTCGACCACGGTTGCGCGCAGGCGCTGGAGATTCTCACGGGCGCACTGGATCGTTATCCGGTCGTGCCGGTGTTCATCAATTCGGTCGCACCGCCCATGGCGTCGTGCCGCCGCGCGCGTTTGCTCGGCGACGCACTGGGCCGCCGCCTCGCGCGTTCCAACCAGCGCGTGCTGGTGATCGGCTCCGGCGGCATCTCGCACGAACCTCCCGTGCCTGAACTTGCGGGTGCAACCGACGAAGTCGCCGAGCGCCTGATCGCCGGCCGCAATCCATCGGCCGAATCGCGGGCGGCGCGCCAGGCGCGCACCGTCGCGGCTGCTCGCGCATTCGCGGCGGGCGACAGCCGCCTGCATCCGCTCAATCCCGAGTGGGACCGCGCGTTTCTGAAGCTGCTCGAAGAGGGTGAACTGCCCGCGCTCGATGGCTTCACCGACACCGCGATCACACGCGACGCCGGCAAGTCCGCGCACGAGGTGCGCACGTGGATCGCGGCATTCGGTGCGTTGCAGGCGTACGGACCGTATCGCGCGACGCTCGATTACTACCGGCCGATTCCCGAGTGGATCGCGGGCTTTGGCGCGATGCACGCGCGGCCCATCGCCGAAACCATTTGACGAATCACGGAACCCGCCATGAACCATCGAAGCAACGCTGAAGCGCTCGCCCTGCGGCTGCGCGAATCCGAACGCACGTGTCAGACCATCGCGCCGTTGCGCGACGACGAGTGCTTCGCCCATTTGAACGCGGCCGATGCCGCCGAGCTCGCGTACGCCGTGCAACAGATCAACGTCGAGGCGCGAGTGGCCGCCGGCGAGCGCATCGTCGGCCGCAAGATCGGCTTGACCTCGCCCGCGGTGCAACGCCAGCTCGGCGTCGCGCAACCGGACTTCGGCGCGCTGTTCGCGTCGATGGCGTATGGCGACAGCCAACCCATCCCGCTCGGCGAACTCATCCAGCCGAAGGTTGAAGCTGAAATCGCACTCGTGCTCGAACACGACCTCACGCATGAAAAGCACACCTACGCCGATCTGATTCACGCGACGGCGTACGCGGTCGCCGCCATCGAAGTCGTGGACAGCCGCATCGACGGCTGGAATATCCGCTTCGTTGATACCGTCGCGGACAACGCGTCGAGTGCTCGCTTCGTGCTCGGCAGCCGGCCGGTGTTGCTGCGCGAGGTCGATCTGACGGCATGCGCGATGACCCTCTCGAACGATACCGAAGCGCTCTCGCGCGGCAACGGCGCGGCGTGTCTGGGCAATCCGCTGAACGCCGCCGTGTGGCTCGCGGACCGGATGCAGCAACTCGGCACGCCGCTGCGAGCCGGCGACGTCCTCATGACCGGCGCGCTTGGTCCGATGGTCGCGGTAACGCAGCCCGGCACTTTCAGCGCGCGGATCGAAGGCCTCGGCAGCGTTCGCGCAATTTTCTCCGCATAAGCATTCACCCGATTGAGGACTGACATGGCAAGCGAAAAACTCAAGGCCGCGATCATCGGCTCAGGCAACATCGGCACCGATCTGATGATCAAGATCATGCGGCACAGCGAGCATCTGGAAATGGCGGCGATGGTCGGCATTGACGCGGCGTCCGACGGTCTCGCGCGTGCCGCGCGGCTCGGCGTGGCGACCACGCACGAAGGCGTGGAAGGACTGACGCGTATGCCGGTGTTCAACGACATCGACTTCGTGTTCGACGCCACCTCGGCGGCCGCGCATGTGAAGAACGATGCGTTCCTGCGCGCGCTCAAGCCTGGCATCCGCCTGATCGACCTGACGCCCGCGGCGATCGGTCCGTACTGCGTGCCGGTGGTGAATCTCGACGACCATCTCGACGCGCGCAACGTCAACATGGTGACGTGCGGCGGCCAGGCGACGATTCCGATGGTCGCCGCGGTCTCGCGCGTGGCGAAGGTGCACTACGCCGAAATCGTCGCGTCGATCAGCAGCAAGTCGGCCGGTCCCGGCACACGCGCGAATATCGACGAGTTCACCGAAACCACCTCGAAGGCGATCGAAGTGGTGGGCGGCGCGGCCAAAGGCAAGGCGATTATCGTGCTCAATCCGGCCGAGCCGCCGGTGATGATGCGCGACACCGTCTACGTGCTGTCCGAACTCGCCGATCAGGCGCGCGTGGAAGCCTCGATCGAGGCGATGGCAGCCGCCGTGCATGTCTACGTGCCGGGCTATCGCCTGAAGCAGAAGGTGCAGTTCGACGTCATCCCCGCCGACGCACCGCTGAACATACCGGGCCTTGGCCGCTTCAGCGGCCTGAAAACCTCGGTGTTCATCGAGGTGGAAGGCGCCGCGCATTATCTGCCGGCGTACGCGGGCAATCTCGACATCATGACTTCGGCTGCGCTCGCGACCGCGGAGCGCATGGCGCAATCCCTCGTGCAGGCTTAAGGAGACTCTTCGCATGGACAAGAAACTGTATATCTCCGACGTGACGCTGCGCGACGGCAGCCACGCGATCCGCCATCAGTATTCGATCGACAACGTGCAGCAGATCGCGCGCGCGCTCGACAAGGCGAAGGTGGACAGCATCGAAGTCGCCCATGGCGACGGCCTGCAAGGATCGAGCTTCAATTACGGCTTCGGCGCGCACAGCGACCTCGAATGGATCGAAGCGGTCGCGGACGTGGTCGAGCATGCGCAGATCGCGACGCTGCTGTTGCCCGGCATCGGCACGATTCACGATCTCAAGGCCGCATACCAGGCCGGCGCGCGCATCGTGCGGGTCGCGACGCACTGCACCGAGGCGGACATCTCGAAGCAGCACATCGAATATGCGCGCGAACTCGGCATGGACACAGTCGGCTTCCTGATGATGAGCCACATGACCACACCGGAAAACCTCGCCGTCGAAGCGAAAAAGATGGAGAGCTACGGCGCGACCTGTATTTACGTGGTCGACTCCGGCGGCGCGATGAATATGAACGACGTCCGCGGGCGCTTTCGCGCATTGAAAGCCGTGCTGAAGCCGGAGACGAAGACCGGCATGCACGCGCACCACAACCTGAGCCTCGGCGTCGCGAACTCGCTCGTCGCCGTGGAAGAAGGCTGCGACCGCATCGATGCGAGCCTCGCGGGAATGGGCGCGGGTGCCGGTAATGCACCGCTGGAAGTCTTCATTGCCGCGGCCGAACGCGCCGGTTGGCATCACGGCACCGATCTCTACACGCTGATGGACGCCGCCGACGACATCGTGCGTCCGTTGCAGGACCGTCCGGTGCGCGTGGACCGCGAGACCCTGGCGCTCGGTTATGCCGGCGTGTACTCGAGCTTCTTGCGGCATTCCGAAGTGGCCGCGAAGAAGTACGGCCTGAAAGCCGTCGACATTCTGGTCGAGCTGGGCAAGCGGCGCATGGTCGGCGGCCAGGAAGACATGATCGTCGACGTGGCGCTGGACCTGAAACGCGCGGCCGGTGTTTAGCACATTTTTTCGAAGCCTGCCGGCGGCCCGCGCCGCCGTCGACACCACCCAGCGTTATCGCCGCCAAGAGCGATGCTGAAAACACATTGGAGACTTCTTATGCAGCGATCAACCAACACTCGCGCGAGCGGTGCCGTCACGATCGGCCTATGCCTGATCGTCGCGTTGCTCGAAGGGCTGGATCTGCAATCGACCGGCGTAGCCGCGCCACGCATGGCGCGCGAATTCCATCTCGCGGTTGCGCAGATGGGCTGGGCGTTCAGCATCGGCGCACTCGGCCTGTTACCGGGCGCGGCGATCGGTGGACGGCTTGCCGACAAGCTCGGCCGCAAGCGCGTGCTGATGCTGTCGGTGGCGCTGTTCGGCATCTTCTCGATTGCCACCACGCAGGTGTGGGACCTGAACAGTCTGCTGGCCGCGCGCTTTTTGACGGGGCTCGGTCTGGGTGCCGCGATGCCGAACCTGATCGCACTGTGCTCGGAAGCGGCGTCGCCGGATCAACGCAACACGGCGGTGGGCGCGATGTATTGCGGCATGCCGTTCGGTGCCGCGCTCGCGGCGGTGATCGGCATCGTGAGTCCGGGTGATGCGAGCTGGCGGCATATCTTTTATGTCGGCGGCGTTGGACCGCTGCTGGTGTTGCCGTTGCTGGCGATCTTCATGCGCGAGTCGGCGCACTTCATTGCCGCGCGCTCGGCAGTGGGCGGCTCGCGTGGTTTGGGCGAAGCGCAGTCCAGCATCGCGCAGGCCTTGTGGAGGGAAGGGCGAGCCGGCACGACCGTCGCGTTGTGGATCAGCTATCTGGGCACGCTGATCGTGCTGTACTTCCTGATCAACTGGCTGCCGTCGCTGGTGCTGAGCCGCGGACTCACGCGCGTGCAATCGGGCGTCGTGCAGATGATGTTCAACATCGGCGGCGGCATCGGTGCAATCGTGATCGCGAGCCTGATGGACCGGATCGGTCGGCGTCGCACCGTGACCGGCATGTACTTGGGCATCGCCGCGGCATTGGCGGCGCTTGTCGCGGCGAACGGCGGCGCGTCGATGGCGTGCGGCGGCTTGCTCGCGGGGCTGTTTCTGGTCGGCGGACAGTCGGTGTTGTATGCGCTCGCGAGCAGCATCTATCCGACTCACGTGCGTGGCACGGGAGTGGGCGCCGCGGTGGCGGTGGGACGCATGGGCTCGATTCTCGGACCGTTGATTGCCGGGCAGTTGCTGGCGATCGGGCAGAGCGCGTCCGTGCTGCTGGGCGCGAGCATTCCGTTGATCGCTGTCGCGGCGGTCGCGGCGTGGCTCGTCGTCGGCAAGTCCGGGCCATCTTATGCGCCGGCTACCGCGCAATAGTGCTGCTGAATGTTATCCGCGTGCGACTGAACGGCGTGCGCGGTCAATCAACTCTCTTCAGATAAAGGAAAGCAACATGACCTCAAATGTACCGGCTATCACCGAAGCGTCGACCAGCAAATTCGTGCGTATCAAGGAAGGCGACCGCGAAGTGCAGTTGCACTACAACGACGCCGGGCAGGGCGCGCAAACCGTGGTGATGCTGCACGGCTCCGGCCCTGGCGCGAGCGGCTGGGCGAACTTCAACCGCAATGTCGAGCCGCTCGTGGCCGCGGGCTATCGCGTCATCCTGATGGACTGTCTCGGCTGGAGTAAAAGCGATCCGGTCGTGTGCGACGGCTCGCGCTCCGAACTCAACGCGCGCTCGCTGAAGGGCCTGCTCGACGTGCTCGATATCGAACGCGCGCACATCATCGGCAATTCGATGGGCGGCCACAGCGCCGTGGCGTTCGCGCTCGCCAATCCCGAGCGGGTCGGCAAGCTGGTCCTGATGGGTGGTGGCACCGGCGGTCCGAGCCAGTTCGTGCCGATGCCGACAGAAGGCATCAAGCTGCTGCAAGGCCTGTATCGCGAACCGACGATTGAAAACCTGAAGCGGATGATGAACGTTTTCGTGTTCGACACCAGCGCGCTGAGCGACGAACTGATGCAGGCGCGCCTCAACAATATGCTGGCGCGCCGTGATCATCTGGAAAACTTCGTGAAGAGTCTCGCGGCCAATCCGAAGCAGTTCAACGACTATGGCCCGCGGCTTGGCGAGATCAAAGCGCCGACGCTGGTGATCTGGGGGCGCGACGATCGCTTCGTGCCAATGGACGTGGGTTTGCGTCTGGTTGCCGGCATGCAGAACGCCGACATGCATATTTTTGGCCGCTGCGGGCATTGGGCGCAGTGGGAGCATGCGGAGAAATTCAACCGTATGGTGGTGGACTTCCTGGCGCATTGAGGCGCGACGCATGCCGGTCTGCGGGAGGCGGCGGCCCGCGCAGGGTACCGCCATGACGCTCAGGTCGTCCCGTTGGAGAGCGTGCAAAACCTGGGAGGGCTCCCGGGGAGGGCAGGTCGCGCATGTCGGACTTGCCCCGGCGTCGCGTGGGATCCGCTGACCGGCATCGCAACGGTTGGAGCAAACCATGCGGTTGATCGGCGAAGCCAGGATGTCTGGAGGGGACAGCGACACGGTCGCTGAAGGTGACGGAGTTCTGGGTGTAGTTGAGCGACCTGACCGGCAGGCGTCCCTGGCCCTTTGGCGAAGCCGCGTGGGACGAACACGGCGACCTCGTGGAGCTGATCCGTTTCGAAGACGTCGCGCCTCATCACTGGAGCGATCCCACTTTTGATCGGCGTAACCCTGAATACGGTTTCCACTGACGCCGTGCCCAGCGAGACGTCCACACCGGTTCGCAGGGCACTTGAAAAATTACCCGGCGTGATTCCGGTCAAAGTCGACTTCGCAAGCAAACGCGCGCAAGTGCTCTTTGATCTAAAGAAGGCGTCGGTCGACGCGTTGACGAATTCCACGCCGATGCCGGCTATCCATCCCACGTAAGGCTGGTGCAGTAATGATTTCTGTTGTGCTGGATTCCATCATCACGTGTCCGGCGTGCGGGCACAGGGAAGCCGAGACGATGTCCACCAACGCCTGTGTGTGGTTTTACGAATGCGAGCATTGCAAGGCAACGCTCAGGCCGAAACCCGGAAATTGTTGTGTGTATTGCTCATACGATACCAACAGGTGTCCCCCGATGCAGCAGTCAGACTCCTGCTGCGTTGACTGACCCGGATGTGGCCTACGCTGCCAGCGGCGAGCCGTGCGTTTCGCTCCTGGCGTATTTGGTGTCCGCGTCTGTGAGCTGATTGGTGTGCCCGGTGTCCTCTGCGGCATGTACGTTTTGCTCCTGGGTCAGCATGATTTCCGCGCCAACAGCAGCCGTGTTGTGAAGGAAGGTATGACGTGTTGCCATGGTGCCTTTCTTCGTAGATTGCGCGCACGCGCGTGCCGTTCGATGTGCTTGTGCGCAACGAGAGGGGCGAGGCACAACGCGTCGCGCTCTGGGCCGGCCGTGGGCGCATTAGGGACCGCGTGACCGTCGGCATCCGCCCCGAGCACCTGCATGCTCAAGCGGCGAAGCACGGCTTTGCGGCGCGGACGACGACGGGCGAGTCGCTGCGCGATGCGGCGTATCTCTATGCCGAGTCGCCGGTGGCGCCGGACGGGCTTATCGCACGCATTGTGCGCCGCCCGAGCGTCGCGACCGGGACGAGGCGCTGACCATCGGCGCCGGCCCGGACCCCGACCCCGACCCCGACCCCGACCCCGACCCCGACCCCGACCCCGACCCCGACCCCGACCCCGACCCCGACCCCGACGATTGCCATCTGTCCGGCAAAGAAGAACGGGCGTTCGCGCGGAGGACTGTGGAGATGCTGTCTGTTGCGTGATTCCGGTTACTTGTGCGGACCACCCCCGTGCGACCCGCTCGCTCCCGATGGCTGGAAGTCGCCGCCGAAACCGCTTGAGTTGTGTCCGCCGCCGTGGCCTTCGGCGCGCGCTTCGCCGTGGCCACCGCGTGCCATGGTGCCGCCGTGATGAAAGTCACGATCATGGTCATAGCCGCGATGAAAATCGAAGTCATGGTCATGGTCATGGTCATGGTGGTGATGGTGAAAATGGTCGATATCGACAAAACCGAGAAAGCCCCCTTCGTACAGGGGGTACCCATAGTCAAGACCGCAATAATATTCGGCGCCCGCAGGATTGGTCATCATGTACTCCTGATCACAGGAATTCATCGATGTGTCGTAAGGCGCCACGGCGCAGCCGCCCAGCACCGCGGCTGCAAACACCCCGGTCAAAGGGGACAAAATCATGTGCTGCACGGTGAGACCTCATCCAATACGGCGGAACGACTCCGCTAAAGATTTAGACCGCGGCGGGGCATGCATGTCCGGGGGCCGTGTAGGGGAAATTCGTTACCGCGTATGACAGAACGAGATCACCAAGCCCCTCGAGTCCCGCATTTCTCTTCGCTCCCGCGTGCGCAACGGCTTACGCTTCAAGCGCCGCGCGCAGCAGTCCGCTGGCGGATCGAATGACATGCGACTGTCGATTGCTCATCGAAGTCTGCTGCAGGTTCGGATATGTCGTATAAACGGTTTGCCGCCGTGGTCTATTCCATTTTTCGTGCAAAGATTGTTGCTGTGCAGGTGCCAGGGCTGCACCGTCACTTGACCCGTTCGCACCAATCTTCTCCGGCCAGCCTCATGCCAACAGGGATCAGTGAAACGTGGTGCGTTGACGAACAATTGACCCAAGGCGGTCAGGGCGTGACGAGCAAAGACGTATGCAGGCCCATCGAGTAGTGGCCCGGCTGATTGCAGATTAGGACGTAGCGGCCTGGTCCCAACTTGAGTGTCAAACGCTTGTTTTTGCCGGGGGCGATGTCCTCCACCTCTCCCATTTTTTTGAACTGGCTCTCGGACACCTGTCCATTTTTAACTGGCAGCTTATCGGCGGCCAAGTCTGTTTTAAGAACGACGAACTCATGTTTCAGACCAGTGTCCGGTGCGTTGCTGACCTCGAACGTGACTGTGCCTGCCTTAACGTCACTAGCATTGAGCTGGATCGTGTTCGTGAGCAGCGTGGCTTTTATCGTCTGCTCTGCGTAACTGGGACTGCAAGCGAGGCCGAGTGCGGCCACACCAAGGAAGACTGCAGTGCGTGGGCTTGAGAACATGACGTTTTCCTCTACGAATACCGCGAGTATCAAAGAGTGGCCAATCGCCCGCACGCGTGACGCCAGCCGAAGGTCCGGACGAAGCGTTAGGAGCGGCGTGCAGTCGATCGACATCAAGATGGGTCTGTAACTGATATTTGCACGTTGCTCGCGCCGCTGTCCGGGTCGTAGTCGTCGCGCAAGGCTACGAATGTCAAGCGCGAACACGTGTCGAGCGTTGATCGTTCAGGCCGCCTGCTCACTACAGAAATAAAACGACCGGTGCCGCGGGCTTATTCCCGTGTCCGAGAACTATTTTCGTGTCGGTCGCTATCCGATGAAGGCTTGAAGATCAAAGTAAATTTCAAAAAACAGGACAGACGTTCATCCGCTCTGTCCGCGCGCAAGGGCGCGCGCGTTGCTTTGGTGGCTTGGTGCGCGCAGAACAAGCGTGTAGCGCAGGCGATGAACAAAAGTTCAGGCCTCGACCTTAAGGTGGCGCCCTCGCGGCGAAAACGAAGTCCGTTTCCCCACGCCAGCCGCTGGCCGCTCCGAATGGAATATCGTGGCTCCGCCAGACGTTTATCATGCGCGATCCCACGATGCGTCGAGTCCATCCCGCACCACGGATTGGTCGCTGACTAAGGACCACACTATGCCGGGCACGTCGAGCTAATTGCCCGCGTGCGCAAGCCTCAAGAAGCCAGCGACACACACGGTGATCGCTTCGAGGGCATACAACACATGACAAAGCCAGTAGTCGGGCAACGCGCGCCGGTCGCGCTGACAGGAGATCACGATGAAAGCAACCAGACTCTATTAGCATTCCTCATGCTTGCTTCGCTGGCCTTAACGGGATGCCCATCAGGCGGGAGCTCGCATGGCGGTGGCACGACATCGAGCTGTGGCAGCAGCAGTAGTGGCGGATATTGACTACTGCTGACGCGCTGGGAGCGGCGTGCAATCAGAATTTGGACTTATGCGTACGTCAGATGTCTGGAAAGCTGTGGTTTGGGAGGTTCCGTATTGTTGAATTGGGCGGCGGGATCAGTCGCTCGTCCCGGAGCAGGCTGACATCTGCCCCGGGCGGCCGCCTGGCTAACGGTGTTCAGGACAACCGTGTGAGGCGCGCGCGATGAAAAACGATAACAACGCGAAGGCGGGATTCGCGTTCGTGGCATTCCTGCTTGTCTCGACTTTCGCCGGAGCCGTCTGGTATGTCGTTTCCTTGAGCCAATACACGACCTATCAGATCTATACCCAGGAGTCGGTCTCCGGTCTCATTGCCGATGCCCCGATCGAATTTCACGGCGTCGAGGTGAGAAAGGTGAAAAGCGTCAGGCTGGTCAATTCGCATACGGTGGGCATCGTACTGAGTATCGACAAGACCGCCCCGGTTACTTCGGCAAGCGTCGCGACGATCACCTCACGAGGACTCGCGACACGAGGGTTTACCGGTTACGTTTACGTTGCTCTCGAAGATGTCGGCACCGATTCGCAGCCACTGACTGTCCGGTCTGGCGAGGCCTCCCCGATCATACCGACGGCACCGTCGAACGTCGTGACGCTCGACACGACGATCAATCAGGTCAACGCGAATTTTCAGATTGTCACCGAACTGCTGAAATCATTGAAATCAATACTCGACACGAAAACCATCGCATCGTTGAAGCAATCCGCCGACAGTTTGCAGCAGGTAACCAAAGCACTGGCGGACAATACCAGCAAGCTTAACTCGACCGTTGCCAATACTGAGCGCGCCAGTCATCGTTTTGAGCCGCTGCTGCAATCGAGCGATAACGCAGTGAGAGCGCTTCAAACGCAAACCTTGCCTGAGGCGCACGCGTTGCTGCAATCGAGCAATGACGCCGTGACAGCGCTCCAGACGCAAATCTTGCCGGAAGCGCACAGGACTCTGTTCAAACTTGAAAATCTGTCCAGTTCCTTCACTGACCTGGCGACTAAGGTCAACCGAGACCCGTCAATCGTGGTTCGTGGAACCGCGCCGCGGCCACTCGGGCCGGGGGAAGGAAAATGAAAGTCGAAACGTGCAGGACGACCTTCATCATGCTCTGCGTCGTCCTGTTTTCGGGCTGCGCCCTGTTCTCACCGGTCAGGACAGAAACGAAACAATATGCGCTGAACGTGCGCATCGGGTGCGTAGGCCATGCCGTCCGGGTAGCTACGACCCGGCATGCGCGCGGTGATCTTTAGCGTGGTTTCGTCGATCGCGACGATCTCATTTGAACCGGTGGCCGACGCATACACGCGTGACATTGCGGGAATCGCTAACACGCCATGCGCTAAGGCCACGTCCGTAATCCGGGCGATCACGCGCGCTGCGCGCGTGTCAAACCCGACCACCTCGCCGTCGCCTAGATGGGCAATGAATAGCAGGTGTCGGTCCGGGTCAAGGCTTGCGTAGTCGAGCCGGGTCGGCCGTCCGCCCAGCGGAACGTCGGCGAGTTGTTTCAACGGCAGGCCGCCCATTTCAAGACCGTCGTCCGCACCTGACGCGGAGAACACCACGACCCCCAGCGCGGCGGCGAACCGTGCGCGCAGCTTTTACGGCAAGCACATTCAGCCTGTCAAAGCCCTATTTGTTGAAGTTGGCAGGGTTCATAGCGATTGGTCAGTTACAACGGGCGACTGTTACGGTTCGTACCTGATTTAACGCGGGGTGCTGAAGGGAGGTTTAAGGCCGTCCGCGTTCCGTGCATCAAGCGACCCGTGGCCCGCAGGAGAAGAGCGCGCGTCAGACAATAAAAGCCGGCTTTAAGAGTCCTGGTATCATCCGGAGGCAGCTAGAGCCGTTCTGATGTCATGAACGCTCCTTTGCCGTGGAAGGCATGACTTCTCCACTTTGGCATATGCTTATCCGCGAAGGGTGGGAGTCGCTTATCACATCAGAGCCAGTCGGACGATCCACACGAAACTGAACAGGAATTCGCGCGTGAGGATCAAGCGCGAGATGCGGCGCGCGCTCCTGCCAGCAAGTTGCTTGAAGAGCGTGAGTTCTGAATTGCCGCGTCGCACCATCCGAACCTTGACAACCGGCGAAGCGTCGAAAACGGCGGTGGAGACAACCATGTGGACTTGCCGAAACTGCGATGCGCGGTTCGCCTTTGATGAGGCCGAGCCCCAAATTGACGAGGAAGGATTTTTTTTCATCTGTCCTGGCTGCGACTACCGGAACAAGCTGGTGGACATAGGTCGAGACGCAGCGGGGCGTCCGCAGCTGGTCCAGCGCGACGACGAGTAGAGCACTCTTTCGGGGACGACCATGAAGTTCGACTATAAAGAGTTCCACATCGACGCGTCGCCTCTCGATGAAGGCGGCCATTATTACGCCCGCGCAAAGATCTACCGGCGTGCCTCGGCGGATGGAGATGCCGTGGAAGTGAAGTATTCGGGTGACCTCGGCGACTATCCCTCCGACGCGGGTGCTATCGAGGCGGCGCAGCGCTGGGCGATCCAGTGGTGCGACGCGCATGGCGCTCAGGCAGCGTGCTACGATCCCCGAAAATAACGGTGGAGACGAACATGGCCTACGAACTTACGCCGGGCAAGGCTCCGGTACCCGTCAGCGGCGACGTGCATTTCTGGCTCACCATTGATGGTCGCGTGCAGCACTACGTTGTATCGCACGAAGCGCTTGAAGACCATTTTGGCGACACACACGGGGCGGCAGGTGATGGGATTGCCGCCTTTAATCGCGGACGCGAGGCCATTTGCAGAGTCGCCGCAGCTAAGCAGGGAAGCGCATCGGTTATGGATTCGGGTGAATTCATAGTGGTGGGGACGTTTGACTTCTGAATCGATCATGTGCGCCGCCGGAACGCGATCACCCACACCCACGGATTGACGTCACAGCGATAGCCGCGCGCGGCGTTAGGGCTGTCCCACAGGCGAATATAGTTGCCGCAGCCGGTGAAGGTGGGCCCAGACTCGCAGCCTTCGGCGATCGCGTCCGCCTCACTGATCTCCTGCACTCGTTCGACACGTACGACAATCACCTCGAGGGCGATGCGTAAGGCCCAGCGCGGCATGTAGATCGACGGCGTCCAGCCTCCGCTTTCTTTCGCATCCAGTTCGAGGTATAAGGCCGGCGAAATTTCGAATTGCTCGCGCCCATCGTCGGCCTGATAGGCAACTCCTGCGTAACGGCGCGCTCCGTCCCGGCTCTCCTCGTATCTGATCCGGTTGACTTCGTGCGCCTCGCGCACCCACAGCTTCTGACCTTCGGCATACGGACAGCAAGCAACCTTCTGGTCGCGCGACTGCGCGTCCGGGACGCCCGTGGATTTGATGGTGCGCCGCATCTGCGTCTCGCGGCGGTCGAGCAGCGCGATCTCACCTGTTTCATGAGTTCCAGTGAAGACGAACGAGAGGCCGCGGAATCGATTGCTGCAAGCCATTGCTTTGATATCGTTGAGTTCGACATCTGCGACGAAGATCAATATCCCGCCGGCGGCGCAGTCGGCCCGATTCGTCGGCAAGTCACGGTTTCTCGACGAAGCAATGGCAAGGTTGGCATTTACCATGCCGGTAATGGCACCGCGTGGCATGCCGGCTTAGCGCGATCGCGTTATCCATGGTGACGTTCCAGTAGAGCGCGAACAGAGGCGTCGCGACGGCATTGTCACGGTAACTGGATGCGCTGGTAGGGTCAGACGATGAAGAACTCGAAGCCGCTCTATCACCGCCATCGCTTTCCGGGCACCTTCATCAGCTAGGCAGTGCGCTGGTAAAAGCCTTCCATGTTCACAGACGTTCGCACTGGATTCCTCCTGCTCAGCAGCGGTAGCGACCCACGTTACCCGCACACAGTCCCGACGGACAAGGTCATCTCAAAAATATTTATTCCACATATTGATCATTGAACAGAGACAGCATAAAGTGACTTCCTCGGCGTGCGGCACGCACCCGGTCAGCACAGACGTCTCGCATCCGTGATCGATGGGTGATCCGGCTCGCGGCGGGACGGCAACAAATCAAGTTCCCAGCGAATGCAGCCCCTATAAGCCAGGAGACGAAGATGCTGAGTCCACATGAATTCGCAACCCTGATGCTGCTCAAGGACGCTCCAGACCCGATTGACCTGGACCGTGCGGATCTCGAAGCCCTTCTCGAACGCCAACTCGTCACGCTGGAACAGCTCGCTCACGGGCAACAGCGACCTCTCATCACCATCAACGGTTACTCGGTTCTCAAGGCGGCTGCGCGGGTCCGGTAAGTGACACTTGTGTCAAATGGTTTGTCGCCCGATCCGTGTATGGTACGCAGTTCGATCGGCGTCTGATCGAGCATCAAGTCGCGAAAATCAGGAAGAGCCCTGTTTATTTGGGTATGCGAATTATTTCGCAAAGTAGGCCTTGATTCAACACACATCGAGACCACGCTGAGCGACGCATCGAAGACCGGCAGGCAAGCCGGCGGGCATCGAGCGCCGCGAAAACATGAAGGTCGCCTGCCGGGGTAAACGAGCCACGTCGCGACGCGGCATCCGGCGATAGCCGACACCGGTAAGGGTGTGTCAAAGGCGGCGGTGTCGAACCGCACGTGCCGCGATAACCGGCATGCACGAATCGTGGCCTGCGGCCATCCGGTTGCGTTCGGTTCGAACGTTGATCAGATTCCTCAACGGAACGGAGTCTTCCATGACTGACTCGTGGACGGGGATTGCCGTCGGTTCGTTCGCACTAGCCGTCGCGGCGCTGATGGTCATCGGCCACTATCGTCGGGAATGGACGCGGCAGCGGCTGCTCAGGCGGATGGATCATCACCACTGTTGGGAAGTCATGCGGCGGCGGCGCTGAATGCGCTCTCCGGTGGCCGCGGCGTGGATTTTGGTGCCCGTCATCTCTATCCCTCTGTGTCCCTGTGACCAATGGAGATTTTTGCAATGAGTGGCACGACTGTGGAAGAGAAGATCCGGGCGCGCGCGTACGAACTCTGGCAACTGGACGGCGGCCTTGAAGGGTGCGCTGACGAGTACTCGCGCACAGCCCGTGCACTCGTCGAGAAGGAGATGACCGCTCCGGACTCCGCCAAGCCCGGCGATCCGGATGTCCGGGCGCCGGACTGACGGATCATTCCAGCAGTGGTGCAGAATGGCCTGACGCTAATGAGCCTGAGCCGACATTCTCTCTTCTACGAAGCGGACATCGATTCCCGGTAACCCGGCCCGCTTCTGAAGCCGTTCATGGCTCGCGTCCGTGAAACCGGAGCGTGGATCGCATGCCGGTCGCCCCGAAATTCATCCCACGAGCGTCTACCGCATTTTCCGGCGCTGGACAGCGGATGGCTGTCTGGACGCAATACTACTCAGTTCGGTATGCAAACTGTATCAGGACCAGCTCCTCGATACGTCCGTCATTCACGGCGATGGCACGACAACGGAGGCAAAAAAAGCGGCGACAACCTCGGCTTCAACGGCCACAAACACATGAAGGGCGACAAGGTCGTCGCTTTCTGCGATCGCAACTGCAATGTGATCGCGCCGTTCGTTCCGGCACCCGGCAACCGCAATGAAGCGCCGCTGCTGCGCGAGGCGTTGCCCCAGCTCACGCAAACCGCCCTCGCGATTGGCCTTGATCTGCGCGGCACCATCGTCAGTCTGGATGGCGTCTACGACTGCCGGGCCAACCGCAAGGCCATTTTTAATCGCGGCATGAAGCCCAACATCAATCTTAATCCGCGTGGCCGCAAAACTCCGAAGCGCAGTCGCAAGCCGCTGTTCGCCCCGGCCATTTTCGATGAACGATTCCGCACCGTCGAGCGGGTGTTCGCCTGGGAAGTTCCGCCGCCTGCTGCTGCGCTTCGAGCGTCTGAGTCACCTACACTACGCGTTCAAGACGCTCGCCTACACGATGATCAATCTGCGGCACTACTGCCGCAACCAAATGCGTCGTCGATGACGGGTATTTCATCCTCGGTGCCGTGCGCCGGGATCTCGTTCGTCCCCGTCAGGCCTGAATACCTCAATCATGCCCCCGGGCACCGCGTCCTGACGCTTCACTCGCATCGCATTTTCTCCCGCCTTCCCCCATACTGAAACAGCAACTCACCGACTCCGAAAACCTGCAACCTGTTGAAATAGCGCAAGCCGCATCCAGTGATAGCAAAGACGCTGGGCTGGGTATCGTCGCAACCATCCTGGGGGCCATTACGCTTGCACGCGCCGCGGACGACGACAACCTGGCAAAATCGATTCTCTCCGCGTCGCTCGCGCTGGTGACGATGCAGGACGGCGGTGCGCGGTAGCCTCTCAGCAGTCTGCTAACGCGCGGTAACGACACTGACGTCGCCGTACCCTAACCACAACGACAGAGTAAACTGACTCGTTCAGAACGTGATTCTGAACGCCACAATACAAGGACCTCATGAGTCGCCTAGTTGTCGTTTCAAATCGCACTGCAGACCCGAGAAAGCCCGCGGCCGGCGGACTCGCCGTAGCGGTGCGGGAGAGCCTGCAACAGACCGGTGGACTGTGGTTCGGCTGGAGCGGCAAGATCCGCGGAGCGGCGGATGGCGCACCAGCCGGCCATGGTGAGGTTCACGTCCAGACGGCCGGCAACGTCACGCTTGCGACACTTGATCTGAGCCGGGAGGATCATGACACGTATTACCTGGGTTACTCGAACGATGTCTTGTGGCCGGTATTTCACTACCGGCTGGACCTGGCCAATTTCGACACGCGATTCGCAGCGGGCTATCGCAGGGTCAACCAGTTATTCGCGCACAAGTTGCTACCGCTATTGAAGCCGGACGATCTCATCTGGGTTCACGACTACCAGTTGATCCCGCTCGCGGCCGAGTTGCGCGCAATGGGATGTACCAACCGCATTGGCTTCTTCCTGCATATTCCGATGCCGCCGCCGCTGATCATGGCAGCGATTCCGGAACACGAATGGCTAATGCGCTCGCTCTTTGCATACGACCTGGTGGGCTTCCAGAGCGAAGCCGACCTGACGCATTTTTCTCACTACGTTGAATCGGAGGCGCAGGCGCAACGGTTGAATCCGGGCCGCCTTCGGGCGTTCAATCGAACGCTGCGGGTCGGCGCTTATCCCATCGGCATCGACGTCGACGACTTCATTCGTCTTGCCGACTCGAAGGAAGGGCGCGACATGTTTGTCCGGATGCGTGACGAATATTCGCGGCGGCGTTTGCTGGTGGGCGTCGATCGGTTGGACTATTCGAAGGGGCTGCCGCAACGCGTCCATGCTTTCCGCGAACTGCTGACCTACTATCCGGAAAACCGCGATAGCGCGACGCTGATCCAGATCGCCTCTCCCAGTCGCGAGGATGTCGGCGCCTACGACGATCTGCGGCGTCAGATGGATAGCCTGTGCGGCGCGATCAACGGCGACTTCGGTGAACTGGACTGGATGCCGGTGCGCTACATTCATCGGAACGTGGCCCGTAAGCGTCTGCCGGGCCTCTATCGCGCAAGTCGAGTGGCGCTCGTCACGCCCTTGCGCGACGGGATGAATCTCGTTGCGAAGGAGTTCATCGCCGCACAGGACTCTGCCGACCCGGGCATGCTGGTGCTCTCACGTTTTGCCGGAGCCGCGGAGCAATTGAAGGAAGCGCTGCTGGTCAATCCCTACGACACGCAAGGCACGGCGCAGGCCATTCAGCGGGCGCTAACGATGTCGCTCGATGAGCGGATCAACCGGCATGAAGCGCTTCTCAACCGGATCCGCAAGTTCGATGTGCATTGGTGGAGTTCCACGTTTCTGCAAGCGCTGGAAGACTGCGGGCCGAATGAATAGGCATCGAACGGTATTCGCCGAACATCGGACTGAACACCGCTCATCGCCGGGAGTCGCACGCGCCTGGCGCCAGCCTTCAACGCCTGTTGGGCAGCAGGATCGATTCATCCACCTGACATGCTTGCGTCGGCCACTTGGCGCGACGACTCATCGATACGCACTGGATCCGTCGGTTTGGCCTGCACGCAAGGGACTGCGAACAGATTTATTCAAACCAGCGGCTGCAGGACGACGTGCCGTTTCCTTTGGTTTATAAGTTTGCAGAATTAAAGTGAGCGAATTTTCGACATGTTGGCTACGTTGTAATGTCCAGTTTTTCGCATCGCCGAGGACTCGTTCCGAAGAGCGCAGCGTAATTGCCCACTGACCGAGGTGCGGTCACAAAGCATGTTCGCGTTAGCTTGAGCGTATCGAATACTCTCGGTGGAGAGCCAGATAATTGCCTAGTCCGCGTCATGGGAAGTCTTTTGTATTGAGTGGAGCGCCGCGTGCCGACGTCGCACGGGCAAGCGCATCGAGCACGGCTCTCGCGACGCGATGGGAGATCGCAGCGAGCTCGCCGTCGGGTGTGCTGCGTTCGCGGATCTGGCGGTCTGGATGAATCAGATTGCGCGACTCGGGCAATGCTTGGGCATGGCGCCCGAGACTTTCATCAATGCACCCGAGTTCGGTAGTGACCTTGATCAGCGCCGCAAGTGACAAGTCCGCCAGCGGCAGCACCCGCGGCTGCCTGTCCTGCGGCGCCGCACGTGCCGCGTTGGCTCGCTCAATGTCCCGTCCCAACCAGTCCGGTAAAACCACACCTCAAGAATCGACACATACAAGACGGTCGCGGCGAGCCACGCACGAGCTCCGGCACATCGCCCGGCCTCCTCCCATCGATATCGCAAGTTGTCGGCGAGCGTCGGATCGAGGCCGAGATTGTCGAACGGCAGCCGCTCGGGTTCGATCGGCGCGAGGACAGTCGCCGGAGGCCGCAGGCCCAGCCGTGGGACCACGTCGCGCGCGTACAGGCGGCGCCCATCCGCTGCGAGCATCAACCGGAATGGGGGTGTAAGCCGGAACCGCCGAAAATTCCGTGGTGAACGAAAAGCCACCATTGGTGGGGTTGTCGCCAAACAGATGTTTCCCGGCACGAGTGACACCTGCCCGGGAATAGGAACCCAGATCGGGAAAAACGCGTACGGCAAACAGTGTCGGATAGCTGTGACAACCGAAATATCGCCGATCACGTTTCCCGGCGGAATTTTCGGCGGTTCCGGCTTACACCCCCGGAATGGCCAGCCGAGCAGATCCTCGTCATCGCGGCGGACCAAGCCCCGCACGACCAGGGCATCGAATGTGGTGCTGCAAACGGTCTCACCTAAGTGGGACAGGTAAATCCCCAAGGCCTCCGCGACGAGACCGCCACTGGCCAGCGTGTCGCAGTCGTCCCCACCGCTCGCGATAACTGCGATGACGAGGTCCTCCACAGGGGGGGCGCGACGCCAGTGCCGGATGGCGCCGTTTGCGTTGCTGCCAGCGTAACTCCCGGGCTATCTGCCCAGCGCGCGTCGCCTTCTAGTACTGGCGGATATCGCCGCCGAAACCGTCTCGTCGCAGCACGAGACCTTCCTCCGCCCCGCAGTTTAGTTCGTCCGCAAGCTCCGCGGGGCTGAAAACCCACCCAGGTCGCTTCCACGTGGCGGATACCTTCAAGCAGGACCCGGAGTTGGTGTTTCCTGCGCCGAATATCTCGTGCTCGAAAATGGCATCGCGGATCGGTGTGTCGACGGTCGGTTCGGTCATCCATCAGTTCGCTGTCGGCTGCGGGCCGGGGCGGGCGTGCTGCGGCTGCCGCACGGTGGGGAATTCTGCCACACCGCGAAAGTGACGTTCCGTCCTCATTCGCCATTTCCTTGAGTCGCGCAAACGAACATCAACCAGCGAGTGCCTCCCGGAATAGCTCACCGTTTCACGTTTTTCTCAATTCCCATCAATGCAACTAACTGTCGTCCACGAAACCGTAACCCATAGACGTCAAACCCGGTCAGCAGGGGGCCGGGGCGATGGCCTGATGTCCGCATGCGCGCGGCCAAATCCACAGTCTGTGTTGGCCAGCCGCAGTCTGTGACCATCCGCACTCTGGTAAATTTAGAGGCGAGGGACAGCAATAGTTCGCCAATGAATCCACGAGGTGTGTGATGGACGTTGTTGATTTCGCCGCAGGCGTGTCGTCAGACGGAAGCGCAATTGCGTTCCGGTTGTCCGGCCGGATTGGCGACGCAGAGTGTGCGATTAGCCGCGAGGCACTTGAAGTGCATTTCTGGTCGGCGCTTCTCCGCGTAAGCTTTTAGCCGAAACTGCCCGCTTTCCTGCTAACGTTCGAGCCGTCTGGCTACGCTGCCGCCTTTAGGCGGCGGTGCGTCACTTTGGGTGACCTTCTCGAAGCAAATCGAGCGAGCTAGCTAGAGTCACGACACGGCACCATTCAAGGACCACCGACCAAAATGGCCGCTCCTCTAAGCCCCGTTCTTGGGCAAACTGCAGTATGGCATCCAACTGTTGGCCAGAGCATCGAAAGGCTTCACGCACGGCGAGGGAGGCGGTTCGCGTAGGCATGGCAATCCTTTATTTATGACTTCACACGGCGGCGAGTTGCGCCTGCAAACTAAATTCTTTCGGCGTGCAAACGGATTACGCCATGCGACCATTGGAGCGACTGCGCGACACCGAACATATCTAGACAGACATTCGCCAGCGCGAAGAGACCTTTATGATCGGCGACTGAGTAGCGACTGGGCATGCTGGTGACTCGGTCGGCTAATGCCAGTCAGTGAGCAGCTGTAGCGAAGCGTATGAATCACCTGTGGTTAGACGTGTCGTCATGAAGGGCGACCCATCATGTGCACTCGTGTCGATGCGAGGTGTCAAGCAACAGAGACGATCCTGATTTCGTTATTGAAGACGGAACTTTCGATGCCCTGGCGTCGAAGTCTTAATGTAAAGGGAACTAACAAGTACCGCGGAGCCGCAGATTCACTGCGGCGTCGCGCCTGCAGGTGGTTGCGGGTTTCATTCGAACGCAAGCGGGTTTGACAGTTCCTTTTCCTCGTTGCGTGTGATATCGATGTTTCTCCCCTGGACACGACCCACAGCTCGGGCTGCCTTGCGCTGTCTCGTGAAGGTGCAAATTCCGGTCCGAGAGAAGAAGCTGCACGTTAATCTGCGGGTAAGCGGCGAGGAAGGCCGTGACAATGGGCAGAAGATATCTCTGCCCGGACAGCAGTGGCGCCGTCAACACGAGTTCGCCGCGTGAGACCGTGTACTCTCACTGGACGCCGTTCTTTCAACTCCCGGCGGTGTTCCCGTCCCGTTCATCCACGCGGCCCCTGCAAAAGCTCAGCCGTCCCGTCGAATATCAATTGAAAAGTGGCAACTAGCCGTTTGCTATGACCAGTCAAAGGCCGAACCCGAGGCGGCGGCGCGCACGTTCACGCCTGAAGCACAACCTCCCGTTCTCGGGGTAATCGTGCAATTCGTGCGAAATCTGACGGTGGCCGCACGCAGAGCCGCTCGCAGCAAGGCTCTGCGGCGCACGGCTTTCACGCAATAGGCGGATGCACAAATCGTTGATCGATAAGGCTGTCTACAAGCAAACCGCCAGAAATTGCATGAAAAGTACGTCGACCCCGGGAAGACGCACGCCTTCAGACGATTCGTCACCGTGGGTTTATTGTTTTATAATAGAAACTATTGAAAACTCATAATCTGGCTTGCAATGACCGCAATAGCGACAACCCGGACCCTGACTGCGCAGGTACCCGTGGCGTTGGCCGAGGAGGTTGACGCCCTGGCCGAGCAGATCGAACGCCCGAAGCAATGGATCATCAAGAAAGCCCTGATCGCGTACCTGGCGCGTGAAAAGGAAAAGCGACGTCTGATCCAGGAGGGCCTGGACGACGTTGACGCAGGCCGTGTGGTTTCGATGGAGCAAGCCGAAGGGTGGGCGGATAGCCTCGGAACGCAAAACGAACGGCCCGTGCCGCGTGCATGACCGTGCCCGTTGAACTGACCAGCAAGGCCATGTCCGACCTTGCTCAAATCGCTGACCATGTCAAGCTTTACAACGACGTCACAGTGGCGCGAAAGGTAGTTAAGGCACTGTTGGCCGAAGCGAAGAAGCTGGGCGAGGACCACCACCACCGGCTCGGGGAAGAACTGGACGGATACGACGGCCCGCCGCCCCGCGAGGTTCACAAGTGGGTGTGCCTGGGCGGGCGATACGAAATCCATCTCGAAATCAAACCCGCATACGCCGACCCTCCTAGCACAATCTTCGTGCTCCGGGTATGGGACACAAGGCAGGACCGCTGACCAACGGGCATAACAAAGCGGGGCATTAGCCCGCTTGCGCTGGGTGTGACCGTGGCAAGTCGCCTTGCACCCGCGCATGTGCACGTAGCCCTACTTCGCACATATCAGGGAGGATCCGGGCCCGAAACGATGTCACTGAATGGCCTGGGACCCGTAAGATCAGCGCTGGTGAACATGCCGACACTGGCGGTTGTGGTTCATCGAGGTTCCAAAGAAAACGCCCGCGCTATTCACGCAGGCGTTTCCGTGGCCCCGCTACCGCGCCCCAATGGACGATTTCTCGTCCGCTACTGCTTCAGGGGCCGGCTTCCGCGCGACTCCCTTTCAGTATAGGACGTGCAGCGGGAGATCCAAGTCGGCGAAACTGGCGTTCAGATGGCACAGAAGGGGAAGCCTGTTTCGCGAATGAAACAGGCTTTCACGAAAAACCGCTCCGTTCCGCAGCCGTCGGTTTGCAGGACTGCAACGTCACTCCCCGCGTTGATATTTGACATAATTAAAGTGATCATTTTTTCAGTAACTGGTTAGCCCAATTTCGGAAGACCGAGGCAGGGCAGGTGACGGCCATCAAGAGACGTTGACCAAGACCTTCGGGCGGACATTCGAACGTCGGGTACGTCCGGATATGAGACGTTCACGTACAAATTGATCCCACGCGTCTTCGGCCGAAACCGCCATCCGAAGGCGCAGCTTTCCTCGCATTCGAGGCGATCGCTGACTACACTTCTGAAAATTCTAGCTTAGCGCTCGATTCCTGCTTCCACAGGAGGGCTCGCATGAATCACCCCGCAGGCCACGGCCAATCTGCACGTCACGGAAACGACCACAGCGTCCATCATGCGCGAAGTCTGTCGCGCGATGGGATGGACGCGAAGGGGACGCGGACGAGTGCAACGGTTACTGCAGGATCGTTGCGACGGGAAAACGCTATGCAAAAGAAGCGTTGGAACACCTATCTAAAGAGTGCTAGTGCTGCTCGCTTGGCTCACATCTACACCGTCAGTCGTGGCAAACAATGGTGCGTGGATGAGCGCCCAGATTCTTGGCGGCTCTCATCCGCGGCACCGGCAAAATCGCCTCGCCGTCGTTGGCATGCGCCGCTCAATTTGCCTACGTAACTTGGAGTCGCAAGGGGTGGTATGACGCGCCAGTTTGCCCATCCGGGTCAATATGGCGCGCACTTCTGATTTCCATCGCAGCCTCGTCTGTGGCGGTCTGACGACGGCTCACCAAACGGCCATGACTCTGATCCAGACAACTCTTCCGGTGCGGCGACCGTAATGGAGAAGGTGTCCGTAAACGTTAGCCACGAGAACGATCAACGGTCACGGCAGCCGGAAGGGAGCACGCCAGTACCCAGTGGATTTACCACTGACCGACCACGCGAAGCGCTCGCTTCTGGCGGATTGCTTGTCGCTGCCGCAGAGAGTGTCGAGATTCAGAGCGCGCTCCTGAACGACAAGGCGCAGCCCATTTCGCAACGACAGGCCCTTGCTCGCCGGATTGGACAATTGCGCGGAAACTTTCACCTTCAGAAAGTGATTTCGTCCAGCCGACCGGAACCCGCAGCGCGGGATGCTACAGGTGAATTCGATGCTGACGGCAAAATCGCGGGGACATGGGCCGCGCACGTTGTCACGGGTCGGCGTAATGGAGCCGGGGAACATGAGCATCTGGGTTCGGGGCCGGGTGAGGTCACCCCGAAAGCAGACCCAAAGGAGGTGGACCGCGCCCCCCCGAGGAGTGCGCCCATCTCCCGCTCACCTGATTCAGTGGCCGAAGAGACAATTCCGGAGCAACACGAACCGCTCGATCCAAGCAAGGCGCAGCACTTCGGAAAGCGGTTGGGTGCGGACTTCAGCGGCGTCACGGTGCACAGCGGCGACGACGTCGCCGAAAGCCGCGGGGCTAGCGCAGTCACCTTCGGGAGCAACATACACTTCGCAGACGGCGTATTAAAGCGAACTGGCGCCGAAGAAATTCTCGGTCATGAACTGGTTCACACGATTCAGCAAGGCGCGGTACCGGTCGAGCGGCCGGCATCCGATACACCTGCCCATCCGGTAGCGGCCGAAGCAGAAGCAGAGCGGCTGGGGCCGGCGACAGCGCGCGGCGATCTCGGTATCGTCAGGCTCAGAGCCCCCTCGGCGTCGCAACGTAAACGGACAATCCCGTCGAGCACGGTCCAGGTGGCGCGGGGCCACGCAGCCGAAGCGAAGCTGGCAGCAGTCGAAGCGCGCATCGCCAAAGAGAGTAAGGAAGCGATCCGCGCTCGGCGGCAGCAACGGCCGCCCCTCCACGCACGGGTGCACGCGCTTGCGCCGACCGCCAAGGGAGGGGCGAAGCATAAGTCCGCATGGCCAGAGCCGCGCTCGGATGCGCATGCGTATCCGGCGCCGAAGGCGCCTGCGATCTCCCGTAGACTGCCATCCATTACAGGTGCGAGGCGGCCGGCAATTGTGATGCACGCTGGGCAGCAAGCACCGAGGGCGGCCGCCGTCCCCTTTGTACCACCGCCCGGGGCGACGCCGGGAGCCGCGGCTTCGTCACCCGACGCCAACGCGCTGGCAAGCGTGCGTGGTCCGGCGGCCGCGCTCGGCCGCGATGTCGCAGCCGAAGGCTCACGCATGGCCGCACAGATCCGGAACCGGGCCGCAGCAGTCGCGTCAGCCGTCGTGAGTGTCGGCGAGCGGGGATCGACTCGACTTCGCACTGCGCAGGTTGCGGCGACTGGCGAAATCGATGCACAGTTGGCCGCCGGTCACGCAGCCATCGCGGGCGGCGAAGAAGCTGCGGTGGCGGCAGTACAAGCCGAACTTGCCGCAGCCACCGCCGATGTCCACGCAAGCGGAGCAGCCGAGACAGGCCGCGTCACGAAAGAGGCCGAGCAGCACCAGTCGCAAGCATCACGGACCGCCGCCGACAAGAAAGCCGCAGTAGACGCGACAGCAGAGTCCGAGGCGGCGGTGTTCCGGGATGGCAGTGACGCGCGGGCGGCCAAGGCACGGCAGCCTGCCAGCGCGGGCGGCGAGACGGACAGCTTCAAACAGGAGGCGACGCAGAAAGCAGATGCCCAGGCGAGTGCAAACTTCAATCAGGACGCCACCCGGGTCCATGAGGGTAACCGCGACGCTGCTCGCAGCTTTGGAAGTTTCATTGATGAGCAGGTAACGAATTTCGTATCCTCCATCGGGCAGGCTGTGCCCGAGGTGACAGGCCATATTGCTGGTCTGGTTCACCGCGCGATGTCGGGTCTGGGAAAAGCGGCATCGAACGTCCAGAGTAGCGTGACTGCGCTGTCGGGTCAGGCCGCACACAAGATGCAAGCCGGTGCTGCAACCGTCGTTCAGGGCGTTCGGTCCGGAGCTGAAGCTTTGGCCAGCGCCCTCGACTCCCATGCCGAACAGCGCGCCGCCGAAATCGCGACGCACGCCGAGCAAGTGGCTGCCACTCTCGAGCAGGGAGCACAGCAGGCGGCATTGGCCGTGGCTGCGGCACCCGAATCGACGGCTTCGGAACTGGCGCCGCAGGCCCGATCTCAGATGGCCGAGCTAGCCGAGCGGGCAGTTGCCGAACTGGGGGGGCTGGAATCCCGCGTCGCCGGTCAGTTCGGAGGAATCGCGCAGCATGGCGTCGCCGCCATCGGCGGGGCTGCGAGCGCGGCCGCTGTAAATCTGCAAAGCGGCGCCGCAGGCGTTGCGACGAAGCTTGCTTCTGGGCAGGCCGGCGCCTCGCGCACGTTCCAGAACGCGGTCCGGACTACGGGCCAGCTATTGTCGGAGGCAGGGTCTCAAGCATCGGCTGATATGGGCAAAGCGGGTTCCCACGTCGTTTCAGGAGTGGAGGACAGCGCGAAGCAGGCGCAAACCGATCTCGGCAAGACGGTCGATCAGGCGTCCACGGAACAGCAGGGCAACCTTGCAGTCGTCCAGGGAAAAACGCAGGCGACGCACGCCGATATTGATTCGAGCTACACGTCGCTCAAGTCCGAGGCGGACTCCAGGTCGTCGGCCGATCAGCGACAGAACGCCGAAAATGGCGGCCAGACGTTCCTCGAGTTGCTCCTGCCGAAGTCGTGGACGGCGGCGATCAAAAGCTGGTTCAAGGACACATTCGGCGAGATCGCGGGCGGCATCATCTATGGTCTGCTCACGGCTTTGGTGCCGCTCCTTATCATCGGCGGCCTATGCCTGCTTTTTGAAGCGGCTGCACCGTTCATCATCGGCGGTGCGTTGATCCTCGGCATCGGACTCGGCATCTATTCCCGGTTTTCGAACTTTGAAAAAGACAACGGACGAGGGCCCGGTTTTTGGGAAGGATTGGCGCTCGTCGGTCTGGGGATCGCTGACGTCACAGGCATTCCGCAGGTCGTCGAGGGGATAGTCGGATACAGGGCTTTTGCCGAACACAATCCAGACGGCACCCTGAGAGCGAAGATGAGCGACTTCGACCGGGCTGAGATGATCGCGTCCGGGCTGCTCCAACTCGTGTCGCTCGGCCTCGGCGCTCGTTCGTTCAAGGGAAAATTCGGCGGCAAAAGTGTACCGCCAGACATCAACCCGCCCGAGGTGAAGCCGCCTGAGGTGAAGCCGCCTGAGGTCAAACCGCCGGAAGAAAAGCCGCCCGAAGTCGTGCCTAAGGCACCGCCGAAGGTGCGGGTCGTCCGTACCGGCAACAAAGTCAGTGTTAGCGACGCAGTCACGGATGACCTGCTCGGCTTGGGAGAACTAACGGGAGACGGCTATCTGGAGCTTGGCATCTATACGAAGGAAGCAAACACCACGGTGCGAGGCGGCGAGGTATTTGAAGCGATTTTAGAGGAGTTCCGCTCTGGCGGAGACACCGTCCGGGGCATTCGTGGCTTATGGTATGGGGGAGACAATCTCGCTACTTTCAATGAACTCATCCAAATGAAAGCGACACCTGAGAAAGCGAAAATGACACCTGAGGAAGCCGCCGGCGCAACGTTCACTGGCAAAATGGCGCAGCGCAGCGGTTACCCAAAGGTTCGAATCGACTATGCCAAGTCGGTGCGCAATCCAGACGGTACATTCAAGAAGGCGGAAATCTGGTTCGACCCATGAACTGAGTCGGTGTACATGAAGAGCAATCTATGGCCCAACAAGATTTGAATCCCTTACTTGAAGTCCATCCTGCCGGGACTATCCGCACGGTAACGCTTGTGCATGGGTGCGCCTTCCAGTTCGTGTGGTGCCCTCCAGGCAATGGCGTGGTTGGCAGCAGCTTTGCGGATGCACCAACAATCGAACAGCCTTGCCAGCCGATCCGGTTGACGCAGGGCTTTTGGATCGCTCGAACTCCTGTCACGCGCACGCAATGGCAAGAGATCGCGGGCCAATTGCCGCAGGCGCCTGAGTCTCTGGCAAATAGCGACGAACATCCCGTTTCCGGAATCACGTGGGATGACGCGCGCAACTTCTGTTCACATCTGTCCGATCGTCTGCGCGTCGATGGCGTGATTAGCAGCGACGCGCACGTAGATTTACCGTACGAAGCCGAATGGGAGTATGCCTGCCGGGCAGGTACGACTCAGCGCTGGTTTTTTGGCGACGATCAGGCGATGCTGGAAGAATACGCTTGGTATCGTGTCAACAGCAACGGTCAAACTCACCGCGCCGGCGGCCGTAAGCCCAATCCGTGGGGGCTTTTCGATCTTTATGGCAACGTTGCCGAGTGGTGTCGGGACACTTTCCGTCGCTACGGGTCGATGGAAGTTGTCGATCCGCACGATCTGAATGATCACGGACTAATGAAAGCGGTCCGGGGAGGCGATTTCGCCGCGGGTGCCGACGAATGCCGGTCCGCAGCCCGGGCTTTCTCAGACCGAGACAATGATTACAACGAGCCTACGGGACTACGGCCTGTCGTTAGGCAGGCCGTTCCCCGCTGAACTGCTTGCGCTCGGCAGTCGTCCATTTCGCGATGTCTGTCAACGGGGACAACTCGTTTTTGTTGTCTTTGACGATGTTGTTGAGCGCTTCTTTAAGATTCGTAGCGCAGAGCTGAATTACACCGCTTCGGTCGAGAGGGGATTACCGGCCCCTTACGAAGTGCATGCCGACTGAACCGGTCGTCGCCTAACGGCTGCTTCCCGATGTGCTGGATGTCAGCAATGGCGGAGAATTGTTTGACCGCAGCCAAGCACGGGTGACCGCTCCACCCCGTAACCTGCCGCTGAGGTGGCAAGGGCCTGACCGACGGCAGTGGGTCGGTTGATGCCTTTCGCATAAAACTCTCGGTCGGCGATCGTTCTCTTTGTACAGTGCGCCTTCTTCCGAGGACTGGACTAAGGCAAAATAAACGCGGAAGTCACGCGCGACCGGCGGCATCGCACCGTTCGCGTCGCACCAATCGGACGGGTGGAGATGCGCTATGGAAAACCTCACGAGAAACTGCTCGACGCTTGCTGCGTTGGCGCTCCTGCTGACTGGATATGCCGCCGCCGGCGCGCCACATAGCGGGACACATCTGAGCCCAACGGAGTGCCGTGACCTGGCCGCAATTAGAAGCAACGCGCCTCGGACGAAGTCGCAGCACCAAAGCGAGCTTTCGGCCCTGAGGAAAGCGGGCTACAACCCGTCACCGTGGCACAACGACCCACACTACCCAGCGAATCTACACGCGGCGCAGCGCCTGGTCGACCATTGGTTCGAAACGGAGTGCAAGCAGTTGCAACCCAAGTGAGAAGCCCCCGGAGCCACTACGGACCTCCTCAGACTTAGCGCGCAGCAACCGCGCGTCGCATTGCAGCGCAGCGCTGATCCCGTGGGCTGCAGACCGCCCCACGGCTCTCCTTTTCAACGTTCGAGGTATGTCTCGGACCGAGGTCGGCCAACTTCGGCCGGTCGACGTCGCTGCCAAGATCGTTGACACTCGGTACCAGACAGCCATTCTTAGCACTGTCCACAAAAACGGGCAGAAGTATGTCTTTTAGAGGCGGCCGAACTGTTCGAGCGTTGCTCGTTCCTTCTCGGAAGTTAGTGCTTTGGTTTGTCGGTGAAACCAACGGTGTCGCCGACTAAGAATTCCTTACGTTGTCCTCGCGGTGGCGGCGAGCGCGTGAGCCGGAACGCACGCAGTGTCAGGGATAAGCTCTTTTAAAGCGGCTGCACCTGGACCACCGCGCCCGGCTTACCCGATACTTGCGGAGCGATTACGAGATAGCGGCGCCTGTCGCCTTCCGTGCTTCCCCCCGGTGCAACTACCTGGCGAATCTGGCCCAGCGCATTGACAATCGCAGCGCCGGCCGGGTTCGTCGTGAAGTTCGCGAGCGGTTCCACATTGCCGGTGCCATCGGGTTTGTCCGAGAAACCCAGCACGTAGGCCTGCTTCGGCTGCAGCCCGGTGACGGCAGCCTGGAGAACCTGTACCAGTCCCTGATCGAACAGAGTGACGGTGGTGGGGGCGCTCGCGGCGCCCCCCGGTTTGCCCGTGCCAACGGGCATCAGCGCGAGATGGATGGTCTGCCCCGCCAATCCGAGCGGTTGTGTGTTCTGAGTGCCATCGCCCTCCGGCACGGCGTTCGGCACGTAGGTCACTGCCTGCGGCGCCTGCCCGATCGGCACGTTGGCGATGACCTTGTTGGTCAGCGTATCGATCGCGGTCATGCCGTCGGCGTTCTCCAGGCCCACATAAACCCGGCTGCCGTCGCCTGACGGCCAGATGCCATGCGGCAGGTTGCCGACCGGAATCGTCGCGACCTGCGAGAAGTCGTCGGTCCGGAAAACCTTCACCTGATTTAGGCCGCCCACGGTCACGTAGGCAAACATCCCATTTGCGTTGTGCACGATGTTGACGTGATTGGTGATCGGACCCGTGTCGATCGTCTTCAGCAACGCAAAGGGCGGACGTGCATCGAACACCTGGGTCTTGCCCACATCCTTCAGCGTGAACCAGACCTGCTTGCCGTCCGGCGTCGCCGCGAGGTCAGGGCAGAACGGGCTCGCCTGTGTGACCTTGCCG
Source organism: Paraburkholderia aromaticivorans (assembly GCF_012689525.1). NCBI lineage: Bacteria > Pseudomonadati > Pseudomonadota > Betaproteobacteria > Burkholderiales > Burkholderiaceae > Paraburkholderia > Paraburkholderia aromaticivorans. The sequence goes on from NZ_CP051514.1 coordinate 2,206,414, forward strand.
ACAATCTTGTGGTCGGCTACCGAGATTACCTCGGTCTCCGGATTGAACGACGAACACACGTATCCATACTTGCCGTCCGGAGAAAAGATCTGCATGCCGGGGCCCGCGGGAACGGTAATGCGCGTCTTTTCTTCAAAAGTCTTGCCGTCAAGGACGTCGACATAGTTTTCCCCGCGCACGGTCACCCAGACCTCCTTGCCGTCCGGCGTGAAGAACGCCTCGTGCGGGGAGCGGCCGACGTAGGCGACATGCCTGATCGCGTTCGTCTGTGTGTCGATGAACGTGACGGAATTGGAGCCGATCGACACGACTGCGAGCGTGTGGTGGTCCGGCGAGAAGCCCATGCCGTGCACGAGCACCTGGCCGCGGTACAGCGGGCTGAAGTTGGCGGGCGCCGGATCGCCGAGTCGAATGACACCGACCAGGTGGTTGTCCGCAGGATCGGTCACGGAGACCGTGTTGGAGAACTGCTCGGCCGCGTACACGCGATCATGGTGGCTGACCGGGATGTCTGGATCGGCCAGTAAACCTGGCGCCTGGCCAGCCAGCACAGACTGCGCTGCGGTGAGGGTGATGACCGCAAAGGCGGTAACCGCGATGGACGTGGGTTTCATTGAGGCTCCTTTTGCATGCTCATGTGAGTGGTGTCATGAGACATCGAGTGTGCCGGCGCGGGCGGGGATGCGGGCGTCGGCTGGTCGGGTGCAGGGGCGGGCGCCGGCAGCGTCTGGCCCAGCGCGAGCCGCATCGCGACGATTTCCTGCTGCTGCTCGACCACGATTTCCTGGGCGATGCGGCGCAGTTGCTCATTGTGTCCATAGCGCAGCTCGGCCTGCGCCATGTCAATTGCGCCCTGATGGTGCGGCACCATCATCGCCACGAAGTCCCGATCGACGTCGCCTGTCGGCTTGATGGACATGTCGTCCATCATCTTCGTCATCGCCTTGTCGTTTTCGGCGAGGAAGGGTGCCTCTTCGGCACTCGTGCCGGCGGGGCTAGCGGCAAACGCGACAGCAGATGTGCCCACTGTCGCCGCGAGGGCAACGAGTACAAACGACGAGCGTTTGAGCGGGCGAAGAAAGGAACGCATGGGCGGAATTCCTGTACGCAAACCGGATGGGATCGCGTGGTCGCGGTCTTTTTCCGGTATCAACGCATCGGATGCGATGTTTCGGGGCCGCTTTTGATGCGGTGTGAAGGTTGCGACGGCGCAGACAATCTCCGGGCAGTGCGCCAGGACGCACGCGACCTTCGGCGCCGTGCGCAAGCGGTGTCCTTTGCAAAGCCTACTGCGAAATCGACTCCAGCGATCGCCCGCGTGTCGCCGGTCCCAGCACGCCGACAACCAGCGCATCGATGCCCATGCAAGCGGCGATCAGCAGAAGCGCTGCCGACACACCACCGCCGCGCAGCGCATAGGCGATCAGAAAGCCGCTGAAGATTCCGGACAGCCGGCTCCACGCATAGACGAAGCCGATCGCACGCGCCCGCACTCGCGTTGGATAGAGTTCCGACTGATAGGCGTGGAAGTTGTACGACAGCGTTGTCGCACCGAGCGTCACCAGTGCGCCGGTCAGCACGGTCAGGCCAGGTGTGCGCGATTGCGCAAAACACAGTCCGGCGACGGCCACCAGCAGCGCCGAGCCAACGATCTGCCATTTGCGCTCGACGCGATCGCCGTACCACATCGCGATTAGCGGCCCGAACGGCATGACCAGCGTGATACCAAGCGTATACGCGAGGCTCGCCGTCACTGCGAGACCCTGATGCATCAGGAAGGTCGGCACCCAGTTCGAAAAGCCGTAGAGCCCGACCGTCTGGAACACGTGAAAGACGGACAGCATCAGCGTGCGCGAGCGATACGGCGGACGAAAGATTTCGCCCAGGCTTCCCAGTTCGACGATCTCTCCAGTTTCTGCTGCAGGCGAGGGCAGCGGTGCACCTGATTCGCGCGCGACTCGCGCCTCGAGCGCTTCCATCACCGCGTTCGCTTCGTCGTGGCGGCCGCGCGCGGCGAGCCAGCGCGGGCTTTCTGGCACGCGCAACCGGATCACCCAGACCGCAACCGCGCCGACTGAACCGATTAGCACAACCCAGCGCCAGCCGTCGAAGCCGAACGGCGACAGTGGTACGAGACGCCACGCGAGGCACGCGATGACCGGCACCGCCAGATACGTGACGAGCTGATTCAACGCGAACGCACGGCCGCGCACGTGTTTTGGTACCAGTTCGCTAAGGTAACTGTCGATGGTCACGAGCTCGACGCCAAGGCCGATGCCGACCATCAGACGCCAGAAGTTCAGGCCGAGCGGCGTGGTCTGGAACGCCATGATGGCGGCCGACGCTGTGTACCACAACAGCGACAGCGTGAATACCGAGCGCCGGCCCAGCCGGTCGGCGACGGTGCCGAACATCAGTGTGCCGATCAGCAGGCCGAGAAACGCGGCAGCAATGAAGCTGGCGACGCTGTCGAGGCTGAGAAAATTATTCGACGTCGCATGCAGCACGCCAGAGCGAACGATGCCTGGCGCAATGTACGCGGTCGCGAACAACTCGTAAAACTCAAAGAAACCGCCGAGCGAGATCAGCACGACCAGCGACCAGATCGCCCGCGTCGCGGGTAGCCGGTCGAGCCGTGCGCCAATGAGTCCGGTGGTTTCCTGTGCCTCGTCGGCCGGGAGTGGCGCCGCGCTCGCGCAGCGGCAGTCAATGTTGCCCAGGGCATGATGTGTCGATGACATGTGCTCCTCCAGTCCCGGTCAAGTCCGGGTGGAAATCGTTAGGTAGGTGGGTGGGTGTCGTTGCGGCCTGCGGGGCCGCCGCTAGGCCATCGCGTTCTCGACCGGCGGCGCGAGCACGTCGATCAGCACACGTACATCGGCTAGGCGCTCGATGTTCAGCACCAACGATTCGATCTCGCGTTGACGCGCCGGCCCGACAATGCCACCGGTCAGCGCGCGAAACTTCTCGACGATGTCGTGATTCGACATCGGCTCGATGCGCTGTCCGCGCGGATGCCGCAGCAGCTTCTCTTCACAGCTACCGTCGGCGAAGGTCACGCGCATCAGCACGGCGCCGCGCGCGAGCGGGCCGTCCACGTCGAACGCGGTTTCATGGCGTACGGCAATCTTGCGCATGAACGCCCACACGTCGTCGGCGTTGATCCGCTCGGGACGGAACTGGTTCATCAGCGCGGCGCCGTCGAGCGCCGCGACCGCGACGGCGTATGCCATGTTCATCTGCGCTCCGATTGGCGTGAGCGGCCGCTCGGCCTGCCAGCCGCCATGATGGAACGCCGCGCTCGCGCAATCGAGTTCGATCGCTTCGATGTCGTCGGGCCGGAAGCGCCGGCGTTCGCGCAGTTCGAGCATCGCGCCAATCGGGGCTAGCAGCGCGCCCATCGCGGCATACGGCTTGATGATGTACGCCTCGGTCTCCCACCTGTCGCCGAGCTGGCCGCACACCTGTAGTGCATCGGGTGAGTGCCCTTCGCCGAAAGTCGACAGGAAGCCGCCGTATTCGCGTTCGAACACGCGCTTGATGCCGGAATAGCCGCCGTGTGCGAGCGTCGCCGCGTACAGTCCGGCGCGCGCGGCGAAGCCATGGTGCATACGCTTGGACATCGCCTCGAACTGCGCGGCCATTAACCCGCCAGATTGCGTGCCGGCGAGTCCTAACGCATCTTCGAATGAAGCGGCCGACAGGCCGCGCAGCTTGCCGGCCGCCGCGGCGCTGGCGTGCGTGCCGAACACGGCGCCCGAGTGCCAGCCGCGCGACAGCATTTCGGACCCGTGCAGCGCGAGCCCGACCCGCGGCCCGACTTCGTAGCCGCAGGTGGCCGCGAGCAGGAATTCGGCGCCCGTGGTGCCGCCGAGCAGCTCGGCGGTCGCGAACATAGAAGGCAGCACGACGGATGCGGCGTGCAGCGGCGCGAGCGGATGGAAATCGTCGAGTTCGAAGCCCTGAATGAAGGTCCCATTGAGCAACGCGGCGGCGGGCGCGCTCGTACGCTGGCCGCGGCCGATCAGCGTCGCACGCTCGCCGTCTTCGATCGCGCACACCAGCTCGACGGCTTTGCTCGACCACGGCAGCTGGGCGCCGACCAACGCGTAGCCGATGCCGTCGAGCGACAGGTGCTTCGCACGCTCCAGCACGTGCGCGGGGATGTCGTCGGCGGAGACGGACGCGAGCCACGCGGCGAGCCGGCCGGTCGGGCCGTTCGGATCGGTGGGAGCGCCGGCATGCGTCGAGAGGCTGTTCGACTGGGTGGGGAGTGCCATATCAAGCTTCCTCGCAGAATGTAATACGAATTGAACTAATCACAATGGCAGCCATTTAGAGATTGCGTGTCACGTGCACGGATCAGTGTCGGGAATCCGATCACGTTGTTATAACGACATGTCATAATGTGCATATCCAGTCGATCCACGATTCCGATGTCCGCACCCGCCAGTTCCGCACCCGTTACCCAGCCTTTGCCCCGTACCAAGGGCACCTCCCTGCACCGGCAGATGTTCCTCGTGCTGCGCGAACGCATCGTCACCGGCCGCTATCCGCCCGACAGCCTGATTCCCACCGAAGAGGACCTGTGCAACTACTTCGGCGTGTCGCGCATCACCGTGCGGCGCGCCCTGGACGATCTCGAGGCAGCGGGATATCTGCGGCGCAAGCAAGGGCTCGGCACGTTTGTTTCGTCCGATCTGCCCGCCGCACGGGAAGCTGCGACGCTCAACTTCGTCGAAGCGTTGCACAAGAGCGCCGAGGAAACGCGCGTCGAGGTGCTCAGTGTCGAAAAGACCGTGCCACCACCGACGATCGCGCAGCAGATGCATCTGGCGCCCGATGTCCAGGCGGTTCACGCCATGCGTCTGCGGCGCATCGGCGACGTGCCCGTGATGGTGTCCGATGCGTGGGTGCCGGAGCAGTTCGCGAAGTCGATTACCGCGGCGAGGCTGAAGAAGCAGGCGATGTACGAGATCCTGCTCAACCAGGGTATCGAGTTCGGCCGGGTGATCCAGGAAGTGACGGCGTTTGCCGCCGACCCGACTTTCGCGCGCTGGCTCGATACTGAAGTCGGCGTGCCGCTGCTGCGGCTTTCCCGCATCGTCTACGACGGCGCGCGCACGCCGGTGCAGCATCTGACGCTGACGGTCAACCCCGAGCACAGCCGCATTGTCGTCGACATGATGGCTGACTCGATGAACACGCTGCGCACCGGCCAACTGGTGCACGACGTGCCGCGTCCTTCGGCCGCCGCAAAGAAGCGCGCACCGGCGAGGCGCTAGACGATGAGGCCGCACGGTGGGTCGCATGGCGTCAGGCATCGAGCACCGACCACATCCACGGCCGCAGGAGCCGGTCGTTGCGCTGCCACGCCTCGATGCGCGGGCGTAGGACGAGCGTGCGGCTGATGTCGTCGAGCCCTTCGAGCAGCGCATCGCGCCGCATCGGCTCGATGTCGAAACCAAACCGGGCTTCGCCAGCGCTGACGGTCTGCGCTGGCAGATCGACGGTCACGTCGCGCGACGCCGCGCCCTCTGCGAGTGTCGCGATTGCTTCAGCGGAAAGCCGCACCGGCAGCATGCCGTTCGGGAAGCAATTGTTGTAGAAAATCTCGCCGAAGCTGGGTGAGATCACGCAGCGCACGCCCATCGCCATCAGTGCCCATACCGCGCCCTCGCGCGACGAGCCGCAGCCGAAGTTCTCGCCTGCAAGCAGAATGCGCGCATCGCGGAACGGCGGCTGGTTCAGCACGCAATCCGGATTCTCGCTGCCGTCGTGGCGCAGGCGCAGCGTTTCGAGCGCGAAGTGGCCGAGCTGGTCGCGTGGCTCTTGTGTGAGCCGCTCGATGCGGATGATCGTGTCGGTATCGATGTTCGTGCGCAGCAGCGGCGCCGCCACGCCGGTGACCACGCTAACCTTATCCATGCAAAAACTCCCTTACGTCGACGATCGCGCCGGCGATCGCGGCTGCTACCGCACTTTGCGGACTCGCGAGGTGAGTGCGCGCGCCCGGTCCCTGACGGCCGACGAAATTGCGGTTTGACGTCGATACGCAGCGGGCGCCCGACGGCACGGTCTCGCCGTTCGCGGCGACGCACATACTGCAGCCCGGCTCGCGCCATTCGAAGCCGGCCGAGCGGAACACGTCGTCGAGACCTTCGGCCTCGGCCTCGCGCTTGACCGCTTCCGAGCCCGGCACGACCCATGCGTTGACGCCTTTCGCGATGCGCTGTCCTTTCGCGAGGGCCGCGGCGTCGCGCAGATCCGACAGCCGCGAATTCGCACACGAACCGATGAACACCCAGTCGACTCTGGTACCCGCGAGCGGCTGGCCGGCGCGCAAGCCCATGTAGTCGAGCGCGTCCTGCCACGCGTCGCGATGCGCGGCATCGGGTGCGCCGGCTGGATCGGGTACGACGCTGTCGACTGGTATCACGTGCTCCGGACTCGTGCCCCACGTCATCATCGGGGCGATCGCGGCGGCGTCGATTGTGACTTCGCGATCGAAGCGCGCATCCGCGTCCGACGGTAACGCGCGCCACGCCTCTACCGCGGTGTCCCATGCGTCGCCGCGAGGCGCATAGCGTCGGCCTTGCAGCCAGGCGATGGTCTTGTCGTCCGGCGCAACCAGGCCGATCTTCGCGCCCATCTCGATGGACAGATTGCAGATCGTCATGCGCCCCTCCACGTTCATTGCGGCGATCGCCGAACCCGCGTATTCGACCGCGAAGCCAGTGCCCGCATGCGCCCCCAGATGCCCGATCAGGAACAGGATGAGGTCCTTCGCGAACACGCCGCGCGCAAGCCCACCCGCGAAGTTCACGCGCATCGTCTTTGGCTTGCGCTGCCATAGTGTTTGCGTCGCGAGCACGTGCAGCACTTCCGACGAACCGATGCCGAACGCCAATGCGCCGAGCCCGCCGTTCGTGCAGGTATGGCTGTCGCCGCAGACCAACGTGACGCCGGGCAGCGTGAGACCGAGTTCCGGCGACATCACGTGTACGATGCCCTGCCCGATCTCGCCGACGTCGAACAGGCGGATACCGTTTTCCTGTGTCGCCGATTTAAGCCGCGCGCGGAGCGTTGCGCCGATCGTACCGGCTTCGCTGGCGCGGTTCGGCGCACTCGAGATCGCGTGGTCGGGCGTCGCGAACGCCATCTCGGGGTGGCGCACCTGCAAGCCGCGCTCGGCCAGCGCGGCGAGACCAGCATTGCCCGACAGGTCATGCAGAAGATTGCGGTCGATGTGCAGCAGGGCCCAGCCGTCATCGGCCTGTTCGATGACATGCGCGTCCCAGAGCTTGTCGAAAAGCGTTTTTGCGATCACGGTGTGCCTCCATCAACGCGCCGATGCAGCGGGGCCTTTCGGCTCCGGCACCGGATCGCGAAAGCGCGCGCGCAGTGCGTCCCAGTGGTCCGCGCCCATGCGCTGGAAGCGCGCGCACGCTTGGCGCGCCGAGCGATGACGGCGGCTTCTGCGTGTCGCGCAGCGTCGCGAGCGCCTGATCGCATGCTTCGTACACCGTGCTGAGCAGCAGGCTCGGCAGGATGGCGATGCGGTAGCCCATCTCCTGAACATCCGTCAAGCAAATATCGGGGGTCTTGCCGCCGCGCACCAGATTGAGCAGGCACGGGCCAGCCACTTTGCGCGGCACGGCGGCGACTTCGTCCAGGTCCTGCAGCGCCTCGACGAACGCCACGTCCGCGCCGGCTTCGAGTGCGGCGTTCGCGCGCCACACTGCTTCGTCGAGGCCGAGCACCGCACGCGCATCGGTACGGGCGATCAGCGTGAAGTCGCGATCTTCGCGTGCCGCCGACGCGGCCCGGATGTTCGCGATGAAGTCGTCGCGCGACACCACTTCCTTGCCGTCTAGATGGCCGCAGCGCTTGGGCATGACCTGATCTTCGATGTGTACCGCGGACACGCCACGCATCGCGTACTCGCGGATCGCTCGCGTGACGTTCAGCTCGTTGCCAAAGCCGGTGTCCGCGTCGGCGATCACCGGCACGTCAACGCTGCGGGCAATCACGCCGGCGTTGTCGACCATCTCCGACATCGTCAGCAGGCCAAAATCGGGAAAGCCGCGTGCGGCCGCGGTACCCGCGCCAGTCATGTAGACCGCTGCGAAGCCAGCCTGTTCGGCAAGCTTTGCGGTCAGGGCGTCGTAGACGCCCGGCGCGACAATCAACTGCGGGCGCTTCAGCAGCGCACGAATGGAAGGGGGAAGATTCAAGGTGCGCCTCCTCGGCGTATCGGTGAAGCGGGAAGACCCGTGCGGAGGTGCACTGCCGGTCGCGCATAATTATCGCTCGCTTCTTGTCTTGTTGTTATAGTAGCATAACAACAGGATGTTTGAAGGAGGGTTTACTCGGGATCTGTCGTGGCGTCGGCGCGTGCCGCTACATCGACGGTGAAATGGACCAGCCTTTTGGCTATATCGAATAGTGCAAGTCGCGCCCCCTTTAATTTCGAGGAGTTGTTGCATGCAAGTGCTTGATCTCGTTCTGTGGTGCCTCGGCGGCGCCTGTCTGGCCAATGCGGTGCCGCATTGCGTCAGCGGCCTGATGGGCCGTGCATTTCAGACGCCGTTCGCGAGGCCGCGCGGGAAGGGAAACTCGTCGTCGACGGCAAACGTGTGCTGGGGGTTCGTCAACCTGCTCGCGGGCTATTTGCTGCTGTGCCGCGTGGGAAATTTCGATGTTCGAGCGGGGATCGACATGTTGGCTGCGGCCCTTGGCGCATTGCTACTGAGTCTTTACCTTGCGCGTCGGTTTGGCCGTTTCAACGGCGGCAACCGACCGGAAGAGGCCTGAGCGTCAACGGATCATTCCTGGAAGTCGCGTCGGCTTAGCATCGTTCGATCCCGGTTTGGACTTGAGCCCTGCACATGGACCAAACGACACCCTTTTAGAGATGACGGACGCCCTATTGTTATGTCTATATATCTACCATGTAATAAATTTCATGAGCAGAACCCTATTGATGTCACTCGCTTGCGCGGACAGATTTTCATGAGCATCGTCCGCCGGGTGCGCCGGAAGCGGAAGGCAGCTCGTTGTCACTGCCCGCCTTGCCCTGCTGGGCGCCATCGATCGCCTGGCAGGAGAGGCTACCCCTTCGCAGCTAGCAACATTGGAGCAATTGCGGTCGTCCCAATCTAGCTGCGCTTTTGCGCACCTGGAAGCCGATGCGCTCATTGAGCATCAGGCCGACGCCTATGACCGCCGCAAGACTCGTGTGAGGCTGAGCATCCGGGATCACGCCGCCCTGAGCGGTGAACAGATGCGTCGCGAGCAATGGATTGCGGCGGTCATAGGCGTCTGCCTGAATCGCACGGAGCAGCAGCTCTGGTTGATGCAGGGACCCTGCTGGAACGCATCGCCAATTTTGAACACCCATCGTCAAACCCACCGCAGAAGGAGAGAGTATGAACACCGCATTCATTGGCCTTGACTACATCGTCGACATCATGCATCCAGACGGAAAAATTGCCCGCTCGGCCGCGCACGCTGCGCAGCGAGATGTGATCAGCAAGGCAAACCGCGCGCTCGCCATCGCGGAAGCAAAGGGATGGTTGCGCGTGCTGGTCAAGGTCGGGTTCGACCCGCACTATCTCGACCAACCCAAGCAATCTCCGATGTTCGGGCGCGCAGATCGGTTTGGTGCACTGAAGCTCGGCGAGCACGGTACCGAGTTCCACCCCGAACTCAAGGTCTCCGGAAACCACCTGGTCATAGTGAAACCGCGCATCAGCGCCTTTTACGCAACAGGCCTTGATGCCGCATTACGGGCAAACAGGATCGAGCGGCTGGTCGTTGCCGGCGTGAGCAGTTCGTGGGCTGTGCAGGCTACTGCACGTGATGCCCATGACAGGGACTATCAGGTCTGCATCACGGAGGACGCCTGCGCTGCGGTCGACGACACGGAACATCAGACGTCCATGAAGCTGATGTCCGCCATTGCGCAGATCATTACGGTTAGTGAAATGGAAAGCCTTTGATGCAGGGAAATGTTCCGTTGCCTGTCCAGCTCGCCGGAGAAATCAAGGGCTGGGCGCTCTTGAGGGCCGCGATCGTGCTGCTGCCCTTCTTGACTCTGTCAGTGGTGATGGCGGATCCACTATGGATCGAGGTTTCGCTTCTTGCGATTGCGACCATGATAGTCGAGGATCGACTCGATCTTAAGCCACTGGGAGTACTGCTTCACGGCACTGCGCAGCACCTGGATTACGCGGATGTCGACCTTCTGTTCGAGCAGGTGCGTCGCGAAACTGTGACGCTTATATCGCTGGGTAGATAAGCGGCACTATGTACCCTTCCGGGTTATGTCTTGTAGCCGCGTGATAGCGCGTATTCCCGGGCAAATGCGCAACGCGGGATAGAGATAATCTGGGCTCCTTCCACCCGCTCCCCAGGTCGGGGAAGGAGTTCGTCGTGAAGTACATCATTCATGATCAGGTCGTTCTCTCGCGAGAACCTGAAGGTCCACTCGCAGCCCATTTATCATCCTTTGCCAACTCCATCAGCGCGCAGGGTTACAACGTGTGGTCCCTGAAACGGAAGGTCCGGATCGCCGCATGTTTCAGTCGATGGCTTAAACAGAGAGGTGTCGAAGTACGGGATATCGGCCTCGATCACGCAACACGATATTTACGCTATCGTGCCCTGCATTTCCAGCCTCGCAACGATGATCGGGCAGCGCTCAGACAGCTTATTGATTTTCTTCGTGGCGAAGGCGTGGTTCCGCCTGAGCAGATGGCAACAATTCGGATTTCGCCAGCTGAGCGGTGTGTACAGGAGTACGAGGAGTACTTGCGCAATATTCAAGCTCTCGCCAGAGCCACAATCATTCATTACGTGCCGTTCGTCCGAGAGTTTCTCAAACATCGTTTCGGCGACGGGAAGGTCATGCTATCGAAACTACGTGCGGCCGATGTCGTGCACTTTGTGCAAGTTCAGGCGCCACGACTGCATTTAAAACAGGCGAAGATTATGACCACTGCCCTGCGATCCTTTCTGCGCTATTTGCGCTATCGCGGCGACATTACGCTGGACCTCGCTGCCGCCGTGCCCGTGGTCGCCAACTGGTCGATGCCGTCAATTCCCCGGGGAATCTCAGCAGACCAGACACGGAAGTTGCTGGATAGCATCGATCGACGGACTGCAGTCGGTCGTCGCGACTACGCGATCCTGCTGGTGCTCGCGCGATTGGGGTTGCGCTCCAGTGAGGTGGTCTTCCTCGAGCTCGATGATATTGACTGGGACGCAGGTCAACTGAGCGTGCGCACCAAGGGTGGACAACGCATCGAGCTACCCTTACCTGCGGACGTCGGCAAAGCCATCGCCGCCTACTTGCAACATGGGCGGCCGAAGAGCGCCAGTCGCCGCGTATTTTTACGTGCACGCGCGCACATCACCGGCTTTCGTGGGCCAAGTGGTCTCGGCTGCGTCGTTCGGCGTGCACTTAAGCGCGCTGGCATCGACGCGCCCACAACGGGTGCCCATCAGTTTCGCCACGGACTGGCTACCCAGATGCTGAACCATGGAGCTTCGCTCAGCGAGATTGGCGAGGTGTTGGGTCATCGTCACCCACAGAGCACGATGATCTACACTCGGGTCGACATCAAAGCATTGCGTGAACTCGCGTTGCCCTGGCCCGGAGGTGTACGATGAACGCGCTTCGGCAGGCTGTTCAGGATTACCTCGATCTGAGGCATAGCCTGGGATTCAAATTGAGGGAGGAGAGCACGGCGCTACCAGATTTCGTCGCGTTCATGGAACAGCATCGAGCTTCTTACATTACGCAGACGTTGGCCCTCGCCTGGGCTCGGCAACCCGCAAATGTCCAGCCCGACCGCTGGGCGCAACGAATGAGCTGGTTGCGTGGGTTCGCGCGATATCGTAGTGCTACCGATCCCCGCACGGAAATACCCGCACCGGGTTTATTGCCATTTCGACCGAAGCGGGCTCGGCCGTACCTATACTCGGCCGCCGAGATCCGTAGCCTGCTACAGGCGGCGCTGCAGATGCCATACCACTATGAACGGGGTGCACTGCTGCCCTGGACCTATCATTGCCTGTTCGGGCTGTTGAGCGTGACGGGCATGCGCCTGGGTGAAGTGCGCAATCTCGAACTTCAGGATGTGGATCTGACGGAGGCGATATTGACGATCCGAGGCGCGAAGCTCGGAAAGACCAGACTCATTCCTTTGCATGCCTCGACATGCAAGGTGCTCGCGGACTACATCACGCGGCGTGAGCATCACTGGGCGGGTCGACCGGTATCCCCCTATCTCTTTGTTTCCAGTTGGGGTAACAGGATGGATGTCGGTGAGATCCATCGCACTTTTTATTCATTGTCGCGACAGATTGGTTTGCGCGGGGCATCCGACAGTCGCGGGCCGCGTCTGCACGACATGAGACACGTTTTCGCGACGAACGCACTTGTGCGCTGGTACAAGTCTGGAGATGACCCGGAGCGCCGTCTGCCCATCCTGTCAGCCTACCTCGGCCATGCTCACGTCGCGGATACCCAGTGGTATCTGAACGGCTCGCCTGAACTGATGCGCGAGGCGATGCGCCGGCTCGAACAACTCTGGGAGGACCGGCCATGAATAAAGCTGCCACCTTTGCTCCGTTACTGGAGCGGTTCTTCACGCAGCGCCTGATGCAAGAGCGTCAGGCGAGTCCTCACACCATCGGTGCCTATCGCGATTCCTATCGTCAATTCCTTAAGTTCGTGCAGCAGCGCCTGCATAAGTCACCGTCGCAGCTAAACCTCGAAGACATCGATACTCCTCTGATCGTCGCGTTCCTGGACGAAATTGAGAAGAACCAGGGCGTTAGTGTTCGCACCAGAAATCTGCGCCTCGCGGCGATTCACTCTTTCTTTCGCTACGCCGCTTACGAAGCACCAGACCATGCCGCCCAGATCCAACGGGTGCTTGCCATCCCCAGCAAGCGCTTCACCCGTACGCTGATTCACTTTCTGACGCATCCAGAAGTCGACGCCTTGCTTGCCGCGCCTGATCAAGGCACGTGGTCTGGCCGGCGCGACCACGCCTTTCTATTGGTCGCGGTACAGACCGGTCTGCGCCTGTCCGAGATGACGGGACTCAATCGCGAGGATGTGGTGCTTGGCACCGGCGCACACGTGAGGGTAATCGGAAAGGGTCGGAACTATGACGATCTCGGGAATATGCGCAGTTCCGCGCCACAGACGCCAATTCGTTCTTCTGCGATGGGCTGTGGATGGCGGATCCGTGGTGTGAACTGCGCATAATTACAAGCTTTCCAGGAACTGCATCAAGCGATCGGGCGGTCGATATCGCGCGATTCTGCTGTGAGGTGGTTGCAAAGTATTGAGCGCACGCTCCTTCATCGCGAGGTCGGCCTCGACGTACATGTGAGTAGTCGCTGGGCTTTCGTGTCCAAGCCACAGTGCAATGACACTCAGGTCAACGCCCGATTGCAGCAGATGAGTCCCAGTCGAGTGCCGGATGACATGCGGTGAAATGGGATGGCTTGATAGTTGAGGGCATTGCCTGGTGGCTGTCCGCGCTGCGAGTTTGAGCCGATCCGTAACGTTGGATCGCGTCATCGGGTTCCCCGAGCGATTCGGAAACAGAATCTGATCAGGCGATGACCGGATCCGCGGCAACCAGCTTCTGATTTGGCTCGCGGTTGAGCGCCACAACGGTACGGTGCGCTGTTTCCGGCCTTTGCCGTGGATATGTGCACAGGGCGCCTTATCCAGAACGACGTCACCCACCCGCAGACCGATCAGTTCGGAAACGCGTGCGCCAGTATTGTATAGCGTTGCAAACAGTACCCGGTCCCGCTGCCCGCACCAGGTGTTGGGGTCGGGTGCGGCGAGTAGTGCCTCGATCTCGTCACGCGACAGGTGGCCGATGAGCGGCCTGTCGAAGCGCTTCATTGGGATAGCTAGAGTGCTTTGGATAACAGCCAGCGAAGAAATATCCTTGAGGGCTGCGTACTTCAGAAATGAACGGATGGCAACAAGCCGCGAATTCCGGGTGCGCGCGCAATTATGCCGGTTGTCCTCCAGATGACGAAGGAAGGCCAGCACCAGATCCACGTTGATGTCTGCTAACGCCAGCTCGACAGGCGACTTATGCAGACGCGCCTGAGCAAACTGAAGGAATAGTCGAAAGGTATCCCGATAACTGGCTATCGTCTGCGGGCTGACTGCCCGTTGTTGCATTAGCCGCTCAACGAAGAATTCCTGTAGCAGCGCGGCGAAGTTCGACGACGAACAATGGCTTTGCCTTTTAGACATGACAGACTCCTTCTGTAAAGTGCTCGAAGCGCTGAGCCGCAATTGCCATCAGTTCCGGGATGCCCGTTAGATACCAGTAGGTGTCGGTCACCTTGGCATGCCCTACGTAAGTCGAAAGCATGATCATTGCGTTGTCGACGTCCACCCCTTGCTGGTACCAGAGCAACACCCTTCGGCAGATAAACGAGTGCCTCAGATTGTGGATGCGTGGAGCCGGATGATCACCACGGGCGACCCATCCCAACTGCGAACGCAAGGAACTGAAGACCTCCTCAACGGTACTGATCTTCATGCTGCTTCCGTGCACGATGAAGAAGTGATCGCTTAGCGTGATGGGCCAATCGCGATCCCGCAGCTCTACATAGTGTGCAAGTGCTCGCACGACCGTTTGATGAAGTGGAACGACGCGGGACTTACGATACTTCGTTACCCGAATCATCAGCAGGCCTTGATCGAGGTCGACGTCTGCGCGCCTCAGGTTAAGCGCCTCAGAAATCCGCAGTCCGGTGGCCGCGATCAGCCCGAACAGGGTTGAGTAGGTCACGGGCCGCAGTTTCTCCTTCGAGGGCAACGTCGAAGCAGCGGCCAGCAGTTCCCGGATCTCCTCATCGGCATAGATGTGCGGTGTCAAACGGCGATGGGCTCGGCCGAAAAGATAAAGCGGAGGAACTTCGGTGGCAGGGTCAAATTGCTGGAGATACCTTGCGAACGGGCGAACGATCTCAATCCGACGCGCCCAGGTAAAGGGCACCTGACTTGATGCAGATCGAGCCCAGGACGCTGCCAGTTTTACGGTGAGCGGCCCCTGGTGGCCGATCCGGTCGGCAAAGCAGGCAAAATCAAGAAGCCGGCGTCCCGTACACCGCAGGTCAAAACCAAGGCGGCGTCTTGACGCAAGGTAGTCCTCGGCGAGCGATAGCATTCTCACTGAACGTTTCATGATTCGCTCCCCGGCCAGGGCAGCGCGACCTTGGCAAGGCTCCTGATATCGACCGTGGTGTAAATCGCGGTAGTATCGAGGCTGCGGTGTCGAAGGATATCGGCGATTTCCTTCATAGGGACTCCAGCGTTAATCAGCCGACTGCCTACGCTGTGCCGCAATACATGGGTTCCCCTGCAGCGTGGATCGCTGCCGCATCGCGCATGAGCGGCACGGACGGTATTGCGAACGACGCTCGAGCCGACGGGTTCGGTAAGTGGAGCGCGATGCCGCAGAAATACCGCCCGGCTATCGGAGACCGGGCGCCCGTCAGTCAGGTATTGAGCAATTGCGCGCCCGGTCCGGGGCGGCAACGGAAGCACATCTGTTCGCCGCGCCTTGCCTGCTGATAACCGCAACGTCCCGTCGTGCCAGTTCAGGTCGTCCAGCTGTAGCGAAGCGACTTCGCCGGCGCGTAGTCCCAGGTCGACCATACACCGGGCCATTGCGTAGTCTCTGCGGCCGATCGCGGATTTGCGATCGAATGCGTTAAGAAACCGTTCCAGCTCCGCCTCACATAGCGAGTCTGGTAACGATGCGAACCGCCACTGGGCGATTTGTGGAATCGCGGCAATAAGGCACCGGACGTGATCTCCGTGCATTCCTCGGAAATGCAAGTAGCTCCGTAGTGCACTCCCAAGGACTTTGCCGGTGCTCGGCTTGCATCCTTCGAGGTGGCTGACTACAAATCGATGAACATGTTCCGGTTTGACCTGTGCCATAGTGATTCTCGATGCACCGAATCGCTCCGACAGGAACGTCCGTACGATGCGTGTACGCAACCTTCTCGTAGATGCGGCCAGCCCGCAGACCTGGTCAAGGTGTGCGTCAAATTCCCTGATCTCCTCCCGTATCAGACGGGGTGTGAAGTCGGGCTGATGGCGTATGTCCGCCCTCTGGCGCAGCACGACAAGCAGATGCTTTAAGGCCGACCCGATATGGTTCCTGCTTCTTGGCGTGCGCAATGGGCAGTCGCACTGAGGCAGGTGTTCATCCAGAAAATAGCGGATCAGCGCTTCGTCAATCTGACTGAGTTTGATGCGTCGCTTGCGCAGCCAATAAGCAAAGTGCGCGACGCAGCACAAATACTTCCGGACGCTCCACGACGAATATCCGCGCCCAATCAAATACGTCGAATAGGCTTGATAGCTGGGTTTGAGCACGCCGTCCGTCAACCATGCCCGGGTCCGCTGCGGTAACGCGAAGTCGCTGTTCATGATACCCCTCCTCAAAAAGCCGAACTTGTCGACCTGCCTCCTGAGGAAAGCACTTTTATTATGCGCAGTCCACTACCGGTACCCGTGACCAAACACCCTTTACAAGGCGCCAAACGGACGTCCCTGGCGCGGAGCTGCGCATATTCCCGAGTTCGTCATAGTTCCGATCATGCAAATATTTGCATGAACGCAAAGAGCGCTGTACCCCCATCGCGAAATCCACTCGCGCCGTACTGAAAGCGTGGCTGCGAGAACCACAACGCGGCGATGGCGCAGTACTTTTTCCCAGCGAGCGGGGTGAACGCCTCAGTGTCCATGGTGTGCAGTACTTGCTAAACAAGCACCGCAAAACCGCGTGTGAAGTTTGCCCGTCATTGAAGCAGAAGCGGGTCACTGTCCACTGTTTGAGACACACTATGGCCATGGACCTTCTGCAATCAGGCGTTCGTCGCTCGGTCATCGCGTTGTGGCTCGGGCATGAATCGGTGGAAACCACGGAGATCTATGTCGAAGCGACCCTTGCGATGAAGGAACAGGCCCTTGCGAAAGCAACTCCGCGACGCGGCACGCCAGGACGCTTCAAGCCGACAGACGAACTCCTCGGCTTCCTGAACAGTCTTTAACCTCACCAAATTATGTCGGGTGATCGCTTGAGCGATCTGCTTGACGACCCCGCAATCTTCGGTCGATCGTCGAGGTTCAATTGTGTCACCCGACATAACCCGGAAGGGTACATAGTGACGCAGCGTATGCATGGATACGCGCTTGCCGAGGTGTGCCTCTTCTGCGGCGGCATGGATGGCGCGGTTCAGTTGCCGCGTGCTGAGCGGGTCCACCGGATCGAGGCCGGGAAACAGCCAGCCGCCTTCGAGCATGCGACCCTGCGCATGGGCCACGCGCCACCAGACACGCAGGCGCTCGAGCAGGACCGGCGAGAGCATCGCGTAGCGGTCGCGGCGGCCCTTGCCCTGCTCGATGCGCAGCGTCATGCGCTGGCTGTCGACGTCGCCGACCTTCAGCGCCACCACTTCGCTCGCACGCAGCCCGGCGCCGTAGGCGACCGACAGCGCAGTCTGATGCTTCAGGTTCCCGGCTGCCGCGATGAGCCGGCGCACCTCGTCCGGGCTCAGGATAACGGGCAACGTACGGGGCACACGAACGGGTTGCATCCTGGCCATCAGCTGAGGCTGGTCAAGCGTGACGTCGAAGAAGAACTTCAGTCCGGAGATCGCGGCGTTGAGCGAAACCGGCGACGTGCCGTGATCGACCAGATGCAGCTGGTAATTCCGGAGGTCCTCGACAGTAGCAGTATCGGGTGAACGCCCGAGAAACCTGGCAAACTGGCGTACGGCACGCAGATATCCGGACTGGGTCCTGGGTGCGAACTTGCGCATGCGCATGTCATCAACCATGCGCCGGCGCAGCGCGCTGATGCCCGGGTCGGAAGAGGTCATGATGGGGCTCCTGCTGGAGAACGATGCGGATTGCCTCAGTCACCAACATAACCACCGGCGCCACTGACCTGTCATATCCTGCCAGAGACCGGAGGGAGCCCCTTACCGCGCGAGCGGTTTAGTGTACGCCCGTGATGGCGTGCCATTTGCAGGGTGCAAGTCCCTGCCGGAGTTGGCCACAGCTCCGTAGCTGAAGGTAACTGCGTCGTCGTGAGGCGGGGTGGGGAGTAACCGGAAGCGAACTGTCGGTCCGTAGGTTAACGAACCTGTTTCGGCGGGGTATGGCGGCGAGCCTGCACTAAAGTGGCGAAGCCTGGAAGTAACACAGCACGCTGTCATGGCGGATAAAGCGGTGCGGTGGCGTACCACGTGGTTGAGGACGGAACGATGGGATGGTGGCACGAAGCAAGCGGGGAGACCTGCCGGCGAGGTGAACGCTGGCAGGAGTCAGAGTCCCGATAGTACTGCACACGGAAGAGTCGAGCCGTGGAAACCTGCGTCAGAGCAAAAGGCGCACTAGGGAAGCGGGGCAGGAAAGTTGATAGCAAAAGACCGGAAGGAAGCAGAGATGAAGATCGAAGCATCGCCAGTGTCGGAAACGACTAGACGAGATGCAGACGCGCTGGGAAGCTGCGTGCAGCGGAAATTCGCGTCAGCTTCAATCTGGACGGACGCTATGTTGGCTGCTCTACGAAACGGAGTTAAAGGAGGTAAGTGGCACAGTCTGATTGACAAGGTGTTTCGTCTGGACACGCTCGCGCTGGGGTGGGCTCAGGTCGAGAAGAACGCCGGGGCGGCGGGAGTGGACCGCATGAGCGTGAAGCGATTCGCGCAAGCGCGGGACCGCTACCTTGCTGAACTGGCGCAAGCATTGCAGGATGGTAGCTATCGCCCGCAGCCGGTGCGGCGCGTCTACATACCGAAAGGTAAAGGACGTCGTCCGCTCGGTATACCCGCTGTAAAGGATCGCGTCGTTCAGGCGGCCCTGAAGCTGGTAATCGAGCCGATCTTTGAGCATGAGTTCGAGCCGAGAAGCTACGGCTTTCGCCCGGGCTTGGGTTGCAAGGATGCGCTGCGCGAAGTGGACCGGCATGTGAAAGCGGGCTACTGCTGGGTGGTCGATGCCGACCTGCAAAGCTATTTTGACTCGATTCCACACTCACCTCTTCTTGCGAGAGTGGCAGGGCGAATCTCGGACGGCCGGGTTCTGGAACTCATCCAGTACTTTCTCAAGCAAGACATCATGGAAGACATGACGCGCTGGACGCCGACTTCCGGCAGTCCTCAAGGGGCGGTTGTCAGCCCCTTGTTGGCAAATCTGTACCTGCACGAGCTTGACGTGGAAATGCGACAGGCAGGGCTGGTCATGGTGCGCTACGCGGATGACGCCGTGGTGTTATGCCGTACCCGTGAGGAAGCGGAAGCTGCACTCACTCGCATGCGGGCTTGGGTGGATGCGAACGGCTTGACACTGCACCCTGACAAAACCCACGTTGGGGATTGCCGGCTGGAGGGTCATGGGTTCGAGTTTCTGGGCTACCGGTTCGAGGAGGGCCAACGTTGGGTGCGCAAGAAGAGTCTCATGGGGCTGCGGGATAAAATCCGGGCCCTGACCAGGCGTAACCGGGGTGACTCGATCGAGGACACCATTGCCTCGATCAATCCCCTCCTGCGTGGCTGGTTCGGCTATTTCCGGCATGCCCATCGATACACCTTCTCGTCCGTCGATGGCTTTGTTCGTCGCCGTCTACGAGCGATCCTGCGCCGACAGCTTCATCGTCCGGGTCAGGGTCGATGCCTTCGCGATCACACGCGATGGCCAAATGCCTTCTTCGCTAATCTTGGGCTGTTCACGATGTCCGAGGCCCTTCGATTGGCGCGCCAATCCCGATGTGGAAACAACTGACTGGAGAGCCCGTCGCGGGAAAACTGCACACCGGGTTCGGAGGGAGGGGACGGCGATCGCCGTTTCCTACCCCTATCCCATTCGACTTAGTACTACAGCCGTAGATTTTTTACTATACTAACAATATTTAGTACTACTACATGAGAAAGCGATGCATTCGACGGCAATAGCGTGGGAGCGTGAACTGGAGGCGCTACATCAGCGGCTCGGAGAACTGTTCAGGCGACCCGAGCCCCGACATCGGTCTCTCGCTTACCTGAAGGGCCTGCTGGGCACAGTCGAGCGCAAGAACGGCTGGCAACTCGCCGAATGGATCGGCGAAGAAACGCCTGATGGCGTGCAGCACCTGCTCGAGCGGGCGCAATGGGATGCGGATGGCGCGCGCGATGTGCTCCGGGAGTACGTCGTTGAACAACTGGGCGAGCGCGACGCGGTGCTGGTTGTGGACGAGACCGGCTTCGTCAAGAAGGGGCAGCACTCGGCCGGTGTGCAACGCCAGTACAGTGGCACCGCAGGCCGTATCGAGAACAGCCAGATCGGCGTGTTCCTCTGCTATGCCGGTCGCGGCGGCAGCGCGTTTATCGACCGCGAACTGTATGTGCCCAAGGCGTGGACCGATGACCGTGTGCGCTGCGAGGCAGCGGGCATTCCCAAGGCGGTGGAGTTTGCAACGAAGCCGCAGCTCGCGCGCAGCATGCTTGAGCGGGCGCTGGACGCAGGTGTGCCGTGCGGCTGGGTCACGGGTGATGAAGTCTACGGCGGCGACCGTCACCTGCGGCTGTGGCTCGAGTCGCGCGGCCAGTCTTTCGTACTGGCCGTCGCGAAGAACGAACCCCTGTGGTGGCAGGGTCCCGACTACGTACGGTCCGACCGGATCGCCGAAGCCTTGCCGGCACGGGCATGGCGACGCCTGTCAGCAGGTGCCGGCGCCAAAGGCGAGCGCCTGTATGACTGGGCGTTGACTCCGCTGTGGCGTCTGCAGATCACCACAGAAGAGCGCCGCTTCGGGCATTACCTGCTGGTGCGGCGCAGCCTGGACGAGCAACGCGAGCATGCGTATTACGTCGTATACGCCCCGCGCAGCAAAGCCACACGGCAAACCCTGGTCAACGTCGCGGGCCGCAGGTGGGAAATCGAAACCGGCTTCGAGGCAACCAAAGGCGAATGCGGGCTCGATCAATACGAGGTACGCCAATGGCAGGGCTGGTACCGTCACATCACGCTGGCGCTGCTGGCCCATGCCGCGCTCGTCACCCTGCGGGTGCGCGCCAAAAAAAACACCTGAAGATTCGGTGCCGCTCAGTGTGCAGGAGATCCGCCGGCTACTGTGCCGCCTCCTATGGCGCGGAGCTCACTCCATCGAGTACGTCCTGGCCTGGTCGGCATGGCGGCGCAGGCACCAGTACCGCGCCCAGCAGTGTCACTACCGGCGCCGCGGCTGCGTACCTCCTGCTTTGTTTTATCTACGGCTGTAGTATTAGAAGCTGTTGCGAAATTAGTTAAACATTGGCTTGAGTCGCGTCCAGCAAATCAAGGCACAAGCCAGAGACAGGAAGGCTTCATGGACATGGGCATAGCGTTCGTAGCGAATCTTCAGGCGTCGGAACGAGTGAAGCCAGGCAATCGAGCGCTCGACTGGCCAACGCGTTTTACCCAGGCCACTGCCATGGGGCGAGCCAATCTTTGCGAGTACCGGCGTGATGCCGCGTTCTCTCAAACGCTGCCGGTGCGGTTCCGAGCTGTAGCCCCGGTCGCCCTGAACGATTTGCGGTTTATGCAGTGGACGTCCCCGCTTGCCGCGAATGTGTGGAATGGCATCGACGAGTGCATCAAGCTGGGTGACGTCGTGACGGTTCGCCCCGGTCAGGATGACCGCGAGCGGGAGGCCTTTCGCGTCGACGATGAGGTGGTGTTTGCTGCCGAGCTTGCGCCGGTCCGTTGGATTCGGGCCGGTTTTTTTCCCGCCAGCATCGCACGAATCGACGAGCTGTCCACAAGCACTCGTGACAGGTCGATTTCGCCACGACGACGCAGTTCGGCCAGCAACGCTTCGTGGATGCGTTGCCAGACTCCTGCTTCTTGCCATGCCACGAGCCGTCGCCAGCAGGCGGTGCCCGAACCGCATCCCATCTCTTGCGGTAGCAGGTTCCACGCAATGCCCGAGCGCAACACGAATACGATGCCGGTTAGAACGGCTCGGTCCGGTGTCGGTTTTCGACCGGCATATTGGCGATTGCGCGGTGCTCGCGCAGGCAGCAGCGGTTCGATGAGTGACCACAATTCGTCGTCTATCAGTTCTTTCGGCATCGCTTCCTGTCAGGCAAAACAAGACAGAAAGTTAACACCAAGTCGGAAAAGTTAACAGCCCCAAAACTTAATTTCGCAACAGCTTCTTAGTTTTACTGTGTCATAAATTTATGCCATTATAGAACCTTCTTCAGATTTGGCATGAGGAAACAATGGACGCGAAATCGTCGTTCGATGAGTACCTGGAACATCTCTGTGAAGCGCTCGGACACAGCGATCGCAATGCAGGGCTGGTGGGGTACTGCCAAGGCTTGATGTTGCCGCTGCGGCGTAAGAGTGTTGAGCCGCTGGCCGCTCACCTTGAACCCGAACGTGTCAGCGCGCGCCACCAGTCCTTACATCACTTTGTTTCGAAGTCGGAATGGTCAGACGCTGCTTTGCTTGAGCAGGTCAGGCGTTGGGTATTGCCACACATGAATCCGGCCAACGGACTGTTCTGGATCATTGACGACACCGGCTTTCCGAAACAGGGCAAACATTCGGTAGGCGTCGCACGGCAATACTGCGGGCAGTTAGGAAAGCAGGACAACTGTCAGGTCGCAGTGAGCTTGTCGGTCGCCACGGAGGACGCCAGTTTGCCCGTCGCATACCAACTCTATTTGCCCCATGAATGGAGCGAAGATCCGGCACGATGTCAGCGCGCTGGCGTGCCTGATGAAATCGCGTTTTCGACCAAGCCGCAAATGGCGGCAACACAACTGCGTGAAGCGCGCGAAAGCGGCGCGCCTGACGGTATTGTGCTGGCAGACGCCGGTTACGGGAACGACAGTGTCTTCCGTGACGCCATCAGCGAACTGGGATTAACTTACGCAGTGGGCATTCAGTCCAGCGCCCGCGTCTGGGCTCCCGGCACGGCACCTCTGAGTGTTGAGCCGCCCATCGGGCAGCCTGGACGGCCGCGCAAACTGCTGCGCCGTGCGCCCGGTCACGAGCCAGTATCAGTCAAAGCGCTTGCGCGTGGTCTTGATGCTTCTTCCTACCGCATGATCAACTGGCGCGAAGGAACCCGCACCATCCTGAGTTCCAGATTTGCCGCTGTACGTGTACGGACATCGCACCGTGACTATTGGCGCGCTACACAGCGCGATGAGCAATGGCTCCTGATTGAATGGCCTCAGGGCGACCCTGAACCGGCTAAATATTGGCTCGCAACACTTCCGGAAGTGACGTCCCTCGAACGTCTGGTCAGTGTCGCGAAGATGCGCTGGCGTATCGAGCGCGACTACCAGGATCTGAAGCAGGAGTTCGGTCTGGGCCATTTCGAAGGCCGCAGTTGGCGTGGGTTTCACCATCATGCGTCGCTTTGCATCGCGGCCTACGGTTTTCTGGTTGCACAGCGCCTGATTCAGGGCGCTGGTAAAAAAAACTTCGCCATCGGCAGCCTCTTTACCTTACCCGACGATTATGTGCCACGGGGCTCCCCAGCGCGCCCAACGACATGTGGCTGATTCGATTGCCAGCTTGCGCTGGCGGCTCGCAGCCTACATCGCCCAACGCCTTCGACGATGTCCGTTCTGCTCTTCATCAAATATCTTGTGACACAGTAAAATTAGGCCGATCCGCCGGCCGATGCGACTGACGCCATCCGCGCGCGAAGGTCCGTTGCCCGGGTCGGGGCGACGGCAGAACGTCCGCGTCACGGCGTGGGTCAAGGTCGTAGATAGCCGCTCGCCGTCTTCGAGGGCGGGAAGCACCCAAGCGTTTCCGGTCATACGCGGCCGGGCTAGCATGACGGCCGCTTGCAAGGCAATTCGGTCATCCGCTTACGCGAGGACGCGGTCGGGTTGTTGGTCCACGTATCTGGTGTCAACTAAAATTGCTACGCGGCGGCCGGAGCAATTGTCGCCAGACACCCGCCTGGTACACGCCGTCCGCCACACAGGAGCTGGTCGTGCAACGATTCGGTCATCTGCTCGTCGTAGCTTTACTTCGTGCGCTCTCGATACTTCCGTACAAACTGGTCGCAAGACTTGGCAGCGCGATCGGCGCGGCCCTGTATGCGATTCCCAGCCGCCGCAAACATATAGTCCTTGTCAATCTGCACCTGTGCTTTCCCGCAAAGTCGGAACATGAACGCGATGAGCTTGCAAGGGAACACTTCCGGCATGTTGTGCGCAGCTATCTCGAACGAGGCGTTCAATGGTTTGGTAGCGCGCAAAGGATCAGGAATCTCGTCCAGATTGAAAGCGCGATTGATCTCGAAGACAGGAACGCTCCGCCCACGATCTTTATGGGGTTTCATTTCGTAGGCATCGAAATCGGATGCCTGATTTATTCACTGAAGATGCCTGCCGCTTCCTTGTACACGCACATGTCCAACACGCATCTTTGCGATCTGGCCAGGAGGCAGCGCGGCCGGTTCGGTGCAGAGATGATCGAACGTTCGACCAGCGCGAGGAAGATCGTGCGACTCCTTCGCGAGGGCAAACCGGTCATGCTTGCTGCGGACATGGACCATGGCGTCGAAAACTCTGTCTTTGTGCCTTTCTTTGGTGTCCCTGCGTGCACGCTAACCTCTGTTTCAAGACTCGCGAGAATGGGGCGCGCGCGGGTTGTGCCGTTCGTCACGGAAGTACTGCCGGACTTCAAAGGGTATCGGTTGACCGTTTTTCCGCCGCTGAGCGATTTCCCGTCGGGAAGTGACGCCCATGATGCGCATAGGATGAATGCGTTTCTTGAAACGCAGATAATGAAAATTCCCGCCCAGTATTACTGGGTGCATCGACGCTTCAAACATCGTCCACCGGGGATGCCCGCGGTATATTGATCGTGGAAAGCGCCAGGTCATTTTTAAGGGCCAGCAAGCTCCTGATGCCCGCAAACGAGACGATGAGAACGCGCATGCCTACCAGTCACCCGACGGACGTGATCCGCGCATGGATATCAGTTGCGAGGGGTGCAGACGACATCGACTGTCCGCGTGAAGACGGGGGCTACCGTCCCAGGGCCGAACATGGTCTGACCCAGACCGTGCGATCGCTAATTCCGCAGGCCGAACAGAGAGGTAATCATGAAAGCATGCAACCTTGTGAATCTGCTCGTCGTCGTGGGATGCGTGACGCTCATGTCGAACGTCTACGCGCAAGCCAGCGACGCCATGCCGACGGCGTCGAATCCGGCCGCAAGTTCAGGCAAGGCGACGACAGCGGACAGGAAGCTGGCTCGCGATGTACGCAAGGCGTTATCGAATGCGCCCAACTTCAACGTGTCGAACGTATTCGTCAAGGCGCGCGGTGGTATGGTGACACTATCCGGCAGCGTGCCGGACGGTCTTCAGATCCAGCAGGCCGCGGAAGTGGCGAAGGGCGTGTCGGGTGTAACGTCGGTGAGTAACCATCTGACGCTCTATACGAAAGGGTATTAACCTTTCATGGCGGCACCGGGATGTGCTGGCCATTTTCAGCCGTGAAGGTCGCAAGATGAGCCGATGCACGTGCAATTTCACGCGCTGCTTTGGCTTCGACTTGTAATACCGTTCGCATGTCCCGGGCTACGGAGTGTCCACTACCGGCAACGTGAAATAAAACGTCGCGCCTCGACCCGTGTTGTTTTCGCCCCAAAGGCTGCCAGCGTGTGTCTCGACAATCCTGCGGCTGATCGACAGCCCGAGACCCAGGCCGTTCGGCTTCGAGGTAACAAATGGGTTGAAGATCACTGCGAGCTGGTCGCCGGAAAGGCCGGACCCGCTATCGCGTACAGCGACGCGCACTGTCTGCGGTCCCTCATGCGTCACGAGTACTGTCACGA
The DNA here is from genome assembly GCF_012689525.1 of Paraburkholderia aromaticivorans. NCBI lineage: Bacteria > Pseudomonadati > Pseudomonadota > Betaproteobacteria > Burkholderiales > Burkholderiaceae > Paraburkholderia > Paraburkholderia aromaticivorans. The sequence goes on from NZ_CP051514.1 coordinate 2,232,326, forward strand.
GGCGGTCGCTGGACATGCCGCCGTCCATTGCATCGAACGCGTTAAGCAGGAGATTGAGCATGACCTGCTGCAACTGGACCTTGTCGCCATACACCATGACCGGGGCGCCGCGGAAGTCTGCTGACACACGTATGCCGCGCTGGATGGCATCGCTATGTAGCAGCCGCACGGCATCGCGGATCACAACGGCGGGGTCGAGCGACGCAAATTCCGGGACGCCTTTCTTGACGAGAGCGCGAATTCCCCGGATTACTTCGCTCGCGCGAGCGTTGTCCTGAACGATGTCCTTCAGTATCTCGCGCACTTCGTCGAGATCAACCGGATCGGCTTCCATAAGCTGCTGGGCTGCCTCGGTGTTGCTCAGGATGGCCGTAAGCGGCTGATTCAACTCATGGGCAAACGAAGCCGCCAGTCCGCCCATCGTCGAGATTCGCCAAAGGTGGGCCAGTTCCTGCCGGTGCCGATGCAGTTCAATCCGATCGGTCCTGTCCACGATGGTCGCGAGCACAAACCCTTCCTCTTCGGATCGAACCATATTGAGTTTGACCTCGACCGGGAACTCGGTCCCGTCCGCGCGCCGCGCGAGCAGATCGCGGGTTTCTCCCACCGTTAAAGCCTCTGGTAGGGGGCTGGAGCTGCTACTGGTCATCAGTTGCCGGACGAGCATCGTCGCGTGCTGTCCGATCAGTTCGTGGCGTCGATAGCCAAAGAGCCTTTCGGTTTGCTCATTGGCCAGCACGATCCGGCCTTGTTGATCGAGCATAAGAATTGCAACGGGCAGAAATTCGAGAGCACCCCGAAATTTTTCTTCAGCTTGTCTGAGATCCGTGATGTCGACGCAGGAACCGACAAAGCCGAGAAACGTGCCGACCGCGTCCACCTGGGGCACGCCGGTATCGAGGAGCCAGCGATACGCCCCATCCCGCCTGCGCAGACGGTATTCCATAATGAAATTCTTGCGCGCTTCAAACGATGAGACATATACATTCAGGCACCGATCGAAGTCGTCCGGGTGCACGCCCTCCGACCACCCGTTGCCCATTTCCTGCTCGAGCGTACGCCCCGTAAAATCCAGCCACGGTCTGTTGAAAAACGTGCAAAGGCGAGTCGTGTCTGACATCCAGATCATCACCGGAGCCGCGTCCAGCATCGCCCGGAAGCGCGTTTCGCTCCCGGGTAGAGACTTCTCCACTCGCTGCTGCCCGACAGAGTCTCTCGATGTGTCTGGCGTCCCGGGCGCGCGCACTTGGGCGTGATCTTCCAGCTCAGTCGTCAAAACGCGGTCGTCGGCAGGATTTGCACGAGAGCCTTCGGCGCGGCACGGTATCACCTTAGCGATGTGCGAACGAAACATTCTGGCGTCTTTCGATTGCGCAGTGCCGCCGATACTTACCTCGCTCTTTACCCGCCCGTGCCCGGCATCTTGCCGCCGTGACTGACGGATGAGCAGCAGTACGATGATGAAGGCTCCAAACCCTACAGCAAAGGCGTCGATAACCATAGGCATGGAGGATACATCCTCGCGAGGTTGGCCAGTAGAGTCAGGGATGAACAAGATCCGATCCGGCGACGTGCCGCGGGCACAAGGCGGGATAAGAGATATTACCCCACGCGGTTTTAGACGGAGGGTAAATGTGTGATGCGTTTACCGCAACCCACCCCAATTGGACCAACGCCAATTGGACTTGAAGGAGGGGCAGCCTGAATTCGCAGCGGTGCGTGAAAGGCGAACAGCGGTCGTTCACATTTGGTTGAAGGCTGTCACTTTGTGTCTACCCGGCCCGGCGCAGACCTTGGAACGATCGCGGACTGGAGCGGGTATGCGAAAGGCACAAACCGACCCACCTCGACCCATCGGGCAAGCGAGACCTTGATGGCCGCTCCAGGCGGTTCCGGACAGGCGTGCCCCGTGAAGATTAGGACGTTTGGAGCTTCAGTTGACAACGGATTCCGTTTCAGTTCTCCCAGTCTCTGGATCGCGTTTGCTCCGACGGCAAAGCAACCTGCTAAATGGGCGGTGACTCGCCATCGTCAACGCCTTTTCGTTGCCCGCCTAGTTGGCCCGCTTGGACGCAGTACAGTCGACGCCAGCGGAACCGGTATTCTTCAGCGTAAGCATAAGCCTGCTTCCTTTGGTTGCCGTGATGATCTGTCCGTAGCGGCAGCGGCGAGGTCGAACAGGCCGTTGGAGATGGGGCGGGTCCAGGGAAAGAGCGCAAGTAAGTAATGCAAGTATGCATACGCTGACACAATGATGGTCGCGACGCCAATCGCAAGCATCAGGCCATGAAATGCCTTCCAGATAGTCTCGGAACGGAGGATCTCGAAAGACTGGATCCCGACTGCGTGCACACGACTCTTCAGAAGTCGGGAGAGCGCTTTGTCCAACCACCGGTCGAGCACGAGCAGAGAACTGCGATCCCCAGCGCTAGCAGGGTCGTCGCTCCGGCGCCATACATCCCAGCCTTGAGCAGGGCGTCGCTTCTACGGGACTGGAGGTATTCGTCGATGGCCCGGCGGATTCGCATCAGATGCAATGTGGCGAGATGGTCGCGGCTCGTGTGTTCGAACTGGGCATCCGCCAGGAGGAAGTGGCGATCGACATTGCGCCAGGAAAAACGTTGCTCGTCGCGTTGCAAGGGAAGCACGTCGACACCGAGTCCGGCATGATCAAGGTTCAGTTCAAGTTGAACGGACAGTCGCGTACGGCCTTGATCGAGCAACGCACGACCGTCCTTACGGGACCGGCGCGTCATAGCCGCCCGGTAGCCGATCCATCGAATCCGCTGCATGTCGCAGCGCCTATGCCCGGTTCGATCGTGACCGTGGCGGTACAGCCGGGGCAGCGGGTCGCAGCCGGTACGACGCTGGTCGCATTGGAAGCGATGAAAATGGAAACCCACATTGCGGCGGAGCGCGACTGTGAGATTGCCGCCGTGCATATCCAGGCGGGTGACCGCGTGGCCGCGAAGGATCTCCTGATCGAGTTGAAGGGCGAGCGCTGATCGGCGAGGCGCGACAGGTGCGCGCCGCATTCAAGCGGTGCGCACCTGAAAGAACGCCTGGCTGCAGTCTTGCCGGTCACATAACGTGAGTTGTGTGACCGGCAGCCTCACAAAGGTGCGGCTTCAGGCCTTCTTCACGTACGCGCTGCACCACCCCTTCGCCGAGACCTGCTTACCGGCGAAGATCGGGCACGGACCTGATGCATCGCCAGCCTTGCCCTGATAGAGCTGACAGGTGGCGCATGCCTGGCCTGGCTGATACTTCGAATATTTAACCTTGTCGACCTGTGTCGCGTCCGCCCTATAGCCAAGCGACTGTGCGGTCGGATCGCGTTCGGATACCGCAGGCGTCTCGGCCGACGCCTTGCCCGAGAGTGCGATGGATGAGGCCAGCGAAGCGGCCAGTATCATGAAGTGACGACGTGGTGATTGCATGTAGGGTCCTTTCTTTTTGATGGTGGGGGCTGGCCTTCGACGTGCCAGCCGACGCGGAACTTCGTGTCGCCGTGTAGCGGCAGTTCTACTGTTTGCCCTTGATAGCGGTCAGATACGTAGCAAGTTCTTCTACCTGCTCCGCGGGCATGGGTGCGCCGTATACGGTGCGCATCTTGTTGATCTCCGCCTTCCACTCTCCGAAGCGCAATGGCGGCTGGCGCGTGACCATGCCAGCCGAATGGCAGATCATGCACTGCGAGTTGGCGATCTCAGCACCGGCGCCTGGCGGGAAAACCTGCTTACTGTCGGGGAGGGTGACACTGACGGTGCGATTCAAGGCTGCGGCCGACGGCGCTTTCTCTGCGGGTTCGGCGAAGGCGGCGGAGATGCCGACGGTAGCGAGCAGAATCAATATCAACACGTTTGGACTTTTCATGTTCCGCTCCTCAGGAAGCCATTAGCGTGATGGACTCGACAACATTGCGCATGAAGCCCGAAGCGTTCCAGTTTGCGGCATCTGGTTGCACGACCCCCGCTGTGTTCGTCGCCCTGATTTTCAATTCCATGGGACCGGCCTTGGGTATCAGGTGCGTTTCCCATTGCCTGAAGCTGTATTTGCCATGATCGTGGCCGAGACGCGTGGACGCCCAGCTTGCGCCGCCGTCCGACGACACGCTGACGTCGCGCACGCCGGTGTCTCCGCCGAAGGCGATGCCACGCGCGGTGAGGGGTTTGCCGGCAGCAACATTCTGGCCATTCGTGAGATTGGTGACGAACGAGCGTGGGACCATCCGGTTGATCGGCACCATCTTGACGCCGGTCTGGCCAGGCGTGATGCTGGCATGGGGGGTATCCGGTATCAGGTATGCCTTTGACATCCAGAAGTTGTCGTCCGGGTGATCCAGCACTTCGATATCGTTGAGCATTTTCACCCAGTAGGTCGAGTACCAGCCGGGCACAACCAGGCGCAGCGGAAAGCCGTTCAGCAGCGGCAACGGCTGACCGTTCATCGCATAGGCGATCATCACTTCACCGTCGCGCGCATGGTCGATGTCGAGCGACTTGATAAAGTCGGGCGTGGCCGGGAGGACCCCAGCGTCGAGCCCATTAAAGCGAGCCTGCACGGCGCCGCCCTTAATACCCGCGCGATCCAGGATATCGCGCAGACGGACACCGGTCCATAGCGCATTGCCCATCGCGCCATTGGCCCATTGAGCCCCCGCCACGCGCGAATCGTAGAATCCCCGCGAGTTGCCGGAGCACTGGTTCACCGCTGCCAGTTCAACCGGTTCGAACTCGTTCCGCAGTTCAGTCAGGCTCAGGCTTAGCGCTCGTTCAACCTGTCCGTGAACGTTTAGGCGAAATGCGGCGCCGTCGACCTTGGTGGGAATATCGGCTAGATGCCAGCGCACGAAAAACTGGTCATTTGGCGTGAAGACACCTCGATCGAAGACATGAAACGGCGTCTCCAATAGCGGCGGACGGGTGCGCACCAGCAGCATCTCGCCTTTCTGCGGGAACGCGCTCGTCCGGTCGCGCTCGCCGCCAGCGAATGGCAGGTTGAATGTTTCTGCCGGCCACGCGCCGCGGTTCCAGCCGGCCATGGTGCCGGCGACACCGCCGGCGGCAAGACCGAGAAGCATCTTGCGCCGGCGCGCGTCCACGCCGTGGGAATCATCTTTCATGAGGGGCTCCTTCAGGTTCGTTCTATCGTTTGACCATACGGTCGCCACGCACACGCGAAAGGCTGGTGTGGCATTTTTTTAAATCGGTCGATCTCCGCCGGAGGCTGCCTTCGGACAGATCACTCACCGGTTGGCTGGATTATTCGGATTGCAGAAGGTAGCGCGCACTTCGCCGTCTGGCAGATGTGCGCGGATACCGAAGTGGCATGCGTACATTGACCACGTCGTCGTACTTAGTGAGGTTTTCGTCTTGCGTGAGAACGCGGTGTTCGATTTTCAAGGCTGTCTTATTCCGACGCCATCTGAAAGAACACGCGCATCGCCTCCGTCACATAACGCTGCTGGTGACGCAGCATCAGGAAATCGCGCGACGGCAGCGGCCAACGGAGTGCTATCAGCGTCCCGGCACTGAGTGAGGAAGCTGCGACCAGACGGGACATCACCGTTGCGCCAGCGCCAGCCTCAACCGCGGAGCGTACCGCTTCGTTCGACGGAAGCTCCAGCGCGATCTCGAAGCCGGAGGGATCGCCCCCCAAGTTTCGCACCATCTTTTCGAAGATCCCGCGCGTACCCGACTCCTGTTCACGCAGAACCCAGGCGCTATCGCGCAAGTCAACAATATTGTCAGCCGTCGAATCGTGACTGGCCCAAAGGTGGCTCGGGGCGACCACTAACACCAGTTCGTCCTGGGCAACCGCGCGCACCTCAAGACCATCGGTATCCACCTGGTCTTCCACGAAGCCCAGATCGACGGCGCCCTCGGCAACCTGCCGAACGACTTGTCCGGTATTCGTGATTGAGAGCTTGAGCGAGACGCCGGGGTGGACCGCGTGGAACCGTTGCATCACCTTCGGTATCCAGTAATTTGCCACCGTTTGACTCGCCGCAAGCGATAACGCACCGCGCCGCAATCCGGCTAGATCGGCTAGCATGTTTCCGGCCGAAGAGGCGCTGGCGAGCACCGCGCGTGCTTCGCAGAGAAACTGCTGGCCGGCGTCAGTAAGCACAATATTTCGGCGAATCCGGTGGAATAGCTTTACGTCATACTGCGCTTCGAGGGCGGCGATTGAACTGCTCACCGCCGATTGCGAAAGCGCCAGTACGTTGGCCGCACGCGTCACATGTTGCTGCTCCGCAACCGCAACAAAGATACGAAGTTGATCGAGCGTCATGTTTTTCAGCGGACCCCAAACCTTTTAGGCCATGCCCAGCAAGCGAATCAGCACGAGGCTGATGAGCGCGAGCGCGACGATCGACAGCACCACAGCGAGTATCACACGGGGGCCAGCTTTGGCGACCATTCGCACATCGACGCCCAGACCGAGAGCTGCCATCGAAATTATTGTCAACAAATTAGCCATAGTGCTGATCGGCGGTAACGCTTCCGTCGGAATGAGGCTAGCCGAACGGAGGACGACCAGTGCCAGGAAGCCAATGATGAACCAGGGCACGACTTGGTGCCAGGCGAGGCGCGCTTTTTTCGATGCACCCGGCAATGCAGTAGTTGCACCACGACGCGAGCCAATTGACAAGACAAGAATCACGGGGCCGAGCATCAGCACACGGACCAGTTTGACCAACGTACCGAGATGGGCACTGAGGGCCGACACGGGGACCGTTGCAGCGAGCACCTGCGGCACCGCGTAGACAGTCAGTCCGGCCAGTACGCCGTATTGCAGGTTGCTAAGGTGCAGCACAGGAATCAGCAGCGGCAGTCCGAGCACGACGATGACGCCAAGCACAGCGGTAAAGGCAATCGACGCGGCCACGTCATCGCTATGCGCCCGGATCACTGGAGCAACGGCGGCGATCGCCGAGTTTCCACAGATCGAGTTGCCGCATGCGACCAGCAAGGCCATCCGATGGTGCAAACCAAGGAGGCGCGCGGTACCGTAACTGACCACGATGGCCGCCGCGACGACCGCTACGATGCCTGCCAGCAGTCCCACCCCGGCCGCTTCAAGGGTCTGGGTGCTGAGCGAGGCGCCCAGCAAGACCACGGCAATTTCCAGCAATGTCCTGGCGCTGAAATTGATGCCGGCGTTCCAGTGAGCGGCCGGCTTCCAGACACTCCGCACCGCCGTGCCGATGAGAATGGCGAGGACCAATGCTTCCAGCCAGGCGCGCCCGAATATGCGCTGCTCAGCCAGTTGCAACGCGAAAGCGGCCAGCGTGACGGCAATGCATAGGGCCACGCCCGGCGCATGGGCTTGCACCCAAGCCAGAGGGCCGGATTCGGCCAGGCGCCTTGCGGCTAGAGCATGGGGTTCGAGTGGAGTCGACATCGCGTTCTCGCTATTTCAGTGACCAGAAACGGAGGGATTATCGCGACGACTGGTTCTATATTCCAACGCGGAATATAGAACGAATTGATCGATTATATAGAACGATGCTCACACAGCACCGCCGTTGGGTGAAAAGGATCTGACCGACCAGATGGTGATTGTCGGACGCAAGGTAGACGGCAAGCGAAGCGTACTCCGCCATCTTGCCAAACCGGAGCAGCGTGGTGGACATGGCGCATGTTCTCCAGTCATCGCCAGCTTTCCGTCTCTTCAATTGGGACGCGCATGGGACTGATGTGGCGCTTGGGTTCAGGGCCGCCCTTGAACTGCTTAAGTGTCCAGAACTTCACCGCAGCCAGGCCGAGTGGCGAACCATCCGCCGCGACGACACGACTCGAATGCATCGGATTTCATGGGCGCTCGCGTGGGGCGCTCTGGACCAATCCGGCGGTCGTCAAGGGCGACGGTCAATTCCTGAAGGCGAGACTGCTGGCAGCGGAAACACTGATTACATCCTATTTGTAGATGGCCCCGCCAGCTCGTGTCGACTGAGTGGCCGACCGAAACCGAATATGGCTGAAATGTCACGTAAAGTAGATGATGGCGCAACTTAATTAATTGAATGCTGGCTCAGGTGCGACGGCCGGTCGCGCAGGCATCTGCGTTAAATCGATAAAATTACAGACAGTAAGAGGTGAGTCAGACGACGGAGGTCGATATGGTCGAAGCGGTGGTGAAGGAGTGTGGCTTGGATCCGCTACTCGTCATCGCCAGCGAGGAACTCGAAATTGGGTCCTTCGAAGAGACGGGTAAAGTTGCAACAGACATCCTGCTCGTCCGAATTTCAAGCATCGAGCGCGCGCTTGAGCGGGCTTACGATTTTGGCCTGTTGATGGGGCACACCGTCAGTCAGGCCGAATACCCGAATGCGCGGCGGTCCAAGCGGACATGTCGCACGGATCACGATTGGGTGCGTGCTGCGGCGACGGACATTCTCAGCACATATTGCAGAGGGTTTTTTGATTGGCGATCGCGGCCCCTGACGCGTGAGCAGGCCGGTCGGGGCCAGTCCGCGATCGGTAATCAAAAAACCCTCTGCATTATGGAAAACTTCGCATAAGGCCGAATTCCCGTCTTCCAATACGACTAAACGACCGTCCGTTGTACCTGGAAAGCTGCCATATATGTCGCGCTGGGTCGACCGCCCGCAGCGCGTCGACTATGGAAGTTCGTCGTAGCGCGCCTCTCGCGGCCAGAAGCGGCCGAGGCCGCGTCAAAACACTTGATCTCGAGGTTTCGAGGGGTCGTTTCACCCTTGGCGCTACACGCCGAAGCCGGTGCAGGCCGTTCTCGCAAGCCGATTTTGGGAATGTTCGTTTTGACACGGCCTAGCCTTTGCACGCCGTCTTCTGGAACGGCAACAGTTCGGCGGGCGCGTTATACCTCGCCGTTCAGCCTTGGAGCCGAGACGAGCGAGCCAGCATGGGGCCTGTCTACCATCGGCGATCAGGCGACCCTGATGATTAGTGCTTCGCCGGCGGCGAGACGATTTGCGCCGTCCTTGATCGACTCGCCGTCGCGGCCGGGTAAAGTCGATAACAGCACCGTGCCTGATGGCAACGGGGCGGTGGCTTCGGCGGCGCCCATGTTTAGCGCCATTAAAAGCCGCTGATCGCCAGAACGCCGCTTGTAAGTGAGCACGTCGCCGTGCGCGGTAAGGTATTCAATCGCGCCTTCCATGAGCGCTGCGTTGCTCCGCCGAATCGACAACAGCCGGCGATACAGCGACAACATGCTCGGCGCCTCGCCGTCCTGGCTGCAAACGCTGGTAGCCGCGCTGACCGGCAACCATGGCTGGCCGCTTGTAAAACCGGCATGGGGCAGGGATGAGTCCCATTGCATCGGCGTGCGCTCAGGATCGCGGCCCTGACCGATACCCGGCTGCCGAAGCTCGGCCGGGTCATGAACCTGGTCGGGCGGAATCTCGCCGTCGATCATGCCAATTTCATCGCCGTAATAGAGCGTCGGTGTCCCGCGCAGTGTCAAGAGCAGCACTGCTGCCACGCGCGCTTGCGCCGCCCCCAGTCGCGACGCCACGCGCGGGTTGTCGTGATTGCCTAGCACCCAGTTTGGCCAGGCGTGCTTCGGCAATGCGCGATTGTAATCCGACACCATCCTTCCGATATCTGCCGCATGCCACGCTGCGTTCAGGAGCTGGAAATTGAACGGCATGTTGGCACCGTCGCCGTTCGTGCCGTAGTACGTCATCAGTTGCGGCACGGGCAGATAGATTTCACCGATCAACACACGCTCGCCGTATTCATCCAGCGTGGCACGCATCGACCGCACGATCTCATGCACCTCCGGCTGATCCTCAGTGTAAGTCTGCAACAGCCGGTGATGATCCGGCTCGCCCGGCCGGAACGCGGGGTTGGGCGGGTTATCACGGAACCGGGCGTCCTTGATCAGCAACCACAGCACGTCGACGCGGAACCCGTCCACGCCGCGATCCAGCCAGAAGCGCAGGACATCGTCCATCGCGCGGCGCACCTCGCGATTGCGCCAGTTCAAGTCGGGCTGTTCGCGCAAGAACGCGTGATAGTAATACTGGCCAGTGTGCGCATCCCATTGCCACGCGGAGCCTCCCATCCGGCTCAGCCAGTTGTTCGGTGGCGCGCCACCGGGCGCGGGATCGCGCCACAAATACCAGTCGCGCTTCGGGTTGTCGCGCGAGGACCGGCTTTCTTCGAACCACGCATGCCGGTCCGACGAATGATTCGGCACGAAGTCGAGCAGCACTTTCAACCCGAGTTCGTGAGCGCGGTCCACAAGTTGCTTGAAGTCGTCGAGCGTGCCGAACATCGGGTCGATATTGCAGTAGTCGGCGACGTCGTAGCCGAAATCCGCCATGGGTGACGGGTAGACTGGGGAGATCCAGACGGCATCGATGCCAAGCAGCGCGAGATACGGCAGACGCGCGCGGATGCCCGCCAGGTCGCCGATGCCGTCGCCATTGGTGTCCTGAAACGAGCGCGGGTAGATCTGATAGATGACGCCACGTTGCCACCACGCCAGTTCGGGCATTGCTGTTCCTCACACAGATCGATTGTTTTGGAGCCACGCGGGTACCGTATGCTAAATGACCTCTGGTACAAGAATGCAATCGTCTACTGCCTCTCCGTCGGCACGTACATGGACGCGAATGGCGATGGCGTCGGCGATTTCCAAGGCCTGATCCGCCGGCTGGACTATCTTCAGGGGCTCGGCGCCACGACCGTCTGGCTCATGCCTTTTCAGCCGTCACCGGGCCGCGACAACGGCTACGACATCTCGGATTACTACAATGTCGACCCGAAATACGGCACCTTGGGAGACTTCGCCGAGTTCTCGCATGCGTGCCGCGAGCGCGGCTTGCGCGTGATGATCGACCTCGTGGTCAACCACACGTCCGATCAGCACGCGTGGTTCAAGGAAGCAAGCAGCGATCCTGGCTCGAAGTATCGCGACTGGTACGTATGGGCCGACAAGCAACCGCCGAACGCTAAGGACGGGGTGGTATTTCCCGGCGTTCAGAAATCGACCTGGACCTACGATAAGCAGGCCAAACGTTGGTTTTTCCATCGCTTCTATGACTTCCAGCCGGACCTGAACACCGCGAACCCACATGTGCAGGCCGAGTTGCTCAAGGTGATGGGCTTCTGGATCCAGCTCGGCGTGTCGGGATTCCGGATGGACGCCGTGCCGTTCGTGATTGCCACCAAGGGCCCGAAAGTCCGCAAGCCCGTCGAGCAATACGACATGTTGCGGACCTTCCGCGAGTTTCTGCAATGGCGCAAGGGCGACGCGATCATCCTCGCCGAAGCGAATGTTTTGCCCGACACCGACCTCGATTATTTCGGCGACGACGGCGAGCGCCTGCAGATGATGTTTAATTTCCAGGTCAACCAGAACACGTTTTACACCCTCGCGACCGGCGATACGGGTCCTTTGAAGAAAGCGCTGACAGCGACGAAGCCACGTCCCGCGACCGCTCAATGGGGTGTATTCCTGCGCAATCACGACGAACTGGATCTGGGCCGTCTGACGCCCGAGCAGCGCGCCGCCGTGTTCGCCGCGTTCGGCCCGGACCCCGACATGCAGCTATACGGGCGCGGCGTTCGCCGCAGGCTTGCGCCGATGCTCTCTGGCGACAGACGCCGCCTCGAACTCGCTTACAGCCTGATGCTGACCTCGCCAGGTACGCCCGTATTTCGCTATGGCGATGAAATCGGCATGGGCGACGACCTGCGCCTGCCGGAGCGCGAATGTACGCGCACGCCCATGCAATGGTCGACCGAACCCCATGGCGGCTTCACGACGCACCCGAAGCCGCCATGCCGGGTCATATCGGGTGGCGCGTACGGTTTCGAGCGAGTGAACGTTGCCAGCCAGCGGCGGGACCCGAATTCGTTCCTGAACTGGACCGAGCGCGTGATCCGCATGCGCCGGGAAGTGCCGGAAATAAGCTGGGGCGATTTCGCGGTCCTGCGTACATCGCGCAACGAGGTTCTCGCGATGCGCTACGACTGGCGGAACAACTCGGTGATCTGCGTGCATAACTTCGGACCCGAGGCCTGCACGGTGAAGTTCCGCTCGGGCTGCAGCGGGCAGGGCGAAAACCGCCTCATCAACCTTCTCTCCGACGACCACAGTGTGGAAGCCGATGGCGGGCGGCATACTGTAGTGCTCGAGCCGTACGGGTATCGATGGTATCGGGTCGGCGGCCTCGATTACCTGCTAAAGCGAAGTGAGGTCTAGGTGTGTGACAGTCCGGCAGTCGAGCGGATGGCTAACGGAGGTAGAGGTCTGCTTGTTGCCGGCGGGCCGGGACCGGCCGAGGCTGTGTGGAAACGCGTTTTTCGGGGGGGTGTAGTGACTGCACGTTGACGCGACAGGGTAGCGCAATCCGTACTCACCCGCTCAAGCGAGCGAGTAAGGAAGTGAGTTGAGCCCATCCAGTGCTTCAGCGTACCGAATACGTGCTCGACCGTGCGTCGTCGAACTGTCATCGCGTCGGGCCACCGGTCGAGGCGACGTTGCATGGCTTCCAGTACTTCTTCTTGCTCCCATCGACGAATGCGACGATACGGGCTTGGCGAACATTGTTCTTTCAGAGCGCAACGGGGGCAGGCACTGGTCCAGTACACCCGTAGATTCAATCCTTGGTGGACCGTCGGGAATCGATAGATCGCGCGCTCACCCGCCGGACATTTGTATTCGTCGTCTTCCGCGATGTAGACGAAGTCTGATTTGGTGAAGAGCTCTTTTTTACGCGATGCGGAGGTAAGCGGTTTGGGCACATAAGCCGCGATGCCAGCTGTATCACAGGCGAAAATTTCAAGGCCACTGAAGTAGCCACGATCGGCCAGCACCTTTAGCTTAGTACTACAGCCGTAGATAAAACAAAGCAGGAGGTACGCAGCCGCGGCGCCGGTAGTGACACTGCTGGGCGCGGTACTGGTGCCTGCGCCGCCATGCCGACCAGGCCAGGACGTACTCGATGGAGTGAGCTCCGCGCCATAGGAGGCGGCACAGTAGCCGGCGGATCTCCTGCACACTGAGCGGCACCGAATCTTCAGGTGTTTTTTTGGCGCGCACCCGCAGGGTGACGAGCGCGGCATGGGCCAGCAGCGCCAGCGTGATGTGACGGTACCAGCCCTGCCATTGGCGTACCTCGTATTGATCGAGCCCGCATTCGCCTTTGGTTGCCTCGAAGCCGGTTTCGATTTCCCACCTGCGGCCCGCGACGTTGACCAGGGTTTGCCGTGTGGCTTTGCTGCGCGGGGCGTATACGACGTAATACGCATGCTCGCGTTGCTCGTCCAGGCTGCGCCGCACCAGCAGGTAATGCCCGAAGCGGCGCTCTTCTGTGGTGATCTGCAGACGCCACAGCGGAGTCAACGCCCAGTCATACAGGCGCTCGCCTTTGGCGCCGGCACCTGCTGACAGGCGTCGCCATGCCCGTGCCGGCAAGGCTTCGGCGATCCGGTCGGACCGTACGTAGTCGGGACCCTGCCACCACAGGGGTTCGTTCTTCGCGACGGCCAGTACGAAAGACTGGCCGCGCGACTCGAGCCACAGCCGCAGGTGACGGTCGCCGCCGTAGACTTCATCACCCGTGACCCAGCCGCACGGCACACCTGCGTCCAGCGCCCGCTCAAGCATGCTGCGCGCGAGCTGCGGCTTCGTTGCAAACTCCACCGCCTTGGGAATGCCCGCTGCCTCGCAGCGCACACGGTCATCGGTCCACGCCTTGGGCACATACAGTTCGCGGTCGATAAACGCGCTGCCGCCGCGACCGGCATAGCAGAGGAACACGCCGATCTGGCTGTTCTCGATACGGCCTGCGGTGCCACTGTACTGGCGTTGCACACCGGCCGAGTGCTGCCCCTTCTTGACGAAGCCGGTCTCGTCCACAACCAGCACCGCGTCGCGCTCGCCCAGTTGTTCAACGACGTACTCCCGGAGCACATCGCGCGCGCCATCCGCATCCCATTGCGCCCGCTCGAGCAGGTGCTGCACGCCATCAGGCGTTTCTTCGCCGATCCATTCGGCGAGTTGCCAGCCGTTCTTGCGCTCGACTGTGCCCAGCAGGCCCTTCAGGTAAGCGAGAGACCGATGTCGGGGCTCGGGTCGCCTGAACAGTTCTCCGAGCCGCTGATGTAGCGCCTCCAGTTCACGCTCCCACGCTATTGCCGTCGAATGCATCGCTTTCTCATGTAGTATTACTAAATATTGTTAGTATAGTAAAAAATCTACGGCTGTAGTATTAGAAGCTGTTGCGAAATTAAGTTTTGGGGCTGTTAACTTCTCCGACTTGGTGTTAAGGAATGTCTGCAAAAGTCCTGGCATTGCGCCGTTGCCAAGCTATCCTGGAAACAGAGCGAATTAGGTGAGGAGCGACGTGATGACGCAGCTTGGTCTTGGTCTGGATCTGTCAACGAAGCGGACGCGCAAGCGGGAATTTCTCGATGAGATGCGACGTGTTGTGCCTTGGTTGAAACTGATTGCGCTGATCGAGCCGCACTATCCCTCGGGCAAAACTGGTCGGCCGCCGTTCCCGATTGCAACGATGCTGCAGATTCATTTCATGCAGCAATGGTTCGGTCTTTCGGACCCTGCTATGGAAGAGGCACTCTATGACGTGCCGCTTTATCGCGAGTTCGCGGGTCTCGACGGCGGGATGGTTCGCTTGCCCGATGAAAGCACGATTCTTCGGTTCCGCCATCTGCTGGAGACGCACGGACTGGCGGTGCAAATGCTGGCGCTGGTCAATGAAATCCTGACGGAGAAAGGCCTGATGCTTAAGGCTGGTTCAGCAGTCGACGCCACCTTGATTGCTGCGCCCAGTTCGACAAAGAATGGCTCCGGCACGCGCGATCCAGAAATGCAATCCACGCAGAAAGGTGGCAACTGGTACTTCGGGATGAAAATGCATGTCGGCGTGGATGCCGACTCGGGCCTCGTCCATACAGTCATTGGAACGGCGGCCAATGTTCACGACATCACCGTCGCCCAGGCGTTGCTGCATGGCGAAGAAACGGATGTGTACGCGGACGCCGGTTACCAGGGTATCGAAAAGCGTTGTGAGACTGACGCGGTTCGGTGGCATGTTGCAATGCGACCAGCAAAGCGCAGGAAATTGGATCTGAGTGATTCGTTGGACGCGATCTACGATCAGATCGAACGCCTGAAGGCGGGTATTCGGGCCAAGGTCGAACACCCGTTTCGCATCCTCAAGCGGCAGTTTGGTTACATGAAGACCCGCTATCGTGGTTTGACAAAGAACACCGCCCAGATCACCACCCTGTTTGCTTTGGGCAATCTATGGATGGCGCGTAGAGCTTTCCGCAAAGCTTGAAACACCGGGCCGATGAAGGCCACATGTCTGGTCGGAGCGCTTGGGCGCGCAGAAAACCCCCTGACATCCACTCACCAACAAAGATTTGAACCCCGAGGCTGCGCTCGATAGGAAGAGTAATGCTTCAAAAGCGGGTTATGCAGACCTTCCTTAACTTTCTGTCTTGTTTTGCCTGACAGGAAGCGATGCCGAAAGAACTGATAGACGACGAATTGTGGTCACTCATCGAACCGCTGCTGCCTGCGCGAGCACCGCGCAATCGCCAATATGCCGGTCGAAAACCGACACCGGACCGAGCCGTTCTAACCGGCATCGTATTCGTGTTGCGCTCGGGCATTGCGTGGAACCTGCTACCGCAAGAGATGGGATGCGGTTCGGGCACCGCCTGCTGGCGACGGCTCGTGGCATGGCAAGAAGCAGGAGTCTGGCAACGCATCCACGAAGCGTTGCTGGCCGAACTGCGTCGTCGTGGCGAAATCGACCTGTCACGAGTGCTTGTGGACAGCTCGTCGATTCGTGCGATGCTGGCGGGAAAAAAACCGGCCCGAATCCAACGGACCGGCGCAAGCTCGGCAGCAAACACCACCTCATCGTCGACGCGAAAGGCCTCCCGCTCGCGGTCATCCTGACCGGGGCGAACCGTCACGACGTCACCCAGCTTGATGCACTCGTCGATGCCATTCCACACATTCGCGGCAAGCGGGGACGTCCACTGCATAAACCGCAAATCGTTCAGGGCGACCGGGGCTACAGCTCGGAACCGCACCGGCAGCGTTTGAGAGAACGCGGCATCACGCCGGTACTCGCAAAGATTGGCTCGCCCCATGGCAGTGGCCTGGGTAAAACGCGTTGGCCAGTCGAGCGCTCGATTGCCTGGCTTCACTCGTTCCGACGCCTGAAGATTCGCTACGAACGCTATGCCCATGTCCATGAAGCCTTCCTGTCTCTGGCTTGTGCCTTGATTTGCTGGACGCGACTCAAGCCAATGTTTAACTAATTTCGCAACAGCTTCTTAGTCTAGTCCATTACAGCTTAGGCTTACCCATTGCGGAACTTGTGGCCAACGCCATCCTGCTGAGTTGCCCGTGATCGTTGCCAACATTAGTCACCTCGTGCTCAACGATCAAATGATGTTTCGCGTCAACGGCTGCCTGGACGTTGTAGCGAACCGTGCCTGTACCCTTACCATTGCTGGTCATCGAACGCGAGTCCGGGTCCGTCAGCGACAGTTGCGTGTCAGTCTGCTGCTTCAGTTGTTCCTTGACCTCGTGAAGCTCTCGCATCTGCTGCCGCAATCTCGCGATCTTCTCTTTCAGACGTGTGGTCTTTGCTTCAAGTCCAGGAGTATGCGTTCGGTCGGCGGTCTCTATCGCATCAAGGTAGCGCTGGATGCTTTCCTCGATCTGCTGGCGACGTCCCTCGATCTTGCCAGCCGTGAAGTTTCCGTCCCGGCTGTTCACTGCCTTGAATTTGCTTCCATCGATCGCCACTAGTGCTTGCGAGAACAGCTTGAGTTCGCGGCAGATCTCCACGAAGCGTCTGCACACGTTGCGGATGGCCGGACCGTTGTCGCGACGGAAGTCGGCAATTGTTTTAAAGTCTGGCGCCAGGCGGCCAGTCAACCACATCAACTCCACGTTGCGCTGACATTCGTGTTCAAGGCGTCGGCTGGACTGGATCCGGTTGAGATACCCGTAGATATAGATCTTGAGCATCACGCCGGGATGGTATGAGGGGCGGCCTGTGATCGCTGGCGTGACGCCTTTGAAACCGAGAGCCGGAAGGTCCAATTCGTCGACGAAGGCATCCACCACTCTGACCGTGTTGTCCTGTCCAATGTAGTCGTCAACGCATTCTGGAAGCAGCGCAACCTGCTTACGGTCATCACCCTCAACAAATCGCTTCATGAGTCACCTGGCCTGAACGCGTTGATTCAGTTTAGGCGATCAATGCGTTTCCACACAGCCTCGGCCATGGAGCGACGTTCATCGAGACCGTCACATGGACATTCGTGCGACTGCTCGCTTTCTGTGCGGCCGTTTCGATCACAACGACGCGTGTCGCGTCAATGAACCTGGCTTCTAAAGAGCCACTCGCTCGGGCGGCGCCACCACCGACACGCTCCGAGCGCCGCACCGCAACGCGTGGTTCATAGATGTTTGAGCACACTGCTCGCCAGCGTGCGCAGCTCGTCGAACTGCGTAACGAGTTCGAGGCACAGAATAAAGGCCAGCAACGCTGAAGGCCCCGGGCAGCGCTCGATCCATCGCAGCGCCGGAGTCGCGTAGCGGACGCGGATCGCATCTCGCGTCATGACATAGGTAATTCCGATTCGATTTTACTCCTGCACTCTTAGCGCGACACAACCCACTCGGCTCCCCTTGGGAGCCTCCCCAACTTTTGCATGCTCTCGTCTACGTCTGTACGCCGACCATCGCACGATGTCGCCGTTGGTTGATTAATGGACGCTAAATGCAAGTGCGGGGAAGATCAGTATGGTCGTGTACCCGGAAGGAAAACTATAATGCGAGAGTTCGATTCAGGAACTATTCAAACACTACGACCTGTCGAACCGCTTTTCCTTCGTGGAGCAGATCGAAGCCGTGATTGATCTCATCTAGCGCCAGACGGCCGGTAAGTAGCTTGTTGACCGGCAGCCTGCCCTGCATGTAAAGATCGATGTAATGGGGAATGTCGCGAGCCGGCACGCACGTGCCAATATAGCTGCCTTTCAGTGTGCGCTCTTCAGCGACCAGACTCACTGCCGGCAGTGGCCATAGCGCAGTAGACGGCGGCAGACCCGCGGTGACGGTCATCCCACCGCGACGGGTGATGCGATAGGCGAGGTCCAGCGCGCGAATGGCGCCTGCGAATTCGAAGGCAAACTCGACCCCACCTGAGCTCAATGCGCGGATCTGCTCGACGGCGTCATCGCGACCCGCGTTGACCGTGTGAGTGGCGCCCAAGGCGCGCGCCTGCTCCAGTTTCGCATCGGACAGGTCGACCGCGATGATCTGGCGAGCGCCAGCCGCTTGCGCGCCAATAAGGGCTGCCAGCCCCACTCCCCCCAGGCCAACCACGGCAACAGAAGAGCCAACTCGGACTTGCGCCGTATTCACCACCGCGCCGACGCCTGTGAGCACGGCACATCCGAATAGCGCGGCTTCGTCGAGCGGCACACTGGCATCGATCCTGACGACCGAGCGCCGCGATACGGTCGCGTATTCGGCAAACACCGAACATCCAAGGTGGTGGTTCAATGTCTCGCCATCACGCGTAAGTCGACGCCCGCCGGAGAGCAGGGTGCCGGCCCCGTTCGCCGCCGCGCCCGGCTCGCACAAGGCAGGCCGGCCTTCGGCGCATGGCGCGCAATGGCCGCAACTCGGCACGAACACCACCACCACATGATCGCCAATCCGTAGATCGGTAACGCCTGTCCCTAGCTCCGCCACGACGCCAGCGGCCTCGTGTCCGAGCGCCATCGGCATGGGGCGCGGCCGATCGCCGTTGATCACGGACAGGTCGGAGTGACACAACCCCGCAGCGGCGATTTTGATAAGCACTTCATCAGGCCCTGGCGGCGCAAGGTTAACCTCGTCGATACGTAACGGACGGGAAACGGCATACGGATACGCTGCGCCCATTGCTTCCAGAACTGCTGCCTTGATCTTCATTGCCCGACCTCCATGACCCGATTGCCCAGTTCCTCGACAAAAACGCGGACGTTTTCCGAGTAGTCAACCGGGACGATGACCAGTTGTACCCCGCCTTCGCCGAATGCGCTCTCCAATGCCGGAGCCAAAGCCTCCGCCGTCTCAATGCGCCTGCCCTTTGCGCCGTACGCATCCGCATATTTGACGAAATCAGGGTTACCGAACGTCAGTCCCCAGTCAGCGAAGTTATCGACGGCCTGCTTCCAGCGAATCATTCCGTAGGCATCGTCCTGAATGATCAGCACGACGAGATTGAGCTTCAGTCTCACCGCCGTCTCGAGTTCCTGCGAGTTCATCATGAAGCCGCCGTCGCCGCAAACGGCCATGACACGACGGTCCGGATAAAGAATCGCGGCCATCATCGCCGATGGCAAGCCCGCTCCCATGGTTGCCAGCGCATTGTCGAGCAAGAGCGTATTCGCGCTACGGGTTCTGTAGCATCGCGCGAACCAGAGCTTGTACATGCCATTGTCGAGCGCAACGATGCCGTCGGCTGGCATGATCTTCCTCACGTCGTGGACGATGCGTTGCGGAGTCAATGGAAAGCGCGATTCCTCCGCCCGTCCCAGCGTGCGTCTCAGGATATCTTCGCGCAGCGGCGCCAACGCCGCCGCGTGCGGCAGTTTTCCCTCCAGCAGATCAGCCAGACGGCCAAGACTCAAACCGAGGTCTCCGACCACCTCCGCGTGCGGGAAGAACACCTGTTCGACATTGGCCGGCGTATATCCGACGTGAATAACCATCGGGCCACCGGGGCCCATGATGAACGGCGGCTTCTCTACCGTGTCGTGGCCGATGGCGAGGATCAGATCGGCGCGATCGATCGCCTCGTGCAGGTAATCGCGTTCGCTCAGCGCCGCCGTTCCCATCCAGAGTTCAGCCGCTTCTTCGCGACCGATTGCGGACACGGTCCCCTTACCCATTTGCGTGTTGAAGTACGGCATGCCCGTGCGCCGGATGAAGTCGGTCAACTGCCCGGCAAGACGGGGCCGGTTGCTGGCCGCGCCGAACATGACCAGCGGACGCCTGGCGCACTTCAGCAAGGCCGCAGCCTGCTCGATTGCTGCCTGCCCGGCGACGGGCTGGTCGACCGCATGCAATGGAATCAACGGGATGTCGCCACCTACCTCCGAGCCGGCCACGTCTTCCGGCAACTCGAGATGCACCGGACCAGGCCGCTCTTCCGCAGCCACCCGGAATGCCTCGCGCACCATGGTCGGAATGCTGGCGCCATTGACAATCTGCCGGGACGCCTTGGTGAGCGGTTTCATCGTCGCCACGATGTCGACAATCTGAAAGCGAGCCTGACGCGCTGTCATGATGGCCTTCTGACCGGTGATCAGTATCACCGGCATCGCACCCAGATGAGCGTAAGCCGCGCCTGTCACGAGATTCAACGCGCCAGGGCCGAGCGTCGCCATACAAACGCCAGGCTTTCCGGTCAGGCGCCCATGAGTGGCCGCCATGAACGCCGCCGATTGTTCATGGCGAGTCACGATGAGTTCGATACCCGAGCGCCGCAACGAATCCAGGACATCGAGGTTTTCCTCGCCCGGCACGGCGAAGATGCGTTCGACACCTTCATTCTCCAGGGCCTTGACGAACAGGTCGGATGCTTTCACAAATAGACTCCTTGTTTCTTCAATATGCGGCCAGGCGCTTCAGAACGGCTGGTGGCGACGGCGTGGGAACTGGAGCACGCCGTCGCCACCAGCTTCGTGTTGCTCCGTCGCAAACGCCATGGCGTCGGCATGCGTTTCACAGACATGGGATGCAGAATTCGCGTCGCAGAAAGCCGCGCGCAGCTTTGCGCGCATGAACGCGCAGCTAGTGAAGCGGCTCACCGACTGGTAGTACTGCGATTGCAGCCGCGCTGCCATTTCAAAGTACTGATCGGCTACTGCGTGGTCCAGTCTGAATCCGTCATAGTTGACGATTAGCGCGACTTTCTGCCCGATGGGTTTGCAGAATGCCTCGAACACGCGGCGCACGCTTTCAATGTCGCTACCGGAGCGAACCGCCATCCCTTCGAAATTTGCAAACAGGGTGTTTTGCTCTGCTTCGTAGCTGAGTCTCTGAGCGAATTGCGAATCAAGCAACACGGTTGCCAGATTCATCAGTTGCGGCAGGAAGATTCGTGAATTCATGGGTCGTGGACTTAGCACAATCGGGGCGAAGTCCATGTGCGGAAGAATGTCCCGATCAACGTCCATACCCGGTGCGACTTCCGTCAACTCGAGCCCTTCTGACGTTAGCCGGAACACACAACGTTCCGTCACATAGAGCACTGGCTGGCCGCGTTCGGCAGCGAGCTGTCCGTTGAATGTGATCTGCTCGACTGACTCGACAAGTTTCCTTTGTGAGCCTTCCGTGACGATACGAAGGCGCCCCGCCTCCACCACAACTTCAAGGCCACCCGCCGTGAAAGTTCCAGCAAATACCACCCGCGAAGCATTCTGACTGATATTGATGAAGCCGCCGGCACCAGCTAGTCGCGGACCAAAACGGCTTACGTTGACGTTTCCACTTCGGTCGATCTGCGCCATACCGAGGCACGCGAGGTCGAGGCCGCCGCCATCGTAGAAATCGAACTGCTGGTTCTGGTGAAGCAGCGCATCCATGTTCACGGCTGCGCCAAAGTCCAGGCCGCCCTGCGGCACGCCGCCGATGATCCCAGGCTCGGCTGTCAAGGTCAGATGGCTCAGCAGACGCTCCTCCGCGGCGACCGCGCCAACGACCTCAGGAACGCCGATACCCAGGTTGATCACGCCATCAAGCGGAAGTTCGAACGCGCAACGACGCGCCATTATTTTCCGCTCGTCGAGTAGTGGGCATTCGTTTGCTCCGGTCGGAATCCTGATCTCGCTGGAAAACGCCGGGTTGTAGGCCGTCCCGTAAGTCTGCGGCTGCGCATCGGGCGTTGCGACTACAACACGGTCGACGAAGATGCCCGGAACCACGACGGCGCGCGGGTCGAGTGTTCCGCTCGCCACTATCCTCTCGACCTGCGCGATCACAAAACCGTTTGAATTGTGAACTGCCATCGCTACCGCCTGCGCGTCGAGTACCAGCGCCTCACGTTCCATCGTGATATTGCCTTCCGGATCGGCCGTTGTGCCACGAATCAACGCGACGTTGAGCGGGAAAACCTTGTATAAAAGCCAGGTCTTGCCGTCGAGATCGATAGTGCTAACCAGATCCTCGGTTGTCCTCGCGTTAATCTTCCCGCCCGCCTGACGCGGATCGACGAAGGTGCCCAATCCCACTTGAGTAAGCGTGCCTGCCCTGTGGGCCGCAATGTCACGATACAGATGCGACATCGTTCCAAGCGGCAGGTTGTAGGCTTCGATCAGATTGTCGGTCGCCATTCGAGCGAGTTTTGGCACTAACGACCAATGCCCGCCAATGGCGCGTTTGACCAACCCATGTAGCGCGACACGATTGAGTCCGCGGTCCTTGCCATCGCCCGGCGCGGCTGCGAACACCAGCGTCAGATCGCGTGGGAAGCCGGATGCCGTGAACCGTCGGGCCAAAGCCGTGATTAACTCGTCCGGCGTACCAATGCCGACAAAACCCGAACAGCAGACCGCGTCGCCATCGCGGATCAATCCGATGGCGTCGTCAGCGGTGACAATCTTGTCTTGCATATTGCTCGCCTGAAAGATGTGAGTTCGCGGCGCGCGTGGCCCTGGCCTCACTAAGGAAACGGACGCACAGTCCGTTCCTGCGACGCTTGCGACATCGATGCCCATCATCCTGCGCGTCCGGATAGTCGACGGTCCTTCAACTCCACATGCACCAGGAACGGCAAATGACTCTTCGCGAGCGGATGAAAGCGGCAAAGGTCTGCCGCCAGCCTTGGCCAGCCACGTGGCGCGCAATACTCGAACGTGCGCAGCACTGCGATATCCGACGACCAGCCATGCATAAGCGTCTCTATCTCATCGCCGTTGATGCCCCATGGCATCGGCGGCAAACGGTAACGCGGCGTTGTCATGACACCCCAGTGGGTGAGCCCGGAAAACCAGCGCGGAATCGCGTCAAATGCAATCTCGGCGCCCGGAAAGCGCTCGGCGATCCGGATAAACAGGCGTCTCACCGCATCTGGCTGGAGATACATGAACAGCCCCTGCGCAACGACAAAAACATCCGCGCTGGCTTTGATCCCATTTGCCCAGTCTGGCTCGAAAACACTCGAAGCGATGCAGCGAAAGCGCCTCGAAGATGGCAGGAATCGCTCGCGTAATTCAATCGCCGGCGGCAAGTCGACCGTGAGCCAGGTCATGTGGCCGTTGTCTACACGATGAGCCTGTGTTTCGAGCCCTTCACCGAGCGATATGACCAGTCCTTTCGGATGCCGGTCGAGCCAGTCTTTCAGGATCCGATCGATTTCCGCGGCCCGCGCAGAGAAGGAACCAACGGGATGGCCGAAGTGGCCCGCGAAATCGTAGTCAATGGCGTCGCAGATGCGCACGCTGTCCGGATCGACAAGAATGGCGTCGGCGCGACGCGATTCGCAGGCCCGGTCGTAGAGCGTCCACAGCATCGTTTCCGATACACCCTCCAGTCTCGAGGGGATCCGGGCTATTTCTCGATTGCTTCGTTTGCGCGACGCAGGGCGAGCTCGCGCGCGCGGCCGCTCTATGGCGGCGGTCATCCCGCGCCCAGGCGTCTTGCATTCGCGGTGGCACGACCATGAATCGGTGCGAGCATTTTCCGGACCAGAGAGGTCATTGAACTTGCCAGGTACAAGGGGTTCGAGGGAGTCTGAATGACGGCCGTCAAAAAGCCTGGCTGATGTTCATGCCCTTGCGTGACGGGGCGTCCTGAGGCGAATCCGGTAGGCGCCATTGACATGGCACAGATCAGATTGCAGGTATCGCTAGTGAACTCGACGGCTAGCTTGATAACCCCGGAGTTCATCGCCTCTATCGATTCCGATGCGGCCTCACGTTTCTCGGTACCCATGATGCTGAACTCAGCCCGGTCACGCGGACTGGGCACTGGACCCGCCAATGCCATGCGCAGAGTGCGCAGGCGCACCACTTGCGTCGTTGCATTGAGCAGTTCACAAACCTCGGCAAAGAGACGGAACCAGTTGCAGGAGACGTCGAAGACGGGTCCATGGCGTGACGAACCAGGTGTTATGTTTTCCATATGAAGATCCATTTGATATGGATGCCTAAAAATATTGAATTTTTGCACAGGCGAGAAAATTGCCAGCACAGCGTTTTGTTTATTAAAAGCGGCAAAAGTCCACGCGACCGTCCCGGTCTCGAGGCCCACAGTCCAGCGCGGCAATGTCGGAGATATGAAGGGACTCAACGCTCAAGAGCACGCCGACGAAGGGTTCGCGTTGCTCCAGAAGTCCAACGATGACCCCAGCATAAGCGGATAAATGGTGCACTGCAACACTTCTTTCAGCACCGGCTAGTAAGCAGCTTTGTGTGACGGATCAGGTATAGGTGTTGCTCCGACCTCGGGCCAGTGCCCCATCATCGGTAATTGCGTCCGAACTCATCGAATTGAGCCTGCCTTTGTCGATTGAACCGGACGTTGTCAAAACCAGGTTTCTGAGGACATAGCCCTGTGCGGAAAAAAGTAATTCACTCGCGACGGTAGCCTCAACCTCAATCAGATCTACTCATTTACCCCCGGCGATGCGACGTCCGCACCTAATTGGGACCGCTGCTGCTAATCCGTGGCGCCGACCTCGACACAACTGAAGAAAACGAAACTCAATCCTCGCCTCCGGCATTCGGAAATTGGCAGTCCGACAGCGCTGCTGGGTGCCGAGCCTTTGCAGGGCGTTGTCACGTTGATTAGAGGGTCAAGTAAGAGCGCGTGTTGAAGAATGCAAAATCGCTTTACCGCGCTAAGGCAGCAGCCAAGCGGTTTTTAAAGCGCATGCATGCCTTTTGCGCTCGATCGAGCACCGCGCAAGATCGTGACCGACCAGCTGCGCGGCTATCCAGCGGCGAAAGCCGAGACTCAACGTGACAGCTCCCTCTCAATGCATGCGCCCGCGTGGCACTCGCTCAGCGAAAAATGCTGTTGATTCGGGTGCGGTCACAATTTCCCTGCGGGCAGCATACGTGGGCAGACTTGGCCTAACCGGCTCTGACGTGGCACGCTCCTTTTCCGCTGGCTGAGCGCCAATCAACGCTCTCATTGTCGTCACGAAACTCTGAACATTCACCAGCATCACAGTAGCGAAGAAATCGCCACTTTCTGCAGCGATCTCTTCGATGTGCCGGCAATAAGTGAATGTTTTTATCAGCGTGGCGTGCAGCTGGTTCGACTGGAGGGCAATCGCTTCACGAACGGACTGCGCATAAAGCGACGCCTCAGCAGAAAATCTTTGTTCGTGCGGCGAGGTCCTAACGGTAAGTGAATTCAAACTTGCCACTTTCTCAAGCTCAGCAGCGGCACCGAGCATCCAGTCGTAGACTTTCAGCGTTCCGGCGCTGCCGGGGCGGAGCGGACGATATTTCAGAGTAGTTGCATTCATGGAACGCTCCTGGAAGGAGAAAGCAGACGCCCGCCCGCGTGAAGATACCATCGGCCCGCCGCTGGCTGGAAGTAGAACAAATCGGAGCGCGCGGCTTATCGCGTGAAGTCGCCTTGCCGGCGCTCTCCAAAGCAGTTGACGCAACGGGCGTTCCCGATGCGCCATCGATATCGCGTGAATGCAAATGCCGACCACCGGAAAGGCATCGGCCATCGCGTTTCGTGCCAATCGGGGCTCTGTGAGGCGCTTCTTACGCTGGTCCGAATGGGCGGGTGAGAGGCGGCAAAAGCCGGCTATTGTTCGGCTCAGTCGTCCTGACGGCGTGGAGTGACCGCTCCGAAAGGTAATCGACGCACGCTCACTTGGGGCCACGATCCGCGTTGGGTCGGCGAAAGGCGTTCGTCCTATTGAAGGCCATATCTGCGTCTCCTGTCGCAGCGTGGCAAACGCGCCCAAAGGCCGCGCCTGTTCAGCGGTTTCAGTAATCGCGAGCATACGTCGAGCGGGGTTTTTTACGGCCCAGCCGGAAACGCGTGAGTCACGGCCAGATATATCCATGCGTTGCCCTTTTTGAATCGATGAACTGTATCGGAGGTCATCATGAACTGCGGATACCGTGGGTGGATCATTGACGCGGCCCCGAATTTTTCTTTTGGGAAATTCTTTGCGCATGCGCGGCTTGTACGCGCTAGCGACGCTGACATGGATAGTGAAATGTACATTGAGCGTAATCTTTCCTGGTTCGATACGGAGGAAGAGGCCATCGAGGTCTCCCAACAATGGGCATTTGCATGGATTTGCAATCGGGAGAGCACGTTGGACGGGAGCCAGGCCGAGACACATACGATCCGTAACGACATTTCGTCTCAAATCCCGGCCAGATAAAATGCGCGGCAAGCCATATCATGGGGTTAATCGCATAGCCAACTCTCGGTTCCCGGGGCTGTGTGGACAGTGTTTGCCTGGCTAGGCGACGTTGACCGGTTTTCCCTTAGCCTCCTTGAGGGATTGTTGTTGCGCCAAACGGAATGACCGCTGCTTTACTCCTTACGCCCCCGTCGGCGGTGGCTCAAAGGCGGGGCGTTAGCTTGATCAGGCGACGACTCTCAGCAATTCCGTGGCTGTTTGCGCATGCGGCAGCTATCGTCGCACCAAGGCATCCGTATGGGCCCCAGGAGATTCAGTCCTGTCGCCTTGTAACCATGTCGGCCACGCCGGCATGGATGGCAATCTCGCGGATATATCCTCGAGAAAATTCGACCCCCAGACGCTGTTGAACGACTGCGCGTAAGCGCGCGTTATTCCAATGGTCACCCTCGATCCCGTGCTCTCTGGGTGACTGCTTCACGGTCATGGCTACCCACCCAAGCACCTCGTCGTTGATCGTGACACGCTTTTTCTCGGTGCGCCGTTTCGGCGGGTGCATGCGATCGGCGAGTCCCAACTTCGTGACCAGTTGACGAACGTAGCCGTTGGAATGGTAAATGCCGAATCTGTGCTGGATTAGCGCCTGCACATCGCGATTGCGCCACAAGTCAGATTCAAAACCGTGAACGCGTGGCCCTTTTTCCAGTGCGACCTTCAGCCTTTCAAGCGCCTTCGAATCGAGAGTCGAACGATGGTCGCGGGTTGCCAGCTGATCCAGCGCAACAAGCCCCTCGCGTCCCACCATCGATTCATATGTCTTGACGGTTCGCAAGCCGATGTTCAGTGCTTCCGAAACCTGCTCCGCGCTCTGGCCTGCCACAAGCATTTCCGCGGCAGCTTTTCTTCGGACTGCATCTCTGTCGCTAACAGGCCTTTGTCGTCGCTGGGCATGCGCGTCGGCCGCCGTAAAAGTGAGACGATAGGCCAGGCCGTGTTCCCGAATGATATGCGCGACGTGTGAAGCCGAGTAGTCGACTCCGAAGCGTTGAAGAATAAGATTGCGTACCTGCTCTACAGTCCAGCAGGTCGCTGCAATACCATGGAGATTCGGTGAATGTTTAATAGCGCTGACAAGCCAGCTCAAAGCCTCCTCGTCCAGCCGTGATCTCGATCCACGCTTGCTTAACCGGGCAAGCGAAGCCGGGCCGCCGCTGTCCAGCAGTGCCTTGTATTTGCGTAAGGTAGGGAAGCTCAAGCCAGTCTTACGGGAGATGTCCGTGGGACGCTCTCCTTTCAAAAGCAGTTCTGCGGCAAGCGCTTTGCGGCGCGCAAGCGGTATCCGTTCCATACAGTCAGAGTTTTTGTGCGGCACAGAAAAAGTCAGCTTGGCGATTTCAGCGAGCTGCTGAATCGACCGGCTGAATCCGCAGTTGAACAGGGACGTTCCAAGATCGGGGCTCTCCGGATCTGCTGCGTTTCGCTAGGCGTATGCGCCCTTCGTGGCAGTGAGTTCGAGAAAATTCTCATGGATCCACGCGACCGCCCATTTGTTCGAGAACGCGATGGCTTCAGCTTCAGTGGCGAAATCTGGAAGGTTGATCGCCGCGTAGATCTCGATCTGTTCATGGGTGGCGGGGTGGCTCTGAGAAATCCGCGCTTGCGCAAAGAAGCGGCCGACGGAGAACGTGGGAACGCTATCGACGCAGAAGCTACTGTTGGGAAGTCGCATCGTTGATCTCCAATGGATACGTGGCCGCAGCTCCGTTTCTCTCCCACCAGCAATATTTCGGAGTGCTATACCCGGGTCAACCGCAGCAGTCATAGAGGCCTGTCGGAGGCACGCCGGCCACGCTCACGAACTGACGAATCTGAAGGCAAGCACTGCTGTGGCTGCATCCCCTTTGCCTCGCCGGTGC
The DNA here is from genome assembly GCF_012689525.1 of Paraburkholderia aromaticivorans. Lineage (NCBI taxonomy): Bacteria > Pseudomonadati > Pseudomonadota > Betaproteobacteria > Burkholderiales > Burkholderiaceae > Paraburkholderia > Paraburkholderia aromaticivorans. The sequence continues at coordinate 2,260,643 of NZ_CP051514.1, forward strand.
AGATCGTCTGCAAGCAGTTTCTGAAAGAGTGTTTCTTCCCGTTTGCCGTACAGTTCGCGAAATTCGCCGAGAGCTTCCTCGATAGCCCTGTTCCGAGTGGCCGGACTCAACGTGCTGCTGACGTGTGAACGACCGCGTGCCAGTTCAAGCATGTAGAGTGCGCGAGCATTTGCCATGGCGGCGCCGACTGTTTGTCCCCGTGGCATCAGATCTCTCAATTTTTTATGTACGCGCACATCTACTGCCAAGCCTACAGCTGGCCCAAGTTGCAATCAGCCGCGCCTGACAGTGTGGACCTAATTTACTGCAGGATACTGAAGGAAAGCTTAAGAAGGATTACCTCGTGACGTGAGACACGTAGTCAATGCGTGTTCCCTGTTGGAAAAGCCGGCACGAAGCCGGCTTGAAAAGGTTTAGGTTCCGAGAGACAGCCAGGACCTGAGATAGGGTGCAGCTTAGGCTACACCGGCGATCCGTAGAGTCAAGATCGGTCAGTTGAGATCAGTCGGATCGCCGTCATCGTTCAACGATGAACGCCCGAGGCGTGGAGGGAGTTCTGGAATCACTCGACATCCGGGTGCCGCTGCACACATACATCGCCTCCGCGTAGCCATTCCGTCAGAATGTCTTTCACCTGTTCTCGGGGATGCCAGGAAACCGATCAGATTGCGTGTGCCGCGCGAAGAAGCTTGTGACTTTACCGACGACCTGACTGCATGGGCAAGCGACGTCGGCGTCGACCCGAACCTTACAGTTGCCGGCGAGACGGGGGTGCCCACAACCATAAGGTCGGCGGTCTATCAAGATTACGGGAGCAACAGCCTATTCGAACAGTCGCTGGAGTGGCGGGCAGTAATTCCGGGTGTCGAGCCTTTACTTTACTCTTACCTATAGCTCATCCAAGGGATCGGGATCGCCCAGCGCATCGTCTATAGCGCGTTTCACCCGTTGCATTGCTTCCCCGGCTGCCGCGGGACCGGTAAGCAACAAATGGTAGTGTTCCGGTTCGGGAATCGGCGCGCCACCGCGGACGTCATCCCCGTTCGCACATATCTGTTCGATGAGCAACGTGACATGCGAGCCGCCCGCCGCGTCATTGCGCGTGCTGACGGTGATCGAGAAGCCCCGATGCGCCTGTCTGTCGTACATTTCGCCTCCCAGGAATGCCGAAATTTGGGGCGTTCAGTGTACTCGAATTGGGTATCGCGCATCCGCGAGGCTGCCGGGTCTGCGTGGCTAGCGATGACGCATCCGTAATGCCCGTCGCGCAAGTATCTCGATCTGCTGACGGACCAGGTCACCTGCCTCGATCAACTCGGCGACTTCGCTAACGCCACCGCAGGCATGCACGCGTCGATTGCGGTCGCTGGTCACTTGGGGCCATGAGCGTGGACGCCGCGAATCTGGAAAGTGCCCCCTTCCCGAGAAGCGCGACACGCTTGTCGTGGCACCGCTCAGCCGGATGCGGCCGCGCTCTTGCCAACATATCGCGGACATGCTCGTGCGCCGCATGGCGCGATTCGCAAGCGGGCACGCGAAGAACTGAAAGGTAGCCCAGCGTCGGTGGCGCAGGCAGGCGGAAGACGTTGCTTTGCTCCTTGACGGCGTGGTCGATATTTTCGTCGATCGGTCCCACGAGACGATCATCGCGAAATCGATCCGTAGAATACTTTCGCTGAATGGCGACCTATAGCCGTTGCCCGGTATCCGTGCGGCAGGGCGTAGTCAGGAGTGGCAATCGTGGGCGGGCCGGCCGCCGGCGAGCGGGTTCGGCGGGCACGGGATCAGGGAGGATGGGCGGTGGCGCAGAGGGTCGAGCAGCAGATAGGCGCGCTCACGCACGCGGTAGGACGAACCTTCGGTCTGCACGATGCGCATGCCATCCAGACGGGCCCCCGTGCAGACCGAGCGGTGAGACCCGACCGTCCGTCGACGAGCACCACGTGGAGGCTTCCCGCCGTGGCGGCCGGTTGTCGCCTCACAACCCGGCTATGGGCCACCTGACGGCAGCTTATACATCCGATGAGCGTCCTTCGACATGTCACACCCTGAGAAGCTTGATGATGAGGCACGCGCTGAGCTCCTCTGCTACCTGGTGATAGGGGAATTTGTCGCAATGGCGCGAACCGACAGCTGGGTACGCACAGATCACCTGGTCGAGTTTTCGCGTATCTGGCTGAAAGGGAACGGCACGACATGTCATTGGCAGGATCGGATTGCGCTGGCGGGCGCTGCCGCCGAACTGGCGCCGGTCCTCCTTCGAACTTTCCCGCTAACTACGGAACGATCGCTGGCACCGCTTTTCGCAGACGGATGGAGGCTCGACTACCTGTCGCCGATCGTTTGCGACATCCACCGGATCTGCGTCAGCTTCGTTGCACAAAAATAGCGCACTGCGTCGAGCGAGTTGCGGTTTTACCCTGCAAGATGCGTTGCCCTGCGCCAGTCAACTCAGCGTCGGCAGCGGAAAGCCATTGCCGACCCGCCCGTGTGAGTCGAAAGTTTGCTCTCCAATTTCCGGGTGTGGCCACAACCTGCCGTTCGGTGAGCAGAGAGGCCTGTCGTTGCAACGCCTGCAGCCCTCGGAACCCGACGGACGAACTACGCGCACAATTCGGCCTTAGCCGACATTCGTGCGCCGGCGCTGAAAAGACCGCTCACTGCTAGGAAGCAGTCGTTCGCAAAGGCCATCGACGAACGACTGTTGCTGAGTTTAACGAAGGAGATTTCCGCTGTACGGCCGCGATGCTGACCCACAGACTCGCTGCCTTCCCACTCCCAAGCTGCGCTTTCACCAACAGCGCGCCGCAACGTCGCCGGCAGCGACGTTGCGGCAGCGCGACGAGTCGGCTCGGCGCGTGCCGATCGTCACCACCAGATTTGCCTGCGAGCTGAGCCCCGCCGAATCGACCGCCGTCAGCGTCAGCGTGTAGGTTCCGGCGACCGGGTGCCGCCATTTGGCAACGAAGCCCGGCCCGCTCTCGACGAACACCATGCCAGACGGCGCGCCCTTGATGTCGACCTTCACGTTGTCCGCGCCAGGGTCCTCGATACCGATCACGCCGCTGACCGCGCGGCCCTCAACACCGCTGATCGGCGCAGCCGCGATCGCGGGGCCCGTTGCCGCGGACGAGATCCGCACGCTCATCGTCGCCGAACCGGACTGGCCGTTGCTGGTGTCGGTCGCCTTGACGCTGACGCTATACGTGCCCTTCGTAGGCGTTCTCAAGCTGATCACGCCGGCGCTGCTTATCGACATGCCCGAAGGCGCGCGGCTGAGCGAGAACCTGAGCGGATCGGCCGCACTGACGTCGACCTGATAGCTGAGCGGCTGTTTCGCCTGGCCCACGATCGTCGCTGCCTGCACGACCGGCTTCGATGCCGCGACGATGGTCACGTTCGCACTCGCGCTGCTCGTCGAGCCGGTGACCGTATCCTTCGCGGTCACGGTCACCTTGTAAGTGCCGGCGACCGGCTGCGCCCATGTCACCTGACCGGAGCTATCTATACTCATGCCCTGCGGTGCATTCGCGAGCGACCAGCTGAGCGGGTCCGACGAGCTGGCCGCCACCGTGAACGACAGTGCGTTGCCCGCCGTGCCCTTGACCGTCGCGGCCGACACGACCGGCGGCGGCGCCTTGGACACGCCGAGCGTCGACAGCAGGCTGCCGACCGCCGGTGTGCCGAGACCCGACGGCTGATCGTAGCCGGTATGGGCCGAGCAGCTCGAGCAGTAACCGTCGTTGCCCGAAGTGACGTCGTAGAACGCAGTCGCGTACAGACCCGCGTCGGTCGAGACGGTACCGTACAACTGCGTCTGCATGAGGCCGAGTGCGCCGAGACTGTCGCGCGCGCGCTGCGCATTGGCAATGGCGACGATGCCGGCCCATTGCGGGGTCGACAGACTGGTGCCGCCGACGCTGTACCAGCTCGGCGCGGCCGCGTCGGGCGTGATGACCGCGACATACTGACCGCTGAACGGATCCGCGTTGAACGACACGTCGGCAACCGAGCGCGTCGTCAGCGTGCCGAGGCTAGGCACCGACGTGTTCTGATACGCCGGTGCCGAGGTGTACTGACTAATTCCGCCGCCGGTACCTGACCACACCGTTTCGTTCCTGGTGGTGCCGTCGTAACTCAGATGGGTGCCGCCGACGGCCAGCACGTTCGGCGACACGGACGGCCATTCGACGCCGGTGCCGTTATCGCCGGTAGCGGCCACGTAGGTCATGTTCGCCTGCTTGAACGCCGAATCGACGGAGCCGGTCCACGAGCCTTCGGGGGCGCCGAAGCTCATCGACACGACGCCAGGCCCCATCGCGTTTGCGAGGTTGACCGCCGCGATCAGGCTGCTGGTCGACGCATCCGGCGCCTGGATCAGCACGATGCGCGCGAGCGGCGCGGTAGCGTGGACCCACTGCACGTCGAGCGCGATTTCGGTGGCCCAGCCCGAGTCGTACGACGGCGCGTTCGACGTCATCGCGCCGCTGGTCGTCGAGTGCACGACCGAGAACTGGCACGCGTTGCTGCTAGGGGCCGCGAGCGGCAGCGACGCGTTCGGCGCGATGGTGGTCGTCGTGCAGCCCGGCAAGCCGAATTTCTGGTTGAACGCCGCGAGTTCCTTGACGATGTTCGGATCACTCATTGCGTCGATCACGTAAATCGTCTGGCCGGCGCCCATTCGCGTGGACTCGCTCGTGCTCAGATTGCTCCACGACGACGGCAGCGGCGGTAGCTGATAGGCCGCGCGAATCTGCGCCGGCGTATACGTCGTCACCTGCGTTGAATTCGACGCCGCCCGCGCAGTCCTCGTGGCGTACCGTGCAATCGTTTGCGGCGTCAACTGCGCAAGCGACACGGGCGCCATTGTCGACGTCCACGCTTGTGTGGCAGGAGGCCGATTGGCCGACGCGAAAGGCGCCGCGCTGTCGATGTCAGAAGGCGCGTTCAACACCACCGGGGCCGTGTAGAACGCCGGCCTCACCAGCGTGCTCGCCACCGTGCTCGACAGCGGCGACAACGACACCGAACTCGTGCCTGACGAGGTGTCGGCGAGCTTCGCGGAGCTCGTGCCGCTCGACGCCGTCGAGTCGTCACTGCTGCCGCCGCATCCCGCCAGCAGTAGCGGCGCGAGCGCTGCGGTCACAAAGGTGGCACGCGCGAGCGTGCAACGAACCGGTCGGATAGTTTTCATTGGGATCGTCCTTCTGCCGGAGGCTGGACCGGAATTACCAGCACGGGTGGAGAAACCGCGGAGGCGGGCAGATCGGGCGCGCGTCGCTGCCAGCCGCTCGCACAGGTCTGTACGGACGGGTAATAGCCGGGCGGTTCGGCGCACCAGAGTTTGACGCTTGCAGGTGGCTGGGCAGACGGTGGAACGGGCGATGTCTGCACTTGCGAGCTGCATGCGCCTAATCCGGACACCAGCGCGCAAGCGGCCCAGATTGCCGTGACGATGCCACGTGAGCGATTCAAGCCTGCCCACGCGTTACGTTTACCTAATGAAATGGAACGGGCTGCCGGCCTCGCGAAATAATCAGAGAATTGGGCGTGCTCGTCGGTTTCGACAAGGCCGATAGCAATCCGATTGAGCTGGATCATCGTTGTTCGCGTCACATTGGATACGGGGTTGGGGCGCACAAAGCGATGATTGGCCTGTCGGCACCGCGCGAGCAAGCTCGATGGCCATTCGCGGGTTAGTTGCCGGACAGACGGTGAGAGGACATTACCATTTTTTATCCGACGGGAACATCGCATGCAGCGCGCGGAAACGGGGCCACATTTTCAGCCTCTACGGCGCGCCGCTTCCACGTCTGGATAGTAGGGATTGTCCTTAAAAAGAAGGGCCGCGTGGCGCATCGCTAAACACAATCGTTCGATCCGGCTTTGTCGCGGTAAGGATCAAGGGGCAAATGAAATCGATATGCGGAGCACTACTTATATTGCGAGATCATAGAATTGATCAGCGGCCGACGGATGGGTTCCGCGAGCACACTTTCTCTGTCCTTTCTCGATCATGTGCATAACCTCAATGCCGGCCAAAGGATCCTGGCACAGCGAAAAGTCTTGAACCCCAGCATGGGCCGCGTGCGTCGCTTGATCGCCCGATGGTCCTGCTCGACCAGATTATTGAGATATTTGGACTGGCGGATCTTGATGGGCGCATCACAACTGGCATTGATTGCTTCGAGCGCGGCGAGATTGGCGCCGCTTTTGTCCATGGTCACGCTCTCAGGCGCGCCGTTTCGATCGATGGCCTTCTCGAAGTAGCGGCGCGCGGCAGCCTTGTCGCGATGCGCACACAACAGGAAATCGACCGTATTACCGGCCTTGTCCACTGCGCGATACAAATACTTCCACTGGCAGCGCACCTTAACGTAGGTTTCATCCATCCTCTAGCTCTTGCCGACCGGACGTTTGTGCCGGCGAAAAGCTTTCTCGAACAGAGGTACGAGCTTGATGACCCAGCGATGCACGCTCGAGTGGTCAACCTCAATGCCGCGGTCGGCCATCATCTGCTCGAGGTGGCGCAGACTCAGCGGATACGCAACATACCAGCGCACGCAGAGAAGGATTAAGAGGGTAGCCACATTCCCTCTCGGAAACGCGGCCCCCGAAGAACGCAGCATGCGACTTTCACCGCACTGCGCTCGAGCACAGCATTAAACGTCGCACTGACGCCGGTCTCGCCAACTGCACGAGCCCTTCGCAAGCATCACATTGTTGATTCGCCTCATCGCTGAGACGAAGGGCGCTGAACCGTAACGATACCGGCCTCTCACAAGCTTCCCTTCAGTGAATCTCTAATGCGGACCTGCGACAACTGCACCACGCGGAAGTCTGCACCCTTTCGGGTCGGGGCAAATCCTGAACCCCTATGCGAGCTATTACCACCCGCCATTCGCTTTTTCCGCGTTCTCATCCCCACTTGTCCAACAGCTTCCCTCGCGGGTCACCTGCCATGGCCAAAGGTCTGGCATTGGCGGACAATTGGGCTTACCACGTTCCCGTCCCCGCCGACCCGACTGTTCAGACGGGCCTGTCCGTTTAGCGCCTGTCTTTCCCCCGGTAGCACTTGTGACGACGTGCTCCGTTAGATGATCGAAGCAACCGGCTACACACCTTTTTGGTTTGGGCCTGACAGCCGCTTTGGCCCAGCTATCCTCACGAGGTTTATCAACAGTTCACCTATGTTGCGCATGCGGAACTTGCCTTGCACCTCACACCGCACGGCGGCTGGCAGTGTCGATTCCTTCCCCGTCGCCGGGGTGAACCGTCAGTCAAGAGGTACGTTGTCTCCAGAGCTTCACACCCAACCGTTACCGGCTGCGCATGTCTGGATAGGCAACTGCTGGTCGTACAGCAGGTCGCAGCACTGCAATCGTTTCCGATCGCCGCGTACGACAAGACCAGGACGAGCTTTACCGTCAACTACCTGCCGCTTGACGCGCGGCTGACGGCGACACGTGTCGCACCATCAAGCGGATAGTGCAGACGCTTGAGCACCTTCGCCACAGCTGGATTCAGGTTCTGCTTCATCGATCCGATCGTTCGTTCTCGGGACTTCAGCATAGCAGGTCCCTTATTGCGCCAAACGGCTTTTCGGAATGGTGACCCTTGTGCTGCTACGACGACGGGTCTGTCTCATGTTTCCTTCCGTTAGACACGACGGGATCGTGTCACTCCTGAGTCGCGGTATAGCAACTCGGTGCCGTTTTTGCAGGTGGGGTGCCTTGCCAACAACGCTTCATTTCGCCCGTGTTTGTATCTAATCTCCACGCGTTGCCGCCGCCATCCACAGCCAGTTGGTAGTGGCCTGATGCCATGGGAGAAGCATCATGCGATGCCTGGCCGCAGCCAGTGAGGATCAGGAATAGCGCAATAGGGATGAGTTTCATATGGCTTTTTCCTCGGTATCTCAGGCCACAGCGGATTATTCTGCGCCTGGCGCTTCCTTGTCCAGTTCGTTGTAGTCCTCGACGGGGTCATCGCCGACCACATCCTCAAATTCGAGCGACTCGGGGAAGACGTCGAGCGCTGCCTCAGTTAGCGCCTCGGCCAACGCGTTGATCGAATCGATCCATTCCTTCGTCGCGATTCCCTTGTCTCCGTTCTGCCAGTTCGCCGACCTATCATCGAATTCGTCTTCAAAGGCGCGATGCACGTCATCGAGCATGCCCCGCGCCGCGTCGACCTTTTCGTTATATGTGTCCACGTCTGGTTGCAGCTTCGCACGTGCCGCTGCAACCGCCTCATTGAACGCACGCACAGACTCTTCCAACGTGCTCCGCTGTGCCGTCAGTTGTCCGAACGCTGCATCGATGCGCTTCTGATCGGCGGCCTTGATCTTGAATGTCATGCTTGTCCTCTTTCGCGATACCCACGTCCTGCTACTGGGCGGCGAAACTTAACCAATGATCGCCAATGGCTTTGCCTAGGCAATGAGTACTTCAGCTGGAATCTTCAACTCGCGATTCAGACGGCGAATCATGGCAAGGCTTAGCCCGCGCTTCCGGTTGAGCACTTCGTAGACTCTGTTCAGGTTGCCAAGATACGGCTGCATGTCGCTGGCAGACAGCCCGGCCTGCTCCATGCGGAACTTGATAGCCTCAATGGGATCGGGAAGATCGAGCGGAAAGTGCTCAGCTTCATAGCGCTCCACCAGGGTGGCCAACACCTCCAAACGGTCTCCTTCCGGAGTGCCGGGAGCCGGATCGGCGTCGACCAGGCCAGATACTGTCTGCAAGGCTTCTTTGTAATCGTGTTCGTTGTGAATTGGACGGATTTCCATCTTGGTCACTCCAGTTCAACGGTTTCAGCATCAATCCTGTCGTATTCACCATGCGTTCCGACAAACTTGATGTAGACGACCCCGATGCGATATGCGACCGCAACAATCAGCCGGTAGTCGTTTCCCTTGATGTTAAATACCACACGGTTTCGGCCAACAAAGCTCGCGGTCGCATATCTGGCCTTTATGTCCTGCGGCGTCATCCAGACGGCCTTTACCGCTTCCTCATGCCATGCTAGCAGCGACTGCCGCGCGATCGGGTGCTTGTCGCAGAATGTCAGAAGGACTCTTTTCGCAATGATTCGCATCAATGCATCTTAGTCCCATTTTGGGACTAAAGCAAGTGTCAAGCCTCGGTCACAGTCCTTGAACTCGGACACCCGTCGTTTCGCCCCTATTCCGAGAAGGTTTGCGAACATATGGCCGAAAATCGCTTCGCGCGCCATAGGAAGTCCGAGGAAAAATGCTTCTTTCGGAGGTGTGTGAAAGGGCGGGGCTCTTTCCTGACGGATTCGCCCGATGACGGTCACGTGTGAAGTGGGCTCACAAAATCGTAAACCGTTAGACCCCGGCGAACTCAAGCTGCTATTCGACGCTCATATTGTGCAGCAAGGTTACCGCTCTCGTGGCAGAGCCAGGCGCCGATATTCTCCGGCTTGATTGGGATGATGCAGCGATCATGACCGCAGCGGCGATCTCCGGTGGCGGCTCATCGGTAATGGCCGCGAACGACAGAAGGTCCCGGCTCACCAGGGGGCTGCCAGTGTGACCAGAGGTAGGCGACGAGCATGTCCTGAGCGGGCTGCGGCCTGAACTCCAGGACCACGTTTTCCTTCTGTTCGCCTTCGACGAGCACGCGCCCTTCAAGGCGACGTCGTTTCACGTTTTCATAGAGGGTGCGTTCCGCGCCGGGAAGTCGCGCGCGCTATTTGAACAATTCCTGTTCCGGCCTGGTTGCCTGCTCGCCGTTGAACGGGTCGATCGCTTCCTTGATCCGCCGTTCCTCACCGGTCTGGGGAGCAGAGAGCGCCGCGTCCATCGCTTTCGGAATTTTCACGTTGCTGCCCTCGGCGCGCTCCCAGTACAGCTGCGCGAACTCCCGGATGCTCATGTACGCGCCAAACATCCTGACTTACTTTCGGTAGTCCGCCTGGATCTGAGCTGAATAGCACCTGATGTCGCAACCCCGTCTGCGATCAGCGCCTTGTCGTTGCCCAGGACCACACAGCCGTGCGCGGGGTCAGGCATCGTTGATGAACTGCAGGATGTGGCGTGTAAGGCACAGGTTATCGAGCTCCCAGAGTGCCTTTTTCGCCTGGTTCTGGCGCTTGTAGCTCGAGAGCTTGCGCACGATGGCGGCCTGCGAGACCTGCTTCTGCCCGAGCGAGGCCATGATCCGCTGGACGGCGGGCCATTCACGGATGACCAGCTCGTCATTGGATTTGCGCGAGGGTTTGACGAGCCACTTACCGTAGTGCCCCGCTGCATGACGGCCAACGAGGCCGGCAAGTTTGCTGTGGAAGAAGTGGCGATCGCGCGGCGCGAACTGCAGTCGCCTGGCGCAGCGGTGTACGCTACCTATATGAACATCTTTGAACCCGCGACCTGGAACATGACACGTACTGCCTCCCACAAGTGGGTCTTCGTTGCGCGCTTTCGCCGTGGCGCCTTTGGCTGGAAGTCCGCGTTGCCGATCCAGCGTCTGAAGGAAGCCCTGACGGAAATCCGGCAGATCGCCCGCGCCGATCCCGCGCTCGCAGCAGAGGGCGCGGTCGTGCTGCTCGAAAGGCTTTCGCCTGCGCTCGAACACGTCGACAGCTCGTCCGGCGCAATCGGCACTGCGGTCAATCGTGCAATCGACTGTGGATCGAGCAGGGCGGTCACCGGCTCGGGAATGTCCGTGACTGAACGCGGAACGTCCAGCCAGGCGGTTGGCAGCCCAAGGCGTTCAGTGAAACGGTTGGTTTCAGCGTCATCCATGCGCTTCTGTCCATACAGACGATTGTCCAGGTTGGAGGCGCTGATACCCATCACCGCGCTGAGTCGCACTTTCGAGCCCTTGCGGGAGGTGAGTACGTGCAGGTTGGCGCGACGAATGCTCTGCAGAGCCGCCACGTCGTTCAGCGGCAGGGATTGCTGGGCGCCCGACTTCATGGATGCTTTGACTTTCGCTGATGCCGATTTCGACGAGGGAACCGTCGCAGTCTTTGCTGCAGCAGGTTTGCTCTGCGCGACAGCCTGTGGCGAGCCGCCGGCGGTTCTCTTTGACATTTCTGATTCCCTGGGCAATCGGTCAGTGGGAGTAGGGTGGTGATTCGCAGGTATTGCGGGAGCCGGTTCCAATCCCTGCCCATCCACCGGTTCCGGTTCGGCATTCGCGTGGATAAAGTCGAGCGGCGCCCTCAAACGACTGAGGGTCCCGGACGTGAGAGCGGGGTTGGGCTGATCGAAAAATCCGTCGGGCAGACCGAGCGTCGTTTCAATGTGGAAGGCCGTCTCGGGTGTGAATCTCTCGCCGTTGATCAACTCGTTCACGCGTGTTAGGTTCGAATCGAGTCCCAGTGCGATATTCTCTGCGCCCACGGCATCAACCAGCCACTTGAACGAACGCGTTTTGAAAATGGACGCCGTCTGGGCCGGGTCTCGCGCGGGCGGCGTTTTTACGTATGGCTTGTTCTGTCGGTGGGATGTCGTTTTCGAAGGTTGGCGCGATTGGCGCGGACCCTTGTCTCGAGGTCCCGAATATCGCCCATGTGGCTGACTCATATAGTGGGGCTCTCCGCCGGTGAAATCACTGTCCAATCGATAATTATAAGGGAGGAGATGCTGGCCTTGGACTTGTCAACCGCTGCTGCCCCGGATGCTGGCTGCTTTGTTGCCGGCGGCCTCTATGGCGAGACGGGGGCGGCATGCGGTACGGACCCAACTAAAACGAGCTTGTGGATGCGCACGTCGCCGAGGAGACCGGAGTGCAGCGGTCACCGCGCACCGTCGATCAAAGGCAAGTCATCGGCCTTAGTCAACATTGGGGCCAGCCGAGTTCTACGTCAGGACTGCGGTTGATCACTGACGGTGGCGGCATCGATTGGCCGGACGGCAGCTTTTTTAGCGTTAGAGTGGCCGCCTTTCTGCGTCGATTGTATTTCTGGATCCCGGGTACTGGAACCGTTCTTTGTAAAACTGGGCGCGGCAGTCAGCGTGGCGTCGACTGCGGAGCCAGCCTATAGCATCAAGCCTTTCTCCGTCAGGATCTGGTTGGCCGGCGCGAGTATTTGCCCCGCCAGACCATGCGTTTCGAGCAGATGGCGAAACTGGAGAATCGTGCTAACAACCCGTCGAGCTGAAGCGGAACGGTCGGTATCGGGGCAGCGCAGATAAAGTCACCGGAAGCGAATGCAAAGAGGCCCCTCGTTGGAGGGGGCCTTGAGCTACGAAATCACCGTGTTTCGGTTAGTACGTCACAGAAGCCCCACTGCCACTAAAACTGTGCTGGGTAGGAGAGTCGTTTGCATAGTCGGAAACGGCCTGGATGATGTTCACGATCTGCTGCGGCAACCTGCCGCCGCTGACGGCGGTCATTGCAGTGCGATCCATCTCGACGGCTACGGGGAGGTCTTTGATTACCAGCGTGTTCATTTCGATTCTCCAAGGGAAATCAGTCAGTTAGGAATGTCGGGGCTTGTTTTGAGGGTGTCGCCACTCCTCGATGGGGATTAAGGCAAAGTGCGTGCCAAACGGGGGCACCGCGGTAAGCGAACGCACAACTAGTTGAAAATAGTGACCAGTGCGAATTCGTAGACAGACGCGCGCGCTGCGGCTGGTGGGTTGGATCCAACTCTTCGTCTGGCGCTGTGGGTTAGATCACGACACATGCGGTCCGCCTGCGTATCCCGTGTCCGTACGATGTCCTCGAGGCTTGGAATCCGATCGAAGCCTCCTGACGTCACGTTCGAGCACACGGCGTTGGTGGATCCGGTTTGGAGCGGCGACGACACCCCGCTGTCGCCGCGCGGCGACAGTGGCATCACGCGGGGTAGCTCGCGCAGCGCGACCAATTCCTTGGTGTCCGCAAGTCGGCCTGAGCCGTCATTGGGGCGGGCTGGGTTCTACGTCAGCAATGCGGCGGCGGATTGCTGACGGTGACGGCATCGAGCAGCCGGACGGCAGTTTCCTGCATCGGCGAACTCACACTCCCGACCCGCCTCTGCCGTTGAACGTTACACCGGATGAACGGCAGCTTTCGATGTCCAAGCGTCATCCGTGAGTTCGCGGCCGTCCCCAGTCCCGCTCCTGAGGCATATCATGGCTGAAACGCCCCCGATCGACAGGTCGACGGCGCGACCAGCAGGAGAAGCAGCGATGGCCGAATCCGCGGATGTGATCGTGATTGGCTCCGGTGGACTTGGAGCGGCTACAGCGTATTACCTGGCTAAACGGGGCACCCATCGCGTCGCACTTCTCGAGCGGCACGAAATCGGCTCACAGACCTCTCCGCGAGCGGCTGGCATGGTCAGTTGCCTGCGCAAGAATGACTTGATGATCAACTTGATAACGTTGGCGGCAAGCAAGATCAGGCGATTCTCTGCGGACACCGGCCAGCCGCTGGATTGGGTGCAGTCGGGTAGCCTCAAGGTTGCGCGCCGCCCGCAAGATGCCGAGGTCATTCAGGAAGACATCCTGCGCGGCCGGCGCCACGACCTAGACGTGGAGGAGCTTTCCCTGAACGCGGCCCACCGGCTCAACCCGTTTCTCGAAACGATGGGAGTAGCGGCGGTGATGCGCATCGGCGACGACATGTATTTCAATCCCACCCAACTGGCTGTCGGCTTCGCTCGTGCGGCGCAGGCGCACGGTGTGGAGGTACTGCCGAAGACTCCGGTCACGCGCGTCCTGATTGAGGATGGCGAGGTCACAGGTGTCGACACCACGTGCGGTCGCATGCGCGCCCCGGTTGTCGTCGATGCGGCTGGCGCCTGGACGCGACAAGTGGCCGAAGCCAGCGGAATTCGTATTCCCCTTATCCCGACAGCGCAGCAATTGTTCGTCACCGAGCCGGTACCCGGTTCCCGACCAGAATTGCCGATGGTCCGGATCATGGACGCTGCCGTCTATATGCGGCCCTGTGACGGCGGTTTTCTCTGGGGGGTCTACGAGGACAATCCGACGTTCTTCGACATGAACGACTTCGACACCAACTTCGACGTCAAGGATCTGTCGCTTGATGCCGAGGTGCTCTGGCGCTACGGTCGGGACGTCGAGGCTCAGCTTCCCGTCCTTCTCAAGACAGCGGTGCGTGAGCATCGCGGTGCGCTGCCAACGATGACTGCAGATGGACAGCACATTGTCGGGCCAGTTGCGGCAATTCGTGGATTCTACTTCGCGAGCGGCTGTAATGTCGCGGGCCTGTCCATTGCCCCGGCACTGGGCGAAGCGCTTGCCGCGTGGATCATCGACGGCGCACCTCCAATTGACCTGACGCCTCTTTCTGCCAGCAGATTTGGCACCGGGCCATGGCCAGACGATGAGTTGAAGAAGCAGGCATCGTGGCAGTACCGTCATTTTTACGGCGCAAGATAACCCCGTCGTCGACGTATTCCCCGTGGTCGTTTCGGAGGCGAGCGAGTGTCTTGGGTCGAGCAGAATGGCCACTCCTGGCGACGACGAGACTGACATGATTCGCGCACGAAGGTCCGCGATCTGGGCGGAGCCGACGTTCGAACGTCCGGGAGAAAGCGTGGGCCAAAGTCCGTAACTGGCCGACTACAGCCCGACGCGGTCGGCTGACGTCCGCGCGTGACAGACTTTCAGCGTTTCAGATAACGACAGCCCCGTAGCCGATTTGCAGGGGTTACTCGCCGCCGATATGACCTGCACGTCAGTGCTACGGCTTTCCCGCCGCGTGCATCGCTGCTTTCATGCTCAGTTCTATGTCGTGAAGTTTCGCGCCGAGCTCCACAAAGCTGCTGCGCCCCTCGCCAAATACCTCGCCGTTCATGTAGATCGTCGGCACAACGCTAATATCACGCGCCGACACCTCACTTTGAAACATTCCTCCGTCGATCGTAATGTTGTGAATCCGTGGATTGATCACCGTCATCATGTTCAGCCCTTGCACAACGTCCACACAGCTTTTGCAAGATAGCGAAATATAGGTCTCGAAATAGTAGTCACGTTCTAGCGTTCGAATCTGTTCAATGGTCGTACGGTCTGCTATTACGGGATGTCCTCCAACCTGGAGTATTGCAAGGACAAGGGACGAAAATTCAGGCCCTGTCGGAGTGGCGGCAAACTGGATGCCGGGGTTTCCTCCCGCCTGCCTGATTGAAAATGACGGCTTGCGTTGGTTGCCCCGCTGCTCCTCGATTACCGTCACCAGATCTGTCAACGACGCGATTTCGTTCAGCATCGTCAGCATCTCGTGCGATTTTTGACTACTGCCCTGCGACACGATCAATTCGACAGGTCTGCGAATGTTTCGCAGATACGTCTGCAGTTGTGACCTGAGGCTGACGTTTAACATGTTTCGATCCCTAACGACTTCACAAGTTTATGTCAAGAAGTGCCAGGAGCTGAAAGAAATCTGAACTGAAGGTGCAGCGCCGATCTGCCATCGGAAGCACGAGGGTGCCAGGCAATGCTCCCTCGAACACCGGTCCGTTTTGGTGCTCTATCGCACACGTTCAAAGTGTTCGAGAATCGTCTGATATGGGTGCACTCGTACCTGCTCCGGCGAATACTTCTATAGCACCCGAGCAAGCTCGTGAACACTCTGGGGCAGCCCATAATGAACGTCCGTTCCTGGCTTTT
This sequence comes from Paraburkholderia aromaticivorans, assembly GCF_012689525.1. NCBI lineage: Bacteria > Pseudomonadati > Pseudomonadota > Betaproteobacteria > Burkholderiales > Burkholderiaceae > Paraburkholderia > Paraburkholderia aromaticivorans. The sequence continues at coordinate 2,276,241 of NZ_CP051514.1, forward strand.
CGTCGGGACGTCGGAGGCGAGCGTGCTACCGGGCTCCGAAGACGCCAATCGCAAGTTCGTGTCGAACGTCATGATTCACAAGATCGGCCATATGGTCCTGACCGTGCTGACTGGCCACGCCACGCTGCAGCGCAACGGGATCACGCGACGCTCTCCGTCATGCGCGCAAGCCTCTCGACCTCGAACTCTGAGCTGAAGTATTCCGGCGCGGTCAAGGAAAAGGTCTCTCGCGGAAAAAGCGGCAGGCACGCGCAAACACCGGCGATGATGCAGTTCCACTGGCCGATCTTCGCGCCAAAGTTATAGCAAATTGGACGGGAGGGACTGTAGTTGTCATTGGCGTTCTGAAAGTCGTTTAAATCTGTCGGTCTGAAATCCACCTCTTCGCTGGTTTTCTTCGGGTTCGTCTATTTATCAAGGACGTGACTCTTCTTGCGCATTTTCTTCGTTCATCCTAGGCGTTTTCTTCCTTTATTGGTCCCGTTTGTCGGGATCAACCGGTTAAGGTTGCTCGCGGGTGGTGGCGCATGATCGGCGCAAGGGGGCCGATCATGAAACGCCAACGACAACGGCAGTGTTCCGGTTGCGGAGCGTTGTTCCGCCCGGACCCGCGCAACGTCAGACACCAGCGGTATTGCAGCGCCCTCGCGTGCCGTCAGGCGAGCAAGGCGGCCAGTCAGCGCCAGTGGCTTTCCCAATCTGAGAATCAGGACTACTTCCGCGGCCCGCAAAACGTCGCGCGGGTGCAGCGCTGGCGCGAACAGCATCCAGGATACTGGCGGCGTTCAGGTGTGCGGGAGGGCGGTGCGTTACAAGATGACTCCTGCGTGCAAGCCATTGAAACAAAAGAGGAATCGCCATTCTTAACGGGCGATGCGTTACAAGATGTCCTGTCGGCGCAACCCGCCGTGCTGATTGGGTTGATCGCCCATCTGACTGACAGTGCGTTACAAGAAGACATCGCGCTGAGCACCCGGCGCCTGCTACAACTGGGACAGGACATTCTGAGCGGGAGACGCGAGCATGGTGATCAAGCGGGTCATCTGCCCTGAGCGGATCCGGCAGGTTCCGGCGCAGTTCAGCTGGATCGATCACCGGCTGGTGCGCGAGCGGTATATCGAGCGCTGTGACGCCTGTGCTGCCGCGCTGTACCTGTTTCTGGTCACCGTTGCTGATGCCCAGGGCCTGAGCTACTACGCGGACACGTCGCTTGCGCAGCGGCTGTCGATGGCCCCGGCGCGCCTGTCGATGGCGCGCAGCGATCTGGTGCGTATCGGCCTGATCGCCTGGCAAAGGCCGCTGTATCAGGTGCTGGCGCTCGATACACCGCCGCCGGAGTCGGCGCCGCCCGCGCCTGCTCAAGCCGACGTGGCGACCCATCTGGAGCGGCTGCACGCGGCGCTGGGCAAACGCCATGCTTGATTACGAGACGTACTGCAGGATCCGCGACTGCCATGACCGGCAGCATCTGACGATCACGCAGACGGCGCGCGCGCTCGGGCTGCATGCGCAAACGGTGGCGAAATGGATCAGGGCGGGCGCGTATCAGCCGCGCCGCTCGCCACGGCGCGCGAGCCGGCTCGATCCGTTCAAGGCGCAGGTGGTTCGCTGGCTCGATGCGCATCCGTATAGCGTTCAGCAGGTCTTCCAGCGCCTGCGCGAAGCGGGCTTCGAAGGCGGCTACACGATTGTGCGCGACTATGTGAGCGCAATCCGCCCACCGCGACACGAGGCGTTCCTGAAACTTGCCTTCACTCCCGGGGAGTGTGCCCAGATTGATTGGGGCGAATACGGCACGATTGATGTGGGCTCGACGCGCCGGCGACTGTCGTTCTTCGTCATGGTGCTGTGCTATAGCCGCCTGATGTATGTCGAATTCACCGTGTCGCAGACGATGGAGCACTTCCTCGCATGCCATGAGCACGCGTTCGCAGCCTTCCATGGTTGCCCGGCCAGGGTGATGGTGGACAATCTGAAGTCAGCGGTACTGCAGCGCCTGGTGGGCGAGGCGCCGGTGTTCAATCCGCGCTATCTGGATGCGGCGCGTCACTGGGGATTCGACATCGTGGCCTGCAATGTAGGAAAAGGCAACGAAAAAGGACGGGTCGAAAATGGTGTAGGTTACGTCAAGAAAAATCTCCTCAACGGGCTTGAGCTCGCCGGGTTCAGCGCGATCAACCCCGCGGCCCAGCTCTGGCTCGAGACCATCGCCAATGTGCGTATACACGGTGAGACGCACCAGCGCCCCGTCGATCTGTTTGCAGCCGAGCAGGCGCATCTGAAACCGCTGAATCCATCAGCCTACGATGTCGCACGCATTGTGACGGTGCGTGCCAGCAAGCAGTTTCGCGTGGCGCTGGACACCAACCATTATTCCGTGCCGGCCCGGTATGCGAGTGCGCGTGTGACGCTCAAGGCATATCCCGAGCGGGTCTGCATCTACCACGACAACCAGCTGATCGCCCGACATGTGCGAAGCTACGATCGCCATCAGGATATTGAGGATCCCGAACATCCCAAGGCACTGCTCGCACAACGCCGCAATGCCCGGGAACAGCGGCTGATGATGCAGTTCCTGAAACTGGGCCCGCATGCCCAGGCCTATTACGACGGACTCGATCAACGACGTACCAATGCGCGACAGCACGTGCGAAAGATCATCGCATTAAGCGAGATCTACGGCGTCGAGGCGGTCGGGCGTGCCATGCGTGATGGGCTTGCGTTTCACGCCTTCAGTTGCGAGTACATCGCCAACATTCTGGAGATGAAAGCCCGGCAGATTCCCGAAGTCGGCGCGCTGCACCTGGTCCGCCATCAGGATCTGCTGGACATCGAACTCGCGCAACCGGATCTCTCGCACTACGGACCGGAGGAGCCCCATGACGAAAGCTGAACACACCACCATGCACCAGCGCAAACCCGCCATCGATACGTTGCCTGCACAACTCACGGAACTACACCTGAGCTACGTGCTGCAACATTACGAGGCACTGGCTGGCGACGCGGGCGCGCAGCACTGGTCGCATGTCGACTATCTGGCCCACCTGATCGAGGGCGAAGCGCATCGTCGCGAGGATCGTAGTATCGCCCGGCGCATCGCCCTGGCCCGTTTCCCGATACTCAAGACGCTCGACCAGTTCGAATGGAGCTGGCCCACCCACATCAACCGGCTGCAGATCCAGAACCTGTTCCGGCTGAACTTCATCGAAGAGTCGGCTAACGTGATCTTCCTCGGCGGCGTCGGGCTCGGCAAGAGTCACCTGAGTATTGCGCTCGGACATACCGCGTGCCTGCGCGGCTACCCGGTGCTCTTCGCTAACGCGGTGGATATCATTAACTCGGTGAACGCCGCCTATGCGCATGGCGGCCTCAAACGCGAATTGCGCCGCTACGTCAAACCGCGCCTGCTTATTGTCGATGAACTGGGATATTTACCCATCGATAAACAGGGTGCCGACGCGCTGTTCCAGATCATCAGTCAACGATATGAAAAGAGCGCAACCATCATCAACTCCAATCGTGCCTTTAAACACTGGGCTGAGATCTTCAACCACGACACCACGCTCACCTCCGCGTTGCTCGATCGCATCCTTCATCACGCCGAGACTGTCGTCATCGAAGGCAAAAGCTATCGGATGAAAGACCAGATCGACCCTGATCCTGCCGCTTGACCGTCTTCAGCATAGTGAGTTTCAAACCGTCCGTTTTGCGTGACATTCGCGCCGCTCCTGACAGTAGTCGACCCGTTCCGGCCTCTGAGGTCCTTTCGGCGAGCGTGACTACCGCGCTCTACAGCGGCCTTCCGCCCCACGCCGCCGGGCCTGACGTAACCGAAGTTCCCCGCTTCCCGGTCGCGTCGGCGTCTACTGCCGACGACTATTCAGGGCTTTCTCGCAAACGCAAGTACGCACGGCATCGGGACTTGCACCTCACCGTTCTCTGTATACTCTGCCGCATCATCGGACACAGCTTTCTGGATCGAAGCCAGCGCCTCGGGTGATTGCGCCTTCAAGATCGCCGCGACACGTACACCGCCGCGCATCAGGACGTCGAAAGGCGTTTCGGGCGCGCGGATACGCAACGTTTGACTGACTTCCGTAGTGCGGGGCTCAACGAAGCCCGCGTCAAGCAGCGCACGCTCCGATTCGTACGAGTCGCTGAAGCGAAAGAAGGGAGGTCCAGGAGGCAGTTGGACATCCATGCGACCGTGCTTCTCAATGGCCTTGAGCACCATCCCGAATCCAACGGTCTGGTCCGGCGGCGCCCAAACGGTAAACGCGATTCTGCCGCCCGGGCGCGGCACCCGAAACGCTTCGTCAAGTGCGGCCTCGGGACGAGCGAAATGCAGCATTCCGAAGCTGATACCAACGGCGTCAAAACTCATATCCGGAAAAGGCAGATCTTCGGCGCTCCCGGGACGGAATGCGAGGTCGGGAAAAATGCGTCTCGCTTGCTGAACCATCGCGTCCGCGAAATCGACACCGACTGCATCGGCGCCACGACGCGCCGCTGCTGCCGCGAGATACCCGGGTCCTGACGCGACATCAAGGAACTGGACGCCGGCACGTACCTCAAGTGCATCGAGCAACGCAGCATTGGACTGCGTCGTCAGTTCGCCAAAATACGAGTGATACGGCTGTGCGACTGTTTCCCAGCCCTGACGCTCAAAGGCGCTGAATTCATCTTGTTCCACATCACACCTCCATCCGGGCTCACCCTATCGCACGCCGACATCGGACTGACGCGATACAAGCCGACGCATGCTGGTCCGGGTAGTGCCGCTGGGCCACTTGCACAAGACTGCATGGAAGTCCCAGAATTGATCTTCTCACGCCACCACCATCGACCAAAATACAGTGAACCGTGTCGTATATGATGTCGTGACGGGACAGGCGATTGCGTCCGCGATGCGCGTCCCTTGTCCCCTTGTATCTTGAAGTTGGGTTTGATGTTCGCGATTTTTAATCATCGTAGGAGGGTGTGGAGCTTGTGGGCGAAGGTGAGCGCGGTGGGCAACGCGCAGCGTTGTCCACGGTAAGCTTACCGGTGCGCCGTAGGCGCATCGTCCACAAGCTCCACACCCTGCCGTTGATTTTTGTTGTTGATGTTGATTTGGCGAAGCTCGTGCAGCCTGCTGTCCCCTGGGGCCTGCAAGCCCGTTTCTTAGCAGATGGCGCACGAGCCGAGCCGCTCATCGGAAGCCCAAACAGTTGTCTGAATCCAGTTCGCATGTACAAGGAGGGGTAATGACGAGCCTGCCAGATCCAACTTCTGCACCGATCACGGTTGGTATTGATGTCGCAAAGGACACGCTGGAAGTGGCCGTAGGCCTGAATGTTCCGTCGTTGAGCCTGACCAACGACATCGAAGGCTTCGATGCCCTGCTGAAACAACTGGCTGCGCATCGGGTCGCGCTTGTCGTCATGGAAGCCACGGGTGGTCTTGAATCGGCGGTGGCCTGTGCACTGCAGGCGGTTGGTTATGCGGTAGCAATCATCAACCCCAGACAGGCACGGGATTTCGCGCGCGCCATGGGGCAACTGGCGAAGACGGATCGCATCGATGCACGTATTCTGAGATTGACCCGGTTCGGCGGATAGATTTGCAGTTGAGTTTTACAGCGGAACGTGTCCTCCGTTCGGTGTTGCGTGGCGGGTTGTCCACGGACGGGCGGCGGGTCGGATATCACGACCACGACGCTGCCCGGCGGTGGGCAACCCGCGCCGCGATGGATTTTGTGTTTTTTCGTATTCCTGCTCGAATTCCATCGGCGAGCAGTAGCCCAGGCTGCTGTGCAGGCGACGGATGTTGTACCACCCCTCGATGAAGCGGAAGATCGCACGCCGGGCCTGGTCTCGCGTATCAAAGCACTCGCGCATCAGCAACTCTGCTTCCAGCGTGCCGAAGAACGACTCGCACATCGCGTTGTCATAGGCATCGCCGGCCGTGCCCATCGACGGTTGTACACCGGCTTCCCGGCAGCGACGTCCAAAGGCAATGGACGTGTATTGACAGCCTTGATCGGAATGTAGAATGACACCGTCATGGCGTCGTTGCTGCAGCGCCATGTCCAGCGCGCGCAACATCAGTTCCGTGTACAGGTGGCTCGACATGGCCCAGCCGACGATGCGCCGGCTGAACACATCGAGTACCACGGCCAGATACAGGAACCCTTCACTGGTCGGCACGTAGGTGGCGTCCGCCACCCACAATACGTTGCTGGCTTCGGCGCTGAAGTGCCGGCGCACCAGATCGGGCGCGCGCCGCGCTCCCGCGCGTTGGCGCGTGGTGAGCTTCCAGTGCCGCCGGCTTGCGCCACACAGACCGGCCATGCGCATCAGACGCGCCACGCGTTTGCGTCCCACATGTACCCCCTCGCGCGCGAGCTGCACATGAATGCGCGGCGCCCCGTAGGTGCCATGCGAACCCGCGTGCAGGGTACGGATGCGCGCGAGCAGTTGCGCATCACTGCAAGCCTGCTTCGACGCTTCACGCACCCGCCACGCGTAGTAGCCGCTGGTGGAGACCCGCAGCAGCCGCGCCATCGTGGCAATGGGCCAGCGAGCCTGGTTCGCCTTCATGAATCCGTACCCTTCGGCGGTACGGCTCCGGTCTCGCGGGCGAACCAGGCGGCCGCCTGGGAGAGGATGTCTCTTTCCATCTTCAGTTGCCGGTTCTCACGACGCAGCCGCGAAAGCTCCTGCCGCTCGGCTGTCGTCAGCCCGTCATGGCGCACGCCCTCGTCGCGACCGGCCTGTGCCACCCAGTTAGATGGTCTGCGCGGTCGGCTCGAACTCCTTTTCCAGTTCCTCCGGCGTACGCCCGGCCTTCACCAGCTCGACCATCTGTGCCCGGAATTCCGCCGGGTACGGGGTACGATGTTTGCCCATTTCGGCACCTCCTCATCAAAAGGATAGGTATCCGTTTTGGCGGGTCAACTTCAATCCCGAGTGAACGGTGAGGACTCGTTTCGTGGGTTAGCGCGAGCTTGGGCATGAAGATCCGCTGTTAGCCTGATCGAGCTTGATCTACTTCGCGTCGAGATAGCGAAAGCTATCGCCGTGGCCTCGTTCATGAGGCGGGGGAACGCCGCACGCTTCTCGAAGAAGTCGCTGTAGGGATCGTCGGGGTCTTTGAGCCCCTCTTGCAGTGGGTGGATGGGCGCATCCCTGAGCCATGGCTTCCTCGTGTCGGCGCTGTTGCGCGCCGCGGTGAGGAGTCGGCCATCTCTACCCAGCTCAGGCACATCCCGCCCATAGCGTGCGGCTCCATCTGCAGCGCCAGCTAGGCCTTTGTTGTAGACGAACCGACGCGAATCCGCAAAGCGGCGCATGCTGCGCCCTTGGTCAAGCCGCTGCCGATAAATTGACGCTTGTCCCCGTCCCGGGTCCGGGCACGGTTTGGTACGGCTCCCGGCACTCTCCGGAAGGGCCGAAGACACACTAGCACTTTCGTTACCCTTTCAAGTCAAGTCGGCGACAGGGCGGGTCGTACATCTAGGTGTACGACCATCGGCGAAAAGCTCGTAAGTTGATGCCGCCATTCGGCGAGTGAAGTTACAAAAGAAACCAATAAGAAAGCTTTAAAATATTGCAAAGACAGGTAGATGAAGGGAAATAGTTAGAAAGAGGAAGATACGGGCCGCGTCGTATCGCCGCGCGTCAGATGTGCATCGCAATCTGGCCCCTTGGAAAGAGAGTGATTTTCAGCGATCTTTCGGGGGATCCCTCCCGCTTCGCAGAACGTTTAATGGACGAGTCTAAAACAGGCCCGTTCAGATGAACCTCTTTAAGCGTTCGAAGCAAGACATCGCGCTCGCGAAGGCCCCCGGCCACTACAGCGAAGATGATCCCGAGAAGATCATTTTCGACGTGAAGACGCGTCTCTTCGTAGAAGCGAACCACTGGAAGATCTTTGCCGCCGTCATGGCGGTGGTCGCCCTCGTTGCCGTTTCCACGCGCAATCCGCCTCCCTCAGTCATCAAGGCCTACGGCGTCTCAGCCGACACTGCCGGTAGCCCTGTGTTGCGCGAGCTTACGACCTACCAGCCGAACGCACTGGCGATCCGCGTTGCCATCAAGGAAACGACCCAGCGCTGGTTCACGATCGAGCCGGTCCTGTCCGGCGACATCAAGCACTCGCGCATGGCCAGCAACATCCGGGCCGTCCAACTGCAGATGGAAGGGAAGGCACAGTCATCGTTCGTCGAATGGCTGAAGAACGATGCCCCGTTTGAGGCGATCGCCTCTGACCCGAAGCTGACCCGTCAGGTGACCGTCACCAATGTCGCCTTGCTCGAAGACTCGACCGTCGTCGTGAACTTCACGACATCGACTTCACAAGGCGAAGCGGATCAACCCGTTGTCCAGAGATTCTCCCTGACGCTTCGGTACGAGGTCCAACCCCCAGCTTCGGACGCTGCACTGGGCTCCAATCCCTTCGGGATTTTTATCCCGTTCTATACGATCGAGAAATCCGCATGATCTCCTTGACTCGCATTGCGGCGCCCATCGTCGCAGCGCTTGGTATGTCGCTGATTTTTGCAACCATGAGCGCGAATGCAGCCGTGACCGAAAAGCATGGCGACATCGATCCGGTCGCTGCGAGCGACGGCGCGTCGGTCAATCCCGCGGGTCAGTTCAACGGCGGCGTCGATCCGGTAACGATGCCGAACGACGCACGTATGGCGGTTTTCACCTACTCGCGCGATCAGATTTTTCGCGTGATGACTGCGCCGCTCAAGACGACAACGATCGAATTTGCGGGTACTGAGAAACTGATCGCGGATCCAGCGATGGGCGACACGATCAGGTGGACGATCGACACGGACGGCGCCAACCACGTGTTCGTGAAACCGAATCAGCCGGGCCTCATCAACACGCTTCACCTGTCTACGAATCTGCGCGAGTACGACATCACGCTCGTCTCGTCGCCTCTCGGCGGGCTCTTCTACCAGACCGTCCGTTTCAACTATCCGGAGTCCCTGATGGCGAAGGTGCGCGAGCACCAGCAAGCCAGTTCGCAAACCGATGCCTCCGCCGATGCAACAAATTCTGGCGCCCTGAACGTCTCGCCGGACAAGTTGAACTTCAACTGGGACGTCCACGGCGACGCCGCGTTCCGACCAGAAACAGTATTTGATGACGGCAAGTTCATCTGGATGCGTATGCCTGCCAACGCACCGTACGCCGTTCCGATCATCAAGGATCACGGCGACAACGTTAGCCCGAACTTCAGCCGCCGCGGTCCGTACCTGGTCGTACAACAGATGGCCGACGAAATCGTGCTCCGCGCGAATCACGACGAGGTGAAGGTTAACCGTCGCCATAACGGCTTGTTCGGTCTCTGAACCGGAGTCACATTGACGTCCATCTCCCCGACCTAAAGGACGGGGATTCCCACTACCGGCGCTCGACGTCCCGAGCGGAGAATGTTCAAGGCAGCATTGGTATCGCGATCATGCACAACACCACAGCTACAGCAAGTCCACTCCCTTATTCGCAAACCTGCGATACCTTTCGGCCGCGTCGCGCTGCCTTTCGACCCGCACGCCGAGCAGGTCTGGGAAGAACCTCTTTCGCTCACCTCTTCGAATGTGGCACCGTGCGCAATCGCTTTGTAGCGGAGCTTGTCTCGGAAGGACGACCAGGACGCGTCATAGACGCTCTTTGCCATCCTGGTTCTGGCGAGTCTGACGGCCGACACGTTGCCGACAGCAATGTAATCAAACCGGCGCACGATATCGAGTGCGAGCTTGTGCTGAAAATCGGCCCGAGCATTCGCAACCTTGGCGTGGCGCTTCGCGATGTGCCGTTTGTGCTTGCGGGCGCGCTGCACCTTCGCAAGCTTTCCGGCTGCACGGCGACCAAACCGGTCATTGGGAGTTTTCTCGCCGTTGGACAGGGCGGCGAAGTCATGCAGCCCAAGGTCGATGCCCACACCGCTATCGATCTGGCGTGGGGGGACATCGGTGAGCTCCACCGCGATATTGAGGAACCAGTTGCCGCGCGCGTCCTGCGCGAAGCAGGTTCCGTCCTTGATCTTGCCATCGGGCAAAGGGCGGCTGCTGAACACGCGAAATGTATTGCCCGCAAACCGGAAAGCCTCGCCCTCGCGCTTAAGGTCGCGTCCCTTAAGTGGTACCCACCCGAGGGTTTTGCGGCCGCGATAGCGCAGGTACGGCCGCCTATGCTGGCTGCGCGACTTCGCATACTGCTCGCACGTCGCGTTGACCGTGCCCGAGTGGATGCCGAGTTCCTTGCTACTGCCGGTCGTCAGCACGTTGAGGTCGAAGCCTGTTGGCCACTTCCTGCCCCACTTGAGCGCGTGTTTCTGCGTGTCGTTGCAGAAATTCCAGACGTAATTCACCGCGCGGCTTTGCTGGGTCAGCAAGCCGTTCAGCGATTTCACCCGGTAGCGGTAAACACGAATCATGCCGTCTATTTTAACGTCAGAATGCCGCCTGCCGGCGGCGCCCCGTTCACTCCCCGTCCTGAAGGGCGGGATTTCTCGGAGCAAATCTGATGAGCACGCCCAACGATCAGAAAGGCTCGTTCTTCAAAGGGAAGACCCCGCGCAACGCGATCCTGGGGGTTGGCTTGATCGCGGCCGTCGTGACAGGCGGTCTCGCCATTTACTACGAGGCCAGACAGGACGCGGAAGCACAAGCCGATGCAGCGGCCAGGAAAACGAAGCAGGAACAGTTCAGCCGCAAACAGGACAACGGCAATCAGGATTTCAATTCCATTATCAATCAGCAGCAGTCGGCCGCTGATCTGAAGGCACAGAATGCGCAACGCGCTCGCCCAGCAAACACCAATACGCCGAGCGCAGACAGTTTCGTCGATCCGGCAAATGGCAGTCGCGGTAACAGAACCGTGAGCCCGGGTGGCGATCAGGACGGCATCTATTCGGCCGGCGTGTTCAAGGGCGGTGGTCATCAGATCCAGGGCAAGCTCGGCACCAACGGCGCTGCCGGTCTCGCTGGCAATCTTCCGGCGCTCGGCGGGGGAGGGGGCGTGCCGACGCCACAGGACATGATGGCAGCGCGGGCGACGGCAGGCCGCAGTGCCCAGGAGGCGATAGCAGCGGTGCAGAGCCAGCTACAGGGGGCCCGGGACCAGGCAGGCGCTGGCAGTTCAGCTGCTTCGCAGCAAAGCGATCTGGGATTCCTGCGCACAGCAAAAACGAGTTCGCAGAGCGGCGCGGGCTTCTCAACGGCAACCTTCGTCGGTCAGGAAAGAAGCTGCTCGCTCGCACCTCCGAATCACATTCCAGTCCTGACGATGGAGAAGCTGAATTCCGACCGTCCCGGCACCGCGTCGCTGCTCGTCACCGAAGACGTGTACGACAGCGTGGCCGGAACGTGCCTGATGATTCCCAAGGGCTCAAAAATCGTAGCGCCTTACTCGTCGGATATTCGTGTCGGTGCGGAGAGCATCATGATCGCGGGCACCGAATTGCGCCTGCCCAACGGGAAGGAAGTGCCGTTGAACGGGGCCGCCGGTGCGGATCAGGACGGCGAAGCCGGGCTCTCTGGAGACGTCAACAACCATTTCTTCAAGATTTTCGGCGCATCATTCCTGACCGCCATTCTGCTGGGCGCCTTTGACAAGAGCTCGACCGTCTCATCGACAGCGACTCCCTACGGTGTCACGCAGGTCGGCGATACGGCGGGGCAGGTTGCGGCGCAAACATCGCAGTCGATTCTCTCGCGCTACCAGAGCATTCCGCCGACGATCACCGTCGAGCCGGGCACGCGCTTCATGATCAAGGTGAACCAGAACATTCACCTGGAGCCGTACCATGGCTAGGCTCGCCGCACTAACCCTCGCGTTGGCGGGCATTGGGGCGACTGCCGCAGCGTCGGCAGGAACCGGACCGGTGATCCAGGACATCATCAGCCCCGACTCTATCGTCCTCGTCAAGGACGGGACCAGGGCGATCACGCCGCTCACCGGCAAGCCCGTGTACTTCTGCGGGATGCGTAGCTTTAAGGACTGGGCACGGCCTCTTCTCGGGCAGGCGGTCTACGCCGACAAGTCCGGCAAGCTGACCGTGGTGATCGACTCGAGGCCAGTCGAGCTCGAGAAGCTGCTCGTCAGCGCCGGCTGGCTCCTGCCGGGCACTCTGGGCGACGACGCGCAGGCCGCGATCACCGAACATCGCGGCGGCTGGAACTGTGCGGGCAATCAGGCCGCTTTCGATCTTTTGCACGGCACGGTCGACCCGAAGGTGCTCGCCGGAATCGCGATGAACGAGTCGAACTACGCCGGTCGCCCCTGGCCATGGACGCTCAACGTTGCAGGTCGCAGCTATTTCTTCAAGTCGCGCGAAGGGGCATATCGCGCGATCACTTACCTGCTGTCGCAGGATCGTTGTGATTTCGATGTTGGGCTTATGCAGGTGAACTGGTGTTACCACCACCAGCGGTTCGTCTCGCCCTGGGATGCGCTGAAGCCGAGCTCAAACATTCAGGTTGCCGAATCGATTCTCAACGAGTACTACCGCAAGACCCATTCTGTCGCGCAGGCGGTGGCTTATTACCACAGCGCCAACCCTGAACCTGGCCGTGAATACCTTGCCCGGTTCGTTCAACACCTTGATCAACTGGAGGCTGGCTCGTGATGCGAATTGCCAGAAACGTCGCCATCGCTTGCGCGTGCATGGCGGGTGCGTTATGCCACGCGGCCAATACCGATCCATTCGACTTCGATTACTCGATTATTGGCTCGAACGCAGACCGTCCGGAATCGGTCTTTAACGACGGCTCGCAAACCTTCATCCAGCCCCGAAGCGACCAGAGCATTACCACTGACGGCGGTCACGTCGAAGGCCCTTACGTCGTGATCGACGGCACGCCCGATACGATCGAGTTCAGGGTCAATAACCGGCCAGCGAGCGCCCACTGGAAGAGCGCGAACTCGTTCATCGGTGGGCCGTCGTCGCCGTCGCAATTCCGCGGCGATCAATCGGCCGGTTTCGCTGGCTTTAGTGATCATCTCGTCATTGTCGGGCAGGTCTCCGCGATCGAACCGGTGCGCGGTATCAGCAGCACCATGACCATTAGCAGTCTTGTCAGGGCACTGGTGCCGCAAGGCTGGAGCGGTTCGGCCGAGAAGGATATCGACCTGACGAACCAGGTGGCCTTCACGACGCAGGACGGCGAAAGCTGGATGCAGGCGCTGGATCGCCTCATGAACCGGGACGGGCTTTTCGCGTCAGTCGATTTTTCGAGCCACCATGTGCGCCTCGAACGATCGGCGCCCAAGTCGATCGCGGTTGCCTATGCGCCGAACACCTCGGAATCCGGGCCGGTCGCGTCGAGCCATTCGCCCGCTCCCCGGGAAGAGGTCAAAGGTTCGGCTAACTATCAGTCGCAACTGGTGAGCGTGTTTGGTGCTCAGGCGATCCGCGACGCGGACGACTCGCACATCCAGATCCGTTTCGCAACGAAGCCGACGGGCGACGTGACTTTCCGGAATCTTGCCGGGGATTCCCTCCACCCCCACTGGGATCGCGACAGCAACGTCGTCACGATCGACCGGGCTCGCGTTCTCGTTGTCTCGGACGGAAAGAACAAGGTCGAGATCGGACGGCAGACCGGCGAGGTATTCGACTTTGAATCCAGTAACGGGGCGCATCTCCAGGCGGCGTTCGAGGCGGATGGTGCGACCTACTTCCGGTTCGCGCCCACGGTTATTCAGGCGTCGGTCACCGATGCAGGAGGGCAGGGCAAGGGCGAGCAAAGAGGCGCGCTGTACAGGTTCGACGGCACGGGCGACCACTTCGTTGCGACTGGGGACGGCGGGACCACGACGGTTACGCGTCACGCGGCAACCCACTTTTACGAAAGGACACCGTCATGAAGCGGATGTCGACTATCACGTTGTTTGTCGTTATAAGTACTACTTACGGAATACCGAGCGTTGCGCATGCCGACTGCCTTGATGAGGCAGCGGTCTACTTCGACCTTGATCCGGTGCTGCTGCACGCGATCGCCAGGCACGAATCGAACATGCGTCCTGACGCGGTGAACCGGAATCGCAACGGCAGCTTCGACATCGGCCTCATGCAGATCAATTCGGTGTGGTTGCCCACACTGCAGGAAAAGGGCATTACGGCCGAATCGCTCAGGAATCCCTGCGTGAACGGTTATGTCGGCGCATGGATTCTCCGCTCGAACGTGGAACGTTTCGGGCAAACGTGGCAGGCAGTTGGCGCTTACAACGCGAGCTCTTCCGACAAGCAGTTGAAGTACGCCAATTGCGTCTACAGCATCTGGACACGACTTCGAAACAGGGCTTTCGAACAACGAGCGAGCGAGCAATGAAACATCACATCCGAACCACAATCTGCCACGCTGCCTTCGGAGTCGCGGCGGTCATGGCCATCAGCGCACTCCCGGCGGCAAGCGCATACGCCGGCAATTCGGGCGTCTTCCAGCCGAATGACGATCAGTTCGGTGCAGGCTGGCAAGTGCTTCAGGCACCCACTGGTCCCGCACCGACTGCACCCGTTGCCGTTGCACCGATCGCTGCGCCCGCGGCGGTAGCAGCGCCGGTCGCCGACGAGCCCCCAAGGTACACGGCACAGGTCGAGCCGGGTAAGCCCGTCGGCGTGCCGAGCGCCTCGCAGCCCTCGAAGGGATCGACTCCGCTTGCCGCCGTGCCTGTCGCGCTTGTCGGGACGCCGAAGCCGCCCCAACCTGCGCCGGTTTCCCTTGTCGCAGCACTCGCGCCGGCTGTGATTCCCGCGGCTGACAAGTTGCCGACCGCGAACAGCCTGTCGAGCGGGGAAACGGTGATGGCTGTGGCGACCTCTGACGCAACGCCAGCCGCGTTGCCAGCCGCGGCGCCAGTCGGCCATACGTTCGACCTGCAGGCCGGAATTTCCCTCGAACAGCAGTTGCAGGCGTGGGCACACGACGCGGGCTGGACGCTGACGTGGAATCTGCCCGACGACTGGATTGTCCCAGGCAACAAATCGTATGGCATTGACTTCGCTCTGGCCACAGAGCACGTGATCGAGCAGGCGGCAAACAACGGCGCGGATATCCGCGGTGACCTTTATCCCGACAACCGCTCGCTGGTTGTCCATCAGGCGGGCGCGTTCCGATGATTCATAGAAAGCAGATTTTCACGCCGACGCTTCGCGCGGGCGCATGTCTTCTGGCGATGGCCATGAACTTCGCCGGCTGCGCTGTTCCGACCATCCACCAGGAACAGACTGACATCGGCAAGGCGGCGGGTTCCGCGGCTGATACGGCGGCCCCGGTCGGTCCAGTGTTCCAGGTTCACGACGGTTCGTGGCTACTCGGCGAGAAGATCCAGGCCAGCAAGCCCCAGCCGGAGATTTACAACCGGATCGTGGATTTCAATTCGGGTAGCTCATCGCCGACACTCTCAGACATCGTCTCGTACCTGTCGGAAGTCGTCCACGTTCGCGCCGAAGTCGATTCGTCGGCAACCAGTATGGCTGCGGCTACGCCGGGGCCACTCCCGGCCGCGCCGATGGCGATCAATCTGACTCAGCGGTCGGCGGGGCACATACCGGACCTCCCAGCAGGCCTTGCTACCAGTTTCGCCGGTGGCACAGGTTTGGCCGCCGGCGGGCCGTCGGGCGGCCCAATCCGCTATCACGGCCAGCTGCGCGGTTTCCTCAACGTGGTGGATGGCCGCTTCGGTGTGTGGTCGCACTACGTCGATGGAACGGTGAGCTTTTACAGGACCGAGACGCGTACCTTCACGATCGGCAGTCTGCCCGACCAGTCCTCGATGTCAGGCTCTATCTCGACGAGTGATTCGAGCAGTGGATCGGGTTCTGAGTCTTTGGGTAGTTCAGGCTCCATCACGCCGGCCGCGTCACCGGGCGGCATCGGCGGCGGCTCGGGTGGTAGCTCGGGCGGAAGCAGCGGACAGCAGATGAGCCTCGCCGTCGGTGTGAGCCCGTGGGCAAGCCTGAAGGATACGGCACAGTCCATCGCGGGTCAGGGCGCTCAGGTCACGGTGGATCCGAACCTTGGCACGCTAACAGTCACCGGATCGCCCCCGCAATGCGATCGCGTCGAAGCGCTGACGAACAACCTCGCTGCCATGTTCGGCAAGCAGGTGGCCATCGATGTCCACGTGTACGAAGTCCGCACCACGGGCGAGGAAAATTACGGTATTGACCTCGCGCTCGCGCTGAAGACGAAATCCGGTCACACAAGCGCGGGCTCGTCGACCGTCTCCATCCCGACGGTATCGAGTTCAGCGACGCCGATGACATTCGGCGCCACGATCCTGCAAGGTCCTTTCGCTGGCACCGGCGCGACGATCCAGGCACTGTCCACGATGGGCGCTGTCTCGGAAGTCGTGTCGCGCTCGGGCATCACGCAGAACGGCAAGGTGCTGGCCCTGCAATCGGCGCAGTCCGTTGGCTACGTTTCTTCGTCTACGACGACCCAAACCGCCTCGGTTGGTAGTTCAACCGCGATCTCAACGAGCACGCTGGTGCCTGGCTTCACGAGTTCGTTCCTGCCGAAGGTGGTCAACGGTCGCATCCTGATGGCGTTCGACATGACGCTCTCGGACCTGCTGAGCCTGCAAACCTTCACATCGGGCACTGGAACGGGGCAGTCCAGCGTGGAGCTGCCGACGATGCAGATGGCTCGCTTCGAACAGTCCGTGACGCTGAAACCGGGCGAAACGCTGGTGTTGACGGGCATGCGTCAACAGTCGGCTTCTTCTACCAACAACGGTGTCGGTGTTCCTCAGAACTTTCTGCTCGGCGGTGGTCTGGATGCGTCGCACCAGCAGACCATCCTCGCCGTAGTCATCACCGCGCGCATTCTTTAAGGGGAACAGCGTCATGAACACTTACCAAAGAACAATCGCGATCGCGCTTGCGACGCTTGTCTCTGGAGGGGCGCTGGCGGCTTCCCCCAGCGCGACACCGGGCTCGATGTCGACGGCACCCGTGCCTGTGTCTGAAATTCCGGAACTCCTGGCCAATGAGCAGGCGCAGACGCCACTACTGATTGCGAAAGCGACGAACGCAAAGCTTCGCGCCGATATCAAGCAGCTGGAACAAGGTCCGAATGCAGCGGGTGGGACGGCGCCGGCCGCCGGCCTGACGAGCCTGATCCAGCCACTCGCGAAGTCGCGCAAGGACCCAGGGGACGTTGCCCTCGTATCAGTTGGCGGTGCTGACGGTTCGTACCGTGCGTACCTTAGCGTGGACGGCCGTACCGTCATCGCCGAAGTTGGTGACACGATTGACAACGGCTGGAAAGTCCTGGCGATCGGCAGCTCCAGCGTCCGGCTTTCGAACGGCAAGCAACAGCGTACGCTGAGGATTTGATCAATGGCTCATGTCCTGACACTCCCTGGCGTCAAAGGTCTGTTCGCAGTCGGCATGTCCTGGCGCCATGAAGAAACCGTGCCCAGGGCAAAGGCCTTGCGTGAACTCGCAGCCAGTATGGGCAAGTGGGGCACGGTCTATACGGCGAGCGGCGGTGGGGTGCAGGTCGGCTTCTGTGACCCGATCGAGGGGCTGAAGAACCCGGGCAAGGCGCGCTCGCTGGCGGCGGCTGTCGCGGAGGAATTTACCCAGCCGTGGCGCGGTATCTTCGAACTGGGCCACGGTCTCTACTGGTATGTCGCGGTTCGGGACGGCCAGGAAATTCTGAACGATGGCGATGTCGTCGGTACCGAGGATGACATGGCTCGCGTTTGGGCAGAGCATGACCGATTGCCCGAGTGGAAGACCGAGATCACGGACAAGCCGATCGACATCATCGCAGATGCGGTCAGGTCCAAGAGCAAGGTGCCACGCCTGCGAGATCTCAGTTATGACCCGGCGATGCTCTATATCGTAGCGGGCGCGGCCGGTCTGCTGGGGCTGGCTGTTGCGGGCGTGGGGATGTACATCCACCACAGACATCAGGAAGAGATCATGCAGCAGCAGTCGCTTGCCGCGCGCGCTGCAGCGCTATCGGCCAAAGCTGCGGCCGATGCAAAGTTGGCGATCATGCCCTGGGCGTCTTTGCCGCTGACGAACGACGTGTTCAGCGCGTGTCAGACCCAGTGGGCTCAGCAGGCCCTGTCGATCAAAGGCTGGGTGCTTAACACCTGGACGTGTCGTGCTGACGCCGCTGGCATCACGATCGCGACGAAGTGGACGCGCAACGGAGGTGTCGCCAGTGACGCGCCGGGCAGGCTGGACGATGGCGGCGAGTTCTCTACACACGAGACCGTGATGGCGCAGACGTTTGGCGGCCTTAACCAGGACGCCCTGACGGGCGAGGCAGCACCGCGGGCAATGTACACGCTGGTGCAGACGTATGGCATCAAGATGCAGCTGGTAAAGCCAGTGGAGATGGTTGCGAAGGAAACCCCGGATGTGCCGAACGCGGCTCCGCCCCCGCCCTGGCTGTCGTACCCGATGACGATGGAGCTTCATGCACCCCCGTGGGTCGAGATCGGGGCCGCGCAGTTCGATCATGTGACCGGCCTGCGTATCTCGAGTATCGGATACGACAGCGACAAGCGGGTGTGGACCACGATGGGCACGTTGTACGGTATTCGCGATACGACGGTTGCGTTAGGGGCTGCGACTGCGGCTGCAGCTGCGGTTGCGGCTTCCGGCGCGGTTCCGACGATGATCGCATCGCCCGGGCCGGCTGCAACGCCGGTTCTGGCGTCGGCTCCAGTCGCGGTTCCTGCGGCGGTTCCTCCGGTGCCTTCATCGTCGGTCGTCAGCGGGCCGGTTACCCCGGCAAGTACGCCTGCCGTCGCGGTAACCCGGCCAGCAGCAGGTCAGCCGAAGGCGACCGACACGAGCCTGACGATGGTTGGGCCGGCGCCAAAACCGGCGGCGGTCGCACCGCTGACGTCGGCAGCCTCGCCGGCTGCTGCCCCGTCCACCACCGCCGGTAACGCGCAGGGTGGCATGGGAGCGCTTGCGCTTGTACAGGCGCATCACAACGCGAACCAGGGCCCGGGCGCGGCTGTCGCGGGTTCACCATCGACGCAGGCGGTGAGACCGAGCCTGTCGGCTATCCCGCCTGGTGTCGGGAATTGAAGTCCGTTATGGGCATTCTTGAGAGCCTCACGGTCAAAAAACTGGTGCCGACGCGCGAGGGCGGCGCTGCGGTGCCAGCTCGCGAGGCGTCACCAGCGTCCACCACCGATGGCGCCGAACGCCCGGTCCTGCAAAGTGGCGTAATTCCGCCTAGACAGGGCGGGACGGTACCCGCGCGTCAGGTGGAGGTCGAGAAGGTTCACAGGATTCCTCTGGCGCCGGCATTGCTGCAGGAACACGTCATTTATCCCGAGACGACGGGCGCACCCTTTGCTGACGTCGCCGTGACGATCGGCGTGCTGACGCCCGAGCGGGCGAGCGAGTTGCAGCGCCTGCAAGTTGCCACGGGCATGACGTCAACGATGATTGCCCGCGAGATGATGAGCATCGCTCAGGAAGAGATTGATGCGGTGCTGCAGTTTCGGGCTTGCACGATCTACGTCGATGCGCGTCACGTCGGACAGAGCGCCTACCAGACCTGGCGGGACGATATTCGCCGGCTCGACCATAGCGTGCGTTTCGAGGAAGTCGATGCCCGTGTGATTGAGGAAATGCGGGCGACGAAGACCTCGATGCAGGTCGCGGAAGCGTCGAAAGGACAGGGCAACCTCAACAACGTAAAGCAGATTCTCTCGTATTGCGCGACGATCGGCGGCAGTGACCTGCATGTGCTCCAGCGGGAAGACCATACGGAGATGCAGATACGGGTGAAGGGCGACCTGAAAACCATGAAGCGCGCGATCCTGAACCCCGCCGAGGGCGAGGCTTTCGTGCGCTCGATGTACACCGGCCTCGCAACCGTCAAGGAAGCGACTTACAACCCGCTCAGTTTTCAGGATGCCCAGATCAAGGGTGATTCCATGCCCGGCACGATGTTGTCGAGCATCCGGATCATCCGCGGCCCCATGTTCCCCGTGGAGACGGGCGGGGGGTTCACCGTCGCCCGTCTTCAATATCTCGCGGCGAAGAAGTACGACAGCACCCAGATCCAGGTTGCCTCGGAACGCCTCGGGTTAGTCGAGCCAGCGAAGCCGGATGGCGATTTTCGACTCGGCAAGATGGGATTCACCCCGCGGCAGGTCGAAATGCTCGAACGTCTGATCCGGCGTTCCATGGGCATCATCGTGGTGACCGGGCCGACCGGCTCGGGCAAAACGACGACGCTGTACGAGCTCACGAAGCAGCAGGCGCGGCTGTTCCCGCATACGCGGCTGGTGACAATCGAGAACCCCCCTGAGTATCCGATGCCGTGGGCGATCCAGCTTGCGTGCAAAAGCGAAGAGTTTCCGCAAATGGTGCGGTACTCGCTCCGGATGGACCCTAACGCGATTCTGCTGGGCGAGGTCCGCGGTGTGGACGAAGCGCTCGCCGCTCTCCAGGCCGCAATGACCGGACACCTGGTGCTGACGACGCTGCACGTGACCGACCCGTTCGAAACATTTTCCAGGCTGGAACTGCTAGACAACGTACGCCTCTCGCGCCAGGTGGCCTGTAACCACAAACAGGTCATCGGACTGATCTCGCAGCGGCGTGTTCCGATTCTTTGCGACAAGTGTAGTCACGCGGGCGCGGAGGCGTTCGAGACGTATCCGGGCTACCTGCAACGTGCCCTGCGCTCGTGGGCGAATGCTCGTCCCTATGGGCTGGAGAAGGTGAAGGTACGCGGGCAAGGATGCCGCGAATGCAATTTCCTCGGAATCATCCGGGAGCAGGCGGTGGCCGAGGTTGTCGTCACCGATGAGCACCTGATGCTGGACTGCATTGACAACGGCGTACTGAAAGCGGGACGCAATCACCGGAAAAGGCCGGGTTCTGACAAGTCGATGATCGAGCACGCGATGGACCTCGTACTCGAAGGGCTGCTGGACCCATCTGATGCTGAACACGAAGTGGATGAAATTCCAGTATGGGAGGGGTAACTGATGGCTGATATTTCCTGGAGCCTGCGCAAAAAGTTCTATGAGCAGGCGTCGACGCAGATCGAGAATGGGCTGGGCCTGACGAAAGTGCTGGGCGATTTTAGGGATCGGCTTACCCGTCGCGGGCGCAAGAAGGCGGGGGCTGCTTTCCATCAGGTGTACCGGCGCGTGGAGGACGGAAAAACCCTGACCGAAGCGCTCGGTCGAAAGATCACCGATCTCGAACGCACCGTGATATCGGCCGGCGAGAAGGCCGGTTCGATACCGAGGTCGATGCGCCTCGTGCTCGACGTGCGTGAAATGACCGCACGCATGATCGGGCAGTTGCGCTCGAGCTTCTTCGCACCGGGCGTCTACATGCTTGCCATGTACCTCGTACTGTTCATCATTGGCGACTATATCGTGCCGCAGTTCACCGCTGCCGTGCCGGTGAAGAAGTGGACTGGCTGGGCGTACACGATGTATCAGATGGGGGATCTGGCAACGAGCTGGAAAACGCCGATCGTATTTGGCGGCATTGCGGCGTATGCCGTGTGGGCGCTGTGGGCCTCGTCGCGCTGGACTGGCGCGGGCCGAACATTCTGCGACGAAAGGATCTTTCCGTTCACGACTTACCGTGAGGTTGCAGGCTTTTCCTGGCTTCTGTCCTTCGGTGCGCTGCTACAGGCTGGCGTGGCGGATACCGTAGCGCTGAAGGGGCAGATCGGGAACAACTCGCCGTGGCTTGCGTCCCGGTTGCGCCCGATCCTGCATCATCTCGAGGACGGTCGCGATCTCGCCACGGCGATGCGCATGTCGGGCCATGGTTTCCCGTCACCGGAACTGATCGATGACATCTCCGCCTATGTCGGATTCCCGAACTTCCCGGAGATGATCGAGAAGGTGTCACGTCAATATGCGAAGACCCTTGAGAAGCAACTGATTGCACGCGGCGCGATGATCTCGTTCCTATTCAGTATGGTGATGTTCGGAGCAATGGTCGTGCTGCAGTTGGGGGCGAACTCGATTTCCACGATTCTCACGGCGAACATGAGTCACGGCTAACGAAAAGGCAATCCGCCGCGCAACGGCCGCAGAGGTTCTGCGGCCGTTTTCTATTTGTACGCGCGATTTAACGTTCTTCCCGCCCGCAGTCGCGAGCGAGCGGCGGTTCTGCGCAAGGGAGCGCGGCGGGTCGCGCAACCCGGGCGAAAGACCCCTGATTTTCACTACCTTTTGGCACGTTTCAGGATGCGCCGAACTCTTTAAATGGTAATGCCCCAGCTCGGTAAAAGCCCGACTGCGAGGGGTACTTATCTAACCGCGCATCACAACAGGGAGTGGGAAACATGGAAGGTATTCTCGGGCGAATCGTCGCCATCGTGCTGGGTCTGCTCGCGCTGGCCGCAGTCGGCTACGCGGCATACAACGGCTTCTCCAACAGCAAGGCGTCGGACGTCGCGACCGGTGTGACGACGGTTGTCGAAAACGCACGTGCGCAGTTCACGCAATCGGCGACCGGCTATACGAAGTTCACCACAGCCAACGTGGCTAGCCTGAACACCGCCGGCATCCTGCCATCGACGTGGTGGAACGGTACGAATGCAGTCGACCCGTGGGGTAATACGGTCGCGTTCGCCGCTGGCGCCGGCGGGACCTCGCAAGGTGCGATCACGTTCGGCGGCGGCGGCTCTGAAACGCAGTCGCAATGCGTGAACCTCGCGCAGAACCTGAAGGACTATGTGACGCTGAAGGTGGGTACGGCGACCTTTACGACGGCTACTCCCGCTGATCCGGTCACGGCTGCGGCTGCCTGCACGGGCGCGGTTGCTTTCGTTCTGACCTTCCAGTAATCGACGGGCGAGCCCAACATGAGCGCGATCGAAGCTGTCGTCGCGTCGGGTGCGGAGCCGCTGGTTTCAGGGGCTCCGCCTGCTGCCTTTGGAACGGTTCCGGAGGCGCGCTCGGCCCTTGAGTCGGCGCAACCGACGCCGGTGACGCTCGCGTCACCGGGTTCACCCCTCGCACAGATCGCGTTTTCCGATCTGTATCTGGAAGCCGACGGGCTGGCCTGGTACAAGAAAGCCCCGAACGACCGGCAAGGTCACCGATTGAGCGGAATCTTGCAGACCGAAGCACGAGCGCTGCTGCAGGACGTGGAGCAGATGACGCTCAACGATGACGATAGCTTCGGATGGGGCGGTCTTATTCTGCGAGCGAAGTGCCTTCCAACACTTAAGGGTCCGGTCTATGTGTTTCGCCGGATCATCGAGAAACCGCTGGATTTTCACAAAATAGGCTATCCGTCGCGACTCTCGCGAGCCCTCATGGCGGCCGAATTCGATGAGGGTGGGCTGGTGCTGATTGCCGGGCGCACAGGATCGGGAAAAACAACCTCTCTCACCGCTTATGTGGCCGAACGTCTGCGGACCTTCGGTGGGATAGCGGTCACGGCGGAGAACCCGATCGAAGTACAGATGCAAGGCCGCTATGCAGGCCTCGACGGAATTGCTGGCGTTTGCTACCAGACGCAGGTGAAGGATGACAGGGACTTCGGCCCGCGCATCAGGGACTTCATGCGTGCGGCGCCGAACATCATCATGCTCGGTGAGATGCGCACTGCTGATGCGGCAGGCCAGGCAGTGCTTGCAGCTACAAGCGGGCACCTCGTTGTGGTCTCGGTTCACGGCCGCGACCCCGTTTCCGTGATCGATCGCGTTAAAAACCTCGTCAATGAGTCTGGCTATGACGTGTCGCTTTTCGCAGACAGTCTCCTGGCCGTGGTTCATCAACAGATGCTTCTCGAAAACATCAACGGCGAGGACCGCAGGCGCATTGTGGCTAAGCCGCTTGTCGTTAAAAACTCAGTGAGCGAAGGGGCGATCCGGGCGCATATCCGCGGAGGCGTCCTTGAACAGATGGTTTCCGAGGTGGAGCGCCAGGAGCGGGTGATGAAGATGCCTGGCAACATGGGGGAGTTCTGACATGGGCTTTGCGATTCTGCCGATGGTGGCTTTCCTCTTTTACTTCGGCCTGCAGATGATGGGCCTGCAGGCGGCGAACTCTGTGCCGGGCGCCGGGCCGGTCGGGCAGATGCAGAACAGGCAGGTCATCAGTGCGCAGCAAGCCGAAATGTGGGGGGAAGCGTGCTACGCCTCGGCATCGGCGCAGCCTGGCGTGGTGAGCAGCGCAGTGCAGGTGACGTTGCCGGTTGGGGTGAGCGCTCCCGCCAATGAGGGATGCGTGACCACCCCGATCGGAACGGGTGGCCGGGATATCTACGGCTACATGCAGGCTGCCCCTGGCGCCGTGGGGCAGGTACAGGGCGACTCAAACGAAAACCTGATCTGGTACAGGGTTACGCGGCAGGGGGCGGCAATTTCTCTTGTGTCCGGCGAAGCGGTGCCCGTACCGAATCAGATTCCGGTGGGCGATCTGGTCGACTACTCGACGACGGCTAACTAAGAGGACGGTATGGACCCGATCATCGGCGCACTGGCCGCTTTGGTGATTTCCATGTTTGGCGTTGTGGGCTTTACCCAATTCGCCAAAATGGGCGTGACGAACATTCAAACCGCAGCGACAGCTTCCCAGCAGCACACCTTCGACGCTGCAACGCTACAGTACGTCCAGGACAATGCCGTCACGCTTGCGCAAGGCGCGACGGCAGCCGTACCGGTCACGATCACCGCAGCGCAGCTGGCGACCGCTGGCTATCTGCCAGCCGGCTATCTGGGCACGAACAGCTTCGGCCAGACGTGGCAGGCGCAAGTGCTCCAGCCGACAGCCGGACAACTCGAAACGCTGGTGACGTCGACCGGCGGCAATCCGATCAGGGACACGAAGCAGCTTGCCCAGATCGCGGCCGAAACGGGCGCGGCGGGCGGCTTTGTACCGTATGCCAACCAGGCCGGTAATACGTTCAACACGAACACCGCGTACGGGACCTACGGTGCGTGGAGTGTGCCGCTCACGGCCTTCTCGAATCCGGGTAGTGGTCATCTTGCATCGTTGCTGCAGTTCACGAACGTGCAGGCGAACACGGCGTACCTGTATCGCGTGCCCGTGGTGAACCACCCCGAGCTGAATAACATGCAGACCGATCTGGGTCTGACCGACACCGGCGGTAACGCGCACAACATTACCGGCGTGAACACAGCGACGGCATCGACCTTCTCGGTCAACGGTGGCGGCCAGCTACAGGCGGATCAGGGCGGCTCTCTTGAGCTGGGCGGCAACAATGCGAAGGCGGGAACCGGAACGCCGTACATCGACTTTCACCAGGCTGGCCAGGGCGTGCAGGACTTTAACGTCCGGATCGTCAACGACAAAAACGATCACCTGTCGATTCAGGCTGCCAACGGGCAGGGTGCGCTTCAGGTTCAAGGCACGCTTCAGGCGGGCAACGTGGCCGTCCCGGGCTCGTCGTGTTCGGCGAACGGAATCATGGGCGCTAACAGTGATGGATCCGGGCAGATCCTTTCCTGTCAGTACGGAAAGTGGGAGCCGATCGGTGGCCGCTGGTTGCAGATGTACAAGTATGTGGTGGCGAATGGATGGGGGATCCCGATTCCTACCTGTCCTGCTGGCGGGACGGCTGGGGTCATCCTGTCGCCGACCAATTTCACCGTCGACGCGACATCCGTTGTCAATTACGGCGCGAACCCGAGCGGCAGCCAATGGATCATCTATATCACTGACGGCGGTGGCGCGGGGATCAACGGCGCGCTGGCGGCAGCGGCAACTTATTGCACCTACTAGGCGGGGATGAAAATGAAGAAGCTTCTCCAGGCTGTACTGTTCATCGCGGGGCTGCTGATCGGCACGTCGGCGTTTGCCAACCCGGTCATCTGTTCCCCTGGTTACCAGGACGCCACCTGCGTGACACCGATCGTGCATGCGCCGATCCCCGCTCCAACCTGCTCGTCAGGAGCCGGATGGACGACGGTTTCGTCTGCGGTGTGGCAAGGTTCGCACTGGAGTACGCCGCAGTGCTCCTATAAAGGGCAGCCGGCCTGTCCTGCCGGGCAGCAGCAAGTTCAAGCTGCAAGTTGGAATGGCGGAAGTTGGGTTGGTCTTGTATGCAGGCCACAGGCGACCACACCTCCGCCTCCGACTGGAGTGACAGCCTGTGACGCCGCCGCAGTCACTAATGGATTTCAGATCACCCAGCAATTTGAAACGTACAACGGCAGCTATCCATACTCCGGCGGAGTGGGTGTGGAGGGCATTATGTTCGGTGCGAACGGGCCGGAGGAGAGTGATGTCTGCGGAGACACGACCACGTCGTACGAACTGGAGTGCATCCTGAACGGCGACGGCACGCTCGCGTACCTGGCGGTAGTTCAAGCTTTCTTCCCGACCTGCAGCGGTGGGGGCAACTGAAGCGACTGGCCCAGGGGTGAGGCGTCGACCGACATCGGTCGGCGCCGCAAGGGACCGGCCCGAAATGGGTGCGTTTGTGACACCGCGACGGTTTGCGGAGCATCGGGGCGGGACTCTCGAAATCGCCACGAACGTCCGAAGACGCTTCGTGGCGAGGGGATATTCCGAGTTAGCCGACGACGTTGCCGGTCGTGAAAGTGAAGCTGCGACTGAACGCCGTCCCGTTCACCGTGCCAGTCAGGCTTACAGAGTACTGCGTGTTCGGCGAGAGCGGCGACGTCGGATACGCGACTGCCTCATATGCGCCGATCTCCTTGTTTGGGTCCGTTGACGAGTTTAGAACCTGAAGTGTCACACTGCCAGCAGGCCCCGTCATGGATGCGGTTTGCAGTACGATCGCATCGCCTGAGTTCCCCATCACGACCACGGGCGTACCCCAACCAGTGTTCGAGACGTTTGGCGGCGTCGGAGTTTCACCGGCACCGCTATAGGCAATGCCGGTTGTGCCTTGGCACGGGAAAGTGAGTGGTGTGCTACTCATCGTCTGTGTAGCGGTGTTCAAGAGGCTCATGCTGCCCCAGGCATCCGGATAGCCGTTGTATTGAGTTTCGTACTCGCCGATGCCGACGATTCCGGACGGATAGAAAACCGCGCCGCTGTGGTACACGCCTGCGAGCCAGGTCGTAATCATGTTACTGCCGTATTGCGACTCGGCTAACGTCGAGTTGGTGTAGTAGGCAGCGCTAACACCCGTACCGTTCACCGTGGATGGAAGACCTGCCGCGACGGCCCGAGCGATATAACTTGTGCCAGTGAAGCCTGCATTGCCACTTGCCTCAGAATCGGACACCGCGTTGTTTAAGCCCATGTACTTAGCGTGCGCCTGAGCAGCCTGATCGAGTTCAGTGTTCTCCTGAAGGGCCGGAAAACCACATTCCTGACGGTACTGGTTGAGCAGGGTGAACGCAGCGAGTTGAGCACTGTTTGCCGCATACTGCGGCGTCGTCAACGTGCCGGTGACGGCCGCCGGAGTGGTTGTCGACGTGCTGCCAGTCGAACCCGACGAAGACGTGCCGGACGAACTCGGCGAGCCGCTACCACCTCCGCCTCCGCAAGCCGCCAACGTAAGCGATGCTGCAATTGCGATTGCCGTCAGGCCAACTACCGAAAACCCGTTCTTGTTCTTCATGGTTGAAGGTTCCATTCTAGTGAGTGGGTCCGCGCCCTTGCGCACCCTTGATTTAATCTTACCGGCCCGTCGCCGAAGTCAAGTCCGCTGACCTCGCCCATTTAATTCGCGGTCCTGAAGGCGGAATGCCGAGTAGATGCCTTGCCATTCGTCGCCCCAATGTTGGTGACGGTGTTAAACGAAAGTGGCCGCTCGGATACGCCACGGTCGCATGATTCGCTTCCCGTCGTTGAAATAATCCGGCTGGTCCGACTTGCAGTGCCTTTGCCCGGAAACCGCAGTGGGCAATACCGCATCTATTTGTCCTGCTTCGTCTGCTCTATCTTCGTGCGGATTTTGCGCAGCCCGATCAGGATGCCGATGACAACCACGCCCGAGGCCGCAGGGTTGATGTGACTCGCTGCCTTCAGTACCAGTGAAACTGCATAGATGGCGAAGAGTCCGACTGCGGCTTTGCCGAGCAGCCTCGAAATTGGAACGTGCGGAGGCCGAGTGCCGGCCTGCCCGAACTGGTCGTTCACCTTCTCGAGGTCGAAGTTGCTTTTGCGTACCGCGAGTTCGCGCTGATAGTACTGCTCGTATGCGCGAAAACGACCGTCGCCCTGCCCGCCGAGCCAGGCAGCGAAACTATCGGGTACGAGGTAGGCCAGGTCTTCCATATCGTTGTCACCTGCGCGAAGTGATGGTCGGGTCGCGGGCTAGTTGGGTAGGCCGGTAGGCACCCAACGGGCGAAGGCCAGGACATCGGTGATCGGTGCGCCGTCGGCCTCACTGAAGAAGTGACCCTCCTCGTCGCGATATGCAAAACACAGCGTCTTGTCTGCCCGGTAAACCCAAAGATTCAGTTCCAATCCGTTCTCCATGTGCAGTTGCGTCCATTCAAGGTGATGTTGCCGAGGTGCCGCTGAACTTTCCGGGCTGGCGGTGCGAACAGAACGGGCACCAATAGCGTTCCGCGAGTTCGATTTTCTCGGCCGAGTTGGCAATGAGATATTGGGTGGTGCATCGCTTGCACGCCCCGATGTTCACGCTCGAATCGAAGGCCATCGTGAGCAACATGTTGAAAGCGCGGTCGACGGTAAGATGTTGCTCGTTCTCGAAGTTGCTGAACATCTTCTCGTAGAGATTCAGCGAAGCAAGGAACGGCAGGTATGCACGTGAAGAATCGCTATTGGCGTTGCGATAGAGATACGTAAAGAATGTTGCATGCAGTCGATGTTTTGAATTCGAGTGGATCCACGTAACCGACCTCGGGGTACTGCCACATGTCGAGGGGCGGCCATGGATACTTTTGAACCGATTGCGTACTTCGCCGGCTGCGCGGCGCATGATCTTTGAGACCGAAGCCGCGCGGAAACCGTATGCGAGCAGAGCGTCCATGTAGTCTTCGAGCAAGGCCTTCTTCAATCCGTAGGCGTCCCAGTTGGCCTGGCGCGGAAGATTGCTGATCTTGTTCTCGGGCGGCGACGTCTGCATGATGTAGTGAGAGGTTTTCGCGCGCGTCAAGGCCTTGGACGAGTGGTCGAACCAGAAACGCGAGATATCCATGCGCCACTTGAAGAGCGGTACCGGACCGATGTTGTAAAGCAGGGCGATTTCATTCGAGGCGCTCAGGTTGCCAAGGAAGGTCATGACCTCCCGGCTCATGCCAAAGATAGCTGGCGCGAGGACATAGTTCGCCGCAAACTCACGAATCAGGTGGATGTACAACTGGTTCGCGTGCCGGATCTGGTAAAGCTGCACAGTGGCAACCTGTTTCGGCGCCAGTTCCTTGACCCGCATGACCGAGTCGGACGCCCAGTTCGCCACGAGCGCTTCCCAGCTTTGAAGGTCGTTGAAAACAGGCGCAAAAAGGTTGAACGGGGTCGTGACGAGCAGCGACAGCTGGCGGGTGCCCTCGAGGAGCGCCTGCGTACGGCCGCTGTTCAGGCAAGTGAGTGTTTCGTACTCGGGATGCAGGTGCAGGACTGTATCGAGCACCTTGATCGTCTCGATGTTGAAAACCTCAAGATTGCGCTCACTGCTCGGTTCAATGAACGCATATCTGACGCGCTTGAAATCGGTATCGGGTTGCATGGTGTGGTCCCTTCGCTTGTTCTTTTATGGTTACGCGCCGCGGCCAATAGCCGCCTGAACTTCGAGGTGCAGGTTCTGGATCTTGCTGTCGATTTCCAGGAGGAGCACGCGGAAGGCTTCAGGACCACCGGTCGCTGCGACCTTGAGGCGAGCCGTGACGTAGGCGGTATGAAACAGGCTGAAGGTGTCGATGAGAGCTGTCATCGCGTCCGTTGTGGCGAGCAGCTTGCTGTTGTCCCTAAGCGTTTCCTCTGTGCTGGCGAGCTGCTGCTGTTTCTCAGTGGCAGCGGTCTCGAGCGCTTGCACTTCGGCTTGCTTCCTGAGTAGCGCCTCCTCAGCTTTCTGGATCGCATCGATCCTGGATGCGTATTCGGGAGGGAGGACCTCCACCTCCTTGATTTCGACGTGGCCGTTGGGCGTGTTCCTGGCTGCGTCGAGTTGGGTTTGGAGCTCGCTGACGCCAGCCTCCAGTTCAACAACCCGATCTTGAGAGGTTTGAGCTTCAGAGCGGGAGGCAACGAGCCGCGAAGACACTTCGGCGCGCGCATCCTCTATTGATTGAATCTTCTTCTGGGCGTCCTCAAGCTGCTTCTCCAGTCCGGTGTTGCTGGTTTGCAGGCGTACCGCTTCGCTCTCTTTCAGGAACAGGTCACCCTGCGCTTGGTTGAGCGCCTGGCCAATTTGCTCGAAGGCTTCTTCCGCTTGCTTAAGCTTCACCGCGTACTCGCGCGTGAGAAGCTTGAACTCCGCCTGCGACAGTTTCGCGTCCCGCTTTTCGTCGATCAGCAGTACGATGCCGTCCTCGGTCTTGACCTGCTCTGCAAGCAGCAGCATTTCAGAATAGCTAAGAAGGCGCTGCGCTTCGGCGTTGCCAGCAAAACGCTGGTAGATCAGGATGTGATTACGTGCCACGGGCCGGCTGTAGCCGTGCACTATGCGGATATATTCATACGTCAGTTGCAGGGCCAACTTTTTCCGCTCCGCGGAGTCGTCGGCGTCTGCCAGCACATCCTTCTGGATTGCGTGAAGGATTGACTGAAAGTGACCGCCAATGGCGATGCGCGCGCGGGTGATCGTTTCTTCATGAATTGCCACGTTCCCGGAGAGGGTCAGAAGGGACGCGACTGTGTCCTCGCTACAGAGCGCGGCCAGGATTTCCCGTGCGGCTATGCGGCGTTCGTGCAGCGGGAGGGTCGGGCTGACGATATGGCCCAGACTCGACTCGTGTTCGATGATGCCGTCGATATCCCCGTCTGTTAGGGTGGGGTCAAAGAGGGCGGTTCCAGGTTTCTTCTTGATGTTTGCTGGCATGGCGTCGGTTCCGGTTTTCTTTTCCAGGTTGACTGATCAAACGATGAGACATGGGGTTGACCTCGGAAAAAGAAGGCCAGTGGTTTTTTGGTATTTTCCGTCGCGCTGCCCCGACGCGACCATCGGAATGACGCAGGAAAACATACGTCTTACGAAGGGTGTAGCAAAAAACCAGGGAATTTCTTATCTGTTTCGGGGTGTTGGCGCGCCACAGCGTCCATGCGTATTCAGGCCATCGCTGCGACGCGGTGCTTTTGGTTTCTGACGGCGTCAGCGGAGGTATCGGCGTGTTCGAGGATCGTCCGGAGAACTTCTGCCGTGTCGATCGGAGGCATACGAGTGGCACGGTAGCCGTCGCGTCGGGCGCGCAACCAGTACCCAAGCTCATCGAGACACAAGAGATCGCTCGTGATCCGCATATCCAGCCGGACATCCGGATGAGAGAAAATACCTACGCCTCGGATCGCTTTTGCATGCAACGGAAGAATCGACTTCAGAAAAGCGACTTTCGAACTGTTCTGCACCGCGGGGTTCTTCCTCGCCTTTGACGTCCCGTCGCGGGAGACCCGGAGCAGCATACCGTCGTCAGCCGGGAGAATCTTGCCCGACCGATGCTTGGTCTCGAGTACAAGGATCCCAAACGGTGTCACGGCCAGATGATCGACTTCCGCAGTGGGGAAGGCCGCGCCGGGCGCGTGATTCAGGATGAGCGAATTGCGCAGGCAGAAAGGGCCCTCGGAGATGGCCTGCAGCAGCCCCTGGAGGCAGTCGGAAACGGCGGCTTCACCCGCTTCGCCGGCGGCTTGCGTCCGCGCCTGCAAGGCCTTCTTTCGCGAAGACGGTTTCAGATTTTGGTAACCCCTGAGCCCAAGCCAAACGAGCAGCGCGAGGCCTATTAGCCTGAGAAGCATTTTCTTTCTCTCTTAATTTGTTTTTGACACCCTCAGATTAACAACTTGGCGCCGAGTCAAACCCCAGCGCGATCGGACGTGCGTAATGCTGATAGACCCTGCCAACATTGTCACGAACGCCCGAAAGGCATCGGGTCGTGAGCTTCACTAAGGCGCAATGTCGGATCGGTAATTGCTCTAGACGCTATCATAACTGCACTAACCGGCAAATAGTTTCATAACGATTTTGTTTATTATGTTTTGCCGAGGCATTGCAATTTCATTAAAGATTTCTGTTATTTAATTGTAATAAGACGCCTGCTATATGCGTATTGGATTTACGCATTCAATTGAACCGGTCGTTGTTGGAGTCGGCCGTTTCGATGGCCCCGAGGAACGTGCGAAAGGGGCTCCGATTTCATCACCATTCGGGACCTTGACGCCTGAACTGGCGCGCTATTCTTGCAGCACCACCCGCGTGACAACACGCATCGACGCTGCGCAAGGCCCACGCTTTGCCTGTCCAGTTTCTTCTACGCTGTATTACCCGGCCTCCTCCCACGCGAGAAGTCCCCGAGTCGTGCTCTTCGCTGAGTTTCATGCGCGTCATGGGGCTGAGCCAAGCAGCACAGGCGGCGATTCCCTTGCTCGTCCGAGCATCGAATATCCAGGGCGTGAGTCCTGACAACCCTTGTCTACCTTCGGGAGATTTCAATGTCATCCGCAAAAGCAGTGCGTAACCCAATTGTGCTCGGGTACCACGCAGTTGTCCGTACGATAGTTTGGCTGCTGTTGGTGGATTTCAGCCTGATGGCAGTGAGCAAGACGCCCGTGCTTCAAACACTAGTGTTTCTGGGCTGGGTTTTGTTCTTTTATTTCCGCGTCCTGAGTCCTTTCATCCGCTTCATGCTACCGCCGAAACCCCAACAGAAGCAGGGACAAGGCACTGCGAAGAAGTCGGAGATCGACACGGCTGCGCCCAAAGCACAGCAGGCAGCACAAGCCGCTGTGCCGGAAGCACAACCACAGGCAGCGCCATCGCCTAAGCGCAAATACGCGAAGACGGCGGTAGTTACCCCTTCGAGCATGAAGTCCTGAAACAGGCTTCGTCTATCGCCGCCCCGTTGGGGCGTCCTCATTACCCTGCCGGGAGCCCTTTCCCGACAAGGCAGTGGTTTCCTGGCGCACCCTGGAGTATTGCCATGGAAGCCGCAACCGCAAGTGCCTGGCAACTCGACTTTTTTGGCGAGGCCACCGCCGTAAGCATGACGCCGGTCGTCAAGCCGGACCCGCTCCCAGATCCGTATCTGTGGAGCGAAAGCATCCGGGAGCAAATGGTCGACGCGCTCATCACACTCGCAATCGACTCCCGCAAGGGAGACTCGATGCCCGAGTCGCTGATGGATTGCGCTGATCTGCTCTCGCAACGCCTTCGCAACGTTGAAATCGATCTCGCGGACTACAACGCAACGTTGGGATGGGTCATGGGTTACTGGGACGGTGCATTGCCCTATGTGTTCGTGTGCCGTGCGAACGGTGTCGATCCCGAGACGCTTCAGGATGTGATCCTGAGCACTCCCGCGCTCAAGGCCGATCTGGATCGTCTGACGGCCAAGTCGCGTGGCACGCTGATCTAGGAGGCGACATGCTCACCTTCTTTTCACGTGGCTTCGATGCCTTCTGCGGCTATGGCCAACAGACGTCCTCGTCGGCGTCGAGCCGGCCGATCCCGAAGCAGCCTCCCGCTGCGCCACCGGCTCAACCGTCCGAAGAGGACGGCGAGGCGGTGGGGCAGGGCGCCGCGAACGAGACGTTCGTAACGATCCGGGACATCACGCACCTGTTCGTACAGGAAGCGGATCACGTCGTTCACTTTGAGCAGGAATTCGACATGGTCGTCAGCGACACCCCTGTGGGGAAGAAACTCCTACCGGAGCTTTTTCCGCGGTGGCAGGAAAAGGGGGGCCACCACTGCTCGCTCAAGGAAGCCATCCTCAACGTCATCCGGGAGCAGGAACCTGCGACCGCACGGTCGAAGCCAGAGCCTGTAACGGCGAAGACGCAACGTGTGCCGGAAGCCGTGGCCGCTGTGAA
Organism: Paraburkholderia aromaticivorans; assembly: GCF_012689525.1. Lineage (NCBI taxonomy): Bacteria > Pseudomonadati > Pseudomonadota > Betaproteobacteria > Burkholderiales > Burkholderiaceae > Paraburkholderia > Paraburkholderia aromaticivorans. Next base: position 2,310,149 of record NZ_CP051514.1, read on the forward strand.
GGCGCCTCGGTCTCCCGAACCCAGGCAACCATTGGGGGAGGACGGAAGTCGTCCGGACTATGCGGGTCTCATTACCGCGTGGGGCGAGGAGAAATTCGCCCGTCGTAACGCGCAGGAGGGGACGGATAAGTTCTACACCTCGTTCGCAATTCGTCTCGAGACCAGTTCTGGCGAGGAAAAGATCGTCCAGGGCGAAGGTCTCAAGGATGCAATCACTCAGTGCGGTTGTGCATTGGGCGATCAGGTTGGAATCAGGCGTCTGCGCAAAGAGAAAGTGCAGGCATTCAATCGAGAGGGCGAAGCCCGGATGAAAGACGGCAAGCCCGTCCACTTCGACAAGTGGATCTGGTCGATCAAACATATCTAAGAGGAGTTCTTAAATTGGCATCTGTCAACAAAGTCATTCTCGTCGGCAACCTCGGCGCCGACCCGGAAGTACGATATCTGCCCAGTGGTGACGCTGTGGCCAACATTCGACTCGCTACTACCGACCGCTTCAAGGACAAGGCGTCGGGCGAGATGAAAGAAGCAACCGAATGGCATCGCGTGTCGTTCTTCGGACGGCTTGCCGAAATCGTTTCGGAATATCTTAAGAAGGGCTCAACGGTTTATATCGAAGGTCGTATCCGTACGCGCAAGTGGCAGGCGCAGGACGGCACAGACCGCTACTCCACGGAGATTGTCGCCGAACAGATGCAGATGCTCGGCGGCCGCAGCGGTGGCGATCGGCGTGAAAGCGGTGAGGACGATAACCGGTTCGAACAGGGTGCCCGCCCGCCAAGCGGCGCAGCGCCCGTTGCTGGTCGAACTGGTGCTGGCAGGCCGGCGGCATCATGTTCGCAGCCCGCGCGGTCCGGTGCCGGCGGCGGTGCCCCGCGTGACGGTGGGTTCGATTCCCTTGACGACGACATACCGTTCCTCGGCTTTCATAGCCGCGCTGCGTGGTCGATCATCTGATGCGGCAAACCGACGTCTGGCGTTGCATGACGGTCGTCGGGACGACAGGTCTGGTCGTTTTTTTTCTGCCTCGCGGCGCACCTTCCGGTGCGTCGCGGCCCGCACCACGTCTTCTTCCTCCGCATAGCGCAGCCTGACCACAGCGACTGCGATCTTCCGATATCACCCGAGAACAACACCTGCCGACAAAGCTGCCTGCGCGCCAGTCGCGCGGACTGCTTTTTGGGCGAGCGTTTTCACGCCTGACTCAGGCATCGACCAACCCACAATCCCTATGAGGAGAGTGACAATGAATGTTAAGGACTTTCACCTGACGCCTGATCAGTGGGTCGCTCTTCTCACCGGCTACGGTGTGCCGGCGGCCATTCTGGATGGCAAAGGGCACCCGTGTCCCGAATGTGGTGGCACTGACCGCTTCACGTATGACAACAAGCGTGGCCGCGGCGATTGGGTTTGTCGTGGCTGTGCGAGCAACGGCAGGGCCGCCGCTGGGGATGGTTTGCAACTGATCTGCAAGGTGACCGGAATGACCTTCGGTGAGCTTATGCGGGATCTCGATGCAAACTCTGGCAACGCACTCCCGGCACGTTCCGCGTCCGTGCCTGCCAATCCCGCACCCGGCCCCCGCAAGGAGATCGACCGCGACTGGATCGAGAATCGCCTGAACACGATGTGGCAGAGAGGCAAGCCCCTGGCCGCTGGTGACCTCGGGACGAACTACCTGGTCGCGCGGGTTCCAGGGCTGACCGTCTCGCCATCGAAGGCATTGCGGATTGGCAGGCTCGAATACTTTCACGAGAAGAGATCTCTCGGGAAGTGGCCAGCCATCGTACAGCGCTTCATTCTTCCGGATGGACGTCTCGGGACGCTGCATCGAACGTACCTCGATCAGGTCAAGCCGCATAAGGCGTTGATTGTCTCGTCTGACGGCGAGATTCTCGATGCCAAGAAGAACGACCTGACGCTCAACAAACTGAACGGCGGCGCTGTACGCTTGATGGATCCGGTCAACGGAGAAATCGGCATAGCGGAAGGGCTGGAAACAGCCTATGCCGCTCACATGATTTACGGCGTCCCCGTGTGGAGCTGCCTGAATTGCGGGCTGCTTGCCGAGTTCGTTGTGCCGGAGGGTCTTGGGATTCGAGCCATTCACATCTTTGCTGACTTTGATGAGATTGATCCGAAGACCAGGAAGTCGCCCGGTATGCAAGCTGCGCTAGTGCTGTCCAGACGTCTTCGCGCGGACGGGTTCACCGTCTTCGTCCATCGGCCGAAGAAGCGTGGAACTGACTTTGCCGACGAGTGGCTGGGCACGGAGTCTGTTGCGGCACCTCGAGCACAGATCGCTGCTAAATCCAGAGCCGCAGAGCCTATCGCACTGTCGGCCTGATTCATCTTTGCCGGGCAACCGGCAAAACATCCTTCCGCCCAATGGGAACTCCCCATTGGGCGAGTTGCATTGGGCGTCAACTTATGGAGATTCCCATGCGTGCTTTTCAGGTATTCGTCGGTAAGTTCGAGATCGTTGCAACCACCGGTCAGGCACACGGCAGCATGCCTGCATCGAAGTCGGAAGCGGCGGGATTCGATGTGATCGACCGGCGTGTGACGGGCAATACGCAATACGTCTGTCGCGACCAGCTGTTCGAGGACGCTTTTGAAATCTGTGTGCGTAGGGCGATGGTCCACCCGCTGCACTGACCTTTTGAAACGGCCCCGGGATTTTTTCCGGGGCCGTTTGTTTTTGCGCCGCACGAACGACGGCCACCAATAGAAAAGGCCCGCACTCACCTGCGGGCCTTTTTTTTCGTCCGGACTCGGCCGGCGCGAGGTTTGCTAAAGGTTGCGTTCCAGGAATTCGATCAGCTTGTCGTCGAGTATCAACAGTACCTTGCCAAACTCAATACCCAGTTTCGCAAAGATTGCGATCACGCCAACCATCAGCCACGATGCCGGCTGCGAAAGGTCCAGCGCCATCAGGTCGTCCCACGAAAAGGTGAAAAGGCCGGTCAGATCCGCGAGTACCATTTTGTTCTCCCTTCGCTTGCGCAGTGTTTGTATGGGCGGCCTGAAATCTGAAGTGCAACACCTGTTTCGTGTTTATCCTACGCCGTACAAACCGATGTCAAGCCAGCAAACGGCTAGGGATCGTTACCAATCAGAAATCGCCCCATGTTGCCAACAAAGCGATCGGCGATTTCGTTCGGAATATCAGCTTCCGAGCGCGAATCTGTCGGGGCTTGAATGACGGTGGGGCGAGGTTGATTGGCAGGCGTCGTTGAAGAAGCCGGCGTTTCGGTGGCAGCCGGCATCACAGTGACGGGTCCGGTTCTGGCCCGCTCTATCAGATACGTTGAGGCCATGCGCCTCAGCATCTCCGCCCGGGCCCGAGGATGCCGGGCGTCACTCAGCTTGGCGTGCAGTTCCGGAAATTCGGCCTCGTCGATCAGGACCTTCATGCTATAGATGCTTGGCATGGAAGGCCTTAATGGACTGTGCGGCTTGCGGACTCGCCAACAATCAGGAATCCGTTCGCGTTCGCAAAGCAGGGGTTTTCGAGCTTGTCGATGAACGTGCGCGGGAACGTCTGGCGGATGATCGGGCGGTAGAGATCTGCTCCGCCACCCGACAGGATGATGGAGCGAATGCCTTCGACCGGGCCGACTCTATTCTTGACGTCGACCATCACATCGTTGATCACCTGTTGCGCGTCGGTCAGGTACGACCGAATATCGATGTCCTGATTGTAAAAGTGGAAGGGCAGACCTTCGCGCAGGCACACATCGATACGCTCGATGTCATAGACAGCTTCGCCCTGATCCTTGCCGATGTTCTCCGCGATCCGTTGAAGGATTTGCGACATTCCTCCCGGACGGCCGCCGCTCCGTCGGTCGTCGATCTGGAAATCCGAAACGTAGACCCAGTCGGTCGTGTAGTAACCGACATCTACAACGAGATGCTGCTGCGACGCACCGTTTCTGTCTGCGCGTAAGGTCGTCGCATATGTGAGCGTGCCGAGTGGCTGGGCAATGACGTTGACCTTCTCGATCGTGATGACGCCTTGTCCGAAGTCGTGATCGCCAACAAATCGCTCTACCAACTCGCGCGAGAACTTCGCCAGAGTATGCACCGGCAGGCCGAGGACAAGGCGCGCAATGCGCGTGTGGCCCGAGCGGTAAATGGCACCGGCAAGCAGGGCGGCATAGTTATTGGAGAGCACGTAGTCGTCCACCAGCATGCGGCCCGTGTTTCCGTAGGCAGCAGTCAGGCTGACGCCAGGACCAACCTCGTACGGCGTTCCGTTGATCGTGACCTGGGTAACGTCGCGGGTCTTGAACCCAGATCCATTGCCGCCGGAAATCGATCGAGCGGGGGCATACTGAGCGAGGGAGGGAAACATGCCAGTGGCCACGGTACCGACAGCGGCCCGGTAGGCGAATTTGGTGTTGCCGTAGCCGACATCAACGGCGAGAACGTTCGTTTTCAATTGCAATGCTCCTGTGTTCTAAGCGGGCTATCTACCCCACAACGGACAGATAGGCTCTAGGGGTAGTGCTTATCTATCCGATAACGGACAGATAGGTGATGCGGGTGGTGCTTATCTATCCGATAGCGGTCAGATATGTGTTACGGGTAGTGCTTATCTCACCGATAGCTTGGAGATAGGGTGTTGAGGAACCCTCTGCAGGCTCAATAAACGATATACGGGCCTGCCCGGGGGGCTTTCGGGAAAGAGGCATCAATTTGTGCATCTTTCCGGCTGTATCAAACCCGTACTGGTCCATATACTCCTATTCACCTACCGCGCTTCCGCGCATCGAAGACCCACACCACGCCAGTGGTGCGTCCAGATTCCCGGCCTTGCTGCGAATCACATTCCCTCAAGCATCTCAATCCCAGCCCCGCAACGGGCAAAAATCTTCGGTCTGTCCGCGCCGCACACTTGATGCGGTTTTTTTTGCGACACATCAATGGGATACAAGCGGATGCTGAGTACCCCAGGACACGTGATCACGTCCCGGTTTGCGAGGCGTTCCGGACACTCACTACAGGAAAAACGAATGTCCCGACACGGACACGGACACGGTCCGGTCTGTCGTGGCTTCAGGGCAAACACACGAATCGTCTCGTTCAGCGGCGTCACGCTGGTTCGATCGACTGAGCTCCCCAAACGCGGGCGGGCAAGAGATCGAACTCGAGACGGGAGGGCCTTGGACTGCGTTAGCGCGGTCAGCCCTCTTGCGCAAGTATTCATGGCCCGCCCAGCTATTCACGAATGGGCACAGTGTTGAGTGGCAGACGAAGTAGCAAGCGTCGCGGAGATGAAGGTCCGGTCTCCAGCCAGTCATCCCAAGTTCTGCGGTAGTAACCTCGACCGGAAGGTCGCGGAGCAGCACGAGGGACGATCGAGCGTGGCTTCTCCACACGCACGATCGATCAAGACGGATCACTAAAGTCCAGGAGAGTAGCGAGCGGTAGAGGGAACCCGACCGGGGTCTAAACGGCGGGCATAAGCGCGAAGCGACGAGTCGTCCAGGTAGGGGGCGATGCGAGCGGGATTGCTCGGGACGGCTGTCCACAAAATTCACGGGTTAGAAATCGACTGGAAGACAACTTCGCGGCGGGGCCGTGGTAGTCCAAGGTCATGGAGAAAATCATGGCAATGGTCCAAACGTTCGACGCGGACAGCATGTTGAAGAAGTACCGTCTGCCACAGCGTATGCGCGATGAACTGAAGGTTTTGTTCAGAGACAACATCGGAAAAAGTCTGAGTCGGACGCGCATCAGCAAGAACAGGCTGGCGTCGCAGAGTCAGGGAAAGCGGGCCAACACAATCTGTGCGACGCTTGTAAGCATCCGCAAGTTAGGCTTCAAGATCGAAAGCATTTATTCAGTGGAAGGGCGACATGTGAGGGCAGTGGTTACTCAATGGATCGAGAACGGCGAAGCCGTCGGCACAATGCAGGCCAAGCTTTCGCACCTGAAGGCGTTTGCTGAATGGATGGGGAAGTATGGACTGGTCAAGTCGCTGTATGACTACAGGTCCAAAGAAGAGCTGGCGGCGATGGGCCGAACGAGAACTTACGTGACGACCAAAGACAAGTCGTGGGAGGCGAACGGGGTCGACGTCGATGCGATGTTCGCTCAGATCGCACAGACTGACCCGAATGTGGCCGTGCAATTAAAGCTTCAGGCGGCGTTTGGTCTGCGCGTGAAGGAAAGTTGCCTGCTGCGCATCCGGAAGACACTTCTGGAACTGCAGGCGAGAGAAGACAGGAAATTCAAGGTGGACAAGGGAACGAAAGGGGGGCGCGAGCGTGACGTTCCATTACAGCTGAAGCTTGAAGTGTTACATGAGGCGCTGCGGCTCGCGAACGACACGACGGGTTCGACCATACCCTCCGACTACGACTGGCCGCGTTGGCGGAGGAAGTACTACGGGCTTTTGGGGCAGCATGGAATCACAAAGGACGAGCGGGGCGTGACAAGCCACGGATTGCGGCATGGATGGATGCACCAACGCTACGAAGTGCTGTCAGGACGCCTGGCACCGATCAAGGGAAGCGAGGAGCGGGCAGATCGCGCGACGCACGATGCCACTTTGCGGGTGATGATCGAAGAGGTGGGGCACTCTAAGCCGGAAAAGTCGGGGATGTACATTTCGACGCCAGCGGCGATGGCGAAGCTGAAGGCGCCGGTGATTACGATCGTAGACGTGCGGCGGGCGCTTGAAGAGACGGGCGGTAACAAGAAAGCAGCGGCAGCGCGGTTGGGAATCGCGCGGACAAATCTCTATCGCATATTGGAGAGTGGCGCCGCAAGCTAGGCCTGGAGGCGCCTCTATGGGCGGAAATGAGTCGGTCTCGGAAAACGAGCCCAACAATGAAAGTTGCGATGCCGACGTGCCCGGCCGCGGACTCTACCAGCGTTCGCGGTCGGGCAGCGCGTCGACTGCCGCGGCGACGCGTCCTTCATAAGCGTAGGTACGCGTATCGTCGGCGAGCGCAATAGGTTGGAAGGCGACTGAGCCGGGACCATCTTCGGGTTCTTCGCGATGGGAGTGACTGACCAGTTTGCGGTAACGGTACGCGTCCTCGAGCGTCGGCGTGATAGGCCACCAGTCACGTGTCACGATGGTGGCGTCGATCAGGCGCTGGGCGAGTTTCGCGAAGATCGGGCCACGCGTTTCCCACTCGGTATCATTCCGCGCGATAAGAGCCAGGACATACGAGATGTCGTCCCCATTGATCTCGTTCTCGATGAGCTCGTCCAGCGACCCAGTTTGCACTGGCACGCGATCGGTGCGGGTATTCCACAGGCGACCGCATTCGTCGAGCGCGGCATTCTCGTTTCCGTCCACGATCGGAATCCACGGCGTGGCCAGGCCGCAGGAGCCGCAGACGACGCGCACGAGTTCCCGGGTGCGAGGCCGCTGAACGAGCCGCAGGGGGTGAGCGCGGATCCTGAGTGGCGAAACGTCCTTATCCTCTTCCTCAATAACCTCATCGAAGCGCCCGGCTTTCGGAACGCCTCCGCAGCAGGGACATGGATAGAGTTTTTCAAGCATAGTAGTGACGGATGGTATGGAGAATCTGCAAGGATTATTCGACCCGTAAATCAATAAAACGGAGTTGCAAGTGTAGTCCCGATTAACTGGTGGGTCGAAGGAATAAAAGTGGCAAGCAAGCGTTGATGCGTGAACGTTTTGGACTGAGGCTGCGTAAGATACCAGAAAGCTTTGGCATGCAAAACGCTTGTGTTTGTAACTAGGCCATTGGAATGGCGACGTTATGGTGTCGTCATTCTTCATTTTGCCGGTAATTCAAATGTGCGACCCCCCCACGGCACCAGGTTTCTGAAAGGCGCGAGCGTGTGCTCCCGGCTAGGCCCTCGGCATCGTTAACGGCATCGACGGGGGCGCACTTGAAGTTTCTATTTGGGATGGGCGAGATGCCTCAGGAACGGCGCGAACGTCGTCGCGTGCCCAACGCCGGTCGCGCCGGTTTGGGTCGTGACGATACAGGCGTGTGCGAGCGCCGTGCCGCTCAGCTCGCACGGTTGACACAAGAGAATCGGCGACGCGCGAGCATGCAGATGCTGTGGAACTCGCGCATCGCTCGGGAATAGCCTGTGAGTGCAGTGTCCGTGGGTGGCGCGTAGCGAACGTCGGCAATCGAGGTCTGGATCGGACCGGTCCGCGCGGCCGTCGCCTTCGTGGTCAGCATGTAGCGCGTTTCGCCCAGGCAGCGGGGATCGATGCAGACGACGCGGGCCGCGAGCAGCATATGGAGGCGATCTTCGATCTGGCTGGGGGGCGGTCCAGTGAGCGGCCCAGTTCTTCGACCGATTGCGGCCCAGCCGCCAGTTGCGAGGTAATGTCGTGGTTCGTGACGGCGAGCGGCGTGCTCATTCAGGTTCCCCAAGGGTGCAGGTGCGGTGCGATGGGATGCCGCGACTGCGTAGTGTGCGCTTCCGGGTCAGGGCCTGTGTGGCGCACGACTGATCGGTGCAGATGAAGACCAGCGTGTCGTCGTGCATGGCGAGTCCCCAGCCGGCAGCGCAGGCAGCGGCGATACGATCTTTGTCGGTGGGCGATTGGTTAGCCGTCGTGCGGATCGTTTCACCGCACGCTGTACAGCGGATCGAAATAATGTAGTTCAGTGGCGTCACGAGGTGCAGGAAGAAGCCTTCTTTCAACGGCACCGCATTGGCGAGTTGGCGCAGAAACTCGTCATGAGATTCGAACCAGTTGACCACCCACGGATGCTGTCCAAGAAAATCGGGCGCGCGGTCGCGCAGCAGTTCGAGAAGTTCGATGTTTTCGTCGATCCGCTTGTGAATGCCACCGCCTGTTGAGCCCAGGATGCGGCGGACCCTGGCGACGACCGTTCGATTGAGAGTGAGTGCGAGCATGGAGGTCTCGGGAAAAAGGGCGTTGCCGGCGAACCGCGGAGTTCGCGCGTCAGCCGTCGTACGGTTAGCGCGAGCGTTTGTGGAGCTTGCGAGTAAGTTGATCGCCATTCGATTCTGTGAGGCACTCGCCGCGGGTCGTCTTTGCGCCGACTTCCTTCAGTTGCCGTTTCGCGATTGAATAGGCCGACTCGCATGCGGCTACATCGTGGTAGTCGTGCTCATAGTGGATAACATGTCCGTGGCCCAGCGCGGCACTAAGAATGAGTGTGGCGATCATCCGCGCCTCTCTTTAAGGATCTGGACGTCGATCTCGGAGCGAAACACCGCGCGGTGTTGCAGTTTCGAGAGTCCCAAAGGGATACTGATGCCGGGTACCTCGTCGCAACAGACGCGCGCCATTAGCCACGCGAGTCGGTCGGTATCGGTCAAAGCGGAGCCGGCGCATGGCTCCTGTAAAAGCTCACCTTCGACAACGGGTGTCCTCTTCTCGTGTTCCACGGACGTTTCTCGGGTCATGTTTGGGTGCGTTCTGGATTCGCGATGCATGGGTGCTCGTACAGCTGAGCGCGCCGGCAGTTGGGTTTCAAGGCAGTATCAGATGACGACGCCGCGAACGGATACTGCCTGCGCGGCGAAGCGCGATGACGCGGCGATCAAGCAGCCGCTTGACGTCTTCGACACCAAGCAGTGGGCCGAGCCGCTGGCATTCGGCTTCGATTGCTGTCGAATACAGATCGTCAGTAAATACCGGCGCAATTGTCACGGCGCGAACGATAAGGTCGTCGAGGTGAGCGTAGGTAGCGGGGCTGGTCATGGCGGGTGTCGGTATTGATGTACCAGGCAAGGCTACCAACGATAGGGAGGCGGTCCACGGCGAAAAGGCGGATGATTTTCGCGTTGATTCCACGCGTTGCGCATCAGGCAGTGAACTGCAACGTGCGCGAGTGCTGTGCGCGTTGCGCAAATAGAAAGGGCCGCCGATGAAGCGGCCCAGAGGCGAAACAGTGTCGCTCAGGGAAGGATCGATTGGAGCAGCGCTGCGGCAGCCTCGAAGCCCGGTTGCTTTGCTAGAAACTCGGCCGCGGCGCGAAGCTGATGCGTATCGGCGGCGGATACGACGTGGCCCGGCATCGTTGTCATTGCCACGTGCTGGCCGCCGCGGTCAGGGCCGTCACCGACGAACGCAAGCGTGCGCTGTGCCATCGTTCGGATAATGGGCGCGAACTCGCTTGCGTTCGCCACGGCTGCCATCGTGCTGTCCGACAGCGCGAGCAGTGGTCTCCCGTTGACCGAAAGTTCGACTTCCCAAGAATCGATGGGCGCGTTCGGATCGATCGGCTCAGACAGCTTTCTGAGTCGATCGTTGTCAACGGGAAGCAGGGCTTCCATTCGTCCTTCGTAGCGGGCTCGCATGGCGATCCGGAGCCCCGCATCGAGGCCGAGCCGGGATATGACGCGGTGCGTCTCTGTGTTGACGATTCGCATTGCGGCGTGAATGTCGCTGTTCATAGTAAATTTCCTCTCAAAAGGTACTATGGAATGTAGACGATTCCCTCCGAAGTCAAGGCTTTGAAAGATGTCGAATTTGGACGGTCTATCGATGTACAGCGACGGAATGACGTTTTCAGAGCGGTAGTTTCCGAAGGATCCGTCCGTTCAGGGCGCGAGAACTGTCGAGGAGTGCACGCGGCGCACCGCGAGTGCGGTGAACTTGCTGGCCCTTCGTGTTTGTGCCTGAGCGCCGTTGTTCCAGTTTTGAAGAAAGGACTGTTCATTGTCGCGTGAGCGCTGGCAGATCCACGTCGCCCATTGTGGCGCGAACGGATGAGCGCGCAGATTGGCATAGATCAGATCGCCGAGGTTGGCGTAGAGCACCGCGCACTCAAGTTTGGACAGACAGTGCCAGTCGGCATGTCCGCCGATGCGTAGTGCCCTTATCTGCGTCGCGATCAGGTTGTCCGGATCGGCAGCGAGCAGCGAGCGCATGTTCCCTCGTCCGTCCCAATGCGAACTCGGGGCGAGCGTCGCCCCCAGAGCGCAGTATTGCGCGGGGTGAATGTACGCTTTGTCCAACAATGAGATGACAAGTGGGTAGGCGGGCATGCCGTCACGCGGGTGAACCGTGCCGGCGTAGATGCCACCCTAGACATCCCAGAGTTCGCGAACGTTTGGAACGGGTAGGAGCGTGCTCATTGGGCCATCCGGAAGGGAAATTAGCGGCTGAAGGAAAAGCTGCCGTTGTTCCACCCAGAGTACAAAGCCCAACTGGAAGTCAAGCGTGTGTGATGCGAAGCTCGAAACCGGGACGAGCTGTCGGCAGGGGCGTTCTGATCTCTGCCGCGAATTTCAGAGCAATTACTGGAGAACTTGAATTTGATGAGATCTCTCCGCGAATGCGGGAATCTTTTTTTGCCAGGATTAAGATGGGTGCCTTGGCTACGTGAGCTTCACCGCGACGTAGGCTCTTTTTTGCGCGTACGACGCGCGGAGCTATCGACCCGGTCAGACGTCGCTAAATTGCTCGCCAAACAGGTTCTTTAACCCCGCAAAGATTGCGTCGTTCAGACAACCACCAAAGGCCCTGATTTCGTCCCAGCTCGGCAGGTCGACGCCTGGGCGAAGCCCGATGTGCTCGAACACCGCCTGGTCTCCCACCATTCCATACAGGCGGTTGTCGTCGCTGGGATCGCGGGCGCGGCGTATGGCTAGCGGATAAGGGAGAACCTCGGTCGGCATGCGCCTGTCCGTGGTGCGGTTACTCGGCCGACCTTGCGGTGCGGTTGGCTCAGAGGTCATCGTTGGCTACCTTTGGGGGCGGGGAACCAGAACCCATCGCGATTCCGGAATGGTTCGTCAACTGCCGCCGCCCAAGCATCACAAGCGGTGTAGCCGCTCGGGTCGCCAGGAACTAACATCGCGCCATACTGGGGTAGGTCTGCCGTCCCATTGGGCGAAAATGCCTCTGGCATCAGCATGCCCAAGGCAGCCTTGGCGTGCGGCACGGTGTCGTCATCGAACTCGGGATGAATCCTGCCCGGTCTGCCGGGGTCTTCCGACTCAAACTGCACGTCGCAGTCACAATATGGACCGCAAATACGGTCTAGGATAGCAAGCGCAGGCTCGTTCGGTTGCCGAGCGAGTACCGCATGCTCAGCGGCCTGACATATCGCTTTTCCTGCTGCGTGATTGCCCATCAAGTCCTCCGCTGCCCACTAAATTCCGCTTTTCACTTTGCCGAAACAAAGTCGATTCAACAAGCCATTTGCGGATAGCCGAACCATCAGAAGGCGAACGCCGACTGACCCGGTGCGGCGGTTGTTTGGTCGATGGTGGGCGTCCCGGCAGGCAGGGTCTTCGCGCGGAGGGCAAGGAGGGCATCATAGCGTTGCGTGACCGCGTCGGCTGTGATGCAGTCAACATCAATACCGATGAGTGCCGCGACGCGTGTGCGCACGCTCGCGAGAAGCGCGGCTTCATGCGTTGTCGGCCGCACAGTCGGCCAACCGGCTGTGAAAAGCAGATGTGCGGGGATTTCCGCCTCGATCGCCAGACGCTGGAGCGCGGCTGCCTTCGCACGCTCGACGTCCGCTTTCAACGAAGACGGCAACAACAGATCGGGCGAAACGTCAGCCAGCCAGCGTTGGCCTTGGAACGCGAACGCAGAGCCGGCTTCCATAGCAACCATTTCGCGGTAGAGCTCGTGATTGTCGGCGCATCCGGCAGCAGCGCGAAGATCGCCGAGCGAACTCATGATGCAGAACGCGCACGAGACCCGCGACGCACCGTGCCGGGTGTAGGCTTCATGCAACGCGAGGCCGGCATCCGCGATCTCGGCGAACACGTCCTCTACTGGCCATTCGATGATGGCGTTCCATGTCACGCCCCGATTGTTGCGGTGGTTGAGCGCGGCGACTGGCGCCGCGACGGCCATCTTGCTGCGTGAGGCCGGCGCGCGACGCTCGCTGGGATGGATTCCATTCAAAGCCCGCTCGGTCGTATGGCGCCATGGTCAGGCCCACTTTCAGGGCCTGCATGCTGCCCGCAACATTCTCGCGGTCGGACGTGACCGCCTCGCAGGAGGAATCCCCGCCCTTTCCGCGCAAGCGGCAGTCGGTCACGACTGAGGGCGGGGAGATGGTATGAACACCTCCCTCCCCTCGGGGAAGTGCCAGGGCCGAAAGGGGCTCTCGCTTGACCGATGGCATCGATGTGCCAAAGTGAAAGTTCCACGAGTCACTTGAGGTAAGGAGAGCCCAAATGAATGCTACGACATATGGTCTGGATATCGCAAAGGCCGTGTTTCAAATGTACTGGGTAGATGGACAAAGTGGCGAGATCTGTAGTCGAAAATTCCGTCGTGAACAGCTGATCCGGTTTCTCGCAACCCGGGCACCAGGAAAGGTGGCGCTGGAGGCATGCGGAGGGGCGCACTGGTGGGCGCGAAAAATCCAGAGTCTCGGACATCAGGTGGTGTTGTTGCATGCGAAATACGTGCGTCCGTTCGTCAAAACCAACAAGACGGATGCGGCAGACGCCCAGGCGATCTGGACGGCGGCCCAGCAACCCGGGATGCGAACTGTGGCGATCAAGAGCGTAGACCAGCAAGCCATCCTGAGCCTGCACCGCATCCGGTCGGGCCTGGTGGCGACACGAACCCGCGAAACCAATCAGATTCGCGGGTTGCTTGCGGAATATGGACTGTACTTCCGATATGGCCGCAAGGCGCTCATGAATGAGCTCAAGGCACGTATGGCCGAGATAGAAGAGGTCGTGCCGCAGCTTGTCTGGCGGGCGTTGTTGCGTCAGCTCGAACAGCTCCAGCAGGTCGAGCAGGGGATTGACGAAGCCGAGCGGGAAAATCTGCAGTGGCTGAAATCCAGTCCCCAGGCAAAAACGCTCGATGACATAGCCGGCGTGGGTCCATTGACAGCCACAGCCACTGTTGCGGTCATGGGCTCGCCAAAGGCATTTCGCTCCGGACGCGCATTTGCGGCGAGTATCGGCCTGGTACCCCGTCAGAGTGGGACTGGGGGCAACGTCAGACTCGGCGGCATCAGCAAAAGGGGTGACCCCTATCTGAGACAGCTATTGATCCATGGCGCGCGAATGGTCGTGACCCATTCCAAACAACGTCCCCAGTGGGTAGAAGCGTTGCTGAAACGGCGTCCGGTCAATGTGGTGGTGGTCGCGTTGGCCAACAAGATGGCACGAACGGCGTGGGCGTTGCTCGCGCATAACCGGTCTTATGAGCGGGAATTTGTGAGCGAGCGACCAGCCGTCGCGGTATAGATTGAAACGATGAGTCTTTGAACACAGGAGTTGCGCAGAGCAAGGGTAACGTGTGATGGCAAACCAGGTCGGACCGTGGAAACGCAAACCTGATGACGTCCATGGGCGTGAAGCCCGCCGTGGGAGATGAGGTCGTTTCCAGCAGATTCCATCAAGGCCAGCGGGCACCGTCTCGCAATGAAGGTCGGATATAAGACTGCAACCGCTTCTGCTAGCCAAAACATCAACCCCCTGCCTTGCGGAACGGGAGGTGTTCATATAAGGACGTCAAGGGTTGAAGCTCGTCGCTGTCGCAGTCGTCGCTCAAGCCGTTTGGGATATGGCGCGGCGCCTGTGTCCAGATCGGCGCTGCGCGGCCATCGCGCTTGTCGCTGTCGCGATTCTCTGCATGCTAACGACCGTCTATGCGCAGCTTATCGTTATCGCCCTCGGTGCTGCGCTTGGACTGATGCTGTGCCGGACAACACGGTCGCCAGACGCCAAGCGCCCCCAACAGCAGACTCGCGAGATCCACGTTTCCCGGGCGGCGGGCGCCGCCGCGCTAATCCTCTTTTTTGTCTTGCTGCTCGGCCTTCCGGCGCTAGTTGGACTCCACACCGGGCAGGCGGTCAAAGTCTTCGACGCGTTCTACCGCTCGGGCGCTCTGGTGTTTGGTGGTGGTCACGTCGTGCTCCCGCTCCTGCAACAGCAGACAGTAGTGACCGGCTGGGTCTCGCCGAACGCTTTTCTTGCCGGCTACGGTGCGGCGCAAGCAGTGCCGGGCCCCTTGTTCACGTTCGCCGCATTCCTCGGCTGGATAATGGCGGACCCGCCGAATCATTGGACCGGCGCATTGCTCGCGACCACGGGTATTTTCCTCCCTGGTCTGCTGCTCGTGATCGCGGCGCTGCCGTACTGGCAAGCGTTGCGAGCGCGGCCATCGATGGCTGCGCTGCTTGCCGGGGTGAACGCAGCAGTCGTTGGACTGTTGGCCACCGCGCTGTACTCGCCTGTCTGGACCAGCGCAGTTCTTTCGGAAACGGATTTTGCGATTGCCGCCGTAAGTTTTTTCTGCTGACCCGCTGGAAGTTTCCACCGCTCGCCGTCGTTGCGCTTTGTGCGCTGGCCGGCGTCGCCGAGGCGACCTTGCGCTGAGCGAACGGCTTTTGGGGAGGACGGCGAGTATCTGGATCACAAACTTAAACCCGGAAGAAGGCGGCAACCGGCACGGTACCTCGCTACTACCAAACGAATCGCCGCTCTCGACCTCCTGATGGTTGTCGGCTAGAACCGACGGTCCAACCATCCATCGTCCTGACAGCCGATCTACCGACGTTTGTGGCGGAGCTCGCGCCCCGCGTAGACGGCCGAAAACAGGCCGATGAGTATGGCCGCTACGGCCAACGATTCATCTTGCTGTCCGAGGGGCGCTGACGACGTCGCATAGAACAAGAGGCCGATTCCGATTGCCGTCATGAACATGCCAAATACAAGCCCCCACACCGGCCCCGCCGTATCAGGGCTTCCTAATCTGTGAGACATTTTCATCGCTATACTCCCCGATCCCGCACTGACGTTTCCTGATTACCCCAGCCTGCGGGTTCCGCATTCGCATGGTCTGATGGCAGCGTACGCGTCCAAAAAGACGTCATCAACAAGCTAAATTATGACTGAGGTTATTTAGAATCTTGTGCCCAAACGGACAGACACCAATGAAAAAGAGGGCAACCGTCTTGTGTGTCCGAGACAACCGCATCTCGCTGGTTGCCAGGCTGAGGTCGCGATGGGCGCTGCCCGGCGGCCGAATCCGTCGAGGTGAAGCGGCTCACGAAGCCGCGCTGCGCGAGTTGGAGGAAGAAACGACACTCACCTCGACCGAACTAGCGTATCTTTTTCAGTTCAGCGGGTTTAACACGCTGCACCATGTATTCTTCGCCAACGTGACGTATCACTCGATTGCGCTGCCGAGCAACGAGATCGCTAGATGCAAATGGTTTGCACCGGTCAAGATCGGGACGCTTTCTACAGGTGTACCGACCCGGGGAATCGTCGAGCTCCGACACATGGCCGATGTCGAACACGACGGCTTGCGGCTGATGCCGAAGCAAGTCGGAGGCCTGACCCCATGAGCCACACATACCAGTATCAAGGATTCGACGTCGAAGTGGCCGTTGAGGCTGACTTCACCTGGAAGGGCGGGCGAACCGCGACGGGCGAGGTCGGATATGTTGCGGTGGTGAGGATCTGCAAGGCTGGTGCTGCCGTAGCCGTATGCTCTCCCCTGCGTTTTGGTGAATCACGAGGTGAGCCATTTCTAAGCGAAGCAGACGCGCTCATCGGCGGCTCTAGCGCAGGTAGGCGCATCGTCGATGACCTCTTCCATTCGTAGTCAAACGTTCAGTGGACAAAACAAGTCGGAGCCTTGAGTGTTTCCATCACGGCAGTTGTCAACGTAGTTGTCGTGTCACTTCATGCAAACTGCTTTAGTTCTACCTGCTGCGTGCGCTCCGGATTGAGCCAGACTTCATCATTCAATTTCCAATCACGCGTCGATCGGGACCAACGCCGTGGGTTGCGCTCCCTGGCTTCTGCATAAACGGCTTCACGTTGCGCGAGCACTGCGGCGGCTACGCCGTTGTGGCGCTGCGCCGGCGTGACGAATTTCAGGCCGCTGTGTTTGTGCTCATGGTTGTACCAACGCACGAACTGCTGCGTCCAGGCCCGCGCTTCATCAATGCTGCCGAACGGTCTGCGCGGATAGTCTGGCCGGTACTTGCAGGTGCGGAACAGCGACTCCGCGAACGGGTTATCGTTACTCACACGCGGCCGACTGAAAGAGGCGACGACCCCCAGGTTTTCCAGGGTGGCGAGCATCGTCGCGCCCTTCATTGCGCTGCCGTTATCCGAGTGCAGCACCAGGGGGCGCCCTGCCAGGCCCTCCGCCAGACTGGCACGCCGCATCAGCAACGCGGCCAGTTCCGCCGATTCCGCCTCATGCACTTCGTGACCGACTATCTTGCGGCTGAACACGTCCAGCATCATGTACCAGTAGTAATACTGGCCCTTGACCGCCGCCGGCATCCACGTGATGTCCCACGACCAGACCTGGTTCGAACCAGTGGCACAATGGCTGGTCACCACGCGGGCCGAGGGCTTGCGCGCACGGCCGCGGTGATGCTGCTGCGAAGCGCTGCGCAGCACGCGGTAAAAGCTCGACTCCGACGCGAGATATACGCCGCGGTCGGCGAGGCTCGGCACGATCTGACTGGGCGGCAGGCTGGCAAACTCCGCACTATTGGCGACCTGCAGAATCTGCTGCCGTTCGGCCTCACTCAGTCGATTGGACGGCGGCGCTCGCTCGGTCGTCGTGCGGCCATCAGCGCGCACCGCGTCGCCCTCACGCACCCAGCGCTGGAATGTGCGCACACTCACGCCCAGCTCCTCGCAAGCCTTCTCCAACCGGCAGCCCGACTGCGCTGCCTCGCGAATCAACGATATACATAGCAGGCGATCCAGGACGTTGATTAATCGTCCTCTTTGTCTCCCCAGATCGCCTGGACTTTTTTTCTCAGAATCAGCAGTGCAGCCGCTTCTGCCAGCGCCTTCTCCTTGCGCTGCAGTTCCTTCTCGAGCTGCCGGATGCGCTGCTTGTCGTCTTTCGACTGATGGCGCTGCTCGCGTGCCTGCTCGGTGGCATTCGCGTTGGCCGCCTGGCAAGCAGCCCGCCACGCCGCGATCTGTTCGGGATAAAGACCTTTGCGCCGGCAATACTCGGCCAGCTCCGCTGCGTTGAGCGGGGCGGTTTCCAGCACTACTGCAAACTTGTCTTCCGAAGACCATCCTTCGGGATTCTTCCCATCGCCCGGCACTGCGATTCCTTGTCCTTTGGCCTTTCGGCGCCACGTGTACAACGTCTGTTCCGTAATCCCCGTTTCTCTGGCAAGCGCCGAGACCGCCGCGTTTTCCGGCGGCATCATGCGACGCACCAGCGCTTCCTTTCTTTCTGCTGAGTAGGCTTTCATTCACCCTGATTTTACCGCCCCCGGACCAAGTCTATAAGAAAGAGAAGACACGACAACTAGTCTGACGCCGGGGGATCACGGGTTCGATCAAACTCGGATGACTGAGGTGAACCTAAAATCTGCCGTTTTGCTACGCCTCGCGACTGTCGGTTCATGGCCGGTGAGACAGGGGTCGCCTTCAACTTTTTCCACTTCGATTCACCTAATTTTAACGTGCAGATGATGTGCCACGCCGGACGCATCCGGTGTCGCTTTACATTCCAGATAATCTTGCCTTCGCACCAACTCACCCAGCTTCGCAAAGCCATAGTTGCGCGGGTCGAAGGATGCATTGTTCTTCCCGATGAAAGAGCCCACTGCCGATAGCGGCGCCCATCCACCGTCGCGCGACGTTTCATTGATCGCGTGGGTCAAAACACCCTTCAAATCGGGCACATCCGCCACGCTCACCGACGCAGCCGGGTCGCCGATCTTCCTCAACACTTCAAAGAAAACGAACTTGTCGCAAGCAGCAATGAACGCCTCAGGCGTCTTTCGCTCACTGAGGCCGTACACCAACTTACCGGCTTCACGGAGGCGAGTTGCGAGCCTCGTGAAGTCGCTGTCACTCGAAACGATACAGAACCGTCAACGCGACCTGCATACAGAAGATCCATTGCGTCAATTATGAAGGCGGCGTCCGTTGAATTTTTGCCCTTTGTGTAGGCGAATTGTTGAATAGGCTGGATTGCGTGCCGATGCAACTGGTCCTTCCATCCCGCCAAATTCTGTGTGGTCCAGTCTCCATAGGCCCGCTTAACCGTTGCAGTTCCATACTTCGCCACTTCTTCCAACAGCTCTTTTACAACCGCTGCTGAGGCATTATCTGCATCAATCAGCACCGCAAGTTTGACAAAATCCCCGTTCGCCATGCCGTTCTCTCTGGTTTGACCAATATCGTTGTCTAAGAACCGCTAACGGGTGTCGACGATCTACGCATTGATGTCGAACGGCCGAAATTGGCCGGGGAACTGGGCCATGCGCCAGAGCCCGCAGCCGCGACCGACCATTTCCGGAGCACGGGTCAGCAATACCGGCACCCGCAGTTCAGGAACATGGGCGCTTTCACTTGCCGGCCTCTCCATGGCTCTCTCCGGGTAGCTCGGTGCCGTGCGCACGGATCGCGGCGATCAGTTCGGCGGGCGTGATCTCGTAGCGCACCTCGCGCTGAGTCCCGGGTTTGCGCTGGTCGACGTCGATCAGCAAAACGCTCTTGCCGTCGGGCGTGGCTTCGAGTCGCACCGTGCGCCGCACGCTTGCGGTCAGCGCGTCGCTGTCAGTCAGCAGATGGACGGCGCCGTGCGCGCCATTGTGGGCGGATGTCATAAGGCCAGCCTCCTGAAAAGGCTCACCGATGGTACCTGCAAAAGCTCACCGTTCGAGTGGGGCACCGTACTCTTGGTAACCGGTTTTATCAATAGCCTTGCGGTTCTGTCCGCGCCGGGCCGAATAACGTCTCACCCGGTCTCTCGATTTCGTTGCCCTAGTTTCTCCGAGGCACGGCAACGGGACGGGCCCTTATCGACCCCTATGCTCAGGTCGCGACTATGCGCAGATGGTCATCGCGGGCGATGCCAGCCCCTTGAGGGGTGCGGTTGAGGCTGGCGACACCTTCGCATAGTTACAGCGTCCGCAGGAATCGAATCAACGCGTCGGGTGCCTGATACCGGCGAATCCTGGCATCGGGCGCCTCCAGCCGACCGAGCGCTTTCTCCTTCATCGCGAGGTCAGCCTCGACGTAGCGATGGGTTGTCATCGGGCTCTCGTGACCGAGCCACAAGGCGATTACGTTGAATGGAACGCCCGCTTGCAACAGGTGCATCGCGGTCGTATGTCTCAAGATGTGCGGTGAAACGCGCTTCTTGAGGAGGCTGGGTTGCTCCACACTCGCGCGGCTCACGGCAAGATCCAGGCGTTGCGCGACGTTGGAGCGCGACATCGCCTGCCCATCCCGGTTGGGCAGCAAGGCGGCTTCGCCGCGCATTATTGGATTCGATCGCAACCAACTGCGAATCTCGGCGACGGTGGCGTCCCACAGGGGAATCGATCGCAGCTTGTTCTCATGCAAATATTTGCATGAACGCAACTATGACGAACTCGGGAATATGCGCAGCTCCGCGCCAGGGACGTCCGTTTGGCGCCTTGTAAAGGGTGTTTGGTCACGGGTACCGGTAGTGGACTGCGCATAATAAAAGTGCTTTCCTCAGGAGGCAGGTCGACAAGTTCGGCTTTTTGAGGAGGGGTATCATGAACAGCGACTTCGCGTTACCGCAGCGGACCCGGGCATGGTTGACGGACGGCGTGCTCAAACCCAGCTATCAAGCCTATTCGACGTATTTGATTGGGCGCGGATATTCGTCGTGGAGCGTCCGGAAGTATTTGTGCTGCGTCGCGCACTTTGCTTATTGGCTGCGCAAGCGACGCATCAAACTCAGTCAGATTGACGAAGCGCTGATCCGCTATTTTCTGGATGAACACCTGCCTCAGTGCGACTGCCCATTGCGCACGCCAAGAAGCAGGAACCATATCGGGTCGGCCTTAAAGCATCTGCTTGTCGTGCTGCGCCAGAGGGCGGACATACGCCATCAGCCCGACTTCACACCCCGTCTGATACGGGAGGAGATCAGGGAATTTGACGCACACCTTGACCAGGTCTGCGGGCTGGCCGCATCTACGAGAAGGTTGCGTACACGCATCGTACGGACGTTCCTGTCGGAGCGATTCGGTGCATCGAGAATCACTATGGCACAGGTCAAACCGGAACATGTTCATCGATTTGTAGTCAGCCACCTCGAAGGATGCAAGCCGAGCACCGGCAAAGTCCTTGGGAGTGCACTACGGAGCTACTTGCATTTCCGAGGAATGCACGGAGATCACGTCCGGTGCCTTATTGCCGCGATTCCACAAATCGCCCAGTGGCGGTTCGCATCGTTACCAGACTCGCTATGTGAGGCGGAGCTGGAACGGTTTCTTAACGCATTCGATCGCAAATCCGCGATCGGCCGCAGAGACTACGCAATGGCCCGGTGTATGGTCGACCTGGGACTACGCGCCGGCGAAGTCGCTTCGCTACAGCTGGACGACCTGAACTGGCACGACGGGACGTTGCGGTTATCAGCAGGCAAGGCGCGGCGAACAGATGTGCTTCCGTTGCCGCCCCGGACCGGGCGCGCAATTGCTCAATACCTGACTGACGGGCGCCCGGTCTCCGATAGCCGGGCGGTATTTCTGCGGCATCGCGCTCCACTTACCGAACCCGTCGGCTCGAGCGTCGTTCGCAATACCGTCCGTGCCGCTCATGCGCGATGCGGCAGCGATCCACGCTGCAGGGGAACCCATGTATTGCGGCACAGCGTAGGCAGTCGGCTGATTAACGCTGGAGTCCCTATGAAGGAAATCGCCGATATCCTTCGACACCGCAGCCTCGATACTACCGCGATTTACACCACGGTCGATATCAGGAGCCTTGCCAAGGTCGCGCTGCCCTGGCCGGGGAGCGAATCATGAAACGTTCAGTGAGAATGCTATCGCTCGCCGAGGACTACCTTGCGTCAAGACGCCGCCTTGGTTTTGACCTGCGGTGTACGGGACGCCGGCTTCTTGATTTTGCCTGCTTTGCCGACCGGATCGGCCACCAGGGGCCGCTCACCGTAAAACTGGCAGCGTCCTGGGCTCGATCTGCATCAAGTCAGGTGCCCTTTACCTGGGCGCGTCGGATTGAGATCGTTCGCCCGTTCGCAAGGTATCTCCAGCAATTTGACCCTGCCACCGAAGTTCCTCCGCTTTATCTTTTCGGCCGAGCCCATCGCCGTTTGACACCGCACATCTATGCCGATGAGGAGATCCGGGAACTGCTGGCCG
The DNA here is from genome assembly GCF_012689525.1 of Paraburkholderia aromaticivorans. Taxonomy (NCBI): domain Bacteria; kingdom Pseudomonadati; phylum Pseudomonadota; class Betaproteobacteria; order Burkholderiales; family Burkholderiaceae; genus Paraburkholderia; species Paraburkholderia aromaticivorans. The sequence goes on from NZ_CP051514.1 coordinate 2,332,210, forward strand.
CTGCTTCGACGTTGCCCTCGAAGGAGAAACTGCGGCCCGTGACCTACTCAACCCTGTTCGGGCTGATCGCGGCCACCGGACTGCGGATTTCTGAGGCGCTTAACCTGAGGCGCGCAGACGTCGACCTCGATCAAGGCCTGCTGATGATTCGGGTAACGAAGTATCGTAAGTCCCGCGTCGTTCCACTTCATCAAACGGTCGTGCGAGCACTTGCACACTATGTAGAGCTGCGGGATCGCGATTGGCCCATCACGCTAAGCGATCACTTCTTCATCGTGCACGGAAGCAGCATGAAGATCAGTACCGTTGAGGAGGTCTTCAGTTCCTTGCGTTCGCAGTTGGGATGGGTCGCCCGTGGTGATCATCCGGCTCCACGCATCCACAATCTGAGGCACTCGTTTATCTGCCGAAGGGTGTTGCTCTGGTACCAGCAAGGGGTGGACGTCGACAACGCAATGATCATGCTTTCGACTTACGTAGGGCATGCCAAGGTGACCGACACCTACTGGTATCTAACGGGCATCCCGGAACTGATGGCAATTGCGGCTCAGCGCTTCGAGCACTTTACAGAAGGAGTCTGTCATGTCTAAAAGGCAAAGCCATTGTTCGTCGTCGAACTTCGCCGCGCTGCTACAGGAATTCTTCGTTGAGCGGCTAATGCAACAACGGGCAGTCAGCCCGCAGACGATAGCCAGTTATCGGGATACCTTTCGACTATTCCTTCAGTTTGCTCAGGCGCGTCTGCATAAGTCGCCTGTCGAGCTGGCGTTAGCAGACATCAACGTGGATCTGGTGCTGGCCTTCCTTCGTCATCTGGAGGACAACCGGCATAATTGCGCGCGCACCCGGAATTCGCGGCTTGTTGCCATCCGTTCATTTCTGAAGTACGCAGCCCTCAAGGATATTTCTTCGCTGGCTGTTATCCAAAGCACTCTAGCTATCCCAATGAAGCGCTTCGACAGGCCGCTCATCGGCCACCTGTCGCGTGACGAGATCGAGGCACTACTCGCCGCACCCGACCCCAACACCTGGTGCGGGCAGCGGGACCGGGTACTGTTTGCAACGCTATACAATACTGGCGCACGCGTTTCCGAACTGATCGGTCTGCGGGTGGGTGACGTCGTTCTGGATAAGGCGCCCTGTGCACATATCCACGGCAAAGGCCGGAAACAGCGCACCGTACCGTTGTGGCGCTCAACCGCGAGCCAAATCAGAAGCTGGTTGCCGCGGATCCGGTCATCGCCTGATCAGATTCTGTTTCCGAATCGCTCGGGGAACCCGATGACGCGATCCAACGTTACGGATCGGCTCAAACTCGCAGCGCGGACAGCCACCAGGCAATGCCCTCAACTATCAAGCCATCCCATTTCACCGCATGTCATCCGGCACTCGACTGGGACTCATCTGCTGCAATCGGGCGTTGACCTGAGTGTCATTGCACTGTGGCTTGGACACGAAAGCCCAGCGACTACTCACATGTACGTCGAGGCCGACCTCGCGATGAAGGAGCGTGCGCTCAATACTTTGCAACCACCTCACAGCAGAATCGCGCGATATCGACCGCCCGATCGCTTGATGCAGTTCCTGGAAAGCTTGTAATTATGCGCAGTTCACACCACGGATCCGCCATCCACAGCCCATCGCAGAAGAACGAATTGGCGTCTGTGGCGCGGAACTGCGCATATTCCCGAGATCGTCATAGTTGCGTCCTTTGCCGCGCAGGTGCACGCACGCTGCACCGTCGAGGACCACATCGACGATCCGTACTCCGATGATCTCGGAGACACGCGCCCCTGTGTTGTAGAGCATCGTCAGTAGCAAGTGATCGCGCCGCGAGGACCAGCTCTCGCCCGGCTGGCCGAGTACGGTCACCATCTCCGCACGCGTGAGGTAGTTCAGCATCGGCCGCTCGAAACGCTTCATCGGCACTGCCAGTGCGCGCTCGACGTCGTGCAACGACGTCACGTCGCGGCGGCCGGCGAACTTCAGGAACGCGCGCAGCGCGGTGAGCCGCAAGTTTCGGCTGCGAACCGAGTTCTTCCGATCCTGCTCCAGATGGTCAAGGAAGGCCAGAATCAGATCGGGTTGGATGTCGGCCAGCCGCATCGTGGTCGGCGCCTTGCCGAGCTGACGGCAGGCGAAGTGCAGAAACAGCAGCAAGGCATCCCGGTAACAGGCCACTGTACGCGGACTGAGCGCCCGCTGCGCGACCAGGTACTCGGTAAAGAATTGCTGGACCAGCGCAGCGAACGAAGGCGGCTTCGGGGCTAGGGTCTCACGCATTTTGCACCTCCCCCTTGGCCGTGAACGACTTGAAACGTCCGGCAGCCAGCGCCATCAACTCGGGCACCGCCGAGAGGTACCAGTAGGTGTTGGTAACCATCGTATGTCCCACGTAGGTCGACAGCGACAGCATGGCCTGATCGATGTCGACGCCCTGGGCCTGCCACTGCACGATGCGGCGCACGACGAAGGTGTGCCGCTAATTCCGCAAGCGGAATTAGCGGCATAACTCCGAGGCCAAGATTATTCCGAGTGCGACCTTTCTGGGCGCGGGATTCCCGGCACTGCGTTGCGGAGAGGCGGTGCCGGTACTCGGAATTATTAGAGGTTCTTCAGGAATTGCATGAGCCGATCATCAGGTCGGTATCGAGATATCTGGACTTTCCTGTTTGACGTTTTAGCAAGTGCGCGCTCCTTCAGTTGCATGTCTGCATGCAGATAGATCGCTGTTGTTTCGGGCGATTCGTGCCCCAGCCATAGTGCGATCACGGTTTGTTCGGCCCCGTGATGGAGCAGATCCATGGCCAGGGTGTGCCTCAATACATGCGGAGTCACGCGTTTATGCACGAGTGATGGACAGTGCTGGCACGCGATACGGAGATGCTTGTCCAACATGTATTGCAAGGCATCATGGCTTAACGCGGTTCCGCGCGTGGTCGGAAAGACTGGCTCATGAGGCTTGCCTTGTCGCTCACGCAGCCAACTGCGCAACACCAGAACGGTGGCTTTACCCAATGGCGTGCAACGGCGCTTCCGACCCTTGCCTTCGCATCGAACGTGCGCGCCGATGCCAAGCAAAACATCTTCACAGTGAATCCCGATAAGCTCAGCGGCGCGCAGGCCGGTCTGGACAGCCAACGTCAAAAGCGCGTGATCACGGCGACCAGACCATGTCGTAAGATCGGGTGCGGCAAGCAGCGCATCGACCTCAACCTGAGTCAGATAAGCGATGGGGCTGCGCGTGTAGCGCTTGCTTGGCATCGCCAGGACGCGTTGCGCCACCGCGCTATGCTCCGGCGCGTGCAACGCCACGTAGCGGAAGAAGGAATGGATTGCAGCGAGACGCACGTTGCGACTGCGGGCGCTATTCTTTCGTTCGTGCTCCAGGTAATCGAGGAATGCGCCCAACAGCGGCGTGTCAAGTTCTGAGACCGTCAGATTTGAAGGCGCCTTGCCGAGACGTCTTTGCGCGTACTGGAGAAGCAGCCGAAAGGTGTCCCGATAGCTCGCGACGGTGTAGGAACTCGCCTGACGCTGCTGCATGAGCCGATCCATGAAGAACGCCTGCAGAAGTGCGGGGAGCGTGCTGATAGTACTCATGGCCGTAGTCCTTGTCTGGAGCGTTCCACGAAGCGCAGCGCATAGCGCAGCAACTCGGGCGTCGCTGTCAAATACCAGTACGTGTCTGTGATATGCGCGTGCCCGAGGTAGGCCGACAGAAACGGCAGGCGTTGCTCGACATCGACACCGCGTCGATACCAGTTGAGCAGCGTGCGAGTGGCCAGCCGGTGACGCAGATCGTGCAGACGAGGCCCTCGGGAGTCGCCGGCACCGCGTAGGCCGATCTCATGCGACAGCTTCACAAAGGTCCATCGCACGCACCATTCTGTTAAACGGGTTCCGTGTTCCGAGACAAAAAAGCTCGGTGTTTCGAAATCGCTGCACAAGCGATCCCGCAGGACTGCGTAGCGCTGCAGTGCCCGTTGTGTGGAAACGTGGAGCGGTACATAGCGCATCTTGCCAAACTTCGCGCCACGGATCGTCAACACTCCGTTGGCCAGATCGACGTCGTTGCGATCAAGTTGCAAGGCCTCGTTGACTCGTAGCCCCGTAGTTGCGTAGAGGCCGAAGAGCGTGAAGAATGTAAGAGGCCTCAGGCCAGTGAGAGTCGGAAGGCGGCGGGCGGCAGCAAGCAACCGTGTGATCTCTTCGTCGCGGTAAAGGTATGGAGCTGGACGATGGTACCGGTGGGGAAGCAGGTCTGCCGGCGGTACGGCGTTGCGCGGATCGTTTGCGCCGCAATACTGCGCGAAACGACGCAACATGCCGAGGCGGTTTGCCCACTGGGCGGGTTGTGCGGTGGCCGGCTGCATCGCCCATGCAACTGCGAGCTCGGTCGTGATGTATTCTGCACCCTCTCGAGAAGCGAAGTCGACAAAGCCTTGTAGCAGTCGGCCGGATAGGCGCAGCTTGAACCCGAGAGCGCGACGGACTGCGAGGTACTCATCGAGTGCGATCTGTAACTTGATCATGATGCACCTCCCGGCCACGGCAGCGCGATATTACGTAGCGCTGCGATGTCCACTTTGGCGTAAATCTGTGTAGTTGTCGGCTGCCGGTGACGCAGCAGTTGACCAATCTCACCCAGCGTCGCACCGCGGCGAAGCAGATTGGTGGCAAGGGAATGGCGGAACAGGTGCGCCCCCTTGAACTCAGGGGCAAGACCGGCCCGACCAAGGGCGCGGCGAACAATGCAGCAGATCGCGACCGACGCGGCAAGCCCCTGGTGCGGAGCCTTCATCCGAATGAACACCCGACGCGTCGCACACGCGGGACGGACGTCACAAAGATAGCTCGCCAATGCCGCGCCAACCTCCGAGGGCATTGGCAAGCGTTCCAGTCGCTGACCTTTGCCCCGAACGACGAACTCGCCACGCTCCCAGTCCAGATCGTCCAGCGTCATGGCCAGCACCTCGCCGCCCCGCAACCCGAGTCGGGCCAGGAGCAGCAAGATCGCATAATCGCGCTTGCCGGCCGGTGTGCTGCGATTGCAGCAGGCGAGCAATCGTTCGACCTGATCGGGAAGCAACGACCTGGGCAGATGTGACAGTCTCCAGCATGCCACCCCAGGCAGAGTGGAAGCCAGGTCTGTCTGGATAGCGCCACGCTGCAGTAGAAATCGAAGGAACGAGCGCAGCGCGGTGACGACTGTCTTGCCCTGGTTGCGACTCACACGCTGGATCTCACGGAGAATGAAATCGTGCAGATCCTGCGGCCGCAACTGGCCAGGATGCGGAACCTTGCACCCAAATCGCTCATCAAGGAAGCGCCGGATGACGAGCTGGTATCTGACGACAGTTGAGAGTGACAGGCCACGCTCAGTATAGAGAAATGCTTCGAACTCGAGAATAAGGCGGTTCGATCGGGCTCGATCGAGCCTCTGTGCTGCCGGAGCGATGTCACCGCGGTCGCGAAGGTACGTGAGAAATTGCTGACCAGTAGCGAGATCGCCTCGTCGTATGCTGTTCTGGAGCCGGCGAGCTTCCTGGAACTGTCTTAGCCGCGCCTCATTTAGGTTTGCCAAAGGAATCTGACGCCGTTCGAGCCATCGGCTCAGCGCGGCTAGAAAATCACACTTTGTGTGGACTGTGTTCGCCGCATACCCCGTCCGCGAAAGTTGAGCAGTAAAACCGCCAACGTGGGCGGCCAGCGGCCCGCTGCAAAACTGTCGATCGGGAGAGGTTGTTCCACCGTGGCAAGTGAGCATCATCATGACGCCTCCTTAAGAATCCGGAAATATTCCCGGATGGAGACAACAGAATAATGCCGAGAAAATGAGCGGCGTTTCCGAGCTCAGTCGAGCAACGACGCCTCATACCGACGACTATCGAGATCGGACTCGGAATAATCTTGGCCTCGGAGTTATGCCGCAGGTCATGAATGCGTGGGGCATGATGCGCTCCGCGGTTGCCCCAGCTCAGCTGCTGGCTTAGGTCGCGGAAGACGCGATGCACCTGACGCTCGCCGAGTGGCAGACCTCGTCGTCGACCGCGGGTGCTGACGAACAATGGGCCATCTTCCGCCGGCGGCCCCTCGGTCAAGTCGCGCTGCAAGCAATACCGGCGCAAGCAATCCACGGTGCTTGGGTGCATAGGAACCTGGCGCGACTTGCCGAACTTGGCCCGACGGATGGTCAGCATCCCGTCCTTGAGATCAATGTCGCCGTTGCGCAGCGACAGCGCCTCGCCGATCCGCAGCCCCGTGGCGGCGATCAATCCAAACAGCGTTTCGTAGACGGCACCGCGGAGCCCCGGCGAAGGCCCGAGTCGGCGCGAGCGAGCAAGTAGGTCAACTATCTCTTCTTCGCTGAAGATGTGTGGCGCTTGCCGCGCCGGCAACCGTCCGAAGATCGAATCGTCGGGTACCTCAGTGCACGGCTCGAACTGCTGCAGCCAGCGCAGGAACGTGCGCAACCTCTTCAGCCGCCGCGCCCAGGTCCGTGGGTCATTGCCCTCGTGGCGGTCGCTTCGAGCCCAGGCGGCCATGAATTCCACCTTCAAGGCGCCGCGATGACCGGCAGTGTGGACATGGCGCGCGAAGCTGCGTAGGACGTAGCCATCATCGGAGAAGCCCAGTTGGCGACGCTCGACCAGAAACTGTTCGACGCGTGCTTGCACAGAAGTCGGCGTGCTCATGCTGCACTCCCCGGCCATGGCAGCGCGACCTCGACCAACTTGCGGCTATCGAGCTTGGCATAGATCATGGTCGTGTTCAGCGAGCGGTGACGCAGGACGTCGGCGACTTCCTTCAGCGAGGAGCCACCGGCCAGCAAGCGGTTGGCCATCGTGTGGCGCAGCAGATGCGAGCGTGTGTAAGGAAGGCCGGCGCGGGCGAAGGCTTGGCGGATCGTCTTGCGAACGAGATCGGCACCAGCGGGCTGGTCGCGGGGCGCGACATGGCGGACGAAGACGGCCCGATTGGAAGTCTTGGGACGCTCCTGCTTGAGGTAGGCCGCGATGGCTTCGCCGGTAGTGGCAGGTAGCGGCAGCAGATCCTCGCGGCGTCCCTTGGTGTGGCGCAGGACAAGCGTACCGGCTTGCCAGTCGATATCGTCTAGGCTAAGGCGGGCGATCTCGCCGCTGCGCAGTCCGAGGTCGAGCGCACAGCGCACGATGGCGTCGGCTCGTCTCATCGAGCGGCCCTGTTGGCCGAGCGATCTGATCAACCGCTCGACCTCTTCCGCCGTCAGCGACTTGGGCAACGAGGACAGCGACCAGTTAGCAGGATAGGACACAGCGCCCAACAGTCCGTGGATAAGATCGCCGAGCGAGGCGCGATAGCGGAAGTAGCCGCGCAGCGATGCCACGACCGACCCAGCATTCGCCGGTTTGCTATAGAGCTTCGCTTGACCGGCGAAGAAACGCCGAACGTGCTCGGGCTTGATCGCGGCGACGTCGACGGCACCCTCGCCGAAACGAGCCGTCAGCAACCGTCCGACGATGCGCAGGGCTATGCTCCGCGTCTTAGGCGCCAGGCCGCGCACGTGATCCATGTACTCGTCGTAGCGGCGCAGTTCCTCGTCTACCGGTGTTGCACGGTCTGCGGGCACCGCGATGACGCCCTGAGCGCGCAACACCACGAGCAGATGTCCTAGCGCCGCGCTGTGGTCACCCCGATCGCGTCGGATCGTGCCGGCGCACTCGCACTGCTGCAGATGCTCGTCGAGGAACTCAGCAATCAACACTTCGTCGATCCTTCGCCGCCGACGGTGCCCGAAGTGCGCCCATTGAGCGAAATGCGTGATGTAGCGAAGATAGGTAACGACCGTCTTTACAGCGTACCGGCGTTGCCTCAGGTACTGCTTGAACGCACTAATGCATGGCCCGATCGGCCCGTCGGGGAAATGGTCTATCTCAGTGCGGTGGGAGCGGCGATCGATGCCCATGGTGATCTCCAGAAGTGGGACCACCACTGCATCCGTAGATGAGAACTATGTCCAGATCTTTACCCGTTCGCCTTGCCAACGCTTTGCAACACTTGGGTCCGCGTCGTCAGCCACCGACCATCTGCGCATAGTTGCGACCTGAGCATAGGGCTCGCTATGTAAACCTTTGCATAGCGACCCCAAGCGGTCCTCTGTCTCAACTGCAAGGGCACTCGACGTAAGCTGACGCAAACAGCCTTCTTCGTGATGTAACCCGGCACGGCAGTCCTTCGGGACGTGCCTCCGCAGGTTTATACGCGTTAGGTTTAGAAGGGACGCAACTAGAAAGCCTCTCCGGACACGGACGAAGTTTTTTTGCGCGTATGACACCGCATCCGATCCTGTCAGCGGCTTTCAAAAATAACTGGTAAAGAGGTAAAGGCCTTAATGCAACGCCGCTGGTAGCCGCGCTCGCTACGATCAGTCTGTTGCGACATTCCGCCGGCCAGGTTGGGTTCGCGCCGGCGGACCCGTCAGCATACCCTGTGCGCTTCTCGGAACCGCTGTCGGCATGAGCTCCACAAGCGGCTATCAGATAAGCATTTCGCTCGAGCCGTGAACGTGCTGGCGATCGTCCCGGGGATCAGCTACTTCGGATCGTAGAGCCGAGAGCGGGCGGTTACATCGGCGATGGGCGCCCGGGGACAGAAATTTGCCGGGTCCAATTCACGTTGGCGTCGCGCGGTCGATCAGCGCACCTTTCGAAATACCCCACCCTGTGAGGTAGCCCGACTCGGCCGATAGGCACGCGCAGCGAACTGAAGCAGTGGCGATCAACCCGCTCCGAAGCGCGGCGGATTTAATGTGGTCAAGGCGTATTTTTTCTGAAAGTGGAAGGCGGGTGAGGTCCATTACTACGGTCCTCCGGCATCCATCGCCATGCACGTTTTGTCCGGGTGAACGTCGTCTCTGTCCATTGAGGGGAACGCGGCTCAGGCTCTAAATTGGCGTCACTAAACCCATCGGGCGCTTGCGAGAAACAAGTTTATCTCGCGCGCCACCCGCCCGAACATACTGCCAGCGGAGCGGTCGGTTCGGGCGGCTCTAGAGGAGACACCGCCATGCCCCATCAGATCACCCTCCGTTTTGAGGACGGAGTGACCCGCTTCATCGAGTGCGAGGAGGGCGAGCGCGTCACCGATGCCGCCATTCGCGCGAGAATCAATATTCCACTCGATTGCCGTGATGGTGTGTGTGGCACCTGCAAAGCGGTCTGCGAGTCCGGCGAATACGTTCTGGGCGACTGCGTGGAAGATGCGCTTAGCCCGGAGGAGGCGAGTGCCCGCAAGGTTCTCACCTGCCAGATGAGCCCACGTTCCGACTGCGTGATCGAGATCGCCACGAACTCCGATGTCTCGGGTACGGGCCCGTCTTCCCACAGCGGACGAATCGTCGCCTGCCAGCGAGCGTCAGACACCACGATTTCGTTCTCGGTCGAGCTCGAGAACCGCGCGGATCTCGGCTTCCTTCCTGGGCAGTATGTCAACATCCAAGTGCCCGGCACCGATCAGACACGGTCCTACTCCTTCAGCTCAGGGCCGTCCGAGCCACACTTGTCCTTCCTGGTGCGCAATGTGCGTCAGGGGGTGATGTCGACCTGGCTCTGTGAAACTGCCAAAGTAGGGGACCCAGTCGAGTTTCGCGGCCCGATGGGGAGCTTCTACCTGCGTCCCATTGAGCGCCCGTTGCTGTTTCTGGCGGGTGGCACCGGCCTCGCGCCGTTCCTCTCGATGCTGGACAAGATCGTCGAGGACGGCGGCAGCCCGTATCCGATCCACATGATCCTGGGTGTGAACAGCGATGAGGATCTGGTTGGCATCGACCGGCTCGAAAGCTATGCGCAGCGCCTGCCGAACTTCACCTATGCCTGCACCGTCTCCAGCGCTGACAGTGCCCATCCCAACAAAGGCTATGTCACCCACCACATCATCGCCTCCCAGCTCAACGGTGGCGATGCGGATGTCTACCTCTGCGGCCCGCCGCCGATGGTTGATGCGGTGCGCAGTTTTCTCTCGTCTGAAGGGCTGACGCCGTGCAATTTCTATTATGAGAAGTTCGCCGGCACTGGCCTGGTGGTCCAGACCGGCGAGGAGCGCATCGCTCCTGTTGATGTCGATGAAGCCTTCGACTTGCGCATGGCTCTCGAACTGGGGGCGGCTCAGCTGACCATGGGCCGGCTGTCCAGCGAGCAATTGATCATCTTCCGCCAGCTCGCCGAGGCGACGGCGCCCTTTGTGTCCGGACGGCGCTTTACCGACGTTCCGCGCTACATCGAGGCAAACCATGCCTTCCACCTGTTCACGATCGAAGCTTCCGGGAACGCCCAGCTGATCGCGCTCTACCGGCAACTGGCCGTGCAGGACTACATCGCTCGCGCGCTGACGGACCAGATCGAGATCGTCGGCGATATCGTCCAGCAGCACCGGGACATTGTTGCCGCCTTCGAACTGGGCGACCTGAACGCGGCGCGGGACGTGATTGCACTGCATGCGCTCCATTCCAAGGCCACGATGAGCCGGGCGCTGGAGCGTGTGGCGATGGGCAAGATGGCACCCGTGGTCCAAGCTCCCCCCTCGCCCCCGTCTGCTGTGCCGCAGGTCTGCCCATTCACGGCCAAGACCCTTCCGGCCTATTCACACGAACTGGACTGGCCCGAGGGGTTGGCGCCATTCAAGGTGGTCGATGACGGCTCGCAAGGCGACCCTTACGAGCACTACCGCTGGATGCGGGAGCATGCGCCGGTACTGCGTTGCCAGTCGGCGACTTCTGATGTGTGGTTCCTCTCGCGCTATGACGATGTCTACCAGGCGATCCGCAACCCGAAGCTGTTTTCCTCCGAGGTCGTCAGCCCGCCGCCGCTGACGTTCCTGACGCTGTTCGATGCACCCGACCATTCGCGGTTACGCAAGGTCGTCCAGCCGTCTTTCCTGCCGCTGGCGCTCGATCCCTTTGTCGAGCAGGTCGAGCAAAGGGCGGAAGATCTGCTCGACGCGATGATTGCGAAAGGCGGCGGTGATGTCGTCAACGATTTCGCCATCCCGCTCAGCATCTCGACCATCTCCACGATGATCGACGTGCCGAACGAGGATGAGGAGAAGATGAAGTTCTGGTCGGACGAGACCTTTAGCTACTTCGGACGCCTCGCCCGCAATGCGCCGGGGACCGGCACCGACGAGCAGAGCGCGCAGGCTTTCTTCGCTTACCTTAAGGAGGCGCTGGAGCGGCTCGCTCTCACCGACAGCCAGTCGATCGCCGGGCATATCGCGCGCATGTGGAAGGACGGGTTGCTGTCGGAAAAGGAAGCGAAGGAGCTGTGCGCCTTCGTCTTTATCGCCGGGCACGACACGACGACTATCCTCGTCGCCAACGCTTTTCGTATGCTCGCCGAACAGCCAGATCTGCTGGGACGTATCCGCGAAAAACCCGCCGACGCTGACCGTTTCGTCGAGGAGGTGGCGCGCTATCGCGGCACCGTCCAGCGCGTGAGCCGCATCACCACCGAGGCGACCACTGTCGCGGGCGTTGATCTGCCCAAGGGCGCGGTGGTGCGATTGCTGCTGTCGGCTGCGAACCGCGACAGCAGCAAGTTTGCCGAGGGCGAGACGTTCGACATCGACCGCGATACCGGCGGCCACCTGGGTTTCGGCAACGGCATGCACAAATGCCTTGGCGCGCCGCTCGCCAAGCTGGAGACGCTGATCGCGACGAAGGCGCTGGCCCGCAAGGTTGGCGCGATTGCGCTTGATCCGGCAAGGCCGATCCAGTATGTGCGGGGCAACAACCTGACCAACTCCGGGCCGGAGCACCTGTTCGTGAAGCTGGGTGGGTTGTCGGCCTGAACCGGACGAGGGGGAAGTCGAATCAATCCGCTTTCCCCTTTTCAGGCGGCAAGGATCGATCGTGGGCCGCAGAGCGGTATTCCGTTGGCCGGAATCCCGTTTGCTTGCGGAAGAAACGACCGAAATAGGCCTCGTCCTGAAAGCCCAGTTCACTGGCGATCTGCTTCACGCTGAGCGTCGAATAGCCGAGCAGCCGCTTGGCCTCGTGGATCGAGCGTGCATCGATCGCCTCGATCGCCGAGACCCCGAAGGTGGCCCGGCAGATGCGGGAGAGCTGGCCGGTTGTCACGCCCATCTCGTCGGCGTAGCTGGCGACGGGCCGCCGCTCACGGCAATGGCGGTCGAGCAGGGCGCGGAACCGCTCGATCCGGGCGGCCATGGTCCGCTGCTCGCAACTGGCTGAAAGCCGGGCGCTCTCGCTGAGGCGCCCGATCTTGACGAACAGGGCGATCGTCAGTGCCGCGCCTGCGGTGAACTGCCAGCGCTCGTGACTCTCCGCCTCGTGCGCGATCGACTGAAACAGGGTGTCCAGAGGTGTGCCGCGCTCGACGTTGGGATCGATCGCCAGCACCGTTGGCGTGCGGATGAATTCCAGCAGCTCGGGCGCTGCCGTCATCGCCAGCGATTCCAGTGCAGACTGCGCGGCCGTGATGACGTGACCGTCGACGTCGCTGCGGAAGTGAAAGCCGTGGACCGAGGACGCTGGCACGACGATCAGGCATGGCGCTTCGACGGCCCAGGTCTTACCGTCGATGAAGGTCTCGCCGCCCCCGGCGGTGACGTAGAGCACCTGGATCAGCGCATCGTGGACGTGCGGCTTGATCTCGAAGTCGAAACGGCCGGCACGCAGGGGAATGGGCTCGTAATGCACCATGTCGACCCAGGATTGGTCGGCTTCCGCGCCATAGAGCGCGAAATGCAGAACGGTCCGGCGACGCTGTGGGTCATGGGCCATGATGCATGTTATGTCCGGTTATATGTCGTCTCTGTCCATTGTTCCATACGCGCTTGAAGCGTTCAATGGCAATGCAAATTTCACGAAGCGTAATCGCATGGAAAATTTCAGGAAGGGTGATAACGACATGGGACAGGAACTTGATAATCGTGCAGCTGCCTCGACTGCATACCCGCTGAACCTGGACGGCAAGGTCTGCGTGGTCACGGGTGCGGGCAGTGGCATTGGCGCCGGCATCGCGCGCGCCTTCGCTAGTGCCGGCGCACAGGTGGCGCTCGTGGATCGGAATCTTGCCGGCGCTGAAGCCGTCGCCGCCGAACTTCGGACGGCCGGTGCGGTGGCGCAGGCGATCGGCTGCGACGTGTCGGACGAAGCTTCGGTTGTCGCAGCGGCTGGCGAGGTTCGCGCAGCGCTCGGGCCGGTCAGCGTGCTCGTCAACAATGCAGGGCTTCTGCGCGCCGGACCTCTGGAGACGGTCCCGATCGAGGACTGGAACCAGGCCATCGCCGTGAACCTCACCGGCTATCTTCTGTGTGCGCGGGCTTTCGGGCGCGACATGCTGGCGGCGGGCAAGGGCAGCATCGTCCACGTTGCCTCGATTGCGGCGCTCAATCCGCAGACCCATAGCGGTTCCTATAGCCCGAGCAAGGCGGGCGTGCTGTTGCTCTCGCGGCAGTTGGCGGCCGAATGGGGCGCACGTGGGGTGCGCAGCAACTGTGTGCTGCCCGGCATGATCCGCACCGCGCTGTCTGCGAAGTTCTACGAGGAGCCCGGCTTCGAGGCACGCCGCGCCGCCGCCACCGCGAGCCGCCGCATCGGCGAGCCGGAGGACCTCGCCGGGCCGGCCCTGTTCCTTGCCTCTGACCTCGCTGCCTATGTCAATGGTGCAGAGGTGCTCGTCGACGGCGGGCTCGATTGCATGCTGATGGACATGGTTCCGCGCCCCGGTTTCAACGCGACCCCGGCCGCTTGAATTCCATCACACCATAACGACAAGGAGAGTGGATATGGCCAAGGAGATCACCTGCGATCTGGTCGTGGTCGGATCGGGTGCTGCGGGACTCGCCACCGCGATCACTGCACGCAAGCGCGGCCTCGATGTCATCGTGCTTGAAAAGGAGCCTGTGTTCGGTGGCACCACCGCGCTGTCGGGCGGGGTCTTGTGGATTCCGCTGAGCCGATATGGTCGACAGCAGAACCCGGCTGACACCGTCGAGCGCGTGCGCCAATACATGACGAGCGAGACGGGCAACAACTACGATGCCGCCGCGGTCCAGTGCTTCATCGAGAACGGACCGGAAATGGTCGAGTTCTTCGAGCGCGAGACCGAGATGAAGTTCGTGCCCACGCTCTATCCGGACTATCACCCGGATGCGCCCGGCGGCGTCGACATCGGCCGCTCGATCCTCGCCGCGCCCTATGACATTCGCGGGCTGGGCAAGGACATGCGCCGCCTCAAGCCGCCGCTCGAGACGATCACCTTCATGGGAATGATGTTCAATTCCTCGAACGCGGACCTCAAGCACTTCTTCCGCGCGACCAAGTCCATTGTTTCGTTCCTCTACGTGGCCCGGCGTCTGGCTACGCATATCAAGGAGCTGGCGCTTTACCGGCGGGGGATCAACGTAACGAGCGGCAACGCGCTCGCCGCGAGGCTCGCGAAATCGGCGCTGGCGATCGACATTCCGATCCTCACCTCGACGCCCGTGAAGGAACTGCTGAGCGAGGACGGCAAGGTGGTCGGTGTGCGCGCGGCCGCTGCGGACGTTGACCTTCGGATCACCGCCCGGCACGGCGTCGTCCTGGCTTGCGGCGGCTTCCCGCACGATCTCAAGCGCATCGCGCAGGTCTATCCGCATGTGAAGCGTGGGGGTGAGCATCTCTCGCCCACGCCCGTCGGCAATACGGGAGACGGGCTGACCATGGCGGAGAAGGTGGGTGGTGCCGTGGAGCTCGGCTTCCCCGATGCGTCGGCCTGGATGCCTGTCTCAAAGGTGCCCTTCGGCAAGGGCCGCACAGGCGTATTCCCGCATCTGCTCGACCGCTACAAGCCCGGCGTGATCGGCGTGCTGCGGAACGGTCAGCGCTTCACCAATGAATCGAACTCCTACCACGATGTTGGCGCGGCCCTAATCCGCGCCTGCGAGGGTCAGCGGGAGACGGCGATGTGGCTGATCTGCGACAAGGTGGCGCTGGGCAAGTATGGACTGGGCTATGCGAAGCCCGCGCCGATGCCGGTGGGGCCGTTGCTACGCAAAGGCTACCTCATCAAGGGCGAGACGATCGGCGAACTGGCGCGCAATTGCGGAATTGTTCCTGATGCGCTTGAGATGACGGTCAATGCCTACAATCTCGATGCCGAGCGCGGAGAGGACCCGGCGTTCCATCGCGGTCGCACATCGTTCAACCGTTATCTCGCCGATCCTGACAACAAGCCCAATCCTTGCGTTGCGCCGATCGCGACCGGCCCCTTCTATGCAGTGAAGGTGGTGATGGGCGATCTGGGCACGTTCGACGGCCTCAGGACTAGCGTCGCCGGCGAGGTGCTGCGCGCCGATGGCAGCCAGATCGAGGGCCTTTACGCGGTCGGCAATGACCGGCGCAGCGTGATGGGCGGCAACTATCCGGGCGCCGGTATCACCCATGGGCCCAATATGACTTTCGGCTATGTCACCGGTAACGCCATCGCCACCAAAGCCATGACCTGCAATGAGAAGGTGCACGCATGAGTACCCACCCAATGTTTCTGGCAAAGCCCGTCGTGGACGTCCGGGTCTACACTATCGCGCTGCGTAAGATGCCCGAGTTTCTCGAGGTGTTTGACGGGCTCGCCATGCCGATCCTGCGCGAGACGCTTGGACATCCGCTCGGCTTTTGGACAAGTCTGGTCGGGCCGCAGAACCAGTTCACCCACCTGTGGGGGTATGACGATCTGGCAGACTACGAACGACGGTGCCTTGCACGCGATACCCATCCGGATTTCCCGGCCTATCTCAAGGCATCGGGCCATCTGATCACAGCACAGGAGACACGGCTCATTCGTGCCGCCGAGCTGGCTAGTGTCGCAGAGTAAGCCGATGCTCGGGAGTTTCTGCTGTTAGTCGACAGCCGAGCGTCGGATCGCGCCGGTCTTTGATAGCCGCAGAGATTGGAACGATAGGGCGTCGGATGCGGTGAGCAGGCGAACAAGCATTGCGGTCCGTTTTCGGCGAGGGGTGCGGTGAGCGGTGTCGACGATCTGGGCAGCACAGTCGACCGTCTTTCCATGGCCGGCTTCCGTCTGACGCGACCGGCCGAGCCCCGACCCGATCGGTCCTTCAGGGCGGTGAGGTAGAGCGCGTCGTGCGAAGCACGACTTGCCTTTTCGTATTGATCTGGTACTGTATATCCGTACAGCCAAACCGGAATGAGTCGACCCGTGACACGTTGCAAGGATCCAGTTCGAGTTCTGCGCATAAGAATCAAGGACAAGCATGCTTCGTCGCTTGCCGGGATGGCGCGGGCTGTGAACTTTGTCTGGAACTATTGCAATGACCTGTCGCTCCAGATCTTTCGCCGCGAGCGGCGCTTTGCCTCTGGCATTGAGCTCCAGCGTTATCTGAACGGGGCCTCGAAAGAAGGCCTGGCGGTCGGCTCGGCCGTGTTTCAGCAGATCGCCGAAGAGTATGCGACGCGCCGCAAACAGCACCGCAAGTTAAAGCTTCGATGGCGTCGCCCGGCCGGCGCGCGACGCTCGCTGGGATGGATTCCATTCAAAGCCCGCTCGGTTGTATGGCGCCATGGTCAGGCCCACTTTCAGGGCCTGCATGTTGGCGTCTGGGACAGCTATGGCCTGGCCGGCTATGAGTTCGGCGCCGGTTGCATCTCCGAGGACAGCCGCGGCCGCTGGTATCTGAACGTGACGGTCAAGGTGAAGTCTGCCCGGCCCAATGAAGCCAACCCGGATCTGGGAATCGACCTCGGGCTCAAGACCTTTGCCGGCTTCTCGGACGAACGTCTTCCCAATGTCGACGCGCAGCGCTTCTACCGCGACCTCGAACCCGCGCTCGCCACTGCCCAGCGAGCACGCAGGAAGAGCCGGGTGAAGGCGATCCACGCCCGGATCGCGAACCGCAGGAAGGACTTTCTGCATCAACCCAGCAGCCGGCTCGCTCGCGAGTACGGTGCAATCTTTGTCGGCAACGTGAATGCTTCGGCCCTCGCGAAAGGACAGCACAGCAAGTCTGTGCTCGACGCGGGCTGGTCGACGTTCCGGACCATGCTTCGGTACAAGTGCGATGACGCAGGCGTATGGTTCGATGAGGTCGATGAAGCGTTTTCTACCCAGACCTGTTCGTGCTGCGCGAGCCGCACGGGGCCGAAAGGTGTCGCAGGTCCTGGAATAAGAGAATGGAAATGCATCCATTGTGAAACGACACATGATCGTGATCGCAATGCTGCCCGCAACATTCTCGCGGTCGGACGTGACCGCCTCGCAGGAGGAATCCCCGCCCTTTCCGCGCAAGCGGCAGTCGGTCACGACTGAGGGCGGGGAGATGGTATGAACACCTCCCTCCCCTCGGGGAAGTGCCAGGGCCGAAAGGGGCTCTCGCTTGACCGATGGCATCGATGTGCCAAAGTGAAAGTTCCACGAGTCACTTGAGGTAAGGAGAGCCCAAATGAATGCTACGACATATGGTCTGGATATCGCAAAGGCCGTGTTTCAAATGTACTGGGTAGATGGACAAAGTGGCGAGATCTGTAGTCGAAAATTCCGTCGTGAACAGCTGATCCGGTTTCTCGCAACCCGGGCACCAGGAAAGGTGGCGCTGGAGGCATGCGGAGGGGCGCACTGGTGGGCGCGAAAAATCCAGAGTCTCGGACATCAGGTGGTGTTGTTGCATGCGAAATACGTGCGTCCGTTCGTCAAAACCAACAAGACGGATGCGGCAGACGCCCAGGCGATCTGGACGGCGGCCCAGCAACCCGGGATGCGAACTGTGGCGATCAAGAGCGTAGACCAGCAAGCCATCCTGAGCCTGCACCGCATCCGGTCGGGCCTGGTGGCGACACGAACCCGCGAAACCAATCAGATTCGCGGGTTGCTTGCGGAATATGGACTGTACTTCCGATATGGCCGCAAGGCGCTCATGAATGAGCTCAAGGCACGTATGGCCGAGATAGAAGAGGTCGTGCCGCAGCTTGTCTGGCGGGCGTTGTTGCGTCAGCTCGAACAGCTCCAGCAGGTCGAGCAGGGGATTGACGAAGCCGAGCGGGAAAATCTGCAGTGGCTGAAATCCAGTCCCCAGGCAAAAACGCTCGATGACATAGCCGGCGTGGGTCCATTGACAGCCACAGCCACTGTTGCGGTCATGGGCTCGCCAAAGGCATTTCGCTCCGGACGCGCATTTGCGGCGAGTATCGGCCTGGTACCCCGTCAGAGTGGGACTGGGGGCAACGTCAGACTCGGCGGCATCAGCAAAAGGGGTGACCCCTATCTGAGACAGCTATTGATCCATGGCGCGCGAATGGTCGTGACCCATTCCAAACAACGTCCCCAGTGGGTAGAAGCGTTGCTGAAACGGCGTCCGGTCAATGTGGTGGTGGTCGCGTTGGCCAACAAGATGGCACGAACGGCGTGGGCGTTGCTCGCGCATAACCGGTCTTATGAGCGGGAATTTGTGAGCGAGCGACCAGCCGTCGCGGTATAGATTGAAACGATGAGTCTTTGAACACAGGAGTTGCGCAGAGCAAGGGTAACGTGTGATGGCAAACCAGGTCGGACCGTGGAAACGCAAACCTGATGACGTCCATGGGCGTGAAGCCCGCCGTGGGAGATGAGGTCGTTTCCAGCAGATTCCATCAAGGCCAGCGGGCACCGTCTCGCAATGAAGGTCGGATATAAGACTGCAACCGCTTCTGCTAGCCAAAACATCAACCCCCTGCCTTGCGGAACGGGAGGTGTTCATATAAGGACGTCAAGATCGGTATTCCACTCGACGCACTGGACACTGTTCCTCACGCGGATCGCCTGCTTCTCGCGCTTGCGCTTCTCGTAGTCAGGCTGTCCGTTCAGGCAGTCCACCTCGATTTCGACACGCTGGGGCGTACCCGTCAGAACGAAGTCGGGGAGGATGTGGTCGGCATTTGGCGACAGTGGCTTTTCAAACGCGCGGCGCTCGCGTCAGTCTGTTTGCGATCGCAACCTCGAACGAGGAGTCGCACGGCAGGAAGGTGGCAGAGCATCAGGCACATGTCGACCACGCGGGCGTAGCCCTTTTTCAACTCGAGCAGCATCAGCGCCACAACGCGCGCCTGTTTGTTTCCGATGGCTGCGTGGGCGGACCGGTAGGACGTCACTATTTTGTCCAGCAGCCGGTTGTCGATGTAATAGCGACGGCGACTCTGACGCAGGGTGATGGCGTGCCCGTACTTCGACGCGGTTATTTCGTTGATCTCGCCGAGCACCAGCCCGCGGCGGGATGGTGCTGCCTCGCCGCCGGGCGCAAGTGCGGCGATGAACTGGTGCAGTTCGTCGTTGATCGATCGAGCCTGCGCCTCTTCGAACCGGCGCATCACGTGCAGCACGCGCTCAGCCGGCTGTCCATTGATCGGACCGTCTCCAACCGCGTCCAGGAGCACGGCGTTGCGAAAGCCCCAGTGCCGGCTTTCTACGGTTCTGGCCAGATGTTCAGGCTCGCTTCGCGCCAAGAAACTGCAGGAACGCAAGCAACGAAGCGGATCTCCTCGATGTGCGCTCGCCTGCCGTTTCGGGTCGGGCGGACGCGGTGGGCCCGGTCGGATCAGCTGCGGGGGCAAATACGACATCAAGGCGCGTGTTGAGGCCCGTGGCAGTTTGCCGGATTGCGGCGTGCGGCGACGTTGCCCGGGTCACGGTCGTCGTGCCGTCCTTGAAGAACGGACAGGCCTTCGCGTGGCGGTGGCCATCGTCCGGCCAGCCTGCGAGGTGGTAGATCGAGCCGTAGCGCCGGATCACCAGGCGCAGCGGCTTGTTGCGCTGGGCGCATTTGCACTCTGCCCAGCCGGGCGTCTTGCGCGCAAGTTCGAGCGCATGCACATACCTGGCCGAAAATTCTAGCACTTCTTGCAGGGGATACGTGCGGCTGCCGAATGCATCGCAGATCTCCGACATGGCGAGTTTGGGCGAGAGTGGATCGAACCATTATCGGGACGCGTCGGCGGATAGAACCGGGAAGAGCTGCGAAATTGAGCGTCATTCGGGGCCGGAAGATCTTCATTGCAAAAGAAACTGGCAGTGCCCCGGAAGTAGGCGCGCCGGGAATAGTCGTTTCGGCACAAGGCAGTAGGAATTGTTATCCACATCCTTACGCACACAAACTGTGGATAACTCACGGTGGTGCCGCAGGCCATTGCCTCGAAAAGGCCTTTGTATTGGCGATCTTTCCATGGGAGCGCAAGGTTATGCCGACGTATTCTGCGATTTACCACCCGCGATCCGTCGCATCGACTCGGCCGCCTGGCGGCTATTTTTTTGTACCTCCTTGGCTAAGCGTAGGTCAGGGCTTCGCTTTCCTGCGCTCTCACGCGTTTCGCCCAGTTCCCTCGCATCCCCTCCGGGTTCGCATCGCGCGACGCGGAAAATCCACTTTATCTGTGACCGATCCATGCCCGCTTGACGGCAGGCTGGCCTTCGGCCAATCCATTTTGGAGCTTCAACCATGAACGCAAATGAAAAAATGCTCACCAGCGCGCTGGCACCGCAAGCGATTTCTGTCGAACAACTGGCGAAGAAATACGCCAAGGGAGACGAAACGACGATCACGGACGTTCGCCTCCGGGTCGCCCGTGCCCTCGCGGCGAATGAGCCGCAGGAAATCCGTTCCGAGATGGAAGCCCGCTTCCTTGATACCATGGAAAGTGGCTTCGTGCCGGCGGGTCGCATCAACTCGGCTGCGGGCACCGACATTCAGGCGACACTCATCAATTGCTTCGTTCAACCGGTCGGCGACGCAGTCAATGCCGAGAGCTGCGGCAAAGTCGGCATCTACACCGCGCTTGCTGAAGCTGCTGAAACGATGCGTCGGGGCGGTGGAGTCGGTTACGATTTCTCAGCGATCCGTCCGAAAAACGCCTACGTGAAGGGTACGCACTCCCGTGCGTCGGGTCCGCTGTCTTTCATGGACGTCTTTGATGCGTCGTGCACGACCGTGGAGTCTGCCGGTGCCCGTCGTGGTGCCCAGATGGGCGCGCTCCGCTGCGATCACCCAGACATCGAAGCCTTCATTAACGGCAAGCGCACCAAAGGGAAGTTGAACAATTTCAACATCTCGGTCGGTGTGACGGACGCGTTCATGCAGGCCGTCGAAGATGATCGGGAGGTGGAGCTCGTGCACGTCGCGGCGCCGCACCCGGATCTTGAGGGCACGTACCTGAGAGACGACGGAAAGTACGTCTATCGTAAGGTTCGAGCCCGTGATCTGTGGGAGCAGATCATGAAGTCGACCTACGACCACGCGGAACCGGGCGTACTGTTCATCGATCGGATGAACGAAGAGAACAATCTGCATTACGTAGAAGTTATCAGCGCGACAAATCCGTGCGGCGAGCAACCGTTGCCGGACTATGGTTGCTGCTGCCTGGGTTCGGGTAACCTGACGAAGTTCGTGGTCTCGCCGTTTGCAGACGATGCCCGATTCGATATGGCGGGTTTCGTGTCGATGGTCAAGACCAGCATCCGCATGCTCGACAACGTGCTTGATGTGTCCTACTGGCCGCTCGAAAAGCAGCACGAGGAGGCCCTTGCCAAGCGTCGTATCGGTCTGGGCTTTCTCGGTCTGGGCGACGCGCTGGTGATGCTGCGCGTACCGTACAACTCGCCGCGCGCGAGAGAGTGGGCGGTGACGATCTCGGAAGCCATGCGTGATGCGGCTTACGAGGCGTCCATCGAGTTGGCCCGCGAGAAGGGCGCTTTCCCGTTGCTGGATGCGGAAAAGTACCTTCAAAGCGGTTTCGCTTCTCGCCTGCCGGCGCACATCAAGGCGGGTATCCGCGAACACGGTATTCGCAATTCGCATCTGTTGTCGATCGCGCCGACCGGCACTATTACGCTTGTGTTCGCGGACAACGCGTCGAACGGTATCGAGCCTGCCTTCGGGTGGGGTTACAACCGCAAGGTGCGTCAGGACGACGGCACGACGAAGTCGCAGGTGGTCTATGACCATGCGCTGCGCGTCTATCACGAGCAACTCGGCCTCGGTCAGGTGCTGGCGAACGACGACGGATCGATTGAGTTCAGGGATTTGCCTGACTACTTCGTCCACGCACGCGAGATCAGCGCGACCGAGCACGTACAGATGCTCGAAGCGGTGCAGCCGTTCATCGACACGTCCATCAGCAAGACCGTGAATGTCGCCGAAGACTATCCGTACGACGAGTTCAAAGACTTGTACCGCGATGCGTGGAAGGCGGGACTCAAGGGCCTGGCGACGTATCGCCCGAACGACACGTTGGGTTCCGTCCTCTCTGACGCGACAGCCGTCGCAACGGTTGCGACCGTCTCCGTCGTGGCCGACGACGATCCTCTCGTCAAGCGCTTTCAGGCCCGTCCGGAAGGAGATCTTGAGTCGATCACCTCGAAGATCGAATACACCAACCTGGAAGGCAAGCAGAGCGCCTACCTCTCGATCAGCTTCATGACCGTCAAGGGCATCATCGACGGAATGGAAGTCGAGATCGAGCGTCCGGTTGAGTTCTTCATGCCAGCCGGTCAGCGTACGGAAGGTCAGCAGTGGATCACGGCCTCCATGCGGCTGTTGTCGATGGTTGCGCGGTCAGGCGGATCGATCGCGAAAGCGCTCGCCAACCTGCGTGAGACCGTGTGGGATAAAGGCCCGGTTCGTTGCGGTCACATAATCCGGGAGGATGGTGTGCAGATTCCGCGTCATCACGATTCGGAGGTCGCTGCGCTGGCGCATGCGCTTCAGCGCATGCTCGCGAAGCGTGGCTTCCTGGATGCCGATGGGAATCAGGTGCCCGTGCGCGTGCTGTCGCAGGCCTATGCCAGGCGCGTTGGTGTGAGCACGGAATTCGTGGAGAGGAACGACGTGCAGATCGAAACGAGCAAGCCCTTTTACGGCAATGGCCTTGGCAAAAATTGCCCCACCTGTGGCGCGCACGAAATGCACAAGATCGATGGTTGCCTGAAGTGTCTGCATTGCGGCGAAGTCGGTAGCTGCGGCTAACCGGTTGCTCCTCGCGATAGCGATGTTGCGAGGGGTGGCAGAGGCCCTGAACCGGCTCTGGTCTGGATCTCTCCAATCCCTGTCGCCTCTGCTGGCGGGATTGGCCCCCGGGTATCGAAAAACGCCGCCTTCTTTCCTTACCCCAAACCCGACAATGTCGGGTTTTTCTTCGTCCCCAAAAAACGCCTTATTTTAATGAGCCGCGAGGCGTCGTCATCCTGAGTGATCCACCTGAAACGCGCCCGTCGCGCGTCGCCGAATATTGGGGCCGTTCGGCGGGTTTTCTTTTTTGCGCGCCATTGCCGGTTTTCCGATGACGCGAGGCAATTCGAGGCTGTCGGAAGTGTTTGCCGAGTGGCGCGCCCAAACTTCGTCGTAACACCACGCGAAAACTGATCCGTGAACATGCTCCAAATACGATTACTTGTACATGTTAGTGGCCCATGATAGACTTGTACTTGTTACGGTACGAGTCTATAAGGATGGCATATGCGCACAATTCCCTTTTCGGACGCACGCGCGAACTTAAAACGCGTCATTGACCAGGTAGTCGATGACGTTGACGTTACGCTTATCACTCGGCGCGACGCGCCCAATGCGATCCTCATGTCTCAGGAGCATTACGACAGCCTGATGGAAACGGTACACCTGCTGCGCTCTCCGGCCAACGTAGCTCATCTTGAGCGATCGATCGCGCAGGCGCGCGCCGGCAAGGTCAAGCCCCGCAAGCTCGCTGAAGACGCCGAATGAGCGGTGCTTTGAACATCTTGTGGACCGCCGAGGCATGGGACGACTATGTCTACTGGCAGGGGCCGGACAAAAAGACGTTGAAGCGTATCAATCAACTCGTCAAGGATATGCAGCGCTCCCCGTTCGATGGTGTTGGCAAACCCGAGTCGCTGAAGCAAAACCTGACGGGTTTTTGGTCGCGCCGCATCGATGAGACGAATCGACTGGTCTACGAAGTCGCTGGCACACAGATCAACATCGTATCGTGCCGCTACCACTACTGATCCAAGGGAAAAGGGAGCCGAGACAGGCGAGCGAACGAAAAATGAAAGAAATTTAACTCTTGGAATGGCAGGTTGGGGCGCTCACGGTTGAAGACGAGCCAATCCTTCGCATTGGCGGCTATGTTATTTACGAACTGGCTTCCGAACGCGAGACAATCATCCTCAATAATAGCGACGTCCCCCTTCGACATGTTGCCATCCCTGACTCAACGGCCTACGTGTTCGATTTCCGCAACCAGCAGGTCAAATCGAATCTCGGACGTGCTCGTCTCTACCAACGTTACCTTGATGCGTCAGGGAATCTCAAGCTGGTAGCTGATCCCGAAGCATAGAAAAAATGCTGGCCTGCGCCGGCGCAAATGGAAAGAAAGGGGAATTTCGGTGAGTCTTTCAATCACAGACCGGTTCTCTATCGGCGGCGGCCTCGTGGGTGTCGCCGGCCTTGGCTTTGGGTTCTTCTCAGTTAACGGTGACCGGGCGCATAAGCGAATCATCAGGCGCCAAGCCAAGGTTTTCCCGGAAACGTTCAATCGTCTAGCGAAGGAGTATCGCAAGGCCGCCGGCATTGACGACGAGCCTGAGCTTCTAAAGTTGAATGTAGCGTCGTCATCAATTCCTTCTCGGCGGGCGTACCAAACAGCTGAATAAGAGCATCGCAGTACCGGTCGGTAAAACCGAAACGGTTCTGCTTTAACTGTCCGGAAAGAGCCTTGGCCGGTGAACTAGGATCGGAGGTTTCGATGAAACGGTTCGCAGAATATGATGGCTGGAAGATCGAAGCATCTCCGACCGTCCTTGTGAGGCAGCGGCTTTTTCAGACAGGCGTGGTGATCGAACGCGACGACGGCGAGCGTTTCGTGCTCTCCGATCTGGGAAACCGGGTCTATCGATAGCAAGCCTACGAGCGGGGCATCGAATGGGCGAGGCGCTGGATTGACAGTAGCTACCGGCTCGGCGCGCACAAGTCGGAAAAAAATGACAGAGAAGGGGCCTCGCGTTGGACAAGAAAGCGGAACTGGAGAAACTGCCGGGGTTGGACATTATTGGCCATTATCGCGCCCCCAGTCATTGCGGTCGTGATAGTTGGCGGGTGTTGGGAGTTCGCCTTGTCCTGGTGGGTCGGCCTACCAGTTGTGGCCGCAATTCTCGTTGGCGGGCGGCTGTCGGAACGCGCCATCGATCGGAAGTACCTGCCGCTGGAGCGGAGATTCCCCCGCATGTCGGCACCTCTCCTCGATGTGCTTGCTGCCACCCACCGACGATGGACCCTCGTCGACATGGAACGGATGCGACCTGAGGGCATTCCTTTGTGGGCGATGCGGGAAAAGGCTTCGGGACGACGGGCTTCGCGTTTGGTGCAAGAACTGAGGCCGGTATTCCTGGAATCGTCTCAAGTCGGAATATTCGTAATGCTGATGAAGACGCTGGCGGAACGTGAGTCCATAGAAGCGGGGTTGCACCCGTCCGCCCACGATGGTGAATCGAGCGCGTCGGTTGCGACGAGGGTGCCGCCAGACGTCTTTTTGAGGGCGTTTTCTAACACCGCTCCTGACCCGCAGGAAGGCACGAAAGCGCTCTGGCGTCACGTGTATTGGCAGACGATCGGATGGCGGAGTGCGAGCGCAGAAATTGTCGATGTCCGTTTCAATTTTAATTTCGCGCGGACGCGGACCAGGTAATGCGAAAGAGCCGGCGGTCCGGCGCAATGGAAGCATATGGAGGATGGCGACGCGTGCCTCACGCAGCGATGGCCACGCGCTCGCGCTGTGACGCCTGCTTGCGAGCGAGGTGCCATGTCGTCTCCACGATGTCGGCCTTGCGCGTATGCGCGTTCTGCAGGAACGGAAAGCATTCGCTGATGGTCGGCGACGTCACCATACGCGAAGCCGTCTGGCGGACCTCATTGACGAGTTCGGTATCCGGGAGGTGGTCCAGTTTGCGCAGCTTCATCCCGTAGTACGCCTTCACCTTACGCCACGGCGTCTCACGCCCGTTCGCGCAGGGGATGAACCACGTGCTGAGCTCAAGATAAAGCTGCCTTGACTCGGGCACGGCAGCAGCTCGAAGATCATTCGCGGGGTGCCGCTCACGCAGGCGGAGGGCTTCCGGCAGCTGGTGCTTGACCGGCGAGCTGTTCTACCAGGGTGGTGCGCTTGGGCTGCAAAGCAGTGCAAGGCAACGCTACAGATGTTCCTCGACTGGTACTTCAGCGACGCAGTTCTTGCCTGCCAGATTCCAGGTCGACGCTCTGGAGTGGTTCGAGGAATGGTCGGGCGAACGCCCGGCCGGGATCCGGCAACAGGTTCTCGGCTACATGTACACAAATTCGTACGGCGAGACGGCCGACGACGACATCCTGTTGCTGCGCTATCGATATGACAGCGCGAAGCGGACGATCTACGACGTAGAGGGCGGCGAGCCGATCGCGGAATTGCGCTCGGACAGTGGCGAGCCAGTCATCACGGACGGCATCAGTCTCAACACACACGTCATGGACGCCAATACCGCGGCCGCCTTCGTCAAGGCACTTCGGATCGGATTCCACGCGTGTGACACCCGGTCGGGCGTCGATCACTGCATGCGTCGACTCGCCTGGCTTGCGTCCGAGTATTACCTGAACGCGAACGATAGCAAAAAGACCACTCTCTACGTTTTAAAACGCGACGCAGAGAATCCGGCCGAACTTACCGGCCTGATCGTTCGCTGATCGTCTTCCTTACCCTTGCGGGGCATGCCCCGCTCAGGGGCAGCTCCGAGCTCAAACCTTGGAGATTGCAATGATCCGTTATTTCGAGCGCGTGCCGTCGACCGCTGTCGTTCGCGACGAGACCGGTTTGACTGCCCGTGGGCTGTACAAGGTCATCACGTTGGCGGATGGCCGGCGCAAGGCTGCACGCATGAAGCGGTCGATCCTGCATCGCGTCGCTTACATCAAGAACGGCGAGGCCTACCTGGTCCTTGGCGGTGTCGCAGACAAGAAGGCACTCACCGTTGACTTGCCATTCGCTGTGTCCTGCGAGCACGTGGCGTAGCCCGCGTGCTCCCTTATCGCTTCCCCTGCGGGGCATCCCGCCGGGATGCTCTGCGGTCCACACCTGGAGAAACTCATGCAATCCACCGATGTTCAATTCAAAGGCGGCACGGCGCTCTTGCGCTTCGACACGTGTAGTCGAACGAGTCTTACATGCCGTTGGCGAATCGATCCAGCCGAAAGCTACCTCAAAAAGCGCATCTTTCGGCCAGTCGTGCGCCCGAATGCGCCGTACCCTTAGTCGATCACCCGCGTCTTCTGACGCATCGACCTTCGGCCCCGGCCGGCAATCCGTCGTCAACGCCCCTCGGGACCTCTCCCGACCGGGTGCAGGTCTCGCTTTCAGGAGAACCTGTCACGTGAGTAATTCCTATCTGGATGTGCGGGCAGCTTTCGCGCTCGCCAAAATCGCCAGCATCGTCGATCCCGACGATGACAGCTTTGCCATTGCGATGGCCGACGCTCAATCGCTGGGCTACCGCGACGCGGAGAACAGCCCGACTGCCGCCCCGTTGATGCCTGTCTTCTCCGCCGATGAGCCGAACCTGGCCGACGCCTGGAAAGAAGGCGTCAACAGCAACGAAGCCGGGTTCGAGACGTCGTCTATGTGCTCTTTCTGCTTCAGGAATCATGAGATCCGGGATTGTCCACATCTCTGACCCATCACTTCTGATTTCACACCCGGTGCCTGAAAAGGCGCTATCGACCTGGCCGGCGCACGCGTCGGAATCCGTTTTTAACCCGTTCGGGACTCAATCCCGGCAGGGGATGAGTCCCATTTTCCTTGAGACTCGTCATGCAACAATCCATTCCTCTCAATCGCATCAAGGTCCTTTCGAACCCGCGTAAGTATTTCGACCCGCTGAAGATGGCGGAGATGGAGGCTTCCGTCAGGGAAACGGGCGTGATTCAACCGATCCTCGTTCGCCCCTCCGACGGCGGCGACTTCATCGTCATTGCCGGCGAGCGTCGCTACCGCGCCGCTATGACGGTACACGGCGAGCTCTATGAGATCCCGGCAATGGTGCACGACGTCGATGAAGCCACGGCCAAATCGATGGCTCTCATCGAGAACGTGCAGCGCCAGGATATGTCGGCCGCCGAAGAAGCGGTAGCCGCTGCCGAACAGGTCGGCCTTCTCAAGGGCGACCGCGACGAAGCCGCCCGGATGTTCGGTTGGTCACGCCAGACGCTCGACAAGAGACTGGCGCTGATGAACTGCACGTCCGCCGTCCTGGATGCGCTGACGAATCGTCAGATCCTGCTGGGACATGCCGAGTTGTTCGCGGCATTCACCAAGGAGAACCAGGACAAGCTGCTGCCGGTGATCATCGCTGAAAAGCGGTCGATTTCCGACCTCAAGACCGTCCTGGAGCGTGCGTCCTGCGCGCTGTCTGCGGCGATCTTCGACAAGGCGGGTTGTGCGGCTTGCCCGCATAACTCATCTTCCCAGACCGAAATGTTTGGCGAATCGATTGCGACAGGAAACTGTACGAATCGGGGCTGCTACAACGAAAAGACTGAGAGGGCGCTCGAAGGGACAGTCGAGAGCATGAAGGACGAATATCCGGTTGTCCGGATCGTCCGTGCTGGCGACAACGACACCCGTGTCCAGCTTTCACCCGATGGCCCGCGTGGCGTCGGACAGGAGCAGGCCGTCGCATGTCACGCTTGCCAAAGCTACGGCGCAGCCGTCAGCGGCCTTCCCGATTCGTTGGGCAAGGTCTTTCGCGGTCAATGCTTCGATACCGTCTGCAACATGCGCAAAGTCGCAGCGCGCATGAAGGCCGGAAAGGCGGCACAGAAGTCGGCGTCGCCCGCAGCAGGAAAGGCGAAGACTGCGCCAGCCAAAAAAGTGGCGGGCGCTGGCGGCGCTGCACCGGAACCGGCGCAGGCCGCAACTGTCGTGGCGGAATCCGAGAGGGTGAAAGCCTATCGCGTGAAGTTGTGGCGCAAGTCATTGCGCCGTGACATTGGGCTCGATCATGGCCTCGCTCGCGAGTACCTGATTGCGCTCGTCATGGCCGGCCATGCACGTGACATCGACGGTCCGCGGTATCGGGAGCTCCTGACGAAAGGAATGAAGCTCGACGTGCCTGACAACGACATCGCACAAGCGATCAACGTGGTCAAGGGCGTTCCGTCTGATCGCCAGGTGGGCCTCACCACCGCGATGCTGTTCACTGCGATCGAGGGGCTTGCGGTTCACAATCTGACGGCGCTGTGCAAAGCGCATGGTCTTGATCTGACGAAGCACTGGAAGCTCGACAAGGAATTGCTCGAGCTGGTGACCAAGGCAGAGATGATGGTGATAGCAGACGAACTCGGCATCCGTGCCGCGCTCGGCGAAAACTTCAAAAAGGTTTTCGCGAAGTCCAGAGGCGAAGTTGTCGACGCGTTGCTTGCGGTTGACGGCTTCGACTACACGGGCAAGCTCCTCAAGATCCTCCAATTCTGATCCGCTGTTGCGATCGTTCTCCAAGGCTGTGCGGTCTCCGATCGCACGCCTTTCTTCATTATGCCGCCATCGCGCGGCTTCCACTTGATTCAGGAGATTCACTTCATGTTCCAGACTCTGGATGCGCTCGTTCGCGCCGGTTCCAAGCTTAATCTCACCCTGCGCATGGACGGCGACCAGATGGTCGTGGTCGTAGTGCCGATGGGGGAGGGTAAGGAAGCAGCATTGCGTCAGCCGCTGATTATCACCGGCTTGCCCAACGAACTCGATGAAGGGTTCGTGGCAGCGGTTCAGTCGTACAGCGTTGCACATCGTTCGCTTGCCGAGCAGGTTGAGGCTACCACCTCGATCCTCCTGGAAGCGGAGAAGTCGCAAGCCGGCGCGGGACAGAAGGCATTGCAGAAGAAGTCGACACCGGCCCTGCCGGCGCCGTCCAGGTCGAAGCCTCGTCCAGATGATTCGGGCGAGGATGACGACGAGGATGACGACGAGGATAGCGGCGCGACCAGTGACATGGGCGGCACTCCGGTGACCGATTCCAGTGCTGCTGCAACGTCGCAGGCGCCGGTCGCAAGCCCGGGTACCGATTTGCAATCCCTTCTTCTGTGAGGTGAACAATGGCGCTCTCTATCTCTGCTGTTACACGCATCTTTCTCTACAACGGCATGCAACTGATGCCTCTTTTGAATTTGGAGTGGGTGGGTTTGGCGGGTCAAGGGCGGGCGTGAGCCCGGCGCAGCGAACCCTTGAGGCGCAGTCACCCAGTAAGATGAGTCTTGGGTGATTGCGGCAGAATGCGGGAATCACCCATGTAAAGCCAATCAGCTATGACGAATCAATTGTTCGAATCCGCCCTCGGTATCACGGCTCCTTGGTATGTCCGAAGTGTTGACTTCGATGCTGCTCAGCGGCACCTCAACATCGCCGTTGACTTTGTTGCAGGCAGCCGGTTTGGCTATGCTGGAGTGGCCGGCGAGAATCCCGTGCACGACACGCAAATCAAGCGCCTGCGGCATCTGAATTTCTTCCAGCACGAGTGCTTCCTCGAAGTGCGGGTGCCCAGGGTGCGCCTGCCCGATGGTTCAGTGCGTTTGGTTGAGCCAGATTGGGTGGGCCAGCTCAGCGGCTTCACATTGCTGTTCGAAGCGCTCGTGCTGATGCTCGCGCAGCAGATGCCGTTCGCCGCCGTTGCACGCGCGGTCAATCTGTCGTGGCATCGAGTACATGCCATCTGTTCGCGGTATGTGGAGCTCGCACTCGCGGCGGCCGACCTGTCGGGTGTGACGGCGCTGGCGATTGACGAAACCTCGTACCGTCGCGGTCATGAGTATCTGACGCTGGTCGCCGACATGCAGGCGCGGCGGGTCGCGTTCGTCACCACAGGCAAGGATGCCAGCACGATAGAGCGCTTTGCCACGTATCTGGGCGAGCATGGCGGCTCGCCCGGGCAAGTAAGCTCGGTCAGCATCGACATGTCGCCAGCTTTCATCAAGGGCGTCAATGAACATCTCCCCGAAGCGCGAGTTACCTTTGACAAGTTCCACGTCGTCGCTCACGCGTCCAAGGCGCTCGACGCAGTACGTCGCCAGCAGCAGAAACTCGACCCTCAGCTTAAAGGCATGCGTTGGACGTTGCTGAAGGACGCCGACAAACTGAACCTCGCGCAACTCACCGACCTTGAAGCGTTGGTCAGTCAGTACACGACCAATCGCACCGCGCGAGCCTGGCTTTACCGGGAACAATTGCGCGACATTCTCGAGCGCAAACAAATCAATGTCGTCTCCGAGATGCTGCACCAGTGGTGCACGAACGTCATGCGCTCCAAGGTCGAGCCCATGAAGGATGTCGTCAGCCTGATTCGCAGACATTTCGATGGAATCGTTGCCTGGACCCAGACCCGTCAGACCAACGGTTTCATCGAGGCCATCAACGGCCTGTTTCAGGCAGCAAAGCGCAAGGCTCGTGGATATGCACGCTTTGAAACCATGCGCACGGTCTTGTTTCTCATTGCTGGAAAACTTAACTTCGCCGCGTTCAACGCGCATGCCCGCTGAGCCGCATTACCCACTGAGTTTTCAAAAGAGCCCAACTGATGGACCCCGGTCCGTCGTTCTCGCCGGAATCCGTCCGTGATCTCTACACCGCGCAGTATCCGGAACTCACGACCGCTTCGGTCGATGGCCCGGAAGTGAGTGGCGAGACCATGACCTACAAACTCGTCCGCGCGGCCGGTGCAAAAGGTACCGATGCGTAAAACGACGCTGCTCAGGATGCTGTCCGAACCGGACGGCTTCCTCCACGCTCAACCGCCCGAAGGGGCGGTGTTCATCCACGACGAGGAAAACAAGTCATGTTCTTCGATCCTTCACCGGATGGTCTCGGCGTCGCTGGCGAAACAGGTGTCGCCTGGAAATCAGAACGCCCTGCGGTTGCCAGACGTCGATCTGCCTTTGATTTTCTGACACTGCCTGCTGTGTCGCCGCAAGTTCCTGCCGCTGGCTTTCTGAAGTGGCGCGATCCTGCGCAACTCACAGAGACGATCGAGCGTCAGTTCCGCTATGGCCCGTTGCGCGCATATGACGTGCGCGACCCGACCAGCGCCGCCGACGCATTCCAGCAGGCGTTTTTTGTCTGGTGGCGTCGGCAAAGCAGTGGATCGTTTCAACGCCTGACCTTTGTGCCGGTGCTGATGGATTCGGCCGCGGTTGTCGAAACGCTCCAATTCACGGAGGACGAAGACAACAGCGAAGATCCGGCGCCACTGTTTCTCGCGATCGAAGTCCCCGACGAAAACTGCTACGAGCTTTCACCGGGTGCGGGCGAGCTTCGCGCGGCGCATCCGATGTTGATGCGCTCCGTGATGGAGGCGATTCGCGAAGCGTCGAGGCAGACGCTGTTTGTACGTAACCCGGACTGGTTCTGGTACGAGTACACGGTGTGGTACTTCGATGGCGAGTGTCCGACGGACGACGAGGCCAGAGAGATTCTGGTCGAACGACGTGGAGACGACGACGTTGAAAGCTATCTGCCCTCCAGAGTGCTTCCGGGAATCGTGCCGGACGATGTGTTTTTCAATGGCGATCTGAAGGACGCGAAGAAGTTTTACCAAAGCGTTCTTAAGCCCCCCGACCTGCTGCGCTTGCGCCCCCGGCTTAAAGGGCGCGCACGTCGCGTTTGTACCGCGTTGATGGACCTGCAAACGCCTCTGGCTCAACGCCCGAAGCGTGATCTGTTGCCGTTCAAGTACCGGTCCAGGAACGCCTATGAAGCCGGCTCGCTGGTATGGGAGCACAACCGCTTCACAGAGGAGTTTCTGGACATCCACTTCGACGATTGCGGCAGCAATGGCGCAACGACGTATCCCGGCTTCATTCCTTTCGAAACCAATGCCCGTTCCATTCGTCAACAGTACGAGGGATGGGCCCATGCAATCAGGATTCTGCAAAGCCTCGACGTGCTGTTGTCGCTGGTGAGCAGATAAACCCTTCCTACAGTTCTCATGAACCAGATCATGACCGGCGCTGTGGGCGCCGATGTTGCCTTGTCGTCGGCGATGCTGCTGTATGGCAAACCGAATAGTGGCCCGGAGTATGCGACGGTTCACGAAATCCTGACTGACCCGAAGACGTCGCGCCCGATCATCGGTGCTGGCCGTCCTTTGACGTGCGGCGCCCTTCTTGGCGCGCTACGAAGCCTTGCAAAGGAGGCCTCGCCGGCGACGGAGTTCCTTCCTTCGACGGTGATTGGCCTTTCGATGGTCGCGGTCACGTGGTGGTGCCCTCCCGCGCCTCGGCGCGTATTCTTCGAATGTAAAGAACTGGGCAATCGTTCCGCGGAGGTGCCGCATCCCGGGCTTATTTTCCGGGCCGGTTCGAACGGGTTCCGAGTGTTCGCAGTGAAGGGTAGCGAACGCCCGCAAGCCGATACGCCGATCTTCGAGCCGCCCTACTTTAACACCTGGGACAGAGGCTCGATCTGCATCGGGACTGCTTCGGTACCCAAGCGCATCGATGTCGCATCGATTCCTGGTTGGGAAGCGGGCTTCTTTGATTCCGCGTTCACGCATCCGAACGTGGGAGGCAAGCGCTTGAATTACCCGAACGGCGAATTTGCGTTCTGGCGCGACATGCTCGACGGGAAGTTTTCCGCGGGCTTTCCCGAGGAAACGCTGGTGCCGATGAAAGTGACAGCGAAGCAGGTCGTCTGCGGAGGTGTCGCATGAACCCGGGCGATTCGCTTTTGCAGATGTCGTTTCCAAGCGTGATGGTGCCAACGCGCGAAAGCGTCGCGGTACTTGATCGTCCGGGCGAGCGTCTTCTCATCGCAGCTGACGGTGTCTATCTTGAAGTGGTCCGTCCGTGGATTCGCGTGGTCCGCCGTATTGCGAAATGCGACGTGCCTACGGCGATCCCGTACGGCCGTGTCGAGCCAGTCACGCAGCAACGCTGTGGGCCGGTGCCCCCGCAGCTCATCGCCGAATTTCGTTCGATAGCGCGCAACGGCCACCCGATCGAGATCATGGCGTGGATCGTGTGGAACGCACTTACGGGTGCTTTCCGCATTGTTCAACTCACGGCCAGGTCTCAAGGTGCCGGTCATATCGAGGGCTACCAGCGCCCGGATCTTGCCGATGGCGAGCATCTGGTCGTTGACTGCCATTCGCATGGCGCCTATGAGGCGTTCTTCTCGCCGACTGACGACAAGGATGACAGGTTCGATGTGAAGTTCGCGCTCGTGCTCGGTGATTGCGGCACCGAACGCGTGTCGACGGCCCTCCGTCTTTGCGCGAAGGGGATTTTTGAGAGAAGCGCATTGCCGCTGTCGTGGCGTGCTGTGCTTGATGTGGAGGTGGTGTGATGGCCGAATCAATCATTCACGCCTTGCCAGATCACATGCAGCGCGGCGCGTGGAGGGTCGTCGTCGTTGGAGCGGGCGGTACGGGTAGCGCTGTTCTCCCGAACCTCGCGCGGTTGCATCACGCGATGGTGGCACTCGGTCATCCGGGTGGCATCGAATGCCTGGTGCTTGATGACGATACCGTGAGCGAAACCAACGTCGGACGGCAGGGGTTTTATCCGTGCGACGTTGGCCAGCACAAGGCACTCCTTCTCGTCAATCGTCTGAACGCCTTGATGGGAACAGCATGGAAAGCGCAACCGGTTCGGGTGGATTCGCGCACGCGTCTGCGCGCGGACATCGTGGTCGGCTGCGTAGATTCGCGCAAGGCTCGCCACGCGATTCTCAAGGCATCAGAGCGCGGGTCCGTGGGCTACTACCTCGACTGCGGCAACGAGGTGGATCGAGGGCAGGTCTTTATTGGGCAAGTCGGCAAGCCCCGGTTCGACCGACTGCCTCATGTAGGCGATCTGCTGCCCGAGTTGCTGGACGCTAAAAAAGACAAGGGCGATGACACGCCCTCGTGCTCGATGGCTGAAGCGCTGAGCAAGCAATCCATGGTGATTAATCAGGCGATCGCGGTGCAGGCGTTCAACATGCTCTGGAGCTTCTACCGCACGGGCACGCTGCCGTTTTCGGGCGTGTACGTCAACCTGGCAACAGGGCGCACGAATCCGGTTCAGGTCGATCCCGAAGCATGGGCGCGGTTCGGTTACGTGCAGCCCCCGAAACCTGAGCGCAAGCGCAGAAAGAAGGTGGCGGCATGATTTCCGGTCTGAACCAGTTGCGCTGTGGCAACTGTGGCCGAGAGCTGTTCACTGACGACGAGACGCGCCGGATTGGCGTCGAGTGTCAGGGCTGCGAGGACATTTCGTGGATCCAGCCTGAACCGGCGAAGCTGACCATCGACTCTGGTGAAAACTCGGGCGGTCGGATCGCCATTTTCCGAAACCTACCGGCGGGCACGTAGCCCGCCGGGCTACCCCGCTATTTTGATGGAGTAGTCGATGAATGAACGAAGGGGTGTGGCTCTTGGAGAGGACAATCGCATCCGCGATGTCGATCGCACGCACGCGGTCATCCGGTTTCGTTGCGCGATGTCGTTTCCGAGGTTCTCCATGAAGGAAGGTGAGCGCTGGTCGTTCGTCGTCTTCGGGAAACACCGCGACCGGCTTGTGGCGCTCAAGGAAGGTCGTCGCTTCGAGTTTGCCGGCGGCCAGTGTCTGGCAGAGGACGTGGCGCTGATCTACGAAGGACCGTGTGGCGAAGCGCATTCCCGCGCGGCGGGATATATCCGCTGACGCGTTTTGCTAATGGCCGCGTTAGTGGCCATTTTTCTTTTAAATCTCACGGTGGGGCTCGCTCCTCCGGGTCGTGCCTCGCCCATAATCAATGAGGTGAGTCGTGGGCGCAACTGTCACAACCAACAAACGGGCTGGTGCCTTTAAGAAGGCAGACGGGACCGTCGTTTACGTGCTCTTCGAAGAGAGCTACGAAAAAAACTGCTATCCGCATACGCCTAACTGGAGCGTAACGGCATTCGGACCGCGCAAAGATGTCCTTCAGCGGATCTTCCAGCACGCGAGTTCCTGCGAAGGCGGGATGTTGCGGTCGCGGGCAGGAACTATCAGGCCGGAAACGTACGTCGAAACCTGGAAGCAGCATCTCGCGAAGCCGCAGGAGATTTTCGATACGGAGATCGAACTGTCGGTTGGCGAAAGCTACCGGTCGCCAATACCGCTGTCGGCCGTCGAGGAGATTCGTATCCTGATGGATTCAAGGGGATTTGGTGCGCAGTTCGGCCAGATCGAAGCAAGCTCGCTGCAGGTGTCACTGCACGCAGACGTTGATCTGCTACTCGCGCTGTACGGGCAGAGCGCTCCGCTGTTCCCGTGGCGAGCACTCGGGCACGTGCATTGTTCGAGGCAGGTTCTGGCGGTCGAGCCGGTGCGCAACGTGAAGGCAGACTGTATGCCGCGCGTGCGGGCTTATCGCCTGGATAAGGACGACCTCGTGGTTTCAATCAACGGGTCGCCCCTTCGCCATGCCGGCTGGGACTACAACGCAGTCGGGAATTTCATGGACCTCGCCTATGAGCATGAGTTGCAAACGCCGGGGTGGGGCAAGGTCGCGATCCCCTGGTATCGCGAACTGCTTCGGCAGGCGCCGCGGCTGCCCGACGACACACACATCTCCATCCAGCGCGATCCCGAAGACGGGAAAGAGCATGGATG
This sequence comes from Paraburkholderia aromaticivorans, assembly GCF_012689525.1. Taxonomy (NCBI): domain Bacteria; kingdom Pseudomonadati; phylum Pseudomonadota; class Betaproteobacteria; order Burkholderiales; family Burkholderiaceae; genus Paraburkholderia; species Paraburkholderia aromaticivorans. The sequence continues at coordinate 2,368,825 of NZ_CP051514.1, forward strand.
GCGGATCGAGACCCTGAACCGTCTCGCGGCTGCTGCGGGCGTTGTCGGCGCGGAGGGGGAAGCGCCGATGGAGTTCTCCTTCCAGTTTCACAAGCTGCACGGTGACGAGCAGCGCCTGTATGACCTCCGCTCGCTACCGCGAGAGCAGGTTCTTTTTGAAGTGCACGACGAAGGGAAGGTGGATCCGGTGTCACAGGCACAGGACGCGGCCGATGACTGGCAGCGTGACCTCCAGCTCGCCTTCGAACTGGACTGATCTTTTGTAAAGGCAAGGTCGGCGGGGTCGGCATTGCGTATATGAAAAAAAGCTCATCCCGGGCGGTTTTTTTTGTTCAGCGAGTCCATCTTCGGCTGGCTCGCGGCACGCAGGATGCGTGGTTAAAGGGGAGGCGTGGTCGAGCGGCTCGGCAGTCGCCGCGCCGTTTTTTAATTGACCCGCCCACCAATCTGAGGGCGGGTCTTTCGCCTGAACTTTAGCGTTTGCGCCTCCGGAAGTCGGCGCGCCTCGAAAGCCATACAAAAGTCGTGAGCTTTTCCCTGCCTGGGACTTGCGATCGTGAGATAGACTGGCTCGCATCCCTCGCGCTTTCGGCGCATCGACTTAAGCATGCATGCCCGACATGTGTGCTGGTGTGGTTTCTCTCCTCGTCGCTCCCTAAGCGACAAGTTCCAAGGCGCTTAGGCGCCTTCTTTTTCTCTCCCCTCCTGGGCAACTGCCCTCGGGAATGGTTGCCGAAATTTCTCTTAAGGCGACCATGTTCAACCTGAAGTTCAAATTCATTTTCAGTCTCGCTCTTGTGGCATCGCTCACCGGCTGTGCTGTGGGTGATTTTGGCTCGCCCAATGTCTACCAGCAGTACGACGTCGCGCGGGCAGGTTCGCTGGAATCGTGCACGGTGCTTCGGACACGTCTGGTCGTGATCGACGCGAACCCGGGTAATTCCGTGGTCGGTACCGCCGTTGGTGTCCTGGGAGGCGTGCTGCTCGGGTCACAGGTGAAAGGCCGCAGGCATGGCCATTCGCTCACTGTGCTCGCGCTGGGCCTAGCGGGCGGCATGATCGGTCAGGGCATTGCCCTTGCCGCTTCCCGGCAAGACGGTCTCGAACTCGCCGTTCGAATGACAGATGGACGCGTGCTGGTGGTGGTGCAGCCAGCGAATCAGGCGTTCATGCCGGGCGAGCGGGTGTATCTCGTGAGCAGCTACTCGGGCCTGCGCATCACGCACTGACTTTCACGCCGGCAGCAGCCGGCGCCTTCTACTCACGCGGCATGCGCTCCAGAAACGGAGGCATGCCGCGTTGCCTTCAGATGTCTATCATGTTGAAAATTCCTAAAATCTTCTACGCGGATCGGCGCAGTGCCGGTGCGCTCGCCGACGCTGCGGTTGAGAACTGCGCGAAAGAGATCCTGCATAAAGTCGCTCGCGATCTTCGCCTTCGGCGTGATGAGCATGAAATAGTGAGCGAGCCTGCGCGGCGCGGCGTCGGATGCCGCGTGTCATTGCGCACGCCCAGCCTGATGGTCGATGTCACGAACATGCCGGTGAACCGACCGGTCTCCGTGTGCTTTCGTACACGACGCGGCCGTAAGGACATGTCAGGCGGTCGGGACAACGATGTGCCCCTCGAGCAACTTGATAGCCGCGAGGCGTATGACACGCTGCTCGGCGGGCTGCGCCTCACGGCCGGACTCGACCTCGAACAGCCATAGGGGGCGAGATGGAGATTATCGATATCTTCGTTGAGTGCCCTTCGGGCCTGAACCTGTCGTTTCGAGGCGCTTTCAATTCCGACACGCAGGAGGTTTCCGTCTCCGATCACCTCGCTTCGATCATGCGTGCTTCGTGCACGCCCGGCGAAGATGCGGTGATCTCGGCGGTTATCGATGACCAGTGGCGTAGTCTCGCGCTGACCGACCACAGCAGGCTTTCGGTGGCGCCGGGCGAGCCGGGTCTCGATCCGGTACGCGGTAATTTCTGGCGTGCGGTTGTGGAATGGGTGATCGCACCGACCATAGATCAGCGGCAGCAGTTCGGCCGCTTTTGCCACACCATCGCGGCTGCCGCGTTGATCGGTGGCGTCGCGAGCTGGTACGGCACGACGGGATGGACAGTATCCGCAATCCTGAAGCTCGGACAGTTCGCTCTCGCGTTTGTGCTAACCTTTGCCGCAGGAATGGTTGCAGTTAGAGGAGAGGGATGATGGGTCTCGGTACCGTCGTTTTGGTGATTTCGATAATCATCGCCGGGTTCGGCGCGGTTCTGGACCACAATGGCCGCAAGCATGACCGGTTGCGTGGCCATCGCCCCCGCACGCCACGCTGACATTTTCCAGCATTAATCTTCCACACCTGTAAAGCCGCCCGCGTGACAGCCGGCGGCTTTTTTCTTGCTGGGCGCCAGACCACGCACTGATGGCGTAACCGCCGTGCTGACACCGCCAGCACGACGCGCCAGTTCTTCCAACCCTGACGGGCTCTCGCCCTGTCTGGGTGATTGCCCATTTTTTCGGAGCTTTCACCCATGTACACCCCTTTCGATTCCCGGTTCGACGTTTGCCCTGACCGCGCTCGTCGAAGTTTTCACCCTTTTCGACGACGTGCGATTCAAAGCGCTGGACAGTGCGCAGATAGCGTTGCTGGCCGGCGACCAGCCTCTACGCGTACTGCGCTGCAACGGCAACGCGAACAGTCACGGAGCATCGATCACGCAGTCGCCGTGCCGATGACCTGTCCACTCTCGCACTGTCTTTTTTCAACCCAAAAGGGGACGTGTTCCCTTCCAGGGCCGCTCCTTCTCTTCAGGAGCTTCTGATGATTTACCGCACGTCTAGCTGGGAACGCCTCGTTACAGACCGTCGTGAGATTGACCCGGCCTTCCGGCGTCACCTCATCGAGGCCGCTATGCCGCAGCAACTCGCGTATCGCAGATTAATGCGCCGTTTCAATGGCGAGCCGATCGGCGTGGAGTGCTCCACCTCATCGCAAGATCGGTGGGCATTCGTCCTGCCGGACGTTTCAAGGGAGGGCAAGTGGCGCATCCAGTACTTTGACGAAAGCGGATTCTCAGGTCACGGCAGCTACGACAGTTTAGTCGACGCTGTTCAGGACATGATTCGGTCCGGTTATCGGGAACTCGATGCTGGTGCTCTGGATCGACTTGGCTCGACTGTTCGGTGGGATCAAGGCGTCAAGCGCAGCGCAATCATGCAGCGTCACGCCGAAGGACAGATTGACTGGACGACGTGTATGGATCTCCTGGCCGAGTTACAGAAGGAGGCCGCTGAATTCGCTGCCTGACTACGGCTCCCGCCTAAACCCAGTGGCTTTTCCACCTTGGTGCATGAAGTCACCGAAAACCGGGTTCTGGCCGATTGGCCCGGATCGAATCGCTATCTCCCTTGCGGGCACGCGCCCGTACGGGACGTTTCTCGCTCTCTTTCTCCGAGGAACGCCATGCAATCGAATCGCAATTCCACTCGTGTTGTTAAGACTCTGGCGGTCGGCATCCGTCCGGCGCAACCGCGCATGGGCACGACGCATACCTACGAATTGAACGGTACGCGCATCGCGACGTGCTGGTCGACGGCAAATGGCTGCCTGTTTCGGTCGAACCGATCGCCCGTAGCGCAGCCTGACTGCGGCTCGTTTCCTTCGCGGTCACGCTGCTGCCGTACCAGGAAACACACAACTTCCTTCTCCCTGTAGGGCAACCACCCATGGGGCACGGTTATCCATTCTTTTGAGGCAACGATGACGAATATTCAGACGCAACCTATGAAAGCAACCGTCTCGCCGGCGGCCGCGTACAACAAGTCACGCGAATTGCTCGGTCTGGTGTACGGCCAGGGATTCCGCCAGGCAAAAACGGCGTGTGCCTTTGATCTTTTGCTCGTCGATATCGCCAATGAGTTTCCCGATGCCATCCGTGCGGAAGGACGTATTGTCGGGACCGACGAGCTGGTTTTCTGGATGGACAGCGGTCGGATTGTTGCGATCTGGAATCCTGAAATGGCGGTCGGTGTGAGCGGATATACCAACCACGTGCGCGCAGCCCCTGTCGTCACTGAAACGCATTGAGTCAGCAGACCACCAGCCTGCTGTTTTCCCGTGCGAGCCACTCCCTCGGGAGCGGGTTCCTTAAACCCTTGCGGGGCACCTACCGCAAGGGCGTGCTCCGCGCCGAAACCACCTTTCGGAGCAAAAATGGCTTACTCCTGTTCGGACTTTACCGACGATATCCTGAATTGCCTCGCCCATTGCGGCGCGATTACCCCCGAGTCAGTTCCCGATGATGATCCCAAGGGCCAAGCGATTCTGGTGCTGGAGGCGCTCGGCAAAATGGACTGTTCCGTGCGTGCTTCACGTTTCGTCGTCGAGCTGCTCGCCGGCGTCGAGCCGGTGGGCGCAATCGCCGACGAGTACGGTGCAGCAGTCCTCTCGCTGCTTTTGCATCTGCAGGCGGCAATCAACAACGACACGTTCGTCGAAGTCGTCCAGTCTGAAATGGCGGCTGTCACGGTAATCAGGACGCTGCCGTCCGCCGACGAATGGATGAAATACGTCTCGATCGCCTGAACGCGACAACACAGATTGACCAAGCCCGCAACACCCCGCCCGCAAGGAGGGTGTTGCGGGCTTTTTCTATTTGTGAGCGTACATGTGTTCCGCACGGCAAGATGCCGTGAGCGCGTGTGGAACTCCCGAATATTGCGTCCTTGAGGATGGCCCGGTATCGTAGGAAGACCACGATGTCCTTCCAGTTGCGTCCGAAGCGATCGAAGGCATCGGGTCTTATTCAAAGAAGGCGCACGGCGGTGGCGAGAGGTTGGCAATGACCCTTCGCCGCAAGGCCGCCCGCTAAACGAGGAACGCTGCCCAGCATGTCTAACGTTATTGTCGTCCCTCAGGTTGCCCGTCAGCTGCGCCGCTTCGCTGTACGACGCTCGGTGATTCATGGACGTGGCGTGTTCGCGCTACGCCGGCTTCAGCGGGAAGAGGTGTTGGTCGAATACGCGGGCGAGCGAGTGGATTGGCACATAGCGGCCAACCGGGCGCCTGCTGACCCGGAAAACCCGGATCATACGTATTTTTTTGACATCGGGGACGGTACGGTGATCGACGGCGCTGCCGGAGGTAATTCATCACGGTGGATAAACCATTCGTGCGCTCCGAACTGCGAAGCGATCGACTATGGCGGGCGGATCTTTATTTGCGCCTTGCGGACGATCAGGGAAGGCGAGGAACTGAGCATCGATTATGGACTGATGGTCGACGGCCGAATCACCCGCGCGCTTCGTGAGCGATTCTCCTGCCTGTGTGGTGCAGCTAACTGCAGAGGCACGTTACTGGCACCGCGCACGAAAAAGCGTCGCGGCGCGCTTCACGCTCGAGCAGAGCAAACCTTAAGTTCCGCCTCGGGCTAATACCCGTGACATCACAGGCATCTCGACAACGTCACAGGCGGGTATGGGAGCGCCCGTGTGCCGGGGCAAGCGAGCTCCGCAAACTCTTCCGGCGCGCTACCGTGAAGGGGGATCGCTTTCCACATTCTGGCCCGCGTTGAGAACCAGATCCCGTCGAATCTCGCGGCAGCGTTGGACGACTGCGGCGAGGTTCTGGAACTCATGTTCCGCAACCACCGATGCAAGTTGACGTCCTCCCCGCCTTCAGTCGTGACCGACTGCCGCTTGCGCGGAAAGGGCGGGGATTCCTCCTGCGAGGCGGTCACGTCCGACCGCGAGAATGTTGCGGGCAGCATTGCGATCACGATCATGTGTCGTTTCACAATGGATGCATTTCCACTCTCTTATTCCAGGACCTGCGACACCTTTCGGCCCCGTGCGGCTCGCGCAGCACGAACAGGTCTGGGTAGAAAACGCTTCATCGACCTCATCGAACCATACGCCTGCGTCATCGCACTTGTACCGAAGCATGGCCCGAAAGGTCAAAAGCTCCTCGAACTGGAAAAAGGCGAAGGCCCGCGTGAACCGCATCCACGCGCGTATCGCGAACGCCCGCTACGACTTCCTGCACAAGGCATCAAACACGATCAGCAAAAACCACGCGCTCGTATGTATCGAAGACCTGCAGGTGCTCAACCTGGGCAAGTCGGCAAGGGGCAGCATTGAGGCGCCGGGCAAGAAGGTCCGGGCAAAGGCCGGGCTCAATAAGTCTATTCTCGACCAGGGCTGGCGCGAATTCCGGCGCCAACTCGAGTACAAGACGGCCTGGTCCGGCGGCCTGCTGCTCGCGGTACCGGCGCACAACACGAGCCGCACGTGCCCGTGCTGCGCACACGTCGCGAGGGAGAACCGGAAGACTCAAGCCCGGTTGTGCGTCCAGCTAAGGCTGGCGTGTTCAGCAGGGGATAGACCTGCCGGGGTAGAAGTCAGAAGCCCCGTAGCTTGGATAGCAGGGTGGCGGGAAACCAAGACCTTGAAGCCTATCGACAGGCATTTCCTTGGGGAATGCGCGAGTCATCGGGCCGTAACAAAAGTGAACGTAGATGTGGCCTCGAAAATGAAAATCTCCGAGGGCCGAGCCCGCAACCGTGAGGGTGAAGGCAGCATGGGTAGCCGAAATCTGACCGATACGGCTATTCCACTTCGGCGGGGTGGAAGCGACGGCACGATGACAAGGACATGCTAAGCAACTGGAGAAGCCCTCCTCGCCCCGGCGCGAAATCGCCGGAGCAAGGTAGGTCCTATAACCGGCGAACCCGGGAAGTGGGCTGAAGGCGAGAGGGTGGCGGATGGGTCCGTAGTAGCTGTGAAGCCGGGTAACGCTGGTGGAGCGAAGGGGCCCTGCTGTTTGTAGTTTCCTCGACAACATGGGAGGCAAGGACGAAATGACAAAGGCGTCCAGCAGTTTGCAGGACCTGAGGCGGGGAATATACGTCAAGGCGAAGGCTGAACCGTCCTGGCGTTTCTGGGGGTTGTACGTCCATGTCTGCAAGATGGACGCACTGCGCGAGGCGTATGCGCTGGCCAGAAAGAACAACGGCGCTCCGGGTATCGACGGGGTGACGTTCGAGGCCATCGAGGCGCAGGGCGTGGAGGCGTTTCTTGAGCAGATACAGGGCGAACTGATCGGGCGGACCTACGTGCCGTTACGGGCGCGGCGGCAGGAGATACCGAAGGACGGGGGCAAGGTCCGTGTCCTTTCGATTCCGGCTATCCGTGACCGGGTGGTTCAAGGCGCGCTCAAGCTCATATTGGAGCCGATCTTCGAGGCAGACTTCCAGCCGGGGTCGTACGGTTATCGCCCCAGGCGTACCGCGCATGAAGCGGTGCATCGGGTGGCGACGGCAATTGTTCAGTGGAAGACCCGCGTCATAGATCTGGATTTACGCGCTTACTTTGACACAGTTCGGCATCACATACTGCTTGGAAAGGTTGCGCGTCGGGTCAATGACGACGACGTAATGCATCTGCTGAAGCTGATGCTGACGGCGTCGGGCAAACAAGGCGTTCCGCAAGGCGGGGTGATTTCACCGTTGCTCAGTAACATCTATCTCACTGAGGTAGACCGTATGCTGGAGCGGGCGAAAGAAGCCACGCGCAACGGGAAGTACACCTACGTCGAGTATGCCCGATTCGCTGACGATCTGGTGGTGCTGATCGATGCCCATCCGCGGCATGCGTGGCTGCTGAGGGCGGTGACCACGCGACTTCGGGAAGAGTTTGCCAAGCTGCAGGTCGAAGTAAATGAAGAGAAGAGCCGCACTGTGGATCTGGACCGCGCAGAGAGCTTCGGCTTTCTGGGATTCGACTTTCGTCGACTCCGCAGCGTAAAGAAGCACGTGTGGCGAGCGCACTACACGCCCAAGCTGAAGAAGCGGACGGCATTATTGCGTAAGCTCAAAGAGGTGTTCCGGCGATACCAGTCGCAGCCGGTAGATCGGGTGGTAGAACTGATCAATCCGGTGTTACGCGGCTGGGTGAATTACTTCGCTGTAGGACATTCCAGCGAGTGCTTCAGCTTCATCAAAGACTGGGTGGAAAAGAAGATTCGCCGCCACATGGGTCGATCCCGGAATCGACGGGGCTTCGGTTGGAAGAGGTGGAGTAGGCGCTGGCTGTATGAAGAACTGAAGCTGTTCAATGGCTATCGGGTTCGTCAACGGTCGTCGTCGAAAGCGTCCCCAGCACGATAGGTCCCATAAACCTTGACATGAAGCAGGCAGGAAAGCGTAGTGCGGGAAAACCGCCTGCTGCGTTTGACGTGGCGGGAGCTGGAAACGTGACCATGGCAACCGGATTGAGGCCCACCGCGAAAGCGAGGGAGAAGCCACCGGGACCTACCGTGCGCGCGCCAGTTCTCGACCCTACCGCGTGTGTGTCGTGCGGATACGGGAATCACGCCGACGTGGTCGGTGCAATCAATATTTTAGAGCGCGGACAGCGCTCGTTAGCCTGTGCTGATTCTTCGCCTGAGGTAAGGGCGTCGTGGCAGGAACCCGCCGAAGCGACTACGTAGCGCATCACGTAGCGCAGTAGAATCCTCCCCCTTCCCGGCCTTCGGCCGGCAAGCGTCAGCGAGAGGGGGAGGAGGATGTCAATTCCGTGCGAAAGGCCGTGATCCGATCGGCAAATTCGCCAGCTGCCTGCCGCTTGTCCGCCAGTTGATTGATCAGGGTTTCGACCGGATTGGTGTGGGCTTCCTGAAATACCATCTTGACGCGCGCGTTGCGCAACTTCATCTCGACCACGGGGCCGAGATAAATCGCCGCGAGGCCAATCAGGGCGGCGGCGACAAGGGCCAATCAACCCTTTCAGAAGCAGGAGGGCAGCTGGAGCGCCGATCGCTACGCCGGCCGCGATGACGATCCACTTGGCGGCTTTCGCCCTGCGTGCGGTTTCGGACGTGACAGTTGGGAAGACAGAAGTCATAGATACCTCGTGTGGTTGATTCTGATCGAACCTAGCCCGATTCCAGAAAAGTCAAGGCATCGCCCGCAAACCGGGTACGCGCGGTGGGAATCGGGGAGGGGAGGGCAAGAGGAAGACGCGAGTCAAGCGCACGTAAAGTCGGCAACGGCTGTGATCTGGCATCGGCGGGCTGTGGCGGCGCACGGCTTTGAGCTCCAGCAACCCTACAACCAGCCCCGGCACGCGCAAGCGGTCGGGGTTTTTCTTGTGCGCCCAGCATGGGCGCACTCTTGTGGGTGCAAGTCCCACCGCAAGTTGATCACAGCGAGCGAAGCGAAGCTCAACTGCACGAGGGTGACCGAGTGTGGGGAGGAAGCGTGGAGCGAAACTGCGAGCCGACGAACAGGAACCGGATAAAAGGCGTTGCCGACCAGGGCGAGCGAGCAAGAAACCGCAAAGCTCTCATGAACTGACCCGTCGCTCTGGCGGGCGCAGCCGCGCTCAAGCGCGTGCTGACCATCGCCTACTTCGACCAACTGGGTGTACCCCGACTCTCATAACCTCAACTTCCCGAACCGCCCGGTGCGGACCCGCATGCCGGGTGGTGTGGCAGGGGCGCGGCCTAATGGCCGTCCCCTATGCCGATTGCGTCCGCACGCTGCTGGCTCACGAAAGCCCCCCAATTCGTTTGTCTTTCCGGGCAAACGGACCGCTTGCGAAGCCTAAAATCTAGCTACACCTCGCGCTTCTGGCGCATCGATCCCGGCTTCACGCCTCTTCCCATTCTTTCTGCAAACTGGCGTCCTCGCGACGCCTTTTGGCACTTCTGCGCATCTGACGCTTTCACCGCCGGCAACCGGCATGTTATCTCTATCCCCAGCGGGACGCATATCCCGCATGTGGGATATGGCGTCTCAACGGGGCTTTCTTTCCAGGAAACCACCATGAACGCCTTTGCAGCAATGCTGAAACTCGCCGACATCACAGCCGACGAACTGATAACCCTTCTTCTCGCCTACATTCCCCGTAGTTTTCCGGTGCTCATTACCGGTGCACCTGGCGTGGGCAAGTCCGACATCGTGGCCTTTGTAGCCGGGATTCTCGGCTTCGATCTCGTGATTAGCCACCCCGTCACTGAAGATCCGACCGACCCGAAAGGGTTGCCGTTTCCTTCGGCGGATGGGCGGTCCGCCCGATTCCTGCCATTCGGGAACATGCAAAAAATCCTCACCGCGACCCGCCCGACGATCTGGTTTTTGGACGATCTGGGTCAAGGCTCGGCAGCTGTGCAGGCGGCATACATGCAGTTGCTGCTCGCACGCCGTGTCGGTGAACACGTCCTACCGGATTGTGTGACCTTCATCGCGGCCACTAACGACCGCAGTCACAACGCAGCCGTGAGCGGCATTCTCGATCCGGTGATCTCCCGTTTCGCGACGGTCGTGAACCTGGTGCCGGATATCAAGGCGTGGTCCAGGTGGGCTGTGGAGAACAACACGCCCCACGAGCTGATCGCGTTCCTGCGCTTTCGCCAGGATTTGCTCTATGTCCCGAAAAAGGGGCGCGACATCGCGAACTTCCCGACGCCCCGTGGCTGGGGCTTCCTCGGCAGGAAGATGCCCGTCATTCCGAAGGGCCAGGAGCTTCGCGAGTATGCAGGTTCCGTGGGTGAAGCAGCCGCGCTTGAGTTTGCGGGTTTCCTGGACATCTACAAGGAAATCGCAACGCTCGAGGACATTTTGCTCAACCCGCTGGGCGCGCGCCTTCCGGATGCGGATAAGCCGGCGACGGCGACGGCGATGGTATCGATGCTTGCTGGCCGGGTCACGGCTTCCAACTTCGACCAGATCATGCTCTACGTCAACCGCATGATTGCCGCAGACATGCGCGAGTTCGTTGGCTTCTTCATTCAGGATGCCATGACGCGTGACCCCTCGCTCCAGCAGACCCGCACGTTTCAGCGTGAATCGTGGACGGGCGAGCTTTGCAAGATCCTCGGCGGCGAGCTCGAGACGGTCTGACGGCTTTCCACCATTCCCTGCATTAATCGCGCGTGTTTTCCCTCTCCGAGAGCACGCGCGTCTTCCATTCCATTTCTGTTTCATCCATCTATTTTTCCCGGAGTCTCATTATGTCCAGAAACATTGCTGATGTTGCATCGAACGTCATGCTGTGCAGCCTGAGCGTTTCCGCCTGGAAAGCCCGCAAGTTCGACGACCAGATCACGGCTGAAGTCGACCGGACCCACAAGGTCGCGGACGCAGGCCGTTACAACAAGCGCCTTCTGCTAAGAGGTGCAGAGAGCTACAACGAGGTGACACGCATCGAAGGTGAAATGCGGCGTTACTGGGAGAAGTTCACGCTCTATTACAGGCAGGACGCGGTGCGTCTGCTGCCCACCCTGATGTACATGGATTTCGTGGAGGAGTTGCGTCGTCTTCGCGAGAAGTTTGATTCGGCCGTCAAGGTCTTCCTGACGGATTATCCGAACCTCATGGAGGCGGCGCGCACGTCTGAAACGCTCGGGCCTTTGTTCCGGGAGGAGGACTACCCGACCGATACTCAACTTCGCCTGAAATTCGGCGTGCGCCTCACGATCCTGCCGTTCCCGAACGCAGAGCAGTTTGGCGTTTCGCTGCCTGAGGATGTGCTCACGGCGCTGAAATCGGATATTGACAAACATGTCGAGTTTTCGATCAAAGCGGCGAACCGCGATATCGTTGGCCGTCTGTACGAGGCGGTCTCGAAGCTCGCGTCGACGCTGTACGTCAACGAGAGTCCGCGGCTCGATGTGGCGAACAATGTTCGCGCGTTGTGCGAGCTCTTGGCGAAACTGAACTTCAGCGGAGACCCCGAGCTCAACCGGATTCTCGATGAAGCCCAGCGTCACTTGGGTAGCCTCTCGGGCGCACATCTGAAGGACTCGCCGTATTTGCGATCGCAAGCTGCTGCTAAGGCATCCGAGATCGAAAGCATGATGGCGGCTTTCATGGGTTCGACTCCGGCACCGGTGTACACCGCCGCACCGGTTGCGACGCCGCAACTGCGCCTCGTCGCCTGAGGTCGCCATGGATCCGCGCGTAGCCAAAGCGCGGCGTTCGCTCGTTATGGACCGCCGCTATCGTTTCTTCGCGACGCTCCTCATGATGTTCAAAATTGTCGAAGATCCGACCTGCAAGACATTCTGGGTCGACGGGATCAGCCTGGGCTACAACCCGGCGTATCTCGGGATGCTGGATGATGATGAGTTGAAGGGGGTGCTCGCGCACGAAACTCTCCACCCTGCACTGGGACACATCTTCCGCATGGAAGGGCGTGATCCAGACATCGCGAACCGGGCTGCTGACTATCCCATTAACCTTTACGTGCTCGCATCGGGTTTGAAGCTACCCAAAGGTGTGTTGATCGATCCGTCATACAACGGGTCGCTTGAGGAGAACTATGCACGGTTGATGCGGGAGCGCGAACAGGAGCAGAAGAAGCAGTCCGCGCCCCAGCAGCAACAGCAGAAGGGCTCCCGTCAGGCTCAGGGGGCGGGCCAGGGCCAGGATCAGCAGCAAGGTCGGGATCAAGGTCAGGCTACGCCTGCCAGCGGCCAGAAGCGTGACCAGACCGGCGTCGCAGATAATCGCGCCGACGGTCAGGGCGAGCCCCAGCATGGGGAGTTTGATCCTGGTTGTGGCGAGGTTCGCCCCTATCCCGGTGAGCACGCTGCCAATGCGGAAGCAAAGTGGAAGGTTGCCGTGATGCAAGCCGCTAAAGCTGCCCGGATGGTCGGGCAGGCGCCCGGCTGGCTGGAAGGTGCTCTCCAAGGAATCGCAGAGCCGGCAGTCGAGTGGCGTTCCCTGCTGATGCGATTTGCGCAGGATGCCGCTTCGACCGACTACACGTTTGCCCGGCCGAACAGGCGTTACCTGCATATGGGCATGTACCTGCCATCGCTCCATGCGCCCGCCCTCGAGGATGCTGTCTTTGTACGGGATTCGAGTGGGTCGCTGTGGTCCGAGACGCAAGCGCAATTCGATGCAGAGATCGTGAACGTGTACGAGACGTTGCAGCCCAGGCGCCTTGTCGTGATGGATTGCGACACGGCGGTCTCGCAGGTTCAGATTTTCGAGCGGGGTGACCCAATCGAGCTGAAGCCTGTGCGTGGCGGCGGCGGTACCAGTTTCGTCGCCCCGTTCATTCGAGTCGGCGAGGAGGCGATCACCCCGGCTTTTCTGGTCTACCTGACCGACATGGAGGGCACGTTCCCCGCGGACGATCCGGGCTACCCGGTTCTCTGGGCCTCGACCACGAAACTGGACCGCGCCCGCGTGGCACCGTTCGGCGAAACGATCGAGGTCATTGTCTGACGCGCTCACCCTGTTCAACCAACCCCGACCGTCACTGACGGCCGGGGTTTTTCCGTTTACGGGAGGGGTCGTACATCCAGATGTACGACCAAATGAAGAATGACGGCACCGATTTGTCGTCATTCCGCGAGTCTCGTTACATCTGTAGGCAAAACGAAACAGAAACTGCTTAGAAAACGAGCACACAGAGAGCGGGGCGCGGACCCGATCATCCGCGCGGGGGGGCCGGAAAGATAGCGAATTTGGCGCACCATTCGCAGACGTGTTCATCCAGAGAAACACCAGAATTTATGGATGAGCACAACCACCACTGTCGCCGACGACTTCCTGAAAGTGCAGCCCCTGACCGCGGCGGCGCTTGCGATGTTTCTGGAGTCGCTGTCTCCGCTGAAGCGGGAGATTGAATCGCACGACATTGCGGAAATCATGATCAATGACTTCCGCAACGTCTGGATCGAGCACCGGGGCTCAATGCATCGGCTGGATCTGCAACTGGACTACGCGAAGCTTAACGGCGCGATTTTGTCGCTGGCGTCGTCCGTCGACAAGTCGGCTTTCGCAGGCACCGACCAGGGGATTATCAACGCGGGTCATAAAGGCCTGCGTGTTGCGGCTGTGATGCAACCGACCGCAATCGATGGCCACGCACTTTCGATCCGCAAGCACAGGGAAACCACCATGTCCCTGAAGGACTATGTAACTCGCGGGGCGTTCTCTCGCGTGCATGCGCGCCCGGAGCACAGCAACGACACCCTTTTCCCGGCGGGTGCTGAGAACGAAGTCCTGATGGAATCACTCGCGGCACTGGTGCGGGCGCGCAAAAACATCCTGGTAGCGGGCGGTACGTCCACCGGAAAGACGACGTTCCTGAACGCCATGATCGCGGAAGTCCCGGACGATCAGCGGGTCATCACGATCGAAGACACGCAGGAACTGAAGCTGATGGTTCCCAATCGGGTCCGGCTGCTCTCTAACGAAGACAAGAAGGTCACGGCTCGCGCACTGGTTGCGCTCTGTCTGCGGTTTCGCCCCGATCGGATCATCGTGGGCGAAGTCCGGGGTGGCGAGGCGTACGACCTGCTGCAGGCCCTGAACACGGGCCATGACGGCGGTCTGGCATCGATTCACGCCAATACGGCACGGATGGCCCTCGGCCGCCTCGAAAGTCTCGCGATGCTGGGCATTCCCGGGGGCGCCTCATGGGACCTGCGGGACATGCGAAAGAACATAGCCGACTGCTTTAACTATGTCGTGCATCTGAAGCGCACGGGAGAGCTTCGACACGTTTCAGAAATCGTTGAAATCCAAGGCTTTCAGGACAACGACTATATGTTCAACCGGGTCTTTTAAAGGGAAAAGACAAATGAAACCGTTGAAAAACGCGTTGCGCTCGCTATATCGCAATTACCTCTCGCCGAAGGAACTCGTCACGACACTCGTCGCACTCGTCCTTTCGTTCCTCTCGCCACTATCGATGGCCGACAGTTCATCGACCAACATCTCTGACCTGAGCACGGCCTCCGGCATCATCTGCATGATCTCCGACTACATCAGCGGTCCGTGGCTGTATGGCATCGGGATCGTTCTGATCATCGTCGGCGCCGTGGCGATCTCCTCGTCGGAAAGCAGCATCTCGAAGATGATTTCGACCGTCTTCGTCGGCCTCGGTATCGCGGCCTGCGCGGTCAACATCGTGAAAAACCACCTCGGTTTGAGCTACACCTGCTGATCGACTCCCATGGCATCGCACCGAAAACCAGTCAAGGTTAGCCGTTCGCTCTCGTTGCCTCGCCAGATGGGCGGCGCCGATCGCGGGCTCGCTATCGCGAGCGGCATGGTCACGCTGCTCCTTTGCTATAGCTTTATGACACCCGCGTTTTTCCCGGTGGGCTTCGTCGGTCACTGGTTCCTTCGCTGGCTGTCGCAGAAAGACCCGTGGTGGCGGGAAATCATGCTCGTCTACAACCGCTATCCGGACATCTACGAGCCCATGCCCACCACAAAATTCGCGGCCCGCTTCCGGCGCCCGTATGGCTTCGACCAGGATCTCTCTTGCTAACGTTGGCCGCCAAATGCAGAAAAAACCAAGGATTACGACCCGTTCGATTCAGGAAGTTGCGCCGTGGGCAACCATGGTCACGCCCGAGCTCATTTTCGACAAGGATGGGTCGTTGCTCACGCAATTCGTCTTCGATGGAATCGATGCGGACAGTCCGAATCTGAGCGATATCTCTTCCGTGCGTGACAACCTTGACCACGCCTGCAAGAATTTTGACCATCGCATCACGGCATGGTGGCGCCTGTCACACCGTCGCATCAAGACCCAGCTGGAGGGGGACTTTCATTCAGCGGCCGACGCGCGTATTGACGCGATCAACCAGCAGACCCTTTCGAGCGGCAAGTTCTTCAGGAACTCGCACTCGCTGGCGCTCGCGTACACGCCAGAGTCGGGCATCGACAAGATTTTCGAAAAGATCACCTACCACATGAAGGTTGGTGGAAAACCTGTCCCGCTCGCTATCCTCGAAACAGCCAAGGACATGCTGCTTGCGCGTAGTGCGCTCGCGTTTGACCTGACAAAGATGCAGGACGACATCAAGCGTTTCGAGTCGGTGCTCGACGCTTTCAAGGGGGGCGTGACACGCCTGAGGCTTAAACGCCTGGAGATGCAGGACATGATGGCGTTCCTGCACCAGACCGCGAACCCAAATGTGCCGCCACGTCGCGTTCGTTACCCTGTGACCATGCTCGATACACACCTCACGGAGACACAGGTCAACATCGGCGCGAATATGCTCGAGTTCAAGTCGGCGTATGGCTCCAGGTTTGCGCGCATCGTGAGCATCAAGGAGTGGCTGGGTTTTCAGGAGGCGGCGCTCGACATCCTCAACGAAGTAGATGCCGAGCTGGACGTGTGCGTGATGTTCCGGTTCCTGAACACCGGCCGCGCCGAAGCCTACATCAAGAAAATCCGGAACTTCTACAAGGTAGCAGCGTTCAACCCGTGGGCGATGATCAAGCAGTATTTCGCGAAGGAAGAGCAGCAGAATGACAAGGGCCGTGAGCGTCTGGCCAACGAGGCCGAAAACGCGCTCGCGAAGCTTATGGCTGATGGTCAGCAGTATGGGTTCGCCAATATCTCGATTATTGTTTATGGTGACACGCAGCAGGAGTGCGACGACAAGACCCGCGAAGTAGTCGGGCGCGTCGGCAACGCAGGCTTCGGGGCGATTCTCGAAGAAAACAATATGTTCGCGGCCTGGGCGTCGACGCTTCCTGGTCAGTGGAACCAGCAAAAGCGCCTCCAGTTCGTGGAGACACCGGCGATGTCGGACATCGCTCCGATTCGTGGCGTGCTCGACGGCGGAGACGTCAACGAATGGTTGACTTCCCAAGCCGGTAAGCGGGTAGGCGCACTCACGTGTCTGCCAACGCAGCACAAGACACTGCAGCGTCTGCACCTGCATCATCCGGGAGGCAAGTCGCACGCGCTCGTAATCGGGCCGATCGGCGCGGGTAAGTCGGTCTTTCTCAACTTCCTGCTCTCACAAGCTGGTCGCCATGGCGCTCGGCGAATCCGCTTCGACAAGGATCGCTCAACGCGCATTCCCACCGTGCTGGCGGGCGGTAAGTTCATCGACGTGACGGGGCGTTTCTCTGCGGCCACGTCGGTCAACCCGCTCTCGTTGCTCGAAGACAAAGATAACTTCACCTACGTCGCCGGCTGGGTGCAGATGGCGATCGAGGACGACAACTTTACGTGCACGAAAACGCAGGAAAGTCAGATCTTCATGGCGGTTAAGACCCTCGGTGAAGGCTACGCCGAGGAAATGTGGCGTCTCTCGAACCTGATCACGCTGTTGCCGGTGGACCTGCGTGAGCGCCTGTCGGTCTGGACCGAGGGTGAGAAGAACGGCCGGTTCTTCGATCACGTTGAGGATGCCTTCGCGCTGTCAGACGATCTTTCGATCGAACTTGGTGATCTCTTCCAGAGTTACCCCGTGGCGGCCGCGCTCTTCATGGACTACGCCTTCTTCCGGATCTCCAAGTGGCTCACCGGCCGCTACACGATCATCGAAATCGAAGAGGGCGGTTTCTTCTTCCAGTACGAGCGGTTCTACAAGAGGCTGGAAATCTGGGCGGTGACGATTCGCAAGCTGAACGCAACGCTTGTGATTGCGACCCAGTCGCTCAAACAGCTTGAGCGCATCAGGGACTTCGAGGTGTTGAAGGAGAACATCCCGAACATCTTCTACCTCCCGAACGCCGACGCGCGCAATAACAGGCACCTGTATTGCGAGGTTTTCGGGTTGACCGACAATCAGGTCAACATGATCTCGAACGCGGTTCCGAACCGCGATTATCTACTCGTCACGCCGACGCGGACTCGCATGCTGCAGGCGCAGTTTCCGCAGGAGACGCTGGCGTATCTCCGCTCTGATGGTCGCGCGCAGACCATCCTCGACAAGCATTACGAGTCGGGCGAACCGCACTGGCGCGAAAACTACGTTAATGAAATCTTGGCGCTCGATGGAGCGTAGGGAGATAGACATGAAATTTCTCAACAAACGTCACGCGTTCGGCGCATTGGTCGCCCTGGTCCTGACGTTCGCCGCTCAGTCGACGTACGCACAATGGATCGTGTTCGACCCGACGAACTTTGCCCAGAATGTCATCACTGCTGCGAAAGCCGTTCAGGGAGAGATCTATCAGGATACCAACATCGTCTACCAGTACCAGATGGAAGCGAATCAACTCAAGCAGGCGACGGGGATCGATCCGACTGCCTTGCTGCAGCAATACTACTCGATCACCTCTGACATTACCTCGATGCAGAGCTATGTGACCAATCTGCAGAGTCTCTATGGCCAGTTGCAAAGCGGCCAGGGATGGATCAACAAGGTGCAGGGCCTCGCCGCGTCGCAGGGCAAAACACCGCAGCAGTTCATTACGGATCAGGCGACTCTGGCCAGTCAGGGCAATCAGCAGGCGATCAGCCTCTTCCAGAGCGGCAACAGCATTGCACAGCACCAGCAGCAATTGATGCAGCGCCGGCAACAGCTTCAGGACTCCATCGCAATGAATCCGACGCAGCAATCCACGGCGGAGGCGACGACGCACTACCTCGATATCGTTACGTCCCAGAACAACGACCTGATCCAGCTACAAACGCAGGCCGCGCAACAGGCTGCTCAAAAGGCGGGGATCGAAGCGCAGCAGAAAAGTCAGGATGCGAAAACACTCCAGCAGCGACTCCAGGCTCAGCAGCTGGAGCTTTCGAATCTGGGCATTTCGACCACGAACTAAGTTGAAGTCGACCTAGTCTCGACTCAGGAAACTGTCATGCTGAAAGCCCGTACCTTCCTCTGCGCACTGGGCCTCATGCTGGTGATGGGGTTGCTTTTTTCGCCGGACGGCCGCGCGCAGGCTTCTGCAGCGGCAGGTAGCACAGCTACCCCAGCGGCATCTGCCGACGGTGCAACTGGTGTCGGTTTTGCTATTACTCGCCAGGACGTCACGAACGCGTTCATTGCCATTAGCAATCAAGTGCAGCAGGTCTCCCAATCGATTATCGGCACTGCGGTAAGTACTACGTCGTCGCTGAATTTGGAGTCCGACAAAATCTCGGGCGGGCTCGCAGTTCTGGTTGTCGTATTAACCTTTGCCGAGTTTGCTGGGACGCACCACCCCGTGGGTGCGTGGGTGAAGGTGTTCATGAATCTGACGGTCCTGGGCATGTTTGCGACCGTCTACGTCGGCTACGCGACGGCAGCTCCGGGATTCTATAGCTGGTTCGTGACCCTTGCGAACGACTTGAATGGAGGACAGCCGACGATCCAGGCCTTAGGCAATGCCGCTGGTTCCGTGCTGCTTGGGATGAAGCACTCGACTGATGGGCTGGGCTTTACCGATCTCGCCAACGGCTCAAAAATTCTTACGATTGTCGTGATCGACTTCGCCGCGGCATTTTGCTTCCTGATGATGTGCGTCTCTGGCGTCGTTTTCATGTATTACACGCTGGTTGGCGTCGTGCAGGCGGGAATTGGAATCGTTTTCGGGAAGATTGCCATTGCGTTGGGTTTCCACCAGATGACCCGGAATTTCTTTGCGTCGTGGCTGTCGTTCATGATTCACGCGGGGATGTACACCGCCGTATCGGCCGCTATGAATGCGCTCGTGATCAAGACGTTCATCACCACGCTGCAAAGCAACACCCCATCCGGGACGCTCAATTTCTCCACCAGTTTTGCCTCGGTGATTGCCTTGACTGTCATATCGCTCTTCATCCTGCTCCTGTCGATGGAAATCCCAAAGATCGCAGGTATGTTCGGCTCGGGCGCATCTGGTGGCGCGAAGATCGTCAACAAAGCGGCCTCCGCCGCAACGATGCGTGCCCTTGGCTAATATGGGGGCACAAAAAGTGGAAGCATCACCTCGCCCAAAAATGGCAGGGCACTCAGGACACTGGGGGGCCGCATGCCGAATGTGACCAAATTTCTATACGGGGTTGGCGTAGCCTTCATTATGGCGTTGGTGTTGTCGAGTTTCGTCCACGCGCAAGCCGGCGACGTGTCCGATGTCGACCCCAATACCGGCGTCCCGGTCGATACAGAGAGTCCGGGCGTCACAACGGCGGCTACGACCGTAATCTCGGCCGCACTCGGATCAGATGTAAGCGGCGAGGGTCTTGCCGCTACAGCCGCCGACATTACGAATGCCTTTAACAAAGTTAGCGCGTTGGTCACGCAGATCACGGGAAGTATTATCGGGGCCGCGACAAGCGCTGCTCAAACTCTCAATTCCGAATCAGACAAGTTAGCGGGTGGGCTCGCGGTCATTGTCGTCGTGCTCACTTTCGTCGAGTTCGCTGGCACCCATCATCCGGTATCCGCCTGGGTGAAGGCGTTTCAGAACCTGCTCGTCCTGGGCATGTTCGCCACCGTGTACGTTGGGTACGGAACAGCCGCACCCGGGTTCTGCAACTGGTTTCTCACGCTTGCCAAGAATCTGAACGGCGGCTCGACACCGGTGCAGGCAATCGGGAAGGCCGCGGGGTCCGTCTGGCTAGGCATTGTTCATTCGGCCGATGGCGCGAGCTTTTCACAGTGCGTCCAGATTTTCGCTATCGATCTTCTGGCGCTTCTCTGCCTTCTGGCGATCTGCATATCCGGTGTGATCTTCCTGTACTACACCATGGTCGGGGCGGTGCAGTCTGGTGTTGGCATCGTGTTCGGGAAGATTGCCATAGCGCTCGGCTTTCATGATATGACGCGGGGTTTCTTCTCGTCATGGCTTGCGTTCATGGTCCACGCCGGGATGTACACAGCGGTCGCTGGTGCCATGAATACGCTCGTTATCAGCCAGTTTCTAGCGCCTTTGCAGACCGCTTCGGGCACCCTGAACTTCTCGACGAGCTTTGCCTCGGTTATCAGTGTCACCATTTCGTCCATATTCATCATGCTGTTGTCGCTGGAGATTCCGAAGATTGCCGGCATGTTCGGGTCGGGCGGAGTGTCAGGTGGCCCAGGTATCGCCGGGAAGCTTGTCGCGGCGGCTACCGCCGGCGCCTTTGGCGCATCGCGTCGCGGCGACGAAGACAGGCCCAAAGATGACGATGAGAAGAGTGACGACGATGCGGATGGCAGTAGCGACCAGAAACCCGTGTGACCTGAGCAGGGCGGGCTACGCGACGAGGCAGCGCAAGATACGACTGGCGCCAGATCAAGACATACGCATTGAACATAGAGTCATTCACCACCATGCCCACGAACTTCCGAGCGATCGATTCCTTGCAGAAGATCGGCGAGCTTTCCAAACGGGTCGAGCTCATCAAGCAGTGCGCCAATGAAGCGAAGCCGGTCTATTTCGAGCAGAAGTGGATGGCCGTACTCATCAGATGCGCCGAGTGGCACTCGAGCCAGCCACTCTGTCCGGAACTCTACAGGGAGCCGGGCGGCGCCCTCCGTTGGACCATCGAGCTTGCCTTTTACGCGATGCGCCTGGCCGGTGCGCAAAAGTTCGCGGCCAACCTTACGTCCGAGGAACGTCGCCGCGTCGAGCCTCAGTACACCTACGGCGTGTTCATCGCGGCCGTCTGCTCGGGACTGGACGAGCCGCATCGCCACTTCTGTGTTTTCCGTGCGTCGGATGACGCGGGGTGGAATCCCTCTGCGCACGGTGCGTTGAATCCGTGGCTCGGCGGCTCCGAATTCCGGCTTGTCCGCCGCGAGGTTCCGCTCCCGGTTGAACGCATGCGTACCGGCGTGCTCGCCCAACTGATCGTTGGCCAGGAATTGCTGTCCGCGCTCGATACCGTCGTCCTCGCGCAGGTCTTCGGAGCGATCAATCCCGCACCCATGCCACTGCAAGGAGAGTCCATCACGCACAAGGTGGTGCGGGAGGCTGTGAAGGTCGCCACCGACTTTGACCTGAAGGCCCAGCGTGCAGAATTCGCTCCCGTGGAGTTCAGCGTTCCTCCTGCGATCGATGTCGCGAACGTCCTAGTGCCGGTTCAGGAACCCGTCGCCGCGCAAGCCCCGGTCGGCGAGAAGCAAACGCCTGGGCCAGTCACTGCGCCAACGACCAAGGCGTCCGGCAGCAAGCCGGTAGATCCTCGGCAAATCTCGCTGCTCGATGCGGTCGCGGGCGACGCCGGCTCTGCTGGCGCAACCAGGGACGAAGTGCCGACGCTGGAGGACGGCCTGAAGGACTACCCGCCCATGATTGTCGACTTCTTCCGGGCGCTCAAAGAGGACGTCGAGTCAGGAAAGGTGAAAGTCGCGTGGGCGGCAATGGGACTCACCATCGCCAAGCGGATCCTTGGCGGGTACGGGATCGCCAGTGACTCACTGATCGAGGTGCTCCGGAAGAAAGGGGTCCTGCTCGGGAACACCAAGACCGAAATTACCATCGCCCAGGGGCTCGGTCGGCTCATCAAGGCGCGTGAGGAAGCCTCCTCATGATCCCTTACATCAACCACTTCCGCCCCGTTTATGAGTCGAGCGCGATGATCGCGTGGTTCGGCGCGATGCTCGTCGTGCCACTCAGCGGAATGCCGTATGGCTGGGTCTTCGCGTTGCTGGCGATGTGCCTTTTCCTTGTGCGCTCCGCTCAGGTCTGGTCGGCGCTCAGTTTTCGAATGGCGATCTCGACGAAGTGGCTGACGACGCTGGAGGTCCCGAAGCTGCTCGACATCCAGCAAAAGATGCGCAAGGAGTCCGACTCGATGTACCTCGGCATCGGATTTGAATGGACGCAGAAGCATTGCCAGATTGCTCACGACATCCTCCGCATGCCGACCACCGACATTCCTGGCCTGCCACGGTGGCTTAACAAAACGCCGACTGGTCGCAAGTTTGAGGCGTGGATCGAAGAGATTTTTGCGCCGCCTAACAGCAAGCTCGACCGCATGCCTCAGGGATCGTCCTGGATTCACGGGATGGAGAAGAACAAGGGCTACGTGCCATTCCACTACAAGGCAATGGGTGGCCATACCGCGGTTGCCGGCACGACGGGGTCCGGCAAGACGCGTACGTACGAGGTGATTTCCACGCAGGTCATCCACAGCATGGACGATGTGCTCATCATCATCGACCCAAAGAACGACGAGGACTGGAAGCAAAGGGTTGAGAGGGAATGCGCGCGGACCGGCCGGAAGTTTCTCTATTTCAACCAGTCGAAACCGTCGCTGTCGATCCGCCTGAATCCTCTTGAAAACTGGTCGCAACCTTCCGAAATCCCGAGCCGGATTGCCCAACTGATGGAGGAGGGGCCGTTCCGCAGTTTTGCCTACCTGTTCATCGACCGCGCGGTGAAAGGCGAACTGTACGTCGAGGACAAGCCGAACCTGCGATCGATTCTGAACTACGCGCAGGCGGGGGTGGCCACGCTGCTTGAGCGTGCGCTCATCAAGTTCTTCCGGGAAGAGAAATTTGCGAACTGGGAAGAAGAGCTGGCTGCCAGCATGCAAAGACTACAGCAAAAGGGTGCGGGTCGCGTGGACGGCATGGTCGATCTGTACAAGACACGCTTCGGCAATTCTGGCAACCGCCACGAGGCGCTGGAAGGTCTGATTGCTACGCACTCGCACGACAGGGAGCACTACATGCGGATCATCGCGTCCGCGCTTCCTTTGTTGCAGATGCTGGCAACCGGCGAAACCGGTCTGATGCTCGCGCCGAAGAACGATGATTTCTCGGATGAGCGTGAGATATGGGACATCGATAAAGTCATCAAGCAAAAGGCCGTGCTTTATATGGGTCTTGATTCGCTGTCAAACAAGATCGTGCAGCAGGCGATCGCGTCGATGATGCTCGCCGACGTGGCAGCTGTGTGCGGGGCGGTCTACAACTTCTACGCGGAGCGGCCGAGCGTCGTTCTGATCATTGATGAGATCGCTGAAGCCATCAACGAACAGGTGATCCAGGTGCTCAACAAGGGTCGCGGCGCCGGCTTCAAGGCGTTCGTTGCCTTCCAGACACGGTCCGATCTGACAGCAACCCTCGGAGAGGAGTCGAAAATGTTGCAGGTTTTGGGCAACCTGAACAATCAGATCATCCTAAGATTGGAAGACACAGATACGGCGCAGTGGTTCTCCGACAAGGTTGGAGAAACCGCGATCCGTAATCTCGTCATCAATAGCAGCACAAGCACCGGAACCGAGTCACACATTGGAGAATTTCAGGGTTCGATTTCGAGGTCCCTACAACTGGAGAAGGCGCCACTGATTCCGACGCGCTTGATTCACGGCTTGCCCAACCTCCAATATTTCATGCGGATTTCGGGCGCAGCCGTCTACCAAGGCCGTGTTCCAATTCTTTCAAATTAAGAAACGTGAGTGAACTTCTAAAAACCGCCGCACGGGAACACAAGCTTGCTGGAAAACTCGCCCAGATCTTCGTTGTGTCGCCGCAGCTCGAGTTGGCCGCTGGCCGCGTCGCTGATTTCATTGGCCTTCGCTTTCAGGGCGAGCAGGATGCGCTTATCAAGGAGGTCTTGCTGCGCGCCCTCGAACAACACAAAGGCGCAAGTAAGCAGTGCAACCCCGACCTTGCTTTCCTGCACGGGCTTTTCGAGCACGCGGATCGTCTCTATCGCCGCCGTCATGTCGCGAAGAAGGGCGAACAGTACTTCGTCTGGTTGCCGATGATCGAGTCGATCACCCAGTTCGAGACCAGGCACGAGACGATGCAGATCGACACGATTGGGGAATGCTGCCCGGACGAGATCACGCCGCATTCCGCAGCCTTTCAACTAGCGGCCCGGACGCTTCCGGGTGAACTGTTCCGCCTGTTCCTGGAGGACCACGATGCCAGCCATCGTAACGGTAATCGCGAAGCTGTCGCGCATTGACGAGCAACTGGCTCGCCGCGCCTGGCTTTCTGCCGGCGAAGCGGATTCGGTCGAGAACGCGATTCCGCCTGAATTCACCACTGGCAAGGGGGCGCGCGTCTACGCGCTTGCCTTCGTGCTTCGTCACTACCCGCTCCAGTGCGGGATAGGCACTTTCGGCCTCCTGCTCTTTGCGTTCTATCTGATCGGTCAGCTCGCATTTAAAGTCAATGTCTAGCCGCTTCGTATCCCACATTCGCTGGTGGTTTTTCATTGCACCGTTGCTGGCACTGTTTCTGATGCCGCTGCTGGACAACGAACAACTCTTTAAGGTCTACCCGGAGGAGACAGATTCTGTGTCGACTCTGCTGGGCCCGGACCGGGCGGATAGTGCGATCGAACGGGCCAATGCCGACTTCAAATCGTGGTTTGTCGACACAGGTGCGGTGCGTGCCACAATGGACCAGTCGGATCACAAGGATATGGACGATACGATCGGGAACCCGGTCGCGCGGCGGTGGGCGCACAACTTCTGGTTTCTGATCTACCGGATCACATACCGTGCCTCGGTAATGAGGGTGTGGGTTCTGGGTACGATCCTGATGTGCGTCGCATCTTTCATCGACGGTGGGACCAGGCGCAAGGTGAACGCGGCAGCGGGTGGAGTGGTGCGCCCCCTTCATTTCCACGTGGCCGCGCACGGCATTGTGCTCGTGCTCGGAGTGGTGTTTACGGTCCTTATGCTTCCCATGCCGATTCTCGCTCCGTTCTGGATTGCGGTCTCGGCCACCCTCGTCTTTCTCGTCTGGCGGGCCGCAGCGTCCTACCATTGACGTCCTCGCCGCCCTGAAGGACGGGGATTCCCACGACTGGCGCTCGACGTCCCGAGCGGAGAATGTTCAAGGCAGCATTGGTATCGCGATCATGCACAACACCACAGCTACAGCAAGTCCACTCTCTTATTCGCAAACCTGCGATACCTTTCGGCCGCGTCGCGCTGTCTTTGGAACCGCACGTCGAGCAGGTCTGGGAAGAACCTCTTTCGTTCACCTCTTCGAACGTGGCGCCGTGCGCAATCGCTTTGTAACGGAGCTTGTCGCGGAAGGACGACCAGGATGCGTCGTAGACGCTCTTTGCCATCCTGGTTCTGGCGAGTCTGACGGCCGACACGTTGCCGACCGCGATGCAATCGAACCGGCGCACGAGATCGAGTGCGAGCTTGTGCTGAAAATCGGCCCGAGCATTCGCAACCTTCGCATGCAACTTCGCAATATGGCGCTTGTGCTTGCGGGCGCGCTGCGCCGTCGCCAGCTTTCCGGCTGCGCGACGGCCAAACCGGTCATTGGGCGTTTTCTCGCCGTTGGACAAGGCGGCAAAGTCATCCAGACCGAGGTCGATGCCTACACCGCTGCTGATCGGGCGTGCGGGGACGTCGGTGACCTCTACCGCGATATCGAGGAACCAGTTGCCGCGGGCGTCCTGCGCGAAGTTGGACCCGTCCTTGATCCTGCCTTCGGGCAGAGGGCGGCTGTTGAACACGCGAAATGTGTTGCCCGCAAACCGGAAAGCGTCCCCCTCGCGCTTCAGGTCGCGCCCCTTGAGCGGAACCCATCCAAGGGTCTTGCGGCCGCGATAGCGCAGGTATGGCCGCTTATGCTGGCTGCGCGACTTCGCATACTGCTCGCACGTCGCATTGACCGTGCCCGAGTGGATGCCGAGTTCCTTGCTACTGCCGGTCGTCAGTACGTTGAGATCGAAGCCTGTTGGCCACTTTTTGCCCCACTTGAGCGCGTGTTTCTGCGTGTCGTTGCAGAATTTCCAGACGTAATTCACCGCGCGGCTTTGCTGGTTCAGCAAGCCGTTCAGCGATTTCACCCGGTAGCGGTAAACACGAATCATGCCGTCTATTTTAACGTGGGAATGCCGCCTGCAGGCGGCGCCCCTGTCACTCCCCGTCCTGAAGGACGGAGTTTCTCGGAGCAAATCTGATGAGCGGGCGGCGCTGGGGCGCCAACGCGATCCCTGCTACTCCTCGTCCGGATCATCGAAGGTACCCAGCCAGTAGTGGCGCCAGTACCATCTGCGCAGGGTGGGCTTCTCGTTGCCCCAGAAGAGCTTCCTGTTGAGCTTGCGGAAGCCGATGAAGAGAGGGATCAAACCAACTCCCCAAAAAAGCTGATACATCGCGAGAAACATGAGGACGAGGCTAATATGCGGGTGACCATGCTCATCAACCCAGCCCGACAGTTTCAGGGAGCAGAAGGCCGCAGCGAGGGCCGTCGGAAGTTTCAGGAGCAGCGGCACCCGCTTCCACGGTGAAACGATCGTTTCAGTGAAGATGTTCATGGTTTCTCCTCTCGCCTTGGGGCTATCTCTCAGGTACGTGCTTTGAGAGTACAGCAGCGCGATCATAGTCAAGATCCGCCGCCAAAGTGGCATATCCTCCGAAAGCTATTGAAATTCCCCGCTGTTTCCAACAGTCATCCTCATCTCATCTTGTGAAAATGGTCCATCCCGCGCGTGGGGCGCGGTACGTTGACCAACAAGGATGACCATGACTATTGAAACCGGTGAGGTACCAGGCTTCGAGCACAACGGTGCTGATCTCGCCGCCCATGGCGCGGCAGCCAACGAACTGCCCGATTTTGCCAACCAGGGCGGAGCAATCGTCAAAGCGGTCGGTGGCGAGGCTGGTGGCGAGGCCGGTGGAGAAGCCGAAGACGCGCCGTTCACGGCCGAACTCGAACAGATGACCAGGACCGCTGCTGCGCTGCAGGAGCAAGGTCTGCTGACGGTCGACGAAGCAGCCGAGCAGGTAGTCGAAGTTGAGCAGACCCGTCGCCGCTATCAAAACCTGTCTGCGGACGAAAAGCGCGCGATTAACCGCCGGTTGAAGGAGCAAGGTCGGCGCCTTCTTGAGAGGCAGGTTTCCGGTGCACCGGTGATCGTTGAGACGGTGACGCTGAACCACAACCGCCTCACGCCCGTCCTCCTGACATGGTGGGCTTTCCTGAACCGTATGTCCGTCAATATCGGTCGCTTCGGTCGGAGCACGTTCGACAACCAGCGTAACGCCGACACTGTCCAGAAGTGGTTCGAAGATCAGCAAACGAAACTCTCTGAATACGCCGACGAGCAACTGGACGTCGCGGCGGCCTTCTGCACGCAGGCCGAGCAACTGATCATCGAGAAAGGCCGTCAGCCGTTGCGCCCGACGATCACCCGCCCGTCGCTGGTGATCGAGGTCGAAGCGTTTACCCCGTACTCGTACGATCTGCTGCAGACCATCATCAACTTCGACAAGGCGATGAGTTACTTCGACTTCATGGTGTTCAACCGTGTACGTGACCAGAGCGACGTTGACGACGAGGTGAATCGCTTTCTCAACAAACTGCGCCCGGTCGGCGTGCGTGGTCTCAACACGCACCGCAAGCTCATGCTCACGATCCAGAACCTGCACTGATCAGCATGCTCGACGGTCTCAATCCGCGCCAGCGGGAGGTCGTGGAAACACGCACCTCCTGCCTCGCTGTTGCTTGCCCGGGCGCGGGCAAGACTAAGACCATCGCGACGAAGGCCGCGGTTCTCCTTCAGGAGCCGCGTCTGATTGTCGGCGCGGTGACCTTTTCGAAAGACGCCGCCGTCGAATTGCGTGAGCGCATTCTCGACCTGGCGGGTGAAGGCGCGAAGAAACGGCTGATTGGCGGCACCTTCCACTCGCTTGCGTACAAGCAACTCGCCGGCGCGTCGCAGGGCAGAAAACCAGACATCGCCAAGGAGGGCGACCGCTTCTGGATGGTGGAGCGCGTCGTCAACGAGCTCGGCATCGATCTCAAGGTCGAAGACGCGATTCAGGCGATCGAAAAGATCAAGAATGACTTTTGTCGGACGGTCCCCGGTCAACCCGAGGCAGAGCTTTACGCTGCCTACCAGGCCGCGCTCATGCGCAATGGCAAGATCGATTTTCAGGACATGATCCGCCTCGCCGTCGAAGGGATGGAGAGCGGGACCATCACGCCGTACCCCTTCTCGCACCTTCTCGTTGACGAATTTCAGGACACGGACGTGTCGCAATACAGGTGGGTAATCGCACACGCGAAAGCCGGGTCGATCGTGACCGTCGTCGGCGACGACGACCAGAGCATCTACGGATTCCGGGCTGCGCTTGGCTACCGGGGCATGGACGATTTCTCGGACGAGCTGCGCGCGAAGCGGATTGTCCTCGGCAGTAACTATCGGTGCCGTTCGGAGATTCTGGGCGCTGCCGATCGTCTCATCAAGAAGAACGAGGACCGGATCGAAAAGGTGTTGGTCGCAGAAAAGGGCAGGGGCGGGACCGTGCTCGTGTACCGGTGTGATGATGACTACGCGGAGGCAACGGCGGCGTCAGCGTTCCTTAAGCCGCGGCTGGGAGCCAATCAGACCTGCGCGGTCCTCGCGCGGACGAACCGTCACCTGGATGCCGTCGAAGCGGTCGTGCGCTCCCACGGCATCAAGTACTACCGCGCATCTGGGAAATCCGTGCTTGAGCGACCAGAAAGCGCCCTGTTCTGCAATCTTCTCGAGAACATCCAGGGGGCGAAGCTGACCGGTCTGGATTCCGTGCTTGGCTTTGGCGGCATGAGTACGCACGACCTGACGGCCCTCCACAACGACATGGGTCCGGTGCTCAAGACGCGCACGAAAGCGGAACTCGTGGCCTTCGGTATTCATGACGACACCGCGACGTCCTACCGGGCGTTCATGAAGCGACTGGGCGAGTGGAAAGACCTCTACAAGCGTCACTGCCATGGTCTCGTGCTGGCCGGTGCGGTCGAATGGATGCTGGCTGCTTCGAAGAACGATCAGGCCACCCGCGCGATCCAGGCGACGCACGCGGTCCTGTCGCGGCTTACGGGGTCGTTCTCGGACCGCATCAACTACTTGCGTCAGGACAACAACGATCCGACGCCCGATGCGCTGGTGCTGACGACAATGCACAGTTCGAAGGGTCTCGAATGGGACAACGTGTGGATCATCCGCTCGGAAGAGGGCGTCTGTCCCGACGACAAAAGCTCCGTCTCGGAAGAGCGCCGTCTGTTCTATGTCGCGATGACTCGCGCGCGTGAGGCATTGGTCATTACCTCAACGAAGAAGGGTGTTTCGTCCCGCTTCGTACAGGAAGCCGAGCTCGAAACCGCGACGCTTGAACCCGCCTGAGTACCCGTCATGTCCATCATGTTCCAAACCCTTCTCCGTCAACACAGAAAGAAGGGATCACATGGCGCGCGAGCGCCGCGAATGAGGCCGAGCGCCGGCGAGGATGATAAATCATGGAAGACAAACTGGAACACGCAGCGAGCGTTATGGCAAAAGAGGACTCCAGAGGGAATGTGGAAGCAGATGCCGTGCTCGTTGTGGCGTATACGGAGATCAGGTCGTTGCGCGGCGCTAGCGCCGCGATGGTCGATGCGACCCTTGGCAACTCGAACCTCAAAATCGCCTTGAAGGTCTGATCAGGGTTCGCGCGAGTTGTTCTCTGGTCGTCGACTGCGATGGCCACCCGTGCGCGCAAGCGGTTGTTTCAAACGACAAAAGCCGCTGTTAGTTCACAACCGGCACACTATTTCTTAAGGCGGACAGGGAAACGATGCTCATGCACACACTCACCTACAGCTCGATTGGCGATCAGGTCGCTGGAGCCGTCGTACGCAGCGCGACCAGCCATTCTGTCGGCGCTCTCATGCGCGGCCATGGTGCGGGCGGCGTGATCCTGATTACGGTTGTGTTGATCGCGGGCGTCTGGCTCGTGAAACGACTTTTCTGAGCGGAAGCTGCTTGTGCCGATGGCACGGTGTCGGGGACTATGCTTGGGCCAAACGCACGAGGCCCCCGGTGCGGCACGGCGCGAATCTTTTGCGCACAACGCCCTCGCACTACTGTCACCGCGCCGTGCGAGCCTGGGGAAAGCCGGTTGAAATTCCAAAGTAAAGCGAGAAATGCGATGTCAAGGTGCGGGCAAGCTATGGTGGCGACAGGCGCGGCCTTCCCGACGACGGAATCCAGGTCGGATACCGGGAGGGCCGGGGGAACGTTCCGACTTCGGGGGTGGGGGTCGGACATCTAGATTACCGGCAAAATGAAGAATGACGACACCAAACCGTCGTCATTCCGGAGTTGTCCCTACAACGCGGCAACAATCAGCCTGCAGACGCCATACGAGTGAGCGGCGTGACATTGGCGTCGTCGGGCCGGGCAGGGTTCTCGACTCTCGCTGATGGCAAGTTACCCCCCAGGGCAGTTAAGGCGGAATGCTGAAGGGGATTGTCGATCGCCTGCCCCTCGTCGAGGCGAATCCGCTGTACGCGGCAACCATCAAGATCCGCGTCCTCGCCGAGCCGGATCGTGCCGTAGCGGATATCGCCACGTACATGGCCATTGATCGACAGCGTGCCGCGAGCCCGCACGTTACCTTCGACCTTGCCGCTGATCAGGACGTCCTGGCCATCGATATTCCCATACACACGGCCATCATCGCCGATATGCAGAAGGCCGGAATGACTGTAGACATCGCCTTTAACGAGTCCGAGAATCGTAATGCCTTTCTCCGCGATCGCATTACCTTCGATCGAACAACCCTGCGCGATGATCGACACACTCAATTCGCGGTAAGTCGGTTCGGCTGGGACACGACTCTGGGTATTCCCCTGGGTTTCCATGATGCGCTCCTTGCAGCTTGAGGATGAGTTTGCGTCTTCCATCTGATCGGCTTGCCTGCCAGGTGCAGAGACCGGAGCCCGTCCGCTGGCCTTCAGGCGACCCGGCCAACCCGGAAGGAAAATGAACTGCGCGGGCAGTAAGCCAGTCGCTTCTAGAACAGTTGCTGGTCGCCGCCTGCATCGCCAGACGTCGCGCCTGGATGCCGGGCGGCGGCTGCGGATGCTACGGTTGGTGCGGCGGCCGCCGCCGTTGTCACAGGCTGTTTGCCGGTGGCTACCCGAGCCGGCTGATTCGCTCTGGGCAGCGAGCGGATCACCTTGCGGATTGGGGCCTCATAGACGGAGCCCGGACGAGCGTCGTCGCCCCCGCCAGCCTGGACCTCGACGACCCGTGTTTCCGGTTCGGCCCTGCTCTGATGGCCGGTGAATTCGTGCGGATCAACGTGTGCGAGACCGCTGGGCCTATGCCCGAAGTCGGGCGTGGCCGAATCCGGCATAAGATCCTGCGCCGTGAGCCGGTGCGGTACACGCCCGTTGGCCGCTGTGGGAACGCCCGCCTGTTGCTGTGCAGCGCTCGCCACCGGGTGGGCCGGCGCTGCGTTCATTTGCGTTCCGGACCCGGGTGGGGCGACGTTATCGTACGGCGAAGTAAGGCCGGTCTGTGTACTTGTGGCGGATGCAGCCGTCGGCACAACGGGGATCGTCATGAGCGGTTTGGGCCGTGCGGGCGGGCTGGCGTCAACCTTCCTGACCGGCCCGCTCACGTGCGCCTGGGGAGGGGTCCGGTAGGCGAGCACGATGACACTGACGCCCATCGCTGCGGCGATGACAAGATAGCGTGCCTTGATTGCCTCCTTTAACCGGGGCGCTGTTCCTTCCTGCGCGGACAAGGCGACGGACGGATCCGCGGCAGTGGATGGGAACCCGTCCAACGGCGTGTCGAGAACCGGTAACGCCGTCTCGATCAGCACGGTCTCGCGGGCGGAAGGCACCGGAGATGCGATGTCCACTACGTCTGCCGCGCGCAGAGAAACGGCTTGGGCGACCGAAGGCGAGCGTGGGGAAGGTTCGACCGGGGCGGGCTCGACAGCCGGCAACTCCCGGACGACGGACGCACGCTTCGGGTTGATCGGCGGCAAGGGGGTCGCGCCGCAGTTCATCTGCGCTCGGGCATAGTCCAGGTGCAGGCTTTTGATGTCTTCTATTCGCAATTTTTCACTCCCAGTGCTGACGAGCGCTTCTCACGGGCGTTACGCCTTCGACGCTCAGGGTTAAACACAGGTCTGACCTACTGCTGGGTCGTGGCGAGCAGGCTTCCGCCGACGTCGTAGCACTCCGAGTCGGGCACGCAGATGGTATGGATCGCCATGACTTTGCTACTGGCGTTCAGCAACGTCCTGTCTCTCTCAGTGTTCGTAATCGAGCCCCTGAAGGTTGCGCCCGATGTGGCTATGTACAACTGATCGTAGTCGTTGATCAGGCTCACGAGGCGCCCGGCGAGCGGGATCGTAATGCTCACGCTAACCGTTTCGCACTGCATCGGGATCTTCTGGAATTCGAAGCGGTTCGCCCAGTCAATCGCCTTGCCCATCCATTCTTCGGACTCACGGAACATGAAGTCCAGCGCCAAGCTCTTGCCCCCCCGCGCAACGGTCATCTTCGAGGCACAGAAGTTGTAGTGCGCGCGGATGAACGTCCGTGCGAACAATGAGTAGTATTCGATATCCGTGCTGTAATCGGCAGTCGGAACGATCCGGCCGATCCGGTCGTCATTCGTCAGGCGCGCTATCGGCTTCAGGCCACTGGCGGATTCATTCGGGGTAAGCGGATCGTGGTCAGAACCATCCCCAGATGTGGTTGTCTTGCGGTTGCGGGCGTCCATGGCGTCTCGGCAGAAAGTCTCTCTCAGGGATAGTATTCAAATCCTCAGTTTGCGAATTTCGGAAAGACATGCGATTTTCAGCATCATTCCGGGGGTAGACGCACCGGGAATAGCAGATACTCGTCCTTACTTCCTGCGTCTACGACGCATCGACATGATTCCGTAGCCCGGAATCCGTCCTCTGACAAGACGTGCCCCTGGCATGCTCCGACCGTTTGGCACCGGTGTGGATATATCTCTTTCTGAGCAATGCCCCTGCTCCCCTTACGCAACCGTAAAACTCGTCTCTGGCCGCATGGATTGCGCCGCGACTCGCTTGAGCTTTGATTCGGCAGTCTCTCTCAAAGGGCCTTCAAAGTAGAGCGACGTAGTTGGTTGATCCGTGATTCCTGCGGCGAACTTCGGTTCGAAAAGGGACTTCTCGCGCCGTGAACGTGTGCGCGCGGTACGACATACTCGTACCTGTTATGAGCCTTTGGCTCCCTGCACGCCTCGACCCCGAAAGGGTCGGGGCGTTGTAGGTCCCCACGCGGCACAAGCCGCATCAAATTATGCAAAAAGCGCGTCATCCCAACGGATGGACGCGCTTTTTTCGTTTTAGCCTGCCAAAAGCGGGTTCATTTCCCTCCGTCATCCGGTCGCCGATCTCCCAATGACCACCGTGACACATCCCTCCCGCGAGTAGCCACGTGTGCAATCCACCGCACACACACGGCGCTCAATCCTCTGAAGGAGTTCTCATGAGTAATGCCAATAGCATGACCAATGTGGCGCCTCGCAGCATGTTCGAAGAGCGCCCACTGCGCCCGCCGACGATCGGGAAGATCCGGCCGGGTATCAAGGTGCTGAAGTCCGCCGCGCGCCAGAATGCGCAGGCGGTAAAGCTGTACGACGAGATGGTCGCGGCCGGCGATTCGTTCGAAACGATCGACTCAGTCATTGAACGTCAGTGCAAGGTCAAAAATTCGCTCGTACCGAAGAACGTCGAGTACTTCACGTGCCGACGGTCGGACTTCACCAATCCTGACATTGCCACCGAAATTCTCCGCCTGTATGGAGAGGATCGCGGTGAAGGTGTCAAGCTGTACAAGTTTCCCGTGGTTTTTGCGTTCAACGACTGGCTGGAGAATGCGCCGCATCAGTTGACGACGTGGGGTCAAAGCGGCCGCAAATTTTTCTCGACGTACGAAGGTGGGGTGCGGTATTGCAAGACCTACCCGAAAGTCGAGCACGACGAGCGTGCGAAGCGTGCGGTCAAGAACTTCGGTATGCGCATCGAAGTGCATCGACAGGACAACGCGATTCCTGACGGGGTTTGCAACACAAACCTTTGTCCTGAATTTCAGTCCGGTCAGTGCAAGTTAAACGCATCGCTGATCTTCGCGATCCCCGATATCAAGGGCCTGGGTCTGATCGAACTGGTGACGACTTCGATGTACGGCATCGGCAAGGCACGTGAAGCGATGGAGATGTTCGCCCACGCGAACGGCCGTCTGTCGGGCAACGCGCTCTGGATCAACAAGAAGCAGATCGATATCTCCCGCCAGAAGGACGGTGAGTACGTCCGCACGCTGCAGTGGATTCCGATCCTGAACGCCGACGTTGACCTCTCCGAAGGGTTCGCCAGAGGCATTGACAGCAGGCAACCGGCGCAGCGTGACGCACGCGCAGGCAACGTGGTCGACATCGCGGACGTGAGGGCGACCATGGCCGATGACAAAGCCCATGCCGAACTGGTCGATCCGTTCTCCGTTCGGGGGGATTCCAGCGCGTCGGAATCTCTCGTGCCGGATTTTCCGGCCAGCGGTGAAGAAGGCGAGGGAAGCGCAGTCCCGGAGGCCACTGCCGGGGAGCTGACCGATCCGCTGCCAGCTGCTGACGATCCGTCGCTATTCGATGAGTCGGTCGATGACAAGCGCGCACGCCTGACCTGGCTTCTCAAGGATCTCGGCGTTACCACACGCGAGCGGCAAGTGATGTTCAGCAATTATGCGAACGTGAAGTACGCGAACGGCTGGGCATTTCGCCCGAAGGACCTGGACACGATGAATGACCACCTCATGGTGGCGTTGCACGATCGTCAGGCGTTTGAAGAAGAGATGAAGCAAACGGCCGCTGGGCTCAACCAGTACACGTGAGCTTTTCCTTTCCCTCTGTGGGTTCTCCCACAAGGGGAACACCTGTGCGCTCCCCGTCCAGCCTACCGGCCGGGCGGGAGTCGCGCAACTTCTCATCCGTGCCTCACGCCCCCCGCAACGAACGACAGTGCCTTTTGGAAAGCCGCGCGGTGTCGTGCCGGCTTCCTGAAACACACCGCATTCGAAGCGTCGCTGACGCATCGACAATCCCGCTAACGCGGACATTCCTTTACCCCGTGCCGATCGGCACCTTTCCATCCGGCTGTCTTCGGACGGCCCTTTGTCTTTATGGAGGCGACTTTGAAAATCGCTCAATGTTCTGACTTGCATTATTCGCCGGAGAACCTGGTCGAGTCGGATCGCTGCTTCCGTTTCGCGGTAGGTGACGCGATCGCGAGGGGCGCTGATGTCGGCGTCATCTCGGGCGACTCGACGGATCATCGGCTCGATGCCCATGCTCCTGCACTGAACGCGCTGGCGACGCAGATTCATCGTATGGCTAACGCGATGCCGGTCCTCATGCTGCAGGGCACGTTCTCGCACGAGCCGCCGGGCACACTCGACAACTTCGCGTTGATGGGTGGGTGCTTCGACGTGTTCGTCGCGGACCGGGTCCAGCAGGTTGCGCTCATCAAGCGCAAGTTTGTCGCGTCTGCAGGGGCGGTCTTCGACGCTGGGGAGCTGGAATCTGTGCTCTCGCAGCACCCGGAGGTCGTGTTCACGTGCTTGCCGACCATCCACAAGGGTCAGCTGGCGATAAGCGTAGGCGCGGCCGACGCCTCGACCGAACTCGCGGAAGTCCTCACGGGCTTTCTCGTGCGTGCGGGGAAGGTGAACACGGTCCTGCGCGCGGCCGGCGTGCCGACTGTGGGTGTGTCGCATGGCACCGTCAATGGTTGCACGACCGAGCACGGCGTCATGATGGCGGGCTTCGACCACGAATTTTCGGTCACGGCTCTGTTCGAAGCGCAGTGTGACGCCTTCATGCTGGGACACATCCACAAGTCGCAGTCGTGGACCCATGCCGGGCAGCAGATCGCCTATCCGGGTTCAATCGGCCGCTTTCACTACGGTGAAGAGGGCGACAAGGGATATCTCATGTGGCAGGTTGCCGCCAACGACGCGCAATCCGGGCTCGTTGCAACACCGTCGCGCGAGATGGTCACCATCGATTTCGACGGGCCGCCCGATATGGAACGGCTCACCGAACTCGCCAGCGCTTCCACGGATCGCTTCGTGCGTGTGCGCTGGCAGATCGATGAAGAGCATCGTCAGGTGGTCGATCGCAGTGCGATCGAGGCGCTGTTCTCGAAGTCCGCTGGCCTGAAGCTCGACGCACGCATCCTGCCCGTTATGAGGAGCCGTGCCGAGGGCATCAGCCAGGAGGTAACGGTGGATCGAAAGCTCGCTCGCTGGTGTGAGTTGGCCAACGTCGACGCCGGACCCCTGATCGAGCGCCTGCAACTACTTGCGATGGACGATCCGGAAGCGATCGCCGAAGCCGCTCTCGCGCGGCTCTTCAATACCGCGGTGGCTTCGGCCGCTGAGTTGCTTCCTCTGCTTCAGGCGTCACCCGAAACGCCGGCGTCGCCGGACAAGGCTGACGACCTCGACTGGCTCAGCGCAGGCGACCCTTTCGCCGCGTAACGCGCTGAACCGTCACTCTCAAACCCTGACGGGGTACCTCCCCGTTGGGGAGCACTTCGTCCATTTTCCTGGAGTGCAACATGTTTGGAATCTATCCCGCTGGCGCCAACTGGTGCCGCCAGCTGACTTCGTCGGAGGATGCTCTGGTCATTCAGGAGCGCCTGACGACATTCGCCGGCATGGAGGCTGGAACGCTGACCGAGCCCTTTGGTCCGCAGCGCGGCGCAGTCATCGCAAGGCATCACGGTTTCCTGGTCATGGCCGACTTGATCGGCACGGCGCCGGAAATTGTCGTGGTGCCGGACGTGGTCCTGCAAAATCTGCTCTGGGCCTTCAACACCGGCAATGCGGAGCAATGGTCGGTGCGTGAGCTCAAGATCATGACGCAGACCAATGTCGATTCCTGGGACACCCTGCTGATCGAGGCGAGCCGCAAGTTCCGTTGGACGGTCAGCCTGGTCGAACAGGTGATCGCGGGCACGCTCAGGGAGGACGAGCCGCAAGCCGCGACGACCGCCGAGAACCCTGTCCCTGAACTCGACAGCTACCCTGACGATTCGTGGGTTCCGGTTTTCGACAATGTGCCGTTTGACGGAGACCCATCATGCGTCCTCTAACTATCACCCTGACCGGTTTCATCGGTGTGCGCGACGGGATGAAGCGTGAGTCGATCACGATTGATTTCCAGTCGTTGCCCGAGGGGCTCATCGCCCTGTCAGGCCCTAACGGGTCAGGCAAAACGACGATCATGGACAACATGCATCCGTATCGCATCATGCCTTCCCAAGCGTCGAAGCTATCGGTTGACTCGTTCTCATACTGGGACCACATCTACGGCGTCAAGGCGGAAAAGGTACTGGATTGGGAGCACGCCGGGCAGCGTTACCGCTCAACGTTCTCGTTCCGCAAGACAGGGAAAAGTGGCAAGGCCGACTACTACCTGACCGTGCAGGATGCGGATGGGCCTTGGAGCCCTGTCACGCTGCCAGACGGACGCACGTCGGATGGGAAAGCGGAGAACTACGACCGCTGTCTCAAAGCCGTGTGCGGTTCTCTCGAACAGTTTTTCACCAGCGTCTTCTCGGCGCAGAACCGCCGGCCGCTCGCGTCATATGGCACAGGCGAGATCAAGTCGTTGCTGGCTGAACTGCTCAAGGTGGACCAGCTGCAGGCGCTGGCCGTCCGGGCTGGCGACGTCGCGAAAAGCCTTCAACGCAGTCTCGATGCCGCGCAGCAGGAGGTTCTGCTGTTCGCATCGAAGCGCGATCGCCTGAGTCAAACGACAAAGGCAATTGACCAGGATGGTGAAGCGCTCAACGTTGCCCGCAGGGCGCGTGAAACGCTGGCTTCCCAAGCCGCCACCCTCGGCCAGCAACGCTCGACGCTCGCTGTGAAGCAGGCGGAAAGCAAGGCCGTCGAAGCCCGGGTTCGTGAGTTGACTCAGCGTCGGACCGAAGTCACAGGTTTGATCACTGCGAACGCCAACGAAGAGAAGGCAGCCACCGGGCGGATCGACCAGCGTCGTGCCGCCATAGCGAAAGGGGTCAAGGCTTTCACCGCGACGCTTGCACAGGAAGCGCTCATCAAGGGCGCTACTGCCCGGCGTGAAGATGCGCAGCTTCGGATCAGTCGCGGCGAGGCCCGAGCCCAGGAACTGCAAACGCAGATCAAGGCGCTCGAACAAACGCCGCTCACGCTGAAGACCCTCGAAGCTGAGGTCAAAAGCCTGGTGGAGCAAGGCCGGTCGAAGAGGGAAGTTTTGAGCTCCTTCAAGCAGCAGGCCGACGACTTCAAGGCGGTTCCGTGCAGCCAGATGGACGTGCATCGTTCCTGCCCGTTGTACAGGCAGGCTGGTGACGCAAACGCCAGGTACGACTTGCAGCTCGTGGAGATCAAGAAACTCCGCACCGTGTATGACGAGAAGGAAACGCAGGCAAAGGTTCTCGCGCCCGAGCTTGCCAAACTTCAGACCGCGCGCGCGGAACTTGAAGCGGTGAACGCCGGCCTGGTTCAGGCGCGTCGGGATCTTCAACAGGCGACGGAGCTGGCGGCGCGTGCCCCTCTTATTGACCAGGCTAAGGAAGGGTTGGCTTCGTGCCAGGCTGACCTCGCCCTGCTCGACAAAGAGGTGGTCGAGATCGTCAACCGGTTTCTTGCGCAGGCAGCGCAATTCAACGCGCAGCTTGAGCAGGTCAACGCGGAGGTCGCACGCCTGGGTGCTGTCGATTTGGCCGGAGAGATCGCAGGTCTGGATCTTCAGCTACAGACAAACCGCGACGAGACGGCGCGTACCGATGGGCAGATTGAAGCACTGATCCGCTCGCAAGCTACGCGAGAGGCTGAAGCTCAAGCGATGAAGACCGAACTGGTTGGCTGCGACGCAACGCAGGCGAGTGCAAGTCAGCTATCGGACGAAATCGCGAAGTGGAAGCTGCTCTCGAAGGGGCTTGGCAACGATGGTGTGATCGCTCTCACGATAGATGACGCAGGCCCGGCGCTGACGCAGGAGGTGAACGACCTGCTGCTGGCGTGCTATGGCATGCGATTCACCGTTGAAATCCGGACTCAGCGGGCACTGGCAAACGGCGAACTGCGCGAGGGATTCGAAATCCTCGTTCACGACGCTGACAGCGACAACACCAAAGTGGTCGGAGTCATGTCTGGTGGTCAGAAGGTCTGGATCAATGAGTGCATGACGCGTGGTATTGCGCTGTACATCGCGCATATCGCCGGTCAGCCGTACGGAACGCTTTTTACGGACGAAGCGGACGGTCCTCTCGACCCCGAGAAGAAACGTCAGTTCGTTCGCATGAAGCGTGAGGTGCTCAAGCGAGGCGGGTATGGGCGTGAGTTCTTCATCACGCACACGCCTGAATTGCTGGAAGAGGCCGACGCAGTAATCGACGTCGCTGCACTAGCGCTATAGCCCCATGCCGTCCGTACCCCACACGGACGGCATCGACTCCCGCTGTTCAACCGCCCCGTCTTTCCCTAACCGGGAGACGGGGCTTTCCCGCTAGAAGCGCCCCAATCCCCTTTACTCTGAAGGAAATTATGTCCATTTTGACATCCTTATATGAACACCTCCCGTTCCGCAAGGCAGGGGGTTGATGTTTTGGCTAGCAGAAGCGGTTGCAGTCTTATATCCGACCTTCATTGCGAGACGGTGCCCGCTGGCCTTGATGGAATCTGCTGGAAACGACCTCATCTCCCACGGCGGGCTTCACGCCCATGGACGTCATCAGGTTTGCGTTTCCACGGTCCGACCTGGTTTGCCATCACACGTTACCCTTGCTCTGCGCAACTCCTGTGTTCAAAGACTCATCGTTTCAATCTATACCGCGACGGCTGGTCGCTCGCTCACAAATTCCCGCTCATAAGACCGGTTATGCGCGAGCAACGCCCACGCCGTTCGTGCCATCTTGTTGGCCAACGCGACCACCACCACATTGACCGGACGCCGTTTCAGCAACGCTTCTACCCACTGGGGACGTTGTTTGGAATGGGTCACGACCATTCGCGCGCCATGGATCAATAGCTGTCTCAGATAGGGGTCACCCCTTTTGCTGATGCCGCCGAGTCTGACGTTGCCCCCAGTCCCACTCTGACGGGGTACCAGGCCGATACTCGCCGCAAATGCGCGTCCGGAGCGAAATGCCTTTGGCGAGCCCATGACCGCAACAGTGGCTGTGGCTGTCAATGGACCCACGCCGGCTATGTCATCGAGCGTTTTTGCCTGGGGACTGGATTTCAGCCACTGCAGATTTTCCCGCTCGGCTTCGTCAATCCCCTGCTCGACCTGCTGGAGCTGTTCGAGCTGACGCAACAACGCCCGCCAGACAAGCTGCGGCACGACCTCTTCTATCTCGGCCATACGTGCCTTGAGCTCATTCATGAGCGCCTTGCGGCCATATCGGAAGTACAGTCCATATTCCGCAAGCAACCCGCGAATCTGATTGGTTTCGCGGGTTCGTGTCGCCACCAGGCCCGACCGGATGCGGTGCAGGCTCAGGATGGCTTGCTGGTCTACGCTCTTGATCGCCACAGTTCGCATCCCGGGTTGCTGGGCCGCCGTCCAGATCGCCTGGGCGTCTGCCGCATCCGTCTTGTTGGTTTTGACGAACGGACGCACGTATTTCGCATGCAACAACACCACCTGATGTCCGAGACTCTGGATTTTTCGCGCCCACCAGTGCGCCCCTCCGCATGCCTCCAGCGC
This sequence comes from Paraburkholderia aromaticivorans, assembly GCF_012689525.1. Taxonomy (NCBI): domain Bacteria; kingdom Pseudomonadati; phylum Pseudomonadota; class Betaproteobacteria; order Burkholderiales; family Burkholderiaceae; genus Paraburkholderia; species Paraburkholderia aromaticivorans. The sequence goes on from NZ_CP051514.1 coordinate 2,409,966, forward strand.
CACCTTTCCTGGTGCCCGGGTTGCGAGAAACCGGATCAGCTGTTCACGACGGAATTTTCGACTACAGATCTCGCCACTTTGTCCATCTACCCAGTACATTTGAAACACGGCCTTTGCGATATCCAGACCATATGTCGTAGCATTCATTTGGGCTCTCCTTACCTCAAGTGACTCGTGGAACTTTCACTTTGGCACATCGATGCCATCGGTCAAGCGAGAGCCCCTTTCGGCCCTGGCACTTCCCCGAGGGGAGGGAGGTGTTCATACCATCTCCCCGCCGTGAACGGCGGGGATTCTACAGCGCTCAGGCCGCGATGGCCTGAGTCACGGCTGCGCCGTCCGCGCTATCCTTCCTCCCCCTGAAGTGGGAGGGTTGTCGCGCACTTGCTCAAAATGCCCCTTATCGCAGCGAGCCTCGCCCTGTCGTTCGCGGCCGGTCTCGCCGTCGCGTCTCTCGCCGCCTCTGCCGAAGAGGTCTCGGAACCTGGTATGACCTGGGACTGCGGCTTTTCGCCGGAAGGAACTTCGCTAGAAACTGTCACGGGCGCAATCGACGCCGTCGGCGGCGCCAAAGCGACAATCCTGGTCGCTTGCCTACGAGTTCACCTCGCGCCCGATCACACAAGCCCTGATTGCCGCGAAGAAGCGCGGCGTGACGGTTGCTGTGGTCGCCGATACCACCGAGAACGAAAAACAGTATTCGAAGGTTCATGATTTGATCGCAGCCGGGATTCCGTTTCGCTTCGACAACACGCTTGCGATGCTCCACTCGAAATACCTGATTCTTAACGGCACGGCCGTTGAGACCGGCTCGCTAAATTACACCGCCTGCGGCGGCGTCCAACAAGCACGCAGAGAATGCCTGCGTATTTCGCAATGCCCCGCGGATGGCGACCCGCTTTACACGCGACTGGAAAAACCTCTGGAACGAGGCAACGCCGGTGCAGTAATCGGCGCTACATGTAAAAGGCCCACAGCTTCCCGCGTATGCGGAGAGTTGTGGGCCTTTTCCTTTTCTTTTGGGGCGACGCTAAACGGGAAAGCGGGACGCCCAGGGGTCACGCCGATTACGGTTCGTTGGATGCGCGGGTGAGCGGCGCACGCGGGGACGTCATGGGGCGGAAGCGGAAGTCGCCGCAAATACGTACGCGATCCCACTCGAGGCCGTTTGCACCATGCACCGTCGAGATCACATAGGAGGCCTTCGACTCATCGGGCTCGATGCGAGAGAGCAATGCGCGCAGGTAGGCGGTCCCCTGCGTGTCGATGATGTTGACGATCGGCAGCAGGTCGCGGCTGGAAAAGGTTCTCGCATAATCTTGCATGTCTTTCCAGCTTTCGAATAGTACCAGGGATGTGGGGCGCCACGCGCGTTCACCGCGCTTTAACTGCTCTGCACCGTCCGCGAAGGCCAAAATTTCGCTCACATTCGCCCGGACAGCGACGCGATGTCCCTTGCTGAGCCCGGCCGCCAGTTCCCCAACGACCGTGGCGTTCTTTCTGCATACTTTCCGTTCATTTTATCCACTGCCTGGCTACCGCACGCGCACTGCGCGGCACATCGCCGCCGTGATGTTCTGGCGCACCCGCCAGTAACCTTCCCATGCGTCGCCGCCAAGCCGGCGCTGTCGGGCAAGGGCAGTCTGCATGGTCCACTGGTCGCCCCGCTTTACGGTTTTCAGTTCTTCCCACGAGATCGGCATCGAAACGCCCATGCCGGGCCGGGCGCGAACAGAAAATGCCGCGACAGTACTGGCGCCTTTCGAGTTGCGTAGGTAGTCGACAAAGATCTTCCCCGCCCGATTCTTCGGGCCGGAGACGGCGGAGAACCGACTCGGGACGACACTCGCCATGTGCTGCGCGACGGCTTTCGAGAAGGCCTTCACTTCGGACCACCCGTGCCTGCGTGTGAGCGGTACGACACGATGCAGGCCTTTGCCGCCGCTGGTTTTTGGAAAGGACGCAAGCCTCGGTTCATCGAGCACGACCTTAAGCAGCATTGCGGCCTCAAACATCGTTGTCCATGGCAGCGCGGTGTCCGGGTCCAGATCGAAAATCACACGGTCAGGGCGACGAGGTCCGGTGCAACGGCATTCCAGGTGTGCAGCTCAAGCACGCCCATCTGGGCCAGCCCGACGAGCGCCTTTGCACTGTTCGCGACCATCAGCGGCGCGTGGCCAGGATGCAACGCGACGGGCAACTCGGTGACGCCGGCTATCCCGAAGCGCTCAGAATGCTTCTGGAAAAACTGCTCGCCACCGATGCCATCTGGCGCGCGTACAAGCGACAGCGGTCGCTCGTGAATCGCTTCGGCCAGCCTGGCGTCGCGCTCGGTCATCCCAGCGAAATTTACAGGTTGCATGGGCGGCCTCCAGCGAGATTATTCACGTAACGCAGCACCTACCGTACCGGCGGGATAGCAATTTGGGACTGCGGCGGCCCGCCGGCCGGTTTCCCGAGGAAGTGAGGTTGTTCAAGGCTGTCAGTGGCGCTTACCCTTCTGTGTAGGCAAACTTCCTCGTAATACCCGAAAATGCAGCACGAGAACTTCGGGATTACACGATGGCAATGCCTCCGGTCGTTGAGCTTCATCAGATGTGCCATGCGTTGAAAGTCGCAGCCGTCACGGGGTAAACGCCGGTTCGCGATGTTGCGCTTCTGCTGCTGTTATATGGCACAGGTCCCATGCCGAATGAGGCCGCCAAACTCCTTATCTCGGACTACCTGGAAGCGAACGGCGCGGTGCGGGTTGAATCAACCGTTTCGCGCCGAAATCGCGTTTAACGGCAAGGCTCGCCCGTTGATATGGGCAAGCTCCAAGATCTGCCAGGCAATTAACGACTACCTGTCGTACCGGCTCGTCGCGCGGCAGGGCGTTACGACCACTCCAGCGGCGTATCGCGGGTTGGATCCTCACGGGTCGTTATTCAGGGCGAGCGACGGAGAGCCATTCGCCTTTACGCGACGCGTGACGGGCAGCGGCGTGATTAGCTACTCGTGCGAAACGCTGACGGAGATCGCCCGGCGACTTCATCAGCAAGCCGGGATCGAAGGCGGTAACGCATCGGCCGCACGGCGCACGTTTGCCGTGCGGCTGCATCGAGACGGTCGCTCGCTGAAACTGATTCAGGAACTGCTTGGAGTTTCGAGCCTGTCTGCCTTTAGAACCTCATCCAAGGCGATCCGGCTCGTCTTTCGTCCATAGTAAGCGGGGTGATTTGAGAGTGACGAATCGTGTGGCGCGTGTTCGCATCGCACTTGCATTTTGACTCGCCTTACCTTAAAGTAAGGAATAATTGAGGGGTCATCATGACAGCAGCAACCATCACATCTAAAGGCCAGGTCACGATCCCGGTGGACGTGCGCAACCAGCTTGGCCTGGAATCCGGCGACCGGATCGAATTCAGTTTCAACGAGGAAACCGGCCGGTACGAAGTCTATCCGGTCACTCGCTCGCTCGCGTCGCTTAAGGGCATCGTGAAGAAGCCTGCCAAACCGGTTTCGATTGAGGACATGAACCGCGCCATCGCCGAACAGGGGGCATCCGCGCGATGATCGGACTGGATACAAACGTGTTGGTCCGCTACTTCGCGCAGGATGATGCGGCGCAGTCGAAGAAGGCCACAACGCTCATGGAGTCCTTTTCGGCTGAGCGGCCGGGCTACGTTTCGCAGGTCGCGCTAGTCGAGGTCGTGTGGGTGCTTGGGCGCAGTTACGGCGTCGAGCGAGGCCAGATGAAGGACATCATCGAATCCATGCTTGGCACGAAGGAACTGGTTATCGAAGGTGCGGACACGGTGCGAAAGGCACTTCGCGTTTTCGCGGCGTCAGACAAGGCGGATTTCGCGGACTGCCTGATCGAGCGGTCAGGGCACGTCGCGCAGTGCGCGTACACCGCGACCTTCGACGTGACCGCCTCTAAGGTCGTCGGAATGGTGTTGATCAAGTAACGACGGCGGAAGCCGATAACACGGAAAAGCTTGCTGTATCCGCGCGCTCCCGCTACTTGCTTTATAAGCGGCGCGAACAGGGAGCGGGCGGCCCCGAACTAAATGGAAGACCTCTGCTATGGATTGGATTCCCGCGCTGTTAAAGCATTTGGCTATCGCACGGTCTGGTGTGGTTGCGCCAACGGCGTCCTTCTGTAGCCCGTAAACAGCATGGCACTTTTCCCCTGGTAAACCAGGGGAATCCGGTAGAGGATTGCTCGCCATGGAACGCCTTCAGGCCTTCAAATTCGAACTCATGCCGACCGGCGGGCAGGCGCGCAAGATGCGCCAGTTCGCAGGCGCGTGCCGGTTCGTCTATAACAAGGCGCTGGCAGTTCAGAAAGAGAATCACGCCGCAGGCGCGAAGTTCATCGGTTATGTGCCGATGGCGAAGCGGCTCACGGAATGGCGCAATGGCACGGAAACGCCGTGGCTCAAAGATGCGCCAGTCCACACGCAGCAGTGCGCCCTGAAGGCCATTGAGCGCGCATATGTAAACTTCTTCGGGAAGCGCGCCGACTTTCCGCGTTTCAAGCGCAAGGGCGTGAGCGACGGGTTCACGTACCCCGACAGGAATCAGATCAGGCTGGACCGCGAAACCGGCCGTATTTCGCTTCCGAAGCCCGGCTATATCCGCTACCGCAACAGTCGCATGGTGCCCGGCGAAGTCCGCTCGGCAACCGTGTCTCTGCGCGCGGGTAAGTGGTGCGTGTCGATCCTGACGAAGCGTGACGTAGAGCAGCCGGTTCCGCATGGCCCCGCCGTCGGTATCGACGTGGGCGTGGCCCGGTTCGCAACCCTGAGCGATGGCAGTTTCATCGCGCCGCTCGCCAGCTTCCGCCGGCACGAACAGCGCCTGGCAAAGTATCAACGCCGGATGGCCCGCAAGGTCAAAGGCAGCAGCAACTGGAAAAAGTCGAAGGCCCGCATCCAGAAGAGTCACGCGCGTATCGCAGACGCACGCAATGATTTTCTGCACAAGGCTTCGAGCACGATCAGCAAAAACCACGCAATGGTTGCGCTCGAAGACCTGAAGATCAGCAACATGAGCAAGTCAGCAAAGGGTACGGCAAACGCACCAGGGCGCAATGTGCGCGCGAAGTCCGGTCTTAACAAGTCGATTCTCGATCAGGGCTGGGGTGAGTTCCGCCGCCAGCTGGAGTACAAAACGGCATGGCACGGCGGATATCTCGTCGCGGTTGATCCGAAGAACACGAGCCGCACCTGTCCGTGTTGCGGGCATGCCTCGAAGGAAAACCGCAAGACGCAAGCGCTGTTCGCCTGCGTGTCATGCAGATACGAGAACAACGCCGATCACGTGGGCGCGCTCAACATTCTAGCGGCAGGACATGCCGTTATTGCATGTGGAGGGATGGCGCAGTCAGGCCGCCCGTCGAAGCAGGAACCCGCCGAGACTACTAGCGCCATCGCGGCCTAGGGTTGTAGATCCCCGTCCTCTTTAGGGCGGGGAGGATGTCAATGCCGCATATCTCCGCGAAGCTGACCTCTTGCGGCTATACGTCACAAGAAGCCTCGCGAGGTGGTGGATCAAGGACGGGATCCGCGGTGAATCGTCGACCCGCCGGTCATGAACAGGGTGATTCTTCGGCACCGTACCCAGGCTACCTCGATGCGCTTCATGCGTCATGGCAAAGGCGTGCCACGCTACCGCCGACTCACAACAGGACCGCCTGTTGCAAAAGTTCCAGAGCCTTGAATTCGTCCAGTCGACCGGTGCGTGCTTTGCCTGCCAGCGTCTTGAGCAATGCTTCCGCGATCGGTTCGATACCGCGAAGGTTGTCCAGGCTGGTCACGGACGGGAAGGGGAGCAACACCGCGCTTCGCTGCGGTGCTGCTGCGGCTGGGAGCGACGGCAGGGCGGCCGGTGTGGCTGCCGGAACGTCGCCATCACTTTCTTCAGTTGAGCGACCGGCCGGCTGGTCGCGGGCATCACTTACATGATCGTTCGGGCTGACGCCGATCGTCTCTTTCTCGACCGCGACATCCGCCGAAAGCGGTGAGGAGCTTTCCGCATCGGCGGGGACGCGCGCGTGGGTGCGCCGCATTTTCGCCTTCGCATCGGCAGTTTTGCCTGAGACCTCATCGTTCGTTGCAGCCTCGGGCGACTCGTGTCGTTCAACGGATGCACGCCCGCGCGAAGCCGGCGCAAGCAAACGCGACACCGACTCGGGGATCTCGGCTTCGGATCGCGGCGTATCCAGCCAGCCCGTTGGCAAACCAAGTCGCTGCGTAAAACGGTTTGCTTCGACACTGTCCAGACGCTTCTTGCCATATAGCCGATGGGCCATATTGGAACCGCTCATCGCCATGACTACACCGAGTCTTGCTTTCGATCCGTTGCGACCCGTGAGGACATGGAGGTTAGCGCGTCGAATGTTTTCCACCACGGCGCTGTCATCTAGTGCCAGCGGTTGCTGCTGCGTCGTTTCATGCGATGTTCTGTCTTTCGCAGACGAACCTTTCCGCAGCGCATGGGGCTTGGGCGGTTCGGCCATCTCGCTTCGACTATTCCTGACGGCCCTGGGTGACCCGCCAGTTGCTTTCTTGGGCATTTGCGCTTCCTCGAACAGACTATCTTTAAGAAATGGTTGTTGGTCGCCGTTCACGGCGCGAGCTGGTTCAGGCGTTTCAGACACTACTTCTGATTCGTCTGTTCGGACGAAGTCGAGCGGCGACCTCAGGCGGGCGATCGTTTCGGCCGCGAGCGCAGGATTGGGCTGGTCGAAAAAGCCATGCGGCAGCCCAAGCGTCGTTTCCATATGAAAAGCGGTTTCCGGCGTGAATTTCTCGCCCTTCATCAGTTCAGCCACGCGCGTCATGTTCGACTCAAGTCCTAACGCGATATTCTCTGCGCCTACCGCATCGACCAGGAACTGAAACGATCGTGTTTTGAAAATCGAGGCAGTCTGGGCGGACTCTCGAGGAGGTGCCTTTACGTCCGGTTGTCCCTGCCGGTTGGACGGAGATTTTTTTCCGTGGCGAGGTTGGCGCTGGCCGCTGTCCCGAGAACCCGCATATCGTCCGCGGGCTTGACTCATAAAGTAGGGCTCCCTGCAATCATTGTGTTCTGACTTCCTGATTATAGACGAGGCGATGTTGGCGTCTGATGCGTCAGCAGTTCAATGGAGGGCACATGTACGCCCGGGCGGGACTCCCCAGCGCGGCAGTTGGTCAGCGTTCGCATATTCCGCTCGCATTCCGTTCAGGTTTAGCCTGTGAAGCATCACGTAATCTCGCGTTCCGCCGATGACGCGAAACGTCCGGATATCGGACAGGCGATCGAAGTTCGATCCGCCGGCTGCTGCGGAAACGGGGGCGGATCAGGCCGACAACGGAAGGTAAAGAGTTCGAAGGATGCCGGTTTCCGGCGGTCGTGCGACATGTGTCGTCGCTCCCTCCCTCCGTGTCCGGATCCTGGACTCTTTTCCCGGGGCGCGGGTGGCACGAGACCGAAGCAAATTTAAAGTGTCGAATAGGCTCGACTTTAACGTCAAGTCTGCAAACTCGATAAGCGGCGTCGGAGAAATTATCCAGCTCGACCTGTCTGCGCGGATTCAAACGGGCGTGCGCGCTGACGAGCGTCAGCGTGTATGATGTAGCACAGATGTGACACATTATGAGGTTTCCAATGTCTACCACCACACTTCGCCTGCCGCAGGATCTGCGCGATCGCATTTCGAGACTGACTGAACAATCGGGAACGACCGCCCACAGCTTCATGCTGGAAGCGATCGCCGAGAGGGTTGCCAACGAAGAGCTGCGCCGTAAATTCCTTGGCGAAGGTAACGATCGCCTGGCAAGTATGCTGGAAAGCGGCCTCGGCATTGAGTGGGGTGACATGCGCGACTACTTGGGACAGCGGGCCGCAGGGCGCGATCCGGAAGCACCGAAGGTCAAGAAATGGCGCGAGTAGTTCTTGCGCCTGAAGTCCGCGACGATTTTGACCGGATCTTCGACTTTCTGTTTCAACGCACCCCCGAAGCCGCCGCGAAACACATTGACGATATCGTTCGGGCGCTAGACATCCTGCAGTCAAGTCCGCAGATCGGGCGACCTGTTAGTGACACGATGCGCGAGCTGGTCATTTCGAATGGAGCCTATGGCTATCTGGCGCTGTATCGGTTCGTGGCCGAGCTGGACGTCGTATTGGTGGCCGCTGTTCGCAGCCAAAGGGAGTTGCGGTATCGGCGTACTGGCGACTGAGGAGCTCCGGCGCTGGATCAACCGCGCCTGCGTATATCCGAAGCACGGCTTCCAGAAGCCCGTGAGGTTGTCTCGACGAGCGTTGTAAGGTGCCAGGGTACTTCACATCATAGCTCGCAGGCTTGCCAGCAATGCGGCACTGATATCGCATTGGCCTGACAACGCGCTGCCCATCTTCCATGACCATCACAGGCGCGTAGTAACCCGGAAAAATGCGCGAGTCGCGTGGCTTGGGCACGGTTCGCTGCATGTCCTCAAGCTTGCCGAGACTCCGGGCAATCCTGTCGGTTGCGATTCGCTGATTTTCTGTGGCGGCCTTCGTGACCTTAGTTTGAAGCGCGCAATCCGCGTCGGCCAGCCGCTTACGTTGCCTGAACAGATCCTGCTCAAGCTTCGCGCTCTGAACTGCATTGAACCGTTCGATGGCGGCTTTTATTTTTCCCTCTGCCTCAGTCTGCGGTTCGGCAAACGCATCCTCGCCTTGGCACCTTCGCCTTGCTAATACCTTCAGCACGCGAAAAATAGCCGCGCGAATTCGCCTATGTCGATGATGGCGCCGAAGGTACGCACGAATTTCCGGTAGTCAGCTTGAATCTGGGCCGAGTAGCACATGCATCCTCCGTTTTGTGTTCCGATGATACGCAGTTCTTTTGTCTGATTAGCAAAAGTCCCTGCTTGCCGTGATCAGACCGCCCAGAAGGTGTGACATATCCACAAGCCGTTGTGCCACGAGATGCCGGACCTCTCCCTGACACGGCCATGTTTCATAAACGGCAAGCAGTGAGGCCCCGAGTGCCTCCTTTCGCTGCTTCTCAAGCGGACCCGGCCAGATGATGACGTTGACGTTGCCAGTCTCATCTTCCAGCGTCACAAATATGACGCCCTTGGCCGTTCCAGGACGCTGACGGACCGTCACCAGTCCGCAGCCTCGGGCAAGTCGCTCATCGCGATAGGTGCGCAATGTCGACGCCGGCATCAGCCGGTTCGAGTTTAACTGAGGCCTGAGCAGTTCCAGCGGGTGTCGGCCAAGCGTTAGCCCGACCGAACGGTCGTCGGCGACGATGTCGTGTGCTTCAGTCGGCGCGCCAAGCTCGGGCGTTTCGTCCTGGATAGCCGCTTTCGCAAGCATGTCCCTGTCGGGTACGGCTGCGACAGAGTGCCAGAGTGCTTGCCGGCGGTTCCCCGCGAGTGACACCAGCGCGTTGGCATCCTCCCGTACCTGCAGATCTTTCCTGTCGAGTTGTGCCCGACGTGCGAGATCATTGACGCTATCGAACTGCCGCACGGCCCGGGCGTTCTCGATCCTTTCCGCGGCACCATCCTTCATGCCGCGAAGCAGTGATAGCCCCAGACGGACGGCGGGTCGCGGCGCACCGGTGCTCCGTTCAAGTGCTGAATCCCATCCGTTGATGGTCACATCGAGGGGCAATACCTTGACATCGTGCCGCGTCGCGTCCTGCACCAGTTGCGAGGGCGAATAAAAACCCATTGACTGGCTGTTGAGCATCGCCGCCAGGAACGCCTCGGGCTCGTGACATTTGAGCCAGCTGCTGGCGTAGACGAGCAGTGCGAAACTGGCCGCGTGGCTTTCCGGAAAGCCATATTCGCCGAAGCCCTTGATCTGCTGAAGATGGCCTCTGCGAACGACAGATCGTAGCCACGCTCCTGCATGCCGAGCACGATGCGGTCGTAGTATTTCTCAAGACCGCCTTTGCGCTTCCATGCGGCCATGGCCCGCCGTAGCTGATCTGCTTCGCCGGCAGTGAATCCGGCGGCGAGGATAGCCACCTGCATCACCTGCTCCTGGAAGATCGGCACACCCAGCGTTCGTCCCAAGGCCGTTCTGAGTGCGTCGCTCGGGTAGGTCACCGGTTCGAATCCCTGCCGACGTTGCAGATCTCAGGATTCCCACATCTTCGTGAGCGAAGTGATGAATGGTCGCCTGTAAACAGTCGTCGTCGATGTCAACTTTGGCCCATTCTGTTCGCACCGGTAGTCGCGATTGGTCGACGAGAACGAGACGGATGACTGGGCAAGTGCCGAATTCGGCGAGGCGAATCTGGGTGATGCACGCCTGGCGCAGCGTCTTGTTGCGCTAGCTCGCCGACTCGCGTGCAGTCCGCAAGGTTCGTTTCCACAATCGCTCAAGCTAGCCGAACTGAAGGCAGCCTACCGGTAAATTTCAAGCTAGATGTCGGTGTGCCAAGAAGGAAAGCGACAGTAAGTCGCTGTACATGCTGTATCCGTGATGAGGGCCGGCCCCTCGGTGTCGCCGATCAGGCGGTGATACCAAACCACCCAGAGCTGCACTCGGTAAGAGCGGGTGTGGTGAGCGTCTGTGGAAAAGGCGGGATGAATCCCGTCAGGTGTGCAGTAAGGAGGCGAACGAAAGTGAATCATCGAAGAAGTGTCGATAATTGCAATGATGTCAAAACCGAGGACTCGACAACGCCTCGGGATCAGTCAAACGGCAACCTGAAGGTGGGTTTGACAGCATCCGGCACAGAGGGGGCGCGACCTTTCTGCAGGCGTGGATATGGAACTTGAGAACCTATTCGCGTGCGACGGGCAAAGTAGGGGTCGCACTTGTCACGTCCGGACCTGGCGTGACCAATGCGGTGACTGGCATCGCGACTGCGTATTTCGATTCGATCCCGCTGGTCGTCATTTCGGGTAACGTGCCCACGGACGCAATTGGCAAAGACGCTTTCCAGGAATGCGACACGATCGGCATCACCCGGCCGATCGTCAAGCACAACTTTCTGGTAACCGATGTCGCACTGCTCGCCACTACCTTGACATCCTTATATGAACACCTCCCGTTCCGCAAGGCAGGGGGTTGATGTTTTGGCTAGCAGAAGCGGTTGCAGTCTTATATCCGACCTTCATTGCGAGACGGTGCCCGCTGGCCTTGATGGAATCTGCTGGAAACGACCTCATCTCCCACGGCGGGCTTCACGCCCATGGACGTCATCAGGTTTGCGTTTCCACGGTCCGACCTGGTTTGCCATCACACGTTACCCTTGCTCTGCGCAACTCCTGTGTTCAAAGACTCATCGTTTCAATCTATACCGCGACGGCTGGTCGCTCGCTCACAAATTCCCGCTCATAAGACCGGTTATGCGCGAGCAACGCCCACGCCGTTCGTGCCATCTTGTTGGCCAACGCGACCACCACCACATTGACCGGACGCCGTTTCAGCAACGCTTCTACCCACTGGGGACGTTGTTTGGAATGGGTCACGACCATTCGCGCGCCATGGATCAATAGCTGTCTCAGATAGGGGTCACCCCTTTTGCTGATGCCGCCGAGTCTGACGTTGCCCCCAGTCCCACTCTGACGGGGTACCAGGCCGATACTCGCCGCAAATGCGCGTCCGGAGCGAAATGCCTTTGGCGAGCCCATGACCGCAACAGTGGCTGTGGCTGTCAATGGACCCACGCCGGCTATGTCATCGAGCGTTTTTGCCTGGGGACTGGATTTCAGCCACTGCAGATTTTCCCGCTCGGCTTCGTCAATCCCCTGCTCGACCTGCTGGAGCTGTTCGAGCTGACGCAACAACGCCCGCCAGACAAGCTGCGGCACGACCTCTTCTATCTCGGCCATACGTGCCTTGAGCTCATTCATGAGCGCCTTGCGGCCATATCGGAAGTACAGTCCATATTCCGCAAGCAACCCGCGAATCTGATTGGTTTCGCGGGTTCGTGTCGCCACCAGGCCCGACCGGATGCGGTGCAGGCTCAGGATGGCTTGCTGGTCTACGCTCTTGATCGCCACAGTTCGCATCCCGGGTTGCTGGGCCGCCGTCCAGATCGCCTGGGCGTCTGCCGCATCCGTCTTGTTGGTTTTGACGAACGGACGCACGTATTTCGCATGCAACAACACCACCTGATGTCCGAGACTCTGGATTTTTCGCGCCCACCAGTGCGCCCCTCCGCATGCCTCCAGCGCCACCTTTCCTGGTGCCCGGGTTGCGAGAAACCGGATCAGCTGTTCACGACGGAATTTTCGACTACAGATCTCGCCACTTTGTCCATCTACCCAGTACATTTGAAACACGGCCTTTGCGATATCCAGACCATATGTCGTAGCATTCATTTGGGCTCTCCTTACCTCAAGTGACTCGTGGAACTTTCACTTTGGCACATCGATGCCATCGGTCAAGCGAGAGCCCCTTTCGGCCCTGGCACTTCCCCGAGGGGAGGGAGGTGTTCATACCATCTCCCCGCCGTGAACGGCGGGGATTCTACAGCGCTCAGGCCGCGATGGCCTGAGTCACTTCGGCGGGTTCCTGCTTCTTCGAGCGGCCCGACTGCACCGTCTCCACAGGCTAACAAGCGCTGTCCGCGCTCTAAAACATTGATCGCGCCGACGTGATCGGCGTTTGCTTCGTGTGCGCAGCGAACGCACGCGAACAGGGCTTGCGTCTTGCGGTTCCCGGCTGAAATATGCCCGCATGACGGGCACGTGCGGCTCGTGTTGGCAGCAGGGACGGCGACAAAGAATCCGCCGCGCCACGCCGTTTTGTACTCCAACTGGCGACGAAACTCGAACCAGCCCTGGTCCAGAATCGCCTTGTTGAGGCCCGACTTGGCGCGGACATTGCATCCCGGCGCTTCTGCGCTGCCCTTTGCTGACCTGGACACGTTGCGCACCTGCAAGTCTTCGACGGCGATCATTGCGTGGTTTTTGCTGATCGTGTTTGATGCCTTGTGCAGGAAGTCGTAGCGGGCGTTCGCGATACGCGCGTGGATGCGGTTCACGCGGGCCTTCGCCTTTTTCCAGTTCGAGGAGCTTTTGACCTTTCGGGCCATGCGCCGCTGATACTTTGCGAGCCGCTGTTCGTGCTTTTTGAAACTTGCGAGCGGCGCGATGAACGTGCCGTCACTCAGGGTTGCAAAGCGGGCGATACCGACATCGACGCCAACGGCAGACCCCTGCGGAACCGGCTGCTCTACCTCGCGGCGCGTCAGGATCGAGACATGCCACTTTGCGCACCTGCTCGATACCGTGACACTGCGCACGTCGCCGAGCACCATGCGGCTGTTGCGATAGCGGATGAAGCCGGGCTTCGGCAGCGATATGCGGCCGTTCTCGCGGTCCAGCCTGATTTGTTTGGGGTCGGGATAGCGGAAGCTGTCAGCCGACTTCCCCTTGCGCTTGAACTTCGGAAAGTCCGCGCGCTTGGCGAAGAAGTTTTGAAACGCGCGATCGAGGTCGAGAATCGCCTCGTCTACCGGATGACGCGGAGATTCCGCAAGCCACGGGGTTTCCGCGCTGTTACGCCATTCCGTGAAGCACTTCTTCATCGCAAACTTGCCGATGAACTTTCCGCCCGCCTCGTGGTTTTCCCTCTGGAACGCCAGCGCCTTGTTATAGACGAACCGGCACGCGCCTGCGAACTGGCGCATCTTGCGCGCCTGTTCGCCGGTCGGCATGAGTTCGAATCGGAAGGCTTGAAGTCGTTCCATAGCCAGAAGTATATTTTGGTACCTGGCTGCTAACAATGACCTTCGACACGGACGCCACTGCGTTTTCTTAATGCACGTCCATTTGGTCTTCGTGAACAAGTGCCAGCGCGGCGTCTTCACGAAAGGGATACTGGACGACATGCGCGTCGTGTTTGCGAGTGTGTGCGCCGACTTCGAAGCCGAGCTAGCGGAGTTCGACGGAGAGGACGACCATGTGCAGCTTCTGGTGAACGACCCGCCCAAGGTCTCAGGATTCCCCACATCTTCGTGAGCGAAGTGATGAATGGCCGCTTTGTAAACAGTCGGTGTCGATGTTAACTTTGTCCCATTCTGTTCGCAACGGTAGTCGGGATTGGTCGACGAGAACGAGACAGATGACTGGGCAAGTGGCGAATTTGGCGAGGCGAATCTTGGTGATGCGCGCCTGGCGCAGCGTCTCGTTGCGCTGGCTCGCCGACTCGCGTGCAGTCCGCAAGGTTCGTTTCCACAATCGCTCAAGCCTGCCGAACTGAAGGCTGCCTACCGTTTCTTCGATAATACGCAGGTCGACACGAACGGCATCCTCGCGCCCCACATTGCGCAAACGCTCGATCGCATGAGACAGGTGCCGATCGTGCTGGCGGTTCAGGACACAACGGAGTTCAACCTGTCGCATCTGCACGCGACGGAAGGTCTGGGTCGCGGCACCGGCAACAATGAGCAGGGCTTCATGTTGCACAGTCTGCTGGCAGTCACGCCTGAGGGCTTGCCGCCAGGCGTGCTTGGCATGAAGACCTGGGTGCGCCCCGAAGAGGTGTTCGGCAAGAGGGCTCCCGCAGTTACGCGCCCCATCGAACAGAAAGAAAGCATCAAATGGCTTGAAGGGATCGACCATCTCGCGGCACTCAGGTTACGTTGTGCAAAGACGCGGTTTGTCTGTGTTGGAGACCGCGAGAGCGACCTGTACGAACTGTTTTCTGCCGAACGCCCCGCCGGGGTGGATTGGTTGATCCGCGCAGTACACAACCGTGTAGCGCGTCATCCGCAAGGCTACCTTTGGGAAGCTGTTCTGGCCACCACGCCCCGTGGCCACACTGAGCTGCGGATGCCAACCCGAGGCAAAGTTCCTCAGCGCACAGCGCGGCTGACGTTGCGTTGTGCGAGCGTGCGGCTGCATTCTCCAAGAGCGCGCGCGAGCCGCCGCAGCCTGCCTGAGGTGGACGTCTTTGCGATTCATGCTATTGAGGATAATCCACCGCACGGCGTTGAACCGCTTGAATGGATGCTGCTGAGTTCGGTACCCACGACCTCGCTTGAAGAGGCTCTCGAACGGCTGGCCTGGTACGCGCGGCGCTGGACCATTGAGACGTGGCACCGTGTGCTCAAAAGCGGCTGCCGAATCGAGGCGCGCCAGTTCGGCACGCTCGACCGGTTTGTGAGAGCGACTGCTCTGTTTGCCGTCATCGCGTGGCACATCCTGTATGCAACACTGCTTGCGCGAACTGATACGGAGCTGTGCTGCGAAGTACTGCTGCAACCCGTTGAATGGCAGGCGCTGTATTGCCATACCCACCGAACGACGCAACTGCCAGCGCAGGTCCCAACGCTGCAGCAAACCATCGTTTGGATAGGCATGCGCGGCGGCTACCTGAATCGCAAGCATGACCGGCCGCCAGGACCGACCGTCATATGGCGTGGATTTCTCGTCCTGCACGAAATTACGAAGATGTATCAGCTCTTCAGGCAAAGCGGATAGCAAGCTCAGTAAAAATGTGGGTAAACCTGAGGTTTGCAGGGGGGGCGACGCCGCGCCGCAGTCGCTCGCTGAAGCGGTCTCGCAAATCGATGCCGTTCGCGTGAGGCTTGCTCAGCGAAGACTTCGTCGCATTTCGCAATAGCGACAGTGAGGTCGGCTTGCTCGAAGAGCAATGTCCGCACCGCCGCGCACCTCTCGCGCTCGGTGACGATACCGGGTCGGCCTGCGTTGCCTCTTCGATCTATCGCGATCTTCACTATTCCGGCTTTCTATCGCCCCAGATGGGTCTTTGGAATTCCAGGTCCTAGCTGTGCCCACGATGGCTTCGCCGATTTTAGGTGAATGGTGAGAGCCTGCGGACCGGGTAGTCCCGCGGGCTTTTTGTGTCTAGTACCTCGCGGATTCGACACATGCGCCGCTTTTGGGGATGGGTTCGCGAATCGCATACAATATGGTCGAAATTCGAACTGACGAAACCGACGAGCTGCGTCGGACACGGCGAACTATATGACTACACACGTGGGCAAAATCGAACTCATTGATATCGATCTTCCGGCGCAGATTGCTGATGAGGTGCGCAAGCTGATCAACAGAGGCGTCTTGTCGCCAGGGCAACAAATGCGCCAATCGGAACTGGCGGACCGCTTCGGCGTCAGTCGGGTGCCTATACGCGAGGCATTGAATCTGCTCGCAGCGTGGGGCGTGATCGTGCATGATCCAAACCGGGGTTTTTTTGTGGGGCCGCTATCGTCGGATGAGGCGGCGCAGCTCTACCGCTACCGCTATTTGGTAGAGCGCGATTTGTTTCAATCCATAGAGTGGCCCGATCGAACTCAAATGGCCGAGCTCAATGGAATGCTTGCCAAGCTCGACGAGTACCTGGCAAGCCATCAGCGCGCCGAATGGCTCGATGAATACTACGCATTCTACGGGCTGCTCTTTGATCTTTCACCCGACAAGATTATACGCCGCGAGGCCCTGCGCTTGATTCGACTGACCGACCGGTACCGCGCACTAGCGACCGAAGCGCATCGGCCGGGCGAACGTCCGAAGGCGCACCTCGAACACCGGCTCATGACTGCAATTCGCACTCGCGAGCGTGAAAAAGTCATGCGAGTCTACGAACTCGAGCGAGAAAAAATAAATCAGTCGATACTGGCCGTGCTTGCCGGGCGCGGGCTCTAAGCGTTACGTGGTTCGCCTGCAGCCAGAGCTGTTTCATGGGCGGCATCGTCGATCCGCGCAGGCAGGCGGATGCTGGTGCGGGCGCTCAGGCTTACACCGCATTCGAGCAGAAAGCCGGGAAGCCGATTGGTGGTAACCCTGCGTTCGGCCACCAGTGTATCGCGCAGACTGTGAAGCGAGCAGTGTTCGCTGTTCGGGCATTGACGGCCGTGAAGCGCATGGACGATCGCGACGCCGCCTCGCAGATAGCCCACGAGGAAACGGTCCGATCAGCGGACGGCGATCGGGCCGTTTGGTCAGGCTGACCATCTCATTAGCGCCGCTTGAGAAGCGGCGTTTTCCGGGGTCACGTTAAGCAGCCGTCCTGGGACGCGCTAGATCATATGCAGCGTGGGATCTTGAAGTTTTCGACCAACGTCTGCAGGCGTTCGACTTCCGAGTGAACACCACGCGCAGCTGCCGCCGCTTCCTCGACGAGGGCCGCGTTGTGTTGCGCCACCTGATCGATTTCGGCGATAGCCTTGTTGTTCTCGATGATGGCTTGGTGGCCGTCGTTGGAAGCGCTGGTGGTCTCGTCCATCAGGGCGGAAACGTGGGCGAATTCGCGCACCACATCGTTGATTTTCGACCCCGCATCGTTCACCAGATGGGATCCTTCATCAATGCGTTCCACCGAGTGACTCACCAGCTCCCTGATCTCTTTGGCGGCTAAAGCAGAGCGCTGAGCTAACGTCCGGACTTCTTGTGCAACAACGGCAAAGCCACGTCCCTCGTTGCCTGCTCGAGCGGCCTCAACCGCTGCGTTCAGGGCGAGAATATTGGTCTGAAACGCGATGCCCTCGATCGTCATGATGATGTTGGCGACTTTCTTAGACTGCCCCGCAATGCCGGACATCGTCTGGACGACCTGTCCCATGACCTGACCGCCGCTGTTTGCGAGATCGGACGTGTTTTGCGCGAGTTTAAGGCCCTGCTGTGCGTTCGTTGCATTGTTCTGTACCATCGCCGTCATTTGAGCCATGCTGGCTACCGTCTGTTCGAGCGATGCTGCCTGTTCCTCGGTACGCTGACTCAGGTTCTCATCGCCGGCGGCGATTTCGGCAGCGCCCGTGAGAACAGCTTCACTTCCGGCGCGTACCTGCCTGACGATATCGATGAGATTCCTGTTCAGTTGCGAAGCGCGCGCATCAGCAGGTCAAGCTCAGTGTGAGTGTATGCGGTGACCTGCGAGGTCAAATCTCCCGCCGCAACAGCCTCTGCAATCTTCGCGGCAACATTCAGCGGATGAGTGATCGACGTCGCGACAGCAGTGCAGATATATATTGCTACGAGCACTGCGATCAGCATCACTGAGAACGTCAACATCAGCAGGCGGATAACGCCGGAGCCATCGTCGTTCGTGAATATCGCGTCGCTCTGAGCACTGAGTGCTTCCCCCGCTATTTTGAACAGTGCGAAGCTCTTGTTGCTGCTCGGAACCCGCTCGGCATCAAGGTCCGGGATATCCGACGTCGCGAGATTGTAGAGTTCGTCGTACACCACCAGAAACGCAGCAATCGTTTTCTTGTCGTTTTCAGAATACTGACGATCTTCACACGGAAGATGGAGTCTCTCATAGGTGTCGATGTCCTTTTTGAGTCGCTCTGCCGCCATTGCCCGAATCGCGATGTTGGTATCTGTGGACTGCTAGTTGTCCGACAGGACCACCCCCAATGTAGCGCGCTGAGCACCATCGAAATTTCGACGTAGATCGCTGATCGTTTCGACCGAAGCCATCCAGGTGTCTTTAATGTCCAGCAGATGCGACTGAATCTGGTGGGCCTGGTAGTGCGCGAAGCCAGCGGAAGCGCACAGGAGCACGATGACGATTGAAAAGCTGAAAACAACCGATCGCGTATTTTGATGCCACACAGAGGTAGGATCATGTGTTCTTACTGTAGGGATTGGCTGAGGTCTGGATATCAGCGCGATTCCACCAGCGGCGAATGGACGTAAGGCGCGACGGTAGGCTCGCGCTTTTTTGCGGGGTTCAGATTCTTCGTATGGATTGCGCCGCCGCGCATTCGGCGGTCTTTCAGTATGCGCTTGGAAATATATGCTAGGACTACAGATGAGCCATCGAAACATCAGTCTCGAAGCGGGTTGTGTCGATTCCCCGAACCGGAGTTCTGTTTAACCGGGAGTGTTCAGTCGCTCTCTCTTTTGCTCAACGAGACCAGTGCATGATATCACGCAACGGCAACGTAGATTGACATATAATACAAAACAGTATTACATTGATGTGGTCGAACAGACCCGCCTCTCAGTCGTCATTTCGAATACGTGGAGACAATCGATCTTGAAACTCAACCGGAAACTCTTCTTCTCGGCAGTCCTCGCAGTAGGCGCACTGAACTCGGGCGTCGCCCTCGCGGGTACACCTGCTAAAGCGGCACCTGCTTCTGCGGCTAAACCGGCAGCGCCTGCGCCGGTTGTTGCGCCCACGGGTGTTGTCTTGGTCGCTGAAACAGGCAAAGGCGTGTCCGGAACCGACATCAAGGACTACGCGGATCTGATTAGCCGCCTGAAAGACAATCCGGATTGCTATACCTTCGGTACGACGGTTGACGGTGCGCGCGACCTGGCCGCGATGACCACATTGCAAAAGCGTAACGGCGTTCGCATGGTTAAGTTGTCCTACAAAGACACAGCGACAGAAATCGAAGGCTTGATGAAAGCGAAGGTGCAAGTGATCCCGGTTCCGTACGATGTCGCAGCCCCGTACATCAAGAATGGTCAGATGCGTCCCCTGGTGGTCTTCGGTTCGGCGCGTATCCCAGCAATCAAGGACATCCCCACCGCTAGCGAAGTGATGCCCGGCTTCGTGTACTGATTTGCATCCCGGTAGCGAGGAGGGAAAGCCCGCATCGTGCAGGCTTTTTCTTGTGTGCCGAGCATGCGCAACAGCTTGGGGGTGCGAGTCTCCTGTCCAACCTGATGGTGGTGAGGGGCTAGCGAAACACGAGGGTGTCGCCGGGAGGCGGGGTCTGAAAGAAGCGTGTAGCAAAGCCACGACCTGACGAACAGAAACCAGATATGATGCCTACCCGGACGGACGAGCAAGCAAGTGATTGCGAAGTCCATAGCCATCAAGGGCCGGGGTGGTAAATCTGTCAGGTGTGTGGTGAAGGCGGTTCAGCTTACCTCGGGAGACCTGCCCGACGTCCTGGAATCAGGACTGAACGGACGGCGAGGGACGTCGACCACTGTGCAGGAGTCAGCAGCGGGCATAGTAGGTAGGGCGCACACGCCTGACGGCCCAAACGGAGAGGAGCGGCAATTAAGCCGGAGAACCCGACATGGGAGCGCAGCAGAAAACGCATCGCGTCCTTGACAGCGGAGGCAGGGGTGAAGCCCTGAGCGCCGCTGATCGAGGGGCTGAACCTATGGCGGCGAACCCGGAGTCTGAAAGTCCGTCAGCTTGTGACCGACTGATGGAAGCGTTCTGTGAACGGGAGAACCTGAAGCAGGCGTTGAAGCGTGTGAAAGCGAACAAGGGTGCACCGGGCGTGGACGGTATGACGGTTCATGCACTGCCGGCGTACCTGCGGGAGCACTGGCCGTCGATACGGGCCACGCTGCTGAATGGCATGTACAGGCCGCAGCCTGTGAGACGGGTCGAGATACCCAAGCCGGATGGAGGTGGCGTGCGCAAGCTCGGCATTCCCTCTGCGCTTTACTGGTTTGTTCAGCAGGCGGTGTTGCAGCAGGTGCTGCAAAGGCAGTGGGACCCGACGTTCTCGGATTACAGTTACGGCTTCCGTCCGGGACGCTCGGCACATCAGGCAGTGGGACGCGTACAGGGTTACATTCAGGCGGGGTATCGCTGGGTTGTAGACCTGGATTTGGAGAAATTCTTCGATCGCGTGAGCCACGATATTCTGATGAGTCGAGTCGCAAAGCGGGTTGGCGACAGCCGTGTCCTGAAACTGATCCGCTGCTTCCTGACGGCAGGTGTGCTGGAAAACGGGCTAGTTGGCGCAACGGACAAAGGGACGTCGCAGTGGTCCGCTGTCACCGTTGTTATCCAATCTGATGCTCGACGACCTCGACCGTGAGCATGAGCGACGCGGCTTGCACTTCGTGAGGTACGCCGACGACAGTAACGTCTACGTACGCAGCGAACGCGCAGGCAAGCGGGTGACGGCGGGGCTGAAGGCCTTCCTCACCGGCAGGCTAAAGCTGAAGGTCAATGAGGCGAAGAGCGCGGTCGCGCTTCCACACACGCGTAAATTGCTTGGATTCACCTTCTCGAACCGGGATCAGGCCACACGGCGCATTGCGCCCAAGGCGCTGGCCCGCTTCAAGGATCGAATCCGGGAGCTGACTCAGCGCACGCGCGGAATCAGCGTCGACCAGATGATCGGCATGCTGAAGGGATATCTGACGGGCTGGCGTGGTTACTTTGGATACTGCGAGACACCTGGCGTGCTTCGGAAACTGGATGAGTGGATCAGACGGCGCATGCGCTGCTTCTTCTGGAAGCAGTGGAAACACAGTCCTGCCCGATTCCAGGGACTGACGGCGCGCGGCGGTAGCCGTAATCTTGTTGCCCAGACGGTGGGTTCACCTCACGGGGGATGGCGACTCAGGTGCAGCCCTGCGCTGAGCATCGCCCTGTCCAATCACTACTTCGCTCGCTTGGGCTTCCATCGGTCGGTTCATAGTCGATCAACTGATCCGAACCGCCGTGTACGGACCCGTACGCACGGAGTTGTGTGGAGGGGTCTGGCCGTGAGGCTCGCCCCTATCCCGATTTTGGAAACCCGGATCGGGAAACTCGTTTGACTCGCTCACTCAACAAGAACAGGCTGGCATAGCAGGATCAGTCACATGACTAGGATGGCAGAAAGATGTTGACTCATTAATTGAGGGAGATTAACGAATCGCCTTGACAACCTGCTTGCGAACGTTGTCGGACAAAAATTCTGCGATATAATATGAAAATGAATACGATCGTGACGCAAAGCCGAGCGCCTGCCGCTACCCTCCCCGAACTGGATGGCATTGACTTTCCAGCTCAGGTGGCGTCAGAGACGCGGAAACTGATCAATAGGGGAACGCTCGCACCCGGCTTTCAATTGCGACAGTCGGACCTCGCTGAACGATTCGGCATCAGTCGTGTACCGGTGCGTGAGGCGTTGAAGCTGCTGGCGGCAGAAGGCATAATCGAACACGATCCGAACCGTGGATTCTTCGTCGCTCAGTTGTCAAGCGATGAGGCCCGACAATTGTATCGGATGCGCCAACTCCTCGAAGCGGAGGTGCTCATGACGGTCCAATGGCCGACATCCGCGCAGATCAGGGAATTCAAGATCTTGCTCGCCCGGCTTGAAGAATTGATTCAAGCGGGTAATCGTGAGGGCTGGATTGAATTACACCGTGAACTTCACGACAAGATTTTCGACCTCTCGCCTAATAAGGTGTTTAAACGGGAAGTCCTACGATTGATGCGACTCACCGATCGTTATCGGGCGCTAGCTGCTGATATTTCAGCGCATCCGCAACATCGTAGCGCTAATATCGAAGCAAGACTCGTGAAGGCTTTGGAGAGCAAAGACCGGGGATTGCTGCTTGCAACTTATGAGAAAGGGCGGACGGTGGTTCTTGAGGGATTGATGAGAGTGCTTGCGGCCCGGGAATAAACGAAGAAGGACACCCCGAGGGTATCCTTTTTAATGTACAGCCCGCGTTAGAACGACGTCAGCAGTCCGAGTTCGGTTACGCTCTGAACCTTGCCGCTGGAAACGATGTTGCCGATTTCAGCAGCATAGGCGCCATTCGTATGCTGGTACACACTGGTCAGATAGACCCTCGTGCGCCTCGACAGTGTGTGCGTGCCCTGAACGGCGACTTGATTGACGCGAACGTTCTTCAGCAGGTTGTTGCCAAATTCGTACGTATACGCCACACCGACATTCACCGCCGACGTCAGATCGTAGCCAGCGCCGGTCGCCAGTGCCGAGATACGCGCACCCGACTCCGTATTGCGTGCTTGAGCGTATAAGCCCGTTACGGACAGGCCGCCGAACCTGGTACGGGCGCCTGCCGTCAGGTTGGCCAGTCCGCCGTGGCCGGCGTTGATCAATGGCCAGTTCTGTACCGTGTAAACGACGGTAGCGCGGGTGTCGCCATGACAATACATCAGGGACGCACTCTTGCCCGAGCTATTGTTAAAGTCACCGGCCACACCACCCATACTGTACATGACGCCGCCAGAGAATCCGCCGAAGTCATCGCTCATGAACTTGATGGCACTGCTCATGCGCTTGCCGCCGACGCGATCCCAATCGATGGCGCCCATGCCGTTGGGGATGCCCTGTGCATTGGTAATTGGCGCGAACGGACCGCCGCTGGCATAACCGGGGTGGCCGACGAGATCGGAGCCGAACGAACCCGTGCGGAAGTTCAGCATACCGCCTGCGATGCCCGTTGCCGGATCGATGCCAGTGATCAAGAAGTCATCGAAATTGAAATCGTTCTGACGGCCGAAGCGGACGTCACCGATACCGGCCTTGCCCAAAGCGACCCACGCGGAGTTTTCGAACAACGCGCCGCCCGACTGCGGATCCAGCTCACCCGTGCTGATGCTGATCATCGAGTCGAGACTGAACGTCGCACGCAGGCCGTTGCCGAGGTCTTCACGACCACGGAAGAAGAACTTCGACGGAAAGATTGCTGAGTCCTACATCTGGACCAAGCGCTTGCCATTCGAGTTCCCATACACCGCGATGCCTTCATCGAGAAGGCCGCCGATCGTAACACTGCTTTGTGCCTGAGCACCGCTCACGGCGAGAGCACAAAGACTGAGAGCCATACCAAAACTTTTTCTCATAACCAGATTCATCTCCGCCTTATTGTTTTTTATTAGTATAACTGTTTTTCTATTGCGTGCAGTATGATGCGTGCCGTACCGCCTTCCGAAATTGTTAAATTAGTTTGCCCCCCAGTTGGAGATCCACAGCAAATCATGGAAATCGATGGCCTTATTCGTCTGAAATTCGCCGTAGGATCCTTGGGAATACAGCAGCGGCGCCGTTGTGTGGCCATTGATGGCCGTGCCTTCGACATGCCCAAAAATCACGGCGTGCGTACCTATCTCGATGATGCGTTCGACGCTGCAATCTAAATTGACCATAGCACTGGCCAAAGCCGGGGCACCCGTCTTAATACGATTCCACGTCCCTGCCTGAAACTTTTCCTGCGGCGAAATCGGTCTCGAGAAACGCTGTGCCAATTCCTGCTCGCTGCGCGCCAGAACGTTGACGACGAAGTTGCCAGTGGCCTGCACGTGCGCCAGAGACGAGTTCGCACGATTGATACAGACCAGCAGGATAGGGGGCACCGCGCTAACAGACGTCACAGCGGTCGCGGTCATGCCGGCAAGCGGGCCGTCCGTGTCAGAACCAGTGGTGATCAAACACACGTGCCCGGTCAAACAGCGCATGGCGCGTTTGAATTCAGATTCTTCTACGCTCACTTCACCTTCCTAATCATAAAAACTAGACGGACAAGATGATAGGGTGGTTATCTTTACTGACACCACCTCATGCGATAGACCCGCAAGTCTCAGCCGGTTTACTGGTCCCAACCGAAGATACTGAGCGTGCTCACGCCCGCCTCTAGTCGCTTCATCTGATGTGCTTCTGCAGCTTCGCGTGCTTCCGATGCTGTGATCGCCTCGGCGATTCGCTCCCGCGGAATGCACACGACACCGTCTTCATCACCCACGATCAGGTCACCTGCATTTACCGTCACGTCGTCGAACCGAGTCGGGGCGTTGATCCAACCTCTGGCACCGAAATCTTTTCCCGTGCCACGGATACAAAGTCCGCGAGCGAAAACCGGAAAACCGATCTCGGACAACAGTCGCTGATCGCGAACACAGCCGTTAATGACGAGACCGGCAAGCCCGCGAACTTTTGCGGCCGTTGACATGATCTCGCCCCAGTACCCATGCTCATACGCTTCGCTTACAGAGACGACCAGAACATCTCCCGGTTCGGCTGAGTAAATCGCACGGTGAAGCCAGAGGTTATCGCCACCGGGCGAATGGACGGTCACGGCGGGTCCGCAAATCTTGAATCCTGGCGCGACGGGCTTAATTTCATAAGGAAGGACTCCGATCTTTCCGGCAGCCTCGTGAAGCGTTGCTGCCGGCAGTTTTGCGGCGGCGTTAATCAGAGTGATGTCCGGTCGCCGGATATCGAGGCGCGTGGTCTCGTGACGATTGAAAAGCGGTCCCGTCATGCTTTTTCTCCGATCCGGCGTGTTTGCAGTTGGTGGTACTTGAACTGCTTGCGAGCCTCGTCCAGGCGCATACCTGTTGCAACAGCCTCACGGATTGCCTTCTCGGCGGCATCGATTTCTTCAGCAGCAGCAAGCACGCGCTCTTCGTGTTCCTTCGGAATCGAGATCACGCCGTCAGCGTCACCGCGTAGCAGATCGCCAGGAGCAACACGCACGTTACCGATATTCACCGGAACGTTGGTGGCTTCGACCTGAACGCGATCCTTGCCCGTTCGCATCCAGTTGTCCTTGGAGAAAACCGGGTAGCCGAGCGACAGGCAGAGGTGTACGTCGCGGTTGACGCCGTCGATCACGGTACCGGCGATACCACGGCGATGAGCGATCTCGGTCAGGATGTCGCCCCATACCGTTGCGTCTTCGCGACCGCCGTTGTCGAGGACGATGACCGAGCCGGGCGGAACGTCGTCGATGAAGTCACCCACGGTGCCTGCGGGCGATGCGGCCGGGCCGTAGAGAATTGTGAAGGCCCGACCGGCCATACGGAACGACGAATCATGCGGCTTGATCTTGTAGCACTGACCGTTCAGGCCGATGCGGTCCAGTGCGTCGCTCAGGGTAGCCGTTTCGAGTTTCGCTGCGCGCGCAACGTTCGTGTCTTGTTCGATTTCCGACATGGTTAATCCTTAAGCATAAGTTCGTAGTTTCCGCCCATGACTTCATGGATCGGCGTGCCCGCCAATACGGCCTTCGCCATCAAGGCTTCGCGTGCCACGATCGATTCGGCAGTCTCGATCACCTTGGCGATGTTTACGTGGCTGATGAAGATCACGGCGCTGCTATCCGCGATCACGTAGTCGCCGGCTTCTACCGAGACCCTGAACACTTCAACCGGAACGTTCACACCTTTTTCGACGATACGACCACGAGCGGTGAGGGCGGTGAACTCATTCGCGAACACCGGCAGTCCCATCTCGCGGGATTCATCGATGTCGCGAACCGGACCGTCCGCGATCACGCCAGCGATCCCGCGAACCTTGGCGCCCAACGACAGGATGCCGCCCCACGAACCGGCTTCAATACCGGTACGCTGCTCGACAACGATCACATCGTCGGAGCCGCCGAGTTCGATGGCCGTGGTGCCCAGATGACGCGGCGCCCCCGGAGGCGGATCGCCAACACCGAGTTTCATCGTGATAACGCGACCGGCAATGCGCTTCGTGCCTGAGGCTTGGGCGACGCCGCTCACGACGCCGGACAAGCCGAGTTTGTCCAGTGCGTCCGATACAGCGCAGCAGTCCAACCGACGAAGGCGGTGGACATATTCGTCTTTGGTTGCCATATATTTGATATTTCCTTATTCGGGCTGGGGCTTCCAGTACACAAAGCCCATCGCGTTGCCAGTACCGGCCTCGCTGCGATAGCAGGGCACGTAATCGACCACCGTCATGTTGAAGCCAAGTTCATCCATCATGCCGGCGACGGGAATCCAGTTCTTGATTTCCGAAGTGCCCGCCTGGAAGATCTCTTCGCCCAACGCGAACACCGGCGTGAGATCGTGCTTTTTCATCGCGTCGAGTACCAGATTGTCAACGCGCTCATCGATGACAAAGTGCGTAAGACCACCGGAGGCGATGACAGCCACTCGTGCGTCCGAATCCCACGATTCGATTGCGCGAGCAATCGATGCACCGAAGGCGTGGCAGCGTGCGAGTGTCGGCTGATTCGGCGGATAGAACGTATTGACGAACACCGGCACGGTCGGAACGACCTGGTCTTTCATCAACTGGCGGAACACGAAGCCGTATGCATGCGGTGTTTCCGTTTCCGACAAGCGGCTGAGTGCGGCCACGTCGAAGTTGTCGACGATCGCGCTCTTGATGATGTGCTTTGCAAGTTCGGGAACGCCTTCATGCGTGGCAGCTTCCGGCTTGTAACCCGGCATCGAATGACGCACGCCCGGAGGCATTTGCATCAATTTATCGTGGCTGATCATGTTGTTCACGATCGTCGGGCCGTGCATCACGCCAAATGCGGGAATGCAATCCGTGGTGAAGATTTCCATCTGATCGTTGCCGACAATGACAACGAAGTCAGGTTTGACTTCAGCCAGCACGCGCGCCATTTCCTCGATAGCCGCCCGGCACTGAGCGTGCCGCTCCTTCCACTTCTCGGGCGTGATCTGGTCCGCGAGGTTTTCGTTACGCCGATATTCGACGAGTTCATCGAAGGCCCATTCGCGGCCCTCGAAGTCATGCTTGGTCAGTCGATCATCGGGTACGCGAGCGCCCCAGGTCTCAGGTGGCGTGATGAGCATGGGGCCGTGCGACGTTCCCATTCCCAATACGATTTTTGCCATGATATAAAGTCCTGTGGCCGCCGGGATTATTCGTAATCCGCAAGGTTGAGCTTGAAGAAGTCGCGAGCGTTGCCGAAGAAAATCGCATTCTTCTCTGCCTGCGAGAGCCAGTCGAAGCCTTCGATGTACGGCTTGATGTCGTCGAAGGTGCGGCCGGTGTCCGGGTTGATAGCCGAACCCACGCCCGGGCACTCGGCGCCGAACATGCAGCGGTCAGCGCCAACCGTCTTGATCAGCAGACGCAGCGATTCTTCCGAGTAGAGGACGGTGTCGTAGTACAGGTTACGCATGCCGTCGAGGAAGTTGCGGCCGGCGCGCGAAGCGCCTGACTGGAAACGGCCGATCTGGTAGGGAATCGAACCGCCGCCGTGCGACACCATGATCTTCAGATTCGGGAAGTCCTTGAAGACGTTCGAGTTGACGAGGTTGAACACCGCGATGGTTTCTTCGTTGATGAAGTGAACGGTGTACGGCGAACGTGCCGAGTGCGAGCCGGTAGCGTGGATGTGGGCCGGCACGTCGAGTTCACACAGCTTTTCGTACAGCGGGTACCAGTAACGGTCACCGAGGCCCGGGGCCTCGACACCGCTGTTTTCGAACGGGTCCGGATTCAGCATCACGCCCTTGAAGCCGAGTTCCTTGATGCAGCGTTCGAGTTCCGGCAGCACGACTTCGATCGGGTCGCCCGACACTTGCGGCAGGCCGCCGATACCGATGAACCGCTTCGGCAGCAACTTGACCGTGCGCGAGATAATGTTGTTGGTTTCTTCCGTGAACCAGTGCACGAGTTTGCCCGGCTTCTGGCTGTGCATCATCTGGAACGGACGCGGCGACATCAGCTGGACGTTCGTGCCGACGCGGTCGAGCATGTCGAGGTGGCCGACGGGTGCCATTTCCTTCTTGTTGGCGTAGTGCAGAATTTCTTCGTCGGTCACTTCCGGCATCTTGCGACCGTGTTCGCCGCGATGCGACAGAATGTGTGCCTTGTATACCCACAATTCTGCGGGTGCGCTGACGTGACCGTGGCAATCGATAATCACTTACTTGTCTCCTAAACTAACGTGTGCCGATAGGCACGCCTATGTTTCTTAAAGATCGAGGACGAGACGATCGCCCTTGCAGCCGGAACAGCAGATAATCATCGTCTTGTTCGAAGCCTTCTCGGGCTCCGAGAGAATGGCGTCGCGGTGGTCCGGCTCGCCTTGCAGCACGCGGACTTCACATGCGCCGCATACGCCTTCTTCACACGAATACGAAATCGGTACACCGGCATCACGCACGACGTTGAGAATCGTTTTGCCCTGCGGGACGGTCAGCGTCTTGCCGCTCTTGCGCAGTTCAACGACGAAGTTGCCATCGAGTGCGGCTTCGTGCTTGGCACTGAAGTACTCGACGTGGACTTGTTCCGGGGGCAACCTGTTGCAGGCCTTTTCGAATGCTTCAAGCATCGGGCCGGGGCCGCAGCAGTAGAAGTGGGCCGACCCCGGCTCCTGCTTCACGACGTCCGCGATATTGAGGAATGCGCCGACTTCGGCATCGACGTGAACGACCGAACCTTCGAACGTCTTCAATTCTTCGGCGTAGGCGACGTCGACCCGGTCTCGGCACGAATAATAGATACGCGGCGACTTTCCGATTTCCTTCAGGCGACGCGCCATACACAGAATAGGCGTGATCCCGATACCACCGGCAACCAGAACCGTGTGCTCAGCGTCTTCGTCGAGAGGGAAGTTGTTGCGCGGGGTTTCGACCTGCACGAGGTCGCCGACACGCATCGTTTCGTGGATGTAGCGGGAGCCACCACGCGACCGCGGGTCGAGTTTGACGCCGATGACGTACGAACGCTGCGTCAGGCTATTGCTGGACTGAAGGAGGGAGTACTGACGCGTCAATCCGTTCGGCAGGAACAGTGCGACGTGCGAACCCGCGTCGGCCGCGGGCAGACGCTCGCCTTCGGGGTCTTCAAATGTCAGAGCCAGCGTGTTGCGCGCCAAATATTGACTCGCTGTTAAGCGCAGAGTCATCACATCATGAACTTCGGTCATGTCACCTCCAAAATCGTAGAACGCACGGAACCCCGTCAATGGTGCGCAAGCATTACACATCACGTTTTCTCAGGTACCGGCTTGTTGCATCGCAATCACCAATCATCGAAAGTCTCTCTCAACCCATTTGACGAAGAATTCTTTTTTGCATATTATTTGGGCTAGACAGAAAAAAGTCAAAGGCTCTTCAGAGCAAAACAGGCGACATCAGATAGGGTATTCCCTTAAGGAGGAGAAATGATCGCAGTTCTGACCACCAACGGTGGGACCGTTACGCACGGTGATGGCGCGGCAACGACGCTGCTGGTTGCTACGATTCGCGGCATGCTCGTGTTCGAGCGTGCAGATACCAGTGCCCCGTGGAATCTCACGCGTAAGACGCTGGAAGATCGCCACGTGAGCGCATTGCTCTATGTTCCGAATGCCGGCCTGCTGTTCGCGGGCGCACACGGCCACGGCGGTCTCGTGATCTCGAAGGATCTGGGCGTGACGTGGGAACCGGCCAACAATGGCCTGAACAGCACGCATATCTATACGATGGCGCAGCAGGAGCGCGAGGGGAAGACCGTCCTGTTCCTGGGCACCGAGCCGTCCGCGCTCTATCGCAGCGGCGATCTGGGTGCTTCGTGGGTCGAAATCCCCGAAATGATGACGGTACCGGACCAGGACAAGTGGACGTTTCCGCCGCCCCCGCATATTGCACACGTCAAGAACATTTCGTTTCACCCGGCCGAACCGGAAACGCTCTATGTCTGTATTGAACAGGGCGCACTTCTCAAGACTACCGACGACGGCAAGACGTGGACCGAGCCGCGTTCGTACGAATCAGAAAACGACAAGTTCTACCACGACAACCACCGCGTGCTGATTCGCCCGTCGAACCCGAAGCAGATGTTCATGTGCGGCGGCGAAGGCCTGCATTACAGCGCAGACGCTGGCGAAACGTGGGTTCACCTGATGACGCGTCAAGACCTTATCGGCTATCCCGACGCCATGTTCATCGACCCGCGCGACGAAAACGTTCTGTATCTCGGCGGGCCGGGCAACGCACCGCGTGATTGGGGCGCCCGTAAGTCGGCGAACGCAACTGTTCTCAAGAGCACCGATGGTGGTGTTACCTGGGGACATATGCGCAATGGTCTGCCCGAGGAAGTGATCGGCAACATCGAGGGCATGGGGCTGCACCATTGGGATGACAAGATCATGCTCATCGCCGGTACCGCAACGGGCGAAATCTATGCGACGGAAAACGATGGCGAAAGCTGGTACCTCGTTTCCGACGATGTCCCGCCGATCTCGAAGGGCGGGCACTATCGCTGGTTCCTCGACGCCAAGGAGCGTATGAACGTCGAGGGTCGTTACGGTCGCAACGAACACTGACCGATTTATAAACAGAACTATTCTGCGCGCCGGGCCCTGTTCCACGGCAGCAAGTCCCACCAGGAGAATGTCTTGAGCCGTATTAACAGTCGCGAGGAAGCCCTTGATATCGCTCGTGGTTTGCATGATGCGATTCGTTCGCGCGTCAAAGAGACCGAAAGCGATCGCGTAGTGCCTAAAGAGACGATCGATGCACTGCGCAATTCGGGTCTCTTCAACATCATTACGCCGAAATCGTTTGGCGGTTCCGAATTGGGCTTTACGACGCTCGTCGAAGCTACGGCAGAAATCGCTTCGGCCTGTGGCTCGACAGGCTGGGTGTTCGGCGTTCTGGCCGGTCATAGCTGGATGTTGAATCTGTTTCCTCTGCGAGCACAGCAAGATGTGCTTGGCGAAGGCCACGCGCTGACGGCGACTGTGTTCCGCTTGGGCGGCACGATTACCGAAGTTGAAGGCGGCTACAAACTCGTGAACGGCGACGGTCGCTTCTGTTCGGGTATCGACCATGTGCAATGGGTCATCATCGGAAACGCCGTGCAGCTTCCGGACGGCACGCCTGAACCGCGCTTCTTCGTGATCCCCCGTTCCGATATCGAAATTGTCGATGACTGGCACACGGCAGGCCTGCGTGGCACCGGTAGCCGCACGATCAAGGTCGCGGAAGCGTTCATTCCGAAGCATCGTTCGGTGTCGGTCAAAGACATGATGACGGGCAACGTCGAAGGCGCTGACGCAATGCGTGCCCCGATCTACCGGATGCCGTTCCAGAACGTCACGCCGTTCTCGCTCATCGGTGCACCGCTGGGCATGGCACGCGCAGCACTCCGGTCGTTCGGCGAGGGTTTGGCACCGCGTCTCCAGGCAATGCCGGCCGATCAGATGGCAGAACAGTCGGCGACGATCGAACGCCTGGCACATGCGACGGCAGATCTCGACGCGGCCTATGCGTTGATTCTCGAAGACACGCGCCGCATCGATACGGCAGAAAGTGCAGAGTCACTGACGGCACTCGAATGGTCGCGTATTCCGCGCGATTGGGCGTATTCGGCTCAAACCGCTCGTCGCGCGGCCAACAGTGCGTTCGAAGCTGCAGGCGGCACCAGTATTTACAACGCTTCGGACCTCCAACGTATCTGGCGCGACGTCAATTCCGCCGCACAGCACTTCGCTTTCACGTGGGATTCGGCGCTGACGGCCTTTGGTCGCCATGCGCTCGGCCTCCCGCCTTCGCAGTTCGGTCCTGGTCTCAAGAAATAAGGATTAGCTATGAACGTGGATGATATTCACTCGATCGAAGATTACTCGCCGGAAACGCTGCGTGAACTGATCGGGCGCGTGGACAAGTCGAGTACGTTCGAACACATGATTTACCGCGAATCCGAGCTGGATGAAGTCTGGCGGCTGCTCGATAACGATATCGTGGCCGCTGCACGGCAGGGCTCGAATGCGCGGGAGGTGCAGAACCTTGTTGCCCTGCGCAAACTGATTGTCGACGCGCACGATTTCATTGGCAACGACAGCAACACCGTAGACGCGCGTGATCGACTGCTGAAGTCCGTCGAACTCGTTTAAGGCTAGCGGGAGAGCAAATATCTCCCACGTGTATTCACAGATAAAGAAAATCTAGGAGCAAACCCATGCTTTCCCGCGAAGATAACGACGTCCTGACCCAAGTTGGTAAAGGCACGCCGACCGGCGATATGATCCGTCAATTCTGGATTCCGGCGATGCTGGCATCGGAAATCAGCGAGCCAGGCGGTAAGCCCGTGCGTCTGCGTCTGATGGGCGAGGACCTCGTGGCATTTCGCGACAGCCACGGCAAGGTTGGCCTGCTCGAAGAACAGTGCCCGCACCGTCGTGCGTCGCTCGCACTGGGCGACAACTCGGACGGCGGTCTGCGTTGCCTCTACCACGGCTGGAAGTTCGGCGTCGATGGCCAGTGCATGGACACCCCGACGGAGCCGGAAGATTCGAAGCTGTGCTCGCGTATCAAGGCAGTGGCCTATCCGATTCGTGAAGTCGCTGGCGTGATCTGGACGTACATGGGCGATCCGGCGAGGGTTCCGCAATTCCCCGACTTCGACTTCCTGTCGTACCCGGTAGAAAAGGTTGCTGCGTTCAAGGTACTCGAAGACTGCAACTACGCTCAAGCCGTCGAAGGCACGATCGACTCCGCACACGCAGGAGTCCTGCACCGCGAACAACCGTGGTCGGAGCCGGCCAAGTACGAACACGAACGCGATCTGCGTCCGAAGATCGAAGTCGAATACACCCTGTACGGCCTGCGCTACGCCGGCGTCCGCAATTTCCGTGAAGAAGGCAAGTTGCACGCCCGTGTCACGGAAGTTATCCTGCCGTTCTTCACGCTGATCCCGCCCGATGGCTTCGGCGTCCGCAAGAACCGTCGCATGGCCAATGCATTCGTTCCGCGCGATGACGAATCGACGTGGCACATCCAGTGGTTCTTCGACGAAACGCAGCCTGTCGATATCGAATATCGTATTCAGGAAGGCGGTCACTGGGTCAATGAAAACTTCCGCAAGGGACTCAACATCGACAACTGGTACAAACAGGACCGCGAAGCCATGAAGACGTCGTCGATGTCGGGCATCAAGGGCATCCTGACGCAGGACCACGCAGTCAGCGAAACGCAGGGGCGTATTCTCGACCGCACGAAGGAACACCTCGGCACGTCGGACGTCGCGGTTGTTGCATGGCGTCGTCAGATGATCCGTTCGGCTCGTACTTACGCAGAAAGCGGCGAACTGCCGAGCGTGCTGACGAACACAATCCCGTGGAATCAGATTCACGCTTCGACGGTGATCTTCGCGAACGATCGTACGTGGAAGGAAGAAGTGCCCCTCAATCCGGACGTCGCCCTGAAGGCCTGAGTTCCACATGATCGTCGATAGTCACGCGCACGTTTCGCCTTATTGGTACGAGCCTGTCGGGACGTTGCTCGATCAAATGAATGAATATGGTGTCGATATGGCCATTCTCACTCAGATGATCGGACAGACAGATAACCGATATCAGCAAGACTGCGTCAAGCGATATCCAGGCCGTCTATCGAGCGTGGCTTGGGTCGATGTCGAAGCCCCGGACGTTGCAATGACGATCGAAAGCTTGGCACGCGAAGGCGTGTCCGGTATTCGGCTTCGCCCCTCCTCGTGTCTTCCGGACGGCCGTCTTCCGGAAGCGTGGCGTGCAGTTCAGGAAACTGGACTGCCCGTCAGCTGTGTGGGGTCGGCCGAAGCATTCAACGCGCCGGGGTTTATCGAACTGGTTGCGAAGTTGGCAGGGACGACTGTCGTCCTCGAACACTTAGGCGGCAACAGCACCCCCGTCACGACGGATGAGCAGTTGGCTATTCGTCGCCAGGTGTTCAAACTCGCGGCCTATCCGAATGTCATGCTAAAAGTTCCGGGGCTCGGCGAATTGATGCCTCGCGACCCGAAAACATGTCATTTGGACCGCCCCTTCGGGGACGCGACGTCGCCGCTTGTCCACGAGGCGGTAACTACATTCGGCGCAAATCGCCTGATGTGGGGTTCCGATTTCCCCGTCGTGAGTTCTCGCGAAGGCTACGGGAATGCATTGAAACTCACCCGTATTGCACTCAACGGATTACCTAATGAGGATCTCAATGCGATCTTTGGCGCTACCGCACGTCGCGTATTTTCGAAACTCTGAGATCGAAAACGAGCAGGAGACAAACACATGACGAAAAAGGTACTGGCCGCAGTCAAGACAGATGTCGAAACCACGGAAATCCGTGAATTTGATTATCCGACTGTCAGGCCTGAAACCGGAATTCTGCGCATCGAAGCCAGCGGAGTCGGCGGCAGCGATCCTGAGTTGTACCGTAAGGCCGGTCACGTTCCTGTCATTATGGGCCACGAAAACGTCGGAACCATCGAGGAAGTCGGGGAAGTCGCGGCCAAGCGTTGGGGCGTCAAGTCTGGCGACCGCGTTGCTCTCCACGAATATCTCCCGTGCTGGAACTGCGAATGGTGCATGAAGGGCGATTTCCGTCTGTGTATGGAGGTCGATTTCTTCAATGTGAAGGACCGCCTGAATACCGATCGTTTCGGTATGTCGACTGCCAACAAGGCACCGCACCTGTGGGGTGGCTACGCGCAATATATGCATATGCCGCTCAACACGGTGATGCACAAGATTCCGCAAGACATGCCGGCCACGCACGCAACGCTGGCGGTGCCGTTCGGTAACGGCGTGCAGTGGGCGTGTCTCGACGGCGGCGCAGGTCCCGGTAAGGTCGTACTCGTGTGGGGACCGGGCCAGCAGGGCTTGGGCTGCGTGCTGGCGGCAAAGGCCGCAGGCTCATATACGGTGATTCTGGCCGGCATGACACGCGATCAAAGCCGTCTCGATCTGTCGCTGCGCGTTGGCGCGGACTACGCAATCAACGTCGAAACGCAAGACCTCGAGACCGAAGTGATGCGTATCACCAAGGGTCGGGGCGTCGACGTCGTGGTTGATACGACCGGCGACCCCAAGGGCGAGATCGTCAAGCAGTCGATCGCTCTGGCGGCAAAGGGCGCCTATTTGAGCCTGAACGGCCTGGAGCAGCAGGTACCCATCGGCGAGATCAAGAAGCGCTATCTGACCGTTCGTGCACCGCGTGGTCGTAGCTACGCAGCGGTCGAACTGGCACTGCGCTATGTTGGCTCCGGCCGCTATCCGATCGACGAAGTGTGCTCGCACACATTCGGCCTGTCGCAGGTTCACGAAGCGATTCTGGCCACCGCGGGTCGGGGGGTTCAAGGTGCGATCCACGTGTGCGTGGACCCTTGGAAGTAACGCCGCACATCGTTGGCTAAACTGAATTTGATAAAGGTAACTTCATGATCGACAGCCACGCACACCTGATTTCGACCGACCGTGAGAAGTATCCGCCGTCGCCGCTGAGCGGTGTTCTCGAAGAAAACGCATTCGACAACCCCGTGACGGCCGAGCGCCTGATCGACCTGCTCGACGCATTGGGTATCGATAAGGCGCTCGCGGTCCAACGTGCGCACCTCTACGGCTTCCACAACGACTACGTCGTGGATTCGGCACAGAAATACCCGAATCGTCTGCGTTCGCTGTGTATGCTCGACGCACTGGCACCGAACGTCGAAGAAACGGTGAAATACTGGGTCGGCGAGCGCAAGTCTGTCGGCATCCGTCTGACGGAACCGAAGAAAGGTGCAGACAGCAGCTGGTTCGCATCGACGGAAGCGCGTCGTGCCTGGGCAGCAGTGACGGATCTCGGCGGCTCGGTGCGTCTGCACTTCTACCGCTGGAATCGTCTGGCAGCACTCGAAGCACTCCAGGACGTCGTGAAGAAGTTCCCGGATACGCCGGTCATTCTCGATCACTTCTCGAATATCGTCGGCGAAGACCCGGGACCGGACTACGGTGTGGACGAAGCATTGCTGAAGTTCGTGGACAGCCCGAACGTCTTCCTGCTGTACTCCATGATCAACCTCGGCAAGTTGAAGGCGCTCGACCTGCCGTCCGCGCCGGTTGTTGAGCGCGTGGTGCGTTCGTTCGGTGCCGATCGTGTGATGTGGGGTTCCGACATCGCTCAGTCGAAGGGCGAGTACAAGGACATGGTTCAGATGGCTAAGGACTCCGTGTCCACACTGTCGGCTGAAGATCAGCAGAAGGTCCTGCATACGACAGCTGAACGCGTCTACTTTAGCTAACGAATTTGTAGACATAAACGGCGTTCTAGTTACTGAGAACGCCGTTTATGTGCATTTCAGGGTTATCCCGAGTCATGTCGCGGGGGGTAACGCGATAAGATTCGAAGAATACTTAATTGAATACTATATGAGATGCTGATCCGGTTAGGTCAAGGAGGTCGGATGCGCAAACTGGCAGGTCCGTTGTGTGTCGCACCTTGTTCTCGATTTATCCGTTCTCGATTCCTTTCTCAGGAGACTGAAAATGAAGTTCCTCCGGAATTGCTGGTATATGGTTGGATGGTCGAGCGAGTTGTCGGCTACTGATATCGTCCCGTTCACGCTGATGAACGAGGCACTGGCGCTCTATCGCAAAGAAGACGGCACGCTGGTAGCACTCGAAGATCTGTGTCCGCACCGCCTGGTTCCGCTGTCGGTCGGCCGTAAGGAAGGTGATGAACTGCGCTGCATGTACCACGGCCTGAAATTCGCCGCAGATGGACGCTGCACTGAAATCCCGGGCACCGATCGTATCTCGTCGAAGGTCTGCGTTCGTAGCTACCCGATCGAAGAAAAGCATGGTGCTGCATGGGTCTGGATGGGTGACGCTGCAAAGGCCGATCCCGCACTGATTCCGCCGATCGAAGGTCCGGACAGCGCTATCTTCGCGATGAAATGCTCGAAGAAAGTATGGAAGGGCAATGCGGAAATTGTCGCTGATAACTTGCTCGACCTGTCACACGCACCTTATGTTCACGAAGCGACGTTCGGTGCCAACAACAAGGTGTCGATCAAGATTCAGAAGGAAGGCGAAGCAAAACGCGGTATCGATACGATCGAGCGTGGCGTCGTTGCTGACCGCTGGCACCTGGGCCGTCCGTCAAATCCTTACTTCGGTGAAATCCCCTCCGACGATAACGTGGTCAGCACGTTCCTCGTACCGGGCGTCTTCATCCTAAAGATCCATTCGTACGCACCGGGCGTTCAGGATCGTCTCGTCGATGGCAAGCCTGCAGAAGAGCCGATCTTTCGCCGTTGCACATGCCAGATGATCACGCCGATCAACGATACGGAATCGATGTTCTTCTACAACTTCGGTCCGGATCACGAGCATGCCGATTTGGCAGATCACGCTTTCGCGATCGCCGAAGCAGCATTCGCCGAAGACAGGGCAATCATCGAGACGCAGCAGGCAACGATCTCGAAAACGCCGGCTCGCAAGATGATTATGTTGGTGATGGATCAGCCGGTGCTGCGTTACAACGAAATCTACAACCGTCTTCGCTCGGCGGAGGAGACTGAGCAAGCCGCGGCTGCGCCCTCAGCGTAAGTAGATCGCACGGCGCTGGTATGTTTTCTGAGACACAGGGAATGACGAAAATGGAATTGAACTGGACCGAGCCCCAATGGGATGAGCAAGCCGATATGGTTGTTGTCGGCTATGGCGGCGCAGGCGCGGTGTTTGCATTCGAAGCCGCTGAACAGGGCGCCGACGTGCTCATTCTCGAAAAGGGTGTGCAGGGCGGCGGCAACTCGGTCTGTGTCGCGGGTGGTCTGATCATGACCTCCGTGGATGAAGACGAGTCGTTCAAATATCTGGATTGGCTGTGCGGAGGCCAAACAGATGAAAGCGTTCTTCGCCATTTCGTTTCGAGTCTCAAGAACATACCGTCGTGGCAGCACAAACTCGAATTGCCGCTCAAGGATAACCCGCAGCCGTTCTCGGCACCGGGGTTTTTTCCCGAGTTCCCGGGCGCTCCGGGCGGGGAAAGCATCAAGGGTATGAGCGTCGTAGCCGCACCGGGCGGTGCAGGCCTCTGGAATGCGATCTCCGCACAAGCGGAGAAGGCGGGTGCCCGCGTTCAGTGCAATACACGGGTCACCAGGTTGGTTCAGCACCCGGTGACGAAACGGATCCTTGGCGTTCAAGCCGAACATGATGGCAAGACGATCGCAGTTCGTGCTCGCAAGGCAGTAGTGTTGGCCAGCGGCGGCTTTGAAGCCAACGATGCCATGTGCAAACAGTTCCTGACTGCATGCCCGATCTACTTCCTTGGTAGCCCGAATCTGACCGGCGACGGCATCCGCATGGCGCAGGAAGTTGGTGCGCAACTATGGCACATGAACGCCGTAGCGGGCCCGCTAAACATGGGCATCAAGACGAAGGAAGGCTACGTCTACGTGACGTACGATCTGAACAAGGTCGCGGGCTTCGGCTACAAAAACGGTGCCTTTAAGGACGGCGGCAGTCTGTTGTGGGTGAACCGACAGGCGAAGCGCTTCCATAACGAAACCGTGGATACATCGGTTGTTCAACACGGATTGGCAAACCGCGATACATGGTTGGCAACGACGCCGGGCACCCCGGAATTCACGAACGTGCCGGCATTTCACATCTTCGATGAGAAGGTCCGTTCCGGTGGCGCGGCAATGACGACGCTGAATTCGCGCGTGCCGCCGTGGTCGCAAGACAACGTCAAGGAACTCGAAGAAGGTCTGATCATCAAGGCCGATACGCTCGAAGAACTGGCGTTGAAGTGCCAGTGGCCGGAAATCAAGGGTGTGTGCAAGGCAGGCCACCTCGATCCGGCCGCACTTCGCGAGACGGTCGAGCGTTACAACGATCAATGCCGCAACAACGTCGATCGAGATTGCGGTCGCGAAACGTTCCTCGTGCCGCTCAACGATGAAGGCCCGTTTTACGCGATTGGGCCGATGCTACCGACATATCTGAACACGCACGGCGGTCCGAAGCACGATGCCGGTCAGCGTGTTCTCGATCACCAGAACAAGCCGATTGCCGGTCTTTATGCAATCGGGGAGTGTGGATCGCTATGGGGTCCGTATTACAACTCGATGGGCGATATCGCCGAATTCATCGTGTCTGGCGTGACTGCGGCAAGAACCGCACTTGCCGACAGTGAGGCGCGGGAAAGTCGCTAATAGTTGTACGGATAATTAACAAGGAGACACCGTAGTGAGTGAGACCGCAGAAGTACAAACGAAGTCGGCGCCCGCCGACAACGTGGAAGATTCAAAGACGTCCAAAGGTGCATGGTGGATGCTCATCGTCTTGACGGCCACGTATGTCATCTCGTTTATCGATCGGGGCGCGCTGGCTCTCGTCGTCGGGCCGATCAAGGAAGACCTCGGAATTTCCGATCTTCAGGTCAGTTTGTTGCTTGGCCTTTCTTTCATGTTGCTGTATAGCGTGCTCAGTATTCCAATGGGCATACTGGTCGATAAGTACCAGCGTAAGACGCTCCTCGGCGGCGCGATCATGGCATGGTCGGTGGTGCAGATGCTGTGTGGTCTGAGCACGACCTATATCCATTTGTTCTTGACGCGCGTTGGTCTCGGTGTCGGTGAATCGGCGCTGGCTCCCGGTTCTCAGTCGATGATTCGTGACGCATTTCCGCCGCATCGTCGCAGTATTGCCTTCGGTATCTACAATATCGGCCCGATGTTGGGTACGGGTTTGTCGATGGCTCTCGGTGCCGTCCTGTTGAAGGCAGCATCGGCAGGCGCATTCGATAGTCTACCCCTCGTCGGCGGCATGAAGCCGTGGCACTATGTGCTGCTGGTGCCCGGCATCATTGGGATTCCGTTCGCGATTCTCCTTTTGCTGCTGCGTGAGCCGGCCCGTCGCTTTCAGACCGATACTTCCGAGGTGACGTACAAGCAGACCATGTGCTTCGTATGGAAGAATCGTGGCGTGTACATTCCGCTCTGGACTGCGATTTGTCTATACGGTATTGCCATCGGCTCGCAGATGGCATGGCTTCCGGAAATCATCGCTCGTACGCTACATGTTGCGCGTCCGGAAATCGGTAAGGCAATCGGTGGCGTTGCACTGCTCGCTTCCCCGCTCGGTCTTCTGATCTGCGGCAGTATCGCGGACCGGCTGCGCAAGCGCGGTATGGTCGATGCGCCTGTTCGGGTGGCGGCGGTAACAACGGCAATCGCGGCAGTCGCTACGGCATGCTTCCCGCTTGTCCATACGATGAGCGCGGGTATCGTCCTCTACTTCATCCAAATGTTCATGTTTGCGATGTTCGCGGTGGCAGGCGGTGCAACGAATGCCAACTTCACGCCCGGTAACATGATGGGCAAGATCACCGCCATCTATTACTTGATCACGAATCTCGTCGGTTTGGCACTCGGCCCTACAGTGGTGGCGCTCGTCGCTAAATTCTTCGACGGTCCGAATGCACTCGGCGCCTCGTTCGTCATCTGCTACGTGGTCTCCGTGACATTGGCGGTGATTCTGCTGATCCGCGTCTGCGGTGCATTGCGTGGGCCGGTTGTGCAATAACTGGTAGTCGTCTCGGGGCATCATGTCTGACGTCCCTTTCTACGAATTCATATAGGTTTAAATCAGGTGAAGATTACCCGCGTTGAGTGCATTCCGATTTCGATGCCGCTGAAGAAGCCGATTAAGCTTCCGAATGTCACAATCACTTGCCTGAATACGCTTTTCTTGGCTATTACAGCCGACGACGGTCTCGTCGGCTATGCGGAATCGGGTGACACATCATCGTGGTATCGCGGTGAAAGCCAGGCATCCATGACGGCGATGATTTCCGATATTTTCGCGCCGCGAATCCTGCTTGGTGAAGATCCGAGCAATATCGAGAAGATCGTCGGCATGATGGATCAACTCGCACGCGACAACAATCAGGCGAAGGCGTTGGTTGACTGTGCGCTCCATGACCTGAAGGGCAAAGCTTTGGGCGTGCCAGTCTACAGCCTGTTGGGTGGCCGCACTCGCGAGAAGATACCGCTCGGTTGGGTATTGTCGGCGGGTGAGCCCGAAAAGGTCGCAGAACTGGCGATCCAGGTCCGCGATAATGGCTTCTCGGCGGTCAAGCTCAAAGTCGGCCGTCATACGTTCAACACCGACGTGGCTACGGTCCGCGAAGTGCGAGCGGCGCTCGGGCCGGAAGCCAAGATCATCTTGGACGCGAATGGCTCATGGAACTATGAACAGGCGTTGACGACGATGAAACGCCTCGATCAATACAACCTTTCGTTCATGGAACAGCCTCTGGCGCATCAATACCGCGACAGCCTGGCGAAACTGCGTGAGCGTGTCAACACGCCAATATACGCAGACGAGGGGGCGCAAGAGTTGGGCGATCTGCGTGAAATCGCAGAGCGTCGTTCGGCCGATGGCGTCGTTCTCAAGATTCAAAAGGTAGGCGGACTGGTCAAGGCACAGCGATTCCTAGCTGCATGTCGCATGTACGACATTCCTGTGTTTTGCAGCACTCTGATCGGATCGGGCGTCGAATCCGGGCCGAGCACGCATCTCATGGTCGCAAACGATTGGGCATGCCAGTTCATGAGCGAAAGTATGGGGCCGCTCGCGATTCACGCGGCTTGGAACAGTGGCGATATCCGGGTAGATCAGGACTTGGCTTTCGGTGGCCAGCGCTTTAGCGGCGGCTTTGCATATCCGAGTGAAGGCGTCGGATTCGGCTTCGAATTGAATCAAGAACTACTGGCCAAGATTCATTCGCCGGGACAGCAGCATCGGGTCGCCGAAGCGCAATAGCAGAGCACACAGCGGCGGACACGATTCGGCCGCGTCGCATAAACGTAATCCGACAGAGGAGATAATTCGATGCAAGGACTTGCTTCGCCACCGTGGAAATACGCGGTACTTTGGCTCCGGGTCTATTTCGGCGCCGATCTTTTGTGGTCTGGTTTCCGCTATCTCTCCACAGGCTGGGTTCCGTTTATTCCCGGCATCGCAGGTCAATACGTGCAGGCACTTGATGCCATTCACATGTTCTATGCCGTGAAGGCAATGGAAATGCTGGCTGGTATCCTGCTGCTGACGAACCGATACGTGTTGCTCGGCGCGATTCTCGAATTCCCGACATCGATCTCGATTTTCTGGATCAATACCTTCATCGTTGGAACCCCACGTCAATTGTTCTCTGGCCCGAATCAGCTGCTGATGAATGGCCTCATTCTGCTGGCGTATGGCGGATATATGGCGAGCGTGTTCAAGCCAAACAAGCCGCTCGCGGTATGGGAAGGCTTCAAGGTCGATGTCTGGAAAGAGCACCTGAGGCTGAGTAAAGGTGCTAAACCGGCCGCGACAGTTGAAGTATCGGGCGACGTCGCGTAAAGGAGTGCGCAAATGAAAAAAAGTAATCGGAATCTTTATATCGGCCTCGCCTGCTGTGTGATCATGACGTGCTGGGTATTCTTCGGGTCCACAGGACTGGGCTATACCGAATATCGAGCATTGCGCGCACGCGATATGTTCGGCCTGGCAATTCCATGGATATGCGTCGTCATCGTCTTGATTCGCGATCGTCGCAGAGGCATTGTATAACCGGCTCTCCGGTGGTAGCGGCTGTGCCACTACCTTTGGGATATGCTCTCGGCATATTTCGTCGCTGTACTGCAGTAACTTCTTGGAATTATTTCACTATGCAAAGCGCTAATTCTTCCCCTTGGAAGTACGTCATTACGTGGCTTCGTCTTTATTTCGGCGCACACCTTTTCTTTTCCGGCATTCGATTCGTGATCGACGGTTATGTACCGATGGTTCCAGGTCTCGCTGGTGAATATCTGGCCGGTGCCGACGCAATCGGTATGTATCACTGGGTCAAATATATGGAAGCGATTTATGGTCTCCTGCTTCTGACAAACCGTTTTGTCTTCCTGACGCTGATTCTCGAAATGCCGACCACCGTCACGATTTTTTGGCTGAATACGTTCATTTCGGCAACACCGCGTCAATTGTTTTCGGGCCCGCAAGAACTACTGATGAACGGTTTGCTGCTGCTCGCGTATAGCGGCTACATGGCGGCATGCTTCC
The DNA here is from genome assembly GCF_012689525.1 of Paraburkholderia aromaticivorans. Lineage (NCBI taxonomy): Bacteria > Pseudomonadati > Pseudomonadota > Betaproteobacteria > Burkholderiales > Burkholderiaceae > Paraburkholderia > Paraburkholderia aromaticivorans. The sequence continues at coordinate 2,453,171 of NZ_CP051514.1, forward strand.
GTCCGAGCCTGAATCCGATGTGGTTGTGGGACGGTTGGAAGGGGTTCCACCTGAAGGGCAAAGGTGGTCTGGTGAACACCAACCCGAGCTTGGTCGGCGTTTCTATCGAAGAAAAAGAATCGGCTTAAGGAGCATTCGCATGAAAAAGAATACCTGGATCGCAACCGCCATCTGTATCGCTCTGACGCTGCTGGCCATCGACGGCTCGACGGGTTGGGGTTGGGCGGACTACCGTCCGCTGCGCAACTTCGACTACTTTGGTCTCGGCATTTCCTGGCTGCTTTTCATCTTCGTGCTCATCCGCGACAAGATCAAGGGCGAAGCCTGAGTCACCATAGTTAAAAAGGTTTTGTCGCGATAAGGGCGAGATGACGAAACATGCATCGTTATGGTAAGGATTATTTATGCAGCGAGGAGGTGGAACTGCTCGGCACGAGTGCATCCAATTCCTCGCTCCTCCATTTGACCCTTGGCGATCATGTGCATGAGTTCGATGCCGCTCAGCAATATGCGGGCACAACGAAAATTCTTGAAGCCCAGCATGGGCCGTGTGCGCCGCTTTATCGCCCGGTGATCTTGCTCTATAACGTTGTTCAGATACTTGTTTTGGCGGATCTTGATCGGTATTTCCCGCTCCGCGTTAAGAGCATCCAGCGCGGCCAGGTTCGCACCGCTTTTATCGTTTGTCACCGTCTCGGGTTCGCCGTTTTGTTCAATCGACTTTTCGAAGTAGCGACGCGCCGCAGCCTTGTCACGATGGGCACGCAGCAGAAAGTCGACAGTGTTGCCCTCCTTGTCGACTGCGCGATACAAATACTTCCACTGGCCTCGGACCTTGATATACGTCTCATCCATTCGCCAGCTCCGGCCGACCGTTTTCTTGTGGCGGCGAAACGCCTTCTCCAGAACCGGCAACACCTTGATAGCCCAGCGGTGCACGGTCGAATGGTCGACCGAAATTCCGCGCTCCGCCATCATCTCTTCCAGGTGTCGAAGACTCAGCGGATAGGCCACATACCAGCGCACGCACGTGAGGATGACATCGAGGGGATAATGCAAACGCTTGAGCACCCGTGCCACGGCTGGATTCAGAGTCTTCATCAAGTGCCCGATCGTTCGCATTGTTACGACACATGATACCCGACGCGTTACTGCGACAGATCCAGATGAATTGCCGGTGAGAGTGCGGTTTATGCAGACACAAATAAACCCTAAGGGGCAGCGGGGAATAGTGGATCAGTGTGTAGTGGTCGACGCGCCGAGGCCGGCAGTTACTCATAAGTCAGAAATTTAGCGGACATATAGTCTATGCTTGAGCGAGTGTTACTGACAGGATCGCTCATGAAACGAGACGGCCGGGGCCTGACTCACAACACTCTAGAGGAGATGCGCATCCTGGCAGTTCGGCGCATGGCTGAGGGAGAACATCCGGACGACGTTGCAGCCTCGTTTGGGATGCATCGTTCCTGGGCATATAAGATCCGGGCTCAGGCGCGTGGTCGCGGCCGGGGGGTGCGTGTGCTGCTCTCGACCAAAGGCACGGGCCGCCCTCGCAAGCTTACGCAAGCACAGGAACGGCAGGTGCTACGCTGGATCAACGGCAAGAATCCAATGCAGTATGGATTTGAATTCGGGCTGTGGACGCGCAACCTGGTTCGCGAACTGGTTCAGCGGGAGTTCGGTGTCACGTTGAGCCTTGCATCGGTCGGCGCGATGCTCGCGCGCTTGGACCTGACGCCACAAAAGCCGTTGCAGCGCGCTTACCAGCGAGATCCGGAGGCGATCGAGCGCTGGCAGCGCGACACGTATCCGGCCATTGTCAGACAGGCTCGCGAGGAAAGTGCTGACATCTTCTTCTGGGACGAATCTGGGTTTCGGGCCGACTCGGTGCACGGCAGGACTTGGGCGCAACGCGGCGAAACGCCAGTCGTTGAACGCCCGGGCCAGAGGCAAAGCATGAGCGCGGCGTCCGCCGTTAACTCGAAAGGGGCCTTCTGGTTTGCAACGTACGAAGGCGGCCTCAGCGGTGAGTTGTTCGTGACGCTACTCAGGAAGTTGATGTTCAATCGCAAGAAGCCGGTCCATCTGATTGTCGACGGATTGCCGGCGCATAAGAAAGCTATCGTCAAGGACTACGTCGCCAGCACCCAGGGCAAGCTGAGCTTGCATTTCCCGCCGGGTTACGCGCCTGACCTCAATCCGGATGAGCTGGTGTGGAGTCACGTCAAGCGCACCGGCGTTGCGCGACGCCCTCTGCAAAAAGGCGAAAAGCTGGGTCCGCGAATTCACGAGCAGCTTGCTCAAATTGGACGGGACCCAACACTCGTGCGCTCTTTCTTCAGACATCCATCTGTCCGCTATGTTTCTGACTTATGAGTAATGTGGCAATCGTATTGTGCGACGGCTTCTCCCTGCTTGACGTTAGTCTTGTAGCTGAGGTGTTTCGGCAAGTAAATCAGGTTTCAGACATTGCACGCTCGATTGACAATCGTGCTTCAGTCACGATGCTTTCCTCGCGCGGAGGCTACGTTACAAATTCGCTATCGGTTCGTATCAAGACCGACGCAATCGACGAGCACTTATTCGAGCGTTTTGATGGGGTCTTCGTTTTTGGTGGGGACTCCGAGAATGCCGCCTCGATCGACCCAGCGGATCTTCGGGCATTGCGTAAAGTGCTTTTGAACGCGGACCTGGTGAAGTGGAGCGAGCAGGGATGGGAGATCATCGCGGCTTCAGGTTACAACCCCCCTTCGGCAGGTGCGGGGGGCAGGTTCGAATCATGTCGTCGGGAACAAGGTTCCTCGGGAAATAAGAAGTCAATCGTTGGTTGCGGTATGAGCAGTTCGCTTGCCGCCGCACTATCCTTTATTCCAGGGAACCTTTGTATGGAGATCGCACACCGAATTAACCGGCATGTGGTTGTGCCCAGCCTCGATCTGTCCTGTGTCGATGAGGACGCGCTCAATGAGGTGAGCGTGACGGATAGAGTTCATTCGGCGGTGGAATGGCTTCGCAAGAATTGCAGGCGTTCAATCTCAATTGCGCGAGTGGCGGAGGTGGCTGGAACGAGTGAGCGAACTTTTCTGCGGCATTTCAAGCTCGTAACGGGCAAGACTCCATCTGAATATCTTCTGGATGTCCGTTTCGAAATGGTTTGTCGGCTTCTCCAGGAGACAACTCTTCCAGTCGATAAGATTGCACGGCGGTGCGGGATGGGCAGCGGCGAGCATATTTCGCGGGTTTTTCGCAGGCGCTTATCGCAGACGCCGACGGAATACCGGACGGCTCATCGTGCGAATGGGGACCGCCACCTAGAGTCCTGAGTTAAAAATTCATTGAATGATGCCGATCACGTACTAAAGTGTTCTGTGTAGCACTTGATACGGTTCTGTCGCAGTAAGCCGATCTGCTATGGTGGTCGGTCCCGAGACGAACGAAGTAACGAATGATCACGACCCCGAACGCCGCTGTGAGCAAGGCCCTCAAACGGCTGCACTACCCGCTGGACGTGATGTTGACATGCGTACGTTGGTACGTCGCCTACCCATTGAGCCTACGTCATCTTGAAGAAATGATGTCCGAGCGGGCAGTGTCGGTCGACCATTCGACGGTGCACCGCTGGGCAATCAGGCTTCTGCCTGTGCTCGGCAAGGCGTTTGGACCGCGAAAGCAGAGGGTCGGCAGAAGTTGGCGAATGGACGAGACCTATAGTACGCCCAGCCAACATAACCCGCCCGCATGGGGGTGAAGTTGCTTGAGCATGTTTGGAATGCAAGACCCGGTGGAGTTGATGTTGCGGTACCGGGGCATGCCCTTTCTCTGCTGCGAGAGGAAGTGAGCCGAAGCGGCGGTGACTTGCCGACACTGGCAACGTGACGAAGTCCGTGGGAAACGCAGCTTGAGGCGAAGCGGTTACGCCAAGATGAGCTTCCAGGCTGAGCATGGGACGGTTGAGGGACACGAACCTGTTTGAACGCATCTGAGGGTTGAATCGTCACCCCTGCCTACACCGCTTAACAGGCAGGACGCGGATCGGCGTCGGTTATATGTAGGGACCGACGCCGCGAATACTGGCCGGAGATGTAAGCCGACCAGCAGGGCATCACGGAGAGCGCTCAGCTAGACCGTGATATCTGCGACGACTTGCGGAAAGCAAGGATACCAGTCGCAGCCGGTAGATCGGGTGGTAGAGCTGATCAATCCGGTGTTACGCGGTTGGGTGAATTACTTCGCTGTTGGACATTCCAGCGAGTGCTTCAGCTTCATCAAAGACTGGGTAGAAAAGAAGATCAGGCGCCATATGGGGCGTTCCCGGAATCGGCGGGGCTTCGGCTGGAAGCGGTGGAGTAGGCGCTGGCTGTATGAGGAACTGAAGCTGTTCGATGGCTATCGTGTTCGTCGTGCTGCCGCACCGAAAGCGCGCCCAGCCTGATAGGTCGCATAAATCTTGGCATGAAGCACACAGGAGAGCGTAGTGCCGGAAATCGGCCCGCTGCGTTCGACGTGGCGGGAGCTGGAAACGTGACTACGGTTGCCGGATTGCGGCCATCGCGAAAGCGGTGGAATCACCACCGGCGCCTACCGGTGCGCGCGCCAGTTCTCGACCCTACCGGGGAGGAGAGGCGGGGAAATAGTTCGACTACGCCCTGTCTCTTACTCCACTCAAGGTCAAGGGCGAATGGAAATACTTGTATCGGGCCGTCGATAAGGCCGGCGACACGGTTGACTTCCTGTTCCGCGCCAAGCGGGACAAGGCCGCCGCCCGGCGCTATTTCGGAAGGGTGATCGCTGGAAACGGCGTACCGGAGACGGTGACGATCGACAAGAGCGGGGCGAATCTTGCAGGGCTAAATGCGATCAATGCTGATCGCGAAGTGCCGATCAAAATTCGACAATCGAAGTATCTGAACAACGTGGTGGAGCAGGACCATCGAGCGATCAAACGCATCGTACGACCAATGCTAGGATTCCAGAGCTTTCGTTGTGCCCGCATCATTTTAGGCGGTATCGAACTCATGCACATGATAGCAAAAGGGCAAATGAAGTGTGACAGTGGACGGCATCGTTCAGTCGCCGAGCAGTTCTACGATCTTGCCAAATAAGCATTCCTCTTCGTTTCACCCCGACTTTTCCTGTTTTTCCTTACTGCGACAGAACCGTTGCTCGCGTATGGCCGGCCACGCCGTCACCAGATGCCGCGCAGTCTGATCAACGTCTAGACCACCGACTCCCGGCGCACCCGTGTTGGCCCGCACCTCTTTGAACGCCTGCCACGGGTTCTCTCTAGTCAGCACCGCATCCAGCAGCGCCTACCCTGTGTGGTCCTCGTTTCACGCCGCGGGTCGCAGACTTCGTCACTCACGGCTTCACGCGCAGCTTCACCGCGCGCCGCTACCGCTCGGCCAGCTTGCGCGGGCATTTGACACCGGGCCTGTTGCGTCGGCATGTCGTTGAACACCTCTCTTCGTTTGGCCCTTCGTTCGCGGTTTCAGCCTCACCGGCTGCCCCGCTCACTACTATGGCCGCTGCTGACTCCTCGTTCCGGCTCGACGCCGTTGCCCTTTCAGGCGCAAGCCGAGTATCCCAGGTAAGAACGCTCTCCTTCATCGCACAACCGCCTCATCTACGCCACTTTGCCTTGGTCACAAGAGTTTTGTGGTGTTTTGCCTGCTTGCGCTGCTTGCCCTGTCTTGGCAGCGCCTTCTCTGCGGTTCTTGTTCATTGGCTCGCGATTTACGCTCTGCGCTTCCTTCCCACACTCGGTCGCCCTCATGCATTTGCGCTTCACTTCATTCGCTATGACCAGCTTATGGCGGGACTTGCACCCGCAGGAGTGCGCCCATTCTGGGCGCACAAAAGAAAAAGCACCTATCTTGAACTGACCCCGCAAAGTTGGACAGTTTTCGGCTAGGGCCGGCAGGCCTGGGTCCTGTACATCACAGGACTCAGGCCGTTCAGTTTCAACGTGATGCGTTTGTGGTTGTAGTAACGGATGTACTGTCTGATACCCGCCTTTAACGCCTCAATACTCTCGAACCTGTTCAGAAGAAAGAACTCGGATTTGAGCGTGCCGAAGAAGCTTTCCATTGCCGCATTGTCGTAGCAGTTTGCCCTGCGCGACATACTCTGCGTCAGGCCGTGTTGATCCAGCAGCCTTCGATAAGCGCGCATCTGGTACTGCCAGCCCTGATCCGAATGCAGCAATGGCCTGTCCTCGTCTCCCAGTTTCGCCAGTGCTTTCCTGAGCATGCCGTTCACCATTTCAAAGACCGGACGCGTGTTCATCTGGTAAGCCACGATTTCGTTGTTATACAGATCCATGATCGGCGAGAGATACAGTTTCTGTCCGAGCACGTTGAACTCCGTCACGTCCGTCACCCATTTCTGATTGGGCTGCGACGCGCTGAACTCGCGGTTCAGCAGATTCGGTGCGATACGCCCGACTTCGCCGCGCCATGAGCGGTATTTCTTCGCGCGCACCAGCGATTTCAGGTTCAGTTTTCCCATCAGACATTGCACTGTCTTGTGGTTGACCAGCTGACCCGCCTTCCGGATCTCAAGGGTGATGCGCCGGTAGCCATAACGGCCCTTGTGGCGCTCATACACCGTCTTGATCCTGGCTTTGAGGTCCTTGTGCCGGTCGACGCCGTCCATCACCTTCAACTGATAGTAGAACGTGCTGCGCGCCAGACCCGCAGCCTTGAGCAAGGCCAGCGTCGCATGGTGCTGCCGCAGTTCCTGCACTATTTGCGCTTTTTCTTTTGCGCGCCCTGCTTCTTCGCCTGAAGCAGGGCATCGAGCTTTTTTAGGTACGCCACCTCCGCGCGCAGGTACTCGTTTTCCTTGAGCAACTGCTCACGTGTGCGCTCATCCGGCGCACTCTCTCCGGTCGGCTGTTCGGGTGTCGGGTGGGTCATTGTTTTGGGGCGCCCTCGTGGGCGGGGCGCCAGAGCATCCATACCGCCCTCATGATACCGGCGTTCCCATTTCCCTACACAACTGGGGTTGCGAATGTCGAACACCACAGCCACTTGCCGACACGACAGATCCTTGCGCCACATATGAGTGAGGACCGACATCCTGAACTGCGCGTCGTAGTGACTGAATTTCTTGCGTAATCCATCACGGCCATGCTGCTCGTAAGTCGCCACCCAGTGCCGCAAAACAGAGGGACCCACACCGTACCGCTGTGCAATTACACCTGCACCGGCGACGCCAGCCAGGTATTGCTTAACCAGCTTCAGCTTTAACTGCTCACTGTACTTCGCCATGAAAAACACCCCAAAGGTTGGATTGGTGTCCAACTTTTGGGGTGCAGTTCATCTTGATAGGTGCTTTTTTGATACTTCGGACAGCTGCGCTATTAGAAACGCGTTGCCATGCCCAAGCCGATTGCCGTCACGTTGGTGTGCAGGCCAGTCGGCGCACCCAGACCACCCGGGGGATAGACTGCTTGGTTGGCGATGCCGCTGTTCCACAGTTTCTTGTAGAAGCCGTAAAGCATTGTCGATTTCGAGACGTAATACGTGTAGCCGATAGCCGCCGAGCGGATGATCCAGTTACCGTAGAAGTTGTTCGTGGTCAACTGCTTGCCATCAGGACCGATATTCTGATCGCTCAGGCCACCATACGAGACGCGGATCGTGCCAGCGGGGCCGGTCGGCACCGTGAAACCGAATTGCCAACCCTTGTCCATTCGGCCCGGATCGTTCGTACGGATCTGACCCGTAGCGTACAGTTCCATAAAGTTCAGGTTGTAACGGATGCCGAGCACGTTTTCGTACGTGTTACGAGCAACGGCAGCAGATGGTTGCAAGCTGTGGCCGAAACCGTATTCAGTCAGCAGCGGACCGTTCTGATAACGGACGGTGACCAACTGGAAATGCTGCGCAGTTTGCAGGCCTTGGTTGTCCCCCCACGAATACGTGGCGGTGCCGCTCAAACCGTGGAACTGAGGCGACGAGTATTGAATTGTGTTGTCCGAGCGTGCCGGGTCTTGCAGCATGTTGTATAGCCACGGACGGGGGTTTTCACCGCCCACCGAACCCAGCGGCGATCCCGGTGCGAGCAGCATCGGATCGAACGTGCCGCCCCAGTCATAACCCATCGTCTGCAGACGGCCGGCGATCAGTTGACCGTATTGCTTGCTGTCGAGGCCGACATAGGCGCGGCGACCGAACAGACGGCCGCCCTGGCCGGACGTGCCGTTGTTGATGTTGAAGCCGCTTTCGAGGGTGAAAATTGCGGAAAGACCGCCACCGAGGTCTTCATTGCCGCGCAAGCCCCAGCGTGAACCACCGCCACCGCCGCTGTTCAGGCTGACGACGTGCTGACCGGTCGAGTTAGCGAAGTAGCCGACAAACGTATCGGCAACGCCATACAGGGTCACGCTGTTCTGCGCGTGAGCCGCAGGCGCGAATGCTACGGCAATAGCGCAGCTGACAAGAAGTTTACGCAATTCAAGTATCTCCTACGTATTGGATTTATTTTCGCAAAGTACGGACCACCCTGCAACAGGAGAGCAGTCCGGGCACGACGTTACGAATGCATAATAATATTCTTTTATGCCTACCGAATGACAGGTATTTCACAACTGTTGTGCACACGGGTATTCCCTAGATGCTGTATCAGGGCTATTTATGCATCTAGTTAACGTAGGATTCCGAAGTAAATCCAGAAAAAGGCGGGAGTGTGGCGATCCACACTCCCCGCCTCCAATTTCTTACAAGGTCAATCTACCAGAGGGTCGTACTCGCAATACTTGCGCAGCCCGCATTCACTGCCGATGCCAGCACAGAGTTGGCCAGCCCCGCCTCCCATACGTCGGCTTCAGGCTCACGTCAGTTCACGGGAATTCAGCATCGAGAGTCAGAGGCGGAACAGCCCCGGTCGCACGAGATGAGCCGGCATGAATTCGAATGGGGGTTTTCCCGGCGTTTACATGATTCGCCAGCGTGCTATACCATTCGGTAGGCTAAATTGCATACAAAAATGCGAGCTACGTGTCCCTCTTTTCATAAATGCTCCCAAGGAGGCAGGATGTCGGTTAACCAAGAGGATCTCTCCTCGAATAGCAGTGCTACGCGTGCAGATGCGTGGCTCGACAGTGTGCAGGGACGGGTCGCCACCGCGCTTCTGGGCGTCTTGTTCATTCTCCAGATCGCTCACGGACTCCACTCAGACCCGCGTTGGCACTGGCACGCTGGCACGGGTAAGCTCCCGCATGAAATTGTTACGGAGTTCTTGGACGAAGCTTATGCAAAGGGTAAGGGCGTCGATGCATACAAGACATACTTTGCAGAGAAGGCTGTTGATAGCGCGCCGAACACAATCGATCACCAAGACGGCGAACCGATCCCGCATACGGTGAAGAAACTGATCGTCGAAGGTAACGACGTCGCGGTCTTCCAAACGATCGGAGCCGCGCGCGGTCAGCCTGCGCAAGACGTCGTCGATGTCTACGAAATCAGCGGGTCGGGTTGGATCATCCGCCACGATCGCGTTGAACAGACGAGCGTCGCTACGCCGGCAAAGGCGGAAGCACCGGCCAAATCTGCGGAATAACCAATAAAGAGTGTAGATTATGTATAACGATCAGAAAACGATGCCGCAACTCGTTGGCAAAGTCATTCTCCTATTCTGTCGCCTGTATCTCGGTGGCTGGATGTGCGTCAGCGGCACAAGCTATTGGCTCGCGGCGACGGGCCATGCGCCGATCTTCCCGCAACCGTTCGGCACGTTGCACGCATCGAACGAACTGCTGGTCACGATGGTTCACACGCACTTCTTCCATATTGTGAAGACTTGCGAAATCGTGGGCGGTATTTGCCTGATTACCGGCTGCTTTGTGCCCGTGGGCTTGCTGATGCTGCTGCCGGTGTCGTTCGTGGTCTGGTACAACGCGATCGTGTTGAACCAACGCTTCGACAAGATGTTCACGCCTTACATGGGCGTCGGATGTCTGTACATGAATCTGATTTTGATGGTGTGGTACATGAAGTACTACTTTCCGATGATGACGTTCAAACCGACGATCGGCCGTATCGCCGACTGGAGGAGGTTGCCGAACATCTTCAAGCAGGACGTCGCGTAAGTCCGGATATCGGATATACGAATTCGCAACTGATGTACGCGAGTGAGGGTTGGCTACGTTGCATAGGTGACGTAGCCCTTTTTATCTGCGTCAAAGGAAAGCGCAATGAGGATGGCACATGAATCACCGTGGAAATACCTAGTCATGTGGGCGAGGTTGTACTTCGCATTCCACTATCTTGAGTCAGGCCTTTACTACGTAATTTTTCGATACGTGCCGGATTTCAGCCACGCGGGGAAAGTTGGCACTTATATCGGTGCGATGGCAGACGTGGGCTTCTATCAAATGGTCAAGTATCTTGAGACTATACTCGGTACGTTGCTGCTACTCGATATCGCGGTGCCGCTGGCGCTGATCGTCATGGCTGGTATCAGTGCAACGATCGTCTTTCTGAATCTTTTCGTCTCGCCTGATCCGCGTGAATTGTTCACCGGCCTTCAAGAGTTGCTTCTGAACGGCGCGCTCTTGCTGGCGTACGGCGGATACTACGCGAATTTTTGCCGTATAAAAGCGAAGCCGTTTTGGTTTTGGGATGGGATGAAACGCGAAGGTCTTGAGCCGAGGAGTGAGTCATGAAAAAGGATTTCATTGTGGTTTTTGCAGTCGTAGTGGCGGTCACGCTGATCGTGATTTCTACTTCGACGATTTTCTTCGTGCGCCACCTGCGTCTTTATGATTATGGTCCGCCCCTAGGCGCCGGGATCATTACTTTGGCGATGATGATCCGGGCGGCGTTGTCTGAAGGATAATTGGATTGATACGCCGTCCGCAGCGCATCTGTACGCTCATTTCACCGCCTTGAGGGATGCTGGAAACATGATGAAGCGATGTGCACGTTTCAAATCAGGCTGGTCACTAAACAAAATTTGCCATGACGTTATCGGAGCGCTGTTCGGAACGCTTCTGATTGCGCAGCCGATATGGGCGCATGCTCAACCGGTCCAAACGCTCACGATCATGGAATATCGGTCGCACCTGAACTCGGATCAACCGACAGTGCGCGGCATGATCAAGTTCGCGGAACTCGTGAACGAAGAATCCAACGGACACTTGGCAGTGACAGTGAGTAGGGCGACGGTTCCGGGGTCGCCCGAAGATCAGATCAAGACGTTGCAAAACGGCGGTCATGGTGCCCCCGATATGATGCTGCTGGTCACACCGGCACTGCGTCATGTCGAACCCGAATTCGAAATCATGGACCTTCCGTTCGTGGTCCACAGCGATCGCCAAGCGCATGAACTTCTGGACGGTCCCTTCGGGCAGAAATTGATGTCGGGTCTCCAGGGCCATGGACTGGTAGGTCTCTCATGGTGGGAAAATGGATTCCGCCAGATCACGACGTCCGGGCGGTCATTCAAACACGCTAATGATCTGACGGACCGTCCAGTTCGTGTAATTCCCGAACCGGCATTCGTCGAGACGTTTAAGGCTTTGGGTGCCAAGGTCATCGGTCTTCCGTATCCCGAGCTATATAAGGCTCTCAAGTCAGGACAAGTGGAGGCTCAAGACAACTTTTACTCACAAATCTTGGTCGGCCACCTGTATGATGTTCAATCAGCCGTGACGGTCACGAATCATTCCTATAGTGCGATTGCAGTCGTTGTCAATTCCTCAGTATGGCAGGGGTTGTCGGTTCGGGACCGAAATGTTTTACGACACGCGGCTGTAGAAGCAGGACGCTATGAACGCGATCTGATTCGAGAACAGGCGAAGACGGACAGTGCCACACTTGCACATCAAGGGATGATTGTTTATAGCCTCTCGCCAGAAGAGACTGCGAAGATGGAAGCGATGACAGAGCCTGTCAGGCAGCAATTCTTCCGCAACTACGATCCAAAAATTCTTGATATCTACCGGCGTCAGGTAGCAAAGCGCTAGATAATTCGGTGATTGACAAAAATATAAGCCTCGGGGCAAAACAAGGCGCCAAATTGGCGTCGTTCTCTCGGCACACGCGACTGATTCCTATGATCGTCGCTGTGCCGATGTTTTTGCAGGCTGTCGATACATCGATACTGGGGACGGCACTTCCGTCGATTGCTGCGTCGTTGAACGTTGAGATACTTCACCTCAACTTTGCCATCACCGCGTATCTCTTGAGTTTGGCGCTGTTTCTGCCCGCGAGCGGCTGGCTCATGGATCGCTTCGGTACCCGCCGCGTTTTCTGTTCGGCAGTCGCGATATTCTCGCTGGCGTCGGCACTGTGCGGAGCCGCAACCTCTATCACCCAAATCGTTCTGTTCCGGATATTGCAAGGCCTCGGCGGCGCGATGATGGTGCCGGTCGGACGGCTGATCCTCTTGCGTAGCATCCCGCCTGCGCAGTTGGTAATGGCGATGGTGTGGTTTACCGTGCCGGGGACCATCGGTCGTGTCCTGGGACCACTTGTCGGTGGCTTCATCGTCACGCTGGCGTCATGGCGCTGGATATTCCTGCTCAACATCCCTTTTGGTGTCGCGGGAATATTGTTGTCACTAAAGTTCGTGCCGGATTCGCGATCAGAAAAAACAGAACGATTCGACCTCACAGGATGCGTTCTGATGGCGATCGGGCTTTCTGGAGTGATCTGCGGCCTGGAAACTATCGGGCACAATTTTGTTCCTCTCAGCGCTACAATTTGCGTCACGGGCATCGGTATCGTGGCGTCGATCGCCTATTGGATCTATAGCCGAGATCGTACTGACGTGATCATTCCGCTCGGCCTTTTCCGATATAAAGCATTCAGTATCACAAATATCGGTGGTATGCCGTTACGAATAGCGGTTGGTTCGTCTCCTATTTTCGTTCCGCTGCTTTTGCAAGTCGGGGTAGGATTTACGCCTATTCAATCCGGATTGACGAGTGCTTGGCTTTCGGTTGGTGCCTTTGGAATTCGCCCAATCATGCGGCGGGCCATTAATAAATTCGGGTTTAAGCCTCTTATGATTACAGCGACCGTATTGTCGGGTGCTTCATTTGCAGCCTATGGTTTGTTTTCGCCGGGAACATCAATTTACTTCATGTGTGCTGTGCTCCTCATAGCGGGCATCGTCAACTCGCTTGGTATGATCACGATGAATACGGTCGGATTTTCGGGTGTTCCGAAGGCTATCATGAGTAAGGCAACAGCACTTTCGACTATGATGCAGCAGACGTCGATGAGTTTTGGTGTCGCATTATGTGCTTCCTGCCTGACGATCACCGCACAGGCTCACGGGCATAGCGAGGAACATTTGACGATGAGCGATTTTCCGATGACGTTCTTTATCGTCGGAGCCTTGAGCTGTCTGTCAGCGGCCGCGTTCATCCGTCTTCCGGCTGATGAAGGTGCTGAGCTGCGATAATCGAGGATAAAACGATGAATAAGGGAAATGCACCGTCAGTCAGCAACGATTACGGACGGGATTTAGCCGAGCATTTTGGTGGCGACGACGCTACAGTCACTTCCCATGCTTCATACTCGGCCCCATCGGATAGTCGAGTTGACGTTGCGGAGGATCACCTCGGACCTAATCGCTTAAAAAGAGGAATTCCCGTCACGACGGACTGACCACATGAAGTTAGGCAAAGTCCAACTGCTGGGGCGCCGTTCACGACGGGGATTTTTCTGTCGCAGCGATACTTTAGGTCGTCGCCGCACGTACCGCTTGCGTCGAAACACTGATATTGCCGGCGCTGTCTCGCGATAGGCAGACGTGTCGGACCCACCGCTGGTCGGTTTGGGGGAAGTCTGTGCGGTTCTGTCGCAACAAGACGATCTGATATGCTGAGGTCATGAAAGCAGAGGCGACAGGGACGATGATCAACGGGATGAATGCAGCGCTCGGGCGGGTGCTCAAGCGCTTGCATTATCCGCTGGACGTGATGCTGCTGTGCGTGCGCTGGTACGTGGCTTATCCGCTGGGCCTGCGAGATCTCGAAGAGATGATGTCGGAGCGCGGCATTTCGGTCGACCATTCAACCGTGCACCGATGGGCAGTGAAGTTGCTGCCGGTGATGGAGAAGCTCTTTCGGCGACGCAAACGCCCGGTGGGCAAGAGCTGGTGCATGGACGAAACGTATAGTACGCCCAGCCAACGAAGCCCGCCCGCATGGGGGTGAAGTTGCTTGAGCATGCTTGGAATGCAAGACCCGGTGGAGTTGATGTTGCGGTACCGGGGCATGCCCTTTCTCTGCTGCGAGAGGAAGTGAGCCGAAGCGGCGGTGACTTGCCGACACTGGCAACGTGACGAAGTCCGTGGGAAACGCAGCTTGAGGCGAAGCGGTTACGCCGAGATGAGCTTCCAGGCTGAGCATGGGACGGTTGAGGGACACGAACCTGTTTGAACGCATCTGAGGGTTGAATCGTCACCCCTGCCTACACCGCTTAACAGGCAGGACGCGGATCGGCGTTGGTCACATGTACGGACCGACGCCGCGAATGCTGGCCGGAGATGCAAGCCGGCCAGCAGGGCATCACGGAGAGCGCGCAGCTAGACCGTGATATCTGCGACGACTTGCGGAAAGCAAGGATAAAGACTGCGACAGGCAACCTCGCCCGTGCGATTGAGTCCAGCATGTGAACTGGGGAAGGCTTGCACAGATGTTAAGGGAGTGTGCCCCCAATGATGTGCAAGCTGGCGGAGCCTCCGTAGTAATCCGCGACCGGGAAAGCCGGCCACATGGCGAAGGGAGGCAGTCCGAGTGGTTTGCCTGGCAGATTAACTGACCGTAGTGAGGTGAAGACCTTTGATAATCAGTGAAATGCAAAGCAAACTGATGAGATGCCGCGTGGAGATCAACGGATGCTCGCTGGCTCCAGCGGTAGATTGTCTTCGCTTTCCGCTTTGAGCGGCGTTTGGATGGAGAGCCGGATGCGCTGAGAGGTGCACGTCCGGATGTGCGTCCAGCTAAGGCTGGCGTGTTCAGCAGGGGATAGACCTGCCGGGGTAGAAGTCAGAAGCCCCGTAGCTTGGATAGCAGGGTGGCGGGAAACCAAGACCTTGAAGCCTATCGACAGGCATTTCCTTGGGGAATGCGCGAGTCATCGGGCCGTAACAAAAGTGAACGTAGATGTGGCCTCGAAAATGAAAATCTCCGAGGGCCGAGCCCGCAACCGTGAGGGTGAAGGCAGCATGGGTAGCCGAAATCTGACCGATACGGCTATTCCACTTCGGCGGGGTGGAAGCGACGGCACGATGACAAGGACATGCTAAGCAACTGGAGAAGCCCTCCTCGCCCCGGCGCGAAATCGCCGGAGCAAGGTAGGTCCTATAACCGGCGAACCCGGGAAGTGGGCTGAAGGCGAGAGGGTGGCGGATGGGTCCGTAGTAGCTGTGAAGCCGGGTAACGCTGGTGGAGCGAAGGGGCCCTGCTGTTTGTAGTTTCCTCGACAACATGGGAGGCAAGGACGAAATGACAAAGGCGTCCAGCAGTTTGCAGGACCTGAGGCGGGGAATATACGTCAAGGCGAAGGCTGAACCGTCCTGGCGTTTCTGGGGGTTGTACGTCCATGTCTGCAAGATGGACGCACTGCGCGAGGCGTATGCGCTGGCCAGAAAGAACAACGGCGCTCCGGGTATCGACGGGGTGACGTTCGAGGCCATCGAGGCGCAGGGCGTGGAGGCGTTTCTTGAGCAGATACAGGGCGAACTGATCGGGCGGACCTACGTGCCGTTACGGGCGCGGCGGCAGGAGATACCGAAGGACGGGGGCAAGGTCCGTGTCCTTTCGATTCCGGCTATCCGTGACCGGGTGGTTCAAGGCGCGCTCAAGCTCATATTGGAGCCGATCTTCGAGGCAGACTTCCAGCCGGGGTCGTACGGTTATCGCCCCAGGCGTACCGCGCATGAAGCGGTGCATCGGGTGGCGACGGCAATTGTTCAGTGGAAGACCCGCGTCATAGATCTGGATTTACGCGCTTACTTTGACACAGTTCGGCATCACATACTGCTTGGAAAGGTTGCGCGTCGGGTCAATGACGACGACGTAATGCATCTGCTGAAGCTGATGCTGACGGCGTCGGGCAAACAAGGCGTTCCGCAAGGCGGGGTGATTTCACCGTTGCTCAGTAACATCTATCTCACTGAGGTAGACCGTATGCTGGAGCGGGCGAAAGAAGCCACGCGCAACGGGAAGTACACCTACGTCGAGTATGCCCGATTCGCTGACGATCTGGTGGTGCTGATCGATGCCCATCCGCGGCATGCGTGGCTGCTGAGGGCGGTGACCACGCGACTTCGGGAAGAGTTTGCCAAGCTGCAGGTCGAAGTAAATGAAGAGAAGAGCCGCACTGTGGATCTGGACCGCGCAGAGAGCTTCGGCTTTCTGGGATTCGACTTTCGTCGACTCCGCAGCGTAAAGAAGCACGTGTGGCGAGCGCACTACACGCCCAAGCTGAAGAAGCGGACGGCATTATTGCGTAAGCTCAAAGAGGTGTTCCGGCGATACCAGTCGCAGCCGGTAGATCGGGTGGTAGAACTGATCAATCCGGTGTTACGCGGCTGGGTGAATTACTTCGCTGTAGGACATTCCAGCGAGTGCTTCAGCTTCATCAAAGACTGGGTGGAAAAGAAGATTCGCCGCCACATGGGTCGATCCCGGAATCGACGGGGCTTCGGTTGGAAGAGGTGGAGTAGGCGCTGGCTGTATGAAGAACTGAAGCTGTTCAATGGCTATCGGGTTCGTCAACGGTCGTCGTCGAAAGCGTCCCCAGCACGATAGGTCCCATAAACCTTGACATGAAGCAGGCAGGAAAGCGTAGTGCGGGAAAACCGCCTGCTGCGTTTGACGTGGCGGGAGCTGGAAACGTGACCATGGCAACCGGATTGAGGCCCACCGCGAAAGCGAGGGAGAAGCCACCGGGACCTACCGTGCGCGCGCCAGTTCTCGACCCTACCGGGGAGGAGAGGCAGGGAAATAGTTCGACTACGCCCTGTCTCTTACTCTACTCAAGATCAACGGCCAGTGGCGATACCTGGGCCGGGCCATGGATAAGGACGGCGCCACCGTCGATTTCCTGTTGTGAGCCCACCGGGACAAGGTTGCGGCACGCCGGTACTTTAAGAAATCAGACACAACGGCGAGCCCGGGACGGTACCCGCCAGGGAGCGCATCTCGACGAGCGCATCGAAGTGCATCTGGTCGAGGCCCTCGCTACGAAGAATCGTAAGCTACCGCTCGAGACCTGCGACAAGGGTCGCTCCATCGTGCTGGAAGGGCTGATGGCGGTGCTCGCGGCGCGCGGCATCTAACGCGGTCGGAACCCATCCGTCATGCATGTGACGAGCGCCCGATAACGCCTTGAGATCGGCAGAAAAAAGCGGATGGCCAACGTTTCGTGAAATCGTGAAACGCAGGTATGAATGATTTGGATTCCATGGCGCTCTAACACGAGAGGGTTTTGTGATGCGGCTGCCAGGCTGGCATTGACCGCGTCGGTGTTTCGGAAGTGGCACGCCGGCTGTCGGTTTCGCTCTAGACGTTGCTGGGTACGTTCCGCAAAAGCAGGCAAACTGCAGAAAATTGGCCGCGACCAGAAGCCGATGGTGGTTGCCTTTCGACTGTCGACTTGATACCAGCTCGCAGTAGTAAGAAACCCCGCTCCGTTACGACAGTGGTTTTGGGGCGGATTAGTAAATCCGCCTACAGAATTTTGTGGGGAATCAGGGTTTCAAGACCATGGCTGTGGTCAACTTTTTAGCGTTGGGCAGGGTCTCCAGTTGTTGGATATCGACCATCAGCGCTTGGGCCTGTGCACTACTCATTCCCGCCTTTTCCGTGCAATCGAGGAATTTCTGACGGAACTCGATGGGCGACATTGGATTCTTGGGTCCGCCTTTGGCATAGGCCGACGTCTTGGTGAACGTCCGGCCGTCCTTCAGGTGAACTTCAAGGCGCGTGGCACCAGGTCCACCGCCCGGACGTTCTAAGCTCTGATCTTCCACCGTGTTAATGCGTTTGACCATAGCCAAGAGATCAGGGCGCTTGATTGCCGTCGTAGTGAAATGTTCGAATCCCACCTTATGGTCCACCAACGCGCACGTCACAATCCAAGGATTGCTGAATTGTGCGTCCACGACAGACGTGAGGTTCTGCTTTTTGCTCAACGGACTATCGAGCAGCGGATACTCGCCCGGCCCATTGTAGATGGTGATGCTTTCCACATCGGATGTTTCAATTTTGTTCTCGGCGAACATAGTCAGTGCAGCATCCACCGCCGTATGACTACCACGGCACGACGGCCATGGTTTGAACGAGACATCAGTCGCGGCAAAGGTACTTCCCAGTCCCTCGAAGAGGAAATCGCGCGAATACTTATTACCGTGATACTGATAATAAAAACCACGGGGACCTTCGAGAATATTTTTGGCGCCCTGGACGCCACGCTTTGATAGACGCGCAGCCATTACGCCGGCATAGGAAGCGAAGCCAGCGCCCATACGCTTCGTCAATGCACCGTCCAAATGTGCCTGGGAATTACCCGAAGCTTGGTGAAATGCAATGCCCAGTGCGGATACCATCTGATCACGCGTCAACCCCATCAGCTTACCTGCGACAAAAGTCGAAGCAAAATAGCCATAGAGGCTGGTGTTGTGCCAGCCGACAATGAATGCATCGACGCCAGGCTGTGCCGAATTGGCCAAACGACAGGCAAGGTCCACGCCCAAAGCCGTAGCCGCAATTAGATCCTTGCCGCTGACATTGCCGAGCATATCAGTTACGGCCAATGCGGCGGGAACCGTGATGACTGAGGGGTGCAGGAAAGACCGCTCATAGGTATCGTCATAGTCGAGAGCGTCAGCCATGATTGCATTGACGCGAGCAGCATCTTGGGCGGGCACCTGAATATTGGTACCCCAGATTGCGGCTTCGCGCTTGCCGGCCATATCGATGGTGAACTCGCGTATCTCTTTGGCTCCGGGCTCATTGGTGCCCGCTAGAGCCGCGCCCACCGTGTCCAGAATCTGATTCTTTGTTATGGCAACCACCGCACTCGGTAGGTTGTCGTAGGCGGTCTTTAAACAATAATCTGCAAGTACAACAATGTCATCCGGCACAGGGGACTCCTGTCCTGGGGACTTCTGTGCCAACGTCCCATCAGCATGAGCGGACGCCGGAGTCAGCATCAATCCGCCGACTGATGCCATTGAGGTCTGGATAAACGATCTGCGATTTAATTTGGCCATTTCATCTCCTAAAAGGACTAGTTCAACCATTGATCTTGCGTCTTCAGAGTCACAACTCGACCGGGCCGAACGGGCTGCTGAGCAGCATATCCGCCCTCTCGATCATTACGGACGATAAACGGCAGATTTAGCCCCCTGATTCAGGCTCAAGATGCCGGCATCGCAGGTATGACCAGCAGCGTCAGGTACGCGGAGCCATGCAAGGTTTTAATTTGCCAAACCGGCTACTTTGATATCATCCTCAACATCCAACGTCTGAAATAAAAAAGAGAGAGGCGGGAGCGTAGATTTCTACAGTCACGCCTCGTCTTTAGGAATCCATATTGTCAAGAAATTTACCCTGTTGGTCCGCCAAAGCCTCATATGACCGGTACTTTCTCAGACCACATTCGCCACCGATTCCACCGCGGACCATACCGGCGCGGACCTCACCATATGTAGGCGTTAGGCTTTCGTGTAGCTCTCGCGAGTTTGGCATGGAGAGCCAAAGCCGGAACAGGTGGCGCTTCAAGCCCTCGTCTTTGTAGTCCTCGAAGGCAGTCCGGCCATGAACGCATACGTAATTGTTGACGAATTGCATGTCACCCGGCTCGAACTTCATCGACACTGCGAATTCCTCGCTTTCTGCAAGTTGAGTGACCAGATCGATCGCCTCGCGCTGCTTGTCCGTCAAATCCTGAACCCCCGGCATCCCTTTGGGCCAGGTTGATCTTCACTGGAAGCCACGCGGTATTCAACTGGATACCGGATTCATACTTGAAGATCGCCGACAAACCGCTGTCGAGGTCCTCGGTTCCCGTCATACCCCAAAAGTTCGGCGAACGCTTTTGGCTTGCGAGGGACCAAATCGCGTGCCCCTTGGAATTCGAGTTGTAGCTTAGGGCTACGCTGAAAAAGGTCAACGGCATTGGTCGCTCAATCGTTAGATGTGCATGAAACAACAGACCCTTGCGATGGCGGCCGATCAAGGCGCCGGATTTGAACAGTACCGTCGGCCAACCAAACGCGATGTGTTCCTTGAGACGATGGAGCAGATCGTGCCGTGGGCGCAGTTGTGCGAGGTTGTCGAGCCGTACTATCCGAAGGGTCAGGGCGGTCGCCCGCCAGTGGGTCTGGAGCGCATGCTGCGCATGCACTTTCTGCAGCACTGGTTCAACCTGGCCGATGAAGCCTGCGAGGAAGCGCTGCTGGATAGCACCGCATTGCGGCGATTCGTCGGCATTGACCTGGGGCGCGAGCGCGTTCCTGATGGTACGACGCTCTTGAAGTTCCGGCGGCTGCTGGAGCGCAACAAGCTCGGCGAGCAATTGTTCGCCAAGGTCGGCGAGGTACTGCAAGGGCGCGGACTGAAGGTAGGCAGCGGCACCATCGTGGATGCCACCATCATCGGTGCGCCGAGTTCCACAAAGAATGCGGACAAGGCGCGAGATCCCGAAATGCATCAGACGAGGAAGGGCCAGCAGTGGTACTTCGGCATGAAGTTGCACATCGGTGTGGATAGCCAGACGGGTCTGGCACACAGCGCGGTAGTGACAGCGGCGAACGTGCACGACAAGCATCCGCTGCCGGCGCTGCTGCATGGCGGCGAGCAGCGTGTGTACGGTGACAGCGCCTATGCGAGCCAGAAGGAACTCATCGCCAGCAAGGCGCCGAAAGCCAAGGACTTCACCAACCAGCGTGTGCGCAATCGCAGTGGTGAAGTCGATGAAGCCAGGCGCTCGAAAAACCGCAGCAAGTCGAAGATTCGTGCCCGGGTCGAACACGTCTTTGCGGTGGTCAAGCGGCTGTGGGGGTTCGGCAAGGTGCGCTATCGCGGCCTCGCGAAGAACGCCACGCGCGCCTTTACCACACTCGCGCTGGCCAACATCTACATGAGCCGCACGCGGCTGATGGCACAGCTGCGTCCATGAGTAGCCAAAGTGGGTCGAGAGACCCGCTTGCAAGGCCCTTCAGGGCCAGAAAATCGAACCAGTCGGGTCGCTGATCTCGCATTCCGAAATTCAGCGACAAGCTGTTGGCGAAAACGCTGGCTTCTTCAGCGTAGCCTTAGGCTGTCATCGACGACGCCATACAAGGTCACACTGGATTGGGCATAAGAATAGTTTGCGCCCGAGAAAAGCGTTGCCGCGCAAAGTGCCGCATAGACTAACTTCTTCATGCAAAGGTATCCTGATTACGTTTACTTTTTGGTGCCTTCTAAGAGCACTGAATTACAAAGTGAGCGTCTGGATAGCGCATCGATCGAATTAGGGCTACGCTGAAAAAGGTCAACGGCATTGGTCGCTCAATCGTTAGATGTGCATGAAACAACAGACCCTTGCGATGGCGGCCGATCAAGGCGCCGGATTTGAACAGTACCGTCGGCCAACCAAACGCGATGTGTTCCTTGAGACGATGGAGCAGATCGTGCCGTGGGCGCAGTTGTGCGAGGTTGTCGAGCCGTACTATCCGAAGGGTCAGGGCGGTCGCCCGCCAGTGGGTCTGGAGCGCATGCTGCGCATGCACTTTCTGCAGCACTGGTTCAACCTGGCCGATGAAGCCTGCGAGGAAGCGCTGCTGGATAGCACCGCATTGCGGCGATTCGTCGGCATTGACCTGGGGCGCGAGCGCGTTCCTGATGGTACGACGCTCTTGAAGTTCCGGCGGCTGCTGGAGCGCAACAAGCTCGGCGAGCAATTGTTCGCCAAGGTCGGCGAGGTACTGCAAGGGCGCGGACTGAAGGTAGGCAGCGGCACCATCGTGGATGCCACCATCATCGGTGCGCCGAGTTCCACAAAGAATGCGGACAAGGCGCGAGATCCCGAAATGCATCAGACGAGGAAGGGCCAGCAGTGGTACTTCGGCATGAAGTTGCACATCGGTGTGGATAGCCAGACGGGTCTGGCACACAGCGCGGTAGTGACAGCGGCGAACGTGCACGACAAGCATCCGCTGCCGGCGCTGCTGCATGGCGGCGAGCAGCGTGTGTACGGTGACAGCGCCTATGCGAGCCAGAAGGAACTCATCGCCAGCAAGGCGCCGAAAGCCAAGGACTTCACCAACCAGCGTGTGCGCAATCGCAGTGGTGAAGTCGATGAAGCCAGGCGCTCGAAAAACCGCAGCAAGTCGAAGATTCGTGCCCGGGTCGAACACGTCTTTGCGGTGGTCAAGCGGCTGTGGGGGTTCGGCAAGGTGCGCTATCGCGGCCTCGCGAAGAACGCCACGCGCGCCTTTACCACACTCGCGCTGGCCAACATCTACATGAGCCGCACGCGGCTGATGGCACAGCTGCGTCCATGAGTAGCCAAAGTGGGTCGAGAGACCCGCTTGCAAGGCCCTTCAGGGCCAGAAAATCGAACCAGTCGGGTCGCTGATCTCGCATTCCGAAATTCAGCGACAAGCTGTTGGCGAAAACGCTGGCTTCTTCAGCGTAGCCTTAGATAAAAAATCCATCCTATTCAATCCACTTAGGGACACTCACCCAGCTAACCAAAATCTGATCTTCCTTGCGTTATATTCATTTTAGACGGCGGTTTGGTATGCAATAAGTGTAGGCAATATAGGCGGCAATCGTGCACCGGTTCGCCACGGACGGAAATAGGGGAATCCCCGATCTTCACTTCAGACGCGTTGAAAGTGGTCTTTGTAGGCTAAAATGAATACAAACAATGATGGGCGCTGAGATTCAAGAAGGTCCCGATCTTGTAACGCCAACTGCCCCGTGAATGCCGCGCTGTCCGACCTCATCAAGGACCGCACGTGGCATTCCGTCACGGCGCCCGCCCTCATCGATGGTCATCTGACGGCCGAACGAGCGCTTCTTCGATGAGGGGGCATTCCGTGGCGACAGTCATGCCATGCGCGGCGCTGTGCGCTTCCGAAATTATAGTCCGCCCCTGGGCGCCGGGATCATTACTTTGGCGATGATGTTCCGGGCCGGGTTGTCAGAGCGATAATTGGATAGATGCGCCGTCCACAGCTCATCTACGCCCTCACTTCATCGTCTAGAAGGATGCTGGAAACATGATGAAGCGATTTGCACGGTTCAAATCAGGCTGGTCGCTGAACCAAGTTTGCCATGACGTTATCGGAGCGCTGTTCGGAACGCTTCTGATTGCGCAGCCGATATGGGCGCATGCTAAACCGGTACAAACGCTCACGATCATGGAATACCGGCCGCACCTGAACTCGGATCAACCGACAGTGCGCGGCATGATCAAATTTGCGGACCTTGTGAACGAAGAATCCAACGGCCGCCTGGCAGTGACAGTGAGTGGGGCGACAGTTCCGGGATCGCCCCAAGACGCTTTCACGAATGCATGTTTCACGCCGGCCAGTTTGGGGACCTCCGCCTTTGCTGCCGGATAGCTATGCAGTTGATCGGTGACGATCGTTCGGGGCACCGGGTGTGAGCGCAATACCTTCCTGAAGAAGTGTTTGGCCGCAGCCTTGTCGCACCGCTTTTGTAACAGCACGTCAAGTTCGGTGCCGTGTTCGTCCACCGCGCGCCACAGCACGTACGGCTTGCCGCGCAGCTTCACGAACACTTCATCGAGGTGCCAGGTCGAACCCGCCCTGCCACGCACGCCCTTCGCGCAACGCGCAAACTGCGAATCGAACCGGTCGCACCAGTTGCGCACCGATTCGTATGTGACACTTACGCCGCGCTCGAGTAGTAATTCCTCGTGGCCCGCAGGCCCAGGTTGAAGCGTGTGGTACCACCGTACTGCGCAGCTGATGACCGATGCCGGGAAACGGAAACCGTAGTAAGGTGATTTGCTGTTCTTCATCCCGCCATTTACCCGGCACAGTCGTCATCTTGACAAAGCCTGATACGGGCATCGGATATATATCGCAGGCCCAAACATTTGGCGTCTGCATCTCGCGCCCCACAATTGCAGTTAGCCTCTCTCGCTCTCGAATGGCACAAAGCATGGGTGGCCTCGCCGACAGGCTGAAGTCCCGATGCAGACAATAAACGTAGCTCGTCGGTCTGCGGAGCCTCGTCAATAATTAGGACGATTACTTTTAGCCATAGATCTGGTTCAAGCGCGTCCACTGACTGAGCCCTCAAGCCAAATCCTCGCTATTCTCGAGGATCCGACGAAGCATATCTGTCAGAGACCGTTTTTCGTGCGCAGTAAACCCGTCCAGCGCACGGTCCATGATGACCGTGCAGAAGGCCGGCATGCGGGCAGCTACGGCCTGACCTTCCGGAGTCAGCGTCAAATGGGCGGTCCGCCGATCGCGTCCTCCGCGCTGGCGGGTAACTAGTCGGCGCTTTTCCAGCCGATCTATTAACCGTGTAGTAGAGCTTGCGTCAATGCCACATTCTCGGGCCAACTCGGACGCAAGTCGGAGCTTGCCACTACTCAACATACACAGGATGCCGCTTTGCGTGCCGGTGACGCCCAGCTCCCCTATCGTGTGATGGTTGACCATACTACTAAGGGTCGAGTGAACCCGAGGCAGAAGAAAGTTGAGGCAATCGCATAATTGAAACGTTTCGGCATTGGACTGAACTGTGACCTGGAAATTCTTCATTGTGGAAGAGTAGCTCGATGGGCTCGTGGGTAGAAGTAGGCCGATGTCCCTCAGGATGAGGGTCTGACGGGCGCAGGACAAATCGATCAGCGAGTTGCGCCACATTGAATAAGTTCGGACATCCCTGAGCATATTCCGCCATCATCAGGGCGATGAAGACGGTCAGCACAATTTAATCATGAACTTCCGAAACAGGGTACGCCGGCCGCTTGCATCCGGCGACAGACTGCATCGTCGTTACGCTCTTTGCGTGGCAGCAGCAACGTCTCCCCGAGCATCCCGCGCACTATGTCCCTTGCGGCAGGAGTGCGAGCAACAGCCGCCGCAACTCAACAGACTCACGGGGCGTCAGCTTTGAAGTGAGGATGCGCTCCACTTCCTCGACGCGCGGGCGTAACGCAGCAAGCTGGTTGCTGCCTGCCGCCGCCAGTGACAGCACATAGCTGCGCCTGTCAACGGGATCGTCGCTCCGCTCGATCAGGCCATTACGAACCATGCGGGCGACCAGATCAGCGACCGTCGAGCGGTCCACGTCAAGTTCGTCGCCGAGTTGCCGCTGATTGACACCGGGTGTTCTCTGCAAGATCTCGAGCGCCGCGTACTGGACGCTCGTGATTTCAGCGGAGACTTCGCTGAGCCATACCGCTACGTGACGCTGTTGGGCCCGGCGCACGAGGCTGCCGGTAAATTTCACCAGCGTATCGTGATTGTGCTGTTTGATCGGTAATTTGTCAGTGTTGGGCTGTTTATTGCGTGAGAAATATGGGCCGGAAGAAGGCGCTGAGTTCCGGATAGGCATCGAGCGGAAGAACATGCGCGATGTATTGATCCGGACGGACTACGACGAGCGCGCCCCGCTGTCGATCAATTGCGCGTTCGTCGAAGATATCAGTCGCTGCTTCGCTCGTAAATGCCTTCTCGTAATCGATCAGGCCGTGGCGACCCTTGCGCGGAAGCAGGAGCGGAGGCAGGTCTTCCAGACGCACTTCGCGATGAGGCTGCTGCAGCACGCTGCGCAGATCGAGTACGCTGTCCGCATCGGCATCGTCTGGAGTGACGAGCCGCAAAACGGATTCGGGCGATGTCGTCAGATGGTCACACAGTGCATGAAGGGCGCTTCGATCCGCGTCAGAGAACGCGTACAGACGCCAGCGACCGTCTGCCTGCGCCGCGTGTCCGAGTTGAAAGGGCTTTGCATCCGCAAGCCGGACTACGGGCGAGGAATGGAAGCGCGTACCGATCAGAAAGCCCTTTGCAAGCGCCTGATGCGCAACATCACCTGTCAGCATGCCGGGCCTGTAACGTGTCGCGACGCCTGCAGTATAACGACCCGCGCGAACGAAATATGCCTGAAGCTCCTCGGGATCGACGCCGCCGGCTTCGGGGCGACCGGGATCCCTGGGCGGAGCAGCCATCATTGCCGACCATTCCTTGTCGAAGTCGATCAGCTCCTGCGCAATCGGCTGACGCTCATCCGAATAGGTGCGCAACAGGCTCGGGCCGCTACGCCCTTGCAGCACCGCGCCCAGTTTCCAGCCGAGATTAAACCCGTCCTGCATCGACACGTTCATGCCCTGG
The DNA here is from genome assembly GCF_012689525.1 of Paraburkholderia aromaticivorans. Classification (NCBI taxonomy): domain Bacteria; kingdom Pseudomonadati; phylum Pseudomonadota; class Betaproteobacteria; order Burkholderiales; family Burkholderiaceae; genus Paraburkholderia; species Paraburkholderia aromaticivorans. The sequence continues at coordinate 2,479,511 of NZ_CP051514.1, forward strand.
CCGGCCTTCGCGCTGTGCGTGTGACACGCGTCGCCCGCGATGAAAACGCGAGGCTCGCGCGCTGTGCCGTTGGCGGCGAGTGCATCGTCGAAGCGGTCCGTCAGGCGCTGTCCAACTTCATAGACCGAGAACCATGCGACTTCTTTTACATCGAGGGTATAGGGATGCAGGATCTGTTGTGCGGTCTGAATGATGCGATCGACCGTGGTCTGCCTGATGCTGTCACGGTTGTCGGGCGTGACGTCGCCGAGATCGACGTAAAAGCGCACCAGATATCCACCTTCGCGCGGAATGATGAGGAGGTTGCCCTTGCTCGCGGACTGAATGGCCGCTTTTAACCGGATATCGGGGAAGTCAGTAACGGCAAGCGCGTCCATTACGCCCCATGCGTGATTGGCCGCATCACCGCGTAGCGTTTGACCGATAGCGGTGCGCACGCAGCTGTGAGCGCCATCGCAACCCACGACATAACGGGCCCGCACGCTCACGGTCTGATCGAGACGCGCGACATCCATGCGGCGCATGGTGACGCACACCGGATAGTCGCCGGAATCGTCGCGTTGCACGTCGATCACCTCGAGGTCGTAGTCGGGCTCCAGTCGCTGCGACGAGCGGCGCATCACGTCCAGCAGATGGTCTTGCACACGCGCCTGATTGACAATCACATGCGGAAACTCAGACAACCCTGTTTCGGTATCCTGAACGCGTCCGGTACGCCTGATCGCACCGCGGTTAAGTGCGTCGGGCCGCCAGAACACTGTTTCATTGACCCAGTAAGCTTCGTGCAGCAGGCGGTCGGCGAGCCCGAATGCATCGAACATCTCGACTGTCCGGCACGCGACACCGTCGGCCTGTCCCATCTGCATTGGCCCGCTGCGACGTTCGACGATGCGTGTCCTGATGGACGGAAATTGCGACAGTTGCGCCGCGAGCACGAGTCCCGCGGGACCGCTTCCGACGATAAGGACGTCAACTGTATCGGACATCGCGACGCTCGGCGAGCTGTCAGCGGCTGGCTCAATCATCGGATCGCCGACGTGAAAGCCGTTCAGATGAAACTGCATGAGGGTTCTCCAGGAGTGCATGTCAATTTGGCCTGAATATACTCCGTACACCAACTATCTGGAAGCGCATACTTATGGATGTTTACCCTGGTCTTTTACGACAAACAGAAGTCAACACAGGACTTGCATCATGGTGGCCTCGATATAGATGGTGTTCCACAACACGATCATATTGAGGGCTCTGGTGCAAATAGCGCGGGGGGGAATCGGTTAGGTGTCGGTCTGAACGAATTGAGAGCCGCCGATGAGCAAGCTGAAGAGTCTGGAGGAACTGTTCGCGGGCCGTCATTTTGACCGCGATGTGATCATTCTGTGTGTTCGCTGGTACCTGCGCTACAAGCTTAGCCTGCGCGATCTGGTCGAGATGATGGCGGAACGGGGTCTGTCGCTGGCGCGCACGACGATCCTGCGCTGGGTGCGTCGCTTTGCGCCGGAATTCGTCAAACGGTGGAACCGCTTTTGCAGGCCCACCGGCCAGTCGTGGCGTGTCGACGAGACTTACCTCAAGCTGCGCGGCAAGTGGGTTTATCTTTATCGGGCGGTGGATCGGGCTGGTCAGACGGTCGACTTCATGCTCAGCGCCAGGCGCGACGTGAAGGCGGCAAAAGCGTTTTTCAGGAAGGCAATCAAACATCAAGGCCAGCCACCGAAGACCATCACGCTTGATGGCTACGCCGCCTCGCACCGCGCCGTGCGCGAGATGAAGGCTGATGGCTTGCTGCCGGAGGACACGAAGGTCGGATCCTCGAAATATCTCAATAATCTGGTCGAGCAGGACCACCGCAACATCAAGTCCCGGACGAAAGTCATGCTTGGCTTCAAACGTTTCCGGAACGCAGCGATCACTCTCTCAGGTATTGAACTGGTACATCGCATTCGCAAGGGCCAATTCAGCCTCGCGAAACTCCGCCTCAAAGATACCGCTGCGCCCGCTAACTGGATGGCCGTCCTGTCTGTCTGATCAGGTATCCTTTATATAACAAAATATCTCGTCATATCGACTATTTGCACCAGAGCCGCGGGCGATGCGCATGCGCTCATCGAACTCGTTGACTGGTACCGCGCGAGGTGGGAAATAGAAATGTCTTCAACGTCCTGAAGAACGCCTGCCGGGTTGAGGCGCTGCAACTCTCACAGATGGAGCGGGTGGAGAAGGCGCTCGCGCTGTACATGGTCGTATCGTGGCGTATCGCGCGGCTCATCCGTGTGGGCAGAACCTGTCCGGAGCTGGACGCGTCGCTGTTCTTCGCAGCTGACGAGAACGCGCCATACGTCGATGTGGTCGTCGCGTTCAAAATAAAAAACGAGGTAGGGATAACGTGAAAGCGACCAGGACCGCAGGCCGGGGAGATCCAGCTCGTAGGCGTATTGGGTTGAGCCGGTTGCGGGACGCCGCCCTATGTCTCAGGATTACCCACACCTTGCGAGCGGAGTGATGAATGATCGCTTGTAAACCGTCGATGTCGATGTTAACTTTGTCCCATTCTGTTCGCAACGGTAGTCGGGATTGTTCGACGAGAACGAGACAGATGACTGGGCAAGTGCCGAATTTGGCGAGGCGAATCTGGGTGATGCGCGCCTGGCGCAGCGTCTCGTTGCGCTGGCTCGCCGACTCGCGTGCAGTCCGCAAGGTTCGTTTCCACAATCGCTCAAGCCTGCCGAACTGAAGGCTGCCTACCGTTTCTTCGATAATACGCAGGTCGACACGAACGGCATCCTCGCGCCCCACATTGCGCAAACGCTCGATCGCATGAGACAGGTGCCGATCGTGCTGGCGGTTCAGGACACAACGGAGTTCAACCTGTCGCATCTGCACGCGACGGAAGGTCTGGGTCGCGGCACCGGCAACAATGAGCAGGGCTTCATGTTGCACAGTCTGCTGGCAGTCACGCCTGAGGGCTTGCCGCCAGGCGTGCTTGGCATGAAGACCTGGGTGCGCCCCGAAGAGGTGTTCGGCAAGAGGGCTCCCGCAGTTACGCGCCCCATCGAACAGAAAGAAAGCATCAAATGGCTTGAAGGGATCGACCATCTCGCGGCACTCAGGTTACGTTGTGCAAAGACGCGGTTTGTCTGTGTTGGAGACCGCGAGAGCGACCTGTACGAACTGTTTTCTGCCGAACGCCCCGCCGGGGTGGATTGGTTGATCCGCGCAGTACACAACCGTGTAGCGCGTCATCCGCAAGGCTACCTTTGGGAAGCTGTTCTGGCCACCACGCCCCGTGGCCACACTGAGCTGCGGATGCCAACCCGAGGCAAAGTTCCTCAGCGCACAGCGCGGCTGACGTTGCGTTGTGCGAGCGTGCGGCTGCATTCTCCAAGAGCGCGCGCGAGCCGCCGCAGCCTGCCTGAGGTGGACGTCTTTGCAATTCATGGTGTCTTCAACAGAACTCGATGCGATCGATCGCAAAATACTCAAGGAACTGCAGGAGGACGCGCGTCTAACCAACGTAGAGCTTGCCTCGCGAGTCAATCTGTCGCCGTCTCCCTGTCTGGCTCGGGTGAAGGCAATGGAGCAGTGCAACATTATCCGCCGGCGCGTGACCCTCCTGGATCCGGGCGCAGCGGGATTGAACCTAAGCGTGTTCATCGATGTGTCGCTCGAGAATCAACGGCGCGAGGGACTGGACGAATTTGAACGCGCCGTTGTCGCGCTGCCGAGCATCGTGGAGTGTTACCTGATGACGGGCGACGCGGATCACCTGTTACGGGTTCTCGTACGGGATACACAGGCGCTCGAGCGCCTCATCGTCGATGAACTCACAAGGATCCCGAACGTCCGGAGCATCCGCTCCAGCGTCGCGCTCAAGCAGGTCATGTATTCAACTGCGATTTCCGTCACTTGAAACCAATGATCCACATCACGGCAACCTGCCGCGCCCGGATTCAATCCCACCTGTGCTCCCACTGGCCACGCGAGTCGGCAGCGCTGCGCTTTCCTGCCTTTGAAGCGCAACGTGTGGCGCGTGCCGCATCTACGGACGCTGTCGTGGGTCTACGAATCTGCGACGATAGCAGGCTTACTCCCGTCGCCGGACGCGTCGAGGACCGAGCCGGGAGTGTGCGAGAGAAACAGTCTGCCGTCCTTCGAATTCATGTTCAGCGCCCAGAAAGGCCTGGCTGCGGCGAGTTCGCCGCGCGCCCACGATTTCAAATAAGAGTAGGAAAAGGCAGCGCCGCGTTCACAGGTCTGCTGGTCACAACCGAGGCTTGAGAGCGCCATGCGCACGCTCCCGTCCATATATCGAATCGGGTCAGGCACGCCCTGCCGGATCGCCTGTATTCCGTGAGCGGACGCACCCATAAGGAAGTCGGTGGCGACGTCGACGAGATCGAACGTGAACTGACCGAGCGCCTTCCCATTCTCCAGGTCCGCGGCCATGTACTGCGCGACGAGCGTGTGATGCGGCCAGACGTCGACCCGCGTGACGAAGCCGGCCCACTTCCGGTCGAGAAGGGCACGCACGAGGAAGACGCGAAAGCCGACGGCGGCACGCTGCCACGGTTCGGTCAGCAGGTCATACACCGGCAGTATGTCGCTCGTCATCTGATTGCTGAGTTCCTGGCCGAGCGCCACGAGCACCTGTTCCAGCGAGTCGAAGTATTTGTAGAACGTGCCCCTCGAGACCTTCGCCTCGCGGATCACGTCGTCGATGACAGGCCCCGGGCCGACATGATCAGCATAGACACGCATCGCGGCGTCGAGGAGCTTCGCCCTCATCAGCAGGCGCTTTTTTTCCGCGACCTTCGAACGATGATCCACCATCGCGTTCCTCATCCTTATGGAAATGCAGTACGCCGAAATACCGAAGTGACGTTTTGTCATAGTGACAAAATCATTCTAATCGGAAACCCTAACTGGTGCCAGTTTAGCTTGCACAGCACCCAACGGGCTTCTAATATCTGACTCAGGTGTCGGAGTGACAAAAGTGTTGATATGAAACATTTAGAATCGTCCAGATTCTTGGTGATGGACGGTCTGACTAGTTGCTTTTCACCTAGTGTCTGGCAGTCGGCTCAGACATTTAATAGTAACATCAATGTACATTATGATGCGGAGACAAAAATGATCAAGGAAGCACTGGCACTCGCCGAAGCATACGTACCGGACCGCCCGATGAATGGGGCAAGCCTGCAGGAACTCACGCGGCGCGCCGAAGCGTTGCAGCCGCTGTTGTTCAGGAACGCGGCCGAATCCGACAGGAATCGCCGTGCTAGCGAAGAAAATATCCGTGCGATCGCCGAAGCGGGCCTTTTCCGCCTGATGGTGCCAAAGCGCTACGGCGGCTACGAAGGTAACGTGCGGTCGCATCTGGAAGTCTCGGCCGCACTCGGCGAAGCGTGCGGCGGGACCGCTTGGGTGGTTGCGTTGATCAATGTCTGCGCATGGTTCACCGGGCTGTTTCCGCAGCAGGCACAGGACGAGGTGTTTGGCGTTAATGCCGATGCCCGCGTGTCCGGTGTCTTCACGCCGTCGAAGCAGTCGCGCCGCGTCGCAGGCGGACTGGTCATTTCCGGCAAGTGGTATTTCTCATCGGGCTCGCTTCACGCGGATTGGGCCATGGTCGGCGTCATCGAGCACGACCAGAACGGCGCATTCAAGGCTCAGTATCTGGCGCTCGTTCCGATGAGCGAACTGTCAATCGAGGACACCTGGTACACCGCGGGTATGCGTGCCTCAGGAAGCAACTGCATCGTCGGTAACGACGTGTTCGTGCCGGATCACCGCCTGATGGACATTATGGCGGCAGTAAAGGGCGTCTACCCGACCGAACTCAAGGACGAGGCAAGCTATCGCGCAGCGTTTGTACCGCTCGCGGCGCTCATTCTCACGGGGCCGCAACTCGGAATGGGCCGCGCGGCGCTCAGGTACGTCATCGACAAAGCGTCGCAACGCGCAATCGCCTATACGTCGTTCGAAAAGCAGACAGACTCCACCGTGTTCCAGATGCAGATCGCCGATGCGGCCCTCAAGGTCGATACGGCCGAACTGCGCGCATTCCGTTCGGCAGACGAAATTGACGACGCCGCAAAGCGCGGTGTGCAGCTCGACTACGTGGTCAAGGCCCGGGTTCGCGCTGATACCGGCATGATCACGACGCTAATCACTGATGCGATCAATGTTCTGCTTTCCGCCCACGGCGCAGGCAGTTTTGCCGAGGGCAGCCCGATGCAGCGCTGGTGGCGCGATTCGAATACCGCTGCCCGTCACGCGATCGGCCTTCCGGCAATCGGCAGTGAGGTGTACGGCAAGGCACTGCTCGGCGTGGAAAACACGGTTACCCCGCTGGTGTGATCATGGACGATATTTCTTCCCCTCAGGCGACGAGTCCGGTGGATCCGAAGCTGTTGCGCGCGACCATGGGACTTTTCGCCACCGGCGTAACGGTTGTCACCTATACCGCTGACGGCCAACCGGCAGGGATGACCGCGAATGCGTTTATGTCGGTATCGCTCGAGCCGCCATTGGTACTTGTCTCAGTCAGATCGAGCTCACGATTCAACCAA